>NZ_BJMM01000033.1 GCF_006539165.1 Streptomyces cacaoi | reverse complement strand
GGCGGGCGGCGGCGCACGTCAACTCCCGTGCCGCCGCCCGCCGATGACGCGCCGTCGGCCCCCGCCGCCCCCCGGCCCGGACCGTGCTCAGCCGGTGAAGGTGATGCCGTACTCCAGCCGCCAGCGGTCGGCCCGCACCACGATGTCCGAGGTCTCCACCGGCCGCTCGTCCTCGTCGTAGTGGGTGCGCTCGACGGCGGTGACGCACTGGCCGGGTGAGCAGCCCAGCGTCTCCGCCTCGGGGCTGGTGGCGGGTCGGGCGCCGACGAGTTCGGCCGCGCGCACCACCCGGATCCCGATGGCGGCCAGCCGGCCGCGCACCCCGCGCCGCGCGTACGGCCCGCGCTCGGGGTGGACGACGTCGGTGCCCTCCGTGATGGCGAGCGGCTCCCAACTGGTGGCCAGCTGCACGGGGCGGCGGTCCGCGAGGTACTCGTAGTGGGTGCACATCACCGGGTCGCCGGGCGCGATGCGCAGCCGCTCCGCGATCCGGTCCGGCGCGTGCGCGGCGTTGGAGACGGCCTCCCACACGACTCCGCCGGCCGGCCCGACGCCCCCGCCCACGGCCGCGATCCGGGCGGCGAACGGCGAGTCGACGGCACCGGTCGAGCGCAGCAGCGTGCCGACCGGCGCCCGGTCCGTCACGAACACCCCCCGGCCGAACTGCCCTTCGGCGTAACCGGCCGACTTGAGCACCCGTACGGCGCGGTCCACCGTCTGGTCGCTGGCGGTGTAGGACCGCTTCAGCTCCGCGCGGGAGGGGATACGGGCGCCGACCCGCAGCGTTCCCTCGTCGATCTGACGGCGCAGGTCGTCGGCGATCCGCTGATAGACGGGCCTGGCGTCGTCCGTATCACCCATTCCGGGTCCCTTCCAGCTGAGAGATCATTCGGCACAGCATGTGAGAACTCACCGCGCGGCCGCGGGTGAAGCGTCTCCGGGTGCCCCGTACGTGTTGCCGGGGCGCGCCCGGAGCGCTCGCACGGGCCGCGTGCCGCTCCTCGCCGTCGCCGGCCCGCGACTCCGGGCCCGGGCCGTCGTGCGACGGCGTGCCAGAAGGCTAGGTACCCAGGGGCTTCCTTCGTACCTAGGCCGTGATGACCGTGCTCTTCCGCATGTATCCGTGCTCTTCCGCATGTGTCCTGGTACTGCGTGTCATCCCGCAACTGCCCCATTCGGCCGGGTAGTTTCCCGTTCCTATGGAACCGCTGATCGAGCTGCGCGGCGTCAACAAGCACTACGGCGACCTGCATGTGCTCAGGGACATCAATCTGACCGTCGGCCGCGGGGAGGTCGTCGTCGTCATCGGCCCCTCCGGCTCCGGGAAGTCCACACTGTGCCGGACGATCAACCGTCTGGAGACCGTCGGCTCCGGCACGATCACCCTGGCGGGAGAGCCGCTGCCGGCCGAGGGCAGGGAGCTGGCCCGGCTGCGTTCCGAAGTCGGCATGGTCTTCCAGTCGTTCAACCTCTTCGCGCACAAGACGGCGCTGGCCAATGTGATGCTGGCGCCGGTCAAGGTGCGCGGGAGGAAGAAGGAGGAGGCCGAGGCGCGGGCGCGGGAACTGCTCGGCAGGGTCGGGCTCGCCGAGCACGCGGACAAGTACCCCGCGCAGCTCTCCGGCGGCCAGCAGCAGCGGGTGGCGATCGCCCGGGCCCTGGCCATGGACCCGCAGGCGCTGCTGTTCGACGAGCCGACCTCGGCGCTCGACCCGGAGATGATCAGCGAGGTCCTGGAGGTCATGCAGCAGTTGGCCCGGGACGGGATGACGATGGTGGTCGTCACCCACGAGATGGGGTTCGCGCGCTCGGCCGCGAACCGCGTGGTGTTCATGGCGGACGGCCAGATCGTCGAGGACCGCGTCCCGGAGGAGTTCTTCACGGCGCCGCGCAGCGCCCGCGCCCAGGACTTCCTCTCCAAGATCCTCAAGCACTGAGAGGGGCCCGCCATGCGCCTTCGCCCGCCCCGCGCGCGGCTGTTCACTCCGCACGCCCGACGCGCCCCGCACACCCGGAGCACCCCGCGCGCTCCACGCTTCCGGCTCGCCGCCGGCGCCCGGCACACCCGGCGCACCGGCCACCTCCGGAGCCCCCGCGGCCGAGGGCGTCGCCGCGTCCCCGCCGCCGTCCTCGTCGTCCTCGCGGTGCTGGCCGTGTGCACCGCCGGCTGCGGTGCCGCCGGCAGCCCTCCGGCGCGGGGACCGCAGCCGGGTCAACTGCCGCGCTACGGCGTCGACTCCGGCTTCTCGCTGCCGGGCTCCCCGACGTGGCGGCGCGCGCACGACCGCGGCCGGCTGACGGTCGGCGTCAAGGAGGACCAGCCCGGCATGGGGGAGATGGACCCGGCGACCGGCGTCTACTCCGGCTTCGATGTGGAGATCGCGAAGATGGTCGCGGCCTCCCTCGGCTTCGATCCCGAGAGGGACATCACCTACAAGGCCATCGCCTCCGCCAACCGGGAGACCGCCCTCCAGAACGGCCAGGTCGACTACTACGTCGGCACCTACACCATCAACGACGGGCGCAAGAAGCTCGTCGGCTTCGCCGGGCCGTACTACATCGCGGGGCAGCGGCTGCTCGTGCGGGCGGGGGAGAAGCAGCTCAAGGGGCCGGGGGACATGGCGGGCAAGAAGATCTGCTCGGCCGTGGGCTCCACCCCGCTCCAGCGCATCCAGTCCGACTACCCGCGGGCCCTGCCCGTCGCCTACGACAGCTACGCGATCTGCGTCGACAACCTCCTCAACGACCAGGTCGACGCCGTGACCACGGACGACACCATCCTGCTGGGCTATGCGGCCAAGGACCCGGGACGGCTGAAGGTGGTCGGTGCGGCGTTCTCCAAGGAGCCCTACGGGATCGGACTGCCGCGCTCCGACCGGGCGCTGGCCGCGGCGATCGACGACGCGCTCGTCGCCCGCGAGAAGAACGGCGACTGGAAGCGGGCCTACGACGCGACGCTCGGCCTGTCCGGTGTGCCGGCGCCCGCGCCGCCCCGCCCCGACCGCTCCCTGACGCGCTGAGAGGAAGCAGCGGCCGATGAACGTCCTGACAGAGAACTTCTCCCTCTACGGCGAGGGATTCCTCGGCACCATCCGGCTCACCGTCTTCTCCTCCCTGCTGGCCCTGGCGCTCGGTGTGCTGATGGCCGGGTTCCGGGTGGCACCGGTGGCCGCGCTGCGGTGCGTGGGCACGGCGTGGGTGGCGGTGCTGCGCAACACCCCGCTCACGCTGCTGTTCTTCGCGATGCTGCTGGGGCTGCCGCGGTTCGGGATCGCGCTGCCCTTCGAGCTGTTCGCGGTGCTCGCGCTGGGCTGCTACACCTCGTCGTTCATCTGCGAGGCGGTGCGCTCCGGCATCAACACCGTGCCGCTCGGCCAGGGGGAGGCGGCCCGCAGTCTCGGTATGACGTTCGGGCAGACGCTCGGCACCGTCGTCCTGCCGCAGGCGTTCCGCTCCGTCATCGCGCCGGTCGGCTCGACGCTGATCGCGCTCGCCAAGAACTCGGCCATCGCCGGGTCGTTCAGCGTGACGGAGCTGCTGAGCACCTACAAGACCCTCAACGAGAACGGCTACAGCGTGATCTGGAGCTTCGTCTGGATTGCGCTCGGCTATCTGATCCTGACCCTCGCGATCAGCGCGCTCTTCCATCTGCTGGAGCGGCGCTGGGGAGTCGCCCGATGACCGCTCCTGGCCCCCTGTCCCCGTCCCCGCCCGACCGACGGCCCCGGCGGCGCTGGTGGTTCGCCGCCCGGCGCGGACGGCCGCAGCCCGTCGGCGCGGCGTCCTCGGCGCTCTACGACATCCCCGGTCCACGGGCCCGTGCCCGGCACCGCGGCTACGGCGTGGTGGCGACGCTCGTGCTGGCCGCCGTGCTGGCCTGGGTGATTCATCTCCTTGTCGACACAGGCCAGTTCGCGGCCGTCAAATGGCGGCCCTTCGGCTACACCGGGATCCAGGAGCTGCTGCTCAGCGGGCTCGGCAACACCCTCAAGGCGTTCGCCATGGCCGCGGTCCTCGCCCTCGCGCTGGGGGCGGTGCTCGCCTGCGGGCGGCTGTCGGACCATGCGCCGGTGCGTTGGGTGAGCACCGTGCTGGTGGAGTTCTTCCGTGCCATGCCCGTGCTGGTGATGATCTTCTTCATCTTCGTGGCGCTCCAGGTACAGGCGCTGCCCGCGCTGGTGGCCGGGCTGACGCTGTACAACGGCTCCGTGCTCGCCGAGGTCTTCCGCAGCGGGATCCGGGCCGTGGACACCGGCCAGGGCGAGGCGGCCTACGCGCTCGGACTGCGCAAGACGCAGGTGATGACGTACGTGCTGGTGCCGCAGGCGGTGCGGTCGATGCTTCCGACGATCATCAGCCAGCTCGTCGTCGCGCTGAAGGACACCTCGCTCGGCTACCTGATCACCTACGACGAGTTCCTGCACGCGGGGCGGCTGATCGCCATCAACATGGACTACACCATGCCCTTCATCCCCGTCGTCCTCGTCATCTCCGCCATCTACATCGGGCTGTGCATGCTGCTGTCGCGGTGTGCCACCTGGGTCGCGCGGCGCGAGCGGCGCAGTGTGAAGACCGAGGCCGCCGCCGTCGCCCCCGCCGAGTCCGGCCCGACCATGCCCGGGGCGGGCGGCAGATGAGCCGGTCCGGCGTCACCCGGCGCGGTGCGCACCGCGGCGCGGCGTCGTCGCGGCCCGGGTGACGTCGGCGACCAGTTCGACGACATCGGGGCCGTACGCCTGGGAGTTGACGACCTTCAGCAGCAGACAGAAGTTGCCCTCGGTGCCGTGCTTGCGGGCCAGCCGCACATGGTGGCGGGCCAGATAGCGTGCCGCGGCCTGATTGGTGATGGAGCGCTGCCCGCAGATGAGGAAGACGGGGCGCACATCCCCGGTGCGGCCCGCGGTCAGCCGGGCGAGCAGCACGTGCTCGGCCGTGCCGTTCTCCAGCCGGTAGCGCTCGGAGCCGATGGTGAACGCGCCCCGGTCGGGGCCGGGTGCGGCGGAGGTGTCCATGTGCACACCGGGCAGCAGCGACTGGAGGTGTGCCGCCATCCGCCGGTTGGAGACGGGCCCGCCCAGGCAGAACTCGGTGCGCTCGCCGAAGCCCTGCTGGGCGGCGTCGTGCGAGACGACGTCGGCCTTGGCACCGCAGTCCTTGATCAGCGCGGACAGCTCCAGCAGCGCGAACACGTCGTGCCGGGCGACGGACCACTCGCCGGCCGCGGCGTCCCGGTTGACCACCAGCAGACACTCGGAGTTCGGCGGCATCCCGAAGAAGCGCTGCTTGCGCTGGAGCCTGCGGCGCCACAGGTACGTGCGCGCGAACCAGCCGGCCGAGGCCGTGATCGCGGCGACGAGCACGCCGAGGACGATCTCCCGCAAGTTCTCTTCCATGGGGCGGCAGCGTAAGCCCACACAGGTGTTCCCCACCGGACGGGGTGAGCCGGTGCTCTGCTTGTCACGGATGTGCCGCTCCTGCCGGTGGCCCCGCTACGGGCGGTTCGGCGTGTACGGCGCGTACGGCGCACGGGTGTTGCCGGGACGCCGGAGCCGGGACGGTGCCGTCGGCTCCCGGCTACTGACGCAGCCGCGTCAACCGCACTACGCTGCCTCCGCCGCGCGGGCCGGCGCGGCGACCGGCGAACGGAGGTACCCATGCCCACATCCCCCGGTGACGGCCTGCCGCCCGAAGGCGGAGACAGGCGGACACCGCCGCCCGGCCACACCCGGCGCGCGGGGCTCCTGCGGCGTACACGGCGTCCACGACGGGCGGGCAGCACACGGCGCGCCCTTCCCGGACGCTCCGCCGGGCGCGCGGCCCCCGCCGGAAGGAGCAGGGGAGATCTGTTCGCGGGGGTGGCCGGGGTGACGGCGCTGGCCGCCGTCGCCGCGCTGACCGCGACCGTCCCGGCCGCCGCCCACCCCGGCACGGGCCAGGCCCCGCCCGCCAAGACGCCCGTGGCCACCGGGTACGGGGGCGCGGTCTCCAGCGTGGACCGGGACGCCTCGGCCGCCGGCCTGGAAGTCCTCAAGCGGGGCGGCAACGCCGCCGACGCCGCGGTCGCCACGGCCGCCGCCCTCGGCGTCACCGAGCCCTACTCGGCGGGGATCGGCGGCGGTGGCTACTTCGTGATGTACGACGCCGCGTCCCGCAGGGTCCACACCATCGACGGCCGGGAGAAGGCGCCGCTCAACGCGGACAAGAACCTGCTCACCGAGGACGGGAAGGCCATCCCCTTCGACGAGGCCGTCACCAGCGGTCTGGGCGTCGGCACCCCGGGCACCGCCGCCACCTGGCAGGACGCCCTCGACGCGTACGGCAGCAAGTCGCTGCGCGAGGTGCTGCGGCCCGCGACGAAGCTGGCGCGGGACGGCTTCACCGTGGACGAGACCTTCCGGCAGCAGACCGCCGACAACGAGGACCGCTTCCGGGACTTCCCCGCCACGGCGGACCTGTTCCTGCCCGGCGGCGAACCGCCGAAGACCGGCTCCACGCTCAAGAACCCGGACCTGGCCCGCACCTACGACCTGCTCGCCGAGCGCGGCGTCGACGCCCTGTACAAGGGCGCGCTGGGCAAGGACATCGTCCGCACCGTGCGCAAGCCGCCCGTCGCGCCCGATGCCGAACGCACCGTGCGCGCCGGTGACATGACGACGAAGGACCTGCGCCGCTACCGCACCCGCTTCCAGAAGCCCACGCACACCGAGTACCGCGGCAAGGACGTCTACGGGATGGCGCCGTCGTCCTCCGGCGGCACGAGCGTGTCCGAGGCGCTCAACATGCTGGAGCGCAGCGATCTGCGCGGCATGAGCGAGCAGGAGTATCTGCACCGCTACATCGAGGCCAGCCGGATCGCGTTCGCCGACCGGGGCCGCTGGGTCGGCGACCCGACGCAGGAGGACGTGCCCACCGAGGGCCTCCTCTCGCAGCGCTTCGCCGACGCGCGCGCCTGCCTCATCGACGACTCCAAGGCGCTGACCAGCCCCGTCGCCCCCGGCGACCCCCGCGATCCGCAGGGCTGCGACAGCGGTGACAGCGGCCAGGCGGCGCCGACGCCCTACGAGGGCGAGAACACCACGCATCTGACGGTCGCCGACAAGTGGGGCAACGTCGTCGCCTACACGCTCACCATCGAGCAGACCGGCGGCAGCGGCATCGCGGTGCCCGGGCGCGGCTTCCTGCTCAACAACGAGCTGACCGACTTCTCCATGGTTCCGGCCCAACCCGGGGTGTACGACCCGAACCTGCCCGGCCCCGGCAAGCGGCCCCGCTCGTCGATGGCGCCGACGATCGTGCTCGACGACGGCCGCCCCGTCCTCGCGCTGGGCTCGCCCGGCGGCGCGACGATCATCACGACCGTGCTCCAGACGCTGACCAACCATCTGGACCGGGGCATGCCGCTGGTCGACGCCATCGCGGCGCCGCGCGCCAGCCAGCGCAACGCCGAACAGACCGAGGCCGAACCGGGGTTGCTGGACTCCCCGGTCCGCGCCGGCCTGGAGAAGCTCGGCCACTCCTTCAAGGAGACCGCCGAGATCGGCGCCGCCACCGGCGTCCAGCGGCTGCCCGGCGGACGCTGGCGCGCCGCCGCCGAGACCGAGCGGCGCGGCGGCGGCTCGGCGATGGTCGTCCACCCGTCGGGGCACTGACGGCACCCGGCTCCACGTGCCGCCGTCCGGTGACGGTCCGCCCCCGGCTCCCCGGGGGCGGACCGTCACCCCTCACGCCTGGGTCACATCCGCCTCCGGCGCGGCGGCGCCCCTGCCCAGCAGGCGTTGGAGGCGGCGGGGCGCGTCGACGGCGATGAGCACGATCACCACCAGCGTCAGCCCGAACGTCAGCCACGCCAGAGAGGGGCCGAGGCTGCGCCCGCCCGCCAGCGCGGCACCGAGCACGGGTGCGACCGCGCCGCCCAGCGAGCCGACGTTGTAGGTGAACCCCAGCCCCGCCGCGCGCTCCGCCGTCGGGAAGTAGCCGCCGATCAGCTTCGGCAGCAGCCCCGAGATGCCCTGCGCGCACATCTGCTGGCAGAACAGCAGCGCGCCGAGCCACACCGGCTGCCCGCCGTCCAGCGCGAAGACGGGCAGCACGAAGACGACGGAGACGCACAGCGAGACCACATAGGTGCGCCGCGTCCCGAACCGGTCGCCGAGGAAGCCCACCAGCACACAGCCCAGGACGTTCCCGAACCCGGCGAAGAACAGCATGTCGCTCACCGCGCCGGCGTCGAAGCCGAGGTCGCGCTTGAGATAGGTGGGCAGCAGCGCCTGGATGGGCCAGGAGTACAGGAAGGCGCAGAAGACGGTGGCCATCAGCGCCAGCATCATCGGTGTGCGCTCCCGCGCGAACTGTGCGGCGAACAGCACGAATCCGGCCACCGTCAGCCCGACCAGCACCGGGACGAATCCTCCGGCGCGCTCGGTGAACAGCAGGAACAGGCTGACCGCGACGACGCCGGTGGCCGCCGCGTTCCCCGCCGTCCGCCGGGCCCGCTCCCGGTACAGGACGCTGACGAAGTCCCGCGTGCGCCCGCGCCGTCCGGTGCCGCCGACGGCCCGCGCGCGCTGCCAGTCCTCGGACTCGCGCAGCCCGCGGCGCATCCACAGGGCGAGCACGACGGGCACGAAACCGAGGAAGAACATCGCGCGCCAGCCCCAGGCCGGCACCACGAACCGGTACACCTGTCCGGCGATGATCGAGCCCACGGCGTAGCCGGAGATCAGCAGCGCGCTGGCGCGGTTCCGGGCCCGGGCCGGCCAGCTCTCGATGACGTAGGTGGCGCTCGCCGTGTACTCCCCGGCCATGCCGAGGCCCAGCAGCAGGCGCGCGGCGAACATCGACCAGTAGCCCCAGGAGAGCCCGCAGGCGAGCGAGCCGACGGAGTACAGCAGGATGCTGAGGACCATCGCGGGCTTGCGCCCGTAGCGGTCGCCGATCGCGCCGAGCGCCAGCCCGCCGAACCAGCGGGAGATGAAGGCGGCGGAGACCAGCGTGGCCGCCGTCACCGTGGACAGGCCGAAGTCGGCGGCCACTTCGGTCAGCACCAGCGTGATCAGGACGAAGTCGAAGCCGTCCATCAGATAGCCGAGCCAGGCGGCGAACAGCGCCTTGCCGTCCCGTCGTGTCAGCTTCGCCATGGGCGCACCACCTTGCGCACAGGGTCCGGCGCACCGGGCCGCACCGGGAAGTGGGACATGGGATGTCCGGACGGTACGCCCGCCCCCGGCCCCCGGCAAGGCCGTGCGCGTGCCGCCTCCCGATGAGCCCGGGACGGCCCCGGCGCCCCCACCGGACAGCGCAACGCGGCCTCGCCGCAGGCGCTGTGCGACGGCACGCGCGAGCGCCGCCGGGGGCGCGCGTGCGCGGCGGGAGCGGCCCGGTGACCGGAAGCGGAGGCTCCCGCTGCCGGCCGGCCGTGCACGCCGGGTGGGCGCGCACGGCCGGCCGGGGCGCGGGGTGGTGCTCAGGCGGCTCCGAGCAGGGAGAGCACGTCCTGGGTGGTGCCCGTCTCGCCGAGCAGCGGGAAGATCTCCGTCACGCTGCGGCGGTGCCCCTCCGCGTCCATGTCGGTGCAGGCGTCGGTGGCCACGGCGACGTGGTAGCCGTGCTCGTGCGCGGCCCGCGCCGTCGACTCGACGCCGAAGCGGGTGGCGATGCCGCCCAGCACGATCTGGGTCACGCCCCTGCGCCGCAGCTCCAGGTCGAGCGCGGTGCCGT
Source organism: Streptomyces cacaoi (assembly GCF_006539165.1). GTDB lineage: Bacteria > Actinomycetota > Actinomycetes > Streptomycetales > Streptomycetaceae > Streptomyces > Streptomyces cacaoi. The sequence continues at coordinate 70,177 of NZ_BJMM01000033.1, read as the reverse complement.
GGAAGGCGCCCCATTGCTGCTTGGTGACGAGGATGTCGGTGTCCTGGACGTCGAGTTCCGGGCGCAGTTCGGCGAAGTCGGCGGGCCGTTCGCCGCCGGAGAGCGCGACCTCGGTACGGCCGGGCGCTCCGCCGCGCACAGTGACCAGGACGACGGGCAGCCCGGCGGCGCGGAAGGCCGCGGCCAGCCGTGCCGAGCGCTCCAGCACCTCCTCGACCGGGTGGGCCGTGGGCAGGGCGGTGATGCCCTTCTGGAGGTCGATGAGGACCAGGGCGCTGCGCGGGTCGAGCGTGCTGAGGGCCATGGGGGCTCCTTGGTGCGTGCGAACGGTGTGCGGTGTCACGAACGGCCGCGCAGGGCACGGTCGGTGACGGTCAGCGCGAGCAGCAGGACGCCGAGCCCGGCCGTCGTCACGGCTATCAGGTGCAGGCCGGAGTCGTCGGCGCTGTGCCCGTAGAAGACGGCGATGAGGCTCGACGCGACGATCGCGCCGAGGTACTGGGAGGTGCGCTGGAGGCCCGCGGCGCCGCCGACGCCGCCCGCGGGCGCCTGCGCGGCGAGCGCGGCCTGGTTGCCGGTGCCGGTCAGGCCCTGGCTGACGCCGAAGACCACCGCGACCGCCAGCAGGACGGCCGCCGGGCTGCTGCCCGTGGTCAGGAGGAGGACGCCGCTGCCGGCCACCAGCAGCGCGGCGGCGAGCGTCAGCGGACCGCGTATGCCCTTCGTCCGGGCGCCGAGCAGCGAACACACGCCGGCGGTGACCGACATGGGGAGCATGAACAGCCCCGAGTGCAGCGAGGAGAAGCCGTGCGACTCCTCCAGCCACTGGGCGAAGCCGTACATGACGCAGTAGATGACCAGATAGGCCAGGCCGTGCCGCAGATAGGTGCGCAGCAGCGGGCGGTGCCGGGCCAGCAGGCGCAGGTCCAGGAAGGGCGCCGGGTGCCGCAACTGCTGGAGCACGAAGGCGCAGCCCAGCACGGCGAAGGGCGCCAGCAGCGGCAGCCGGGCGCGGCCCGGTTCCATCAGGAAGAGCATCAGGGTGACGAGGGCGGCGGCGAACAGCAGGATGCCGAGCACATCGGTCCGCTGCGGCGCCGACCGCGTGCCGGAGGCGTCCGGTGCCGGGGCCTCCGGGCGGCGGGGCAGCCAGAGCGCGGCGAGGAACAGGCCGAGCAGCGCCACCGGGATGTTCACGGCGAAGATCGCGCGCCAGCCCACCGTCGTGGCGAGCAGCCCGCCGAGCACCGGGCCGGTGGCGGCGCTGCCGAGCGAGGCCAGGGACAGCCGGGCGAGGACCGGGCGGGGCACCGGCCGGCCGAGCCGGGCGGCCTCGGTGCGCAGCAGGGCCATCGCGCACGGGTAGGCGGCCGAGGTGCCCACCCCGAGCAGCACCCGGGAGGCGATCAGCCAGCCGAAGGCGGGCGCGAGGGCGCCGACCGCTCCGGCGGCGACGACGATCAGCAGCCCGGCCTGGAAGACCCGGCGGGGCCCGAACCGGTCCGCGAGTCCGCCCATGGCCGGCTGGGCGACCGCGCTGGCGAGGTAGAGGGAGGCCACGAGCCAGGCGGTGTCGGCGGCGCCGACACCGAAGTGCCGGCCGATCGCCACCAGAGCGGTGGCGATCATCGTCGAGTTGACCGGGTTGAGCACCGACCCCAGCAGCAGCGGCGTCATCAGCCGGGCCCCGAAGGCGGGTTGCCGGCCGCCGGGCGGGGGAGCGTCCGCCGCTCCGGGGGCCGGTGTGCCGGGCCGGCCGGTCCCGGCGGCCGGGCGGGGCGCGGTGGCGGGCGGGCCTGCGGGGTGCGTCCGGTGTGCCGGCCCGGTGGCACCCCGGCCGGAGGCGTCTCCGGGCGCCGCGGTCACGCGCCGGCACCTCCCGGTGTGCTGCCGGTGGTGTCCTCGCCGACCAGCCGGCGCAGCAGGCCCATCGCCGTCAGCAGGGTCTCCCGCTCGGCGGCGTCCAGCCGGGTGCCGAGGGCCTCGGCGAGCCAGTCGTGCTTGGCCCGGTGGACGGCCTCCAGCGTCGTCCTGCCCTCGTCGGTGAGCGCGAAGACGACCTGGCGTCCGTCGGTGGGGTGCGGACTGCGCACGAGGATGCCGCGCTCCTCCAGCGCCCCGACGGTGGTGCGCATCGACTGCGGGCGGACCAGTTCGGCGCGGGCGAGCGCGGCGATGGTGGTGGGGCCGCCGGTCTGCACGCGGCGCAGCACGGAGCGCTGCGTCGGCGTGAGTTCACCGGCGGAGGAGGCGGCACGCAGCCGCCGGATGAGCGCGCCGAGCGTGGCGGAGACCTCGTCGGCGATCTGCTCGGGGGCGGCCTGCTCGGGGCGGTGGCGTCCGGCGGAGGGCATGCAGCGACCGTACGACTTCGACAGGGAAACTTGCAAGTTTCCCTGTCGAAGTCTGGGTCGTCCGCACGGCCGGGGCGGACGGTCCGGGCGCGCCTTCGCTCAGCGCACCGGGACCGACACCGTGGAGGGGTCCTGGTCGGGGGAGGAGAAGGCGAGGCGGGCGCCGTCGGGGTTGTACTCGGCGTACAGCGGGTCGACGGTGTCCACGACCAGGGCGAGCCGGTGCCCGGCCGGCACGTCGTAGGCGGTGGAGAACAGCTCCAGGTCGACGCCGAACGGCCGGTCGGGTGTGCGGTCGTGGAAGGTGTACGGGGCGTGCGTGATCAGCTTTCCGGTGCCGAGCGGGCCGACGTCGTACAGATAGGCGTAGAAGGTGCCGTCGGCCGCGGTGCTGGTGACGGTCGTGTGCACCCGCGCCGTGCCGCGCACCCGCACCGGCTCGGCGGCGCGCTCGGACTCCCACACGGCCGCGCGCGAGCGGGGCAGCAGCGGCAGGGAGGCCATCGGCGGCAGCTTGAGGAACTGGTCGAGGATCCCGGTGAGGAATATCAGCCCGCCGTTGGCGCCCGAGTCGCGGCCGGTGGAGATGCGCTGGTCGTCGTCGAGCGGGAGGGTGCGCCGCGCCGAGGGCACCTCGCGCCAGCTCGGATAGCCCTCGTAGGAGCCGGTGGAGCGGGACTTGAGCTGGACGGGCTCTTCCTCGTCGATGCCGTTGTGCTCGCCCTTGAGGTAGCGGTCGAACCAGCGGTGTGCGTGCGTCCAGGTGTCGTTCGGCAGCCCCAGCAGCCCGGTGGCCTCGCCCGTCGCGTGGTCGCCGGGACGGAACTCCAGCCGCTTGGGTCCGCGCAGCTTCTCGTAGAAGTCGGCGTACTGGTTGGGCGGGAAGATCGAGTCGCCCCAGGCGTTGCCGAGCAGGACGGCGGCGCCGTTGTCGTTGAGCCGGTCCACATAGGTCGCGGGGGAGCGCTTCTTGCCCCAGGCGATGATCTCGTCCTCCTTCTCCAGGTGGGAGCCGAGGAAGTCCTTGACGATCTGCCGCAGTTCGGGGCTGGGGCGGCCGGTCAGCTCGCTCGTCGCGCCGAGCATGGCGCCGGCCTGGAGGTGCTGGGTGCGGCCGCTGTAGATGGCGGCGATCAGATCGGCCCAGCCGCTGAGCGCGGTGACGGCCTTGATCCGCTTGTCGTGCGCCGCGGCCAGCAGGCTGATGCCGGCGCCGTAGGAGACGCCGCCCATGCCGACCTTGTGCTCGTCGGCCGGGGTGTGGGCGAGGGACCAGTCGATGACGCGGGAGGCGTCCGCGATGTCCTCGGGCCCGCCGGTCTCCACATGGCCGCCGGACTGCCAGAAGCCGCGGGAGTTGTAGGTGACCACGACGTAGCCGGAGTCGGCGAGCTTCTTGGCCTGGGCGAGGTATTCGATCTGCGGGGTGGCCCAGCTGGTGGGCAGCACGATCAGCGGGAAGCGGCGGGCGGAGTCGGCCGTGGCGCCCTCGGGCAGCACGACGTTGGCCTTGAGCGTGGTGCCGCCGTCGCCTTCGATGTCCACGAAGCGGATGCCGCGGGCCGCCGCTGCCTTCTGCGACGACGCGGCCGTCGATGCTGCCGCAGCCTCCGCGGCGGAGGCGGCCGACGGCTCGGCGTGCGCTGCCGGTGCGCAGGTCAGGGCGGTGGCGGCGAGGGTTCCTGCGGTGAGGGCCGCGGCGGCACGGGGGAGGGAGCGGGCGCGGCCGGAAGGGGTGGGGGAGGTGCGCATACAACGGCTCCAGTCGTGTGCGGCTCGAAGTGACTGGAGAGTAAGTGCGGTTGGCTACCGCAGGTAACCCCGCAAAGGGTTACGGACGAGTAACAGGGCGGGGCGGGTGTTCCGGGGCGCGGCGCCCGCCGACGGGTTCTTGTCAGCGCCGCAGAGGGGGACTTACGGTCTCAACCTCACGTATATCTACGCGTGTCGAACAGGCTGCCGCCCTCGCAAAGGAGCTGCTCATGCCGGATGTTGGAGGCGTCGTGCGCGCCGCACTGGTCCAGGCGACCTGGACCGGTGACACCGAATCGATGATCGCCAAGCATGAGGAGCACGCCCGGGAGGCCGCCCGGCAGGGGGCGCGGATCATCGGCTTCCAGGAGGTCTTCAACGCCCCCTACTTCTGCCAGGTGCAGGACGCCGAGCACTATCGCTGGGCCGAGCCCGTACCCGACGGGCCCACCATCGGCCGGATGAGCGAACTCGCCCGTCGGACCGGCATGGTCGTCGTCGCACCCGTCTTCGAGCGCGACGGATCCGGCTTCTACTACAACACCGCCGCCGTCATCGACGCCGACGGCAGCGTGCTCGGCACCTACCGCAAGCACCACATCCCCCAACTCCCCGGCTTCTGGGAGAAGTTCTACTTCCGGCCGGGCAACCTCGGCTGGCCCGTCTTCGACACCGCCGTCGGCAAGGTCGGCGTCTACATCTGCTACGACCGGCACTTCCCCGAGGGCTGGCGCGCCCTCGGCCTCGGCGGGGCGCAGATCGTCTACAACCCGTCCGCCACCTCGCGCGGCCTCTCCTCCTACCTGTGGCAGCTCGAACAGCCTGCGGCGGCCGTCGCCAACGCGTACTACGTGGCGGCCATCAACCGCGTCGGCACCGAGACGTACGGCGACAACGACTTCTACGGCAGCAGCTACTTCGTCGACCCGCGCGGCCAGTTCGTCGGCGAGGTGGCGAGCGACAAGGAGGAGGAACTGGTCGTGCGCGACCTCGACCTCGGCCGGATCGAAGAGGTGCGCCGACAGTGGGCGTTCTACCGCGGCCGGCGCCCCGACGCCTACGGAAAGCTGGTGCAGCCGTGACCGCCGCCGTGCCCGCCCCCTCCGGCGCCGCCGCCTCGGACCCCGCCGACTCCGACGAGCTGCACGCCCGCACCCGCGCCGTCCTGCCCGACTGGCTCGCGCTCTACTACGAGCGCCCGCTGGAGATCACCCACGGCGAGGGCCGGCACGTGTGGGACGCCGACGGCCGGCGCTATCTCGACTTCTTCGGCGGCATCCTCACCACCATGACGGCCCACGCCCTGCCCGAGGTCACCCGGGCCGTCTCCGAACAGGCCGGGCGCATCCTGCACACCTCGACCCTCTACCTCAACCGGCCCATGGTGCGGGTCGCCGAACGCATCGCGTCGCTGTCCGGCATCCCCGACGCGCGGGTCTTCTTCACCACCTCCGGCACCGAGGCCAACGACGCCGCCCTGCTGCTGGCCACCGCGTACCGCCGCTCCCACCAGGTGCTGGCGATGCGCAACAGCTACCACGGCCGGTCCTTCTCCGCCGTCGGCATCACCGGCAACCGCTCCTGGTCGCCCACCTCGCTCTCCCCGCTCCAGACCCTCTATGTGCACGGCGCCGTCCGCACCCGCGGACCCTTCGCGCACCTGGACGACGCCGAGTTCACCGCCGCCTGCGTCGCCGACCTGGAGGACATGCTCGCCCAGACCCGGGGCGACGTGGCCGCGCTGATCGCCGAACCCGTGCAGGGCGTGGGCGGGTTCACCTCCCCGCCGGACGGGCTGTACGCCGCCTTCCGGGAGGTGCTCGACCGGCACGGCATCCTGTGGATCAGCGACGAGGTGCAGACCGGCTGGGGCCGTACCGGCGAGCACTTCTGGGGCTGGCAGGCGCACGGCGCGGCCGGGCCGCCGGACCTGCTGACCTTCGCCAAGGGCATCGGCAACGGCATGTCCATCGGCGGGGTCGTCGCCCGTGCCGAGGTCATGAACTGCCTGGACGCCGGCTCCATCTCCACCTTCGGCGGCAGCCCCGTCACCATGGCGGCGGCCGAGGCCAACCTCGCCCACCTCCTCGACCACGACCTCCAGGGCAACGCCCGGCGCGTCGGCGGCCGGCTCCTGGAGCGGCTGCGGGCCGCGGCCCGGCCGCTCGGCGTCGTACGCGAAGTACGCGGCAAGGGCCTGATGATCGGCGTCGAGCTGGTGCGTCCCGGCACCGACGAGCCCTCGCCCGAGGCGGCCTCCCTCGTACTGGAGGCGGCACGCGAGCGCGGCCTCCTCATCGGCAAGGGCGGCGGCCACGCCACCAACAGCGTGCTGCGTATCGCGCCCCCGCTGAGCCTGACCGAGGCCGAGGCCGAGGAGGGCGCGGCCCTCCTCGAACAGGCCCTGCACACCGCCGAGTCGCAGCTGACGGCGGGCCGACGAGGGGAGCAGCGCACATGACCACTACCGTGATCCGCGGCGGGCTCGTCGTCACCGCCGCCGAGGAGATCCACGCCGATGTGCTCATCGAGGACGGCCGGATCGCCGCCCTCGCCGACCGGCGCAGCGCCGCCGCCACCGCGTACACCGCCGACCGGGAGATCGACGCCACCGGCCGCTACGTGCTCCCCGGCGGCGTCGACGCGCACACCCATATGGACTTCCCGTTCGGCGGGACGTTCTCCTCCGACGACTTCGAGACCGGCACCCGCGCCGCCGCCTGGGGCGGCACCACCACGATCGTCGACTTCGCCGTACAGACCAAGGGCCGGGCGCTGCGCGAGGGCCTGGACCGCTGGCACGCCAAGGCCGACGGCCGGTGCGCCGTCGACTACGGCTTCCACATGATCCTCTCCGATGTGAACGAGAGCACCCTCAAGGAGATGGACGCGCTCGTCGGCGAAGGTGTCACGTCGTTCAAGATGTTCATGGCGTACCCGGACGTCTTCTACAGCGACGACGGGCAGATCCTGCGCGCGATGCAGCGGGCGGCGGCCAACGGCGGTCTGCCGATGGTGCACGCGGAGAACGGCATCGCCATCGACGTCCTCGTCGAGCAGGCGCTCGCCGCCGGGCGGACCGATCCGCGGCACCACGGCGAGGTGCGCAAGGCGCTGCTGGAGGCCGAGGCCACGCACCGCGCCGTGCAGCTCGCCCGGGTGGCCGGCTCGCCGGTCTACATCGTCCACGTCTCGGCCCAGGAGGCCGTCGAACAGCTCGCCGCCGCACGCGGGATGGACCTGCCCGTCTTCGGCGAGACCTGCCCGCAGTATCTCTATCTGAGCACCGACGAGCTGGCCGAACCCGACTTCGGCGGCGCCAAGTACGTGTGCAGCACACCGCTGCGGCCCCGCGAGCACCAGGCCGCGCTGTGGCGGGCGCTGCGCACCGACGACCTCCAGGTCGTCTCCACGGACCACTGCCCGTTCTGCTTCACGGGCCAGAAGGAGCTGGGCCGGGGCGACTTCTCGAAGATCCCCAACGGGATGCCCGGCGTCGAGCACCGCATGGATCTGCTCCACCAGGCCGTCGTGGACGGGAAGTTGAGCCGGCGCCGCTGGATCGACCTGGCCTGCGCCACCCCCGCCCGGATGTTCGGCCTCTACCCCCGCAAGGGCACACTCGCGCCCGGCGCCGACGCCGACGTCGTCCTCTACGACCCGCACGCCGAACAGGTCCTGTCCGCCGAGACGCACCACATGAACGTCGACTACTCGGCGTACGAGGGCCGGCGCCTCACCGGGCGGGTGGAGACCGTCCTCTCCCGGGGCGAGACGGTGCTCGACCGCGGCACCTGGACCGGCCGGGCCGGACACGGGCAGTACCTGCCGCGCGGTACCTGCCAGTTCATCGACTGAGAGCGAGGGCGTACGCCATGGACTTCGGACTCGTCCTGCAAACCGATCCGCCGGGCTCGGCCACCGTCGAGCTGATGTGCCGCGCCGAGGAGCGGGGCTTCTCCTACGGCTGGACGTTCGACTCGCCCGTGCTGTGGCAGGAGCCGTACGTCATCCACAGCCGGATCCTGGAGCGGACCCGGCGGATGACGGTGGGCCCCATGGTCACCAACCCGGCCACCCGGGCCTGGGAGGTCACCGCCTCCACCTTCGCCACGCTGAACGAGATGTACGGCAACCGCACCGTGTGCGGCATCGGCCGCGGCGACTCGGCGATGCGGGTGGCCGGGCGTCCGCCGGTGACCCTCGCCCAACTGGGCAGCGCCATGACCGCGATCCGCGATCTGGCCGAGGGGCGCGAGACGGTGATAGACGGCGCGTCCGTCCGGCTGCCCTGGGTGCGGGACGGCCGGCTGCCCGTGTGGATGGCGGGCTACGGCCCCAAGGCGCTCGCGCTGACCGGCCGGGAGGCGGACGGCTTCATCCTGCAACTGGCCGACCCGGCGCTGACGGCGTGGATGGTGCGCGCCGTGCGGCAGGCCGCCGCCGACGCGGGCCGGGACCCGGGCGAGGTGACGATCTGCGTCGCGGCGCCCGCGTACGTGTGCGAGGACACGCCCGCCGCGCTCGCCCACGCGCGCGAGCAGTGCCGGTGGTTCGGCGGCATGGTCGGCAACCACGTCGCGGACCTCGTCGCCCGCTACGGCGAACACTCCGACGCCGTCCCCGCCGCGCTCACCGCGTACATCAAGGAGCGCGAGGGGTACGACTACGCGCACCACGGCCGCGCCGGGAACCCGGACACGGCGTTCGTCCCGGACGACATCGTCGACCGGTTCTGTCTGATCGGCCCGCCCGCCCGGCACCTCGCCCGCCTGCGGGAGCTCGCCGCGCTCGGCGTCGACCAGTTCGCTGTGTACGCCATGCACGACGCCAAGGAGGAGGTCGTCGAGGCGTACGGGACGCAGATCATCGGTCAACTGGCAAGCTGAGCAGGCGCGTTGCCGGGGCCCGGTCGTCGTACGGCCGGGCCCCGGCGGTGTGTCCTGTCGGCCGGGGACCCGGGACGCGTGCTCAGAGCAGGCGGATCAGCAGGGCGCCGGCCAGCAGGACGCACGCGGCCATGAGGGTGGCGTTGAGGACCGCCGTCAGCTCGGACTGCTGTTCCCAGCGGCGCCGGACCGCGGGCACCCCGGCGGCCCACAGCACACACAGCAGCACGGCGAAGCCGGCGCCGAGCACGCACACCCCGTTCCACCCGGCGCCGGAGTACACCACTCCGGCGAGCGCCGAGCCCAGTGCGCCGCCCGCGAAGTAGCACGTCATATAGGCGGAGGTGAGGCGTCCGCGTGCCTCCGGGCGCAGGGCGTAGATCAGCGACTGGTTGCTGATGTGCACGCCCTGGTGGGCCAGATCGAGAAGCACGATTCCCGCGATCAGCGCGGCCAGTTGGTGCGCGCCCAGCGCCAGCAGGCCCCAGGAGCCGAGCAGCAGGACCGCACCGGCGCCGGTGGTCAGGGTGGTCCGGCCGCGGTCGGCCAGCCGCCCGGCGAGCTGTGCGGCGACCGCGCCCGCCGCTCCGGCCAGGCCGAGCAGCCCGATCGCACCGTCCGACCAGCCGTAGCCGGGCCCGGCCAGCAGGAAGGCGAGCGAGGACCACAGCACACCGAAGCAGGCGAAGGCCAGCAGCCCGATCGCCGCGCGGACCCGCAGCACCGGCTCCTCCCACAGCAACCGGGCCGTGGAGCGCAGCAGTTGGCCGTAGCGCAGGCCCGCCGTGCCCCGGTACCGCGGGAGCATCCGGCGCAGCGCGGCGGTGAGGGCCAGCATGACGGCGGCCGCGGCCCAGTACACCGTGCGCCAGCCGGCGACCCCGGACAGGAGGCCGGAGACGGTACGGGCCAGCAGCATGCCCAGCACCAGCCCGCTCATCACGTTGCCGACGATCCTGCCGCGCTGTTCGGGGGCCGCGAGGTCGGCGGCGAACGGCACCAGGACCTGCGCCGTCACCGACAGCAGCCCGGTCAGCGCGGTGGCCGCCAGCAGCACCCCGGTGCCCGGCGCGACGGCCGTCAGCGCCAGGGAGGCGGCGGTGGCCAGGGTCAGCCCGCACACCAGGCGGCGTCGCTCCAGCAGATCGCCCAGCGGCAGGACGAACACCAGCCCCAGCGCGTAGCCGACCTGGGCGACGGTCACCACCCACGCCGCCGCGGTGGAGGACATCCCCAGCTCGTGGGCGATGGTGTCCAGCAGGGGCTGTGCGTAGTAGTTGGCCGCCACGCACAGGCCGACGGCCACGGACATCAGCAGCACCGTGCCGCGCCCCGGACCGGCGCTTACGCCAGCTGCCGCCGCGTTTCCGGCCGTTCCGCCCCGGCTGTTCCCGCCGGGTGCGCGCGCGCCGGGTGCGACTGCCGGGTCGGGGCCCGGCACGGGGGACGGCTGCTGCTGGGGGGAGGAGACCACGGGCGAGTCCTTCCGGGAGACGCGGAACGGGGGCCGGGGTGCGGACGGCTTCGGGGGCGGACGGGTTCAGGGACGGAGGCCGAGAGGGAGACGGGAGGGAGGCGCGGGCGGTGGGCCGCGGTGTGTCCGATGCTCCTCCGTCGTACCGGAATCGGTCCAACAGATGGTTCCCATGGCAGCGATCGGTGCCGACGATGGACGGATGGAACTCCGCCAGCTCGCCTATGCCGTCGCGGTCGCCGAGACCGGCAGCTTCACCCGCGCCGCGCACCGCTGCTTCGTCGTCCAGTCCTCGCTCAGCGACCAGATCGCACGGCTCGAAAAGGAGCTGGGCGTCCGGCTGTTCGAGCGCACCAGCCGGCAGGTGTCGGTCACGCCGGCGGGGGAGGGGTTCCTCGGCCCGGCCAGGGAAGCGCTGGCCGCCGCCGAGCGGGCCCGCGGCGAGGCCGTCGCGGGCGGCAGCGAGATACGCGGCCGGCTCGTCGTCGGCACCATCAACCCGCTCACCGCCGTGGACCTTCCGGGCCTGCTCGCCACCTACCGGGAGCGCCACCCCGGGGTCCGGGTCACGCTCCGCGCCCGGCTGGTCCGCGATCTGCTGCACGAGGTGCGCGAGCACGCCTGCGACATCGCCTTCGTCGACACGGCCCCGGGCGGGCTCCCGAGCGGCCTGACCGGGCGGCACCTCGCGGACGACGCACTCGTCGCCGTCGTCCCGCGGGGACATCCGCTAGCCGGGGCGCCGCGGGTGACGCTCGAACGGCTCGCGCGCGAGGAGATGGCCGACATGCCGCTCGGCTCCGGAATCCGCCGGCACACCGACGCGGCGTTCGCCGCCGCAGGCGCCGAACGCACCGTCGCCTACGAGGCCGACACCATGGCGCTGCTCGAACAGCTCGTCGCCCGCGGGCTCGGCACCGCCCTCGTCCCGGCCGCCACCGCCGCGCGGATGTCCGGGGTCTCCACCGTGCCGGCCCCCGCCGTACCGCCCCGCACCGTGCGGGCCGTATGGCGCACCGCGCGGACGTCACCCGCGGCCCGTGCCTTCCTCCGGCTCCTGCCGGAGCAGCCCGGACCGGACGCCGGGTGAGGCCCGCACGTCCCCCGCCCGGTGCGCGGCCGGGCGCCGGGGCGCCGCGTCAGGGATACGCCGTCGCGACGAACACCCACCGTGCCACGCCGGCCAGCAGCAGCGCGGCGGCGGGCGCCGGCCACCACCACGTCAGGGAGCCGCGCAGCGCGCGCACCAGCAGCGGGACCAGGGCCGCCGCCGCGCACACCACCGTCACGAAGCAGGCCGTCTCGATGCCCGTCAGCGTGCTCTCGTCCCAACGGCCCTGCGGCGTGAGCGTGTACGCGTAGAAGACGCCGGCGGCGGCCGGCACGTGCAGCGCCAGCAGCGGCAGCGCGCGCAGAACGCGGACGAGGGTCTCGACGCCGCGGCCGGAGGCGTCCGGCGACGGCTCGCGTCCGTTGCCGGGTGGGTGGTCGTGCGTGCCCGGACCGGAAGTCACTTGAGCGCTTCACCTGCCTCGTCCAGGTTGTTCCTGAAGCCCCGCCCGTACGCCTGTGCGTCGTCGCTGCGCCAGTACGGGCCGCCGTTGTAGCGGGCCGCCAGCTCCTGGTACTGGGCGGGCGTCATCTCCTCGGCAGGTACGTCGGCGAACTCGCTCTCCGCCTTGAGCTGCGCGAGATACTCCGAGGCGATGCAGATGTTCTGCGCCGGGTCCTGGAGCGCGTCCTCGACCGTGTTGCGCTGGGCTTCGGTGAGATGGTCCGGGTCGTAGCCGAGCACCTCGGCGCCGCGGCGCACCTGGATCGCGATCGGCCCGAAGGAGGTCTCGTCCGGGTCGCCGCCCAGCCGCGAGGGCAGATTCTCGGGAGCGAGCGGGCTCAGCGGGGAGTCGAACGACTGGCGGGTGGTGTCCGTGATGTCGTCGAGGATGCCGGGCTGGCCCCCGATCTCCTGCCAGGCGATGCCCGCGACCATGTCGGGCGGAAGCCCGGAGCGCCGGGCCGCCGCCTTGATGACGTCCTTGTTCGCGGTGATCCACTCGCTGCGCTCCGCCGCGTTCGAGGGCGGCGACCAGTAGCTGTCCTTCGCCCCGGGAAGCCCCTCCAGCTCGCGGCGGATGGCCGCCAGCGCGGGCGAGATCTGCCGGTCGCCCGCCGCCGAGGTGGAGTCCCGCTTCGGCCCGGAGCCCGGCAGATGTGTGAGCGGGACCTTGCGTGCCTCCCTCGCCTCCCGGAGCAGGTCCGGCATGTCCCGGAAGAAGTCGGCCCGTTCGGTCCGGCCGAGGAAGAACTCCGGGAGCTGCTCGTAGGCCCGCTTGAGCCGGGAGAGACACAGCGCGCGCGCTTCCTTCTCGGTCCGCCGGGCCCGGCCGAACGCCTCGCTCGTGCTGTCGTGCAGGCTGTTGGCACGGTCCTTGATGTCGTCGACGTCCATGCCGATCTCGGCGACGAAGTCCAGCACGCCCGTCGTCGCCCGCATGTCCTCCCATCTGCGCATCGGCTCCGCCTCCTGCGCGGTGCGCGTGACGGCCGTGCCCTTCGTGCCGATCAGGTCGGACAGCTTGGCCTCGACCTCCTTGCCGTGGGCGTAGTGCCGCTTGGCGGTGGCCAGTTCGTCCGCGTAGTGGCGCAGGGCACCGCGTGCGGTGTCGAACGCCTCCTGCATCTCGGTGACGAGGCTGCGTGCCTCGCGCAGCCGTGCGTCGTACTGATTCCGCGCCTCGCCGACCCACTGGGTGCGGGTGGCCTGCCGGGACGCGGGTTCGACCTCACCGAGCAGATCGCGGACCCGCTTGAACTCGTCCGCGTTGCGGTCGACCTGCTCCGGGCTGCACTTGTCCAGGTATGCGACGTCCTCGTGGTACGTCATGGCGGCACCTCAGCTCGGCCGGGACTCGGGTGAGCGGTAGTCGCCCTCCAGGACGTGCCGGAGGAAGTCCCGCGACTTCTGCCCGTCGACCTCCGCGTAGGCGGTCCCGGCAGTGCGCAGCTTGGTGGACAGGGCCGCGTAGAGGGCGACCGTGTCCTCGTACTGGTTCTTGGCGAAGGAGACGAACCGGGCCACGGCGTCGGCCACGGAGGCCGGGGTGCGCGGGACGCGCGTCGCCGTGCACAGATCGATGTCGGGCCGCCCCTCGTACAGCAGCCCGGCGATCTCGATCAGAAGGTTCGAACTCCCGTTGATCGAGGTGCCCTTGACGCTGAAACCGTCGCTCTGGTCGCTCATCCCCGCCCCCACGAGAGAAGTTCCGACCGTGCGTTGCTGAGCTTGTGTGGTGCTGAGCTTGCGCGTTGCTGAGCTTGTGTGGTGCTCAGCTTGTGTGGTGCTGAGCGTGCGTGGTGCCGTGCCCGGCGCGTCCGCGTACGTCGCTCGCGCGTCTTTGTCCGTCCGCGTCTTCGCGGCCCGTGCGTGCGGGCGGCCGCGTGTCCGTGCTCGCGGCCCCGCGTGTCCGCGGTCCCGCGTGTCCGCGTCTCCGCGGACTCGCGAGCTCACGTGCTCGCGTGTCCGCGTCAAGTAAAGCGGGGCGCCGGCAGGCCCGGCAAGGGGGCCGGGGCCGTGCCGGGCGGTGCCGCGGCCCTCACCGGGTACGCAGGGCCTCGAAGGTCCCGGCTGCGGTGAACGCCTCGATGATCGGTGCGACGAGTGCGGCGAGACGGCGGGCGCCCGCCTCGCCGACGGGTGCCCACAGGGCGGCGCAGTGCTCGTCCGTCTCCGTCTCGATCCGCTCGCGCGCCGCCCGGCCGGCGTCCGTGGGGGTGCCGTCCGGGGCGAGCCAGCCGCGTGCGACGAGGCGTTCCGTCGCCGCGGCCCACTCCGCGTCGTCCCATCTGCGGGTCGCGCGGGCGATCTGCACCGGGAGGCGGCCCGTCGCGGTGTGCAGGACGAGGCACTCGCACGGGCCGAGGCGGTGGGCGGCGAGCACGGCGAGATGGGCGTCGCCGCGCCACTCGCGCACCACGGTGAGCTGCTGCCACAGCGCGACGAGCGGGTCCCGGGGAAGCGGCACCGACGCGTTGGCGGCGGCCAGCACCTTGCCCGCGTGGTCGGCGGACGCGACGACCCGGTCGAGCAGTGCGCGGGCCTCGGCGATCCGGTCGGGCGCCAGGTCGGCGCCGACGCGTCGCAGCGCCCGCCCGGCGGCCCGGAAGCGGGCGGCCTGCCACTGCTCGGGAGGCGCGGCGTCCCACACCCCCGCCATGGTCCGCACCGCCTGCGGGCTGAAGTTGTAGAAGGCGGCGAACGTGACCTGCCACGGGACCGCCCCCATGGCGGCCGACCGCAGGGCGAAGTAGGCCCGCCCGCGGTCGGTCACGCCCAGCCCGGCCGCCTCCTCCGCGCTCTCGGGCACGAGGTAGATGAACCGGTGGGCCGCGCTGACGGCCTCGCCGGCTTCGCGGACGGCGTCCAGGGCGAGGGGCTCGCCGTTCTGCCGGGAAGCGCCGGGGAGTTCGGCTGCGCCGGGGCGCAGGGGTTCGCCGGTGTGCATGAGGGGGTGTTCCTCCGGGGGGTTCGTCATCGGGCGGGGTTCTCCGCGGGGGTCTCCGCTGTGGCGGTCAGGACGGCGCGGCCGAGGATGTGGCCGGCCAGGGTGAAGCCGAGGACGGCGGGGGTGGCGTCGGCCGGGACGCCGAGGGACTCGACGTCGAGGGCGTGCACCACCGTGAAGTAGCGGTGCGGGCCGTGCCCGGCGGGCGGGGCGGCGCCCAGGTAGCGCGCCACGCGGGCGTCGTTGGGCAGCTGGAACGCGCCGGCGGGCAGCCCCGAGCCGCTGTCGTCGCCCGCGCCCTCCGGCAGTTCGGTGACGGTGGCCGGGATGTCGGCCACGGCCCAGTGCCAGAAGCCGGACCCAGTGGGGGCGTCGGGGTCGTAGACGGTGACGGCGTAGCTCCTGGTGTTCCCGGGGGCGCCGCTCCAGGACAGCTGCGGGGAGAGGTCCTTGCCGCCGGCCCCCGAGGAGAGCTGCTCGGGGGCCCAGGCGGCGCCGTCGGTGACGGACGTGCTGGTGACGGTGAAGGACGCGGCCTCCGGGAGGCGGGCGAAGGGGTCGTTGGCGCTCATGTGTCGTTCCTCTCGGTGTCGAAGACGGAAGGGACGGCCGGGACTTCCGGGAGCTCCAGGACATCCAGGATCTCCGCGACGTCCAGGATCTCCGGGACTTCCGGGTCGTCCGGGTCGCCCGGGTGTGGTCGGGGCCGCCGGGCAGCGGCGCTGCGTCGGCAGCTGCGTGGCGGCTGCGTGGCGGCTGCGTGGCGGCCGGGTGGCGGCCGGGTGGTCGCGCGGGCGGTCGGCCCTGACGTCGTACCGGTCGTGGTGCCGTACCGGCCGTCACGCTGTGCCGATCCGTGAAGCTGAAATCGACAGTAGCAGAGATAATCGATTATCCCCTTCGTCGTCTATGATGGCGCCATGACACAGACGGGGTCCTCGACCGGTTCACCGGGGAAACAGATGCTTTCCGAGCAGGTCTACGCGCGGCTGCGGGACGCGATCATGCGCGGGGAGTTCGCCCCCGGTGACGCCCTCAAACCGCAGGATCTGGCCAGGGAGCAGGGCGTGAGCCTGGCCGTCGTGCGCGAGGCACTCGTCCGGGCCGTCGGTGACGGCCTCGCCGACCGGCTGCACAACCGCGGCTTCGCCGTCCCGGCCTTCTCCGACCGGCGCTGGCAGGAGATCGCCGAGGCCCGGCGCACCGTCGAGCCGGCCGTCCTGCGCCTGTCCGTCGAGCGCGGCGACGTCGACTGGGAGGCCCGCGTCCGCGCCGCGCACCACCGGCTGGCCCGTACCCCGGCGTTCACCCCCGAGGAGGGCAGGTACTACACCAGCGCCTGGGCCGAGGCCCACCGTGTCTTCCACCGGACCCTGCTGGAGGGGTGCGGCAACCCCGTCCTGCTGGAGACCTTCGACCGCATGTGGACGGCGAGCGAACTGGTCCGCCGCTGGTCGGCGTACCGCGACCCCGGCCGGGACGGCGCCGAGGAGCACCGGCGGCTGGAGGAGGCCGCGCTGGCCCGCGACGCCGACACCGCCTCCGCCGTGCTGCTCCGGCATCTGACGCTGACGGCGGACGCGCTGGTGGACGACCCGGGCCGGGACGGCTGACCGCCGAAGTCCGGGTGCCGTGCCGCCCGGACGGCCCCGCCGCACCGCGCTCCCTAGCCCCGGCCGTGCCCGCTGCCCCCGCCGTCCCCGCCGTCCCCTCCCTCTCCGTCGTCCTCCTGCGGCTTCTCGTAGACGAGGGGGAGGTAGTCCGGGTGCTTGCGGAGCCAGCCGGCGATGTAGGGGCAGGCGGGGACGACCTTGTCGCCGGCCGCGGCGGCGGTGTCCAGGGCGGTGCGGGCCAGGGTGCCGGCCACGCCGCGGCCCTCGTAGGCGGGTTCGACCTCGGTGTGCAGCAGGGCGATCACGTCGTGGGCGCGCTTGTAGCGCAGGACGCCGGCCAGCAGCTTGCCGTAGCGGGCCTCGTAGCGGCCCTCGGCGGCGTTGTCCGTCACGGTGGGCACGGTGGGCGGGGCTTCCTCGGCGTCGCTCACGGGGGCTCCCGGTGTCGTCCAGGGCGGCTGCGGGTCATCCGGCGACGGAGCGGAGGCGGTCGGTGAACTCCTCGGGTTCCAGGGCGTGTCCGTCGCGGTCGAGCACATGGACGGGGCGGTCGGCGAAGCGGACCGTCGGTGTGCTGTCCACGCCGCTCTCGTCGAAGGCGCGGGAGACCCGCTCGACCCAACTGTGGAAGGCCCCTTCGAGTACGGCGTTCTCGAACTCGGGGGAGCGCAGGCCCGGCACCTCGGAGGCGAGGCCCAGCAGGGTGCGTTCCTCCGCGAAGCCGTCGCTGTTCTCGCGCGGCTGGCTGCGGTAGAGGGCGTGCAGATACGCCATGAAGTGCCGCTGCCCGGTGTTGGCCGCGGCGCCCAGCGCGTTGAGCGCGCGGTGCGAGCCGTGGCCGCCCAGCTCCCGGTCGAGGAACGTCGCGAAGTGGTAGTGGAGCACCAACTGCCCGTCGTCGGCGAGCTGTTGCATGGTGGAGCCCAGCGCCCGGTCCATCCGCTTGCAGTACGGGCAGCGCAGATCGGCGTAGACCTCCAGGACGGGCACGCCGGGCGGTGGATCCTCGGCGGGGTCGGTGCCGTAGACGACGACGGTGCCGCCCTCGCCGGCCGTGTTCGCGGGGATCATGTCCTCAGCCTCACGCGGCGGCCGGTGCCGGGCAACGGGAGGCGGGCCGATGGGGTGGCACGCCGGTCAGCCCCGCTCCCGCCGGTCCTGGTCGAGCATCGTCCAGAGGTACTCGACCCCCAGCCCGTAGGCGCCGCCGTGCGCGCGCACGAGATCGCCGACGGCGGAGGCCGTGCCGGACCTGGCCCAGTCCCGCTGGAGCTCCAGGGTGTAGGCGAGCCAGGTCAGTGGCTGCACCCCGGCCTGGGTCATGCGCTGCACGGCCCGCTCGTGCGCCTCGGGGCTCACCCCGCCGCACGCGTCGGTGACGGCGTACACCTCGTACTTCTCGTCCAGCGCGCACAGTGCGGGCAGCGCCACGCACACCTCGGTCCACAGCCCGGCCAGCACCAGCTTCCGTACGCCGGTCGACTCCAGCCAGGCGCGGACCCGGGTGTCCTCCCAGGGGTTCATCGTCGTCCGGTCGATCCAGCTGTCCCGGTCGGGGAAGACCTCCCGGATGCCGCGGAAGACGGGCCCGCTGAAGTGCTGTTCCATGACGGTCGTCACCAGCGTGGGCACCTGGAAGAGCCGTGCCGCCCCGGCCAGGCCCGCCGCCGCGTTGAGCACCAGCTCCATCGGGTGCGAGCCGACGGCGAAGCCCATCTGGCTCTCGTGGTCGACGAGCATCAGCGCGTGGTCGTCGGGGGCCAGCAGCCGGGGGGAGACACCCGCCGGCTCGGTCGCGTCGGTCATCCGCCGCTCCTTTCGCCGCCGCACGACGGCCCCCCGCCGCGGGAGGGGCCGAGGGGCCGCCGTGCACCACCATGACCCGGTTCCGCCGCACACGCACGGCGGGCGGCGGCCGGGCCGGGGCTCAGCGGGTGCCGACGTGGACGGTGCGCAGCCCGGGTGCCGAGCGGATGTCCTGCTCGCAGAACCGCTCCTGGACCATTCGGCCGCGCGAGTACAGCCGCGTCTGGTCGCTGTGGTGGGCCGAGGTCGGGTCGGACGACTGCGAGTAGGTCAGCAGGGTGCCGGCTCGCACCGGGCAGCCGTGCCCGCTGAACGTGACCGTCTGGATGTAGCTGGAGCCGGCCTCGACCTCGCGGTAGCCGCCGTGCCCGGTGTCCCACACCGGTTCGGTCTTGTTCCAGACACCGAGCGACTCGGTGCCGCCGGGGATCGGCAGCCGGTCGCCCCGCCGCTCGACGAACTGGTGGCGGCCGAGCGGCGCGTCCGGCGCGATCCCGTACCGGTCCAGCTCGGCGACGGCGTCGGCCAGCGCGGTGCGGAACGCGGGGGTGCCGGTGTTCAGATCGCGCGGGGTGCTCACCGGATGCTCCGGGTCGAAGGGCGTCCGCCACAGCTTCCCCTCGGGCGCGGACGCGGTCAGATGCCGCCAGAACCGGTCGAAGAGCAGGGCGCCCTCGCTGTCGGTGCGCAGGGTGCGGTCCCAGTCCCGCAGCACGTCGCACGCGGCGGAGACGTCGACGTTCCGGCCGTCGCTGCCGGGCGCCGTGCCGCCGGGAAGCTTCGCGCAGGCGGTGGCCGCGTCCTCGGCCGCCAGCTCGCCCGCCGGCGCGCGGTTGGCGAACTGCTGGGCGCGCAGGGCGCGTTGGTCGATGCCGCCCTCCCGGGCCATGGCCGAGACGTCCCGCAGGGCGCCCCGGGTGCGCATCGAGCGCTCGGTGCCGGTGTCGCCGAAGATGCGCGGGAAGCCCGTCAGCGGCCGTCCCGCATACGACAGCCAGGCGCTGTCGTTGGAGTTCTCCACGTAGGGCGCGTCGTGCAGCTGGGGCATCTCGGACGGGCCGAACACCCCGCGCTGCACCGCGCCGGGCCCGGTCCGCGGTACGCAGTCCCCGCGGGAGCCGTCCAGTACGGCGAGCCCGGCGGCGGGGTACGTGGCCTGCCCGAGCGGGGTGTTGCAGCGTTCGGCCAGCGCGTCGGTGACCCGCGGCAGCACCTGCGACTGCGCCATGAGG
The DNA here is from genome assembly GCF_006539165.1 of Streptomyces cacaoi. Taxonomy (GTDB): domain Bacteria; phylum Actinomycetota; class Actinomycetes; order Streptomycetales; family Streptomycetaceae; genus Streptomyces; species Streptomyces cacaoi. The sequence continues at coordinate 50,555 of NZ_BJMM01000033.1, read as the reverse complement.
GTGTGGCCGCCGGAGTCGGTGGCGACGGTGTTGACCCAGGGCAGGCCCTGCACCCGGCGCAGGGCGTCGCGGACACCGGCCACGTCGCGCGCCTTGCTGAAGGCGAGGCCGGCGTCGGTGAACCGGAGGTTGCGCGCGTTGGGGTCGGCGAGCGCGTAGGCGGTCCGCTCGGTCCAGGGCAGTTCGACGCCGGCGACGTTCGTCGAGACGGGCCCGTAGCGGGTCCACCACTGGGTCCGGGTCACCCGCCGGCCGCTCTTGTCGGCGACGGTCACCTTGCGCGGGCGCATGCGCTCGGTCTTCCCGTCGACGGTGTAGGCGGTCGGGTCGGCCGGGTCGAGCTTCAACTCGTGCAGGGTGAGCGGGACGCCGGTGGCCACGGTGTGGCTCCAGGCGATGTTCCGGTTGTGTCCGATGGAGATGGTGGGGGAGGCGAGCAACGAGCCGCCCGCCGCGTCGAGTTCGCCGGGGATCGTCTGGTGCGACTGCCAGAAGCGGCGCCCGCCGGACCAGGGGTAGTGCGGGTTGCCGATCAGGGCGCCGGAGCCGTTCGCGGTGGTCGAGCCACCGAAGGCCACGGCGTTGGAGCCCATGTCGGAGCGCTGCGGGTCGAGCGCCGCACGGGCGGCCCGTGCCGCCTCCCGCGGATCCGGCTGCCGCGCCGCCCGTGCCTCCCGAGGGGCCTGGGCTTCCGGCGCCTTCTGTGCTCGCTGTGCCTTCTGTGTCTCCTGGTCCTTTTGCGGGTCCTGCGTCGTCCGTGCCGCCTGTCCGGTGCGGCCGGTGCCGGGACGGGCGGCGTCCTCGGAGCCGGCGCGGGCGGAACCGGTGCCGGGCGGTGTCGCCGCGGTGATGCCGTTCACGGCGGCGCCCTGGCCGGACAGCACGGAGAGCGCGAAGCCGCGCCGGGAGACGTCCAGCGGTGTGATCGGCCGGACCCAGTCCGCGCCCTTGCAGGCCGGGTCGGTGATCTCGTCGCGGTGGTCGCGCAGCCAGGCGTTGTACCCGGCCGCCCAGCCGCGGCTGAGCTGCCGTACCTCCCGGCTGGGGCCGGCCGGCGCGGGCCGGGCCAGCAGCTTCTCGACGGTGCGGGCGTCGCGGACGCCACGGAACCACAGGTCGCTGGTGAGGTTGGTGCCGGCGGCCGAGAGCGACGCGTCGGGCTTCTGCTCGGCGCCGAACCACCGCGAACGCTCCCCGCGCACGGTGACGAAGCCGTCGGCGAGGGTGCAGATCTGGTCGGCGGCCTGGGCCCAGCCGGTGCCGAAGCCGAGGCCGGGATAGTCGTCCGCGGTGATGTGCGGGATGCCGTACTCGGTGTAGCGGATGACGGCGGACATGCCGTCACCGGAGGGGTGCGCGCCGCGGGACGCGGTGTCCCGGCCGGCCGCCGCGGCCGGCAGCGCGGTGACGGTGAGCGCGAGGGCGGCGCAGGCCAGGGCGGCGCGGCGGAGCCCGGATCTGCGACGCGCGGATGTCGCTCCGCGCGGTATTCGTCGCACGGTGTCTCCCAACTGTGGTGACGGAAGGGCCCGTTGAGCCTACCGATCGGTATGTGCGCGGGGGCAGGGGGCGAGCGGGGGTGGGCACACGGCTGACGTCGAGTCGGCTTCAACCACGAGAGTGGGCCGTAACCACGAGAGTGGGCCGTGTGGTCGCCCACCCGGGCGGCCGGACCCGCGGGCACCCCACGCCCCGGCACCACAGGAGTGAGCACTCCTCGGCCGGGCCCCGGAGACGACCGGGCCCGAAGTGCTCACCCGGGCCGAGGTGGCGCGCACGATCGGACGGGTGCTGGGCCGGCCGCTGGAGGCCGAGCGCATCAGCGTCGAGGAGGAGCGGGCCGCGCTGCCGGCCGCCGGGCTGCCCCCGGTGTGCGCGGACGGCATCGTCGCGGCGCACCGCGCCATGGAGGCCGAACCCGAGCCGGTCGTCACCGGGTTCGAGGCCCTCGTGGGGCGCCCGGCACGCACCTTCCGGCAGTGGGTCGAGGACCGGCTCGCCGCGGCGCGCTGAACCGCCGCCGGGTCAGCGGGGGCGTGCGGGGAAGCGGGCCAGGAAGGCGTCGACGAGCGCGTCGGTGAACGCGGGGCCGACGGACTCGCCGGTGACCAGGACGCGGTAGTAGAGGGGGCCGATCAGCCGGTCGGCCTCCGCCGCCAGGTCGAGGCCGGAGGGGAGTTCGCCGCGCCGCACCGCCCGCTCCAGGGGCAGCCGGTCGCGCCGGCGCTGCTCGGGCAGGCACCGTTCGCGGAACTGCCCGGCCACGGCGGGGTCGTGCTGCGCCTGGCCGATGAGGGCGCGGAAGACGGCGCCCGGGTCGGTGCCGGTCAGGAACTCGGCCAGCCGGCGCAGGTGGGCGCGCAGATCCCGCTCCAGGTCGCCGTGGTCGACGGGGGCGAGGGCCTCGGCGGCGTCGGTGAGGTACGCCTCGACGAGGATGTCGGTCTTCGAGCTCCACCAGCGGTAGATGGTCTGCTTCGCGACGCCCGCGCTCTTGGCGATGCCCTCGATGGTGACGCCGGCGAAGCCCTTCTCGGCCAACAGGTCGTCGGCGGCCCACAGCACGGCGAGGCGGGCCCGCTCGCTGCGGCCGTGCCGGTTGCCGTGGTGCTGCTGCCGGGGCTCGGTGCCGGTGCCGTTTTCGCCGTTGCCTCGTGTCATCTCGTTCTCTCGCCTCCTTCGGACAGGATAGAAGGGCTAGCGTGGACGCAACGTTGCGTCTACTCTGGTCTCCATGGCGAACACACTCCACGAGCCGCGCGTCGCCTCCGCACTGAAGCGGATGTTCGCGCAGGCCGAGCAGGACGAGATCAGTTTCCGCCGGGTCGACGAGGAGAACGGCGGCAACGCGTTCGACCCGGCGCGGCTCACCGCACAACAGCGCGCCGACGTCGCCGACCGGATCTACATGCCCGTCTCCGCGGACGCCGGGCGGCTGCTCTACAGCATGGTCCGGGCCGCCCGCCCGGCCACCGTCGTCGAGTTCGGCACCTCCTACGGCATCTCGACGCTCCATCTGGCCGCGGCCGTCCGGGACAACGGGACCGGCCGGGTGGTCACCACCGAGATGAGCGCCACCAAGGCGCAGGCCGCGCGCCGCACCTTCACCGAGACCGGGCTCGACGACGTCGTCACCCTGCTGGAGGGTGACGCGCTGGAGACCCTCGCCGACCTGGAGGGGCCCGTCGGGCTGCTGCTCCTGGACGGCTGGAAGGAGCTGTATCTGCCCGTACTGAAGCTGCTGGAGCCGCAGTTGGCGCCCGGCGCCCTGGTGGCCGGTGACGACCTCGGCCTCCCCGGGATGCAGCCCTACCTGGACTACGTACGCGACCCCGGCAACGGCTACGAGAGCATCACCTTCCCCGTGGAGGACGGCGTGGAGATCAGCTGCCGGGTCTGAACCCGCGCCCGCCGCACGGCAAGGGGCCCGCACCCAGGAACCGCCCTGGGTGCGGGCCCCTCGCCGTGCGGTCGCCGTCTCCGGTCGTTCGTCCCCGGCTGCTCGTCCGCCCGCTGCCCGCCGTCGGCTCCGCGTCGACGGCTGCCCGTCGGCTCGCGGTCGCGGGGTCGTCGGCGGCGGGGTGGGGCGGCCGGTTCCCCGATGTGTAAGGTTAGGCTAACCTAAATAGCCGACCTAGGGGGTTGTGCGCGTGCTGGAGGATCAGTTCGCCGGTCGCATCGCAGTGGTGACCGGCGCCGGACAGGGCGTCGGCGAGGCCGTCACCCGGCTGCTCGTTGCGCGGGGCGCGCGGGTCGCGGCGGTGGACATGCACGAGGCCGGTCTCAAGTCCCTTGTGGCGGACCTCGGTTCGCGGCGGGTGACCGCCCACCGCGTCGACGTGGCCGACGCGGACGCCGTCCGGACGCTGGTGGACGACGTCGAGCAGGACCTCGGCCCGATCCACTACCTGGTCAACGTCGCGGGGGTGCTCCGGCCGGCGACCGTGCTGGAGACCGCCGACGAGGACTGGGAGCGGACCATGGCGGTCAACGCCGGCGGTGTCTTCCACATGTCGCGGGCCGCGGCCCGCCGGATGGCGCGGCGCCGCGCCGGCGCCGTCGTGACCGTCGGCTCCAACGCCGCCGGCGTACCGCGCACCGCCATGGCCGCGTACGCCGCCTCCAAGGCCGCCGCCGCCCATGTGACCCGGTGCCTGGGGCTGGAGTTGGCCCGCTCCGGTGTGCGCTGCAACATCGTCTCGCCCGGCTCGACCGACACCGCCATGCAGCGCGGGCTGTGGGACGGGGACGAGCCCCCGGCGTCCGTGCTCGACGGCGACCCGGAGTCCTACCGGGTGGGCATCCCGCTCGGCCGGATCGCCGACCCCCGCGACATCGCCGAGGCCGTCGCCTTCCTTCTCTCCGACCGCGCCCGGCACATCACCATGCAGGACCTGTACGTGGACGGCGGCGCGACCCTGCACGTGTGACGACCGCCGCGGCCGTCCCCGCCGCCGCTGCGATCCGGCTCCCGCCGCCGAACTGCCGCCGACCGCCGCCCTGTTCGGCCCCGCCGCGCCTGTCCGCCGTCTTCTGCCGCTGCCCGCCGTCCGGCCCGCTGCTCCTCTCGTCGTTCTCGTCGTTCTCGTCGCCCTCGTCGCCGCCCCGCCGTCCGTCCTGCCCTTCGTCGTCCGCCGTCCGCCGTCCGTCATTCGTCTCCCGTCCGTCCGCCGTCCGTTGTCGTCCGTCCTGTCGGTGCGTCCCCGCGCCGACCCGCCCGACCGGCACCCCCGTGCCGAGAACGGAGCCTCCCGTGTCACCCGAGACCGCCGCGAGCGGTGCGCGCGTGCCCGCCCCGTCGACCCCCTCACCGTCCTCCGTACCGTCCCCTCGGGCGTCCTCCGTACCGCCCGCCCGCGGCCCGGGCGAGGGCACGGTCGGTGTCGCCACCGCGCTGCTGGACTCCTACCGGCCCGGTGCCGACAGCCGCTTCCTCGCCTCGCCGACCCGCACCCTGCTCGCACACGGCGCGCGCCACCGGGTCCCGCACGGAACCGGCGGGTTGGGGGAGAGAGCGGCGGAAGCGATAGCCGCCGCCCGCGACGCGGGTGTCGCCCGGCCCGTCGTCGTCGGCGCCGTGCCCTTCCGCGCCGACGAGCCCGCTGCGCTGGTGGTGCCGGAGGCCGTGCGCTGGGCACCGCCGCTGCGTCAGGACCCGCTGATCGCCCTGCCCGGGCCGGAACCCGCCGGTGCGGCCGACTGGCGGGTCAGCCCCGTGCCGGACACCGGGACCTACGAGAAGGCCGTCGGCGAGGCGGTCGCCCGTCTGGAGCGCGGCGAACTGCGCAAGGTGGTGCTCGCCCGCACCCTCGAACTGCGCTCCGCACGCGGCGCGGAACCCGATGTGCCCGCCATGCTCCAGCGGCTGGCCCGCCGCGACCCGGGCGGCTACACCTTCGCCCTGCCCACCGGCCCCGGGCGCACCCTGCTGGGCGCCAGCCCCGAACTGCTCGTCTCCCGCCGGGGGCGGCACGTCGTCGCCAACCCGCTGGCCGGATCCGCGCCGCGCAGCGCCGACGTGGCCGAGGACGTGCGTGCCGCCGCCCGGCTGCTGGAGTCCGCGAAGGACCTGCACGAGCACGCCGTCGTCGTCGACGCCGTCCGGGCGCGGCTGGCGCCGTCCTGCGCCGAGCTGTCCGTGCCGGCCCGCCCCACACTGGTGCGGACCGCCACGATGTGGCACCTGTCCACGACCGTCACCGGCACCCTGCGCGACGACGCGGGCCCCGGCCCGTCCTCCCTCGACCTGGCGCTCGCGCTGCACCCGACACCCGCCGTCTGCGGGACGCCGACGGACGACGCACGCGCCGCCATCGGTGAACTGGAGCCGTTCGAGCGGGGGTTCTTCACCGGCATGGTCGGCTGGGCCGACGAGCACGGCGACGGCGAGTGGGTGGTGACGCTGCGCTGCGCCGAGGCCGAGGAGAGCACCCTGCGGCTGTTCGCCGGCGCCGGCGTCGTGGCCGCCTCCCGGCCGGAGGCGGAGACCGCCGAGACCGCGGCGAAATTCCGAACGTTCCTCGACGCGGTGGGCGCCGAGCGCGGCGCGCTGACCGGCGAGGAGGGACAGCAGTGAGCGTCACCGCACCCGGAAGCCCGTCCCCGGCCCCGTCCCCGGCCCCGTCCTCGTCTCCGGCCCCGGCTCCGTCCTCGACCCCGGCCGAGAACGCGGACGTGGACACCCACCCCACCTGGCCCGAGGAACTCGCCCGGGTCTACCGGGAGGCGGGCTACTGGCGGGGCGAGACCTTCGGCGAGGTGCTGCGGGCGCGTGCCGACGGCTGCGGCGAGCGCGTCGCCGTCGTCGACCCCGTCTCCGGCGCGCGCTGGACCTACGCCGAACTCGACGCCCGCGCCGACAGCCTGGCCGCCGGACTGCTGGCCCGGGGCATCGGCAAGGGCGACAAGGTCGTCGTCCAACTCCCCAACGTCGCCGAGTTCTTCGAGGTGATCTTCGCGCTGTTCCGGATCGGCGCGCTGCCCGTCTTCGCGCTCCCGGCGCACCGCTTCGCCGAGATCCGCTACTTCTGCGCCTTCACCGGGGCCGCCGCCTATGTGATCGCGGGCGAACACGGCGGCTTCGACCACCGCACGCTCGCCGACCGGGTACGGGCCGACGTGCCCACCCTGCGGCACGTCCTCGTCGCCGACGCCGACCCGGGCTCCCACGAGCGGCTCGCCGACGCGCACGCCGCGCCCGTCCCGGTGCCCGACCCGCCGCAGGCGCACGAGCCGGCCTTCCTCCAACTGTCCGGCGGCACCACCGGCGTGCCGAAACTCATCCCGCGCACCCACGACGACTATCTGTACTCGATCCGCGCGTCCAACGAGATCTGCGGCGTCGACGAGGACAGCGTGTACCTGTGCGCGCTGCCCGCCGCGCACAACTTCCCGCTCAGCTCGCCCGGTACGCTCGGCGCGCTGTACGCCGGTGCCCGCGTCGTCCTCGCCCCGCAGCCCGCGCCCGAGGTCGCCTTCCCGCTGATCGAGCGGGAGCGGGTGACGCTCACCGGCCTCGTACCGCCGCTCGCCCTCGTCTGGCTGGACGCCGCCGCGCACCGCACCGAGGACCTCGGCAGCCTGGACGTGCTGCTGGTGGGCGGCGCCAAGTTCAGCGAGGAGGCGGCCCAGCGGGTGCGGCCCACGCTCGGCTGCCGGCTCCAGCAGGTCTTCGGCATGGCCGAGGGGCTCGTCAACTACACGCGGCTCGACGATCCGGAGGAGACCGTCGTCACCACCCAGGGCCGCCCCATCTCGCCGCACGACGAGGTCCGTGTCGTCGACGCCGACGACAACGACGTGCCCGACGGCACCGACGGCGCGCTCCTCACCCGCGGCCCGTACACCATCCGCGGCTACTGGAACGCGCCCGAGCACAACGCCGCCGCCTTCACCGCCGACGGCTTCTACCGCACGGGCGACATCGTCCGGCGCACCCCCACCGGCCATCTCGTCGTCCAGGGGCGGGCGAAGGACCAGATCAACCGGGGCGGCGAGAAGGTCGCGGCCGAAGAGGTCGAGAACCATCTGCTCGCACTGCCCGGGGTGCACGACGCCGCCGTCGTCTCCATGCCGGACGCGTACCTGGGCGAGCGCGTGTGCGCCTACGTCGTGCTCCGCGCCGGGGTGGAACCACCGCGCCCGGTGCAGGTGAAGAAGTTCCTGCGCGAGCGCGGGCTCGCCGCCTACAAGATTCCCGACCGGATCGAGCTGACCGACGCGTTCCCCGTCACCGGCATCGGCAAGGTCAGCAAGAAGGAGCTGCGTGCGGCGATCACCGCGCGGCTCCACGAGAAGTGAAAGGCCCTGCGTCCATGGCACTCCCCACGATTCAGCCCTATCCGATGCCGACGGCGGCCGACCTCCCCGCCGACCGCGTCACCTGGCAGGTGGACCCCGGGCGGGCCGTCCTCCTCGTGCACGACCTCCAGAACCACTTCCTCGACCCGTTCCCCGACGGCGCCTCGCCGCGCCGCGAACTCCTGCACAACGTCGCCCGGTTGAAGGAGGTCTGCGCCCGGCTCTCGGTGCCCGTGCTCTACTCGGCCCAGCCCGGCGGCCAGACCCCGGCGCAGCGCGGGCTCCAGCAGGACTTCTGGGGGCCCGGGCTGCCCGGCGGCGACCCGCGGGCCGCCGCCGTCGCCGACGAGGTCGCACCCGGCCCGGACGACGTGGTGCTCACCAAGTGGAAGTACAGCGCGTTCGTCCGCACCGACCTGGCGGAACGGATGGCGGCCCAGGGCCGCGACCAGCTGGTGATCACCGGGGTGTACGCGCACATCGGGGTGCAGGCCACCGCCTGCGACGCCTGGATGCGCGACATCCGCGCGTTCGTCGTCGCCGACGCCGTCGCCGACTTCGGGCCGCGCGAACACCGGCAGGCGCTCGCGTGGTGCGCGGGCCGCGCCGCCCGCGTCCTCACCACCGACGAACTCGTGGCCCTCGGCGCGGCACCCGACGAGGCCGCAACGCCTTTGACTCTCGACCGGGTGCGCGCCGACGTCGCCGACGTCCTCGGTGAGGACCCGGCCGACATCGCCGACGACGACAACCTCGCCGATGCCGGCCTCGACTCCGTCCGGCTGATGGCCCTCGTCGAACGGTGGCGCACCGCACACGGTATCGACATCTCCTTCGTCGAACTCGCCGAGAGACCCGGCATCTCCGCCTGGTGGCAGCTGCTGGAGGGGCGCGCATGACCGCCGACCCCGCGCCGGAGACCGTCCCGGCCGACGAGGGCCCGGGGCTCCCGCTCACCGCGGCGCAGACCGGCATGTGGCTCGCACACACCCTCGACGAGGGCAGCCCCGCCCTCAACACCGCCGAATGCGTCGCACTGGACGGCCCGCTGGACCCCGCCGTCTTCCGCACCGCGCTGCACCGGACACTCACCGAGTGCGAGCCCCTGTGGGTACGCATCACGGGCGGCGCCGAGCCGCACAGCCCGGAGCCTTCGGGCTCGCGGCTGCGGGGGCCGCGGCAGTTCCCCGTCCCCGTGCCCGCCGTCCCCGACCCGGCGGCCGGATTCCCCTACGACGAGACCGACCTGCGCGGCGAGGACGACCCCGAGGCCGCCGCCGAGGCGCGGATGCGTGCCGACCTCGGCACCCGCTGCGACCTCGCCGCGGGCCCGCCGTTCCGCGCCGCCCTCCACCGCGTCGGCGAGCGGCGGTGGCTGTGGTACCAACGCGTCCACCACGCCGTGCTGGACGGCTACGGCTACTCCCTCGTCGCCCGCCGCGTCGCCGAGACCTACCGGGCGCTGCTGGCCGGCCGCGCCCCCGGGCCCAGCCCGCTGCGTCCCCTCGCCGAGCTGCTCGCCGAGGACGCCGCCTACCGGGCCTCGGACGCCTTCACCGCCGACCGCGACCACTGGAGCAGGCGGCTGTCCGGGCTCGACGAGGCCGCCGCCGGACCCGACGTGCAGCCCTCCCGCACCTTCCACCGCCGCTCGGCGCACCTGCCGTCCGAGGCGACCGCCCGGCTCAAGGCACGCGCCGCCGAGCTGCGCGCCACCTGGCCCGAACTCCTCCTCGCCGTGCAGGCGTTGAGCGAGTCACGGCAGACGCGCAGCGAGGAGGTCGTGCTGGGTGTGCCCATGATGTGCCGCAGCGGAACGGCCGCCCTGCGCGTCCCCGGCATGGCCATGAACGTCCTCCCGCTGCGGCTGCGCCTCCCGGCCGGCGCCACGTTCGCGCAGCTCGTCCGCCAGGTCGTCCTCGGCCTGCGCGAGCTGCGCCGCCACCAGCGCTACCGCTACGAGGACATCCGCCGCGACACCGGCGCCACCGCCGCCGGGCGGGCGCTGACCGGCACCCTGGTCAACACCATGCCGTTCGACTACGCCCTCGACTTCACCGGCTGCCGCGCCACGCCCCGCAACCTGTCCGCCGGGCCCGTCGAACACCTCACCGTCAACATCCACGACCGGGGCGACGGCACCGGGCTGCACCTCGACCACGACGCCAACCCCGCCCTGCACGACGAACCCGGCCTCGCCGCCCGGCAGGAGCGCTTCCTCCAGCTCGTCGCACGCCTCACCGAGGCCGACCCGCACACGCCGCTCGACCGGCACGCCGTCGCCACCGACGCCGAACTCGACCGCGTCCTGCGGGAGTTCAACGACACCCGGGTCGACCTGCCGCCCACCACCCTCATCGGACCCGTCGAGGCGCAGGCCGCCCGCACCCCGCACGCCACGGCCCTGGTCGCCGACGGCCGGACCCTCAGCTACGCCGAACTCGACACCCGTGCCAACCGGTTGGCCCGGGAACTCGTGCTGCACGGGCTGCGCCCCGGCGCGCTCGCCGCCGTCGCCCTGCCCCGCTCGGCGCACCTCGTCGTCGCGCTGCTCGCCGTGCTCAAGGCCGGCGGCGCCTATCTGCCGCTCGACCCCGAGCACCCGCGCGAGCGGCTGCGCGACATGCTGGAGGACGCCGCACCGCGCTGCGTCCTCACCGACAGCGCGACCCGGCCGCTGCTGCCCGCCTGCCGTACGCCCGTCCTCACCCTCGACGAGCTGGACGTCTCCGAGCACCTGCCCACCGCGCCCAGCCGCCCGCTCACCCCGCGCGACCCGGCCTACGTCATCTACACCTCCGGCTCCACCGGCCGCCCCAAGGGCGTGATCGTCCCGCACTCCGCGATCGACAACCGGCTGCGCTGGATGCAGGCCGAGTACGGGCTCGGCCCCGGCGACCGGGTGCTCCAGAAGACGCCCGCCGGATTCGACGTCTCCGTCTGGGAGTTCTTCTGGCCGCTGCGCGAGGGCGCCGCCCTCCATCTGGCCGCGCCCGGCGCACACCGCGATCCGGCCGCCCTCGCCCGCACGCTGCGCGAACAGCGCATCACCACCGTGCACTTCGTCCCGTCGATGCTCCGGGCGTTCCTCGCCGAACCCGGCGCCGCCGAAGCCGCGGCCGAGGGCGCGCTGCGCCGGGTCTTCTGCTCCGGCGAAGCCCTCGCCCGGGAGACCGCCGACCACTTCCACCAGGTGCTGCCCGGCGTCCCCCTGCACAACCTGTACGGGCCGACCGAGGCCGCCGTCGACGTCACCCACCACACCTGCGAACCCGGAGCGGACGGGCCCGTCCCCATCGGCCGCCCCGTGTGGAACACCCGGCTGTACATCCTCGACCGGGCAGGACAGCCGTGCCCGCCCGGCGTCGCCGGTGAGCTGTACCTGGCGGGCGCCCAGCTCGCCACCGGCTACCTCGGCCGCCCCGCCCTCACCGCCGAACGCTTCGTCACCGACCCGTTCACCGCCCGCGTCCCCGCCCGGGTCCCGGCCCGGGAGACGGCGGGCGCCCCGGGAACGACGGGCTCCCCGGGGACGACCGGCGCCCCGGCGACGACCGGCTTCCCGGGGACGGGCCGCCCGCGCCCCGCCGGCTGGGACGTCCCGCAGCCCGGGGACGACCCGCCCTGCGCACCGCCCGGGGACGGACGCATGTACCGCACCGGCGATGTGGCGCGCTGGCTGCCGGACGGCTCCGTCGAGTACCTGGGCCGCACCGACCACCAGGTGAAGCTCCGGGGCCTGCGCATCGAGCCCGGCGAGACCGAGGCGGCCCTGAACGCCGAACCGGAGATCGCCGCCTCCTGCGTCCTGGTCCGCGAGGACCGCCCGGGCGACCAGCGGCTCGTCGGCTACGTCGTCCCGGCACAGGAGCGCCGCGCCCCCGCCCGGGGCACCGAGGAGGCGACCGCGGCGGACTCTCCCGCACCCGCCACCGTCGACACCGCCGCCCTCCGCTCCCGGCTGGCCGCCCGCCTCCCCGCGCACCTGGTGCCCAACGCCCTCGTCGTGCTCGACGACTTCCCCCTGACCGCCAACGGAAAGCTCGACCGCAAGGCCCTCCCGGCGCCCGACGAGCCGGCCGGCACCGGCGGCGGACGGGCCCCGCGCACGCTCCGCGAGGAAGCGCTCACCCGGATCTTCGCCGAGGTGCTCGGCGTCCCCCGGGTCGGCGTCGACGACGGCTTCTTCGACCTGGGCGGCACCTCGCTGCTGGCCGTGCGGCTCGTCTCCCGTCTCCGCGCCGACCTCGGCACGGAGACCTCCGTCGGCGCGCTCTTCCGCGCCCCCAGCCCGGCCGCGCTCGCCGCACTGTCGGCCGACGGCGCGCACGGCAGCGGGGACGCCGGGGCCCTCGACGTGCTCCTGCCGCTGCGCGCGGGCGGCACCGCGCGCCCCCTGTTCGCCGTCCACCCGGCGGGCGGCCTCAGCTGGTGCTACTCGGGTCTGCTGGCACCGCTCGGCACCCGGCAGCCGGTCATCGGCCTCCAGGCACGCGGCCTCGCCCGCCCCGGCGAGGAGGAACTCCCCGGCACCATGGAGCAGATGGCGGCCGACTACGCGGAACAGCTGCGCAAGGCCCAACCACGCGGCCCCTACCGGCTGTTGGGCTGGTCCGTCGGCGGGGTCCTCGCCCACACCGTGGCCGTCCAGCTCCAGGAAGCGGGTGAGGAGGTCGAACTGCTCGCGCTGATGGACGCCTACCCCTCCGACCAGTGGCGGGACATGGCCGTCCCCGACGAGGCCGACGCGCTCCGGGCCCTGCTGCGGATGGCCGGCTTCGAATCGGCCGAGGACGGCACGCTGGAGCGGGCGCAGGTGCTGCGCCGCCTCGGCGAGGAGGGCAGCGCGCTGGCGAGCCTGTCCGAGGAGACGCTCACCGCCGTCACCCGGGTCGTCGTCAACAACGCCCGGCTGATGCGCGCCCACGAGCACCGCCGGTTCGACGGCGACCTCGTCTTCTTCACGGCCACGGCCCCACGCGCCGAACACTGGCTGGACCGCACCGCCTGGCGCCCCTACGTCACCGGCGACATCCGCAACCACGACATCCCCTGCCTCCACCACGAACTCACCCGCCCCGAACGCCTCCAGGAGGTGGCCCGCGTGCTGCGCGCCCAACTGGCCGAGGAATGACGGGGGTTCGGGCGGACCGCGGCGGCGTGCTCACGGCCGCCGCCCGGCCCGGGCGTCCAGCGCGGCGATGTCGTCCTTGAGCCACTGCGGGGCGAACCACAGCGCCGCATACACCCGCGCATGCGCCTCACACGCCTCCAGCACCTTGCCCGGCCCGGAGTTCCCCTGCGCGTAGGCGACGGCCATGGCGTCACCGACGTACCGCTCGCAGTCGACGCACCAGCCGTACCCGACGGGCGGCCCCTCCGCTGCGCCGTCCCCGGACATGCTGCCGTCCATCACCGCTCCCCGAGCCCCGCGATCCGCGCGGCGAGCGCGTCCCGCTGACGGTCCGTGCGTGCCGACGCGGCCTCGTAGGCGGCGCGTTCGTCCGCCGTGGCCGGCCGCAGACGGTGGTCGGCCGCGGTCCACACGAAGCCGGTGGGCGACAGCAGCCGCGAGCCGCTCCCGTCCTCGAAGACGTGCACCAGCCGCCCCGTCCACGGTGTTTCGCCGAGGACGGCGGTCCCCTCGTCCACCAGATGGGCACCCAGGGGGTACCTCGGGGGCGTGGTGGCCGGGCCTTCGCGTCCTTCGCTGTGGGATGCCTGTCCCATGTCTGCACTCCTTCGGCTCGCCAGGGCCGTGAACCTAGGAGCTTCGGAAGGAGCGAGGTGGGACAGGATGTCCCCCTGCCCCGGGCCGTCCCCGTCTCAGGCCCCGCCCACTCCCACCGCCGTCGCCAGTTCCCCGGCTTCCGTGCGGAGGGCGCGGGGTGCTCTGCGCCAGAGTTCGGCTGTGGCCGTGCGGGCCGAGGGGGTGTAGGCCACCGTTTCCGCGCCGATGCGGTGGGCGCGCTGCATCACGTGCAGGGCTGCTGTCGCGTCGCCGCGCTGGAGGTGGCCGCGGGCGACCTCGACCCACAGTCGGGACCGGCGCTCGGTGGAGGGCATCGTGTCGGGGTCGAGGTCGTCCGCCAGGGACAGGGCCTTGCCGGAGCTGCGCAGGTCCGTGGCCACGGAGACGGCGTGGAAGTCGACGTTGGCGCGGCCGAAGACGGTGCTGGGATGGACGTAGCCGGACGGCAGGGACTTCGCGACCTGGTCGCCCGCGTCCCAGAAGCGCCACGCGTCGCCCTCGCGCCCCTCGCGCGCGCACGTCACCGCCGCGTGCAGCTGGAGCGCACCGTAGACGCCCCGCCAGTGCTCGGGGCCCGCCTCCAGATGGGGGCGCAGCAGGTCCGCCGCCTCGGTGACCGTGCGCAGGGCCTCTTCCGGATACGAGGTCTCGCGCAGGATGTTGCCCATGTTCCACGCCGCTGCCGCGACGGCCGCCGGATCGTCCGCCTGCTGCGCCGCCGTGAGCGCACGATCGGCCACCACCCAGGCGAGTTCGGCCGGTGCCACATAGGCCGTGGCCTGCCCGGTGAGGCGATAGGTGGCGGAGAGCGCGACCAGGGCGGCGCGGCGCTCCGCGCCGTCGCAGGTACGGGAGGCGGTCTCGGCCTGCCGGATGAGGTCGGGCAGCAGGGCGCCGACCTCGGTCCGGTTGCGCCCGGAGGTGTGCCACAGCCTCCAGGTCTGATCGACCCTGCCCCGGAGGACGTCGACGTCCGGCGCCGCGTCCGCAGCTTCCGGGGTGAGCCTGCGGTCCATCACCGCCGCCCAGATCTCGGGCATGGCCGGGTGGTTCAGGCGCCCCAGCGGGACGGGCTGGTCCACCGCGTCGGCTCCGGTGAGCGAGGACAGGTCGGGTACCCGGAGGGCGGCGGCCAGGCGCAGGAGGAGGGTGTACGAGTTCAGCGGCCGTTCGCCGTTCTCGATCTTCTTGAGCCAGTCGGGGCCGCGCCCGCACAACCCGGCGAGCACCGGACGGCTCATGCCCCGCGCCTCCCGGAGGAGACGGATGCGCTCGCCCACGTTCATGTCGGTCTGCTCAGGCATGCCGGCCTCCTCGTCCCGACGCTGACACTCGACAACGGTACGCCGTCCGGGCGGGGCGAGCGATGTTCCGGTGGCGGCTGCCGTGCACCGGGGCGTACGACGAACGCCCGTGCAGGGGCAGGCCGTTGGCCGTGGCCGGTGCCGTCCGGGCCACGGTCAGCTCCGTGCCGTCGACTGTGGCGGCCCCGAGCAGGAGCAGCCGGCGGTGGTCACCGGCACGTGCCCGTGCCGCTACAGCCGCCCGTCCCGCCGCTGTCGCCACAGCAGCCAGGCCAGATACAGGCCGCCGGTGACGCCGGTGACGACGCCCACCGGGACGATGCCGGGGAGGCGCTGGGCCGTCCAGTCGCAGGCCGCGACGAGGAGGGCGCCCATCCAGCCGGCCGGGAGGAGGTTCGGCCCGGTGGAGCGGGTGACGCGGCGGGCGAGTTGGGGCGCCGCCAGGGCGACGAAGGGAATGGGGCCGGCGGCGGCGACGGACATCGCCGTCAGGCCCGTGCCGGCGGCCAGCAGGGCGATGCGGGTGCGCTCGGGGGAGACGCCGAGCGCGGCGGCGGCGTCGTCGCCCATCTCCAGCAGGGCCAGCCGGCGGGCGCAGGCCAGCACGGCCGGCAGCAGCGCGAGCAGGCCGACGGCGGCGACGGCCGCGTCGCTCCAGCCGCGTCCGCCGAGGCTGCCGACCATCCAGGTGGCCGCCTGCGCGGCCTTGCCCAGGTCGGCCCGGACGAACAGGAAGCTCGTGCAGGAGCCGAGCACGGCCGAGGCGCCGATGCCGATGAGGACGAGCCGGTAGCCGTGTGCGCCGCCGCGCCGCGCCAGCAGATAGACGACGAGGGCCGTGCAGAAGCCGCCGCCGACGGCGCCCGCCGCGGTCTGCACCGGACCGGTGTCCAGGAGGATCAGCGCGACCAGCGCCCCCGCCGAGGCGCCGTTGCCGAAGCCGATGATGTCGGGGCTGCCCAGCGGGTTGCGGGACAGCGATTGGAAGACGGCCCCCGCCACGCCCATGCCGAAGCCGACGAGCAGCGCGTCCAGGGCGCGCGGCAGCCGCAGGTCCATGACGACGAAGTCGGCGCCGGGCGGGCCGCTGCCGGCCAGGGTGCGCACCACCTCCAGCGGAGACAGGGACAGTTCGCCGGAGCCGATCGCGGCCACCGCGGCGCAGCCGCCCGCCAGGGCCAGGACGAGCGCGGCCAGCAGCGCACGCCGCTCGAAGCGCAGCGACAGCGCGCCGCCCCGGCTGCGCAGATGGCCGCGGCCCAGCTCCAGCAGGGGAGCGTCGGCGGGCGTCCGGGAGGTGCGGGCCGGGCGGGTACTCACAGCTTGGCCACCTTCCGGCGCCGGACGAGGTGCATGAACAGCAGTCCGCCGAGAAAGGCGGTGATGATGCCCACCTGGATCTCCGAGGACGGGATGAGGACCCGTCCCACGACGTCGGAGACCAGCAGCAGGACGGGCGCGTACAGGGCGCAGTAGGGGAAGAGCCAGCGGGCGTCCGGGCCGCAGAAGGCGCGGACGGCGTGCGGCACCATCAGCCCGACGAAGCCGATGGGGCCGCACAGCGCGGTCGCGCTGCCGCACAGCAGCGTGACGGCGACGACGGACAGCACCCGGGTGCGGCCCGGCGCGGCCCCCAGCGCACGGGCCGCGTCGTCGCCGAGGGCCATCGCGTTGAGCGGCCGGGCGAGCGCGAAGGCCAGCACGACGCCGGCCACGAGCAGCGGCAGGGCCTGCCACAGCAGGGATCCGGGACGGCCGGCGAGGCTGCCCACGTCCCAGTTGCGCATCCGGTCCAGGGCGTCCAGATCGAGCAGTTGGAGCCCGTTGACGTAGCCGGAGAGCGCCGCGCTGACGGCGGTGCCGGCCAGCGCGAGCCGGACGGGTGTGGCGGAGCGGCTGCCGCCGAGCGCGTTGACGAGGACGGCGGCGACGGCGGCGCCGGCCAGCGCGAACCACAGATAGCCGCCGAAGCTGGTCACCCCGAGCAGGCTGATCGCGGTGGCGACGGCGGCCGAGGCACCGGCGTTGACGCCCAGCAGCCCGGGGTCGGCGAGCGGGTTGCGGGTGAGGGTCTGGAGGACCGCGCCGGCCAGGCCGAGCGCGGCCCCGGCGGCGACGCCCAGGAACGTCCTGGGCAGCCGCAGATCGTGCACGATCGTCTCGTTCTTGCCGGTGGCGCCGTGCACCAGGCCGTCCCAGACCTGGCCGAGCGGGATGTGCTCGGCGCCCGCCGAGACGCTCAACAGGGCGGCGCCGGCGAGCAGGACGAGCCCGAGGAGCAGTCCGGCGCCGCGCCCGGCGGTGCCGCGTGCACGGCCACGGGAGCCGCCGGGCGCGGGCGCCGGGGCGCGGGCGGGTACGGGCGCGTCGGCGGACGGGGAGGGTCTGCCGGGCAGCGAGAGGCTCACGCCGGCCCCTCCTGCGCCGGCCCCTCCTGCGCCGGACCGTCCCCGCGGCCGGCCGCGCCGTCGGACCCGGTACCGGTCCCGGCCGCCTGCGCGCGCAGCCGCAGGCAGTCCTCGTAGCGGGGGAGCGCGCCGGCCGTGCGGGCCTGTTCCAGGGTGGGTGCGGCCTCGTCCTTGGCGGACAGGACGGGGGTGAGGCCGTCGGGCCAGGCGATGCCGAGGGCCGGGTCGAGGGGGTGGATGCCGTGTTCCCGGCCCGGGGCGTAGCCGGTGGAGCACAGATAGACGACGGTGGCGTCGTCGGTGAGGGCGAGGAACGCGTGGCCGAGGCCCTCCGAGAGGTACACCGCCCGTCCCGTGCCGGCGCCCAGCTCGACGGCCTCCCAGCGGCCGAACGTCGGGGAGCCGACCCGGATGTCGACGACGACGTCCAGGACGGCGCCGCCCACGCACGTCACATATTTGGCCTGGCCGGGCGGCACCTCGCTGTAGTGGATGCCGCGCAGGGCGCCGCGGCGCGACACCGAGCAGTTGGCCTGGGCGAGGGCCGGGCGCTGCCCGGTCGCCGCGGTGAACTCGTCGGCGCGGAACCACTCGTGGAACGCGCCGCGGTCGTCCCGGTGCACGGGCGGGGTGCGCAGCCAGGCACCTTCGATGGTCAGTGCGTGCATCGGGTGTGCTCCCCTGTGGACGGGTGGCCGGCGAGCGCCCCGGCCGGACGCGGGGCCTCCGGGACGACGAAGGGCAGGGCCTCGGCCAGCGCCGCGCGCCAGTCGCGCGGGGGCGGTTGCCCGGGCGGGGTGTCGCGCCGCCCGTGGGCGAGGACGCTCCAGGCGGGGCGAGGCGCCGGGCGGTTCAGCGCGGCGCTGTCGAGGGGGCGGACCCGGCCGGGGTCGGCGCCGCACAGCCGGAAGACCTCGCGGGCCAGCCCGTACCAGGTGGTGCGCCCCGCCGAGGTGCTGTGGAAGACACCGGAGGCCGGCGTCGGCGCACGGCCGAGGGCCAGC
This sequence comes from Streptomyces cacaoi, assembly GCF_006539165.1. GTDB lineage: Bacteria > Actinomycetota > Actinomycetes > Streptomycetales > Streptomycetaceae > Streptomyces > Streptomyces cacaoi. The sequence goes on along the minus strand of NZ_BJMM01000033.1, from coordinate 32,287 downwards.
AGATGCCGGGCGACGTCCCGGGTCCAGGTGGGCTGCCCGTGCTGGTCGTCGACGACGGAGACGGTGCCGCCGCCGGGCGCCAGGGCGCGGTCGGCCATGGTGCGGACGAAGTTGCGCCCGTGCCGCCCGTACAGCCAGGCGGTGCGGACGACCGCGCCGGACGTGGGCAGTTCGGCCAGTACCGCGCGTTCGCCGGCGAGCTTGGTGCGGCCGTAGGCGGTGCGCGGCCCGGGCGGCGCGTCCTCCGGGTAGGGGGCCGGGCCGCCCGGTCCCGGCTCGCCGGAGAAGACGTAGTCCGTGGACAGATGGAGCAGGCGTGCGCCGGACGCGGCGCAGGCGCGGGCCAGCAGCCGGGTGCCGTCGGCGTTGATCCGGGCGGCGGCGGCCTCGTCGCGCTCCGCGCCGTCGACGTCCGTCCAGGCGGCGCAGTTGACGACGACGGCGGGGCGGGCGCGGCGCAGGGCGCAGCGGACCGCCCGCTCGTCGGTGAGGTCGAGGTCGGCGCGGGCCAGCGGCAGGGCGGCGATCCCGGCCTCGGTGAGCGTGGTGTGCAGCTCGCGGCCGAGCATGCCGCCGGCGCCGGTGACGAGCCAGCGGGTCACGCGTCCCACCACCCGGGGTTGTCGCGGTACCAGGCGACGGTGGCGGCGAGGCCCTCGGCGAAGTCGTGCCGGGGCGTGTAGCCCAGCTCGTCGCGGATGCGGCTCCAGTCGACGGAGTAGCGCAGGTCGTGTCCCTTGCGGTCGGTGACGTACTCGACGCGGTCCCAGCCGGCGCCGCAGATCTCCAGCAGCCGTGCCGTCAGTTCGCGGTTGCTGAGTTCGGTGCCGCCGCCGATGTTGTAGATCCGCCCGGCGCGGCCCCCCTCCAGCACGAGCCGCAGCGCCCGGCAGTGGTCGTCGACGTGCAGCCAGTCCCGGACGTTGCTGCCGTCCCCGTACAGCGGCACCGTGCCGCCCGCGAGCAGCCGGGTGGCGAACAGCGGGATGACCTTCTCGGGGTGCTGGCGCGGGCCGTAGTTGTTGGAGCAGCGGGTGACGCACACGTCGAGCCCGTGGGTGCGGTGGTAGGCGAGGGCGAGCAGGTCGGAGCCCGCCTTGCTGGCCGAGTAGGGGGAGTTGGGCGCCGGCGGTGACTCCTCGGTCCAGGAGCCGGTGGCGAGGGAGCCGTACACCTCGTCGGTGGAGACGTGCACGAAGCGGCCGACGCGGTGCCGGGCGGCGGCCTCCAGGAGGGTCTGGGTGCCGAGCACGTTGGTGGAGACGAACTCGGCGCCGCCGGCGATGGAGCGGTCGACGTGGGACTCGGCGGCGAAGTGCACCACGGCGTCGTGCCGGCGCAGCAGCGCGTCGACGAGCGGTGCGTCGCGGATGTCGCCGTGCACCACGTCCAGGCAGGCCCCCTCGCCGAGGCCGGCCAGGTTGCGGGCGTTGCCCGCGTAGGTGAAGGCGTCCAGCACCGTGACGGTGTGGTGCGGTCCGTCGTCGGGGGGAGCGCCGGTGCCGAGCAGGGTCCGGACGAAGTGGGAGCCGATGAACCCGGCCCCGCCGGTGACGAGAATGCGCATGGGGTCCGTTCAGGTCGTGATGTGGACGCGGCTGTGGTCGCCGAGGACGAGCCGGTGGGCGCGCGGGGCCCGCGGGGCGCCCGTGACGTGCACGGTGCGGCCGATCAGCGAGCCCTCGATGCGCCCGGCCCGGTCGATGCGGGAGCCGCCGAGGACGATGGAGAACTCCACCTCGCTGCCCTCGATCACACAGTTCTCGGCGACGGAGGTGGACGGGCCGATGCAGGAGTCGCGTACGACACTGCCCGCGCCGATGACGGCGGGGCCGACGATGCGGGAGCGCACCACCTGGGCGCCGCTCTCCACCCGTACGCGGCCGATCAGTTCGCTGTCGGCGTCGACGTCGCCCTCGACGGCGCCGTCGAGCGTCTCCAGTACCGACCTGTTCACCTCCAGCATGTCCAGGACGTTACCGGTGTCCTTCCAGTAGCCGGTGATGGTGGTGGCCTGCACGGTCAGCCGCCGGTCGAGGAGCCACTGGAGGGCGTCGGTGATCTCCAGTTCGCCCCGGTCGGAGGGCTCGATGGCCCGGACCGCCTCGTGCACGGCCGGGGTGAACAGATAGACGCCGACGAGCGCGAGGTCGCTGCGCGGCGCCGCGGGCTTCTCCTGGAGGCCGCGCACGCCGCCGTCCGGGCCGAGTTCGGCCACGCCGAACATCCTCGGGTCGGGCACCTTCGTCAGCAGGATGCGGGCGTCGGGCCGGTGCGCGCGGAAGTCGGCGACCAGTTCCGTGATGCCGCCGACGATGAAGTTGTCGCCGAGGTACATCACGAAGTCGTCGTCGCCGAGCCAGTCGCGGGCGATCAGCACGGCGTGTGCGAGGCCGAGCGGCCGCTCCTGGCGCAGATAGGTGACGCGGGCGCCGAAGCGGGAGCCGTCGCCGACGGCGGCGCGGATCTCCTCGGCGGTGTCCCCGACGACGATGCCGATCTCGTCCACCCCGGCCGCCACCAGGGACTCCAGCCCGTAGAAGAGCACGGGTTTGTTGGCGACGGGCACCAGCTGTTTCGCCGCGGTGTGGGTGATGGGCCGCAGCCGGGAGCCGGTGCCTCCGGCCAGTACGAGTGCCTTCATGCGGGGTCCCCCTGTCGGAGCGTGCGGCCGGTGGCGGGCCGGCCGGCCGTGGGTGCGGCGAGCGCGGCCGGTGTGCCGGTGCCGGGGTCGGCCGGCGGTGCGGGACGGTCCGGCTGCTGCTGGTGGTGCCAGAGCCGGGCGTAGGCGCCGTCGGCGGCGAGGAGTTCGTCGTGGGTGCCCTGCTCGGCGATCCGGCCGTCGTCGAGGACGACGATGCGGTCGGCGCGGGCCGCGGTGGCCAGCCGGTGGGCGACGAGCACGGTGGTGCGCCGGCCGGGCGCGCCCGCCGTCGCCTCGGCGAGGGCGCGTTCGGCGGCCGGGTCGAGCGCGGAGGTGGCCTCGTCGAGCAGCAGCAGGCCGGGGTCGGTCAGATGGGCGCGGGCGAGGGCGAGCAGCTGGCGTTCGCCGGCGGAGAAGTTCCGGCCGCGCTCGTGCACCTGCTGGCGGAAGCCGTACGGCTGGGCGGCGACGAGCGGCAGGGCGCCGGTGGCCCGGGCTGCGGCCTCGACCTCGGCGTCGGTGGCGTCGGGGCGGCCGTAGCGGATGTTGTCGGCGAGGTCGCCGGTGAACAGGTGGGCCTCCTGCGGGACGTAGCCGATGCGGCGGCGGTAGTACGGGCCCGGCACCCGGCGCAGATCGGTCCCGTCGACCAGGACCTGTCCCGAGGTCGCGTCGTGGAAGCGGGTGAGGAGCTTGACGACGGTGGACTTGCCGGCGCCGGTGCGGCCCACCAGCGCCACGGTGCTGCCCGGCTCGATGCGCAGGCTGACGCCGTCGAGCGAGGGCCGGTCGGCGCCGGGGTAGCGGTGGCAGGCGTCGCGCAGCTCGACGGCGCCGGTGAGCCGGGCGGGCAGGGCCGCGGGGGTGTCCGGGTCGGGCACCGAGCTGGGCAGCCGGAGCAGTTCGACGGTGCGGCGCATGCCGACGGACGCCTGCTGGTAGCTGTCGAACGCGAGGGAGAGCTGCTGGACGGGGGAGAAGAGCAGCCCGAGGTAGAGCACGAACGCCACGAGGACCCCCGCGTCCAGCCGCCCGTCGGCCACCCGGAAGGCACCGGCCAGCAGGACCAGCGCCTTGCCCAGCTCGGCGCACAGGTTGATGCAGGGGAAGTAGACCGAGGCGTAGCGCTGGGCACGCAGCCGGGCCGCGCGGTAGGAGTCGGACAGCTTGTCGAAGTCGGCGGCCGTGCTCTCCTCCCGGTTGCCGGACTGGGCGACGCGCAGCCCCGAGACGTTCTCCTGGAGCGAGGAGTTGACCTCGCCGATGCGGCGGCGCGCGTCCGCGTAGGCGGCGGAGGACAGCCGCCAGAACACCACGCTGGCGGCGGCGACGAGCGGCAGCGGCGCCAGCGCGACGAGGGCCAGCGGCAGATCGACGGCGAGCATCGTGACGGCCACGCCGGCGACGGTGGCCAGCGCGGCCACCGAGGTGAGCAGGTGCGACTGGAGGAAGGCCGACATCGCCTCGATGTCGTTGACCATCCGCGTCATGATCCGGCCGCCGCGCTCGCGCTCGTAGAAGTCCATGCCGAGCCGCTGGAGCTGGGCGAAGGCCCGCACCCGCAGCCCGTACAGCACGCGTTCGCCGGCCCGCCGGGTCACCCGCGTCTGGAGGGTGAGCACGCACCAGCCGGCGAGGACGACGGCGAGCGCGGTCAGCGCCGCGGTGTACAGCGCCCCGGCGTCCCCGGCGGCGACGCCCGCGTCCAGGCCGTGCCGGACGAACAGCGGCAGCGAGACGGTGCCCGCGGTGTCCAGGACGACGAGGAGCAGCCCCACCAGCAGGGCCGCGCGCACCGGGCGCAGCAGCGTGGGGAAGCCGATGCGGGCGCGTGGGGCGCGCAGTTCGCGCTCGTCGAGCCGTGGATCCTCGGCGGGCTCCCCTTCCGCCTCGGCGGGCGCCGGGGCCTCGGCGGGCTGTGGCCACAGCTTCGGGGTGACGCCGGTGGCGACGGCGGCGTCGGGTCGGGTGGTGGTGCGCTCGTCGACGGAGCCGCCGGGGCCCGCGGTCAGTTCGCGGAACAGCGCGCAGCGGCCGGTGAGTTCGGCCCGGGTGCCGATGTCGACGACGCGGCCGCCGTCCAGCACGGCGATCCGGTCGGCCAGTTCCAGGGTGGAGCGGCGGTGGGCGATGAGCAGGGTGGTGGTGGAGCGGGTGATCTCGCCGAGCGTGGTGTGCAGCTCGGCCTCGGTGTGCGCGTCGACGGCGGAGGTGGCGTCGTCCAGGACGAGGACCCGGGGCCGGTTGAGCAGCGTCCGGGCGAGGGCGATGCGCTGGCGCTGCCCGCCGGAGAGGGTCAGCCCGCGCTCGCCGACCTCGGTGGCGTAGCCGTCGGCCAGGCCCGTCACGAACGTGTGCGCCCCGGCTGCCCGGGCGGCGGCTTCGACCTCGGCGTCGGTGGCCCGCGGGCGGCCGTGCGCGATGTTGTCGCGGATGCTGCCGGAGAACAGGAAGGGTTCCTCGAAGACGACGCCGACGGTGTCCCGCAGCGAGGCCAGGGTCGCCTCCCGCACGTCCACGGCGTCGTCCGGCGGTCCGACCAGCACGCTGCCGGCCTGCACGTCGTAGAAGCGGGGGAGCAGCAGCGAGACGGTGGACTTGCCGGAGCCGGGCGGGCCGACGAGGGCGAGGGTCTCGCCGGGGCGCACCTCGAAGGACAGGCCGTCCAGCACGGGGTCGCTGGGCGCGTAGCCGAACCGCACGTCGCGGAAGGCGAGACCGGCCGGGCCCTCGGGCACGGGCCGTGCGCCGGGCGCCTCGGTGATCCGCGGCCGGGCGTCGATGAATTCGTAGACCCGCTCGGCGGAGGCGCGGCCCTGCTGCGCCGTGACGACGAAGTTGGCGAACAGCCGGGCGGGCCCGGCGAGCAGCGCGAGATAGGCGGCGAACGCGAGGAAGGTGCCCACGTCGACGCTGCCGCGCAGCGCGAGCCAGCCGCCGAAGGCCAGCACCCCGACCTGGCCGAGCGCCGGGAGCGCCGCCATGGAGGAGGTGGCCAGTGCCTGGAGCCGGATGACGCGCAGCCGCCGGCCGAACAGCCGCCGGGCGGCCGAGGCGAGTCGGTCGGTCTCGCGCTCCTCCTGCCCGAAGCCCTTCACGACGCGGACGCCGGTGATGTTCTCCTCGACGCGTTCGGCGATGCGTGCGGCCTCGGCCTGCGCGTCCCGGGTGGCCGGTACGAGGCGTTCGCGGCTGCGCGCGGTGAGCCGGGCGAGCGCGGGGACGACGGTGAGCGCGACGAGGGTCAGCAGCGGCGAGAGCCACAGCATGGCGAGCACGGCGACGGCGAACTGGGCGACGACGCCCATCGGGATGGGCAGCATTCCCAGCATGATCTGCACCTGTTGCAGATCGCTGTTGGCCCGGGAGACGACCTGGCCGGTGCGCAGCGTGTCCTGTTTCGCGCCGTCGAACTGCTGGAGCGCGCCGAACACCCGGGTGCGGAGCCGGTGTTGCACGGCGAGGGCGAGCTTTCCGGCGACGAAGCGGCGGGTGAACTCGGCGCCGAACTGCACGACGGCGAGCGCGGTGAGCGCGGCGACGAGCAGATGGATGCGGTCGGTGCGGCCGTCGACGGCGTCGTTGACCCCGAGGCGGGCGACGAGCGGGCCGACGGCCTCAAGTCCCGTGCCGCACACGGAGCTGAGCACGACGGCGAGGGTCAGTCGCCGGTGCCGGAGGCAGGCGGCGCCGAGGCGGCGGAACCAGGCGGTGGGTGTTGGTGATCCCTGAGGCACATGATTAGCTTAGGCTTACCTAAGTAGCGGTCACCCCATGGGTCGTGTGACCTCCACCACACCGCGGACGGCGGGGCGGTGGCGGCCACGGCGCGGGCCGGCCGTGCCCCTGTCCGGTGTCGACACCAGAAAGCAGGTCCGATGCGCGTCCTGTTCGCCGGCCCGCCCTTCTTCGGGCTGCTCTACCCGATGGTTCCGCTCGCCCAGGCCCTCCGCGCGGCCGGCCACGACGTGCTCGTCGGCACCTGCGGCGCCGCCGTGCAGCGCACCCGCGAGGCCGGGCTGCTCGCCGCCGACTGCGCACCCGGCCTCGACCCGGACGCGCGCTACGCGCGGATGGAGAAGCAGCGCCGGGGCCGGCCGCCGTCCCCCGGTGAGGCCGGGGCGCCCGCCAAGGGCCGCGGATTCTCCTTCTTCAGCGACGACATGGCCGACCGCATGGTCGAGTTCGGCCGCGCCTGGCAGCCCGACCTCGTCGTCCACACCCCCAACGGGGTCGTGGGCCAGCTCGTCGCCGCCCGCCTCGGCATCCCCTCCGTGCTGCACGCCGTCGGCTTCGGCCACACCGGCGCACACGTGGGCATGATGAACGACGCCCTCGCCGACGCCTACACGCGGCACGGCCTCGACGGGCCCGCGCCCCTCGCCGCCTGGCTCGACGTCGCCCCGCCCAGCATGAGCACCAACCGCGAACCACGCCGCTGGTTCATGCGCTACGTGCCCTACAACGGCGGGGCCGCGCTGCCCGACTGGCTCCTCGCGCCGCGCGAGAGGCCCCGTGTCACCGTCACGCTCGGCACCGTCCAGCCCGTCGTCGACGGGATCTCGCCGCTCGCCCGGGTCGTGGAGGCCGCACGGGAGTCCGATGCCGAATTCGTCCTCGCGCTGGGCGGTACCGACCTCTCCGCCCTCGGCGAACTCCCCGGCAACGTACGGCCCGTGCCCTGGATCCCGCTCGGCGCGCTGCTCGACGCCTCCGACGCCGTCGTCCACCACGGCGGCGCCGGCACCACCCTCACCGCGCTCGACTCCGGGCTGCCGCAGATCGTCCTCGGCCAGGGCGCCGACCGGCCCGCCAACGCCGCCGCCGTGCACGCCCGCGGCTGCGGCCTCGTCCCCGACGGGCCGGAGGGCCTCACGCCCGCGCTCGTCGCACGGCTGCTGACCGACGAGGGCCTCGCCCGCGCCGCCCGGGAGACGGCCGAGGAGATGGCCACCGTGCCCAGCCCCGCCGAGACCGTCGGCCGCCTCACCCAACTCGCGCTCATCCGCCGCCCGGCCGGGCCCGCGCCCGCACACGGGAGCCCGGCATGACCCCCTGCGCGGACGCCGCACACCACGCGCCCGACCCGGCGGCACCGTTGGGCCCGTGCCCCGCACCGGGCGGCACCCCCGCGGGCCGGGACGCCGTACCGCATGCCGCCGTACCGCATGCCGCCGTGCTGGACGGCAGGGAGCCCGCACGCGGTACGCCGGACGGCCACTCCGCCGCGGCCCGCCGGGTGCCGAGCCCGCGCATCGCCCGGCTCGTCGCACGGCTCGCCGCCCACGGCGCCGACCCGGCCGCACACGAGGCCGAACTGGCCCGGTTCTGGGCCGAGGTGGCGGACTCCGGTACGCCGCTCGTCGAACCCCTGCCGGGAGAGCCGGAGCACCGCGCCGTCACCTTCCTGTGGCGGGGCGGGCCCGGAACGCACACCGTGCTCCTGCTGGCCAACCGCCTCATCGACCGCTCCGACTACACCTCCGGCCTGCTGGAGCGGGTCCCCGGTACCGATGTCTGGCACCTGTGCTACCGGCTGCGCTCGGACCACCGCGGCTCCTACCGGATCGCAGCCGACCGTGACCCGGCCACCCGCCCCGGCGCGCCCGCTCCCGTTCCCGGCCCCGGTTCCGGTGAGGGCGCCGAGGAGCCTTCCGCGGCGCAGACACGGCTCCGCGCGCTGGTCCCCTCCGCGGTCCGCGACCCGCTCAACCCGCACACGGTGGCCACCCGTTGGCACGGGCCGCCCGGCTCCGTCTTCGCGCTGCCCGACGCGCCGCCCCAGCCGTGGGCGGCCCGCCGGGACGGGGTGGCGCGCGGCACCGTCGCACGGCACCGCCTCGCCTCCCGGGCGCTGGGCGCCGAGCGGGAGGTGTGGGTCCGGCTGCCGCCCCGGCCGTGGCCCGCCGAGCTGGACGTGCTGATCCTGCTGGACGGCGACATGTGGTTCGGGCAGCTCGGCGCCGAGCACCTCTTCGACAATCTGCACGCCGACGGCGCGGTCCGCCCGCTGGCCGTCCTCGCCCCGCACGCCGTCGACAACCCCACCCGTATGCGGGAGTTCGGCGGAAGGCAGGCGTACACCGACTTCCTCACCGAGGAGCTGCTGCCCTGGGCGGCCGCCCGCCTGCCGCTCACCGCCGACCCGGCGCGCACCACCGTCGCCGGACAGAGCCTCGGCGGGCTCACCGCGCTCTACGCCGGGCTCGGGCAGCGCGGCGACCGCGTCGGCAACGTCATCGGCCAGTCGCCCTCGCTGTGGTGGCACCCCGGTGTCGGCCCCGGCATCCCGCCGCACACCGGCGAGGGCGAACAGTGGCTCACCCGGGAGTTCACCACCGCGCCGGTGCGCGCCGGACTGCGGCTGCGGATCGACGCCGGGGTGCACGAGGGCGCCATGGCCACCATGGCGCGCGCCCTGCACACCCGGCTGCGCGAGCGCGGATACGCCGTCACCCACACCGAGTTCAACGGTGGCCACGACTACGTGTGCTGGAGCGGCGCACTCGCCGACGGCCTCGCCGCCCTGCACACCCCCTGACCGTCGGGTCGTTCACCGGCCGCCGGTCGCTCAACCCCCTTGTACACACCAGGAGTTCCCGTCATGAGATCCGCCCAGTACCGCAGGCCCGGCACGCTCGCCGCGCTCACCCTGGCAAGCGCCCTCGTCCTCGCCGGCTGCGGCAGCGACGACGGCTCGTCCGGGAAGGCCGACGGCTCGTCCGGCACCCGCACCGTCACCGACGCCGACGGCAAGAAGGTGAAGGTCCCCGAGAACCCGAAGAAGATCGTCACCCTGAGCGAGCCCACCCTGGACGCGGCGCTCGCCCTGGGGCACGAGCCCATCGGCGCCACGTCCGGCCGCGGGCAGCAGGGCGTGTCCACCTATCTGGCGAAGAAGGCCGACAAGGCGAAGGTCGTGGCCACCGTCGCCGAGCCCGACCTGGAGAAGCTCGCCGTCCTCGACCCCGATCTGATCCTGCTGGACGAGACCACCGGCTCCAAGCGGTTCATGGACAAACTCCGGGACATCGCGCCCACCGTGCTCACCGCGAAGCTCAACGAGGACTGGAAGAAGTCCTTCCGGGCCACCGCCGACGCCCTCGACGACAAGGCGGCGGCCGACAAGTGGCTGAAGGACTTCGACCGGGACGTGGCCCGCACCCGGGACGGGCTCGGCGGGAACGCCGGGGCCGTCACCAGCGTCGTCCGCTGGCAGGACGGGGCGCCCTCCGTCGTCGGCAAGGGCAGGGGCCACGTCGGCTCCACGCTCACGGCGCTCGGCCTGAAGCGGCCGGCGGACCAGCAGGGCGAGAGCGCCGGCCACAGCGAGCCCGTCAGCCTGGAGAAGCTGGACACCATCGACGGCGACTGGCTCTTCTTCGGCACCCTCGGCGACGAGAAGTCCGGCGAGAAGGCCCTCGCCGAGGCCCGGAAGGTGCCCAACTTCGGCCGTCTGAAGGCCGTACGCGAGGGCCATGCGGTCGTCGTCGAGGGCTCGGCCTGGAACAGCTCCGGCGGCCCCCTCGCCGCCCGCGCCGTCCTCGACGACCTCACCTCCCACCTGGCGGACTGACGGCCCGCCCCGCCCCCCGGCACCCGTCGGCCCCCGCGCGGGGCGGCGGCCACCGCGACAACAACCCGCCGTGTACGGCACGGTGGACCGGGGCGGTGGGTCCGCCGCCCCGGTCCTGCGGATACAGTCCGGCCCGAGGCCGGTGCCAGGGGAGGGGTGGTCGTGATCGAAGGGGTGACGGTGGGCGCGCTCACCGCGTTCTTCACCGCGGTGTGGAACGGCGCGGCCGGCGAGATGGGCAAACAACTGCTGCTGACGACCGGCGCACAGGTGCGGCGGACCCTGGGCCGGCAGGCCCCGCCGCTGCCCGCCGGCGCCGCCGACGGGGAGGCACTGGCGCGTGCGGTCCACGCGCGCCTGGGCGAGGACGGGCGGCTGGCCGGCGAGTGGGCGCTGCTGTTGCGCACCCTGCCCGGCACGGCGCCGGTGCTGCGCCCGGGGCCCGGACTGCCGCCCGCCACCCGGGACTTCGTCGACCGGGAACGGGCCCGCAGACAGCTGACCCGCGAGGCGGCGCGCCCCGCCGGCGGACGGCCCCGGGTCGCCCTGCTGCACGGCCCGCCGGGGATCGGCACCAGCGCGACCGCCCTGTACTGGGGCGCCGAACAGTTCGAGCGGTACCCCGACGGGCGCTTCCACCTCGATCTGCGCGGCGCCGCCGGGCAGCACGGGCCGGAACCCGCCGCCGTGCTGGCCTCCCTGCTGCGGAAGATGGGCGTCGCACAACTGCCTGCCGGCGAGGTCCGGCGCCAGGAGCTCTACCGCGAACTCACCGCGGGCCGCCGCGCGTTGATCGTCGTCGACCACGCGTCCTCCGCCGCGCAGGTCCGCGCCCTCGTGCCCGCCACACCCGAGGTCTTCCTGCTCGTGGTGGCCTCGGGGCCGCCCTTCGCGCTGGAGGCCGAACGCATCGCCGTACCGCCGCTGAGCAGGAGCGACGCCGTCAAGATGCTGCGCAGGGCCGTCGGCACGGAAGAAGTGGCCCGCGTCAAAAGGCAGTTGCCCGCCGTGCTGGAGCACTGCGCGGGCAACGCCTTCGCGCTGAAGGCCGCGGCGTCCCGGCTGCTGTCCGAGGAGTCACCCGTGCCCGACGAGGGAGAGAGCACGATGGCGCAGCATCCTATGCGCGGCGTGGTGCAGGCGGCCTGCCGCGCCCTGCGGCCGGAGGCGGCCCGGCTGTGCCGGCTGACCGCGCTCGGCGACTGGCCCCTGATCGACGCCCGGCTGGCCGGCTGGGCCGCCGGCACGGCACAGGACGAGGCCGGAGCCATGCTCGAAGAGGCCGTGGAGCGGCAACTGTTGGACCCGGCAGGCGACGGGCGCTACCGGTTCCGGCCCGAGGTCCGGCGCTGCCTGGAGGAAAGCGCCGGCCCGGAGCACGGCATCGCCGAGTGCGCCGCCGCGGTCTCCCGCACGCTGGACGGCCTGCTCGACCGGGCGCTGCACGCCGCGCACGCCACCCTCCCGCAGAGCTGGCGCACCGAACCGGCACCGGGCCCGCACGAGCCCTTCCCGGACGAGACCGCCGGGCTCCAGGCCCTCGTCCACGACCGGGAGAACCTGGTCCGCGCCGTCCTCGTCGCCGACGCCTACCAGCACCACGAGACCGCCCTGCGGCTCGCCCGCGCACTGTGGCCGCTCCAGCTCAAGGCCGGGTACCGGGACGAGGTGCTGCCCGCGCTGCGGCTCGCCGCACGCCGCGCCGTCGAGCAGTACCCGGGCTCCCGCACGGCCGGCGCCCTCCAGTTCCAGCTCGCCCACTGCCTCGGCGAACTGGAGCGCTGGGAGGAGGCCGAGGAGGCGGCACGCCGCGCCGTGGACGCCGAGCACACCGCGGGCCACACCCGCGGCGAGGCGTCCTCCGTCGAACTGCTCGGCCTGCTGCGGCTGTACGAGTTGCGGCCGGAGGAGGCGTACGAGCGGTTCATCGAGGCGGAGCGGATCTACCGGCGGATCGCGCCCGGCGAGGAGGGCGCCGAGGACCTGCCGCGCGCCCTCGCCCTGATCGAGCGCCACCAGGGCCGGGCGCTGCGCGGCATGGCGGAGTGGGACCGCGCCCGCGCACGCCTGGAGGCCGCGCGGGACTCCTTCGCCGCGCTGGGCGACGCCTACAACCGGGCCCGGACCCTCACGGACCTCGCCGAGACGCTGCTCCTGGCCGGTGACACCGCGGGCGCCCGCACCGAGATCGCCCGGGCCGAACAGCTGCTCAGCCCGGAAGCGGCCGTCCACCTGGAGTACCTGGCCCGGCTCCGTCTGCGCTGCGAGGAAGCGGAGTAGCCGGCACGACCGCCACCGGGTGCACCGCCGAGGCCGCGTGCACCCGCAGCGTCGTCCCGCCGTCCGGCACCGTGCCGCCGTCCGCCAGCCACGCGTGCAGCGCGGAGGCGTACACGGCCGGGTCGGCGTCGGCCTCCGGCAGCGCCGTCAGCCGGAACGCGCCCTGCCCCCGGGCCCGTACGAAGCAGGCGTCGGCGTCCGTCAGATAGGCGGCGAGCCCGCAGTGCGGATGTCTGCGCAGGACCTCCGCCGTCCAGTGCGCCGGACCGCCCAGCCGGGGGTCGTCGGGCCGGCCCTCGCGCACGATCACCTCGGCCACCGTCAGATCGCCGGGGTCCCGGGTCTCCTCGTGCACCGCCAGATGCGACAGGCCCGCGGCGTCGTACGGCTGCGCCGTGGAGCGCTCGATCCACACCTCGCCGCCGTGCACCCGGGTACGCACGTGCAGCGGCGCGGTACGCCGCGGCGGCTCGTGCGGCGGCAGCGGCAGCGGCTCCAGCAGGGCGGGTGCGGCGGGCTCCGGCAGCCCCATCAGCCGGTAGAAGTGCCGCCGGAGCAGCGCGGCCGAAGAGCCCGGCACGGAACTCGTGTACCGCGCCGGGCCGGTGAACGGACGGTGCTCCGCCGCGGTCTTCTCCACCTGCTCGCGCAGGGGGCCGTGCGGGTCCAGCCGGGGAGCGCGGGCGACGAAGTCCGCCAGCGGGGCCTCGGGGTCGAGCCGCTCGCGGGAGGCGGAGCCCAGCAGGACGGGGGTGCCCAGGGCCGCCGCGTAGTAGCTGACCGCGCCGAAGTCCCCCAGGACGACATCGGCGGCCAGCAGCGCCTGGCGCCAGGCGTGCACCGGGTCCACCGGCGTCAGCCCGGCCCGCCGTGCCCGGTCCAGCCAGGCACGGACCTGGCCCGGCCCGTGGCCGTACCAGATGTTCGGATGCAGCACGGCCGCCAGCCGGAAGTCGTCGGCCGGCAGCTCCTCGGCCAGCCGCGGCAACAGGCCCGGCAGGACGTCGCCTTCACCGCCGCTGCCGAAGAAGCCCTCGGGGTTCCACGTCGAGTTCAGCACCACGAGCCGCTGGCCGCGCCGTACCCCCAGCGCACGCCGGAAGCGCTCCCGGTAGGGCCGGGCGGCCAGCATGCGGTCGTAGCAGGGGTCGCCGGCGACCACCGCGGCGTGCGCCGCCTCGGGGCAGACCCGCCGCAGCCGCTCCGTCTGCTCGGGGTGCGACAGCACGAGCGCGTCCACGTACGGCACGCCGTCCGCCAACAGCCACTCCGCCGACAACCCGAACGTCGGCTCCCGGCTCCCGGCTCCCGGCTCCCGGCTCCCGGCTCCCGCCGGCCAACTTCTTGGTATATCCGACGCCGTGTGAAAGAACAGCCAATTTGCCCTGGATCAGGGAGAGTTGACCGCCGAAGCTGGCGGAGAGCGCCAGGTCCACGGGGGTGGCCAGCGCCTGCTCCCACGGCAGCACCGGAAGCCCCAGCTCCGCGAACAGCTCGCGCACGCCGCCCTCGAACGCGGACGAGCCCGTGCAGGTCACCATCAGCTGGACGCGGAAGTCGTCGTGGAACAGCGGCAGTACGTCCAGCAGGCGGCCGGCCGAGGTGACGTTGTGCACGACGAGCAGTACCCGGCGGTCCACCCGGCGGCTCGTCCACCGCTCGGCGCCCTCCCCGACCGGTACCCGTATCGCGGCCTCGGACCGCACCCGGCACCCCCGCACTCCGCACATCGGCGATCAACGTCGGCCTCACCCTAGCCAGGCCGCGCACGGGCCGCACCGACGGGCCCTCACCCGCCGGGCGGCCCGCCCGCCGCGGCCCGCCTCCGGTCCGTCCCGGCGGGGAGCCCGCCCGGTCACGAGGGGGACGGGGTGGCGGCCGGGTGGGTCGTCCGGGGGGAGGCGGGCGCCGTGGTGGCGGGGTCGGGGGTGCCGTACCGTTCGGTGGCGCGCTGGCGGTCGGCGCCCGTACCGTCCCGCAGCACGCGGGCGAGCAGACGCTGGACGGTGTCCAGGTCCCCGGCGGCGCGCAGCGCGGGACGCAGCAGGGCCATCAGCTCGGACACCAGATCGGCGGCGGGCACCTGGCGCCCCGTGAAGGGGTGCAGGGCGGGGCCACGGACCCCGTGCCGGGCGGCGGTCCACAGCGCGGCGGAGGCCATGTGGCCGTCCACCTGCGGCGGGTGCTCACCGTCGGCGCGGGCGGCGAGCGCGGTGTGCACGAGGGCGCGGGAGAGGCCCGCCTGGAGCACGGCCTCGTCGACGGTGGCGGCGGTGTCGGCGACCCGCAGTTCCACCGTGGGCAGGCGGTAGGAGGGGCGCACCAGCCAGTAGGCGTTGCAGCCCCGGGGGAGGACGCCGCCCCGCTGGAGGGCGGTCACGGCCCGGTCGTAGGCGTCGGCCGAGGAGAAGTGCGGCGGGATCTCCAGGGTCGGCCAGCGGCTGAGCATCACCGTGCGCCAGCTGGCGTAGCCGGTGTCGACGCCCTTGTAGAACGGGGAGTTGGCGGAGAGCGCCAGCAGGGTGGGCAGCCAGGGGCGGACGTATCCGGCGGCCCAGACCGCGGCCTCCCGGTCGAAGGTCCCCACGTGCACATGGCATCCGCAGGTCTCGCTCTGGGTGACGAGATGGCCGTAGAGGCGCCGCATGCGCCCGTAGTGGGGGCCCGGCGAGGCCGACCGGGGCGGGCCGGCGACGCGCGGCGTCCCCAGGGGCAGCGGCCGGATGCCCGCCTCGCCCGCCGCCGCGCGCAGCCGGGCGCGGGCCGAGGACAGTTGCTCGTGCACCTGGCCCAGGTCGGTGCAGACGCCCGTCGCCGTCTCGGCCATCGACGTCAGCAGCTCGCCGTGCAGCACCGTGGGGTCCTCGGAGGTGTGCGTACCTCCGCCGGCGAGGAGCACGTCCGCCCCGGGCCGTACCGCCGGGACCTCGTCGGAGCCCGCCAGCAGGAACTCCTCCTCGACCCCGAGGGTGAAGGGCGTACCGTCCGCCGTCGTGGGGCCGGCCGCGGCCCGCTGGGCTCTCACCGTGGCGTCCGTGTGTCACGTGTCATAGGTTCCTCCCGCACGCGAAGCAGAGGACCGGCACCTCCTGCGGCTTGTACCCGGACGGAGAACGGGCACACGGCTCCCTGCCTGCCGAATGACCGGCAGGACCGGCGGACTCTTAGAGATCGCATGGTCACACATGGTAGTTTTGCGCCGTTTCAATCTCCGTCGGAGCCGAGCCGTTTCGCCGTCCGGAGAGTTCCGGGGGCGCGGGGGAAACGGGGGGAATCGGCCGGCGATCCCGGAGCAGTCCCACAGAAGGGGCCCTTGAGGTGGGGGACGAGCGCAATGTCATCGGCAGGTACACGGCACTCGCGCGGCGGCGCGCCCGGCAGGAGGAGGGCGCGGACGCCGACGGGGCGGGCGCGGGCGGGAAGCGCACGGTGCGGGAGCGCATCCCGCGGGCACGGAGACGGCCCGCGGAGCCGGGGCAGGGACGGCGGGGCGGCGGTGCACGGTGGGCGTGGGCGGGCGCCGCGGCCGTCGGCGCCGCCGCCCTGGCCTGGAGCACCTCGTTCTCGGTGACCAAGCTCGCGCTGGAGCGGACGCCGCCGCTGACCGTCGGCGCCCTGCGGTTCTGTCTGGCCGCCGTGCTGCTGGCCGTCGCGGTACGGCTGCAACGGCGCTGGAAGCCGCCGTCCGTGCGGGAGCGGCTGGAGATGGCCGCGGCCGGGCTGCTCGGCATCACCCTGTACTTCGGTCTGGAGAACTTCGGCGTCGATCTGGCCACGGCCTCCGACGCGACCCTGATCGTCGCCTCCTACCCGGTGGTGACCTTCGCGCTGGAATTCGCCCTCTTCCGGCGGCGGCCGGCGCCGGCGGCGCTGCTGGGGATGGCGCTGGCCGTCGGCGGTGTGGTGCTGATCGTGCGGGACAACGCGGACTCCGCCGGCAGCCAGCGGCTCCTCGGCGATCTGCTGCTCGCGCTGGGCGGTCTGGCCTGGGCCGCCTACAACCTGCTGCTCGTGGCGCGGCGGCCCCGGATGTCGGCGCTGACCGCGACCTACTACCAGACGCTGGGCGGCGGACTCGCGTTCGCCGCGGCGGCGCTCACGGAGCACCGGGACTGGGGCGGGCTCGCACCGGTCGACATCGGCCTGATGGCATATTTGGCCGGAGTGTGCTCCATCGGCGGCTTCCTCTGCTACAACGTGGGCCTCCGCAGCATCTCCTCCACCACAGCTGTCACCATCCTCAACACCATTCCTGTTTTCGGTGTCGTCTCCGCCGTGGTCGTCGCCGGCGAATCCGTGACGAAAATGCAAATCCTCGGTGGCGCTGTCGTGGTGGCGGGCGTCGTACTGAGTCTGCGGCGTGATCCCTCCGGGCACGACGAAAGCCCGCCGGGCGAGACGGAAAAGGCCGACGGGGAAAAAGCGGGAGCGGAAACCTAGCGCACCTCGGCGGCCGTGGCCGTACGGAAAAGCGATGGCGCTGCCGCATCTCTTTTCCGAGGTGCGCGCAATACGAGGACGGCCCGTCGGAGGTGAATGCCTCCGGCGGGCCGTGCGTTCGTCGGGCAGCGGATGTGCGTACCGGTTTCCGGATTCCGGGTGAACGCGGCACCGTTCGGCGGGGAATAGCCGGGTGCACCCCCTTCCGCCGCCCGGCGATCGGCGAAGGAAATGATCAGGAACCCGGTGCGGGGTCGAGTGCCAGGCGGGAGATGTCGTGCCGTGCCGTCCCGCTCTCGGCCAGATCCACACAGAGCCGGCCGAAGAGCGGAATGAACTTGAAAGCCCAGCCGGCGCCGTAGACGACCAGCCGTTCGCCGTGCGGGATCCGCCCGGCGGCCGTGTCCAGGAAGAACTGCCGCTCCTCGTCCGCCGGCAGTACGGCGGGGCAGGTGCCCTGCCGCACCGGCGCCGGGTCCAGGCCGGGCAGATGCTCGCCGACCCAGCCGGAGAGCCGCTCCATCTGGTAGGCGTCGGGCGTCCCCGTCGCCTTGGAGGGGTGCGGCAGCGGGCTCATCTCGAAGTCGACGCCGCACCGCACCAGGGCGCCCCTGGTCCACGGGTTGTGGCCGAACCCGTAGAACAGGTTGGTGTCCCGCTCGGTCGGCTGCTGGAAGAGGAACCAGAACGGGGACGACGACGGGCCGGTGGAGGACCGCTGCCGGAACGTGGCCACCGCCATCTCGTAGACGTGGTAGTCGAGCCGCAGACCGAGCGGCCCCAGCAGATCGTTGACGAAGGGGCCGCAGGCCAGCACCACCTTCTCCGCCTGGTAGACGGCCCGCTCGGTGCGGACCGTCACCCCGTCCGCCGCCGGCAGCACCTCCCGCACCGGCTCCCGGGCGTGCAGCGCGCAGCCGCTCGCCTCGGCCAGGGACAGCAGCCCCGCTGTGGTGCCGCGGACGTCGATCGCGCCGCCGTCCGGCTGGAGGAAGCCCTCGTAGTGCGCGGGCAGGTCCTGGAAGCCGAAGCGCCGCTCGATGTCGGACGCGGTGAGCCACTCGTACCGCACGTCGAGACGGTCCATGTTCGCGGCCGTCTCGCGGATCTGCCCCTCGTTCGTGCGGACTTCGGTGTCGCCGAACCACAGGCTGCCGATCTCGTGCAGCAGCTGCCGTTCGCAGCGGCTCTCCAG
Organism: Streptomyces cacaoi; assembly: GCF_006539165.1. GTDB lineage: Bacteria > Actinomycetota > Actinomycetes > Streptomycetales > Streptomycetaceae > Streptomyces > Streptomyces cacaoi. Next base: position 14,152 of record NZ_BJMM01000033.1, on the reverse strand, counting down.
CCTCCGCCACAGCGGCAGCGCCTCCAGGGTGAGCCGGAAGATGTCCTCCTGGGTGTACTGGAGCCGCCAGTGGCGCTCGGAGCCGGTGCTGCCGCCCTGCTCGTGCAGAAAACCGAAGCTCTCCAGCACCAGCACCCGGTGGCCGCGCTCCGCCGCCTCCCAGGCGCAGGAGAGCCCCACGGGGCCGCCGCCCACCACCACGATGTCGTACCGGCCGTCCGTGTCGTTCATTGCTGGCCCTCCTGGCTGGTTGGTCGGGACCGGGGCGCGGGCGGTCCCCGCGGCCGGTCAGGAGAAGGCGGACTTGAGCGCGCGGAGCATGTGCTCGACCTGCTCGTCGGTGAGCGAAGGATGGCAGGGCAGATTGATCTGCTCGTGGAACCAGACACGCTCGGCCACCGGGCACTCGCCGGGGCCGTGCCCTCTGCCGCGCCACTCCGGCCGCAGATGCAGCGGGAAGTAGCGCAACTGCACCTCCACACCGGCCCGGTCCAGCGCCGCGACGACCTCGTCCCGCCCGATGCCGTGACCGGGGCGGACGAAGAAGGTGTAGAGGTGGTAGGCGTGTTCCACGCCGGGCGGCGCCTCGGCCACCCGCACCTGCGGGAATCCGCGCAGGGTCGCGGTGATCCGGTCGGCGATCCAGCGCCGTCTGCCCACCAGCCGGGCCATACGGCCCAGTTGGACGGTGCCCACCGCCGCCCCTGCCTCGCTCATCGTCGCGTTGCCGCCGGGGCGGCGCACGTCCGAGCAGATCTGCTCGTAGGACTCGTCCACCCACATCATCCAGGGCCGCACGGTGTCCGGCTGGCCGAACCGGTCGGGCGCCGCCCGGTAGACGCCGTCGGTGGCGTTGGACCGGAGGCGGTCGAGACGGTCGGCCCAGTCGTCGCGGTCGAAGGTGAGCAGTCCGCCCTCGCCGAGCGAGGTGATGTTCTTGCTGGTGTGGAAGCTGAAGCAGCCGATGTCGGCCAGCGATCCGGGCCGTCTGCCGTGGTAGAGCGCCCCCAGCGCGTGGGCGCAGTCCTCGATCACCAGCAGCCCGTGCCGCCGGGCGATCCGCAGGATCTCGTCCATCTCCGCCGGGTGCCCGCCGAAGTGCACCAGCACCAGTGCGCGGGTGCGTGCGGTGATCAGCTCCTCCAGCCGGTGCGGGTCGAGGTTGAGGGTGTCCTCGCGCACGTCGCAGAACCGGACGTCGACGGGGTGCGCCAGCAGGGGATCGACCATGGCCTTGAAGGACTGCGGGGTGGTGACGACCTCGTCCCCCGGCCGCAGGTCCAGCAGGTGCACGGCCAGATCGAGCGCCACCGTGCCGCTGGTGACGGTCAGCGCGTGCCGGGTGCCGACGTGGTCACGTAATCGCTCCTCGAACTCGGCTCTGCGGCTGCCCTGGGAAAGCACTTCCCCGGAATCCACCAGCGCCCGGAGAGCGTTCAATTCGGCGTCGTCGAGAATGCTTCCGTTGCGCCCGGCAGGCACCACGTAGTCGCGTCGGCGGGCCATCTCAGAAAAGGCCGCACCGGACGGGGGCGAGGGATAAGGAGATGTGCCGGCAGGGAACTGTACGGCTCGATGGTGTCGCACGGTTCACGGTCTTCCGCCCTTCGGGCATACAGGAATGGGAACGCGGCGCCAGTCACGGTAAATGGGGGCCGCCGGACCGTCAACGCCGTCGGAACCCGGTTTCGGCCATGGTCGTTTTCCGGCCGCCCGCAGCGGCATGTGCCGGGTAAAAGCGGCCCGGGCACCCTTGACGATGTCGGATGGCGCTTGGTGGAATCCGGACCCGGTGTTCCGGCTGATGTTTCCGATCACGTTCCCGTGCCCCAGCCAGATCACTGCGACCACCGGACCGACGTCGTGACGCGTGATTGGACGAGTGGGATCCATGGCTGCCATCCAGGAGTTACGAGAAATACTCGCCGAGTTGGGTTTCCAGCCGGAACTCCTCACCGACGACCGCCGGCTGCGCGCCGAGTTGGCGCTCTCCTCGGCCGAGACCACCGAACTGGGGCTGGAACTGGAACGCCGCTTCGGCACCCGGGTCGACCTGTGGGACGCACACGACTACACCCTCGCCGAACTCGCCGCGGCCCTGGACGCGGAGGCACAGGCTTCCGGCGCCGAGGGAGGCGGGCGGTGACGGAGCCCGCACAGGATTCCGGCGCCCGGCACCCGGACCCGGCACCGCCGCGCGTCACCGCCGAGCGCGCCGCCGCCTACCGGGCCCGGGGCTGGTGGACGGGGCAGCGGGTCGAGGACATGGTGCTGGCCGGCTCCGCCGCCCGCCCGGACCGGCCGGCCGTCACGGCAGGCGAACACCGGCTCACGCACGGCCAGTTGACGGACGCCGTCGAGGGCGCCGCCGCCCGGCTGACCCGGCTGGGCACAGCCCGGGGCGACACCGTGCTCGTCCAGCTCCCGAACATCGTGGAGCTGGTCGTCCTGTCGCTGGCGCTCCTGCGCGTGGGCGCGCACCCGGTGCTGACGCTGCCCAGCCTGCGCCGCCGCGAGCTGGCCCATGTGCTGCGCATCGTGCGGCCGACCGCCATGGCCGTGCCCCGCCGTCTGGACCGCTTCGACCACTGCTCACTCGCCCGTGAACTGGCCCTGGAATGCCCGGGCCTGGACACCCTGCTGGTCGTGGACCACCAGCCGGGCGAGGTACCGGCCGTGCCGGACGGGCACCGGGACGAGGCGCCGGAGAAGCCGGCGGACGGCGGCCCCCGGATCGTCGATCTGGCCGCGCTGTGCCGGCCCGAGCGCGAGGACGGGCCGGCGCCCGCGCCGCTCGGGCCGCCCGCCGAGGGCGAACCGGCCGTGTTCCTGCTGTCGAGCGGGACGACGGGCCCGCCCAAGCCCATCGCCCGCGACCACGAAGGCTACGGCTACATGATCCGCACCGCCTCCGAGCAGGTCGGGCTGTCCGCCGAGAGCGTGCTGCTCGCCGTCATGCCGGCCACGCACGGCTTCGTGTGGAACTGCCCCGGTGTGCTGGGCACGTTGACGGCGGGCGGCCATGTCGTGCTCGGCTCCCCGCAGGACGCCGACGGCACCCTCGATCTGATCGCGCGCGAGCAGGTCACGCACTGCGCGCTGGTGCCCGCCCTGGTCGGCCAGTGGTTGACAGCGGCGGAGCGGCGGGCGCCCGGCGAGCGCCCCCGGTCGCTGCGGGTGCTCCAGGTCGGCGGCTCCCGGCTGGAGCCGGAGCCCGCCGAGCGGGCCGCGCGGCTGCTGGGCTGCACCGTCCAGCAGATGTACGGCATGAGCGAGGGGCTGCTGGCGTGCACCGCGCTCGACGACCCCGCGGAGATCATCGCCGGCACCCAGGGCCGCCCCCTCTCGCCGGGCGACGAGATCCGCATCGTCGACGACGACGACCGGCCGGTGCCGCCGGGCACCGCGGGCAGCCTGCTCACCCGCGGCCCCTACACCGTCTCCGGCTACCACGCCGATCCGGCCGCCACCGCACGGGCGTTCACCGCCGACGGCTTCTACCGCACCGGTGACGTGGTGCGGCTCCACCCCTCCGGCAACCTCATCGTCGAGGGCCGGCTCGACGACGTCATCAACCGCGGCGGCGAGAAGATCAGCGGCGGCGAGCTGGAGGAACTGATCGTGCGCCACCCGAAGGTGGCGGCAGCGGCGGCCGTCGCCATGCCGCACCCGGTGTGGGGCCAGGCCGTCTGTCTGTGCGTCGTGCCGGCGGCGGACGCGGAGGGCGGCCCGGCCCCGGAGCCCGGCCTGCTCGAACTGCGCCGCCATCTGGCACAGAGCGGGCTGGCGCCGTACAAGCTGCCCGAACGCCTGGAGATCCTCGACGCGTTGCCCATGATCGGCGTCGGGAAGGTGAACCGCGTCGCGCTGCGCGCCCAGGTCGCCGACACCGCCCCGCAAGGGAGATGAGCGCAGCCCGCGCAGCTTCCGCACCCCGACATCCTGGAGACGCTCCATGACGTCCCGCACCACACCCACGTCCGGTCCGGACATCGCCGTCGTCGGTATCGGATGCAGGTTCCCGCAGGCCGAGGGCCCGGAGGCGTACTGGCGCAACGTGGTCGCCGGAGTGGAGACCGTCTCGTTCTTCACCCGCGAGCAGGCGCGGGAGGCGGGGGCGCCGGCGCACCTCGTCGACGACCCGCGCTATGTGCCCGCACAGGCCCAACTGCCGGACACCGACCTGTTCGACGCGCCCTTCTTCGGCATCAACCCGAAGGAGGCCGACCTGCTCGACCCGCAGCAGCGGCAGCTGCTGGAGTGCGCCTGGGAGACCTTCGAGGACGGCGGCAACCCGCCGGGCACCGGCCGGCTCGCCGGACCGGTCGCCGTGTTCGTCGGCGGCTACCGCAACGCCTACTACGACCTGGCCGGAGCGGGCGCCGCCGGGGACCCGCACCACCTCTTCCAGCGCGACATCGGCAACGAGGCCGACTACCTCGCCACCCGCCTCGCCTACGTCCTCGATCTGAAGGGGCCCGCGGTCAGCGTGCAGACCGCCTGCTCCAGCTCGCTCGTCGCCGTGCACCTGGCCGTGCAGGCGCTGCGCGCCGGGGAGTGCGGCGCCGCGCTGGCCGGCGGGGTCACGGTGCGCTCCGGCGAGGGGCCCGGCTATCTCGCGCCCGAGGGGAGCATCTACTCGCCCGACGGCCACTGCCGCTCCTTCGACGCCGCCGCCCAGGGCACGGTCATCGCCGAAGGCGTCGGGCTGGTCCTGCTCAAGCGGCTGTCCGACGCGCTGGCCGACGGCGACACCGTACGCGCCGTCATCAAGGGCTCCGCGACCGGCAACGACGGGGCCGGCCGGGTCGGCTTCACCGCGCCGAGCACCGCGGGACAGGCCGCCATCGTCGAGGCCGCGCTGACCTCGGCCGGTGTCCACCCCGACAGCGTCGGCTACGTCGAGGCGCACGGCAGCGCCACCCCCATGGGCGACCGTATCGAGATCGACGCCCTCACCCGCGCCTACCGGCAGGCGCACTGGACCGGCGGCCGGCGGCCGATCGGCTCGGTGAAGGCCACCATGGGGCACGCACACGCCGCCGCCGGAATCGCCGGACTGATCAAGGCCGTGCTCGCCCTGCGGCACCGCACCATCCCGCCGGTGCCGCACTTCCGCACCCCGCACCCGGCCATCGACTTCGACGCCTCGCCGTTCCGCGTTCCCGTCGCCGCCGAACCGTGGCCGTCCGACGGCGACGCGCCCCGCCGGGCCGGCGTCAGCTCGTTCGGACTCGGCGGCACCGGCGCCCATCTGATCCTGGAGGAGGCGCCGCGCACCCCGGACCCCGGCGCACCGCCCGCCGACGGCACCGAGCCCCGCCGCTGGCATCCGCTCACGCTCTCCGCGCGCAGCGCGAGCGCGCTGGGTGCCGTACGCGAGCGGCTGGCCGGCCACTTGGCGGCCCCCGGAGCACCCGGCCTCGCCGAGACGGCACACACCCTGCACCGGGGGCGGCGGCACTTCGCGCACCGCGCCGTGGTGGTCGCGGACACCCCCGCGGCGGCCCGGACCGCGCTGGCCGACGACGCCGGCTGCGCCACCGCCCGCCTGCCCGGCCGGGACGCCGGACCCGTCGGCACCGGCGGCACAGGACCGGCGCCGCCGGTCGCCTTCCTGCTGCCCGGGCTGGGCGACCAGCACATCGGCATGGCCGAGCGGCTGTACGCCACCGAACCCGTCTTCCGGCGCGAACTCGACCGGTGCGCCGAGCTGTTGGGCACCCGGCCGGGCACCCGTCTGCTGGCCGGCCTCTACCCCGGGCGGCGGCCCGGCACCGCACGGCCGGACCCCGGCGGCGCCCCGGACGGCGAGCCCGATCTGCTGCGCATGCTGGGCCGCGGCCGTGCCGGGCACGACCCGGACGCCGAGGACGGGCTGCCGGACACCCGCTTCGCACAGCCCGCCGTCTTCGCCGTCGAGTACGCGCTGGCCCGGCTGTGGCAGGACTGGGGCATCGTCCCCGACGCCCTGATCGGCTACAGCATCGGCGAGTTCACCGCCGCCTGCCTCGCCGGGGTCCTCTCCCTGGAGGACGCGCTGCGCCTGGTGTCCGAGCGGGCACGGCTGATCGCGGGGCTGCCCCCGGGCGGCATGCTCGCCGTGCCGCTGGCCGAGGCGGAGCTGACCGGCCGGCTCGCGGACGAACCCGAGCTGTCCCTGGCCGCGTTGAACGGCCCCGGGCTGAGCGTCGTGGGCGGCCCCCGGCCCGCCCTCGAAGCGTTCGCCGCGCGGCTGCGCGAGGACGGTGTGGTGAGCCGGCCGGTGCGCACCAGCCACGCCTTCCACACGCCGATGATGGAGCCGGTGCTGGAGGAGTTCACCTCCGTGGTGGCCTCCTGCACGCTGCGGGAGCCCCGGCTGCCCTACGTCTCCACCGTCACCGGCGACTGGATCACGCCGGAGCAGGCCCGCGACCCCGCGCACTGGGCCCTGCACCTCCACCGGCCGGTCCGGTTCGCGGACGGCGCCGCCCGGCTGTGGGGACGGCCGGGGCGGGTCTTCCTGGAGGTCGGGCCCGGGCGCACCCTGGGCAGCCTCGCCCTCCAGGCCCGCCCGCCGGAGGCCGCGGCGGACGTCCGGGTCCTGGCCTCGCTGCCCGCGCGGCACGAACCCGGGCCCGAGGACCGCTTCCTGATGACCACGCTGGGCGAACTGTGGCTGGCCGGTGCGCCCGTCGACTGGGAGGCCGTGCACCGCCACGAGCGCCCGGCCCGGATACCGCTGCCCGTCTACCCGTTCGAGCGGCGGCGGCACTGGCCCGAACCGCCCGCGGGCGCGGCGGCGTCGGCAGCGGCACCGGCCCGGCGCACCGGAGACGGGAACGCCGCCGCACCGGCGGAGCGGGACGGCGTACGCGGCAGGGCACCGGACGGCCGGGCACACGCCGGTGCCGGGGACGCGCCCGCCGACCGGCTCGACGGCTGGTTCACGACGCCCGGGTGGACGGCCCTGCCGCCGCTGCCCGCCGTCCCGGCGCCGTCCCCGGCGGAGCCGTGGCTGCTGCTGGTCGACGACTGCGGCGTCGGCGGCCGGCTCGCGGCCGAACTGCGGCGGCGGCAGGTCCCGGTGCTCACCGTCGCCTGCGCTCCGGGCGCCGGGGACGTGCCCGGAGCGGACCGGGCCGGTGGCGCCGACGGCGCCGGGGAGTCCGCCGCTTCCGGTGGCGCCGATCATCTCCTCGACCCGGACGACCGGGACGGCTGGGTGCGGCTGCTGCGCGAGGCGGCCGACGCGGGGGTGACGCCCCGGCACATCGTCCATCTGTGGACCGTGACCGAACCGCCCGCGGCGCCCGGCGACCCCGCGGGCTCCGGACCGGTGTGGCGCCGCGGCTTCGTCTCGCTGCTGCGACTCGCCCAGGCGTGGGGCGAGGCGGCCCAGGACGCCGCGCCCGTCCGGGTCACCGTCGTCTCCTCCGGGATGCAGGCGTTCCAGTCCGGCGGGGCCTCCTGCCCGGACAAGGCCGCCGTGCTCGGCATGTGCCGGGTCTGGCCGATGGAGAACCCGGCGGTCGCCTGCCGCAGCGTCGACCTCGTCCTCCCGGCGGCGCGGAACGGGAGCGGTGACGGGCGTGGCGACGGCGGCCACGGCGGCGACGGCGGCGATGGCGGCGACGGCCGGGACGCGCGCGCCGGGGAGCCTTCGCCACGGGAGTCTCCGGCACGGGAGGCGTCCGCCCGCCGGGTGCTCGCCGAATGCCTCGCCCCCGACGCGGACGCGGCACCGGCCGTCGCGCTGCGCGGCTCCCGGCGGTACGCGCTGACCCACCTTCCGGTGGCGCTGCCCCCGCCCGGTTCCGCGTCGGACGCGGAGGTCCCGGCCCTGCGCGAGGGCGGCGTCTACCTCATCACCGGCGGCCTCGGCGGCATCGGCCTCGCCCTCGCCGACCGGCTCGCCCGGGAGTTCAGGGCCCGGCTGGTGCTGGTGGCCCGCACCGGGCTGCCGCCGCGCTCCGAGTGGCCCGTGTCGGCGTCGGACGGGTCGGACGGCGGGACGGACGGTGGGCCGGAACCCTCCGGAGCACAGGCACCGGACGGCGGCGCGGTGCCCGGGCCCGGTCCGGGCGGCGGCGCGGGGAGCGGGCCCGAGGACGGCGGCACGGGAAACGGCGCCGAGCACGGCGGCGCGGGAAGCGGGGCCGACGAGGAGACCGTCCGCCGGATCCGGGCCGTGCGCGCGCTCGAAGAGGCCGGCGCCGAAGTGCTGGTCGTCCGCGCGGACGTGACCGACCCGGCGCAGCTCGCCGACGCCGTCGAGCAGGCGCGGAAGCACTTCGGCGGCGTGGACGGCGCGGTGCACGCGGCGGGCGTCGCCGGGGGAGGGGTCATCCAGTTCAAGGACCCCTCGGTGGCCGCCGACGTCCTCGCGCCCAAGCTGGCCGGCGCCCGCCACCTCATCGAGGCGCTGCGCCCGCTCTCCCCGTCCTTCATCGCCCTGTGCTCCTCCACCCTCGGTCTGACCGGCGCGCCCGGGCAGGCCGACTACTGTGCGGCCAGCGCCTGTCTGGACGCGCTCGCCGCCCACGACGAGGAGCACGGGACGGGAACGGTCGTCTCCCTCGACTGGGACGGCTGGACGGGCATCGGTATGGCCGAACGCGCCGCGGCGTCCGGCCACCTCCCGGCGAGCCCGTCCCCGGCCGAGCCGTCCCCGCCGGACACCGGCACCACCGGCAGCAGCGGCACCACCGACCGGGCGCCCGGCACATCCGCCCCGGCCGCACCGGCCACGTCAACTCCGTCTGTTTCAGGGCCCGTTGCGTCCGCCCCGTCCGCCCCCGAGGGCCCGTCCCCGGCCGGAGCGCACCCCACCGGGCATCCGCTGCTCGGCGACCGGCTCCCCTCCGCGCGGCCCGGCTGCGACGTCCACGAGGCCCGCTACAGCGCCGCCGACACCTGGCTGGTGGACGAACACCGGATGCTCGGCCACCCGGTGGTCCCCGGGACCGGCCATCTGGAACTCGTCCGTGCCGCCCTCGCCCTGCGCCGCCCCACCGGGGACGCGACGCCCGTCGAGATCGCGGACGTCACCTTCCACGCCCCCGTCGTCCTCGGCGAGCACGAGACGCGGCGGGTGCGGACGGTGCTGGAGTGGGACGGCACACCGGACGGTGCCGAGCCCCCGGCGGCCACCTTCCACGTCCTCAGCGCGCCGGAGTCCACCGGCCCGTGGGTCCGCCATTCCACCGGCCGGGTACGGGAGTCGGCCGGGGACGGCGGCGTCCCGGAGCCGGGCCCCGGGGCGCTGGACGCGCTCCTCGCCCGGATGAGCCCCCTGCCGCCGCCCGGCGCCACCGGGCCCATGGGCTTCGGGCCGCGCTCGCGCTGTCTGCACCGGATGTGGGCCGGGGAGGGCGAGTGCCTCGCCGAGCTGCGGCTGCCCGACCGGTTCGCCGCCGACCTCGGCCCGCTGGCCCTGCACCCGGCGCTCATGGACATCGCGGCGGCCTACCCGGGCATCCATCTGCACGAGACCTTCCGTATCCCGCTCGCCTACGGGCGGCTGCGGCTCCACGCCCCGCTGACGGCACGGCTGTTCAGCCATCACCGGTTCTCCGGGCCCGGCGCCGCGGGCGACGAGCGGGCCGGCACCGGCCAGACCGTCACCTCGGAGATCACCCTGTTCGACGCGGACGGCCGGCTGCTGGCCCGCGTCGAGGGCTTCGTCCTGAAGGACCCGGGTGCGCTGGCCGACCGGCTCCGGTCGGTGCGGGACGGCACGGCCCCCGATCTGACCGCCTACCGGGGCCCGGGCACCGAGCCCGCCGAGCCCGCCGAGCCCGCGGTTCCCGCCGGCGCCCCGGCCGCCACGGACCCCGGGCGCGCGGAGGGCTCCGCGCGCACCGCCGCCTCCGCCGACGGCGCGGGGCCGGACCGGCCGCACCTCGGTGTGCGGCGCACCGGTCCGCCGGGACCCGGGGCCCCCGCCGCGCTCGCCGACCATCTGGCGCGCGGCATCGACCCGGACGACGGCACCAGCGCGTTCCTGCGGGTGCTCGCCGCGCCCCGGCTGTCCCAGGTGGCGGTCTCGCCGCGCGGTGCGGTCGCGCCGGCGCTGTCCGGGACCGCGGCCCCGGCTCTTCCGGCCGGCGGGCCCCGCGCGGGGGACGCGGCGGAGGAGCCGGAGGCCGCCGGTGCCGCCGCCGGTGATCCGGACGCCGGGCCCCGGCATCCGCGGCCGTCGCTGAGCACCGCCTATGTGGCCCCGCGGGACACCACGGAGCGCCGGCTCGCGGGGCTGATGGCCCAGCTGCTCGGCATCGAACAGGTCGGCGTCCACGACAGGTTCTTCGACCTGGGCGGGCACTCGCTGCTCGCGCTCCAGCTGCTGGCGCGGCTGCGCGGGGACTTCGGGGCGCGGCTGAGCATGAACGAGTTCTTCCAGTCGCTGACGGTGGCCGACCTGGCCCGGCGGCTGTCCGCGCCGGACGGCGGAGAAGCCGGCGGCGCCGACGCAGGAGGTCCCGTCGCCGACGGCGGCGCGGGCACCACGAGTGACACCGGATCGGAAGGAGAAGCCCCGTGGTCAACCGGCCCGTGATCGGGGTCGTCGGCGCCGGCGTCATCGGCAGCCAGGTGGCCCAGACGTTCGCCCAGGCGGGACACCCCGTCGTCCTCGTCGATGTGCACGACGAGGCGCTGGAGCGGGCGCGCAGGAGCATCAGCAGGGATCTGCGCTTCCACCGGATGCTGGCGGGCGGCAGCACCGGCCCGGGCGCCGCGACGAAGACGCAAGCGGCGAAGACGCCCGCGGCGAAGGGCGCCGCACCGGGTGCGGCCGCGGCGGGGAACGCACCGGCGGGGAACGCCGCCGGGGGAGAGGGGGAGAGCCGGGCCGCCGTCCTGGAGCGGATCACCTTCACCCGGGATCTCGCACCGCTGGCCGAGGCGGAGCTGGTGGTGGAGAACGTGGTGGAGGACTGGGAGGTCAAGCGGGGCGTCTACGAGAAGCTCGACCCGCTGTGCGCCGACGGATGCCTGTTCGCGGTGAACACCTCCGTCATCCCCATCACCCGCGTCGCCGCCGCCACCGGCCGCGCCGACCGCGTCCTGGGCATGCACTTCATGAACCCCGTGCCGCTCAAGCCGATGGTCGAGGTGGTACGCGGCCACCACACCTCGCCCGGGACGCTCGACCGGGCCCGGGAACTGCTGGCGGGCATCGGCAAGGAGGCCGTGGTGGTGGCGGACGCCGCCGGCTTCGTCTCCAACCGGGTGCTCATGCTCACCGTCAACGAGGCCGTGTTCACCGTGCACGAGAACGTCTCGGCCGCCGAGGACGTCGACCGGCTCTTCAAGGGCTGCTTCGGCCATCCGATGGGGCCGCTGGAGACCGCCGACCTCATCGGCCTCGACACGGTGCTGCTCTCCCTCGACGGCCTGTACGCCGAGTTCGCCGACAGCAAGTACCGCCCGTGCCCGCTGCTGCGCCGCATGGTCGACGCCGGCCTGCTGGGCCGCAAGAGCGGACAGGGCTTCTACACCTACCCGCAGATCTGACACGGCCGCGCCCCGCGGCACCGCACGGACGAGACGGTGCGGTGCCGCGGGGCGCGGCGGGAGGACGGTGAGCCAGTGACGGACACTTCACAGCCGCAGGCCCGGGAGAGCATCCGGGAGTTTTTGGGCCGGCATCTGAGCGGCTACGACATAGGCGACGACGAGAACCTCTTCGAGACGGGCTACGTCAACTCGCTGTTCCTGCTCCAGCTCGTCGTCTTCGTCGAGGAGACCTTCGGTCTGGAGGTGGAGGACGGGGACCTGCGGCGGGAGAACTTCTGCTCGGTGTCGGCCCTCACCGGGTTCGTGGCGGGCAAACAGGCGGCGGCCGGGGCGCCGCCGCAGCCGTGACGGCGCCCGGGCCGCCCGGCACCCGGAACGGTTCGGGGCCGGCCGCGCCCGCTCCCTGGACGGAGGGGCTGGAGCTGACCGGGGAACAGCGGGCGGCGCAGGCCGGGTTCGCGGACTTCGCCGCCCGCGTGGTCGCGCCGTACGCCGACCGCTGGGACCGGGAGGAGCGGCTGCCGGGCGAGGTGGTGCGCGCCCTCGCCGACAGCGGCCACCTCGGCGCCGTGGTCCCCGCCGACCAGGGCGGCTCCGGCCTCGACGCGGTGACGTTCGGCCTCCTCAACGAGGCACTGGGGCACGCCTGTTCGTCCGTGCGGAGCCTGCTGACCGTGCACAGCATGGTGGCCCGGGCCGTCCTGCGCTGGGGGAGCCGTGCCCTGCGGGACCGCTGGCTGCCCGCGCTGGCCCGCGGCACGGCCGTCGGCGCCTTCGCACTGACCGAACCCGAGGCGGGCTCCGACGTCGCGGGCCTGCGCGCCACCGCCGAGGAGACCTCCGGCGGCTACCGGCTGACCGGCGGCAAACGCTGGATCACCTGCGGGCAGTTCGCCGACGTGTTCCTGGTCTTCGCCCGGTGCCCCGGCGGGCCGGCGGCGTTCCTGGTGGAGCGGGACACCCCGGGCTGCACCGTCGAGCCGGTCACGGGCATGCTCGGCACCCGGGCCGCGATGACCGGGCACGTCGACCTGGACGGGTGCGAGGTCCCGGCGGAAGCCCTGGTGGGCCGCGTCGGGTTCGGGCTGAACGCCGTGGCGGCCGACGCCCTGGAGACCGGCCGCTACAGCGTCGCCTGGGGCAGCGCGGGGCTGGGGCGGGCCTGTGTCGAGGCCGCCGCCCGGCACGCCGCCACCCGCCGCCAGTTCGACCGGCCACTGGCCCAGCACCAGCTGGTGCAGCGGCTGTTGACGGAGATGGCCGTGGGCACCGGCGCGGCCCGGCTGATGTGCCTGCGTGCCGGGCGCCTCCTCGGCAGCCGCGATCCGCAGGCCGTCGAAGCGGTGTGGGCGGCCAAGTACGCGGCGGCGCGCAGCGCGTTCCGGGCTGCCGCGGACGCCGTCCAGGTGCACGGCGCACACGGCTGCGGCCCCGATTCCCCGGTGCAGCGGCTGCTGCGGGACGCGAAGGTCATGGAGATCATCGAAGGCACCACCGAGATCCAGCAGACGGTGATCGCGCAGTCGGTGGTCCGGGAACTGGCCGGACCCGCCAAAGGGCCGGTCCCGTCCGAGAACAGGGGAGCGCACGACGATGCCCGGTGAGAAGAAGAAGTGCGTGGTCTGGGATCTGGACAACACCGTGTGGGACGGGGTGCTGCTGGAGGGCGACCGGCTCACGCTGCGCCCGGGGGTGCACGAGGCCCTGCGCACCCTGGACGGCCGTGGCCTGCTGCACTCCGTCGCCAGCCGCAACGACCACGAGGCCGCCTGGGCACGGCTGACGGAGCTGGGGCTCGCCGAGTACTTCCTCGCGCCACGGATCGGCTGGGGCACCAAGTCCCAGGCCATCCGGGAGATCGCGGCCGAACTCAACCTGGGGACCGACGCGTTCGTCTTCGTCGACGACGATCCCTACGAGCGCGCCGAGGTCGGCCACGCCCTGCCCGAGGTGCTGTGCCTGGACGCGACCGAGGTGCCCAAGCTGGCCGAACGGGCGGAGCTGAACCCCGAGTTCGTCACCACCGAGGCCCGCGGCCGGCGCCGGCTGTACCAGGCGGCGGCCCGGCGCAAGGAGGCCGAGGAGGAGTTCGAGGGGCCCCAGGAGAGCTTCCTGGCGTCGCTGGAGATGTGTCTGCGCATCACCCCGGCCCGGGAGTCGGATCTGCGCCGCGCCGAGGAGCTGACGGTACGCACCCACCAGCTCAACGCGACCGGCCGGACGTACTCCTACGCCGAACTCGACGCGCTGCGCACCTCCTCCACCCATCAGCTCCTGGTGGCCGAACTCACCGACCGCTTCGGCCCGTACGGCGTCATCGGCCTGGCCCTGGTGGAGACCGGCGCCGAGGCGTGGACGGTGCGGCTGCTGCTGATGTCCTGCCGGGTGATGTCCCGCGGTGTGGGCGCCATCATGGTGAACCATCTGCGCCGCACGGCACGCGCCGCCGGACGGCCGCTGTACGCCGACTTCGTGCGCACGGACCGCAACCGCATGATGTACATCGCCTACCGGCTCGGTGGCTTCACCGAGGAGGGGCGGGACGGCGAGGTGCTCAGCCTGCGCGCGGCGGACGACGAGATCCCGCCGCTCCCGGACTATCTGCGCCTGATCACCGACGACGACTGATCACCGGCGGGGGGGGGGG
>NZ_BJMM01000032.1 GCF_006539165.1 Streptomyces cacaoi | reverse complement strand
GGCAACTTCAAGATCGTCCAGGAGCTGGAGGCCCAGTTCCGCGCCGCCGGCTGGAACGTCGTCAAGACGCTCTGGGGAGCCGACTGGGACCCGCTGCTGGCGGCGGACGCCGACGGCGCCCTCGTCCGCCGGCTCACCGAGGTCTCCGACGGGCAGCTCCAGACGTACGCGGCGCGCGACGGCGGCTACATCCGCGAGCACTTCTTCGGCGCCGACCCCGCGCTGCGGGCCCTCGCCGACCGGTACTCGGACGCGGACCTGGCCCGCATCGTCGGCACCTCACGCGGCGGGCACGAGCCGCGCAAGGTGCACGCCGCCTACCGGGCGGCCGTGGAACACCGGGGAGCGCCGACGGTGATCCTGGTGCAGACCGTCAAGGGCTGGACGCTGGGCCCCGGTTTCGAGGCGCGCAACGCCAACCACCAGATGAAGAAGCTCACCGGACGCGAGTTCCGCGCCATGCGCGATCTGCTCGAACTCCCCATCCCCGACAGCGCGTTGGGCGACGAGCTGGTGCCCTACGCGCACCCCGGGCCGGACTCGCCCGAGGTCCGCTACCTCCAGGAGCGCCGGGCCGCGCTGGGCGGGCCCGCGCCCGAGCGGCGGGTCGTGCCGCGCCCGCTGCCGCAGCCGGCGGACAAGGCGTTCGACGCGCTCAAGAAGGGCTCCGGCAGCCAGGAGATCGCCACGACCATGGCGTTCGTCCGGCTCGTCAAGGACCTGATGCGGGACAAGGAGACCGGCCGGCGCTGGGTGCCGGTCGTCCCCGACGAGGCGCGCACCTTCGGCATGGAGTCGCTGTTCCCCTCGGCCGGCATCTACTCGCCGCGCGGCCAGACCTACGACCCCGTCGACCGCGACCAGCTCCTGTACTACAAGGAGGCCGAGGACGGCCAGATCCTCAACGAGGGCATCACCGAGGCCGGTTCGGTCGCGTCGTTCACCGCGGCGGCCACCGCCTACGCCACCCACGGCGAGCCGATGATCCCCTTCTACATCTTCTACGCGATGTTCGGCTTCCAGCGCACCGGCGACCAGTTCTGGGCACTGGGCGACCAGCTCGGCCGCGGCTTCGTCGTCGGCGCCACCGCGGGCCGGACCACGATGACCGGCGAGGGCCTCCAGCACGCCGACGGCCACTCCCAGCTCCTCGCCTCCGCCAACCCCGCCTGCCTGCCCTACGATCCGGCCTTCGCCTACGAGGTGGCCGTCATCGTGCGGGACGGTCTGCGCCGGATGTACGGCGAGACGCCGGAGGACGTCTTCTACTACCTCACCGTCTACAACGAGACGAAGGTCCAGCCGCCCATGCCGCAGGTGCCCGGCATCGAGGAGGACATCGTCCGCGGGCTCTACCGCTACCGCCCGGCCGAGGCGGGAGTGCCCGCCGACGCGCCGCGCGTCCAGCTGCTCGCCTCCGGAACGGCCGTCCACTGGGTGCTCCAGGCACAGCAACTCCTCCAGGAGGAGTGGGGAGTCGCCGCCGATGTGTGGTCGGCGCCGTCCTGGACGATGCTGCGCCGCGAGGCCATGGACAGCGAACGGGAGGGCCGCACGCCCCATGTCGCCCGTGCGCTCTCCGGCGCCCCGGGTCCGGTGGTGGCCGTCAGCGACTGGATGCGGACGGTGCCCGACCAGATCCGGCCCTGGGTCGAGCAGGAGTGGCTCTCCCTCGGCACCGACGGCTTCGGGCTGTCCGACAGCCGGGAGAACGCACGCCGGTACTTCGGCGTCGACGCCGGCTCCGTCACCACCGCCGTGCTCGGCCTGCTCGCCCGCCGCGGCGAGGTGAAGCCGGAGGTTCCGCGGGAGGCCGCACGGCGGTAAGGGACGGCCGGCTGACACCCCGCCGGGCGCTCTCCGGACGCCCCCCCGGACGCTCCGGCGCACCGCCGGACGCTCCGGCGCACCGCTGAACTGCCGCCGGACCGGGGGCCGTTCGCCGTCGCCTCACCACCTGCCGGCCGCCGCCCCGTTGTTGATCCGTTGGGGGCGGCGGCCCGCCGGGGTGGCGGCGTTCCCGGGGGCGGAGCCGTGTGCGGTCACCGGACCACAGCGTGCGCGGTCACAGGACGAAGCCGTGGGGGAAGGGGTCGTCCGGGTCCAGGAGGTAGGTGGCGGTGCCGGTGATCCAGGCGCGGCCGGAGACCTCGGGGACGACGGCGGGCAGGCCGCCCACCTCGGTGGTCGCGGTCAACCGCCCGGTGAAGCGGGTGCCGATGAAGGACTCGTTGACGAACCCGGTGTCCAGCGGCAGTTCGCCGCGTGCGTGCAGCTGCGCCATGCGGGCGGACGTGCCGGTGCCGCAGGGCGAGCGGTCGAACCAGCCCGGGTGGATCGCCATCGCGTGGCGCGAGTGCCGGGCGTCGGAGCCGGGAGCGAGGAACTGGACGTGCTTGCAGCCGCCGATGCCGGGGTCGGCGGGGTGCACCGGCCGGTTCTGCTCGTCGATCGCACGCATCAGGGCGAGCCCGGCGGCGAGGATGTCGTCCTTGCGTTCCCGGGCGAACGGCAGCCCCACGGCGGCGAGTTCGACGATGGCGTAGAAGTTCCCGCCGTACGCCATGTCGTAGCGGACCTCGCCCAGGCCGGGCACGGTCACGGCCGCGTCCAGCGCGACGGCGAACGAGTCCACGTTGCGCAGCGTCACCTGCTCGGCCACCCCGTCCCGGACGGCGACCCGCGCCTCCACCAGCCCCGCCGGGGTGTCCAGCCGGACGGTGGTGACCGGTTCGGACACCGCGACCATGCCGGTCTCGACCAGGACGGTGGCCACCCCGATGGTGCCGTGCCCGCACATCGGCAGAAAGCCGCTCACCTCGATGTACAGCACGCCGAAGTCGGCGTCCGGCCGCGTCGCCGGCTGGAGCAGCGCGCCGCTCATCGCCGGGTGCCCGCGCGGCTCGTCGACGAGGAAGCGGCGCAGCTCGTCGAGGTGCGCGACGGCGTAGCCGCGGCGCTCGGCCATCGTCGCGCCCGGCACCGGCGCGAGACCGCCGGTGACGACCCGTGTGGGCATGCCCTCGGTGTGCGAGTCCACCGCGCTCAGTGCGCGTACCGCGCGCATCAGCCCGCGTCCCCGGTGAGCGCGGCGATCGCGCGGTCCAGGTCGGCCGCCGCCTGCCGGTGGTGCGCGGGTGTGAGCGGGCCGCGCGGTGGGCGGCACGGGCCGCCGTACCGGCCGACGCGGTCCATGCCGAGCTTGATCGCCTGCACGAACTCGGTACGCGAGTCCCAGCGGAAGGCCGCCACCAGCGGCTCGTAGAGCGCACGGGCCTCCTCCACACGGCCCGCGCGGCCCAGCTCGTACAGCCGCCGCGACTCCCGCGGGAAGACGTTGGGGAACCCGGCGAACCAGCCCGACGCGCCCATCAGCAGGCTCTCCACCACGACGTCGTCCGCCCCGCACACCACCTTCAGGCCGGGCGCGCGCTCCCGGATCTCCAGCACGCGCCGCACATCGCCGGAGAACTCCTTGACGGCGACGACGTGCTCGACGTCGGCCAGCTCGGCGAGCAGCTCCGGCGTGAGGTCCACCTTGGTGTCCAGCGGGTTGTTGTAGACCATGACCGGCAGGCCCACCGAGGCCACCGCCTCGTAGTGCGCCACGATCTCGCGGGGGTCGGCCCGGTACATCGTGGGCGGCAGACACAGCACACCGTCGGCGCCGTCCTCCGCCGCCGCCTGGGCCCACGCGCGCGCCTGGTGCGAGCCGGGCGCGTGCACCCCGACGACGACCTTGCCGACGCCGCGCACCGCCTCGACCGCCGTACGGGCGACCGCGCGGCGCTCCTGCGGCGTCAGCGAGGAGTACTCCCCCAGCGAGCCGTTCGGGCCCACGCCGTGGCAGCCGTTGTCGACGAGCCAGCGGCAGTGCGCGGCGTAGCGGTCGAGGTCGACGGCGAGCCCCGCGGGGGCCGAGCGGTCCTCCCGGTACGGCAGGGCCGTCGCCACGATCAGCCCACCGAGACGTGCGCCGTCGTCGTCCTCGCTACCCCCTGCCCTGCCGCCGCCTCGGCTCTCGCTGGTGCTGAGGCTGGTGCTGTCGCTGTCGCCTCGGGCGTTGTCGCCTCGGGCGTTGCCGTCGTCGTTCCTGTCGTTGCCGGTGCTGTTCACGGTGCCTCCCTGGCGTGCGGGCCGGCGGTGCCCGGTGGCCGCAACCGGGCGGGCTGCCGGGCGAGTTCACCCAGCCGGACGGGCTGGGCCAGCGGGCGGTCGGGCGGGGTCTCGGGGCGGCCGGTGAGGTGGGCGACGGCGGACCGGCAGAACCTGCCCTGGCAGGGACCCAGCCCGGCGCGGGCGGCCAGACGCGCGGCCCGCTCGTCGGGCACGGTGTCGCCGTACGCCTGGCGCAGCGCGGCCAGATCCGTCTCCTCGCAGCGGCAGATGACCGTGTCGGGGCTGAGCCAGTCCGGCCAGCGGCGGCCCACCGGGTGTGCCCGGCGCAGCCGTTCGGCGAAGGCGCGGCCCTGGTCGCGGGCCCGGCGCAGCGCCGCGAGGGGGCGGGCGGCGCGGTCTCCGCCGGCCGCCGACCAGCCGGCCAGCGCGCCCTCGGCACGGGCCGCCGGCGCCCCGGCGATGCCGGTGATCTCCCCGGCCGCGTACACACCGGGCACGGTGGTGGCCTGGTCCGCGTCGACGGTGACGAACGGGCCGCCGGGCGTGGTGTGCAGCGTGCACCCGGCGGCGACCGGCAGCTCCAGCTGCGGTGTGAAGCCGTGCGAGACGCACACGGCGTCCACGGCCACCGTGCGCCGCGTCCCGGGCACCGGGCTCCAGTCCGGACGCAGCCGGGCGGTCACGACCTCCTCGACCCGGCCGTCGCCCCTTGCCTCGACGACGGCCTCGCCGGTGCGGAACGGCACCCGGTGCGCGGCCAATTGATTGGCGTAACGGGCCAGTTCGGCGGTCCTGCCGGTGTGGCGCGGCAGCTCCCACGGGCTGCTGAGCCAGCCGCGTGCGAGGGCCCCGGTGCCGCCCGCCTCCAGGATCTGCGCGACGGTCGCGCCCACCGCCAAGAGGGACGCCGCCACCGGCAGCAGAAAGGGGCCGCTCCCGGCGACGACGACGCGGTGGCCGACCGCCACCCGCTCCCCCTTCGCGAGGGCCTGCGCGGCACCGGCCGTGTACACGCCCGGCAACTGCCAGCCGGGGAAGGGCAGTACGCGGTCGTGGGCGCCCGTCGCCAGTACCAGGGCGTCGGGGTCGGCGGTACTGCGGGGCCTGTCGGCGGCCGTACCCCCTGCGGCCTGAACGCCCTCTGGGAAGTGTGTTCCGCCTCCGCCCGGTTCGCCTTCGGTCAGCCGTGCGCCCTCTGCGTCCTGTGCGTCCCGCGCGTCCTCTGCGTCCGGTGTCCCCGCTCCGGCCCGTGTGCCTTCTGCGCCGTGCACGAGGTGCACCCGGGGCGGACCTGGTGGCTCGGTGGGGGCGCGGCGTTCCAACGCCCAGACGGCGGTCGCCGGAAGCCACGCGCTGCGGGGGTGGCCGAGCACACGGTCCCGGCGCTCCGTGAACGCGCCGCGGCCCGGCTCCACTTGGGGCGCTGCCGTCGTCTGGGTGTCCGACGGTGCGCGATGGTACTGGCCGCCCGGGGTGTCCGCGCCGTCGACCAGGGTGACGCGGGCTCCGGCCGCCAGCGCGGCGTCGGCGGCGGCGAGACCGGCCGGGCCGGCGCCGACCACCAGGACCCAGCGGCGCCTCACCGGGCGTCCCCGCGCGGCCGGTCCCGGTCCGGTGCGGGGCGGTGCCCCGTGTTGGTGCTCCGGGACTGCGACGTGAGCACGTCGCCGTCCGCGGCGCGGCGGCGGCAGGCGCGGACATCGGGTTCGCCGTTGACGGTGACGAGGCAGTCGAAGCAGGTGCCGATGGCGCAGAAGAGGCCGCGGGGCGCGGACGTCGTGGTGCGGCGCCAGCTGGTTCTGCCTGCCGCCAGGAGGGTTGCGGCCAGGGTTTGGCCCTGCGTGCCCTGCACGGGGGCGCCGTCCACTGTGAGGTGCAGCTCTGTGCCACCTCCCGGCTTCCTCCGGGGCTTCGCCCCTTTCCCCCTTGGCCTCGCCGGCCGGGCGTCAGGGGGCTCCGCCCCCTCTAGGAGACCCCCGCTGCGTGGTGCCCCCCATCGCGTATCGGGCCTGTTCGCACTCTGTTCCGGAGTGGCGCTCCCTTCAGTCACTTCTGTCACCGCCGGGCGGTCCACGCGGAAAGGGGTGGGGTCCAGGGGTGGGGTTTCGTCGAGGAGGAGGGTGCGGAGGAGGTGGGCTGTGCCCAGGGAGAGGCCGATGCCGGCGCCTTCGTGGCCGGTGGCGTGCCAGAGGCCGGGGAGGCGGGGGTCGGGGCCGATGACCGGGAGGTGGTCGGTGACGTAGGGGCGGAAGCCGCCGTAGGCCCGCATGGCGGGGACGCGGGCGAGGGCCGGGAAGAGGCGGACGGCCTTGGCGGCGACGGCGGACAGCACCTCCGGGCGCAGCCGGTCGTCGAAGCCGACGCGGCGGCGGGAGGAGCCGATCAGTACGGTGCCGGCCGCGGTGGACTCCACGACGGCGGAGGTCTGGAGGGTTCCGTCGCCGCTGCCGACGGCGTCCACGTAGTCGGCGTCGTAGACCTTGTGGAAGACGGTGGGCGGCAGCGGGGTGGTGACCAGGACCTCGCCGCGGCGCGGGTGGACGCCGAGGAACACGCCCAGCCGGGCGGAGAGTTCGGCCGACCACGGGCCGGCGGCGTCGAGGAAGACCTCGGCCTCGTGGCGGCCGGTGTCGGTGCGGACGGCGGTGAGCCGGCCGCCGTGGACGACGGCGGAGCGGACCTCCTGGCAGGTGTGCACGCGTGCCCCGGCGGCGCGGGCGTCGGCCAGCAGCACGGTGGCGGCGGCGGCCGGCTGCACCTGGGCGTCGTCGGGGTAGTGGACGGCGGCGGTGTGTCCGGCGGTGATGTGTGGTTCCGCGTGGGCGAGTTGCGCGCGGGTGAGGGGCTCGGCGCGGACGCCCGCGGTGCGCTGTCGGTCGGCGAAGGCGTGCAGGGCGTCGGCGCCCGCCGCCGTCGTCGCGACGACGATGCCGCCCTTCGCCGCCCACTCGGCGCGGGCGGCGGCCGTCTGGCCGAGCGGTCCGGCCGCGACGGACTCCAGCGTCCGCGGCCACAAGTCGCGGGAGAGCTGGGCGAGTTGGAGTTCGGGGCCGGGTTCCTTGTCGGAGACGAGGATGTTGCCCTCGCCGTGTGCGGTGGTCGCGCCCGCCGCCCCGGCCCGGTCGAGGACGGTGACGTCGAAGCCGGCGTGCGCCAGTTCGCGGGCGCACGCCGCGCCCACGATGCCCGCGCCCAGTATCACCACGCGCGTTCCGTACACCGCACCCCCTCTGTTCGGTACAGCGAACGGAATCGAGGCTAGGAGCGCGGCGCGAGGAGCGTCAATGGTCGTGCACGGGCTCCGTCGCGGCGGTGGTCCTGTAGTGCAGGAGCAGCACCGAGCGCACCGCCTCACCGGCCGCCTCGTAGGAGTGCGGCAGCGAGCCGTCGAAGCCGACGTAGTCGCCGGGGCCGAGTTCGGTCCGGTGCCCGTCCACCGTCACCAGGAGCACGCCGTCCTGCACGACGGTGTGCTCGGTGCCGGCGTGCCCGAGCGACTTCTGCCGGGATCGGGCGCGCACCCGCTGGTCGTAGAGTTCGACGGTGGTGTCGCCCGAGGTGATGCGGCGCAGCGCCCGCAGGTCGACGCCTTCCCCGCTGAGCACCTCGACCTCGGCGGCCCGCACCACCGTGAACGGTCGCGGTGCGGGCGCGTCCAGCAGCGCGGAGATGGGCACGTCCAGCGCGCGGGAGAGGCTGAAGACCGTCTCGATGGTGGGGTTGCCGGACCCCGACTCCAGTTGGGAGAGCGTGGCCTTGCCGATGCCGGAGCGCCGGGACAGCTCCGAGAGGGACAGCCCGTGCCGCTCCCTGGCCCGCTTGAGGTTGCCCGCCAGCAGGGCGCGGATCGACTCGTCGGTGCCCGCCACATGTGCTCCTCGGCTCCGGATCTGTTCCGTATACCGAACAAGCTGGGGAGGGGCGTGTTCGGCGCACCGATCAGTGTCGGGGGTGGCACCCCCGAGCGCAACGCCGGTGGGAGCCCGGGCGCGACGCCGGTGGGAGCCCGGGCGCGACGCCCGTGGGTGCCGTCGCTCAGGCCGCCTCGGCCGCCCCCACCCGGCGCGGGTCGGCGCAGGCGCGGGCGGCGCCGGTGTCCGGATCCAGCGTGATGCCCTCGAAGTTTCCGGTCAGCGCGCTCCACGGGTTGACGACGCGGGTCCACAGCCGCTCCCGCCCGGCCCAGGACCGCACCTCCCGCAGGACGGCCTCGTCGAACCCCGCCTCCAGGAGGTTGCCCGGCTCCCAGCCGCGTTCGGGGGTGTGCGGGCGGGCGCCGAAGCGGGGCGCGCGGACGGAGTCCTCGATGCTCATGCCGAAGTCGAGGATGTTGACGAGGTTCTGGAGGACGTTGGCCACCAGCGACACCGAAGGCGACCCGGACACCAGCACCGGATTCCCGTCCCGCAGCACGAGGTTGGGCGCCAGGTACACACAGGCGCGCTCGCCCGGCTGCGGCATCACCCGCTGGAAGAAGGAGCCGCCGCCGGAGAGCTGGAAGCCCTCGGCGAACAGGCCGTTGACGAAGCCGGAGCACATGTGGGAATGGGTGAGCGCGACGGTGTCGCCCGCTGCGTCGACGACGCTGATGTGGATCGTGCCGGGCGCCGGGGTCGCCGACGCCGGCGGCACCGGCTCCAGCAGCGCCGTCCGGGTGCGGGCGTAGCTCTTGGACAGCAGCAGTTCGAGCCGCTCGCGGTCCTCCTCCAGGCCGTACCGCAGGGGCGGCGCGTAGTAGGCGGTGTTGTGCGCCTGGATGAGCAGCCGCAGCGTCTCCGGGTCGGCCGACGGCGGGCCCAGGCGCGGCAGATCCACGGTCTCCAGCATGTTCAGCGCCGAGATCAGCTGGACGCCGCCGTCGTCGGGCGGCGGCGCCGCGACGATCCCGGCGCCGCGGTAGGTGCCGCGCACCGGCTCCTGGACGCGGGCGCGGTAGGCGGCGAAGTCCCGCTCGTGCAGCACTCCCCCGTCGGCGCGGGCCGCGGCGGCGACCGCGCGGGCGAAGTCGCCGAGGTAGTAGTCCATGCCCTCGTCCCGCAGCCGCTCCAGGGTGCGGGCGGCGCGGGGCTGGGTGATGACCTGGCCGGGGACGGCGAGATGGCCCTCCGCGAAGAAGACCTCGCGCATCTGCGGGGAGGCGCCCAGGTGTGCCTGTTCCCCGTAGGCGATGCCGTACAGGAACGGGTTGACCTCGAAACCGTCGGTGGCCGCCGCGAGCGCGGGGGCCAGCAGACGGGCGCGGTCCCGGGTGCCGAAGCGCCGCCGTGCCTCCTCGAACGCGGGCCACCAGCCGGGCACGGGGACGCCGCGGCCGCGGGTCAGGTCGGCGCCGGAGAAGTCGGGCAGCGGCGCGAGGGGTGCGGCCACGTTGCCGTTGACGTAGGTGGCGGCGCCGGTGGCCGCGCTGCGGTGCAGCAGGCTGAGGCCGCCGGTGGGCGAGGTCATGTGCGGTTCGACGACGAGCTGGGTCGCGGCGGCGGCGAGCGCCGCGTCGACGGCGTTGCCGCCCTCGCGCAGGATGTCGCGTGCGGCGCGGGTGGCCAGCGGGTGCGAGGTGACGGCGAGCCCGCCGCTGCCCTCCACCGGTGGCTTGGGCCCGTAGCGTGCGGCGGGCACCGGGTCCGTGCCGTCCGTCTGCCATGTGCCGTGCGCGGCACGGTCGTTGGTGCTCACTTCTCCTCCGGTGCGGGCTCGGGGCCCGGGGACGGTGCGGGCGATTCGCGGGCCTCGTCGATGGCCTTCGGCAGGGCGAACGCGGCGACGAGGGCCGAGACGAGGCAGATGAGGGCCATGTACCAGCCGAACGAGACCTCGGTGCCGGTCAGCGACACCAGCCAGGTCGCCAGCAGGGGTGCCGTACCGCCCAGCAGGGTGGTGCCCACGTTGTAGTTGAGCGCGGCGGCCGTGCCCCGCACATGCGGCGGGAAGCTCATCACGTAGGCGGTGGTCAGCGGCGCGCCGACGATGTTGTTCAGCACGGTGAAGACGACGACGGCGACGAACGCGAGCGCGAACGAGCCCGACTCGATGGCGACGAACGTCGGCACGGTGAACAGCACGAACACGCCGTAGCCCCACACCAGCAGCCGCCGGCCGCCGTACCGGTCGGCGACCCTGCCGCCCCAGACGGCCGCCGGGGCGCCCACGACGTAGGTGAGGATGGCGGCCAGCAGCGCACGGTCCTCACCGAAGCCGTTGTGCACCAGCGCGGTGACGAAATAGCTCTGGATCATGAAGGAGCCGACGCGCTGCCCGGCGCCGAGTCCGATGGCCCGCAGCATGTCCCGCCAGTGGCCGCGCACGGCCTCGGTGAACGGCGCCTGCTCGGTGCCCTCGGCCCGCGCCTCCTCCAGCACCCTGCGGTACTCGGGCGCCTCGGTGGTGCGCCGCCGGATGTAGAGCGTGACCAGGGACAGCGGCGCGGCGAGCAGGAACAGCACGCGCCAGCCCCAGGAGTTGAAGCTCTCCCCCGGCAGCGTGACGATCAGCGCGTACGCCAGGACGGAGGCGATGAGCGGGCCGAGCGAGGTGGAGCCGACGCTCCAGCCGGACAGATAGTTGCGCCGGTTGCGCGGCCCGTGCTCCAGCAGGAAGTTGCTGGCCACGGTGTACTCGGCGCTCGCACCGAGCCCCTGCACGAGGCGGCACAGCGCCAGCAGCACGGGGGCGGCGATCCCGATGGCCGAGTAGCCGGGGAGGACGCCGATGGCCACCGTGCCCACGGACATCAGCGAAATGGTGACCGTGAGGACGAACTTGTGCCCCTTCAGATCGGCCACCCGTCCCATCAGGGTGCCGCCGACGGGCCGGATCGCGTAGGAGAGGATCAGGCCCAGATAGGTGGAGATCAGCGCCGCGGTGCCGTCGCCCTCGGGGAAGAAGGTGCGGGACATGACGACGGCGAGGATCCCGTAGAGGGCGTTGTCGTACCACTCGACGGCGTTGCCGAGCATGGCCGCCCACAGCACCCGGCGCCAGGAGGTGTTTGCGGCGTCGGCGGGCGGCGGGGCGGTGGAACGTGCGGTGGTGTCCGCGGCTGTGTCGCGGTGGGCGGGTGGGGGGACCGGTGGTGCGGGGGTGTCCGTCATCGCACACCTCCTCTTTCTGTCCTGGGGCGGGTCCTTGGTCCGGGGCCGGAGGGCCGGGAGTCGGGGGCCCGGCGGGGCCGGGCCCGGGCTGGGGCGTCAGGCGTCCGGGGGCGTGGTGCCTTCCCGGGTGTCGCGCTCGGCGGCGGCCGGGTCGCGCTCCGCGGGGTCGCCGTAGCCGCCGGCGCCGGCGGTGACGACGCTGACCCGGTCGCCGGGGCGCAGCACGGTGTGGCCGCGGACCACCGGCCGGGCGCCCTCGCTGAGTTCGACGCGGGCGCTGCTGCCGGGCAGTCCGCCGAACAGGCCCCAGGGCCGGGACCTGAGCCGGCTGGTGTCGAGCCAGAACTGGACGCCGTCGGCCTCGCCGGTACCGCTGTCGGCGCCGGACGCGTCCCGGGCGCCGTCCGGGCTCCCGGCGTCGCCGGAGGGCGTGCCCTTCCCGCCGGTCCCGGCGCGGCTGTCCTCGACGCGTACCGTCCGCCGGATCCCCATGCCGCCGCGGGTGCGCCCGGCCCCGCCGGAGCCGGGCACCAGCTCGTACGCCTCGACCATCAGCGGGTACTCCGTCTCCAGCGCCTCCACGGGCAGGTTGGAGGTGTTGGTGACGTGCACCTGGACGCCGTCCAGGCCGTCCTTGCCGGCGCGGGCGCCGGAGCCGCCGCCGATGGTCTCCAGATAGACGAAGTAGCGGCCCCTGGCGTGGTCCCAGCCGGAGAAGTGCACCCCGGTGTTGGCGCCGTTGGAGGCGGCCGTCACCCGCTCGGGCACCGCGGGCGCGAGGGCGCCGTGGATGAGGTCGACGACGCGCTGGCAGGTCTCGGTGCGGCCGTTGACGGCGGCCGGCTCCACACAGTTGACGATGCTGCCGAGCGGTGCGTCGATCCGGATGGGGCGGTGCAGCCCCGCGTTGGACGGGATGTCGGGGTCGACGAGGGTCTTCACCGCGTAGTAGACGGTGGCGTACAGCGCGGTGCGCACCATGTTCACCGAGGCGCGCACCTGCCCGGGGTTGCCGGCGAAGTCGAAGTGCAGCTCGTCCCCGTCGACGGTCACCCGCAGCCGCAACTCCAGCTCGGTGTCCTCCAGTTCGGGGCAGTCGAAGCGGTCGGTGAACGCGTAGGTGCCGTCGGGCACCTCGGCGATGGCGGCGCGGGTGCGGCGCTCGGTGTAGTCCAGCAGCGCGGCGGCCGTCTCCAGCATCGTGGCCCGGCCGTACCGCTCGACCAGTTCGCCGTAGCGGGTCACGGCCAGCCGGTTGGCGGCGAGCTGGGCGCGGAAGTCGGCCCGGCGCTCGGCCGGCACCTGGCAGTTGGTGAGGACGAGCTGGAAGACGTCGTCGACGATCTCCCCCTCGCGGGCGAAGCGCACCGGCGGGATGCGGACGCCCTCCTGGAAGATGTGGGCGTGCCCGCGGTCGCCGAAGTCGGCGTGGTGGGCGAGGTTGGCGGCCCACGCGGTGAGCCGCCCGTCGGCGAAGACGGGCGTGACGAGCACCATGTCCGGCAGGTGCGAACCGCCGCCGGAGTAGGGGTCGTTGCTGAGGAAGGTGTCGCCCGGCCGGATGTCCTCGACGGGGAAGCGCTCCAGCACGGCGGAGACCACGCCGATGAGCGAGCCGAGGTGGATGGGCGAGGCCTGCTCGGCCTGCGCAAGCATATGGCCGTCGGCGTCGAACAGCCCGGCGGTGCAGTCGCGGCGTTCCTTGATGTTGCTGGAGTAGGCGGCGCGGACGAGGGTCTCGCCCATCTCCTCCACGAGGGAGGACAGCGCCGCGCCCATCACCTCGACCAGGACGGGGTCGGGCGAGGGCGGGGTGGCGGTGTCGTTCATCGGGTTTCCTCTGCGGCTGGTGCGGCGGTTCGGGGCGGCGGGTGCGGTCAGCCGCCCACCGCGATGACGAGGTTGGAGTGGTCGTCCACGGTGAGGACGTCGCCGGGCAGCAGCACCGTCGTGGTGTCCATCTGCTCGACCACGGCGGGCCCGGTGACGCGGTTGCCGGGGCGCAGGTCGGCGCGCCGGTGCACGGGGACGGACACGAAGCCCTCGCCCTGGAGGTGCATCTCCCGGTGGCCGGTGAGCGAGGCGGAGGCGTCCTCGCCTGCGGGCTCCTCGCGGGGCAGCTTCGCCTGCGGCACCGCGCCGACCGCCTGGAGCCGCACCGTGACGGCCTCGACGGGTTCGTCCGGCGCGTCGTAGCCGTACAGCCTGCGGTGCTCGGCGGCGAAGGTCTCCAGGACGCCGGCGAGCGCCGCCGCGTCCAGCGGCCCGGCGGGCACCGGCACCGGGATCTCGTGGTTCTGCCCGGCGTAGCGCAGTTCGGCGGTGCGCTCCAGGCCGCGGTCCGCCTCGGGGATCCGCTCGGCGTCGAACCAGGCGGCGGCCTCGTCCTCCAACTCGGCCCACAGGGCGCCGAGTTGCCCGGCGGTGCGCTCCGGGTCGTCGGTGAGGCGCTGGATCCGGGTGCGGGAGAAGTCGGCGCGGACGTCCGTCATCAGCAGGCCGAGCGCCGACTGGGCGCCGGGCGTGGGCGGCACGAGGACGGTGCGCATGCCCAGTTCGCGGGCGAGCTGGGAGGCGTGCAGCGGACCGGCGCCACCGAACGGGACGAGCGTGTAGTCGCGCGGGTCGTAGCCGCGCTGGACGGAGATGACGCGGATGGCCCGGGCCATGTTGGCGGTGACGACGCGCAGGATGCCGTGCGCGGTCTCCTCCACGCCGAGCCCGATGCGCTCGGCGATCCGCCCGACGGCGGCCCGTGCGGCCTGTTCGTCGACGGGCATCCGGCCGTCCAGCAGATGCACCGGGTTGAGGGTGTGCAGGACGATGTCGGCGTCGGTGACGGTCGGCTCCGCGGTGTCGGACGCCTTGCCGTAGCAGGCCGGGCCCGGGTCGGCGCCGGCGCTGGCCGGGCCGACCTTCAGATGCCCGCCGGCGTCCACCCGGGCGAGCGAGCCGCCGCCGGCGCCGACGGTGTGGATGTCGAGCATCGGCGTGCGCACGGGCCGCCCGTCCAGCTCCATGCCGGTGGTCACCTTGGGCACGCCGTTCCGGACGAGGGAGACGTCCGAGGAGGTGCCGCCCATGTCGAAGGTGATGAGGTCCGGGTGGCCGGCGGCGGCACAGAGGCCGGCGGCGCCGACGACGCCGGTGCTCGGCCCGGACAGCACCATCCGCACCGGCAGTTCCTCGGCCGCCTCGAACGGGATGATGCCGCCGTTGGACTGGGTGACGTGCGGGACGGCCGCCAGTCCGCGCTCGGCCAGCCGCTGCCGCAGCTTGGCGAGGTACTCGGCGACGACGGGGCCGACATAGGCGTTGGTGACGACGGTCGACAGCCGCTCGTACTCGCGGAACTCCGGCAGCACCCGGCTGGAGAGCGAGAGATGGGCGCCGGGCAGCTCCTCGCGGAGGATCTCCCCGATCCGCTGCTCGTGCTCGGGCCGCAGGAAGCTGTAGAGCAGACAGACGGCGACGGACTCGACTCCGGCCTCGCGCAGGGTGCGTGCGGCGGCGCGTACCTCGTCCTCGTCCAGCGGCGTCTCGATGCTGCCGTCGTGCCGCACCCGTTCGGTGACCTCCAGGCGCAGGTCCCGGGGCGCGAACGGGGCGGGCTTGTCGGCCTGGAGGTCGTAGAGCCGGGGCCGCCGGCCGCGGCCCAGCTCCAGCAGGTCGCGGAAGCCGCGGGTGGTGACGACGCCGGTGCGGGCGCCGCGGTGGGTGAGCAGGGCGTTGGTGCCCACGGTGGTGCCGTGGGCGAAGTAGCCGACGTCGGCCGGGGAACGGCCGCCGATCTGCTCCAGGATCTGGTCGAGGCCCTCGACGATGGCCAGCCCCGGGTCCTGCGGGGTGCTGGAGACCTTCCGTACGTGCAGGGCGCCGGTCTCCTCGTCGAAGGCGACGACGTCGGTGAAGGTGCCGCCGGTGTCGACACCGATGCGCAGGGTCATTGCCGTTCCTACCTGTCCTTGCCGTGCGGCCGCCGTGCGGACGGCCCTTCTCCTGCCGCTGCCCGCGCGACCTCGGGGGCGCCGGGCCCCTGGGCGGCCAGCGGTGCGCCGTGTCCGAACCCGCCGTGTGCCGTGCAGGCCAGCGCCGCCGCCCGCGCCGCCCGCGCGAGCGCCGGGCCGGGGTCGCCGCCCGCCGCGAGGGCGGCCAGCAGTGTGCCGGTGAAGGCGTCACCGGCGCCGAGCGTGTCGACGGTCCGCGCGGGGGCGGCCGGCTGCCGCCACCACGAGACGCCGTCCGTCAGCAGGGCGCCCGCGCCGCCCCGGGTGGCGAGCGCCCAGCGGGTGCCGCGGCGCACCGCGTCCTCCAGCAGCCCGGCCGCCGCGTCCTGATCCAGCTGGGAGGCGGAGAAGGCCGCGAGGAACAGATGCGGGTACAGCCCGGCCGCCCAGGGCTCGCGCCAGTGGTGCGAGAAGTCGAAGGAGACGCGGGTGCGGGCGGCCAGCCGCGGCACCTGGTCGACGAGGGAGCCGCTGTAGGCGGTGTGCGCCACGTCCCAGGCGGACAGCTGCGCCAACTCGTCCTCGTCCAGGGCGAATTCGG
The DNA here is from genome assembly GCF_006539165.1 of Streptomyces cacaoi. Classification (GTDB taxonomy): domain Bacteria; phylum Actinomycetota; class Actinomycetes; order Streptomycetales; family Streptomycetaceae; genus Streptomyces; species Streptomyces cacaoi. The sequence goes on along the minus strand of NZ_BJMM01000032.1, from coordinate 75,644 downwards.
ACACCCCGTCGTCGGATCCCTTGAAGACGCGGTCCCCGCCGACGAGTCCGACCTCGGCCCAGGCGTTGGGCCCGGGCGCGGTGCGCACCCGGCGGGTGTCGACGCCTTCGGCGGCCAGGGCGCCGCGTACCACGGCGCCGGCCGGGTCGTCGCCGGTCACGCCCCAGTAGCCGGAGGCGGCCCCGGCCCTGCGGGCGTACACGGCCACGTTGACGGCGTTGCCGCCGGGGTACATCACGCCGAGGTCCGGGTACCGGTCGACGACGTTGTCGCCGATGCCCAGCACCCGCGCGGGTGCGCCGGGCGGCTCGGGTGCGCCCATCAGTAGTCCACCCGGTACATGTAGCGGCGCTGCGCGGGGTTGTGCCCGCGCTCGGCGGCGCAGAAGTCCAGCAGCCTGCGGGCGGCGCTCGCCACGGCCAGCGGGCTGATCAGGCCACGCTGGGCCGCGGGGACGCCGGGCAGGGTGAAGTCCTTGGAGTCGAGGACGGACCAGGTGTCGTAGTACCGCTCGGCGAAGGCCACGGCGCGCTCGCCCATCGCGCGGGTCTCGTCCTCGCCGTTGAGGACGAGGACGGGGTGCTGGCCGACGATCTCGAAGGGGCCGTGGAAGAAGTCACCGGCGTTCACGGCGGAGGCGTGCAGCCAGTTCATCTCCTGGAGATAGCAGGCGGCCAGCGCGTTGGCGGCGCCGAAGTTGGGCCCGGCTCCCAGGACGTAGACCAGCCGTGCGTCCCGCCACTGGGCGCCGACCCGCTCGCCGAGCGGTGCGACCTCGTGCTTGGCCGCGGTCAGCGCCTCGGGCACGGCGGCGACGGCCCGCCAGGCGCCCTCGGGGTCGGGCAGCGCGCCGGCGGCCTCCAGCACGGCGAGCGCGAGCTGGGTGAAGTGGATGGCCTTCGGCTCGGTGACGGTGACCTCGCTGGGGTAGTCGAACAGCGCGTCGGCCTCCTCGGCGAGCGGCGAGGTACGCCCGTCGGCGCAGCGCGCGATACCGGCCACCGTGGCCCCGGCCTTCTTCGCGAGGCGGACGGCCTCCAGCGTCTCGGGGGTGGCACCGGAGTGCGAGGAGGCGACGACGAGGGCGCTCTCGTCCAGCCCGGCCAGCCCGCGGTGGATCATCTCGCCGGCCGTCATGCGGTACGCGGCGGGCCCGTGGGAGTGCCGCTCCATGAGGTCCTGGGCGGGGAAGGTCGAGTAGTAGGAGCCGCCGCAGCCGACGAAGTAGACGGTGCGCAGGCCGCGTTCGACGAGGCGGGCGGCGAGGGCGCGGGCGGCGCCGGCCTGGGCGACGGTGTGTTCCAGGGTCGGGGTGAGGTCGGCGGCCGGCGGTGCGGGGGCGACGGTGACGGGCGAGGCCATGGGGGTCGTTCTCTCCTTGCGACGCGGTGAGCGGCGCGACTGAGAAGGTTCTCAGTCGGACGCTGAGAACCTTCTCAACGCGGTTAGACTGGCGTCAAGAGGTCGCGGGCGTCCCCTCGCTGAGGAACACGCCAGGCAACGGCCCGACACCGGACGGGAACAGGAGAGGCGCGGGGTGCAGCACAAGGAGCGACGGGGCGGACCGCCCAGCATCGTCGAGGTCGCCCGGGCCGCAGGGGTCTCCACCGCGACGGCGGGCCGCGTCCTCGGCGGCTACGGCCACGCCGGCGCCGCCTCCCGCGCCAAGGTCGAGGAGGCCGCACAGCGCCTCGGCTACCGGCCCAACGGCCTGGCCCGCAGCCTCATCCACGGCTCCACGCAGACGGTCGGCGTCGTCGTCACCGACGTCGGCAACTCCTTCTTCGCCAGCGCCGTCCGCGCGCTGACCGACGTCGTCCGCGCCGCCGGCTACGAGATACTCCTCGCCAACACCGACTCCGATCCGGCCGCCGAGCAGCGCGCGCTCCAGATCATGTGGGAGAAGCGCGTCGACGGGCTCGTGCTGGCACCACAGGGGCCCGGCACCGCCGAGCGGCTGCGGCCCATGGCGGAGGCGGGCCTGCCCACCGTGCTGCTCGACCGCCCGCTCGCCGCCCTCCCGCACGTCGACCAGGTCACCATCAACAACACCGCGTGCGCCCGCAGCGCCGTCGGCCATCTGACGCGTCTGGGCCACCGCCGTATCGCCGTCGTCAGCGAGGCCGCACGCGACCTCGACCGGCTGCGCGACGCCCGCGTCAAGGACGGCGACGACGAACGCCCCAGCGCCGCCCGGCTCGTGGGCCACCTCGCAGCGCTTCGCCGCGCCGGGATCGAACCCGACCCGGAGCTGGTCGTCCACTCCCCCTACGACCGGCACGCCGCCGAGCGGTCGGTGCGCCGGCTGCTGCGCCGCAACCCGGAGGTGACCGCGCTGTTCTGCACCGACAACGTGCTCTCCTCCGGAGCCGTCGCCGCCCTCCAGGACAGCGGGCGCTCCTGCCCCGGCGACATCTCGCTCGTCGGCTTCGACGACCAGGACTGGACGACGCTGGTCCGCCCCCGGCTCACCGTCGTACGGCAGCCCCGGCGCGAGCTGGGCACGGCCGCCGGCCGCCGGCTGCTGGAGCGGATGGCCGAACGGGAGCGCCACGCCGGTCAGGAGAGCGCGCAGGGCGCGGGCTCCGGCGCCGCCGCCGGTGAACGCATCGTGCTGCGGGGCAGGTTGATCACCCGCGAGTCCACCGGCCCCGCACCCGGCACCGCCCGCACCCCGTCCGCCTGACCACCGGCGCCCGCCGGGACGCCGTCCGCCGAGGAGGAGCCCGCATGCCGTCCCCCGCCCGCATCGTCGTCATCGGCGCCGGAGTGCTCGGCGCCGCGCTCGCCCACCGGCTGACCGACCCCGCGGCGGCCTCCGGCCCGCTCCCGCACGTCACCGTGCTGGACCGGGAGGCGCCCGCGCACGGCACCTCCCGCTGGAGCCTGGCCTGGCTCAACTCCAACGGGGTCACCGACCGCCGCTACCACGAGCTGCGCACCGGCTCGCTGCGCGCCTGGGCCCGGCTCGCCCGGGCGGCCGACGGACGCGACTGGTACCGCCCGGTCGGCAACATGCGCTGGTCGTCCCCGGCGGCCGGCGACCGGGACGACACCGCGCGCGAGGGCCCGGCCGCGCGGGTGCGGCGGCTGCGCGACTGGGGCTACCCGGCCGAACTCGTCCCGGCCTCGCGCGTCGCCGCCCTCGAACCCGCCCTGCGGCTGCCGGCGGACGTGCGGGAGGTCGCCTGGTACCCGGAGGAGGGCTATGTGCGCACCGAGCCCCTGGTGACCGGCCTGCTGGAGCGGGTGACGCACGCCGGCGGCGAGGTCCGCACGGGCGTCGCCGGACACGTCGTCGGACTGGAGCACACCGCACGCGCCGACTCCGGTCCCCCGGAGGGCAGTTGGACGGTGCGCACCGCGGACGGCGGCGCGCTGCACGCGGACGCGGTGGTGTGCTGCGCGGGCCGCTGGACGCCCGGCGTCACCGCGTTCGCCGGGGCGCCGGTGCCGCTCGTGGACCCGGTGGCCGCCGGCTCGGCGGCGCCGGGGCTGGTCGTCCGGGTGGGCCCGGCGCGGACACCGCTCACCCGTGTCGTGCACACCCCCGACGTCCATCTGCGCCCGCACGACGAGGCGGCCGGCACCGTCCACCTGGAGGCCGGTGACGTCCACGTCGACCTGCACACCCCGCCGGACGTCCTCGACCACTGGGCCGGCACGCTGCTCGACCGTGCCCGCGCGCTCGTACCCGGCCTCGCCCACGCGCGGGTCCTCGAACGCCGGGTGTGCGTACGGCCGTTGCCGCTGGACGGGCTGCCGGTCGTCGGCCCGCTGGATCCACCCGGCGCCGGACGGGGGCCGTACGTCGTCGTCACCCACAGCGGCGTCACACTGGCCGCCGGGCTGGCGGAACTGGTCGCCGCCGAACTGCTCACCGGAGACCCGCAACCGGCCCTGGAGCCGTACCGCCCACACCGCCCGCACCGGGGCTGACCGCTCGGGCGGGGGCGCGCCTGGTCCGCGTACAGCCGGCGCCGGTCAGCCCGCCCCGGGGCGCGGCCGTGCGCCGACCGTACGGCGTCGATGGTCGGTGGAGGTCTCCAGGCTCTCCGGGCGCAGGAACCGGCGCAGCCAGCCGCGCATCTGCTCGATGAGCGTGTCGAAGTCGGCGGGCAGATCGCCGTCGGCCATCCGCAGCACCTCCTGGGCCAGGCCGGTGGCCAGGATGTTCCCGGTCACGGCGGCCTGGTCGGCCAGCGCGCGGTAGGTGGTGGACGTCGCGTCCTGACCGGTCACCGGAATGTCGATGTCGAACGAGTCGACGATGGACTGGATGAACGTGCGGGCGTCGGTCGCCACCACGCCATTCAGGGTGTCCCGGACCTCCGTCCAGACCCTCTGGTCCTCGTTGGCGCGACCGGCCCCGTCGCGGGCCCGGTCGCGGACCCGGTCGAGCAGTTCGCCGTCATCGGTGTACTCGGCGAGTCTGGCCGCGAGTTGCTGGCGCACCCGGTTGATCGACTGGTTGGCGACGCTCTCACCGGCCCACAGGTTGAACGGATTGTTCGACAGCAGCCTCATCACCCGGTCGATGACCTGGCACAGACGCGTCCGCAGTTCGGCGGAGGTCGTGCCGCCGGACGCCGAAGGCCCAGGACCGTCTCCGGTGAGAACGCCGCTCATGGGACTGCCGCCGCGGACACTCGCTGACTCCGCTGACTCCGCTGGCTGCGCTGGCTGCGACGCCTCCGCCATCTCGACGTCACCGTCGGAGTCGGCCGCCGCCACCTGCGCCTGCTCCCTGTCGAGTTCGGTCCAGGTGCTCTCCTCCTCCAGCACCCGGATCAGCTCACGCAGCCGGTCCTCGGGGTGCTCCCCCGGGGCCAGGGCACGGTTGAAGATGTTCTGGAACGCGTCGCGCATGGTGTGCCACGCGATGATGTGCCGGCGGTCCTCGGTGTTGGTGGTGACGATCTGGCCGGCCGCGGTGTCCCAGCCGGGACGTCCGGCCATCTCGACGTGTGCCCCGGTGCCCTCGTCCGACCGCGCGGCCCTGACATCGACGTTCAGACGGCCGCCGCTGCTGCTGCTCCGCCGCCGCACGAGCCAGTCCATCAGCGCGTCGACGAACGGGCCCAGGGTGCGGTCGGCGCCGACCACCGGGTCGTCCTGCAACGGGACCAGTTCCCCCACCGCCGCGCCGAGAACGCCGCCGCTGTCCGGCCGCACGTACACATCGCGGGGGCCGTAGGACAGGCGCATCGGCTCGCCGCGGATCAGCTCGTGCCACTTGATCGCGGCCACGCCCCGCGCGGCGTCCAGCCGCGGGTCGGTCGCCCGGCCCTGGTGGGCGGCCTGGCGCCGCGTGAGCCTGCTCTCCCCGGTGGGAATCTGCACGGGAACGGTCAGCTCCGTCGTGCTCAGCCAGTCCATGATCTGGTGTATCTGCTTGGCGTCCAGCTGCCGTCCGGAATCGATGTCCACGATCCGGGCCCGCTGCACCGGCCGCTGCCCCGCCGGACCGCCGGGGCCCGGCCGCCCCGCGGCACCCGGGACAGCCGCCGGACCGGCGCCCTCGCCCGGCAGGGGTCCGCGCAGCGCCCTCGTGGCCGACTCCTCGGCGGCGCGCTCGAAGGCGTCCGAGGGATCGCTCACCGACAGCCCGGCCCCGTTGTCGGTACCCGCCACCGGGCCGGACCGCTGCTGGATCACATGCGTCAACTCGTGTGCGAGCGTGTGCCGGTCACCACCGCCCCGGCCGAGCACGATGTGCTCCCCGGAGGTGTAGGCGCGGGCGTCCAGCGCGGCGGCCGACCGCTGCGCGGCCGGGCCGGTGTGCAGCCGCACCGTGGAGAAGTCCGCGCCCAGGCGCGCCTCCATCTCCGCGCGCAGCGGCCCGTCCAGCGGGGTACCGGGCCGGCGCAGCACGCCGGGCACGCCCGGGCCGGGCCCGTCCTCGTCGCCGGCACGCCGGACGGTGAGCATCCGGGTCACGGCGGCATTGCCGATCGCACGTTGCAGGGCCTGGACCGCCTGCGGCGACAGCGGCCCCGGACCGGCCGGTGTGCCGGCCCCGGCCGCGGTGCCGCCGCCTCGCCGGTCCGGCCGTGGCCCCGCGGCCTGCCGGGACGGCGCCCCGTCCCGGCGGTGATCGTGGTGGGCACGTGGCACCGCTTCTCCCCACGCTCGCGAGCCGGGTGGACGGCGGCGACACTGCCACGGACCGTCGCGGGCGGGAAGGCCCTCCGGTGCAGAGCCGGGGGCAGTGCCACTGCCCGCCGCACGGCCGCCGACGTCCCGGGCGGGCCGCGAACGGGCCCTTCGGCCCGGCCGATCGGGTCCGCACCGGGTCTGTCCCGGCCGTCAAATGATCAATAACCTGGTGCGGAAACACCGGTCACCGACTTCAGGGAGCCCCATGTCCACCGCGCAGCAGGTGCCCGACATCCTCTCGCCCGAGTTCGCCGCTGACCCCTATCCGGCGTACCGCGTGATGAGGGAGAGCGCGCCCCTCATCTGGCACGAGGCCACCGGGAGTTGGATCATCTCGCGGTACGAGGACGTCGAGCGCGTCTTCAAGGACAAGGGCGGCCAGTTCACCACGGACAACTACGACTGGCAGATCGAGCCGGTGCACGGCAGGACGATCCTCCAGATGAGCGGCCGGGAACACGCCGTGCGGCGCGCCCTCGTCGCCCCCGCGTTCCGCGGCAGCGAGTTGCAGGAGAAGTTCCTGCCCGTCATCGAGCGCAACTCGCGGGAGCTGATCGACGCCTTCCGGCACACCGGCTCCGCCGACCTGGTCACCGACTACGCCACCCGCTTCCCCGTCAACGTCATCGCGGACATGCTGGGCCTCGACAAGGCCGACCACGCGCGCTTCCACCGCTGGTACACCGCCGTCATCGCCTTCCTCGGCAATCTGACGGGCGACCCGGAGGTGACCGCGGCCGGGCAGCGCACCCGCGTCGAGTTCGCCGAGTACATGCTGCCGATCATCCGCGAGCGCCGGGACAACCTGGGCGACGATCTGCTGTCCACGCTGTGCGCGGCCGAGGTCGACGGTGTGCGCATGAGCGACGAGGACATCAAGGCGTTCTGCAGCCTGCTGCTCGCCGCCGGCGGGGAGACCACCGACAAGGCGATCGCCAGCATCTTCGCCAATCTGCTGCTGCACCCCGAGCAGTTCGCCGCCGTCAAGGAGGACCGCGGACTGATCCCGCTGGCCTTCGCGGAGACGCTGCGCCACACCCCGCCGGTCCACATGATCATGCGGCAGTCCGCCACCGAGGTCGAGCTGAGCGGCGGCACCATACCCGCCGGCGCCACCGTCACCTGCCTGATAGGCGCCGCCAACCGCGACGAGAACCGCTACCGCGACCCGGACCGCTTCGACATCTTCCGCGACGATCTGACCACCACCACGGCCTTCTCCGCCGCCGCCGACCACCTCGCGTTCGCGCTCGGCCGGCACTTCTGCGTCGGTGCGCTGCTCGCCAAGGCCGAGGTCGAGACCGGTGTGAACCAACTCCTCGACGCCCTGCCGGACCTGCGCCTGGCCGACGGCTACGACCCGGCCGAACAGGGCGTCTTCACCCGCGGCCCGCAGACCCTGCCGGTGCGGTTCACACCCGCCGCCGGCTGAGGCCCCCGGCGGGCCGGCCCCGCGGCCGGGGTGAGGGCAGGGTGAGGGCCCCTCGCCGCGGGGCTCGCCGCGGGCCCTCCCACCGCTCTCCCCCGCCGGTCCGGCCCGCCGCACGACCCGGGTGGCAGGGCCTGCCGGACGACGGAACGGCCTACTGCACGACGGGGGTGAACTGCACCGGCAGCGCCGTCAGTCCGCGCATCCAGATCGACGGCCGCCAGGACAGCTCCTCCGGCTCGACCGCCAGCACCAGGTCCGGCAGCCGCTCCAGCAGCGTTTCGACCGCCGTCCGCGCCATCACGTCCGCCAGCAGCGGGGCCGGATAGGGGCAGCGGTGCTCGCCGTTGCTGAACGACAGGTGCGCGGCGTTCTCCGCGCCGACGTGCGCCTCCGGCCAGATCTGCGGATCGGTGTTGGCCGCCGCCAGCCCCATCACCACGCAGTCGCCGGCCTTGATGTGCCGGCCGCCGAGCTGGGTGTCGCGCACGGCCCAGCGCCCGATGAAGTTCTGTGTCGGGGTGTCCAGCCACAGCACCTCGTTGAGCGCCTCGCCCACGCTGAGCCGGCCGCCCGAGACGTTCACGGCGAACCGCTCGTCCGTCAGCAGCAGCCGCAGCGTGTTGCAGATCCAGTTCGCGGTCGGCTGCTGCGCCGCCGCGATCACCGAGATCAGGTCCTGGACGATCTCCTCGTCCGTCAGCCCCGCCGGGTGCTGGATCATGCGCGAGGTGACGTCCGGGCCGGGCGCGACCCGCTTGTCCTTCACGAGCTGGCGCAGCCGCTCGCCCACCCGCGCGTAGGCGGCGACGGGGTCGTCGCCCTCGGCGGCGTCGAGCGAGATCCGCAGATCGTCCACGAGCTGCCGGGTGTCGTCGCCCGAGGTCGGCATCCCGCACATCTGGACGACGACACGCATCGGCAGGGCGTGCGCGTAGCTGGTCATCAGCTCTGCCTGGCCGCTGCCGGCGAACGCGGCGATCAGCTCCTCGGCGATCAGCTGGGCGTCCCGGGCGAGTTCGAACTGGTCGACGCCCTCCAGCGCCTCGGTGATCACCCCGGCCCGCCGCCGGTGCTCGGCGCCCTCGGTGAACAGCACCGAGGGCTGGTATCCGACGAACGGCATCAGCGGCCAGTCGTCGGGGATGTTCTCCCACTGGTTCCAGCGCCGGGAATCCCGCGCGAACAGCTCGTCGTGGCTGGTCACATAGGTGACCTCGGAGTACCCGAGCACCAGCCACGCCGGGATGTCCCCGTCGAGCAGCACCGGCGCGACGGCGCCGTGCTCCCGGCGCAGCGCCCGGTACAACTGCGAGGGCGTCTGCTGGTATTCGAGCCCCGCCAGGCGGATCGCGTCCGGGTGGACGGGGCAGCCGGCCGGAGCCGGGTGCGGATGAGAGGAACCGGTGTCGGTCACGGTGTCGCCTCCTGGGCCAGGGCCATGTCGTAGAGGTGGTCCACGAGGGTGATCAGCACGTCCTTGCCGGACTGCCTCACCCGCGCGTCGCAGTCGACCATCGGTACGTGCTCGGGCAGAGCGAGCGCCTGGCGTATCTCGTCCAGGGAGTGGCGGGCACCGTCGTCGTCGAACCTGTTGACGGCCACGACGAACGGGGTGCGGTGGTGTTCCAGCCGGTCGATGGCGTACCAGGAGTCCTCCATCCGCCGGGTGTCGACGAGCACCACGGCGCCCAGCGTCCCGGAGAACAGCCGGTCCCACAGGAACCAGAAGCGCTCCTGGCCCGGCGCGCCGAACAGATACAGCACCATGCGTTCGTTGAGGCTGATCCGCCCGAAGTCGAACGCCACCGTCGTGGTCGTCTTGCCCGCCACGCCGCTGGTCTCGTCCACGCCGACGCCGGCCTGCGTCATCACCTCCTCGGTGTTCAGCGGCCGGATCTCGCTGACGGAGCGGACCAGGGTCGTCTTGCCCACGCCGAATCCGCCCACGACGACGATCTTCAGTCCGGTCTCCGCCGCGTCGGCCAACGGCGTGCGGCGCGAGGACAGTTCAGAGGTTGCGGAGCCCATGGAGCACCTCCTTGAGAAGGGCGGTATCGGGGAGCGACGCGGCGGACTGCGCGGCGCGCGGGTGGCGGGCGGTGATGCGGCCCGTGTCGTGCAGGTCGCCGAGCAGGATCCGCACCACCGTGATCGGCAGCTTCAGCTCGGCGGCGATCTCCACCACGGCCGTGGGGTGCCGGCACATCTCCAGGATCCGTACGTGCTCCGACTGCATTCCCGCCGTCGCCTGGCTCTCGCTGACGACGAGCGTGACCAGGTCGAAGGTGTCGTCGGCGCGGCTCCGCCCGCCCGTGACCGTGTAGAGCCGGTCGGGATCACCGGTGTCCACGGGCTTGCGTGTCACGAGGCGGCACTCCCTCCGGCGGGGTTCCGGGGCTCGGCCCGCAGGTGCTCACCGATCTGCTCGACCATCTCCGTCATCTGGTGGCCCACCACGCCGGGGTCGGCGTTCTCCTCGGCGACGACGGCGAGATGGGCTCCTTCGCCGGCCTCCACGATGAACAGCAGACCGCCGTGGAACTCGGTCATGGAGTGCCGGACACCGCCGGTGCCGTCGCCGAACTCCACGGAGGCGCCCTGCGCGAGGGCCTGGATGCCGGAGCAGATCGCCGCCATCTGGTCAGCCTGGTCGAGCGAGAGATGCTCGGTCCAGCACAGCTTCAGGCCGTCCCGGGACAGAACGAGGCCGTGCCGGGTACCGGGGGTGCGCTCCAGGAGGCTCTGGAGAAGCCAGGTGAGGCTGTTGTCGGTGGTCTGCATGGTGGGTGTTGGGACGGTGGTGCCCGGGTGACCGGTCACCGGCCCGTTCCTCCAATCTCACGTACTCGACGAGCGGGGAAGAGGGCGCGCCAGGGCCCCGGGCGCCGGGGGGGGCGGAGCGTGGCGTGGGGCTACGGAGCGGTGGGGGGCTCGGGCGGGGTGTCCGGTCCGGTGCCGCCGGACCGGCGCCCGCGGTGGAAGGCGCCGAACTGCGAGCCGGCATTGCGTGCCGGGCGCTCGCCCTGCGGGCCCGGCTCGGAGCGGCGCTGTTCGCGCTCGCGCTCCGCCTCGGACATGGTGCGGCCGGGAGAGCGGACGGGCAGGCCGTTCGGGGTGGAGCCGGTGGGGCGCCGCACCTGCTCGGGCAGCTCCGTCCGGGCGGCGGGCTGCTCGGCCGCGGGGCGCGGCGCCGGACCGGGCGCCGGTGCCGGGTCGGGCGCCGGTGCGGACGGTGCTGCCGGGCTGCCCGGCGGGGTGGGGGCCGGCCCGGGTGTGGGGGCCGCGGCGGGGGCCGAGCGGCGGGCGGCCTCGTGCGGCCCGGGATCGCGCTGCTGGGCGAGGAGTTGCGGGGGCAGCAGGACGACGACGCCGGTGCCGCCGCGGGACGAGGGGCGGTAGTTGACGCTCATGCCGTACTTCACGGCGAGCCGTCCGACCACGGCGAGGCCGAGCCGGGTGCCCTGGAGTGAGGCGATGTCGGTGATACGGCCGCTGACGGCCTCCTCGGCGTGCCGCATCGCCGCGTCGGCCATCTTCAGACCGCTGTCCTCGATGGTGACGACGATCCCGGCGCTGCGCTCCTCGACGTAGACGTGCACCTCGTCGATGGGCGGCGAGAAGTTCGCCGCGTTGTCCATGAGTTCGGCGAGCAGGTGCATCACGCCCTCGGCCGCGAAGCCGGAGATGGCGGCGCCGGTGGAGCAGTGCAGCCGCACCCGCTGGTAGGCGGCGATCCGGCCGACGGCGCCGCGCAGGATGGACTCCATCACGATCGGCTTGTTCCACGCGCGGCTGGCCCGGCCGCCCATGAGCAGTGCCAGCCGGTCGGTCATCAGGCCGAGCTGCGAGGTGCTGTGGTCGAGCTTCAGCAGGTCGCCGAAGGCCTCCTCGCCGTATCGTTCCTGCATTTCCCGCAGGTCGGCGAGCATGCCGAGGGCCTTGGCCTGGACGCGGCTGAGCGCCTTGGTGGAGGCGGCCTGTGCCGCGGCGGCGCGCCGCTCGCTGTGGGCGAGTTCCCGGACGAACTCCTCGGCGGGTGCGCGTACGACGGGCAGCCGGGGCAGATCGAGGTCGGCGAGCACGGTGCCGGCGGACTGGCCCTCGCGCAGCCGGGCGACCGCCGCGGGCAGCGTCTCCCGGGTGAGCTGCTCCAGTTCGCCGACCGCCTGCTGCAACTGCTGCTGGGCCTGCTGCCGCTCGCCGTCGAGGCGCGTGACGTGCTGCATGCCCTCCTCGACGGCGGAGGCGAAGGTGTCGGCGAGCCGGCGCAGTTGGGGATCGGCCGGGGGCTGCACCCCGCTCAGCGACTCACCGGCGCCGGCGCCGTCCCGCAGCCGCTTGACCAGCGCGGGCATCGTCACGTTGACGAGGTGCGCGGCCTCGGCCGAGGTCTGGGCCACCTGTCCCCGCAGCCGTACGGCCTCGGCTTCCTGCTCCGCCGCCGTGCGCCGGGCGCGCAGGACGAGCCGGTGGCCGACGAGGACGGCGACGGCCAGGCAGACCCAGGCGGTCACCGCCACGACCGGCGCCCAGGTGCCGGCCGCGGACGGCGCCAGGGCGACCGCCGCACCGGCCGCCACGGCGCTCACCACCAGCACGGCCACGGGTACGGCCGGCGAGGTGCGCGGCGCCGTCGCCGATCGGTGCTGGCTGGGCGGTGCAGACACTGACATTCCGCGGTCCCTCGGTCCGTACGAGTTGGAGAAACGGTGCGGCCGCGTCGCATCGGCCGCAGGCCGGGAGGCGATCGCCGAAGAGGACGGTGATCTTCCGACCCGGTATGCGACTCATGCTAGCCATCCTGCTGCGTGAGGAGATCCGACGAGATGCATAGTCCCTCGGCAAGGCAAGTTCGTCGTGAACTGACCACCTGTACGCCCCGGTGTGGTACGCGGGCCCGCGCGGGCGCGCCCCGTCCGACACGCGTAGACCCCCCTGCGTTCGCACGACAGCCCGTCAACTCCGCGGCGGGACGGAATGTCACCCCGCAACGTACCCCCACACGAGCAATCAGTTCCAGCCAACCGGACGGCGCCGGCGACGGGTCCCGGCCACGCGTGGGGCCGTCGGCTACGGGAGTTGCGGATGTGGTGTGTCGACGCCGTCACGATCGTCACACACGACGAGCAGCAGGGCGGCCCTGGCGGGCGACAGGGAGCGCACCTTGTGCGGCACCGTGGCCCGGAAGTAGGCGGAGTCCCCCGGGCCGAGCGTCAAAGCCCCGGAGGGGAAGAGCAGTTCGGCCCGGCCCTCGTGGACGAAGAGGAACTCCTCGCCCGGGTGGTCCCGGAACGGCACGGACTCCACCTCGTGCGGCGGGTGCAGCATGAACGGCGTCATGCCCTTGGTGCCGGCCCGCAGCGCCAACGCCTCGTAGCGGGAGCCGGGTTCGTCCTCGTCGGTGAGGGACTGCCGCTCCCCGGCCCGGGTCACCGTCACCTCGGCCGCCTCCTCCGCCTCGGTGAACAGGCTGCCCAGCGGCACGTCCAGCGCCTTCGCGAGCGAGGCGCCGACCGCGATCGACGGGACGCTGTGCCCCCGCTCGACCTTCGACAGATAGCTCTTGGTCACGCCGGAGCGCCGAGCGAGCGCCTCCAGCGTCATCAGGCGCTCCTTGCGCAACTGCCGTACCCGGTTGATCACCGGCCCCTCCCGTCCATGTCCTCGCACCCCTCCGCCCCTGCGCCCTCCCGGGCCCCGCCTCCCGCCCCTCGCCTCCGGCACGGGCACCCGGCGCGCGGGCCCACCAGTATCCCCACCGCCCCTGCTCCGGACGACGGCACGGGCACCCTTGCGGCATGACACAGGGTTTCCTACCGTGCTTCACGTTTCCTGTCCGGGTACCGCGGACGCGGTGCCGGAAGCCCCGGGGTACCGCGGCAGCGGTGCCGGAGAAAGCCGGGGAAAGCCGGATGGAGAGGTGGCCGGCCGGGCCGGCGCCTCGGGACTGGAGCAGAAATGGCAGACACCATGCGGGACTCGAAGGACGTTCTCCTGGAGCGCGCCGAGCGCCAGATGGGCGCCCACTTCTCCGACTCCCCGCTGACCACCCGCCAAAAGGTCGCGCTCACCTGCCGTATCGCCTTCGACGGCGGCCACGACTCGGGCCTCGCCGGGCAGATCAGCGCCCGCGGACAGCGGCCCGGCACCTACTGGACCCAGCGCCTGGGCCTCGGCTTCGACGAGATCACCGAGGACAATCTGCTGCTCGTCGACGAGGACCTGCGGGTGCTGGAGGGCGAGGGCATGCCCAACCCCGCCAACCGGTTCCACTCCTGGATCTACCGGGCCCGGGAGGACGTCAACTGCATCGTCCACACGCACTCGCTGCACACCGCCGCCCTCGCAATGCTCGAAGTGCCCCTGGTCGTCTCCCAGATGGACACCACTCCGCTCTACGAGGACTGCGCCTTCCTCAAGGACTGGCCCGGTGTTCCCGTGGGCAACGAGGAGGGCGAGATCATCTCCCGAGCCCTGGGCGACAAGCGGGCCGTCCTCCTGGCACACCACGGCCAGCTCGTCACCGGCCGCACCGTCGAGGAGGCGTGCAGCCTCGCGGTGCTCATCGAGCGCGCCGCCCGGCTCCAGCTGCTCGCCATGTCCGCCGGGACCATCCAGCCGCTGGACCCGCAGCTCGCCCGGGAGGCCCACGACTGGACCCTGGAGGACGTCCGCTCCCGGGCGAACTTCGCCTACTACGCGCGCAGAGCACTGCGCAACCATCCCGACTGCCTCACCGGCGAGGTGCGGCTGTGACGACGGCTCCGCCCCTGCGGGGCGTCATCTCCTACCCCGTCACCCCCTTCGACCCGGACACCGGTGCGCTCGATCTGCCCGGGCTGCGGCGGCTCACCGGGGACCTGGTCGCCGCGGGGAGCCACGCCGTCGCCCCGCTCGGCAGCGCCGGCGAGAGCGTGTACCTCACCGAGAGCGAGTGGGACGCCGTCTGCGAGACCACGCTCCAGACCGTCGCGGGGCGCGTCCCCACCCTCGTCGGCGTCGCACACTTCAGCACGGAGGGCACGGTCCGCCGCGCCCGTGTGGCGGCACGCAACGGAGCCACCGCGGTCATGGTGCTGCCGCTGGTGTACTGGCAGTTGACGGACGCCGAGCTGGAGCGGCACTTCGCCACCGTGGCCGCCGCCACCGATCTGCCGATGGTGCTCTACAACAACCCGGGCACCAGCGGTGTGGATCTCACCCCGGACCGGGTGGTGGCGCTCGCCCGCCGCATCCCGCAGCTCACCATGGTCAAGGAGAGCTCCGGCGACGTGGCCCGCTTCCGGGCGCTGCGTGAGCGGTCCGACGGCGCGCTCTCCGTCTACAACGGGAACAACCCCGTCGCCCTCGACGCCTTCCGGGCCGGCGCCGCCGGCTGGTGCACCGCGGCCCCCTGCCTGGTGCCCGCGTGGTGCCTGGACCTGTACGACGCGGCGGTACGCGGGGAAGCGGAGCGGGCCGAGGCGGTGTTCGGGCCGCTGCTGCCGCTGCTGGAGTTCCTCGTCGGACGCGGTCTGCCGCGCGCCGTCAAGGCGGGGCTCGGTCTGCTGGACCGGGACGCCGGGCCCCCGCGTCCGCCCCAACTGCCGCTGCCCGCGGGGGAGACGGAGCAGCTGCGGCGGCTGCTCGGGCGGCTGGACGCATCCGGGCGGGCGCCCCTGCGGTGAGTGCGTGCGGGCCCGCCGTCCGACGCGGGCCGTGCCGGTGGCCGCGCACCGCCCGGCCGCCGGCACGGCAGCCCGGGCAGGCCGGGCAGGCCGGGCAGGCCGGGCAGCCCGGGAGGTCAGCGGCGCAGGAACTCCAGCAGATCGCCGGTGAACCGCTCCTTGTCCCCGGGCACCAGGGCGATGCCGTGGCTGCCGCCCTCGTAGACCTTCAACTCGGCGTCGGCAACCAGCGCGGCGGCCTTCCGGCCCGTCGCCTCCAGCGGAACGATCTCGTCGTCGTCCCCGTGCACGACGAGGGTGGGGATGTCGAACTTCGCCAGGTCCTCGGTGAAGTCCGTGTAGGCGAAGGCGTCCACGCACCGCACCCCGCCCTCCAGCGTCTGGGCCATGGCCATGTACCAGAAGGCGTCCAGGTTGCCCCGGGTCGCCTTGGTGCCGGGCCGGTCCGCCGAGAAGAACCCGACCGCGGTGTCCTTCCAGAACTGCGAACGCTCCTGGAGGAGGCCGTCCTTGATCCCCCGGAAGACCTCGTCCGGCACACCCTCCGGGTTGCTGTCGGAACGGACCATCACCGGCGTGATGGCCGACAGCAGCACCGCGGAGCGCAGCCGCCCGGTGCCGTGCCGCCCGATGTAGCGGGCCAGTTCGCCGCCGCCCATCGAGTGGGCGACGAGGGTGACGTCCCGCAGGTCGAGCCCGGTGAGCAGGTCGTTCAGATCGTCGGCGAAGGTGTCGAAGTCGTAGCCGGACCACACCGGGGTGGAGCGGCCGTGGCCGCGCCGGTCGTGCGCGAGAGCGCGGTACCCGGCGTCCGCGACGGCCTTGAGCTGGTCCTGCCAGGCGTCCCCGTTGAGCGGCCAGCCGTGCACAAAGACGACGGGGCGTCCGGCGCCCCAGTCCTTGTAGAAGATCTCGACGCCGTCGCGGGTCGTGCACACGGGCATGAGCCACACCTTTCGCCGGCACGTGGGGCGGGCCTGCCCGGCCCCGGGCGGGCACCGCCGCGCCCTCACTCATCGTCGGGGCCCCGTGGGGGCGCCGCAACCGCGGCCTCTCCCGGCCCGGCGGGAACACGCCACCACGCGGCCGGACACGGGGTGCCGTTCCCCGCCGCGAGGCGTGACGGAGTGCGACCGCCCGTCACACGGCGTCGTCCGGTGCCGGGGCGGGTCACCGCGTGGCCGCCTCCTGTGCGGCCTGCTGCTCGGTGCGTGCGCCCGCGGTGCTCAGCGCGCCGCGGCAGCTCTCCAGGTGCGCCCGGACGAACCACTGGAACTTCTCCAGCGCGCGCAGCTGTTCCAGGAGCAGGTCCTCGGTCACCGGGTCCAGGGAGGCGACCTCGGCGCGTGCCCGGCGGTGGTCCTCGACGATGCCGGTGAGGACGAGGTCGAGCGCGCCCAGGTGGGCGATGGCGTCGGCCCGGCCCACGCTGTAGTCCTGCCAGTCGCGTTCGGCCACCAGCGTGCCCGGGGTGCCCCACGGCACCCCGCCCAGCGCGGAGATCCGCTCCGCCACCGCGTCGGCCATCTCCCGGACGCTCTCGGTCTGCGGGTCGAGCATCTCGTGCACCGCGATGAAGTGCGGGCCGACGACGTTCCAGTGGATGTGCTTGAGCGTCAGGGACAGATCGTTGAGGGCGTGCAGCCGGGACGCCAGCAGGGCGATGACGCGCGCACCGTCCTCGGTGCTGAGGCCCGGCACCGTGTAGTCCGGGTACTCCGGCGTCCTGCCCGGGTGGTCGGTGGTCCGTTCCGCGGTCGGTTCCGTGATCGCCACTGTTCCTCCGTCCTTTCCGTGTGCGGTGGCGGGCGGCGGCGGGCCGTTCCGCCCGGCCGGACGTCGCGTCCCCTGCCGGGCCGGGCCCGCCGGACCGCCACGGGTGTCCGCGTCGCCGCTGGTCAAACGTGCTCGGCGGGCCGGGTGCCGGGGCGGCTCACCACCGGTACCAGCGCCCCCGGTGTCCGCCGTCCCCGGCCGGCCGGACGAAGAAGCCCACGATCCACAGCACGAGAAGGATCAGGGCCGCCCACCACAGCGCCTTGAGGGCGAACCCGGCGCCGAACAGGACGAGCACGAGCAGAAGTCCAAGAAGCAGTGCTGCCATGGGTGTTCACCTCCACTGCCGCGGTTCCCCGGACCCGGGTGTTCATGCAGGACGCGTGCCGCACCCGGCCGGGCGGGCCGTACCGCGACACGGAGGAGCCCGGGATGACGGAGCGGACGGGGATGACGAGCGGGCGGAGTGGGCGGAGCGGCCGGAGGGGGCACAGCGGCCGGAGGGGCTGTGCGGGACGGACGGGGCGGGCGGGGCGCCGGGGGTGTGGCGGCTGTACGCCTCCCGCACCGCCGGGGCCTGCGCGGGGCTTGTTGTACGCCCGGAACGTGCGGAAGATGCTGACCGCCGGCCGAAGTCCGAACCCTGTGCACACATGCCGGTCCGGGGAGTTCGTCATGGTTCGCCCGTCATGGTTGTGGAGGTGGCTCCGGTGCCGTACGCCGTTCTCCGATCCCCGCAGGCCCCCCGGTTCGTCGGCAGGCAGGACGAACTGGACGCGCTCACCGCCGCCCTCGCCGCCCCTCCCTCGGTGGTGTTCGTGGAGGGCGAGGCCGGCATCGGCAAGACCCGCCTCGTCCACGAAGCGCTCGGCCGGGCCCCGGCAGGCCGCCGGGCGCTGCTGGGCAGCTGCCTCCCGCTGCGCGAGCCCTTCCCCTACGGGCCCGTCGTCGACCTCTTCCGCGGCCTCGGCGACGCCCTGCCCGCCCCGCTCAACCCGGTGTGCGGTGCGCTGCGCGCCCATGTGCCCGAGCTGGCCGCCGCGCTGCCGCCGGCACCGGAGCCGCCGACCGACCACCGTGCGGCCCAGCACCGGCTGTTCCGCGCCGTCCGCGCCCTGCTCGAAGCCCTCGGCGAGACCGTCGTCGTCGTGGAGGACGTGCACTGGGCGGACGACGGGACCCGCGATCTGCTGCGGTTCCTGGCCGACGCGCCGCCCCCGGGGCTGTCGCTGCTGCTGACCTACCGGCGCGAGGACCTGCCCGGCGACGGCGGACTGCCGCTGGGGCGGGCGCACCGGTGCCCGCCGGGCACCACCGAGGTCCGGGTGCCGCTGCTGCCGCTCGGTCCGGCCGCCGTCCGCGAGCTGGCGGCGGCGATGGCCGAAGGGGCGGACATCACGGACGAGTTGGCGGCCGAACTGCACCGCCGTACCGCGGGGATCCCGTTCGTCCTGGAGGAGACCGTCCGGGCGCTGGCCGCCCGCGGCGCGAGAGGCCGCGCCCTGGACACCGACACCCTGGAGGCCATGCCCGTGCCCGCCCTGCTCCAGGAGGCCACCGCCGACCGGCTCGCCCAGCTGTCCCCCGACGCGGCGGAGGCCGTCCGGGCCGCGGCGGTCCTGCGGGTGCCCGCCGAGGAGGAGTTGCTGGCCGCCATGCTGGACGACGCGCCGCACACGGATCCCCACCCGGACCCCCGCCCGGGTCCGCCGCGCGGTGCCGGCTGCGCACACCCGGCCGACGGCACGCCCGCGCCCGCCCGGGACCCCTCGCTCGGAAACGCCTCCCGCCCGGCCCTCCCCGGCGACGCCGCACCCCGGACACACCTCCCCCGCCCGGCCCTCCCCGGCCCCTCCCGCACGGACGGCTCCCGCACGGACGGCACCTTCGCGGACGACTCCCTCGCGGACCTCCTCGGCGCGGACGTCCTCGGCGCCGGTCCCGGGCATCCCTACCGTCCCGCCCCGGTCCGGGCCCTCGCGCCTTCCCGCACCGACCCGGGCACGGATCCGGCCTCCGGGCAGCAGCCGTCCCGGGGCCGAAGACCCGGCCCGGGGCGGAGCCCCCGCCCCGGCTCCCCCACGGGCACGGATCCGGACGCGGGCGCCGACGGGCCGGGGGTGCGCGGGCCCGGTGGCGGTGGGCGGGCCGTCGCCGCGGTCCGGGAGGCGCTGCTGGCGGGGATGCTGCACGAGCAGGACGAGGGGCGCTACGGGTTCCGGCACGCCCTCGCGCAGCAGGCGGTCTACGCGATGCTGCCCGGGCCCGACCGGCACCAGCTGCACCGCCGGGCGCTGACGGCGCTGGCCCGCAGGGATCCGCCGCCGCTGGTGCGGCTCGCCTACCACGCGCGGATGTCGGGCGACTGGCGCGCCTGGTACCGGCACTGCGAACAGGCCGCCGAGGCCGCCCACGACATGGGCGACACGGCGCTCGCCGTCGAGCTGCTGGAGGAGCTGCTCAGCGACGACCGGATGCCGGCGGACGAGCGGGGCCGGCTCGCGGCCCGGCTCAGCAGGGAGGCGGCCGTCGGGCTGGCGCACCGCCGCGCGACCGGGCTGCTGCGCCGGGTCCTGCGCGACGCCCGGCTGCCGGCGGGGCTGCGCGGCGAGATCCGGCTCAATCTGGGGCTGCTGCTGAACAATCAGGCCGGCCGGTACCAGGAGGGCAGGGCGGACACCGAGACGGCCGTCGCGGAGCTGCACGAGCGGCCCGCCCTCGCGGCGCGCGGCATGGCGGCGCTGGCCATGCCCGGCTGGGGCGATCAGCCCCGCAGCACGCACGAGAAGTGGATCGCGCGGGCCGAGGAGCTGGTGGCCGGGGAGACCGACGGCGCGCTGCGCCTCGCCGTGCGGGGCAACCACCTGGCGCTGTTGATGTCCTGTGGTTCGCCGGCGGTGTGGCGGCAGGCGGAGACGCTGCTGGCGCAGGGCGGGACGGTCGCCGAGCGCCGTCAGGTCGCGCGGGCCTGCGGCAATCTGGCCGATGCCGCCACCTGTCTCGGCCACTACGCCGCTGCCCGCCGCTACCGGCGCGAGGGGCGGCGGCTGGCCGTGGAGTACGGCGCCCCGTATCTGGAGAACATCGTCGAGGGCACGGCGCTGCGCCTGGCCTGGTACACCGGCCGCTGGGACGGCCTGGCGGAGCGGGCACGCGCCGCGCTCGGGGTGGTCCGGGGCGTCTCCAGTGTGGCGGCCGACGCCCATCTGGTGCTGGGGCTGCTGGCGTCGGCCCGGGGCGAGTGGGAGGAGGCCGAGGCGCGGCTGCGGGACGCGGGGCTCGCCGATCCGGCCAACGCGCCGGCCAACATCCTGGCCGCGGCGTCCGCCGCCATGGCGCGGCTGCGCACGGCGTGCGGGGATCCGGAGGCGGGGTGTGCGGAGGCGCTGCGTGCCGTGGCACGGATCCGCCGGAAGGACATCTGGACCTGGGCGGCGGATCTGGCGCCGATGGCGGTGGCGGCCCTGGTGCGCTGTTCCCGGCACGAGGAGGCGGAGGCGCTCACGGCGGAGTTCGGTGAGCAGCTCGCGGGCCGGGACGCCCCGCTGGCGGCCGCGGCGCATCTCGCCTGCCAGGGCGTGCTGGCCACGGCGGCGGGGCGCGGCGCCGAGGCGGCGGCCACGTTCACCGCCGCGCGTGCCGCCTACGCCGTGCTGCCCCAGCCGTACTCGGCCGCGCGGGCCGGTGAGGCGGCGGCACGCAACCGGCTGGCGTTCGGCGATGCGGCCGCCGCGGCCCAACTGGCGGCGGCGGCGGAGGAGTTCGGTGCGCTGGGTGCCGTGCGGGACGCGGCGCGCTGCCGCAGTGTGCTGCGCCGCAGCGGCACCGCGACGCCGTCCCGGCGCGGCCGGCGCGGATACGGCGGCCGTCTCTCGCCGCGCGAGGGCGAGGTGGCCCGGCTGGTCTCGCTGGGCCGCACGAACCGGGAGATCGCCGAGGTGCTGTTCCTCTCGCCGCGCACCGTCGAGCAGCATGTGGCCCGGGTGCTGCGCAAGCTCAATCTGACCTCGCGCTCGCAGGTCCCCGCGCACCATCCGGCGTTCGGTGCGGCGGGGCCGGCCGGGGACCATCCGGGCGCCTGAGCCGCGGCCCGCGCCCCGGCCGCCGCGCCGCGCGGCGGTGCACGGCGCCCGCCCGCCGTCGGCGTCCGCCGGTCTCAGCCGTTGACGACCGCGTCCAGGAGGCCGGGGAAGCGGGCGTCGAGGTCGTCGCGGCGGAGGGTGGTGCGCAGGCAACGGCCCTCGCGGCGCTGGTGGATGACGCCGCTCTCGCGCAGCACCTTCCAGTGGTGGCTGGCGCTGCTCTTGGTCATGTCCGGAAGGATGTCCCGGCAGGCCATCTCGCGGCCGTCGGCGAGCGTGCGCACGACGCGCAGCCGGACGGGGTGCCCGAGCGCGATCAGGACCTCGTCGATCCGCAGTGCCTCCCTGGCGGGCAGGCGTAGCTCCTCAGCCATGGCACCACCGTACCGCCGAGACAGTACGACTCCAAACGAACCGAGCTGATCAGCCGGTGTGCAGAGCCGGCGGAACGCGGTGTACGGTTCGAATCAACTCGAACCATCGAAGGGAGTCGTCATGACCACCGACGCCACCAAGCAGCACCTCGCGGACACCTTCCACGCCGCGCTCACCCACCGCGACTGGGACCGGCTCCGCGCGGTGCTCAGCGAGGACGTGACCTGGACGCTGCCCGGGGACAACGTGATCTCCGGCACCGCCACCGGCCCGGACGGCGTCGTCGAGCGCGCCGAGCTGATCGCCTCCTACGGGCTGACGTTCACCCTGGAACACGTGCTGATGAGCCGGGACAACATGGCGCTGGCCCTGCACAACACGGCCGCCCGCGAGGACGCCGTGCTCGACGAGCACCTGGCCACCGTGTGCCGGATCGCCGACGGCCGGATCGCCTCCATCGAGACGTACCTCTCCGACGTCCCGGGCATGAACCGGTTCTTCGTCCCGCTCCCGGCCGCCTGATCCCCGGGCCCGGGGCGGCGGAACACACCGACGGTGCCGAAGCCGAATACGTATACCTACCTATGCACTTCCGGATTGTTTTGGTCCGGACCCCCGCAGAGGGTGTGTGCCACATGACCGGGCGCGGGACGCCCGGTCCGACACCCCCACGACGGAGGAGCAGCATCCATGGGTACTCGTACGCGCACCAGACGCTTCGCCGCCCTGGGCATCGGAGCGCTGACCGCGACGGTGCTGGGGCTGGGCCAGGCCGCCACCGCCGGCGCGTCCACGCCCGACGCGCAGCAGGGCACCATCCGTAACGCCGACGCGCCCGGCGCGACGGCCGGCCGGTACATCGTGGCGCTGGACGGCGAGGCGTCGGCGTCCGGCACCGCGCGGGCGCAGGCCCGCACCGCCGCCGAGCGGCTCACCGACGCGCACGGCGGCAAGGTCGACCAGGTCTACTCGGCGGCCTTCCGCGGGTTCTCCCTGCGCGCGAGCGAGGAGCAGGCCGAGGAGCTGGCGAAGGCCCCCGGCGTGCGCTTCGTCGAGGCCGACGGCACGGCGCGGGTCAGCGGCACCCAGCCCAACCCGCCCTCCTGGGGCATCGACCGGATAGACGGCGCGCTCAACAGCTCCTACAGCTACCCCAACGACGGCTCCGGTGTGACGGCGTACATCGTCGACACGGGCGTCGACATGACCCACCCGGACTTCGGCGGACGCGCGCGCAGCGGCCGGGACTTCATCGACAACGACAACGACGCCAGCGACTGCCAGGGCCACGGCACCCACGTGGCCGGCACCGTCGGCGGCAAGACGTACGGCGTGGCCAAGAACGTCGACATCGTCTCCGTGCGGGTGCTCAACTGCTCGGGCTCCGGCCAGTGGTCGCAGGTGATCGGCGGCATCGACTGGGTGGCGCAGAACGCCGACGGCCCGTCCGTGGCCAACATGAGCCTCGGCGGCGCGGCCAGCTCCTCCGTGGACGCCGCCGTCCAGGGCGCCATCGACAAGGGCGTCAGCTTCGCCGTGGCCGCGGGCAACGACTCCAGCAACGCGTGCAACACCAGCCCCGCCCGGGTGCCGGCCGCCATCACCCTCGGCTCGACGGACCGCGGTGACGGGCGCTCGTACTTCTCCAACTACGGCCGCTGCCTGGACCTGTTCGCGCCCGGCGGCAGCATCACCTCCACCCGCAACGGTGGCGGCTCCACCACCATGAGCGGCACCTCCATGGCCTCCCCGCACGCGGCCGGCGCCGCCGCCCTCTACCTCTCCGCCCACCCCGGCGCCTCCCCGGCGCAGGTGCGCAACGCGCTGGTGAACTCCGCCCAGACCGGCGTCGTCGGCAACCCGGGCTCCGGTTCCCCCAACGCCCTGCTGAACGTCTCCTCCCTCGGCTGATCCCCGGCCGGACCGCCACCCACCCCGTGGGGCCGTCCCGCGACGGCCCCACGGGGCTGTGCACGCCCGGCCGGCGTCAGTCGGGGGCGGGTCCGGTGCCGACCGGCCGGGTGCGGCCGGCACCGCCCGACGCCGGCCCGGGTACGTCCCGGGGCGCACCGGAGGGGGCAGCCGGCTCGAAGTGGCGCCGCGCGGTGCGGTGCGCCTCCGGGCCGGCGCCGAGCGCGTCGAGGCCCAGCAGCGCGGCCCCCAGCACCGGACGGGCCCGCACCACGCGGGGCACGGCCAGCGGGGCACGCCGGGCGAGGAGCCCGGTGATGCGGTCGTCGAGCAGCGGATGGCCGGCGGCGAGGATGCTGCCGCCGAGGAGCACCGGCGCCGGCCGGCCGAGCAGATCGAGGCGGCGCAGCGCGACCACCGCCATGGTGACGACCTCCTCGGCCATCCGCGCCACCAGGGAGTCGGCGACGGCGTCGCCCTCGGCGGCCACCCGGAACAGCACGGGGGTCAGCTCCAGCCGCCGGGCGTAGGGGATGCGTCCCAGGTGGAGGGCCTCGATCAGCGCGTACATCGAGTCGAGTCCGAAGTGCGCGGGCAGCGCGGTGCGCAGCCGGGTGGGCTCGCCCCGGCCGTCCTCGGCGCGGGCCGCGTGCCACAGCGCCTCCTCGCTCAGGCCGCCCCCGCCGCCCCAGTCGCCGGAGAGCCGGCCGATGGCCGGGAACCTGGCGGTGCGGCCGTCGGGCAGCAGCCCGGCACAGTTGATCCCGGCGCCGCACACGACGGCGACGCCGCGCGGGGCGCCGTCGCCGTCGTCCTCGGTCAGCCCGGCGCGCAGGATCGCGAACGTGTCGTTCTGCACGGTGACCTCGTCGCCCCAGCCGCGCCCGGTCAGCGCCGCCGCCAACTGCTCCTCCTCGACGGGCAGGTCGGCGTTGGCCAGACACGCCATCACCTGCCGCACGGGCGGGAGGGCGCCGCCGGGCGCGGCCGCGTCCCCGGTCGCGTCCGCGTGGGCGCGGGCGACGGTCTCGGCCAGCGCGTCGACGGCCGCCGCCACGCCGACGACCGGCGGCCGGAAGCCGCCGCCGCGCGCGGCACCCAGCACGGTGCCGTCCGCGGCGAGCAGCGCCACATCGGTCTTGCTGTTGCCGGCGTCGACGGCGAGCACCGCCGGAACGCCGGGAGCCGGCCCGCCCGCGGGCGCGGCCGGCCGGGGTTCGCTCAGGCCCACGCGAGGTGCTCCTTGTTGTGCGCGAGGAGCAGATCGGTGAGCTGCTCGGCGTATGCGGTCTGGCCGACGAGGGGGTGGGCGAGGAGCGCGGCGAAGACCCGGTCGCGCCCGCCGTGCAGGGCGGCCCGCAGGGCGAGTTCCTCGTACGCGCTCACATGCGCGATCAGCCCGGTGAACTGCGGGTCGAGCGGGGGCACCGGCAGCGGGTGCGCGCCGTCCCGGTCGATGCGTGCCTGGGTCTCGATCACCGCGTCGTCGGGCAGGAAGGGCAGGGTGCCGTTGTTGCGGGTGTTGACCGCCTGGTGGCGGCTGCCGCCCTCGCGCAGCAGCGAGGCGGCCAGGTCGACGGCGGCCTCGGAGTAGTAGGCGCCGCCGCGGCGGGCCAGCAGCTCGGGCTTCTCGTCCAGCGCCGGGTCGGCGTACATGCCCAGCAACTCCTCTTCCAGCGCGGCCACTTCGGACGCCCGGGTGGGCTTCTCGCGCTGGGCGCCGACGACCTCGTCGTGTGCGTAGTAGTAGCGCAGGTAGTAGGAGGGGACGACGCCGAGCCGGTCGACGAGGGTGCGCGGCAGGTGCAGATCGTCGGCGACGGCGTCCCCGTGCTCGGTGAGCAGCTTCGGCAGCACGTCGGTGCCGTCCGGGCCGCCGAGGCGCACGCCCAGCTCCCAGGTGAGGTGGTTGAGCCCGACGTGGTCGAGGTGGACCTCGGCGGGGGCGACGTCCAGCAGCCGGGCGAACTTGCGCTGGAAGCCGATGGCGACGTTGCACAGGCCGACGGCCTTGTGCCCGGCGGACAGCAGCGCGCGGGTGACGATGCCGACGGGGTTGGTGAAGTCGATGATCCAGGCGTCCGGGTTGCTGCGGCGCACCCGCTCGGCGATGTCGAGGACGACCGGAACGGTGCGCAGCGCCTTGGCCAGGCCGCCCGCGCCGGTGGTCTCCTGGCCGACGCAGCCGCACTCCAGCGGCCAGGTCTCGTCCCGGTCGCGGGCCGCCTGCCCGCCGACGCGCAGCTGGAGGAGGACGGCGTCGGCGCCGTCCACCCCGGCGTCCAGGTCGGCGGTGGTGGTCACCGTGCCGGGGTGGCCCTGCTTGGCGAAGATGCGCCGGGCCAGGCCACCCACCAGCTCCAGGCGGTCGGCCGCGGGGTCGATCAGGACCAGCTCGTCGATGGGCAGCACGTCACTGAGCCGTGCGAATCCGTCGACGAGTTCGGGGGTGTAGGTCGAGCCTCCGCCGACCACTGCGAGCTTCATGTGTCTCAGCCCTTTACTCCGGTGAGGGTGACGCCTTCGACGAAGGCTTTCTGTGCGAAGAAGAAGACGAGGATGACCGGCGCCATGATCAACAGCGTGGCCGCCATCGTCAGGTTCCAGTCCACGCTGTGCGCGGACTTGAACGATTCGAGGCCGTAACTGAGCGTCCAGGCCCCGGGGTTCTGTGCCGCGTAGATCTGCGGGCCGAAGTAGTCGTTCCAGCAGTAGAAGAACTGGAAGAGCGCGACGGCCGCGATGCCCGGCTTCGCCATCGGGACGATGACGCGCAGCAGCGTGCGCAGCTCACCGCAGCCGTCGATCCGCGCCGACTCCATGTACTCCTTGGGGATCGTCAGCAGGAACTGCCGCAGCAGGAAGATGGAGTACGCGTCACCGAAGGCCATCGGGATGATCAGCGGCCACAGCGTGCCGGACAGATGGAACTGCTGCGCCCACACCAGGTACATGGGCACGACGACGACCTGCGGCGGCAGCATCATCGTGGAGATCACCAGCAGCATCGCCGTCCGCCGGCCGCGGAAGCGGAACTTGGCCAGCGCGTAGGCCACGGGCACCGACGAGCACACGGTGAACACGGTGCCGACCACCGCGTACATCAGCGAGTTGCGCCACCAGTCCAGGAAGCCGGGCGTGTGGAAGACCTTGCTGTAGTTCTCCCAGTGCCAGGACGCCGGCCACAGCTCGCCGCTCATGGCCTGCCCGTCGCTCATCACCGAGGTGAGGAACGCGAAGACGAACGGCAGCACGAAGGCCAGCGCCAGCGCGACGGCCACGGAGTGCACCGCGATCCAGTGCAGCACCCGGTTGCGGCGGGCCCGGCGCGCGGCGGCGGGCAGGGGCGCGGACGGGCCCGCGGCGGACCCGGCCCGGGCGGGGCGTACGGGGGCGACGGCGTCGGCCGCCGGGGAAGTGGGAGTCGTCATCGGTCAGTCCTCCGCCGACAGCAGGCCGCTCCTGCGGCGCATGAGCAGCATGGTGACGGCCATCGCGATCGCGAACAGCACGAGCGACAGCACGCACGCGGCACCGGTGTTGAAGTTCTGGAAGCCGAGCTGGTAGACGAGCTGCGGCACGGTGATCGTCGAGTGATCGGGGTAGCCGGGCTGGATGACCGTGCCGGGGCCGATCGTGACGCCCGAGGCCAGCTTCCCGGCGACGAGCGCCTGGGTGTAGTACTGCATCGTCTGCACCACACCGGTGACCACGGCGAACATCACGATCGGCGTGATGTTCGGCCAGGTGACGTACCGGAACCTGGCCAGCGGCCCGGCACCGTCCAACTCGGCCGCCTCGTACTGCTCCTTGGGGACGTCCAGCAGCGCGGCCATGAAGATGACCATCAGGTCCCCGATGCCCCACAGCGACAGCATCACCAGCGACGGCTTGGACCAGTCGGGGTCGTTGAACCAGTTCGGGCCGTCCAGGCCGATGGCGCCCAGCACCTCGTTGACGGGCCCCGTCGCCGGGTTGAGCAGGAAGACGAACGCGACCGTCGCGGCCACCGGCGGCGCCAGATAGGGCACGTAGAACGCGGTGCGGAAGAAGCCGACCCCGCTCTTGAGCTTCGTCACGAGCAGGCCGACGCCGATGCCGAACACCACCCGCAGCGCCACCATCACCACGACCAGCCACACCGTGTTCCACAGCGCCGGCCCGAACAGCGGCATCTGTGTGAACACGTACGACCAGTTCCGCAGCCCCACGAACTCCGGCTGCTTGATCTGGTTGTAGTGCATGAACGAGAAGTAGACGGTCGCGACCAGCGGATAGCCGAAGAAGACCGTGAAGCCCACGAGCCAGGGCGAGAGGAAGCCGATCGTGCGCAGCCGCTCCCGCCTGCGCCGGTGGCGCAGCGTGTGCGCACCGGGCGCCGGCCGGCCGGTCGAGCCCGTGCGGGCCCCGGATGTCAGGTCGAGTGCCATGGCCGGGCTCCTAGTTCTCCGCCTGAAGGGTGTCGGCATCGATCTGCCGGTCGAGTTCGCGCAACCCCTTGTCGAGGTCCTTCTCCCGGCCCGACTCGACGGAGTAGGAGAAGTCCTGGAAGGCCGTCACGTACTGGCCGCCGGTCGTCGACGGCGGCAGCGCCTGGCTGTGCGGGTTCTTCGCGATCCGCAGGAAGGTGCGGAAGGACGGATCGGCGTCCAGCCGGGGCGAGTCGAGCGCCGCCTTCGTGGACGGCACATTGTGGATCGCGTTCGCGAAGGCGACGACCTGGTCGGTGTCGGTGGTCAGGAACCGCAGCAGCTCCCAGGCGGCGTTCTGATGCCTGCTGCTGTGCGCGATGCCGGCGACCGTGCCGGTGAGATAGCCGCGCCCGTAGGTGTCCGCCTGGTCGTCGGGCACCGGCAGCGGCGCCACGCCCCAGTCGAAGTCGGGCTTCGCCTCCTTGAGCATCAGCCCGCGCCACTCCCCGTCGAGGTGCATCGCGAGCTTCCCCGTCATGAAGCCGGACTGCCGGGACATCTCGTCGCCGAAGCTCTGCCGCAGCCGCTCCAGCGCCCGGTAGCCGCCCTGCGCGTCGGCGAGCCGGCTCATCTCCCGGAAGAACTGCCGGGTGCGCGGCTCCTTCGCCAGGCGCGCCTTGCCGTCCTTGTCGAAGTAGCGCGGGCCCCACTGCGCGAACATCCGGTCCGGACTGTTCTGGTACAGCCGGAAGTTGGGCATGAACCCGGCCCGCTCCACCTGGCCGCCGTCCCGCCGCGTCAGCTTCTTCGCGTCCTCGCGGAACTCCGACATCGTGCGGGGCGGCCGGGTGATGCCGGCCTCGGCGAAGGCGTCCTTGTTGTAGTAGAGCCCGAACGCGTCGGCCAGCAGCGGCAGCGCGCACTGGGTGCCCTCGTACTGCGTGTACTCCAGCAGCGTGCGCGGGAAGACCTTCCGTTTGTCGATACCGCTCTTGCGCAGGAACGGATCGAGGTCGGCCCACATGCCCGAATCGCAGTACTGGCCCACGTTGTTGGTGGTGAAGGAGGACACCACATCGGGGGCCTTGTCGCCGCCGGCCCGCAGCGCCTGGTTGACGGTGGCGTCGCTGACGTTCCCCGTCGTCTTCACCTGGATGTTCGGGTGCAGCTTCTCGAAGCGCCGGATACTGGCGTCGATCGCCTTCACCTCGCCCGGCTCCGACCAGCCGTGCCAGAACTTCAGCGTGACGGGTGCTTTCGGATCGTCGTCGGCGCTGCCGACGCTCGGATTGGCGCAGCCGGACAGCAGCAGCCCGACGGCGAGCAGCACGGCCGGCCAGGCACGCGGACGCGGAGGCGACATGGCGGCTCCTTCACGAACAGGGATGGTTGGGAAGGGAGTTCGGACACGGACGGACACCACCCGGGCGGGACGCCGGGCGGCGCACGGCCACCGGCCGAGCGGCCGGACGGGCGAGGGCGGATGCCGCGGCGTCCGGCGCACACGGGGCACGGGCGGCACGGACCAGGACCGGAGGAGGGCAGCGAGGGCCGGGGGCCGGGGTCCGGTTCCAGGTTCGGGTTCGGTCGGGCGCGGGCCGTCAGGGCCCGGGGCGGGCGGGGCCCCGGCCCGGCACGGCCCGAGGGGGCAGGGGGCGGAGGAGCGGGGCTCGGGGCCGGGCTCAGGCGGTGTCGAAGACCTCGTTGCGCGCCTGGGCCAGGGCCGACAGCAGGGCTCCGCTCAGGATGGGATCGTCCTCGACCTCGCTGAGCCGCAGCAGCGGCCTGGGCAGCGCCAGCCCGGTCAACTCCCGCTCCACCAGGGCCCGTAGCTCCTCGCCGCCGGTGCGCGGCACCGCACCGGACAGCACGACCAGCTCCGGGTCGACGACCGCCACCACGGCGGCGATACCGCTGGCCAGCCGGCGCGCGACCTCCGCGCGCACCTGGGGATCGGCCAGCGCGTCGGCGAGCGGCTTGCCGCCCGCGAGGGCGCGCACCGCCGCGACGGAGACGAGGCTCTGGAAGCCGCCCCCGCCGTCCTCCGCCGCGTAGGCGCCGGGACCGCCGCGGGCCAGCGGGGCGCCCGGCAGCGGCATGTAGCCGATCTCCCCGGCGCCGCCGGTGGCCCCGCGCAGCAGCGTGCCGTCCACGACGACGGCGGCGCCGGTGCCGTCGTCCACCCATACGAGGGCGAAGTTGTCGTGGTCCTGGGCCGCGCCCTCGTGCTGCTCGGCCACGGCGGCGAGGTTCACGTCGTTGTCGATCGTCACGGTGGTGCCCAGCACCTCGGCCAGCTCGGCGCGGAGCGTACGGGAGTGCCAGCCGGGCAGGTGCGGCGCGTACCGCAGTTCGCCGGTGCGCGGGTCGATCGCGCCGGGCGTGCCGATGACCGTGGTGTGCGGCTCCCGCGCGGCGGGCGCGGCCTGCCGCAGGGCGCCGCCGACGGCCTCCTCGACCAGCCGGGCCGTGCGGTGGGGCACGTCCTCGGGGACGGACTCCGCCTCCACGCGGGCGCGGCCGACGACCGTGCCGGTGATGTCGGCGACCGCGGCGGAGATGCCGTGCGGGTCGGCCGACAGCGCGGCCACATGCGCGGCGGACGGCTCGATCTCGTAGAGCAGGGCGCTCGGCCCCGGCTTGCCGCGCACCTTGCTGCGGGCCCGGACGAGGCCCATCTCCTCCAGCCTGCCCAGGAGTTGGGAAGCGGTGGGTTTGGACAGGCCGGTCAGCTCGCTGAGCCGGGTGCGGGTGAGCGGTCCGTGTGCCGCGAGCAGGTCGAGTGCGGCGCGGTCGTTCATCGCGCGCAGCACCCGGGGGGTGCCCGGTGTTCCCGGTATCCCGCCGGAGTCGGCGTGTGTGGCCATGGCGTGACCCACCTTCGAGATCTGTCCGGCCCGCCCGGGCGACGGTGCACGGGCGCGCTTGATAGGAAACTTTCCTACCGATGCCGGGAACCTAGGTCTCCACGCCCGGGTACGTCAATGGGCGGGCACGCACCGGAAAAAGACGGGCCCGCTCGGGCGGACGAGCGGGCGGGCCGCGCGGAGGATCCGGGTCCGGATGCCGATGGGGCAACTGGCGCTGAAGTGGCGGGAGTTGATTGCTGAGCGATCGCTCGCGTGCCTATAGTGAACGCCGCGTATTCACGGTTCACGGCACCTCCACATCCGCCCACAGGCGCACGAAGGTGATCGACCTGCGCCCCGACCGAAGGGCACGCCATGGCAGCCTCCGCGCGGCCACCGCGGGAGTCCGGCAGCCCGGACGAACCGCCCGGCCCGGATGATTCCGGCCTCCCCGCCTACCCGTCGGCCCGGCAGTGCCCCTTCCACCCGCCCGCCGAGTACGGGCGGCTGCGGGAGACGCAGCCCGTCGCCCGGGTGCGGTTCCAGGAGCAGCCGCTGTGGCTGGTCACCTCTCACGAGGCCGCCAAGGCCGTGCTGCGCGACCCGCGGTTCAGCACCGACCCCGCCCGCGAGGGCTTCCCCACCGGATCGACCGCGCCGCGCCCCGCGCCGGACCCGGAACGCCGGCGTGCCCGCTCCTTCCTCACCATGGACGAGCCGGAACACGGCCGCTACCGGCGCATGCTCATCCCCGCCTTCGGCGCCCGCCGCACCGAGGACTTCCGCCCCCGGATCGAGGCCGTCGCCGACGACCTCATCGACCGCCTCACGGCCGGCGGCCGGAACCGGGCCGACTTCGTCGCGGAGTTCGCGCTGCCGCTGCCGTCCCGGGTGATCTGCTCGGTCCTCGGCATCGGCGACGAGGGCGCGGCCGTCTTCCAGGAGAAGAGCGCCGTCGCCATGGACCCGGCACGGACACCCGACGAACGCCTCGGCGCCGCGGCGGAGTTCACGTCCTACCTGGCCGACGTCATCGCCGACCGGCACCGCAGCCCCGGGGACGATCTGCTGAGCCGGCTCGTGGCCGAACAGGTCGACACCGGGCAGCTCGACGACGAGCAGCTGGGCGCGACCGCGATGGCCCTGCTCATCGCCGCCTCCGAGACCACCACCCACACCCTCGCGCTGGGACTCCTCACGGTCACCGGACGGTCCGGCCTGCTGGCCCGGATCCGCGAGGAGCCAACGGCCGCCGGCCCGGTCGTCGAAGAGGTGCTGCGGATGTGGACGGTGCCGCACCGCGGCCTGTACCGGGCGGCCGTCGAGGACGTCGAGGTGGGGGGCCGGACGATCCGGGCCGGCGAGGGCGTCGTCGTGTCCGTCGCCGCCGCCGACCGCGACCCCGCCGTCTTCGACGACCCCGACACCTTCGACCCCGACCGCACACCCCGGCCGCACCTCGCCTTCGGCCACGGGGCGCACCGCTGCCTCGGCGAACCCCTGGCCCGGCTGGAGCTGACCGTCGCGCTGCGCCGGCTCGCCGAACGGCTGCCCGGACTGCGCCCGGCCGTCCCCGCCGACGAACTCTCCTTCCGCGAGGACCACTTCATCTACGGGCTGGACCGGCTCCCCCTCATCTGGTGACGGCGCCCCGGGCCCCTCCCCGGCACCGCGCACCGCCCCGCCGTCTCCACCGCCCCGGTGCCCCGGCTCCCGGCTCCCGCCGGTCCGGCACCACGCCCCACCCCGGCCCCACCGGGCCCTGCCATGCACCTGTCGTCCCTCTCGTACCCGTCGTCCCTGTCCCTGTTCCACCCTGCCCACCCGGGCCCAGCCCTCTGGAGGTCGTGTGCACACGGTCGGCGTCGCGGCGCCCCCCACGTTTTCCGGACTCCTCCGCCGTCAGGTGCGCAGGGACCCGGACGCCGAGGCGGTCCGCTCCCCGGAGGAGAGCCTCAGCTACGCCGGGCTGGCCGAGCGTGCCGGCCGGCTCGCCGAGCGGCTGACGGCGGCCGGCGCGGGCGAGGGACGCATCGTGGCCGTCGCGCTGCCGCGCTCGACGGACCTGGTGGTGGCGCTCGTCGCGACCGAACTCGCGGGCGCCGCCTATCTGGCGCTCGACCCGGGGTACCCCGTCGAGCGGCTGCGCACCATGGTGGACGACGCCCGCCCCGTCTGCCTCGTCACCGAGGACGGCGGCCCCCTGCCCGCCGTCCCCTACGACGGCCCCCGGCTCGCCCCCGCGGACACGGCAGGAGCGGACGGCGCGGACGGGCCGAACCGCCCCGGCGGAAGCGGCAGTCGGGGCATCAGGCCGGACGGCGGCCGTACCGCGCCGGGCAGCGAGGGTTCCGGACGGCCGGGCGGCGGGATGCCGGGCGAGGGTGTCGACCCGCGTTCCACCGCGTACGTCATCTACACCTCGGGCTCCACGGGCCGCCCCAAGGGCGTCGAGGTGACCCACACCGGGATCGCCCCGCTGGCCGCCGCGCACCGGCGCGAGCTGGGTGCGGGACCCGGCGCCCGGGTGCTCCAGTTCGCCTCGCCCAGCTTCGACGCGGCGTTCTGGGAGCTGTGCCAGTCCCTGCTCACCGGCGGCACCCTGGTCGTGGCGCCGGAGAGCGCGCTGCTGCCCGGTCCCCCGCTGGCCGCCACCGTCGCGGAGCTGGGCGTCACCCATCTGACGCTGCCGCCCAGCGCCCTCGCCGCGCTGCCGGGGGACGCGCTGCCGCCCGGCACCACCCTGGTCGTCGCCGGTGAGCCCTGCGCTCCGGCGCTGGCCGCCCACTGGGCGGGCCGGGTACGGATGTTCAACGCGTACGGGCCGACCGAGACCACGGTGTGCGCGACCCTCTCCGCGCCGCTGACCGGCACCGGCACACCCCCGCTCGGGCACCCCTGCGCGGAGACCGGCGTGTACGTGCTGGACGCCGCGCTGCGCCCGGTCGGCCCGGGCGGCACCGGCGAGCTGTACCTCGCGGGCCCCGGCCTCGCCCGCGGCTACCTCGGCCGGGCCGGGCTCACCTGCGCACGCTTCGTCGCCGACCCGTTCGGCCCGGCCGGCGGCCGGATGTACCGCACCGGCGACCGGGTGCGGGTACGCGCCGACGGCGCCTGGGAGTTCGCCGGGCGCGCCGACGACCAGATCAAGGTGCGCGGCCACCGGGTGGAGCCGGGCGAGGTCGAGGCCGCGCTGGGCGCGCACGAGCAGGTGGCGCAGGCCGCCGTGGCCGTCCACGGGGACGCGCTCGTCGGCTACGTCGTCCCGCACGAGGAGGCACTCGCCGGGGCGGAGCCGGACGCCGCCGAGCAGATCGCCGCCTGGCAGCGGCTGTCCGACACCGTGTACACGGCGGGCGACTTCGAACTCTCCGGCTGGACCAGCACCTACGACGGCCGGCCCCTGCCCGAGGCGCAGATGCGCGAGTGGCAGCGCGGCACCGTGCGCCGGATCCGGGCCCTGCGTCCGCGCCGTGTGCTGGAGATCGGCGCCGGTACCGGGCTCGTGCTGGGCGGGATCGCCCCGGAGTGCGCGGAGTACTGGGCGACCGACGTGTCGGAGGCGGCCGTCGAGGCGCTGCGCCGGCGCACCGCGGACGACCCGCGGCT
This sequence comes from Streptomyces cacaoi, assembly GCF_006539165.1. Classification (GTDB taxonomy): domain Bacteria; phylum Actinomycetota; class Actinomycetes; order Streptomycetales; family Streptomycetaceae; genus Streptomyces; species Streptomyces cacaoi. The sequence continues at coordinate 41,372 of NZ_BJMM01000032.1, read as the reverse complement.
GGCCGGGAAGGTGCGGCTGTCGGCGCGGCCCGCGCACGACGTCGCCGGGCTGCCCGCCGGGCACTTCGACACCGTCGTGCTCAACTCCGTCGTCCAGTACTTCCCCGGGGCCGGGTACCTCGGCGAGGTGCTCGACGCCGCCTTCGGGCTGCTCGCGCCCGGCGGCCGGATCTTCGTCGGCGACGTGCGCCACCTCGGCCTGCTCGGCGCGCTGCGCACCGCCGTCGAGCTGGGCCGGGCCGACGACGGCGCCGGGCCGGAGCGGGTGCGCTCGGCGGTGGCCCGGGCGGTGCGCGAGGAGACCGAACTCCTGGTGGATCCGGGGTACTTCGCGACGGTGCCCGGCTGCGCGGGCGTGGACGTACGGCTGAAACCGGGCGCAGCGCACAACGAGCTGACCCGGCACCGCTACGACGTCGTCCTCCACAAGGCTCCGCTCTCCGGCCGGGACGTGGCCGCGCTGCCCACCCTGGTCTGGGGCGAGGAGGTGGACCGCCTCGACGGGCTCGCCCGGCGGGCGCCCGTCCGCGTCACCGGGGTGCCCAACGCGCGCCTCACCGGGGAGGTCCATGCCGCGCGCGCCCTCGCCCGCGGCGCCTCCGTCCCCGAGCTGCGCCGGGCGCTGCGGCGGCCCTGCCCGGAGGCGCTGGACCCGGACGAGGTCGAGGCGTGGGCGCGGCGCGCCGGGGTGCGGGCGCTGTGCACCTGGTCGCCGGACGACGAGGAGCAGTTCGAGGTGGTCCTGCTCCCCGACACCCCGGAACTCCGTCTCCCCCCGACGGGCGTCCACCGCGCCCCGACCGCCCCGGCCACCCGCACCGCGGCCGACCACGCCCCCGCGTCCGCCCGCCCGCGCCGGGACCCCGGCACCGGCGGCCGCCCCGCCCACTCCGCCGACCCCGCCGCCGGGCCCGCCACGGGCGCCCGGCCCGGGAGCGGCGCCGGGACCACCCCGCTCGTCAGCGATCCCGCGCGGGCCCGTGCGGTGCGCGCGCTGCCGGGCGCGGTACGGGAACGGCTCGCCGCGACGCTGCCGGGGTATCTGGTGCCGTCGGCCGTGGTGGTCGTGAACGCGCTGCCGCTCACCCCGGCGGGCAAGGTCGACCGCCGCGCGCTGCCCGCGCCCGCCACCGACGACGACCGCGGCCGGGAGCCGGCCACCGAGGGCGAACGGGCGGTGTGCGCGGCCTTCGCCGAGGTGCTGGGGCTGCGCCGGGTGGCGGCCGACGCCGACTTCTTCGCGCACGGCGGGCACTCGCTGCTCGCACCGCGCCTCGTCGAGAGCCTGCGCCGCACGACCGGCGCCGACCTGCCGTTGAGCGCGCTCTTCGACCACCCCACCCCGGCCGGGCTCGCCCCGCTGCTCACCGCGCCGGGGCCGGACTCCGGCGCGGACGGCGGCGCGGACTCCGGCTCCGCCCGCGGCCCGGCCGCGCCGCGTCCGCCGCTGGTCGCCGTCGAGCGGCCCGCGCGGGTCCCGCTGTCCCCCGCGCAGCACCGGCTGTGGTTCCTGTACCGGCTGGACGCGCAGGCGGCGTCCGCCTACCACGTGCCGCTCGCCTTCCGGCTGGAGGGCACCGTGGACACCGCCGCGCTGGAGGCGGCGCTGCGGGATGTGGCGGCCCGGCACGAGAGCCTGCGCACCGCGCTGCCCGAGGCCGCCGACGGCACGCCGTACCAACGGCTGCTGCCCCCGGAGGCGATACGGCTGTCCGTCGAGGACGCCGGCCCGGACGGGCCCGACCCCGACCGGTGGCTGCGCGAGGCCGCCCGGGCGCCCTTCGATCTGGCCGCCGAACCCCCGCTGCGCGCCCGCCTGTTGCGGGACGCGGACGGGCCCGGGGCGCATCTGCTGGCGCTCGTGCTGCACCATGTCGCCGCCGACGCCTGGTCGTGGCCGCTGCTCACCGACGACCTCGCCACCGCGTACCCGGCCCGGCTGGCGGGCACGGCCCCCTGCCTGCCCGAACTGCCCCTCGGCTACGCCGACTACGCGCTGTGGCAGCGGGCCGCGCCCGCCGACGGGCCCGGACTCGCCCACTGGCGGGAGGCGCTGCGCGGTGTGCCCGAGCGGCTGCCGCTGCCCTGCGACCGGCCCGAGCCCGCACACGCCGACCACCGTGGCGACCGCGTCGCGCTGCGTCTGGAGCCCGGGCCGCTGGCGGCGCTGGAGGAGCTGGCGAAGGAGACGGGCACCAGCCTGTTCATGGTGCTGCACGCGGGCCTGGCCGCGCTGCTCACCCGGCTCGGCTGCGGCACGGACATCCCCGTCGGCACCGCCGTGGCGGGCCGCACGGACCCGGCGCTGGACGGGCTGGTCGGCTTCTTCGTCAACACGCTCGTGCTGCGCGCCGACACCGGCGGCGACCCCGGCTTCCGGACACTGCTGGAGCGGGTACGCGCCGTCGACCTGGCCGCCTGGGCCCATCAGGACGTGCCCTTCGAGCAGGTCGTCGAGGCGGTGCGGCCGGCCCGCTCGGCGCACCGCAACCCGCTGTTCCAGATCATGCTCGTGCTCCAGAACGCCCCGGGCGGCGGTGAGTTGCGGCTCGGCCCGCTGCGGGTGGAGCGCCGGCACGTCGACGTCGAGCACGCCAAGTTCGACCTCACCGTGGAGGCCGAGCGGCGGCAGGACCCGGACGGCCGGGCGGCGGGGCTCGAACTGCGGCTGGAGTACCGGACGGCGCTGTTCGACGCGGAGACCGTGCGGGCGCTCGGCGAGCGGCTGGTGCGGCTGCTGTCCGGCGCCGCCGCCGCGCCGGACACCCCGATCGGCGCCCTCGACCTGCTCGCGCCCGGCGAGCGGGCCGAGCTGACCGGCCCGCCACCGCCCGCCCGGCCGGTGACCGGCACCCTCCCGGAGCTGTTCGCCCGCCAGGCCGCCCGCACCCCACGGCGTGTCGCCGTCACCGACCCCGGCAGCCCCGAAGACCAACCGGCGGACGACGCCGAGGAGTTGACGTACGCCGAGCTGAACGCGCGGGCCAACCGGCTCGCCCGCCACCTGATCGCGCTCGGCGCCGGGCCCGAGCGGCTGGTCGCACTCGCCCTGCCGCGCTCCGCCGCACAGGTGGTGGCGCTCCTCGCCGTGCTCAAGGCGGGCGCCGCCTACCTCCCGCTGGACCTCGGGCACCCGCCGGCCCGGCTCGCCGCCACCCTCGACGACGCCCGCCCGCACCTCGTCCTCACCTCCGGCGGCCCCGGACCGGCCGGCCCGGCAGGCGTGCCCCACCTCGACCTGGACGCGCCCGCGACCCGGGACGCGCTCGCCGGGCTGCCCGGCCACGACCCGGACGACCGGGAACGCACCGCACCGCTGCGGCCCGAGCACCCTGCCTACGTCATCCACACCTCGGGCTCCACCGGCCGGCCCAAGGGCGTGCTCGTCCCGCACGCCAACGCTGTCCGCCTGTTCGACGCCACCCGCACGCTGGGCTTCGGCCCCGACGACGTGTGGACGCTGTTCCACTCCCCCGCCTTCGACTTCTCCGTCTGGGAGCTGTGGGGGCCGCTGCTGCACGGCGGCCGGCTCGTCGTCGTACCGCCCGGGACGGCCCGCGCGCCGGACGACTTCCACCGGCTGCTGGTGCGGGAGCGGGTGACCGTGCTGAGCCAGACGCCGTCCGCGTTCGCCGAACTGATCGCCGCGGACGCGGAGCGCGACGACGGCCACAGCGGAGGCGAGGACCGCGCACAACTGGCCCTGCGGCTGGTGGTGTTCGGGGGCGAGGCGCTCGATCCGGGCCGGCTCGTCCCCTGGTACGAGCGGCATCCGGACGGCCCGCTCCTGGTGAACATGTACGGCATCACCGAGACCACCGTCCATGTCACCCGGCTCGCACTGGACGCCACCGTCGCGACCGGGGCCGCCGGGAGCCCGATCGGCGAGGAGCTGCCCGATCTGCGGGTGTACGTCCTCGACGAGTGGCTGCGGCCGGTGCCGCACGGGGTGCCCGGGGAGATGTACGTCGCCGGGGCCGGGCTCGCCCGCGGCTACCGCGACCGGCCGGGGCTGACCGCGGGCCGGTTCCTCGCCGACCCGTTCGGCCCGCCCGGCGGACGCATGTACCGCACCGGCGACCGGGCGCGGCGGCTGCGCACCGGCGGCCTGGAGTACCTGGGCCGCACCGACGACCAGGTCAAGATCCGCGGCTACCGCGTCGAACCGGCGGAGACCGCCGCGGCGTTGCGCCGCCACCCGGGCGTGGCCGACGCCGCGGTCGTCGCCCGCGAGGACCGGCCCGGCGAGGTGCGGCTGGTCGGCTACGCCGTGCCCGCGCCCGGGCGGCCCGCGCCCGCCCCGGCCGAGCTGCGCCGGCACACGCTCGCGCTGCTGCCCGCGCACCAGGTTCCGGCCGCCGTCGTCCTCGTCGAACGGCTGCCGCTGACCGCCAACGGCAAGCTGGACCGGGCAGCCCTGCCGCGGCCCGACGACACGGCGGCCGCAGCGGACACGGCGGCCACGGCCCGGCGGGCCCCGCGCACCCCCGTCGAGGAGATCCTGTGCGAGCTGTTCGCCGAGGTCCTGGGCGTGCCCGAAGTCGGCGTCGACGACGGCTTCTTCGAGCGGGGCGGGCACTCGCTGACCGCGACCCGGCTGGCCAACCGCGTCCGGCGCACCCTCGGCGTGGAGCTTCCGGTGCGCGAGGTGTTCGCGGCGCCGACCGTGGCCGGGCTCGCGGCCCGTGTGACGGAGGCGGCCGGCACCGCCGCCCGGCCCGCGCTGTGCGCCCGGCCCCGGCCCGAGCGGCTGCCGCTCTCCTACGGGCAGCGCCGGCTGTGGTTCCTCGCCGGGCTCGAAGGGCCCTCGGCGACCTACCACATCCCGCTGGTGCTGCGGCTGCGCGGCCCGCTCGACGTGGCCGCGCTGGAGGCGGCGCTCGGCGATGTGACGGACCGCCACGAGATACTGCGCACCGTCCTGACCACCGCGGCCACCGACTCCGCCGATTCCGCCGCCACCGACTCCGCCGCCACCGACCCGGCCGCCACCGACTCCGCTGCCACCAGCTCCGCTGCTTCCAGGGCCCTTTCCGCCGCCTCCACTGCCTCCACGGCCCCCTTCACCGACTCCGCTGACTCCAGGGCCCTCTCCGCCGCCTCTGCCGCCTCGGCCGCCTCCGACGAGTCCGAGGGGTCCGACGGGGCCGACGGGGCCGACGGGGCCGACGGGGCCGAGGCTGCCCACGGCTCGCGCGCGGGCAGCTCCCCCGACGGCAGCTCCCCCGACGGCGGCTCCCCCGACGGTGGGGCGGAGCCCTGCCAACGCATCCTTCGGGCGGCCGGGCACCCGCTCGTCCCCGCCGAGGTGTCCGAGGCGGCGCTGCCCGACGCGTTGGCGCGGGCCACCGCCCGCCCCTTCGACCTGGCCTCCGAGCCCCCGCTGCGGGCCCGGCTGTGGCGCACCGCGCCCGAGGAGCACACCCTGCTGCTGCTCCTCCACCATGTCGCGGCCGACGGCTGGTCGCTCCGTCCGCTCTGCGACGACCTCGCGCTCGCCTACCGTGCCCGCCGCCGCGGACACGCCCCGCGGCAGCCCCGCCTGCCCGTGCAGTACGCCGACTTCGCACTGTGGCAGCGTGCGCTGCTGGAGGACGACGGCGGTCAGTCGCCTCTCGCCGCCGCGCAGTCGGCCTTCTGGGCCCGCACGCTGCACGGCCTGCCCGACCAACTGCCGCTGCCCTTCGACCGGCCGCGCGGCGCGACGACCGACCACCGCTCCGGCACGGTGGAGTTCACCGTCCCCGCCGATCTGCTCACCGAGCTGCGCGCACTGGCCGACGGGGCGGACGCCAGCCTCTTCATGGTGGTGCACGCCGCGCTGGCCGCACTGCTGACCCGGCTCGGCGCCGGCACCGACATCCCCGTCGGCACGCCCGTCGGCGGCCGGGGCGACGACGCGCTCGACGGCCTCGTCGGACTGTTCGTCAACACCCTTGTCCTGCGCACCGACACCGGCGGCAGCCCCACCTTCCACACGCTGCTGGAGCGGGTGCGCGCCACCGACCTGGCGGCCTACGCGCACCAGGACCTGCCCTTCGAGCGCGTCGTCGAACTCGTCGGCCCCGAGCGGTCGTTGGCCCGGCACCCGCTCTTCCAGGTGATGCTCGCCTTCGAGCACGAGGCGCTCGCGGTGCCCGCGCTGGACGGCCTCACGGTGACGGCGGAGCCCGGCGCGCTGCCCACCACCAAGTTCGATCTGACGGTGGGCCTGCGCCCGTCCGGCGACGCGCTCGCCGGCACCGTCGAGTACCGGCGCGATCTCTTCGACCACGCCACCGTGGCGGCGCTCGCCACACGCCTGGTGCGGCTGCTGGCCGCCGTCGCCGCCGAGCCCGGCCGCCCCGTGGACGACCTCGATCTGACGACGGGGCCCGAACGGGCCCGGCTAGCCGAGGAGTTGACCGGATACGAGGCCGCACCGGCGCCCGATGTGGTGGCCGCCGTCGACCGGATGGCGGCCCGGCACCCCGACCGCGTCGCCGCCTCCGGGGACGACGGCGACCTCTCGTACGCCGCACTCGTCGCCCGCGCCGACCGCCTCGCCCGGCGGCTCACCGCGCTCGGCGCCGCACCCGAGCGGCGCGTCGCCGTCCTTCTGCCGCGCGGCCCCGGCCTGCTGGTGGCGCTGCTGGCCGTGCTCCGCACCGGCGCCGCCTATGTGCCCCTCGACCCCGCACACCCGGCGCCCCGGCTGGAGTCGACGCTGGCCGCCGCCCGGCCCGTCTGCCTCGTCACCGTGCCCGGCATGCCGCCCCTGGCGGGCGTCCCCGTCGTCCGCCCGGACACCGGCCAGGCCGAGCCGCCCGGCGGGGACGGGGCCCGCCCGGACCACGGCGTGCTGCCGGACACCCCGGCCTATGTCATCCACACCTCCGGTTCGTCCGGCACGCCCAAGGGTGTGGTCGTCACCCGCGGCGGGCTCGCCAACCATCTGCGCTGGCAGGCCGAGGGCTCCGGGCTCGGCCCCGACGACACCGTCCTCGCCCTCACCTCCGTCGCCTTCGACGCCGCCGCCTTCGAACTGTGGCTGCCGCTCACCCTCGGCGCGCGCACCGTGTTCGCCGGCCCGGAGGTGGCCCGCGACCCGGACCGGCTGCGCACCCTCGTCGCCGAACGCGGGGTGACGGCCGCGCACTTCGTGCCGTCGATGCTGGACGTGGCGGGCCCCCGACCGATGCCGCCGCTGCGTCTGGTGTGCTCGGGCGGCGAGGCGCTCCCCGTCGATCTGGCCCGCGACGTGGTGCACCGCTGGGGTGTCCGCCTGATCAACCTGTACGGGCCGACGGAGACCTCCGTGGGCGTCACCCGCGGCACCTGGCCCGCCCCGCCGGAAGTGCCGTCCACCGCGAAGCCGTCCACCGCGAAGCCGTCCACCGAAGGCCCGTCCGCCGAAGGCCCGGCTGCCGAAGGTCCGCCCGTCGCGGAGCCGCCAGCCGTGGAACCGTCCGGCCCCGAGCCCTCCGTCGCGGAGCCGTCCACCGAAGGCCCGTCCGCCGCGGGGCCGTCCGGCGCCGAGCCCTCGCCCGGCGGTACCGTGCCGATCGGCCGCCCCGCGTGGAACACCCGGCTGCATGTGCTGGACGCCCGGCTGCACCCCGTCCCGCCCGGCGTACCGGGCGAACTGTACGTCGCCGGGCCGCAGTTGGCGCGGGGCTATCTCGACCGGCCGGGCGCGACGGCCGAGCGGTTCGTCGCCGACCCGTTCGGCCCCGCCGGCGGACGGCTCTACCGCACCGGCGATCTGGTGCGGCTGCGCGCCGACGGCGACCTGGAGTACCTGGGCCGCCTCGACGACCAGGTCAAGATCCGCGGCCACCGGGTCGAACCGGCCGAGACCGCCGCGGCGCTCCGCGCCCTCGACGGCGTCGCGGACGCGGCGGTCGTCGTACGCGAGGACCGCCCCGGCGACCGCCGGCTGACGGCGTACGCCGTGCCGGACACCCGCTCCGGGGGCCCGGAGCCGGACACACCCGACGGTGCCGGGCTGCGCCGGCGCCTCGCCGAGCGGCTGCCCGCCCATCTGGTGCCCGCCGCCGTCGTCCTCGTCGACGCGCTGCCGCTGACGGTCAACGGCAAGCTCGACCGGCGCGCCCTGCCCGCACCGACGGTGGAGCGGGCCCGCACCGGACGCGCCCCGCGCGGCCCGGTCGAGACCCGCCTGGCCCGGATCTTCGCCGAGGTGCTCGGCCTGGACACACCCCGGGCGAACGGTGCCAACGGCGCGGAGAGCGCCGCCCGTTCGGGGAACGCCACCCGTTCGGGAGGCGGAGCCCGTTCGGGAAGCGGAGCCCGCTCGGGAAGCGGAGCCCGTTCGGGAGGCGGCGTCGGCGCGGACAGTGCCGCCGAAGCCGAATCCACAGGCGCCGTCACAGCCGCCGAAGCTGCCGGAGCCGTCGACGCCATGGGGGCCGTCGAGGCCGTCGAGGCCGCCGGTGCCGTCGAGGCTGCCGGGGCCGTCGAGGCTGCCGGGGCCGTCGAGGCTGCCGGGGCCGTCGGGGCCGATGACGGCTTCTTCGACCTGGGCGGGGACAGCATCTCCTCCATCCAACTCGTCGGCCGCGCCCGCGCCGAGGGCATCGCCCTCACACCGCGCGATGTCTTCCTGGACGGCACGGTGGCCGGGCTGGCCGCTGTCGCGGCGGCCCGCGGTGCGGAGGAACCGGCCCCGGCCGAGACGGCGGCGGCCGAGGGCCCGGTACCGGCCACGCCCATCATGTACGCGCTGCGCGAGCGCGGCGGCCCCGCCGACGGCTACCACCAGGCGGTGCTCCTGCACACCCCGGCGGGCGCCACCCTCGGTCAACTCACCGCCGTCCTGCGGACGTTGGCCGACCACCACCCGATGCTGCGGGCCCACCGCACCGGACCCGGGTCCGGGCCTTCCCACGGCACCGCGCCGGAGGACGCCTCGCCGGAGCCCGGCACACCGGGCTCGCCGGAGCCCGGCACCTCGGCGTACATCCCGCTGACGGTGGGGCCGGACGCCGTGCCCCGGCCGGTGCGCGTACCGGTCGCCGGACTCGGCACGCGGGAGCTGCGGGCCGCCGTCGCCGCCGAGGCCGAGGCGCTGCCCGGGCGGCTCGCCGCGGGCCCGGAGGTGCTGCGCGCGGTGTGGTTCGACGCGGGCCCCGACGCCCGGGGACGGCTGCTGCTCGCCGTGCACCACCTCGCGGTCGACGGGGTCTCCTGGCGCATCCTCGCCGAGGACCTCGCCCGTGTCTGGGCCGAGGGACCGGCCGCTCTCCCCGAGCCCACCACGCCCTTCCGGCACTGGGCGCTCCAGCTGAGCGAGCGGGCGAAGGACCCGGGCCGGGCGGCGGCCGAGGCCGGGCTGTGGCGTTCCGTCGCAGGGGTGCCCGATCCGCCGCTCGGCGCCCGCCCGTTGGACCCGGCGGTGGACACGGTCGCCTCGTCCCGGTCCCTGGAGGTGACCCTGCCGCCGGAGCTGGCCCGGCCGCTGCTGACCCGGCTGCCGGCCGGCTACCACGCGGGCCCGCAGGACGTGCTCCTCACGGCCCTGGCACAGGCCCTCGCCGAGTGGCGCGGGCAGCCGGGCCCGGTGCTGATGGACGTCGAGGGGCACGGGCGTGAGGAACTGGTGCCGGGGGCCGATGTCTCGCGCACGGTCGGCTGGTTCACGACCCTCTATCCAGTGGCGGTCGACCCCGGCGCCGGCGGGCCCGGCCGCGCACTGCGCCGCGTCAAGGAGCAGTTGCGTGCGCTGCCCGACCACGGCGCGGGCCACGGGCTGCTGCGCCACCTCGCCCCGGGGGACCCGCTCGGGCCCGCCGCCCGGGTCCGGCCGCAGGTCTGCTTCAACTATCTCGGGCGCTTCCCCGCGGCCGACCCGGCGGGCGGCGACTGGAGCCCGGCGCCCGATCTGCCCGGCGGGACGGCGCTGGGCGGCGGCGCGGAGCCCGCGATGCCGGTGTCCCACCCGCTGACCGCGACGGCGGTGGCCTTCGACGGCGCGGACGGCCCCCGGCTGCGCCTCGCTCTCGCCCACCCGGCCGGGCTGTTCACCGAAGCGGAGACGGCCCGGCTGGCGTCCCTGTGGGAGGGGCGACTGCGGGAACTGGCCGCGCACACCGGCACCGGGCACAGCCCGTCCGACTGGCCGCTCGCGGCCCTCACCCAGGACGAGGTCGACCGCGTCGAGTCCCAACTGCCGCGTGTCACCGAGGTGTTGCCGCTGGCACCGCTCCAGGAGGGGTTGCTGTTCCAGAGCCTGCACGACACCGAGGGGCCGGACGTCTACACCGTTCAGCTCGTCCTGCGGCTGGCCGGCCCGCTGTCCGTGCCCCGGCTGCGCACGGCGGCCCGGGCCCTGCTGGCCCGCCATCCGCACCTCGGCGCCGCTTTCCTGCACCGCGACCTGTCCGCACCGGTGCAGGCCGTCGGCCCGGTGGACCTCCCCTTCGAGGTGCACGAAGCGCCCGAGGACACCCTGCCCCACGACGCCCTGCCCCACGACGCCCTGCCCCACGACGCCCTGCCCCACGACGACCGGGCCCACGACGACCGGGCCCACGACGACCGGGCCCACGACGACCGGGCCGACGAGCACCGGGCCGACAAGCTCCGGACCGACGAGCACCGGGCCGACGAGCACCGGGCCGACAAGCTCCGGGCCGACGGGGACGACCGCGCCCCGGACAAGCGTCACGCCCCGGAGGACGACCGCGCCAGGGACAGCCGCCCCGGCCCCGGCGAGGGCGGTCCGGCGCTCCCGGGCGACGGCGGGACGACGCTCCCGGACGGCGGCGGGCCGACGCTCCCGGGCGACGGCCGGACGGCGCGGCTGCTCGCGCGGGACCGCGCCCGCCGCTTCGACCCGGCACACCCGCCGCTGCTGCGCTTCACCCTGCTGCGGCACGGTTCCGACCGCCACTCACTGGTGCTGACCCACCATCACCTGCTGCTCGACGGCTGGTCGGCACCGATCCTCGTCCGTGAACTCTTCGCCCTGTACGCCGAGTCGGAGCCGGGGCGGCGCCCGGAGCCGCTGCCCCCGGCCGCCCCCTACCGTCGCTTCCTCGGGTGGCTGGCCCGGCAGGACAGGGACGCGGCCGTCCGGGCCTGGCGCGCGGCGCTGGACGGGCTGCGGGAGCCGACGCGGATCGCACCGCCGCGCCCGGCCGGTGATGCCGCCCGGCCGCGGCACACGGTGGCCGAGCTGTCCCCCGCCGCGACCGAGGCGCTGCGGGAGACCGCCCGCCGCTGCGGGCTGACGCTCAACACCGTGCTCCAGGGCGCCTGGGCGGTGCTGCTCGGGCTGCTGAGCGGGCGCACCGACGTGGTGTTCGGCACCGTGGTCTCCGGCCGCCCGCCGGAGGTGCCCGGCGTCGAGTCGATGGTGGGCCTGTTCATCAACACGGTGCCGGTGCGGGTACGGCTCGACCCGGCGCTGCCGCTGCGCGAGCTGCTCGCCCGGCTCCAGGAGCAGCAGTCGCGGCTCATCGCCCACCAGCACCTCGGCCTCACCGGGATCCAGGAGGCCGCCGGTCTCGGGCAGCTCTTCGACACGCTCGTCGTCTTCGAGAACTATCCGCTGGACCGCGCGTCCCTGCGCACCCTCGCGCCCGGCCTGCGGCTGGCGGACGTGGACAGCCACGACGCCACGCACTACCCGCTCGGGCTGCTGGTGCAGCCCGGCGAGCGGCTCCGGCTGCGGCTGGACCACCGGGACGACGCCCTCGCGCCGGACGAGGCGGGGCGGCTGCTGGAGCGGCTGCGGCTGCTGCTCGACCGGTTCGCCGCCGACCCGGGGGCCCGCACCGGCGCACTGGACCTGCTGCTGCCCGGCGAACGCGGCACGGCGGCCGAGCACGGCGACGGCGGGCCGCCCCGGGCGCCGGTGCCGTTCCCCGAGCTGCTGCGCCGGCAGATCGCCCGTACGCCGGGGGCGCCCGCGCTGATCACCGACGACGGCGAGCTGACGTACGCCGAACTGGGCGCGCGCGTAAGGGAGTTGGCGCATCGCCTGGTGGCGGAGCACGGGGCGGGGCCGGAACGACTGGTCGGCGTGGCGCTGCCGCGCTCGGCCGGGCTGGTCGTGGCGCTGCTCGCGGTGCTGGAGACGGGCGCCGCCTATGTGCCGCTCGACCCGGACCACCCGCCGGCCCGGCTCTCCCTCGTGCTGGCGGACACCACCCCGGTGTGCGTCGTCACGGACGGGCCGGGCGCGCGTGCCCTGCCGTACGAGGGGCCCGTGGTCCGCGTGGACCGGCCGGCGCCCCCGTGTGCCGTGCCCGGCGCCGGCCGGCCGGCGCCGCACCCGGACCACCCGGCGTATGTCATCCACACCTCGGGCTCCACGGGCCGGCCGAAGGGCGTCGTCGTCACCCACCGCGGGGTGGCGGGGCTGGCCGCCGGGCAGTCGGAGCGGCTCGGCACGGGCCCCGGCAGCCGGGTGCTGCTGTTCGCCTCGCCGTCCTTCGACGCGGCGTTCTCCGAGCTGTGCATGGCGCTGCTGTCCGGCGCGGCCCTGGTCGTCACGGACCGGGACGCGCTGCTGCCGGGCGCGCCGCTGGCCGGCACGCTGCGGCGGCACCGGATCACCCATCTCACGCTGCCGCCGTCGATGCTGCCGCTGCTGGCCGACGTCGGCGAGGCCGACGGCGTGCACAGCGGAGACGGCGGGGACGGCGGGGACGGCGGGGACCGCACGGGGCTGCCGCGTGGGCTGACACTGCTGACGGCGGGTGAGGCGGCGCCCGCCGATGTGGCCGCCCGCCGGCCGGGCCGGACCGTGTTCAACGCCTACGGGCCGACCGAGGCCACGGTGTGCGCCACGATGAGCGGCCCCCTCGGCCCGGCCGACGCGCCCATCGGCCGGCCGCTCGGCGGGGTGCGCACCCAGGTGCTGGACGCGGCCCTGCGGCCGGTACCGCCGGGCGTGCCGGGCGAGTTGCACCTCGCGGGGCCCGGCCTGGCCCGGGGCTACGCGGGCCGGCCCGGCGCCACGGCGGAACGCTTCGTCGCCGACCCGGCGGGCCCGCCCGGCACCCGGATGTACCGCACGGGCGACCTCGTGGTGCGCCGGGACGACGGGCAGCTGCACTTCGTGGGACGCACCGACGCACAGGTGAAGATCCGGGGCTTCCGGATCGAGCCGGAGGAGACGGCCGCCGCGCTGCGCTCGCTGGAGGGCGTCGCCGAGGCCGTGGTCGTCGTCCGGGAGGACCGCCCCGGCGACCGGCGGCTCACCGCGTACGCCGTACCGTCCGCGGGCTCCGCACCCGAACCGGCCGCGCTGCGGGACGCGTTGACGGCGCTGCTGCCGGAGTACCTGGTGCCCGCGGCCGTGCTGCTCGTCGACGCGCTGCCGCGCACGCCCACCGGGAAGCTGGACCGCGCCGCCCTGCCCGCGCCCGAAGGAGGCGGCGGGCGCCCGCCGGTGACGCCGCGTCAGGAGTTGCTGTGCACGCTGTTCGCCGAGGTCCTGGGGGCCGGGCGGGTCGGCGTCGACGACGACTTCTTCGCGCTCGGCGGCAACTCGCTGCTCGCCGTGCGGGCCGTCAGCCGGATCAGGACCGCGCTCGGCGTGGAGCCGAGCGTGCGCGATCTGTTCGAGGCGCCGACCGTCGAACTGCTCGCCGAGCGGCTCGGGCGCGAGGCCGAGGACGGCCCCTACGACGTGCTCCTGCCGCTGCGCGGCCGGGGCAGCCGTCCCCCGCTGTTCTGCTTCCACCCGGCGGGCGGCATCAGCTGGTGCTACACGGGGCTGCTCGGACACCTCGGACCGGAGCGGCCCGTCCTCGGGCTCCAGGCGCGCGGCCTCGCCCGCGAGGAGCCGATGGCGCAGTCCCTGGCCGAGATGGCGGACGACTACATCCAGCAGATCCGCAAGGCCGGCCCGTCCGGCCCCTACCATCTGCTCGGCTGGTCGCTGGGCGGGCTCGTCGCCCACGCCGCCGCCGTCCGGCTACGTGAACAGGGCGAGCAGGTCGGCCTGTTGGCCCTGCTGGACACGGCACCGCCGGACGCCCCGCCCCCGGCCGGGAGCGAACTCGCGGAGGGCAGATTCCTGCTGGCCCTCCTGGAGGCCGCCGGCTACGACACCCGCGAGCTGCGCGCCCGGGGCGAGCCCACCCGCGCCGAGGCCGTGGAGATCCTGCGCCGGGGGGACAGCGCGCTGGCCGACCTCGTCGAGCACCGGCTCGCGTCGATCATCGCCGTCTACCGCAACAACAGCCGCCTCGTGGGCGGTTTCGAGCGCCGCCCCTTCGACGGGGACGCCGTCCTGTTCGTGGCGACGGAGAACCGCGCGACACCGCCGCCCACGGCCGCCGACTGGCGCCCGTACGTCACCGGAACCGTGACGGTGCGCGAAGTCCCCTGCGAACACCAGCACATGACCCGCCCCGCCCCCCTGGCCCTCATCGGCCACACCCTGACAGAACTGTTCGACACCCGCGCCGACGGCTGACGCCCGGAGATGACTTACGCCTGGAAGTGGCTGACGCCCGGCGGCGGCTGACGCCCGGCGCCGGCTGACGCCTGGAGGTGGCGAGGCCCGGCGGCGAATGACGCCCGACGGCGGCAGATAGCACGCGACGGTGGCCAGGCCCAGCGACGGCAGCCAACACCCAGTGGTGTGGCAGGACTCGGCGGCGACAGCCGACGCGTTGCGGTGACAGCCGACACCCGGCGCGGCCCAGCGGCGACAGCCGACGCCCGGCAAGCTGTCGCCAAGAAGTGGCTGACGCCCGGCGGCGGCTGTCGCCCGGCGCCGGCTGACGCCTGGAGGTGGCGGGGGTGCGGCGGTAGCGGCTGACACCCGGAGGCAGCCGCTGCCCCCCCCGGCCGCGCCAACCGACGCCCGCAGGGGTGCCAGGACCCGAGGGGGCAGCAGACGCCTGGCGGTAGCCGCTGACACCCGCAGCGGCTGACGCCCGGCGCTGGCTAACGCCCGGCGGTGGCGGGGCCCGGCGATGGCCACTGACGCCCGGAGGTCGCGCATGACGCCCGGCCGCAGCAGAGCACGCGCGGAGGTGGCGAGGCCCGGCGGTGGCGGGATCCGGCGGTGGCGGCTGACGTCCGGCCGTGGCAGCCGACCCCAGCGGTGTGGCGGGACCCAGCGCGGACAGCCGACACCCGGCGGTGGCAGCCGACCCCCAGCGGTGGCAGGGCCCGGGCGGCCCCGCCACCGGGGCGTTCGGAAACTCCGAACCCCGGCCGGGAGGCTGCCCCCACCGACACGCGCGGCGCCGCGCGGTGGGATGGCGGCAGGGGGAGACGACCGCTCCCCCACCGCCGCTTCCCACCTGGAGAGACCATGCGATCCCGCCGGTTCCCCGTCGTCTGCGCCCTGGCCCTCGCGGCCGTCGCCGCACCGCTGCCGCCCGCGGCGGCCGCCCCCGCCCCTCCCCGGGCCGCGCCCGGCGGGCACGAGTCGATCCGGCAGCACCTCGCCGACCTCACCCGCAGCGGCGCCGTCGGCGCCCAGGTGCGCGTCACCGACGGGTCGCGCACCTGGCGCGCCCGCGCGGGCAGGGCCCGGACGCAGGCGCCCGGCCCGGTGCCGCGGCGGGCGGCGTTCCGGATCGGCAGCGCCACCAAGATGTTCACCGCGGTCGCCCTGCTGCGTCTGGTGGGCGAGGGGAAGGTGGCGCTGGACGCGCCGGTCTCCCGCTATCTGTCCCCGCGCGTGGTGCCGGACGGCGACCGGATCACCGTGCGCATGGCCCTCCGGCACACCAGCGGCCTGCACGATGTGGCCCGCGACCTCCCGCAGGGCGAACGGCTGGTCCGCACCCGCTTCCGCCACCACGACACGGAGCGCCGGGTACGCGAAGCCGCCGCCCGGCCGGCGGACTTCCCGCCCGGCAGCCGCTACGGCTACTCGAACACCAACTACCTCGTCGCCGCGCTGATCATCGAGCGGGTCACGGGCCGCCCGTACGGCGAGGAGGTGCGGCGCGCTGTCATCCGCCCGCTGGGCCTGCGGCGCACGTTCGTGCCCGGCGACCGCCCGGACATCCCCGGCCCGCACGCGCACGGCTACCTGCGCCACACCGCGCACGGCACCGCCCGGCAGGCGGACGTCACCGCGCTCAACCCGTCCCTGGCGGGCGCCGCCGGGGAGATCGTCTCCACGGCGGACGATCTCGACGCGCTGCTGGCCGCACTCGCCGACGGCCGGCTGCTGCGCCCGGCCGAGCAGCGGGAGATGCGCCGCACCGTGTCCACCGGGGAGCCCGGCACGCGCTACGGCCTCGGGCTCAAGCAGCGGAAGCTGAGCTGCGGGCGGACGGTGCTCGGCCACACCGGCGGCATCCCCGGCTTCGCGACGCTGGCGTTCACCACGCCGGACGGCCGCCACCGCGTCGTCCTCTCCGCCAACCTCGACGACTGGCCCGCCGACCCGCGCATCGGCGCACCGATCGACGCCGTCCTCGACGACGCCGTCTGCCGCCCGGGCGCCTGACGGCCGCACGGACGCCGGGCGGCGGGCGGCGGGCGGCGGGCGCGGAACGGCGCGCAGCCGGACGGCGGGACAGCGAGCCGGGGACGGCGGCCAGGTGGACGGCGGGCAGAGGGACGGCGGCAGCCGGGCGCGGGTGCGGCGGGCCGTCGGTCACTTCTCGTCGACGGGGACGCCGTCCAGCCCGTCCGGCACGGCCACGCCCTCGTGCTTGAGCGCGGTGGCGGCGATGTCGACGATCTCCACGTCGTCCCGGGTGGTGCCGGGCCGGAAGCCCGGGCCGGTGCCGATGACGTAGGTGGCGCGCTCCTCGTCGCTGTTGCCGCCGTGCCCGCCCTCGGGCCGGTGCCCGTGGTCGGCGGTGACCATGATCTGCCAGCTCTCCTCGTCGTAGGTGGCGCGGGAGCGCACCGCGTCGAGCATGCGGCCGATCTGCTCGTCGACACCGGCGATGGCGTCCAGGTACTCCTGGCTGTCCGAGCCGCTGCTGTGCCCGGCGTGGTCGATGTTGTCGAGCTGGACGAAGGTCGCGTCGGGGTTCTCGCTGCCCAGGTAGTGCACGGCGCGCTCGGTGGTGCCCGCGTCGTACTCGTCGCCCGGGGTGGCGATCCGCACGTCCACGTCGCCGCCGACGATCTCCCCGTTGCCCTCGGCCGAGGTGATCGGCGCCCACGAGGCGATCGCCAGCGTGGACAGCTCGGGGTCCGCCTGCTCCATGCGCGTCAGGAAGTCGGGGTAGGTCCCGAAGTCCTTGCCGTCGAAGCTGTTGTCCCGCACCCCGTGCTTGTCGGGCCAGGTGCCGGTCAGGACGGTCGCCCAGCCGGGTCCCGACTCGGTCTTCGCCACCGAGGTGTCGTAGAGGCTGCTCGGCGCCCGGGTGCCCTGTGCGATGAGGGACTTCAGATGCGGGGCCTCGGCCTGCTCGATCTTCTCCAGCATCGAGCCGTCGAGGCCGATCACGAGTGTCTTCTCCGCCCGGCTGCCGTCGGGCAGCTCGGGGTACGCGGCGGCGGACGGCGCAGTGGCCGCGTGGCCCGGGGCGGCGGGGGCCGCTGCGGCGGCCGGCGCGGTGAGCGCCACCGGTGTCAGGACGGCCGCGACGGCGATCGCGGCCAGGGCTCTGCGGCGGTGGGCGGTACGGCCGCTCGGGCGGGCCTCGCTGATGTGCATGGCAGCTCCTCGTGGGGGTCCGGCACTGCTGACGACGGACCCGCACCGGCCTTCCCGGTCCGGACCCGTTATCCGACGGTGACCTCAACTCCCCCGGGGAGAAGCGCGTTTGGGGGGAAGCGGCGACCGCCGCGCCCAGTATCCGGCCCGCCCCCACCCGGCACCAGACCCCGTCAGCCGCTACTCGGGCACCTCTCGGGCACCTAGCTTGCTAGGATGCTAGCATCGACGGCATGGCCGACGAGGACGTCAAGCAGTTCAACGTGTACCTGCCGATCGGGCTGATCAAGCAGGTCAAGTACCGCGCCGTCGAGTCGGGTTCCTCACTGTCGGCGCTGGTCGCCGACGCGCTGCGCGCCTACCTCGACGACACCCCCGGACACGGACAGCAAGCCACCGAGAAGGAGTCCTGACATGGCGACCGAAGGCATCGAAGCCCTCTTCCTGACCACCCACAACTGGGGAAAGGCGGCACGCTTCTTCCAGACGCTCGGCTACGAGCTGGAGTTCGAGACCGGCCACGCCTCCGGACAGCTGCGCAACGGCGACGGACCGTACGTCTTCATCGCCGAGGTCCCCGAGGACCAGGAGCCCGAGACCCGGGTCGTGCTGCGGGCCCGGGACGCCGAGGCGCTGCCCGCCGACCCCTCCGTGGAGGTCGTCACCCCCTACGAGGACACCCACTACGGCACCCGCGAGGCCACCGTCCGCGGCCCCGACGGCCGCCTGTGGACCCTCCAGGCGCCCACCGCGCACTGACCACCGCCCACCGCACAGCCCCCAAGAGAGCCGACCGAGCAGACCGGGCCGAGGAATCCCAGGAGACCGACATGGCAGACGCACAGCACACCGGCGAACCCGACAACACCGCGGTACGGACGGCTCTCTGGCGGGCCCTGCACGTCCGCGCCGACCCGCCGCCGCACGTACTCGACGACGAGATCGGCCTCCGCCTCGTGGACCCCGCCGACGACTGGCGCGACCGCCCCGACATGGACCCGGACACCACCCGCGGCTTCCGTGCCGCGATGGTGGCCCGGGCCCGCTTCATCGAGGAGCTGGTCGCCGAACAGGCCGACCACGGCGTCACCCAGTACGTCCTCCTCGGCGCCGGCCTGGACACCTTCGTCCAGCGCAGACCCGAACTGGCCGCCCGGCTGCGGGTCTTCGAGATCGACCAGCCCCGCACCCAGGCGTGGAAGCGCGACCGCCTGGACGCCCTCGGCTACGGCGTCCCCGAAGCGCTGCACCTCGTCCCCGTCGACTTCGAGGCGGAGGAGGACTGGCTGGAGCCGCTGACCGCCGCCGGCTTCGACCCCGGCCGCCCCGCCGTCCTCGCCTCCACCGGCGTCTCCATGTACCTCACCGAGGAGACCACCACCGCCACCCTGCGCCGCATCGCCGGCCTCGCCCCCGGCTCGACGCTCGCCATGACCTTCCTGCTGCCGCCCGAACTCCTCGACGAGGCCGACCGCCCCGGCCTCCGCCGCAGCAAGGAGGGCGCCCAGGCGTCCGGCACCCCGTTCATCAGCTTCTACACCCCGTCCCGGATGCTGGCCCTGGCCCGCGAAGCAGGCTTCGCCACCGCCCGGCACGTCCCCGGCACAGACCTCGCCGACCGCTGGTTCGCCCACCGCCCCGACGGCCTCCGCCCCTCGACGGGCGAGGACTTCCTGGTGGCCACGGTCTGACCCCTCGCCCCCGGCCCCCACGCGGCCGGACGCGGCCCCGCCCCCGCCGTCGGGCACGGCGGGGGCGGGGCCGGGTCGTGTGCGGGGTCAGCTCTGTTCGGTGGAGTTCGTCGCGGTCGTGGTGGTCTCGGGGTCGGAGGGGCGCTCGCCGTCCTTGTCGGCGACGCCGTGGGCCAGCTCCGCCTCGCTGGACAGCAGCGTGCCCGCCTTGCCGTACGGACGGTCCTTGATCAGGTAGCTGCGGGAGCCGAGGTAGGTGTAGTCCTTCTCGTCGAAGACCCACTCGGTCCGGACACCGGCCTTGGTGTCGTTCCTGGCGATGCCGAGCCCCGTGCGGCCGATCGCGTCGTGTGCCTTCGGCGCCTCGGTGACGCCGGGGATCCGGGCGGCGGCCTGGTACAGGGCGGCGGCCGTGCGCGGCGGCATCAGCCCCCCGAGCAGGTTGCCGATCTCCTCGAAGACCTCCTGGTCCTGCTCGCGGCCCTGCTCTCCCCGGGCGTGCTCGCTCAGATAGTCCAGCAGCTTGTCGGGGTCGGTGGGCAGCGAGCTGAGCCACCGGTAGGTGGGCCGGTGGAGACCGGGCTTCGTGCCGTCCTCGTCGCCGAGTTCGGCGTTGAGCGGG
Organism: Streptomyces cacaoi; assembly: GCF_006539165.1. Lineage (GTDB taxonomy): Bacteria > Actinomycetota > Actinomycetes > Streptomycetales > Streptomycetaceae > Streptomyces > Streptomyces cacaoi. The sequence continues at coordinate 21,457 of NZ_BJMM01000032.1, read as the reverse complement.
ATGGTCTCCCCGCCCCTCCGCACGGTGCCGAGCCGCTTCACCGGTCCGGGCTTTTGCACCTGCCAGCTCTCGGACGTCTCCAGCGGGCCGATCTCGGCCTTCCCGCTGCCGAGTTCGGCGCCGTTGCTCTTCTCCTTCGTGTAGACGAACTGGTCGTCGCGCACCGTGGGGGCCTCCTTCTTCCCCGCGACGTCGGAGATCCGGTGCAGGAGGGCGGCGGCGGGCCGCATGTCCGTGGCCTGCTGCGAGGTGCCCGGCTTGCCGTCGTCCCCGCTGAAGGCGAGGCCGGCGGTGACGGCGCAGGCGACGGCCAGCGCGGTGGCGGGCGCCAGGAGGGCGGGGCGCAGCAGCCGGCGGGCGGGGCGTGCGGACTGTGTCTGTTCGCGGTCGATCTCGTGCATGAGCAGTTCCTTGTGACGGAGGTGCTGCTCGCGCGGAAGTTCCACATCGGCCGGAGCCGGCAGCAGACGGGCCAGTTCGGCCCGGTCGTCGTGCCGCTCCGGGGGCCGGGAAGCGGAGGTGGTCCTGTCGGTCATGTGAGCTCCTCCCGCACGGGCAGGGCCGCGATCGCGGCCGCACTTGTCATCTCTCCGCGGGCGGTGGGTGGTTCCATGTTCTCCTCGGCGAGCCGGGCGAGCTTCTTGCGGGCGCGCGAGAGCCGGGAGCGCACGGTGCCGACGGCGATACCGAGGGCCTGCGCGGTCTGCTGGTAGTCCAGCCCGGACCACACGCACAGCGACAGCACCTCCCGCTCCTGCCGCCGCAGCCGCCCGAGCGCCGCCTGCACGGCGCGCAGCCGCCGCTCGTCGTCGATACGGCCGACGGTGCGGGGCGCGAAGTCCTCCTCGGCGCGCGGCTCGGGCTGGCGCGCCAGGAACAGCCGGCGTCTGCGCTGTCCGCGCCGCGCGTTGTCGGCCTTGTGGGTGGCGATGCCCAGCAGCCAGGGGCGCAGCGAGCCGCCGTCCTCGTGCACGCGTTCCCGGGTCCGCCACGCGGTCAGGAACGTCTCGGACATGATCTCTTCGGCCGTCGACCAGTCGCCGGTCAGCCGCAGCCCGTGGTTGTACACGGCCCGGGCGTGCTCCTCGTACAGCTGGGCGAACGCCGCACGTTCACCAGCGCGCACCCGTCGGCGCACCTCGTTGTCTGAGTCCCTCACATCCCCTTGCTCTCCGCATCCCGGAGGGAGTTCCTATGGCCTGCGTCACGTCCGCTCCGAACCGGCGGCGGCCCTCATGCGACGTCCGGCGGCTCGCGGCCCATTGTCGTGGCACCTGTTCCCGGCGCTTGCTGCGGGGCCGTCACAGGCGCCGGGTGTCGGGTTCGCCGGGCTGCCGGGGCCGCCGGGGCCGCCGCGCGTCAGGAACCGGCCGCCGGGTCCGCCGGGTCCGCCGGTGATGACGCAGCAGGGTCCGCCGCTGACGGGACGCTCCCGATACGGTGGCCGGCCGCCGTCAGCCCCTCGATGACGGCCTCGGCGAACGCCGCCACCGCCTCGTTGTGCCGGCTCGGCACCCACACCACCGACGTCGTCCACGCCAGCGCCGCGCCCGCCAGCGGCCGCCACACCAGGCCCTCCGGCAGCGGGGCGGCCGGGGCCTCGTTGAGATGGACGCCCCGCCCCGCGAGCACCAGCCCGTGCACGAAGTGCGGGTTGCGGGCGTGCCGGATCGCCCCGGGGAGGAAGCCCTCGTCGCGGCAGACGGTCTGCATGTGGTCGTAGAGCCGGGGCGCCATCACCCGCGGAAAGATCACCAGCGGCGCCCCGTTGAGGCTGCGCAGCCGCACCGGCTCGGCGGAGTCCGCCAGCGGATGCCCGGCGGGCAGCACGACACCCAGCTCACGGCGCGCGGTCGGCCCCGACTCCAGGCCCATCGTGTCCGCGGGGTGCCGCACCACGCCCGCGTCCAGCTCGCCCTCCCGTAGCCGCGCCAACTGCTCGTCGGTGGTCAGCTCGTGCAGATCGATGAGCACGTCCGGCACCCGCCGCGCGAACCCCGCGGTCAGCGTCGGCAGCACCACCGGGTTGGTGTCCGGCGGCACCCCGGCCCGCAGTACGCCCGCCTCGCCGGGCCGGATGCGCCGCATGGCCTCCCGCGCGGTGTCCACCCCTTCCAGGACGGGCCGTACGTGTTCGAGGAGGAGCGCACCGGCCTCGGTGAGCCGGACCCGCTGCCGGGTGCGGTCGAACAGCCGCACCCCCAGGTCGCGTTCGAGATCGCGGATCCGCTGCGACAGCGGGGGCTGGGCCATGTGCAGCCGTTCCGCGGCCCTGCCGAAGTGCAGTTCCTCGGCCAGCACGGCGAAATAGCGCAGGTGGCGAAGCTCCATGCGCGGACCATATCGCCGCGATATCAACGAGGGTCCCCATTGGTCTTGGCGGCCCGCTGCCCGGCGGTGCTTGCATGGCTGCCGACGGACGGAGCGGCCCGGCGAGACCCGCCATCCACCGCCCCGGCACCCGTACCACGCCGGTCCCTCCCGCACGTGTGCCGCGGGACGGACCGCACCCCGCGGCACAGCCCGGCACAGCAGGCAGGTCGAGCGCACCGCGATCAGCCGGACGGCGGTGCACGGCCGGCCGGCACAGCGAACGCCTCGCACATTCCGCATATGTCGAGCATTCCGCGCAGTCCGCGTGCTCCCAGTGCCCCGAGCACGCCGGGTGCGCCGAGTGCTCCGCGATTCCGAGCACTCCACGCGCTCGATGCGCTCCACGCGCTCGATGCGCTCCGCACACCGAGCCCCGGCCCCCGTACGAGAAAGGCCAGACCCATGCCCGAGTCCCCGTCCTCCCCCGCCACCGGTCCGGACGCCACCCACGTCGTCGTCGAACGCCGTCCCCTGACCGGCGACAGCGGCGCCGCGGCCGGCGGCTACGTCGGCGAGATCACCCTCGACCGGCCGGACAAGCTCAACGCCTGGACGGCCGGTATGCGGGCCGCGATCGTCGCGGCCCTGGAGGAGTTCACCGCCGACGAGCAGTGCCGCGCCATCATCCTCACGGGCTCCGGCCGCGCCTTCTGCGCCGGGCAGGACCTGGGCGAGACCGCGGCCATCGAGCCGGACGACCACGCGGCGGCCGAGGCGTGGATCGACGACTTCGGGCGCCTGTACCGGGCGGTGCGCGCCGCCGACAAGCCGACGATCGCCGCCGTGAACGGCGTCGCCGCCGGGTCGGGCTTCCAGTTCGCGCTCCTCGCCGATCTGCGCATCGGGCACCCGGGCGTACGGATGGGACAGCCCGAGGTGCTCTCCGGCATCCCGAGCATCACCGGAATCTGGGCGATGTGGGGCATTCTGGGGCGCGCGAAGACCACCGAATTCGCCCTCACCGGGCGGCTGGTGGACGGCGCCGAAGCCGAGCGGCTGGGGCTGCTCACCCGACTCGTCGAAGCCGGGGCCGACGGCGCGGGGGTGCTGGCCGAGGCCCGCGCCGAGGCGGACCGGCTCGCGCAGCTCCCGCCCGGGGCGGTCGCGCTCACCAAGGGCCGGATCCGCGAGCTGGACGACGCCGACCTGGACGAGGCGATCGCCGCGGCCAAGAAGGTGCACACGGCCGCGTACGCGACCGGCGAACCGCAGCGCGAGATGGCCCGCTTCCTCGACGGCACCCGCCGCTGACCCGGGCCCGGCACCGCACCCGCCACCGGTCCCCCGGCAGCACCCGGCGAAGCCCCGCACCACAAGCCCGCACAACCCGCGGTGGGCCGCGAGGGGCCGCAAGTCCCCCGCGGCCGAAGGCCGCAACGGGCCGCCCCCGCAGCGCACTTCCCGCCCCCAGCACTTCCTCGCACCGCACTTCCCCGCACCGCACTTCCCCGTACAGGAAAGGACGCCCAGATGAGCACCAGCGCCAGCGCCTCGCCGTTCACGGCCGGCGGCGCCGACGAGTCCGAACCCGCCGAGCCGGCCGGCCATCCCACGGGCCGCCCCGGCGGGGTCGTCTCCCCGGTGGGCCCGGCCCCCTACCGCGCGCTCTGCGCCGGCCACCGCTGGGACGTCCCCGAGCGGTACAACATGGCGGCCGATGTCGCGGACCGGCACCCCGGCGACCGGCTCGCGCTGATCTTCGAGGACCACACCGGCCGGCACGACGAGGTCGACTGGCAGCAGATACAGGACCGTTCGCGGCGGATCGCCGCCCGGCTGCACGCGCTGGGCGTACGCAAGGGCGACCGGGTGGCGGTGCTGCTGCCGCAGCGTCCCGACACCCCGGCCACCTATCTCGGGGTCCTGCGCACGGGCGCCGTCCTCGTCACGATGTCGCTGCTGTGGGCGGACGAGCCGATCCGCTACCGGCTGGCCGACTCCGGCACGAGCGTGCTGGTCACCGAGGGCAGCGCGCTGGGGCGGGTGGGGGCGCCCGGCGCACCGGACGGGCTGCTCGGCGCGGGGGTCGAGGTCGTCGACGTCGACGATCCGTCGATCGCCGCGCTGCCGCCGGAGTTCGAGACGGCCGACACCGCGCCGGACGACCCCGCACTGATCTTCTACACGTCCGGCACCACCGGCCCGGCCAAGGGCATCGTGCACGCGCACCGCACGCTGCTGGGGCACAACGAGTTCCGGTACTGCCACGATCTACGGCCCGGCGACGTCTTCCACGGGGCGGGCGACTGGGCCTGGTCCATGGCGAAGCTGCTGGGGCCGCTGCGGGCCGGCGCCGTGCACTACGTGTACCGGCCGGCGAAGGGCTTCGACCCGGCCGGGCTGCTGGCCGGCATGGCACGCAACGGCGTCACCACGGCCCTGGTCAACCCGACGTTCCTGCGCAAGATGCGGCAGGACGTGCCCGACGCGGGCAGCCGCTTCCCGCAGTCGCTGCGCGTGGTCTGCTCGTCCAACGAGCCGCTCACCGGCGACCTCATCGACTGGTTCCGCGAGCAGTTCGGCGTCACCCTGCTCGACTACTACGGCTCGACCGAGTCGTATCCGCTGCTGGGCAACTTCCCCGGGGTGCCCGTCAAGCCGGGCTCCATGGGGCTGCCGCTGCCCGGCTGGCACGTCGCCCTGCTCGACGAGGACGACCGGGAGGTACCGGTCGGCGAGCCCGGCGAGATCTGTCTGCGGGCCGGCTCCAACCCCCAGTTCCCGCTCGGCTACTGGGGCCGGCCCGAGGCGTCCGAGGAGACGTTCGGCGGCGCCTGGTACCGGACGAAGGACCAGGCCGTGCGCGACGAGGACGGCTACCACTGGTTCCTGGGCCGCACCGACGACGTGATCAAGACCTCCGGCTACCGGGTCGGCCCCTACGAGGTGGAGGCCGCCCTGCGCGAGCACCCGGCGGTCGCCGACGCGGGGGTCGTGGGAGTGCCCGACCCGGTGCGCGGCCAGGCCGTGAAGGCGTACATCGAGCTGTGCGCCGGTCACACGCCGGGCGGCGGACTCGCCGACGAGATCGCGGCGTTCGCGCGCGACACCCACTCCCGCTTCGCCTACCCCCGGCACGTGGAGTTCGTCGCCGAACTGCCCCGTTCGGCCACCGGCAAGATCCAGCGCGCGGCACTGCGCGCCCGGGCCGCCGCGCCCGCACCCGAGACACCACTCACCCCCGCCAGTGCCGGACCACGGCCCGACCAGGAGGATTCCGCACATGACGACGGAGCACCCGGGACCGGAGGCGGCGCCACCGGCACAGCAGACCGCACCGGCACAGCAGGCGGCGCCGCGCGCGACGACAGCGGACAAGGCCGCCGCGCGGACGACGAACCCGGACCCCGCCACGCCTGACACCTCCCCGGGCACGGTCTCCCCCGGCACAGCCGCCCCTGGCGCGACCGCACCCGGCACCGCCGTATCCGACGCGAGCGCCCCCGGCGGCAGCGGGAGCGGCGACGCCGGGCAGGACCCGAACGCTCGGGCGGTGCGCCGCAAGGTCACGGCCGCGACCGCCGTCGGCAACTTCGTCGAGTGGTTCGACTCCGGTGCGTACGCCGTCATGTCGGCCACCATCGCCGGACTGTTCTTCCCGCAGTACGACAAGACGGCCTCGCTGCTGGCCACCTGGGCGGTCTTCGCCGGCGGCTTCATCGCCAGGCCGCTCGGCGCCGCCTTCTTCGGCCGGTACGGCGACCGGATCGGCCGCAACCGGATGCTGGCGCTCAGCGTGCTGTGCATGAGCGGTTCGACGTTCCTCATCGGGCTGCTGCCGGGCTACGCCACCGTCGGGATCGCGGCGCCGCTGCTGCTGTTCCTCTTCCGCGCCGTGCAGGGCTTCTCCACCGGCGGCGAGTACACCGGCGCCGCGGCGTTCATCATGGAGTACGCCCCGGACGACCGCCGCGCCCGCTACGCCTGCGTGGTGCCGCTCACCGTCGGGATCGCGTCCGTCGCCGGGTCCCTGGTGGGCCTCGCGCTCACCTCGCTGCTGGACGAGGGCGATCTGCGCACCTGGGGCTGGCGGGTCCCGTTCCTGCTCGCGGGTCCGCTGGGGCTGATCGGCCTGTATCTGCGCTCCCGGCTCCAGGACACGCCCGTCTTCCGGTCCATGGAGCGGCGCGAGGCGGTGCAGAAGGCGCCGCTGCGGGAGGCCGCCCGGGTGTGCCGGCGACAGGTGCTGACGCTGTTCGGCTACAGCATCACCAACGCCGTCGGCTACTACCTCATGAGCAGCTACATGATCTCGTACATGTCGGAGGAGGTCGGCTACAGCAAGGCGGAGTCGATGTTCGCCAGCCTGGTGGCGATGCTCGCCTACAGCGCGGCCTGCCCGCCGGCCGCCGCGGCCAGCGACCGCTGGGGCCGCAAACCCTTGCTGCTGCTCGCCTGTACGGGCTTCGCGGTGCTCACGGCCCCGGCCTTCTGGCTGATCGGCACCGGGCTGCCGGGCGCCGTGGTGGGCGGTTCGGTCCTCGCGGTCCTGGTCGCGGTGATCGGCACCTCCAACGTGCCGGCGATGGTGGAGATGTTCCCCGCGCAGCTGCGGGCGAGCGGCTCGGCGATCGGCTACACGGCCGCCTATGTGCTCCTCGGCGGCACGGCCCCGTTCGTCGCCACCGGCCTGGTCTCGCTCTCCGGCACCCCCGTCGCCCCGGGCTTCTATCTGATGGGCCTGGGCGCGGTGTCCGCACTGGTGGTCCTCCTCGCCTTCCGGGAGACCTTCCGGCTCCCGCTGAACCGCACGACGGTCCTGGAGGACTGAACCGGACGGCGGGCCCGCCGGGCCGGCGGCTCTCAGCGGATTCTCAGCCACCGCACAGGGTGCTCTCAGTCTCCGGAGCGAACCTTGGAGCATGTCCGAGTCCGCGGTACCGCCCTCCGGGCCCGCTCCGTCTCCCCGCCCAGCACCGTTTCCGGCGTCCCCGACGTCCCCGGCGTTCCCGGCCCCGCCCCCGTCCTGCGACAACACTCCCGCCGCGGGGGCGAATCCGGACCTGCGCCGGCCGGACGGGTCCCCGGTACGGGTGCTCGTCGTCGACGACGAGCCGGCGCTGGCGGACCTGCTGGCGATGGCGCTGCGGTACGAGGGCTGGGAGGTGCGGACGGCCGGGGACGGGGCGGGCGCGGTGCGGTGCGCGGGCCGGTGGCGGCCGGACGCCGTGGTACTCGACGTCATGCTGCCGGACGTCGACGGGCTCGGTGTACTGGCCCGGCTGCGGCGGGAGTCGCCCGGGCTGCCCGTGCTGTTCCTCACCTCGCGGGACGCCGTCGAGGACAGGGTCGCCGGGCTGACCGCCGGGGGCGACGACTATGTGACCAAGCCGTTCAGCCTGGAGGAGGTCGTCGCCCGGCTGCGTGGGCTGCTGCGCCGCGCCGGCGCCGCCGCGGTCCGTGACGCGTCGCTCCTGGTGGTCGGCGATCTCGTGCTGGACGAGGACAGCCACGAGGTTCGCCGCGGTGACGAGGAGATACGGCTGACGGCCACGGAATTCGAGCTGCTGCGCTTCCTGATGCGCAATCCACGGCGGGTGCTCAGCAAGGCGCAGATCCTCGACCGGGTCTGGTCCTACGACTTCGGCGGCCAGGCCAACATCGTCGAGCTGTACATCTCGTATCTACGCCGCAAGATCGACGCCGGGCGGACGCCGATGATCCACACCCGGCGCGGCGCCGGCTATCTGCTCAAGCCTGCCTGACAGCGGTGTCCGCTCCCGTGCCCCCGTCCTCCTCCGCGCGGTTCCGCGCGGCGGCCACCGCACGGCTCGGTGCCGTGCTCCGCGCCCCGGCCGCCGTGCCGCGCTCGCTGCGCGGCCGGCTGGTGCTCGCCTCGGTGGCGCTGACCGCGGTGGTGGCCGCCGTCATCAGCGCGGTCACCGCGGTGGCCCTCCACTCGCATCTCCAGCGGCAGTTGGACAGGCAGCTCGCCGACGTGGCGCACCGGGCCGCAGGCCCGCCCGGCGCGGGACCGCCGCCGGGCGATCCGCTCGGCTTCCTCACCCGCGGCGGCCAGCCCGTCGGCACGGTCGGTGCCGTCGCGGACGAGGGCTCGGGCGAGGCCGGCGAGGCGGCCGTCAGCGTCCAGCGCCGACACGGGGCCGGGCCGGGCGGCGTCACCGCGCGGCGCCTGTCCCGGGAGCAGTCCTCGGCGCTGACCGGGGTGGCGCACGACGGCCGCCCGCACACCGTGGAACTGCCCGGCCTGGGCGACCACCGGGTCGAGGCGGTGTCCGTGGACGGCGGCCCCGTCCTGCTCGTGGGGCTGCCGACGAGCCCGGTCACCGGCACCGTCGACACCCTCGTCGTCGTCGAGCTGTGCGTCTCCGCGACCGGAGTGGTCGCCGCCGGGCTCGCCGCGGCCGGCTCGGTGCGGCTCGCGCTGCGTCCGCTGCGGCGGATGGCACGGACGGCCACCCGGGTCGCCGAACTGCCGCTGCACCACGGCGAGGTGCGCCTCAGCGAGCGGGTCCCCGCCGCCGACACCGATCCGCGTACCGAGACCGGCCAGGTCGGCGCCGCCCTCAACCGCATGCTGGGGCACGTCGGTTCGGCGCTGACCGCCCGCCACGAGAGCGAGACGCGGGTGCGGCGGTTCGTCGCCGACGCGGGGCACGAGCTGCGCACCCCGCTCGCTTCGGTGCGCGGCTACGCGGAGCTGACCCGGCGCGGGCGCGAGGAGATCGGCCCGGACACCCGGTACGCGCTCAGCCGTATCGAGTCGGAGTCGGCGCGGATGTCGGAGCTGGTCGAGGATCTGCTCCTGCTCGCCCGGCTGGACACGGGACGCCCCGTCCAGCGCACCACCGTCGACCTGGTACAGCTCGTCGTCGACGCCGTCAGCGACGCACGCGCCGCCGGGCCGGGGCACCGCTGGCGGCTGGCGCTGCCGACGGCGCCGGCAGTGGTGTGCGGCGCGCCGGACCGGCTCCACCAAGTGCTCGTCAATCTGCTGGCGAACGCCCGGACGCACACGCCCCGGGGGACCACCGTCACCGCCCGGGTGCACTCACCGGACGCGGCCGGAGCGGTGCGGATCGAGGTGTCGGACGACGGGCCGGGTATCCCGCCCGCGTTCCTGCCGCACGTGTTCGAACGGTTCGCGCGCGGTGACGCGTCCCGCTCCCGCGCCCACGGCAGCACCGGGCTGGGACTGGCCATCGTGCGGGCCGTCGTCGGCGCGCACGGCGGTACCGTGACCGTCGCCTCCCGGCCGGGCAGCACGGTCTTCACCGTCACCCTGCCGACCGCCGCCCCGGGCCCCCCGGCCGGCCTCGTCTGACCCCGGCCGCCTCCGCACCGGGACGAGCAAGCACTCCCTGCCCGCACATCCGCCCTGCCCGAGGACCGCTCCCGCCGAACGGTTCCGCACAGGCCCCGCCGTTCCCGTGCCACGCGAGGGCACCGGCAGCATGCCGCTCGCACGCACGGGACGGCGCCCCGGCCGAGGAACCGCCTCGCGCGGTGGATTCACAGCGGGCGCACAGCGCAGGCACATCGGTCGGACAGCGCGGGACGCAACGGTGCGGGCATGCCCATCGAGACGACCGGCGGCGGAGCACTGCCGCCCGACCCTGCGGCCTTCCTGCCGGCACGCCGGCATCTGCCCGCCGCGCGCCCCGGTGCCCACACCGGGACCGTCCTCGACGTGGTCGTGCCCGTCCACAACGAGGAGGCCGGGCTGGAGCCCTGCGTCCGCCGACTGCACTCCTTCCTCCGCGGAGCCTTTCCCTACGGTTTCCGCATCACCGTCGCGGACAACGCCAGCACCGACCGCACCCCGCGGATCGCCGGCCGGCTGGCCCGCGAGTACGCCGAGGTGGAGGCCGTACGGCTGGAACAGAAGGGCCGCGGCCGGGCGCTGCGCCAGGTGTGGGGCGGCTCCTCGGCGCCGGTGCGCGCCTATATGGACGTCGACCTGTCCACGGACCTCAACGCCCTCCTCCCGTTGGTCGCGCCGCTCATCTCCGGCCACTCCGACCTGGCCGTCGGCACCCGGCTGGCGGCCGGGGCGCGGGTGGTGCGCGGTGCGAAGCGGGAATTCCTCTCCCGCTCCTACAATCTGCTGCTGCGCCGTTCGCTCGCGGCCCGGTTCAGCGACGCGCAGTGCGGCTTCAAGGCGGTGCGGGGCGAGGTCGCCGACCGACTGCTGCCTCTCGTCGAGGACACCGGCTGGTTCTTCGACACCGAGCTGCTGGTGCTCGCCGAGCGGGCGGGGCTGCGCATCCACGAGGTGCCCGTCGACTGGGTGGACGATCCGGACAGCCGGGTCGACATCCTGCGGACGGCCGTCGACGACCTCAAGGGCATCTGGCGGCTCGGCCGCGCACTGGCGGTCGGCGCCCTGCCGCTGAACGCGCTGCGCCGCCCCTCGGGGGACGATCCGCGTGAGCGGCGGCTCGCGGGCGTGCCCCGTGAACTGCCGTGGCGGCTGGCGGGGTTCTGTCTGGTCGGCGCCTTCAGCACCCTGCTGTATCTGGGGCTGTACGCGCTGCTGCGGCAAGTGGCCGCCGCCCAGCTCGCCAACGGGCTGGCGCTGCTGCTGTCGGCGCTCGCCAACACGGCGGCGAACCGGCGGCTCACCTTCGGTGTCTCCGGCCGCGCGCACGCCGTGCGCCACCAGGCGCAGGGCCTGCTGGTGTTCGGTGTCGGCCTGCTGCTCACCAGCGGCTCGCTGGCGGCGCTCGCCGCCGCCGACCCGCACGCCTCACCCGGCGCCGAACTGTCCGTGCTCGTCGTCGCCAACCTGGCCGCGACGGTGCTGCGCTTCCTCCTCTTCCGCGCCTGGGTCTTCCCCGAGCCGGACGGGGGCCCGCGAGAGGCGGACGGCCCCGCAACGGCTGCGGCGGCCGACACCCCCGGCTCGGGACCCGGCCCCGTGACCCGCCGGCCCCACCTCCCGGGTGGGGGCGCCACCGGCAACTCGTCCGACACGACAGGGAGTTCACCGTCATGACCGTCCTCTCCGGCCGGGCCGCGACTGCCTCGTCCCACCCGTTCCGTGAAGGGACCGGGCTCCGTGCGCGGGACCGACTGCGTGCGCGCCGGGCCGGACGGCCCCGCTGGGAGCGGCCGGCGTTCTGGGCGCTGCTCGCCGTCACCGCGGGGCTGTACCTGTGGCACCTGGGTGCCTCCGGCTACGCCAACTCCTTCTACTCGGCGGCCGCGCAGGCCGGCGGGGCAGACGGGAAGGCGTTCCTGTTCGGCTCGCTGGACGCGGGCAACGCCATCACCGTCGACAAGCCGCCGGCCGCGCTGTGGCCGATGGCCCTGTCGGTGCGGCTCTTCGGGCTGGGGCACTGGCAGATCCTGGTGCCGCAGGCCCTGATGGGCGTGGCCTCGGTCGGTGTGCTGTTCGGTGCCGTGCGCCGCCGCACCGGCCCGGTGGCGGGCCTGCTCGCCGGAGCGCTGCTGGCGCTCACCCCGGTCGCCGCGCTGATGTTCCGGTTCAACAACCCGGACGCGCTGCTGTGTCTGCTGCTGGTGTGCGCGCTGTACTTCCTGGAGCGGGCGCTGGAGGACGCCCGGGCCCGGTGGCTCGTCCTCGCGGGCGCCTGTTTCGGTTGTGCCTTTCTGGTCAAGACGCTCCAGGCGTGGCTGATCCTGCCGGTCGCCGCGCTGGTGTATCTGGCGTGCGGGCCGGGCCGGATGGCGCGCCGGGTGGGTGGGCTGCTCCTCGGCGGCCTGGCCGCCCTGGTGACGGCGGGCTGGTGGGTGGCGCTCGTCGAGCTGTGGCCCGCCTCGTCCCGCCCGTACATCGGCGGTTCGCAGACGAACAGCTTTCTCGAACTGACTTTGGGCTACAACGGGTTGGGCCGGATCACCGGCGACGAGACGGGCAGCGTCGGCGGTGGCGGCGGGCCGGGCGGCGGTGGCGGCTGGGGGGACACGGGCCTCACCCGGCTGTTCGGGGCGGAGACGGGCGGGCAGATCTCCTGGCTGCTGCCGGCGGCCCTGCTGCTGCTCGTCGCCGGTCTCGTGCTGACCCGCGGGGCGCCGCGCACGGACCCGCAGCGCGGCTCGCTGCTGCTGTGGGGCGGCTCGTTGCTGCTCACCGGCGGGGTCTTCAGCTTCATGTCCGGGATCTTCCACGCCTACTACACGGTCGCGCTGGCGCCGTACGTGGCGGCCGTGACGGCCATGGGCGGTGTGCTGCTGTGGCGCTCCCGCGACCGGGCCCGCTGGTGCCTGCCCGTCCTCGCGGTGGCCGTCGCCGGGACGGCGGCGTGGGCGGCCGTGCTGCTGGCCCGTTCGCCGGAGTGGCTGCCGTGGCTGCGCCGGGCGGTGGTGGTGGCGGGCGTCCTCGCCGCGTGCGGGCTGCTGCTGTCGGGGTGGCGGTCGCGGCGGCTGCCCCGGTGGTTCGGCGCGGGTGCCGTGCTGACCGGGCTGCTGACGGCGGTGGCCGGACCGGTGGCGTACACGCTCGACACGGTGGGCACACCGAAGAGCGGCTCGATCGTCTCGGCGGGCCCGGCCGTCGGCGGCGGCCCCGGCGGCGGGCCGGCCGCACCGCCCGGCGGCGGCCCCGGCACCCGGCAGGGCCGGGCCGCCGAAGGCCACCGGGCCACCGGCCCGGGTGCCCCCGTCGGCCCGCAGACACCCGGTACGCGACAGGGCCTGCCGGCGCGGGGCGGGCCGTCCCCGGACGGAACCCCGCGAGGCCGGCCCCAGCAGGGCCGCGCGCCCCGGGGCGCAGGCGTGCCGCCCGGCGGCTCAGGCGGCGGTGAGGCGCGGCGCGGGCCCGACGGCGCGGGCGGCGGCATGCGCGGCCTGCTCAACGGCACCGAGGTCTCCGCACGGGCCACGGCGCTGCTGCGGCGGGACGCCGCGCGCTACACCTGGGCGGCGGCGACGGTCGGTTCGCAGAACGCGGCGAGCCATCAACTGGCCACGGGAGAGCCGGTGATGGCCGTCGGCGGCTTCAACGGCAGCGATCCGTCGCCGACACCGGCACAGTTCCGGCGGTACGTCGCCCAGGGCCGGATCCACTACTTCCTGGCCGGCGGCGGGGCCGGCGGTCCCGGCGGGAACCGGGGCACGGCAGCGGAGATCACCACCTGGGTCGAGCGGCACTTCACACCGGTGCGGGCGGGGGACGCCACGTTCTACGACCTGACGAAGCCGAAGTCCTCGTCCTGACCCGGCCGTCCGGCACCGGGGCGGGGCCCGGGCCGGAGCCGGGTCCGGGAGGCCGGTCCCCGGCCGCCCGCGCGTTCACCCCCGCGCCGGTGCCGCCTCCCGTTCCGTCTCCCGGCCCGTCCCCGGCCCCTCCCCGCCGGCCGCCTCGCGTGCGGCGGGGATGAGGGCGGCCGTCGCCGTGGCGACGAGGGCGATGCCGCAGCCGAGCAGGAGTCCGGCGCGGAAGCCGTTCTCGGAGGTGAGGGTGTGGCCGCCGAGGGTGGTGGTCATCTGGGCGAGGACGACGCCGACCACGGCGGCGCCGACGGAGGTGCCGAGGGCGCGCATGAGGGTGTTGAAGCCGTTGGCCGCCGCGGTCTCGGACAGCGGTACGGAGCCCATGATGAGGGCGGGCATGGCGCCGTAGGCGAGGCCCACCCCGCCGTTGATGACCATGACGGCGAGCATGATGCCGGGCGCGGAGCCCATCAGGACGAGGGTGAGGCCGTAGCCCAGCGCGATGACCAACGTGCCGGAGATCAGGGTGAACTTGGGGCCGCGTGCGTTGGTGAGCTTTCCGCCGAGCGGCGAGACGAGCATCATCACGATGCCGCCGGGCGCCATCCACAGCCCGGCGGCGAGGATCGTCTGGCCCAGCCCGTAGCCGGTGGCCTCGGGGAACTGGAGCAGCTGCGGCAGCACGAGCATCGCGGCGTACATGCCGAATCCGGTGAAGACGGAGGCGGCGTTGGTCAGCAGGACGCGGGGCCGGGCGGCGGTGCGCAGGTCGACGAGCGGGTCGGTGACGCGCACCTCCCACCGGCCCCAGGCCAGCAGGATCAGCACGGCGGCGGCGAACAGTCCGAGCGTGGTGCCGGAGGCCCAGCCCCAGTCGCCGCCCTTGGAGACGGCGAGCAGCAGGCACACCAGTCCGGCGCCGAGCCCGGCGGCGCCCAGCAGGTCGAAGCGCTGTCCCTGCGCGGAGGCGGGCACGCGCGGCACGGTGATCCACATCAGGACGGCGATGACGGCGGCCAGGACGGCCGAACCCCAGAAGAGGGCACGCCAGTCGGCGTACTGGACGACGGCGGCGGACAGCGGCAGCCCGAGCCCGCCGCCGATGCCCATGGAGGCGCTGACGAGCGCGATGGAGGAGCTGAGCCGCTCGGCGGGCACGACGTCGCGCAGCAGGGCGATGCCCAGCGGGACCATGCCCATGCCGATGCCCTGGAGCCCACGGCCGATGATCATCGGTACGACGCCGGAGGAGAGCGCGCACAGCACCGAGCCGACGATCAGCGGGACGGAACAGGCCAGCAGCATCCGCCGTTTGCCGAGCATGTCGCCGAGCCGTCCGGTGACGGGGACGCAGACGGCGGAGACGAGCAGGGTGACGGTGACGACCCAGGTCGCATTGGCGGGTCCGGTGTGCAGGATCTGCGGCAGCCTCGGCAGGAGCGGCGTGACCAGCGTCTGCATGACGGCCGCCGTGGTTCCGGCGAGCGCCAGAACGGCGACCACGCCGCCGCCACGGGACCCGCCGCCGGCGCGGGACTCTCCTCGCGAATCGTTCACAACGCAGCTCTCCTCGACGCTCAACGCGGCCTCGCGGACCGGGGGTTGGTGGGAAGACGGGGAAGGGTGCCCGGCGCGGGCGCCCGGGGAACGGGCACCGGGGGCGACCCAGGTGGTTGCTCGCGGCAACAGTAATTCAGTCGATTGACTTAGGCCAGTTCGGGGAGGTTGACTGACCCGGCACGCCATCACCGACAGCGGATCCGCACCGGGAGGACGTGAGTGACCGACGTACCGCACCGCACCGCCGAAACCACGGTGAGCAGCGCATGAGCACCGCAGCGGGAAGCACCCGCCCGGACCGCGCCGCCGAGACGCGGCAGGTCATCATGGCCGCCGCCGAGCGGCTGTTCGCCGAGCACGGGCTGTCCGCCGTCTCCAGCCGGCAGATCGCCGAGGCGGCGGGACAGCGCAATGTCACCGCCGTCAGCTACCACTTCGGCAGCAGGCCGGGGCTGGTGCGGGCGCTCATGGCCCGGCACGGCGAGCAGGTCGACGTGTTGCGCGAACGCCATCTGCGCACGGCCGCGGGGAGCACCGACGTCCGCGACTGGGTGGACTGCCTGGTGCGGCCCACCTCCGAACACCTCGCGGCGCTCGGCACACCCTCCTGGCACGCGCGGTGCGCCGCACAGGTCATGACCGACCCCACCCTGCGGGTCCTCGTCATCGACGAGGCGCTCACCCGGCCGCCGCTGACGCGCACCCTGGAAGGGCTGCACCGCTGCCTCGCACACCTGCCCTCCCAAGTCCTCGCCGAACGCGGGGACATGGCACGTCAACTGATCGTCCACACCTGCGCGGAGCGCGAACGGGCCCTCGCCGAGGGCACCGCACCACCGCACACCTCCTGGGAGCGCACGGCAGGCTCCCTCACCGACGCGCTCGTCGGCCTGTTCACCGCGCCCGTCAGCTGAGCACTCCGCCCCGGCCCCCGGCCGCCCCCTCGGAGAAAGGCACAAGGCACCCGTATGCCCACCAGCTCCAGCCCCAGCCCCAGCTCCCCCGCACGCTCCGGCACCGGCTCCGACTCCGGTACGGCATCGAGGAATTCCCCGCCCGGCGGCGCCGAGCAGCTCGGCTTCGACATCGAGGAGGTACGCGCCCGCTACCGCGCCGAACGCGACCGCCGTATCCGCCCCGAGGGCAGAAAGCAGTACCGGCGCGCCGAGGGCGAGTTCGGCTACTACGCCGAAGATCCGTACGCGGAGGGCGAGTTCGCCCGTGAGCCGCTGGAGGACCGCGTCGAGGCGCTGATCGTCGGCGGCGGGTTCGGCGGGCTGCTGGCCGGGGCGCGGCTGCGGCAGGCCGGTCTGGCGTCGATCCGGGTCGTCGAGAAGGGCTCGGACTTCGGCGGCACCTGGTACTGGAACCGGTACCCCGGCATCCACTGCGACGTCGAGTCGTACGTCTACATGCCGCTGCTCGAAGAGGTCGGCTACATCCCCCGCTGGAAATACGCGCCCGGCGAGGAGATCCGCGAGCACGCCCGGGCCATCGGCCGCACCTTCGGCCTGTACCGGGACGCCTGCTTCCGTACGTCGGTGACCGGTCTGCGCTGGGACGACGACGCGGCGGAATGGCTCGTGAGCACCGACAGGGGCGACCGGATACGCGCCCGCTGGGTGATCACCGCGAGCGGCACGCTCAGCGAGGCCAAGCTGCCCGGCATCCCCGGCATCCAGACGTTCCGGGGCCACACCTTCCACACCAGCCGCTGGGACTACGCGTACACCGGCGGGGACGCCGACGGGAACCTGCACCGGCTGGCCGACAAGCGCGTCGCCGTGATCGGCACCGGCGCCACCGCCATCCAGTGCGTGCCGCACCTCGGCGAACACGCCGCGCACCTCTACGTGTTCCAGCGCACCCCCTCCTCCGTCGACGTACGGAACAACCGCCCCACGGACCCGGAGTGGGCGGCCTCGCTCTCCCCCGGCTGGCAGCGCCGCCGCCGGGACAACTTCCTCACGCTGTCCACCGGGGGCCGCGCCGAGGTCGACCTCGTCGACGACGGGTGGACGCACACCGCGCGGCTCCTGGAGAAGCTGATCCCCACCGACAGCTACCAGGACGTGACGCCCGAGGAGCGCGAACGGGCCTACGAGGCGGCCGACTTCCAGAAGATGCACGAGATCCGCGAGCGCGTCTCCCGGGTCGTCGAGGACCCGGAGACCGCCGAGCTGCTCATGCCCTGGTACCGCTACATGTGCAAGCGGCCCACCTTCAGCGACTTCTACCTCCAGACCTTCAACCGGCCGAACGTCACCCTCGTCGACACCGTCGACAGCCACGGCGTCGAGGAGATCACCGAGAACGCGGTCGTCGTCGGGGGACGGTCCTACGAGGTCGACTGCATCATCTTCGCCACGGGGTTCGACGTCGGCGTCACGGGCATCCTCTCCGGCCGGCTGCCCGTCCACGGCCGGGGTGGCCGCTCGCTCACCGACACCTGGCGCGAGGACGGACCGCGCACCCTGCACGGCTTCTACAGCCACGGCTTCCCCAACCTCTTCCAGCTCGGCCCGCTCCAGAACGCCTCGTCGTTCAACTACGTCCACATCCTGGACGAACAGGCCACGCACGTCGCCTCGGTGATCGACGCGGCACGGCAGCGGGACGCCGCCCGGGTGGAGCCCACCGCCGAGGCCGAGTCGGCCTGGGTCGCGCACATCCGCGAGAACGCCGTCGACCTGCACGCCTTCCAGGCCGAATGCACCCCCGGCTACTACAACAACGAGGGCATGCCCAGCGAACGGCGGGAGTCCTTCGCCGACGGCCCGGTCGCCTTCCACCGGCTGCTGCGCGACTGGCGCGAAGGCGGCGGCCTCGCGGAGGTCCTCCCCGACGGCGCCGCGGCCGACGACACGGCCGCCGCCTCCTCGGCCGCCCCCGCCACGCACACCCGGGAGGCGCGCCCGTGACGAGCCGGCACAGCCGCTACGGCGGGACGCCCGCTGCCCCGGCCACCGGCGACCGCTGGTCGGCCACCCGCCTCAACTCCCCCAATCCGCTGTGGGGTTCGAACGGCGTCGCCTTCGGTCCCGACGGGCGGCTGTACATCGCCCAGTTCCTCGCCGGCCGGATCAGCGCCGTCGATCCGGCGGACGGCGATCTGGAGGTCGTCGTCCCCATGGACGGCCCGGTCCGCTCCCCCGACGACCTGGCGTTCGGCGCCGACGGCTCGATGTACATCGCCGACCTGGTGCCCGGCAAGGTGTGGCGGCGCGACCCGCGGGGCGTCTACAGCGTGGTCTCCGACGAGGTACGGGTGCCCAACGGCATCACCTGCGTCGGCGACCGGCTCTTCGTCAACGAGATGCGGCCCGGCGGCCGGCTGCTGGAGCTGTTCCCCGACGGCGGCGAGCCCGTCGTCCTCACCGAGGGCCTCGCCCTGGGCAACGCCATGCAGCGCGGACCCGACGGATACCTGTACTACCCGCACATGGTCACCGGCCAGGTCTGGCGCATCCCGCCGGACGGCGGCACACCCGAACTGGTCGCCGAGGACGTGCACGAGCCGGTCGCGGTCCGCTTCGACCAAGGCGGCGTCCTGCATGTGCTCTCCCGCGGCGTCGCCGGCCTCGTCACCCGCATCGACCTGCACGGCACCGGCTCCCGCTCCCTGGTCACCAGCGGCATCACCGGGCTGGACAACGCCGCGTTCGACGCCGAGAACCGCATGTTCGTCTCCAGCTACGCCAGCGGCGGCATCAACGAACTGCGCCCCGACGGCAGCACCCGCACGCTGGTGCCGCGCGGCCTCACCGGCCCCTTCGGGGTGACCGTCGACCTCAAGGGCACGGTGTACGCCGCCGACCACTACCGGCTCTCCCGCCCCGCGCCCGACGCGCCGGCCGGCGTCGCCACCGACGCCCTGATGCCCTTCGCGCACGGCATCGCCGCCGACAGCACGGGGCTGCTGCACCTCACCTCCCAGTACGGCGACGTACGCACCCACGACCCCGCCGCCGGCACCACCCGCACCCGTGCCTCCGGCCTGAGCCGTCCCACCGGCATCGACATCGCCCCGGACGGCACGCTCGTCGTCGCCGAGACCGACGCGGGACGCCTCCTGGCCATCGACGGGGACGACACCGTCACCGTCCTCGCCGACGGCCTCACCCGGCCCGTGGACGTCACCCACGACACCGAGGGCCACTGCTATGTGAGCGACGCGTCCCTCGGCGCCGTCCTGCGCGTCGAGCCCGCCGACGGAGGCGCAGGGGAGGACTCCGGACAGGGCCGTACCGCCCGGGTCACCGTGCTGGCCGACGGGCTCGACGCCCCGCACGGTGTGGCCGTCCACGGCACGGAACTGTTCACCGTGGAGTCCGGCGCGGGCCGGCTGTGTGCCGTCTCGCTCACCACCGGACGGTGCCGCACCGAGGCCGAGGGGCTGGCCACCGGCGCACCCCCGGGCACCGCCGTACGCCCCGAACCCGCCCTGTTCACCCACGGCATGCCGGGCCTCCCCCGCTCCTTCGCCGGCCTCGCCGCGGCGCCGGACGGCTCGCTCCTCGTCTCCGCCGACGGCGAGGGCACCGTCCTGCGGCTGACCCCGGCCGCCCCGCACCCCGACGCCGCGCAGGAACCGCACGACCCGCACACCCCGCAGGCCCCCGAGGAGCAGACGCCATGACGACGCCCACCGGACTCGCCGGCCGCAGCGTCCTGCTCACCGGAGCCGCCTCCGGCATCGGCCGGGCCGCGGCCCTCCGCTTCGCCCGCGAGGGCGCGCGGCTGCTCCTCGCCGACCTGGACGCGGACGGCACCGCGACGACCGTCGAGCAGATCACCGCCGACGGGGGCGAGGCGGCGGCCGTCATCGGCGACCTCGGCGACCAGCGGACCGTCGACGAAGCCGTCGCACGGGCCGTCGAACTCCACGGCGGACTGGACGTGTTGGTGAACAACGCCGGTGTGATGGACCGGATGTCCGCGCTCGGCGAGACCGACGACGCCGAGTGGGAGAAGGTGCTGGGCACCAACCTCACCGCGCCGTTCCGGCTCACCCGCGCCGCCCTGCCGCACATGCTCGCGGCCGGCCGCGGAGCGATCGTCTTCACCGCCTCCGAGGCGGCCCTGCGCGGATCCTCCGCCGGGGCCGCCTACACGGCCGCGAAGCACGGCATCGTCGGCCTGACCCGGAACCTCGCCGTGATGTACCGCAAGCAGGGCATCCGCACCAACGCCATAGCCCCCGGCCCGACCGCCACCGGCATCCGGGTCGACGCCGCGCCCGAGGCACACGGCCCCGGCGTGGTCGGCCCCCTCACCGGCGCCACCATGGGCCGCCTCGGCACGGCCGACGAACAGGCCGCCGCCCTCGTCTTCCTCGCCTCGGACGCCGCGAGCTTCGTCAACGGCGCGATCCTGCCGGTGGACGACGCCTGGTCGGCGGTCTGAGCCCGGGCCTCGGCCGCCCCGGTCCCGTCCTGTTCCGTCTCCTCCCGCCCCGGTCCCGTCCGGTTCCGCCCGGCCCCCGCACCCGCGCCCGCACGCGGGGGCCGAACGGGCCGCGGCCCTTCCCAGGTGCTAGCTTCCCCTCCCGTGACGGAGCACCAGGACGAGACCAGGGCGGGCTACGACGGAGTCGTCGAGCTGTACGCCTCGCTGTTCGCGGACCGGATGGAGACCCAGCCGTTCGCACGGAACATGATCGCCACCTTCGCCGAACTGGTGCGCGCCACAGGGAATGTGCGCACGGCCGACCTCGGCTGCGGGCCGGGCCACCTCACGGCCCTGCTGCACGAGTTCGGCCTGGACGCCTTCGGACTCGACCTCTCCCCGGGCATGGTCGACCACGCCCGACGGGCCCACCCGGCACTGCGGTTCGACGAGGCACGGATGGAGTCCCTGCCCGTCGAGGACGGCGCACTCGGCGGCGTACTGGCCCACTACTCGATGATCCACACCCCGCCCGCCGAGGTCCCCGCGCTCCTCGCCGAACAGGTACGCGTCCTCGCGCCGGGCGGTCTGCTCCTCGCCTCCTTCTTCGGCACGGAGGCCCCCGAGCCCGTCCCCTTCGACCACAAGGTGGCCCCCGCCTACGCCTGGCCCCCCGACCGCTTCGCCGCCCTCCTCACCGAGGCGGGCCTCACCGTCGTCTCCCGTCTGCTCTACGACCCCGCCTCCGAACGGGGCTTCCTGGACACCCACTTGGTGGCCCGGCGCGACTAGGGGCTGTTGGGGGTTGGGATCTTGTGGTTGAGGTGAGGAGTTTCCGCCACATGATCGATCCGCGGAGGTGGAGTCCGGCCTCGTAGCTCTCGGGTGCCTTGTCGTAGCGGGTGGCCAGGCCGCGCCAGGTCTTGATCTTCTGGAAGCAGCGCTCGATGGTGTTGCGTTGCTTGTAGCGCTCGGGGTCGTAGGTGACCGCCCGCCC
>NZ_BJMM01000031.1 GCF_006539165.1 Streptomyces cacaoi | reverse complement strand
ACAGCCGGTCCGTGCAACGGGCACCAGCCTCGGACGGCCGGTTCGTGCAACGGGCATCGGTCCCGGACGGCCGGACCGTACAACGGCAGCACCGGCGCCGGGGCAGCCGGTCCGCATACGGAGGCCGGCCCCGGACGGGCGTCCGGGGCCGGGTGAGCGGGGCTGTGCAGCCGGGTGAGTCGGGGGCGGTCAGCCGGAGGCCGAGGAGGTCGAGGAGGCCACGGTGGTGACGGTCGCTGGGTGCGCATCGGACACCGCGGACGCAGCGGGCGCTGTGGACCCCGCGGGCCGGGCGTCCTCGTCGGCGGCGACGGTCCCGTCGCCGAGGACGCTCTCGACGGCGGAGACGATCTCGTCCGGGCGTTCCAGGGGCAGCATGTGTCCGGCCCCGGGCAGCCGGGTGAAGCGTGCCCGGGGCAGCGCCTCGGCCACGGCGTGCCCCAGGTGCGGGGCGATGACGCGGTCGCCGTCGCCGGCCAGGACGACGGCGGGGGTGTGCACGGCGGCCAGGGCCGCGCGCAGGTCCATGCCGCGCGAGGAGCGGAACGCGTCGGCCCGTACCCGTGGCGAAGTGGCGGCGAACATCTGCCGGTTGACCTCCAGGGCGCGCCGGTCGACGCCCTTGCCCATCGTCTGCGCCAGCAGCCTGCGGCCCAGCGCGGGGCGGGCCAGCGCCCGGGAGAACAGGGCGCTGCCCATCATGCGGACCTCGCTGTCCGGGGTGTCCTGGTCGTGCGCCGCCGTGCCGAGCAGCACCAGGCCGCGCAGCGCGCGGGCGGCCGGGGCGCTCGCCTCGTCCGTCGCGTACGAGAGTGCGGCGAAGCCGCCGCCGGAGTGACCGACGAGGACGGCGTCCCGGGCCCCGGTGTGTTCCAGTACGGCGGCCAGGTCGGCGCCCAGCCGCGGCACGCTGAACGGCGCGCCGCCCGGGGTGGAGGCGCCGTGGCCGCGCAGGTCGGCGGCCACGACACGGTGGCCGCGGCGGATCAGCCGGTCGGCGACGCCGCCCCACACCCGGCGGGCCGCGGCCCAGCCGTGTGCGAGGACGACCGTCGTGCCGGACGCGGGGGCCAGCGGGGCGAGCACGGAGACGGCCAGCCGTGCGCCGTCGTCCGTGCACACCGTCGTCTCCGCCGCCCGGGGCGCGGACCCCCCGGGCGTCCCGGCACCGGCCACCGCGGAGGGGTCCGGCACCGCGCCCGCGGGGTGCCCGGGGCGGGCGGAGTGTGCGGAGTGTGCGGTGTCGGCGTCGGCTCCGGTGGCGCCGGGGGCTTCGGTGAAGTCCCGGGCGCCCGCGGAGTGTTCGGTGAGCATGCCGGTCATGACCGCCCCCCGGTGCCCGCGGCGGCGCTGCCGGCCGGCCGGTCCTGCGCGAGCAGGTCGCCCAGGGCGACGAAGGCCGCGCTGGTGGCCTTCGAGTGCTCCAGGCCCACGTCGGTCACCTTGGCGAGCGCTTTCAGCCAGCCGTGCGGCCGGCCCTGGAAGCGCATACCGATCCGGGTCCTGCTGCCGTCGCCGACCGGGTCGAGCCGGAAGCTGCTCGGCCCGCGGAAGACGCCGTCGACGTACTCGACGTCCAGCCGCCGGCCGGGCTCGACACCGGTCGTCCGCGCGGTGAACCGCAGCTTGGGGCCGCCGCCCTCGACGCCCTTGGTGTGCACCGTCACCCGCACCTCGCCGCCGACCCGGTCGGGCGAACCCGAGGCCGGGGCGAAGGTGTTGGACGGTACCCACCAGCGGGCCGCGCCGCGGAACTCCGCCAGCAGCGCCTCCCAGACGGCGTCGCAGGGCGCGTCGACGACTGCCTCGTCGACGAGGTCGTAACCGTTCATGCCGCTACTCCTGTGTCGGTCGGGTCAGGAGAAGAACCCCTGACCGGGGGTGAGGACGCCATCGGGGTCCCAGCGGCGCTTCGCGGCCTCGAACGCCTTCCACTGGTCCCCGAAGTGCTTGCGCCAGTCGTCCCGCGTCATCCCCGGCACGGCGCCGACCAGGTAGCGCTTGGCGCCGAGCGCCACGGCCTCGTCGTACAGCTTCCGGTTGTTCGCGAGCATCTTGTCGATGTCGGGGTTGCCGGGCGCGGGGAAGTTCAGCAGGTCGAAGAGGTAGGTGACCGGCTCGCCGGGCTGCACCGTCAGCGGCCGGGTCACCTTCGCCGTGGGGTACGGGTAGAAGAGCAGGAAGCCGCCGCCGAGCGTCTCGGGAGTGAGCTGGGAGGCCACCAGCTCCATGAACTCCCCGGCCTTCGACGCGGGCAGGAACAGGCTCAGCCACGGCTTGGGCTGATCCCAGAAGCCCTCCTCCTTCAGATACGCCTCGAACAGGTCGAGCCGGAACATGTAGTCGAGGTAGGTGCCGTCCTCGATGCCGGCGGCCGGCCGGTCGTCGCGCAGCCCGGCCAGCAGCTTCTCCCGGTCGGGCGCCGTGCCGCCCGACCAGTACGCGGCGGCCTCCAGCTTGTAGTGCCAGCCGGAGTCGTCCGGCTTGCGCAGGAGTTCACCGGCCTGCGCGTGGAAGCGGCCGTCGGCCATCACCTTCTCGGCGTCGGCGAGATAGGTGTCGAGGTCGTCGTAGTAGAGGCTGAAGACCAGGGCGCGCTCCGGCGCCTTGATCAGTTTCAGGACGGCGCGCACGATGATGCCGCACTGGCCCCCGCCGCCCAGTACCGCGTCGAACAGTGCCCGGTTCTGCGTCCGGGAGGCGGTCACCAGCCGGCCGGTGCCGGTCACGACATCGACCGAGAGGACGTTGTCCGTCTGGAGTCCGTACTTCTGGACGGTGCCGCCGACGCCGCCCAGGCTGAGCGTGCCGCCCACCGACAGGTGCAGATAGTCGGTGAGCGCGGGCGGCGTCAGCCCCTTCTCCGCTGCCGCGCGGGTCAGTTGGGCCCAGCTGGCTCCGGCCTCGACCACGGCGCGGTCGGAGCCGATGCGCACGATCTTCGACAGGCCGCGCGCGTCGACGGATATCCCGCCGGGCGCCTCGGCCTGGCCGTAGCAGGAGTGCGACTCGATGTCGTCGCCGGTGCCGCTGCGGCCGTTCATCGCGAGCGTCAGCTTGTTCTTCCGCGCGAAGGTGACCATCGTGCAGATGTCCCGCACGGAGCCGGGCCGCAGCACCGCCCACGGCGCCCCGCTCACCAGCTTGCCGAAGTCCTCCCCGAACGGACGGACCGCGTCCGGGGAGGTCTCCAGGGTGCCGTCCAGGTCCGGGACGGACACCGTGTCGGCGGGTGCGTGCCCCTGGGCGGCGGCCGTCCAGCCCTGGGTGGCGCTCCAGCCGGTCACCGTCACGGCGGCCAGCCCGCCCAGGACGCCACGGCGGGACAGTCTCTTGCTCGTCATCGTCGTCGTCTCCCGTTCGTCATGGCAGACGCACGGCCGGTCTCCCCGCTCCGACGCTCGTGGCGAGCTGGTATTCGTGCGGATCGAATCGCCGGGTCTGCCGGCGGAAACGCCACGTGTAGGTAGGCCAGATGGAGGGGTTGCGCCCGTGCTCGTCGAGATACCAGCTGCGGCAGTTTCCTGCGTTCCAGACGGTTCCGTCGAGCTTTGCGGACAATTTCTTGTTCCACTCCGACTGGGCTTTCGACCGGACCTCGACGCTGGCGAGATTCCGCTTGGACATCTCCTCCAGCGCGCCGAGCACATAGCGGATCTGCGCCTCGATCATCACCACCTGCGAGGAGTGCCCCAGCGTGGTGTTCGGGCCCAGCAGCATGAACAGATTGGGGAATCCGGAAATCGTCGTTCCGCGGTGTGCCGCCATGCCCTGCCGCTTCCACATGTCGCGCAGCAGGACGCCGTCCCGGCCCCGGATCCGGCCGGCGACGGGCCGGTCGGTGGCCTGGAACCCGGTGCCCAGGATGATCGTGTCGACCTCCCGCTCGGTGCCGTCCGCGGTGATCACCGAGCGCGGGCCGATCCGCTCGATGGAATCCGTGACGAGTTCGACATTGGGCTGCTGGACGGCCGGGTAGTACGCGTCGGAGAACAGCAGCCGCTTGCACGCCAGTACGTAGTCGGGCGTGAGCTTCGCCCGCAGCGCGGGATCCGGAACGCTCTTCTTCAGATGGTCGCTCGCCATCTTCTGCATCTTCGCCGCGACCTTCGGCCGGGACATCACGAAGGCCAGGATCTCCCGGCCCCACATGTTGAAGTTCCGCCGGAACCGCTGGTATCCGGGCACCTTGTGCAGCAGCCAGGACTGGAGAGCGGTGGTCGCCTTGTCGTTCTTCGGGCCGATCCACGGCGGGGTGCGCTGGTAGAGGTCCAGCCGGCCGACCTCCGGCTGGATCTTCGGCACGAACTGGATCGCGGAGGCGCCGGTGCCGATGACGGCGACGCGGCGGCCGGCCAGGTCGTGCTCGTGGTCCCAGCGCGAGGAGTGGAAGACCGTGCCCTCGAAGGAGTCCAGGCCCTCGATGTCCGGGACGGCCGGCTCGCTCAGATAGCCGGTGCCGGTCACCAGCACCTGGCAGGTGTACTCGCCGCCGGAGGTGACCAGATGCCAGCAGCGGGTGTCCTCGTCCCAGGTGGCCGACAGCAGCTCGTGGCGGAAGCGGATGTGCCCGCGCACCCCGAACCGGTCGGCGCACGCGCGCAGGTACGCCTGGAGTTCGGCCTGCTTGCCGAACGTCGACGACCAGCCGGGGTTGCGCGCGAACGAGAACGAGTACAGGTGCGACATCACATCGCACGCGCACCCCGGGTAGGAGTTGTCCCGCCAGGTGCCGCCCACCTCGTCGGCGCGCTCGAAGACGAGGAAGTCGTCGATGCCCTTGCGCAGCAGCTGGATCGCCATGCCCAGGCCGGAGAAGCCGCTGCCGACGACCGCCACCCGCAGATGCCGGGTCGGCCCGCCGCCCCGGGACGCGGGCGCGGACGCGGGCCGGCCGCCGGCGGGCCCGGGCGTGCCCGCCTTCTGCGCGAGGCCCGCCCCGGCGGGGCCGGCCGGCTGTGCGGCGTCCGGCGCGTCCGCGGTGCCCGTCGGATGTGTCGTGCTCGCCATGTGCGTCGTGCTCGTCATGCCGGCCTCCTCAGCGCCGCGCCACGGTGATGCGGAAGTTGTTGAAGAAGCGGTCCTCCAGCGTGTAGGCGAAGATGTCCAGATAGCGCTCGAAGCGGGCCACGACCTCCTCGCCCTCCAGCGCGACCGCCTCGTCCCTGCGGGCCGCCAGCAGCTCCAGCCACGCACGGCAGGCCACGGCGAACGACTCGCGCTCGTTGACGATCTCCACGACGTCGAACAGGCCCTCGGCGCCGCCCGTCAGCTCGTGCAGATGCGGGATGTGGCAGTTCTCGAACTCCGAACGCTGGAGGAACTTCAGATCGTCCAGCAGCCTGCGGTTCATCGGCAGCGCCTCGGCCGTCATCGTGTGCAGCACCAGCCGCGCACCCGGCCGCAGATTCGCCGCCACCTTCTGGAAGAACACCCGGAACTTCTTCGCCCGCTCCCGGGGCGGCAGCTCCGAACTGACGAAGTGCTCCAGCGCGTTGATGCAGAACGCCGCGTCGTACGGCTCGTCCGCGACGTGGTCCTCCCAGCTCTCCACCCGCGCCGTGATGCGCGGATTGTCCAGGGAGGCGACGAACCGCTCCTGGGTGCGGCTGAGCGTCAGCCCGACACCCTCGCGGACGCCGTGCACCGACGTCGCCCGGTTGAGCATCGTGCCCCAGCCGCAGCCGATGTCCAGCACCCGGCCCGCGCCCGCGGCGCCGGCCAGCTCCACGAAGCGGTCCAGCTTGCGCTCCTGGGCCTCGTCGAGCGCCTGGGTGAGGCCCTCGCCCTCCTCCCAGTAGCCGCCCGAGTACATCATCGTCGGGCCCAGCAGCAGACGGTAGAAGTCGTTGCTCACCTCGTAGTGGTGCCTGATCGCGTCGACCTCGGGGACCGACCTGTCCGCGACCGTCGTCATGGCCTCTCAACTCCCTCTGCGGGTACGGGTCCTGGCTCCTGCGCGGACCGGCTACGGGCCGCGTACGGATGGATGCCTGAAGCCAAGCGGTTCGCTGCAAGCCGCGCGCAACAAGCGCGCGTGACAGCCGTGTTGCGCCCCCCTTGCGTGCCGGGGGGTTCCATTCGAGGCGGGCCCGGTGAACGGCCGGGCCCCGACGGGCCCCGGGCACCGCCCGGACCCGTTCCACCCCGGTGCGAGCCGCCGGGCCCCTCCGACCGTGAGCGGGCACACCTCAGCACCCCGTCAGAGAGGACCGAGACCATGTCCCTGCCCACCATCGAAGAACTCGCCACCCAGCTGGAGGCCGTCTCCGGCGCCGAGAAGGTCGAGCCGGACCAGCCGCTCCAGCACATCGCGGACGTGGACTCCCTGGACCTGATGGAGTGGCTGTACGGCTTCCAGAACGCGTACCCGCACATCCCCGCCGACGAGTCGCTGTTCGCCGACATCGACGACACCACCACGCTGCGCGTCATCCACGAGCGGCTGCTGGCGCTCGCACCGGCCCAGGTCTGAGGGAGGCAGGGCGTGCCTGTCAACGACGCGTCCGCGGCTGCCGGGCCGCGGACGACAGCGAAAGGTGCGGGCTGCCGCGCACGCGCAGAAGTGAACGGAGAACCGCTGTGAACGGCTTCGAGATCACCGGGTGGGGCATGGCCGTACCCGAACGCGTGGTCACCAGCACCCAGCTCGCGGAGCGCTTCGGCGTCGACGAGCAGTGGGTCGTCAGCCGGTGCGGGATCCGGGAACGGCGGGCCGTCGGACCCGGGCAGACCACCGCCTCGCTGGCCGTCGAGGCCGGCCGGCGCGCCCTGGAGAGGGCCGGACGGGAGCCCGGCGAGATCGCCCACCTGATCGTCGCCACCGCCACCCCGGAACAGCCCTCTCCGGCCACCTCCGCGTTCGTCCACCACGACCTCGGCATCGCCGGCAGCGCACACGACGTCAACTCCGAGTGCGCGGGCTTCGTCTACGGCCTCGTCCAGGCGATGGGGCTGCTGCGGATGGACCCGCGCCCGGTGCTGCTGATCGGCTCCGACACCCACACCCTCACCGTCGACCCCGCCGACAAGGACCTGTCCATCCTCGTCGGGGACGGCGCCGGCGCGCTCGTGCTGGAGCCGTCCGCCGACGACCCGGTGCTCGGCTGGAACCTCGGCGCCGACGGACGGTGCACCGGCAGCCTCAAGGTGCTCGCCGGCGGCAGCCGGATGCCCACCACCGAGGACACCGTGCGCCAGGGCCTGCACTACGCCCGTATCAACGGCAACGAGATCTACCTCAACGCCGTGCGCTACACCGTGCGCACCGTCCGCGAGACGCTGGCCGCCGCCAAGGTCGAGGCGCCCGAGGTGTGCCACGTCGTGCCCCACCAGGCCAACATCCGCATCATCAACTCCATCGTCAGCCACACCGGGCTGCGGCCCGAGGCCCTCGTCACCAACCTCGACAAGTACGGCAACACCGCCTCCGCCTCGATACCCATCGCGCTGACCGAGGCGCTCGACGCGGGACGCATCCACGGCGGCGACACCGTGCTGCTCGCGGGCTTCGGCGCCGGCATGACCTGGGGGTCCGTGCTGCTGGAGTGGGGCGCGGGCTGGGGCGACAACAGGAAGGGGTCCGCATGAGCGCCACGCACACCACCGCACAGGACGGCACTCCTGCCGCCCCCGCCGGGCAGCCGGCCGGCGGAAAGGCGTCCGGGCGGCCCGAACAGCCCGTCGCCCTCGTCACCGGCGCCTCCGGCGGCCTCGGCCAGGCCCTCGCCCTGGAACTGGACGCCCTCGGCTGCCGGGTCGCCGTCCACTACAACCGTTCCGAGGCCGCGGCGCGGGCCGTCCGCGACAAGCTGCGCAACGACGCCACCGTCGTCACCGGCGACGTCGGCGACTACGACGCCGTCCGCGCCCTGTACGAGCGGATCGCGGACGACCTCGGGCCCGTCGACGTCCTCGTCAACAACGGCGCCATCCGCAAGGACGCGCTCATGGCCATGCAGTCGCCCGACGACTGGGCCGACGTCATCCGCACCAACCTCGTCGGCTCCTTCCACACCGCGCGGGTGGCCGTGGGCCACATGCTGCGCCAGCGGTGGGGACGCATCGTCAACATCGTCTCGCCGTCCGGCCTGATCGCCACCTCCGGCCAGACGGCCTACTCGGCCTCCAAGGCCGGGCTGATCGGCTTCACCCGGACCCTCGCCGCCGAGTGCGGGCGCCGCGGCGTCACCGTCAACGCGCTCTCGCCCGGGTTCATGATCACCGGGATGACGGAGGGGCTGTCCGACAAGGTCAAGGAGGGGATGGAGGCCAAGGCTCCCGTTCCCCGGTTCGTGACCGTCGAGGAAGTCGCCCGCAGCATGGGCCTGTTCCTCGACCAGGACTGCATGACAGGCCAGACCCTCAGCATCGACAGCGGCGTCACCCTCACCTGACCCCGCGGCTCCACCCCCCTCTGGCGGCCTGCCCACCCTCCCCGGGCAGGCCGCCATCCCTTCCACCCCCTGGGCCCGACGCCCCTGGGGTTCCTCGATTTCGACCCTTACCGCCGGGGTGCCCTGCGCGTACCGGGCCTCGTCCGGCGCTGATCGTCACGCCGTCGAGAGGGGCTACCGGGGCTGGGCGGGGGCGGACAGGTCACGAGGTGATGAGGCGGCGGGTGAAGCCGGCCCGGACAAGCGACTCGTATGCGGCGTGCACGTCGTCCGGGACCTCCTGCTCGATCGCGAATCCGAGCCGGGGGTACTCGATGACCCGTTGCAGGTCGCCGACGAGCATGTCCAGAACGAGCCTCCCGTCCCCGATGGTCTTGAGGTAGTCGTCGAACTCCAACGGCTCCGCGGCGCACAGCACTTCGACCTCCGGCCACAGCCTCCGGGCGGTCGCGAACGAGCGCCTTTCCATGTAGGGCTTGGAGATCAGCAGCACCGTGGCCGGGTGCATCCCCGCGTCGGCGAGAAGCGCACGCGAGAAGGCGATGTTCTGCCCGGTGTTGCTCGCGTGGGGCTCCACCAGGATCGCCTCGGCGGGAACGCCGAGTTCCACGGCGTGCTCGCGGAAGTGGACGGCCTCCCCACGGGGGAAACGAGCCTGCGTGGTGGGGCTGTTGCCGCCGGTGAACACGAGGGTGGGGAACAGTCCGGAGCGGTACAGCTCGGCGGAGCGGGCGGCGACGCCGAGGTCGTGGCTGCCCAGGCCGATCGCCACGTCGACCGGCCGCAGCCGGTGCCGCATCCGGTGGTAGTTCCAGATCACCGTGGCCTGGTGCCACTGGTCCTCGGTGAGGGCCTGCTGGTCGTCGCGCACGTGCTCTTCTCCCTGGTCACCGTTGCCGGGGGCCGGCCGGCCCCTCGCTCATGGCCTTGACGCTCCCGATACTGCGCAGCTGGTGCACGAGTCCGTACTGCGCGGCCACCTGGGCGGCCCGGTCGAGGACGAGAAGTCCATCCTCCCTGCTCGCCGCGTCGGACAGCAGGATGTGGCCGTGTGCTGTGTCCAGGCGTACGCGTTGCATCGGTGAGTCGGCCGGCCCGCTGGTCCGGGCGACGTCGATGAAGCGCAGCGCCTGGTCGAG
Source organism: Streptomyces cacaoi (assembly GCF_006539165.1). Classification (GTDB taxonomy): domain Bacteria; phylum Actinomycetota; class Actinomycetes; order Streptomycetales; family Streptomycetaceae; genus Streptomyces; species Streptomyces cacaoi. The sequence goes on along the minus strand of NZ_BJMM01000031.1, from coordinate 83,190 downwards.
GTCGCCGGCGCCGCGCCGGGCGAGGGCGAGCTTCTGGTGGGCCACGGACCAGTCGTCCGGCTCGGTGAGGTCTTCGAAGTCGCGGATCGCGCCCCGCATGACGCGGGTGGCGTACTCGTGCCGGCCGTCCTTGCTCAGGGCCGTCCCCACCCACAGCCGGGCCCTCGCCCGGTCGCGGTGGGCGAGTCGCTCGTCGTCGGCGAGGGATGCGTAACTGCGGGCGGCGATCTCCAGCTTCCCGGACATCTCGTCCACGACCGCGAGGGACAGGTCGAGCTGGGCGACACGGCGGGGGATGCCGAGCTGGGTGAAGACCGCCCGGGCGGCGGCATAGGAGTGCCGGGCCGACAGCGGGCCCCGCACGGCGCCCCGGTCGCGTCCGAGGTCGCCGAGCAGCGCGTGGGAGCGGGCCAGGAGGTACAGGCCCTTCTCGTCCGGCGCGGCGGCCCGGAACCGCACCAGCCACCGGGTCAGGAGAGCGTCGGCGAACGCGAAGTGCTGCCGGGACAGAGCGACGACGACGCGGTCGAGGTCGTCGGCCCACGACTCGTACTCACAGCCCTTCCGCCTGTCATCGAAGCAGATCCGGGGCAGTCGGCGGTACAGAAGTGGAACGGAAGTGGAACGGTGGGTGATGGGCGCCGACTTGGCCGGACGGCACGCTCGGAGTGTCACTGCTTCCCGAACCCTGGGGGACGGTCCCGAGCATGGAACCTCTCACGGAGCGTCGCCGGACCGGCGGCCCGCGCGCGGACGGCATCCGTCGGTCCGGTGCCACGTGCGTGCCGGGCGTCGAACTGTGCGGGCCGCGATGACCCGGACGATCCGACGGTTCTTCGAGGCCCGCCCCGAGTCGGTCGGTCGGGCACGGGCCTTCGTCACCGAGATCCTGGCCGAGTGGGGCGTGTCGGGCCGTGCCGAGGACATTCGGCTCTGTGTCTCCGAGCTCGCCACGAACGCGGTCGTCCACGGCACCGCTCCCGGCCACGGGTTCCTGGTCGGGCTCGTTGTCGAGGGGGACGTGGTGCGGACGGAAGTGCACGACGGCCGCGCCCGGCGCCCGAAGGCCCGCCGGGCCACCGCCGTGGACACCACCGGACGCGGGCTGGCCCTGGTCGACGCGCTGGCCGACGGCTGGGGCGTCGAGGAGCGCATCCCCTGCGGAAAGCTCGTCTGGGCGTGCTTCAAGACCGCCGGGGAGACCTGAGCGGCCCCCGGTTCCCGGGAGCTTCCCTAGGCACCCCCCACGCTCCCGTCCGGCGCGTACGCATGCCGGAACGTGAAGGCGTGGGGGGTGGGGCCGTGGGTGTGGAGGTGGTGGAGGTGGGTCACGCCGTGTTGCCAGGTGGGGGTGGTGGTGTCGGGGGTCCACCAGAGGACGTGGCCGGGGTGTCCGGTTCTCTCGAACCAGTCGTGGCGTCTGCGCAGCGCCTCGCGGTGCAGGCCGGTGTGGACGGCGTCGAAGGCGGGGCGCAGGCCGGTCCAGAGGGAGAGGGTCGCGGCGAGGGCGGTGGTCTGCGCTGTGCGGCCCTTGTCGTACCAGGACGGTACGGCGAACTCTCCCCAGGCGCCCCAGTCCGCCTCGAAGTGCGAGCCCCGGTCGCCGTGTTCCGCTTCGGCGTGTGCGAGATATCCGGGGTGGCGGGCGATCTCCCGGTAGACGGTCTCTCCGATGTCGTAGAACTCCTGCGTGAGGGGTGCGGGGTCGGCGAGAGGCGCTTTCAGGACGCCGAATGTGTACAGCGCAAGACGGGGCATACGTCTCTCCCTGGTCCGGGGCGGGTGCCGGGTGCGGTCCCGAAGGAATCCCTGTGCGGCCGTTCCCGGCCGCCGAGGGCCCGGTGAAGGTAGCTGTCTCGGCGAGCCCTGTCGAAGTTGCGTTTTTCCTCTTCGAGTGGCCTTCCGTACGGGCTTTTTCGGGGTGCGGCACGATGCCGCCCGGCCTGCTTCGGGAGCGGGCCGGGCGGGCGTCAGGGAGAGGGGAAAGGCCGGGAGCGTGCCGTTACTTGGCCGGGGGCGGGCAGGTGCCGGTCTCTTCGCCGATGGAGTTGATTTCCGCGTTGGGGCGCGGGTCACCGGCGTAGTTGACCTGGTCGGTGCACTTGACGCCGTCCTTCTTCGGCGTGCCGGGCTTCACATCGTCCTTCTGCGGGGCCGGGCACTTTCCGGTGTCGGCGCCGATGGAGTTGATTTCCGCGTTGGAGCGCGGGTCGCCCGCGTAGTTGAACTTGTCGGTGCAGCGGGCGTCCTTCTCGTTGGGGGTGTCGGGTGCCGCGCTGCTGCTCTTCTGCGGGGCCGGGCACTTTCCGGTGTCGGCGCCGATGGAGTTGATCTCGGCGTTGGAGCGCGGGTCGCCCGCGTAGTCGATCTTGTTGGTGCAGCGCTCCCCGTCCCGCTGGGAGGCGTCGGCCGCGGAGCCGTCCGAGGACGTGGAGGCGCTCGCGGAGGCCGACGGGCCGGGCTCGCCGGACGAGTCGTTGCTCGCGCCGGTGTTGTCGCAGGCTGTGAGCGCCAGGCCGGCGGCGACGGCGGCGAGGGCGAATACCGAGAACTTCCGGGCGGGCATCGAGGTCTCCTCAACGGGTCTGCGGGGTCTGCGGGTCTGCCTACGGCGGGCAGGGCCGGTGGTTTCGGGTGTCGGCGGGCGGATGGCACTGCCTGCCACCGGTGGAGCGGTGCCGGACGCCGCGCCGGAGTACCGGGCCGGTACTCCGGCGCGGCCGTCCTGCCGCGCTACCGGGCGGTGCGCGGCCGGGAGGGCCGGCCGCTGCGCCCGGTGCGGGTCAGCTCAGGAGCAGCCCTTGTAGAACGAGGCCCAGCCGTCGGTGGGCATGGCGGGCGGCTCGGCCCAGGTGCCCGTCTCGCCGTACTTGTTGTTCTGCTCGCGGTCGAAGCCGGCGAGGCCGCCGTCCGGCTTCGACAGGCGCACGTCGCGGTCGGTGACGCCGTCGCCGGCGTTGTTCAGCACGGCGAGGTCGGGGTACGCGTCGTCGTTGTAGCGGGCGACGCTCAGCCCCTGCACCTCGCCCATGTCACCGATGTCGGAGTGCGTGGCGTCGGGGGAGGACAGGTCCGCGCGGTTCAGCGGGCCCGGACGGTATTCCGCGAGGCGGGCCGTCGAGGGGTCGTCGCCGCCGCTCGGCTCGACGATGTTGACGACCAGGTCCAGGGTGCCGTCGTTGTCGAAGTCGGCGACGGCCGCGGTCGCCTCCTCGCCCTTCTTGGTGCCGAGGAGGTCCTTGACGGCGACCTTCTCGCCGAACGTGCCGTCCTTCTTGCCCCACTCGACGGTCATCTTGGTGCCGTCGTGCCCGGGGTTGCTGATGCGGTCCTGTATGCCGTCACCGTCGAGGTCGCCGAGCAGCGTGGTGGCGTCGGCCAGGCAGGGGGCCGAGGCGCCGGCGGCGGCCTTGCCCGAGTCGGCCGGTTCGGCGGCGCCGGCCTGGTAGCCGGCGTAGCACAGGCTCAGGGCGGCGGCCGCGAGCGGTGCGGCGATCCAGCGGGAACGGGTGCGAAGCATGGGCAAGCTCCATTCTGTCGTTGTCGCGGTGTCTGATGCGGGCCCCGCCACGGGAGTTCACGACGGACCCGCCGCGTGACGCGCCTGTGACAAACGACTTTCCGGCGCTCCTCGACCGGGGCCTTCCGGGCCGGCGCCGCACCCGCCCCGGACCCGCGCGCGACGGCTGCCGCGCACACACGTCGGCCCCCGCGCCGCACGGGCGCGGGGGCCGGACCACCGCTCGACGGCGGGGAGTCAGCGGTGGGCGGCGCGGCCACGCGGAGAGGCCGGTGCGGGCGCGGCGCCGGGTGCCGGGTCCGGGGTGCGCAGCAGCCGCAGATAGGTGTGCTGGGTCTCGGCCGAGGGGTCGATGCCCAGTTCCTCGACGAGGAGTTCGCGCAGGTCCTGGTAGGCGCGCAGGGCTTCGGCGCGGTTGCCGGCGGCGGTGTGCGCGGTCATCCGGCAGCGGTGGGCGCTCTCGCGGAGCGGGGCGCGGCGCACGGCCTCGTCGGCGTAGCGCAGGGCGTGGTGCTCGTCGTGCAGCGCCGAGGCGGACAGGCTCGCCAACTCCAGGGCGCGCAGCCGCAGTTCGTCGACCCATTCGCGGACGGCGCACACCCATTCGCCGTCGTGCGCGGGCAGGAAGGAGCCGCGCAGATTGCTGACGGCGCCGGCGGTGAGCTGGTGGGCGACGGCGTGGGCGCCGGCCGCGTAGGCGTCCTGCGCCTCGGTGACGGCGACGTCGGCGGCCTCGATGTCGACGGCCGCGTCGTCGGGCAGGCGCAGCAGATACCGGCCGCCCTGCGAGACCAGGGGCGTCTCGCCCGGCTTCTGGTGCGGGCAGGTGAGGTGGGAGCGGACCCGGCTGACGACGCTGCGCAGCGCGGACGCCCAGGTGTTGGGCAGGCCCTCGGGCCAGATGGTGTCCGCGAGCTGGTCGCGCCCGGTTCCCGAGGAGCGCTCCAGGATGAGCCGGGCGAAGGCCACCTGGGCCTGGGCGCTGGAGAGGTGCTGGGGCGGGAAGCCCTCGTGTTCGATGGTGACCAGGCCGGACAGTCGGATCAGCATTACGGTCCCCCATGACATCGGCGCGCCCGTGGGAAAGGGCGCCGGAGCGTGTGCGGTTCCTTGCCGTGCGGTCGTGCCGGCCGCCGCGGTGTTCCTCGGCGCCGCCCGGCGGAATTCCGCCGCGTCCACGGGCGGTGCCGAGTTCTCCGGTCCGGCACCTGCCGGCCTCTTCGGCCCCTCCCGGCCGCTTCGGCGGATGCGGCGGATGCGGCGGGTTCGCGGGTTCAGTGGGTTCGGCGCGTTCGGCGCGTTCGGCGCGTTTCGGCGCGTTCGGCGGGTTCGGGTGACTTCGGCGTCTTCCGGCGTTCCCGGCAAGGGGGTTGCCGCCCGTTCCGGGCGTCGACGTGCTGCCTTTCCGCCGGGCGCCGGAATGTGTGCGGCGGCACGCCCGGCAGCCTCCTCCCCGGACGTCGTACGCCGATTGATTCCGGCTAAAGCCGCCGGGAACCCGCTGGTCGCGCCGGTGTTGCGCCCGTCTTGCGGTGCCCGGCGAAGAATTCTCGACGCGAGGGACAAAGCCGAAAGCGCGGACCGAGGAGACGCAGGTGAACACTTCCGGAGGCTGGAAACGGCTCGAATCCAAGTTGGCCGCCACTCAAGAACGCGTGCAGTCGCTGGAATGGGAGCCCGCGCGGCGCAACAGTTTCGTCGCCTACACCGTGGAACGCGACAGCGCGTACGCCGAACTCGACGGGCGCAGGCTGCTGATGATGTCCGGGTACAGCTATCTGGGGCTGGCCGGTGACGAGCGGGTGGTGGCCGCGGCGAAGGCCGCCCTCGACCTGTACGGCACCGGCAACCACGGGGTGCGGGCCCTCGCGGGCAGCATTCCGCTGCACGAGGAACTGGAGGCCGAGGTCGCCCGGTTCGCCGGCCGCGAGCGTGCGATGGTCTTCGGCTCCGGCTACGCGGCGAACGTCGGCACCGTGGCGGGCATCGTCGGCCCCGGCGACACCGTGTTCATCGACAAGTACGACCACGCGAGCATCGTCGACGGCTGCCGGCTGTCCGGCGCCACCGTCACCCGCTTCCGGCACAACGACGTCGACCACCTGGCCCGCCGGCTGCGCGCCGCGGACCCGGGCGGTGTCCGGCTCGTCATCGTCGACAGCGTCTACTCGATGGACGGCGACATCGCGCCGCTGCCCGAGCTGCGCAAGGTGTGCGACGAGCACGACGCGCTGCTGATGGTCGACGAGGCGCACGCGCTCGGCGTCATCGGCCCCGTCGGGGGCGGTATCGAGGACCACTTCGGCCCCGGCTGCGAGGTCGACATCAAGCTCGGCACCCTCTCCAAGGCCATCCCCTCGATGGGCGGCTGGGTCGCCGGGCCGGCCGCGCTCATCGCCCATCTGCGGTACGCGGCACGCCCGTTCCTCTTCTCCGCCGCGCTCGGCCCGGCGCAGGCCGCCGCCGCGCTGGAGGCACTGCGGATCCTGCGGCGCGAACCGGAGCGGGTCGCGCACGTCCAGCACCAGGCCGAGCGGCTGCGCACCCGGCTGAACGCCGCGGGGCTGCGCACCCAGAACAGCGAGACGGCGGTGCTGCCGCTGATCGCCGGATCCGACGAGGCCGCCTACGACCTGGCCACCACCTGCCGGGAGAACGGGGTGATCGGCCTGCCGGTCGTCAGCCCGGCCGTGCCCAACGACCTGGCCCGGCTGCGGATCGCCGTCACCGCACGGCACACCGCCGACGACATCGACGCGGCGGCCGAGGCGTTCGTGGCCTCCGCCCGGGCCTGCCGCATCCTGCCCGCCTGACGAGACGCACGGGATTCCACCATGACCACTGAACGGACCACTGAACGCCGGCCGGGCCGCAGTGCCGTCTCGGTCACCGGGATCGGGGTCGTCACCCCGGCGGGGTGCACGCCCGAGGACCTCTGGGCCGCGCTGCGCGCCGGCCGCTCCACCGCCACCGCCCTGGACCGCCCCGAACTGGCGCGGCACCGGGTGCGCATCGGCTGCCCGGTGCGCGGTCTCGACGCCGCGAGCGCCGCCGTCGGCGTCACCGGCAAGGAGGCCCGGCGCATGGACCCGTTCGCGGTCTACGGCACCACCGCGGCCCTCTCCGCGCACCGGGACGCGGGCGCGCCCGCCCCCGACCCGGCCCGTACAGCGCTCGTCGTCGGCAACGCGGTCGGCGGGCGGACGGTCAGCGACCGCGAGTCGGCGCTGTTCACCGAGGGCGGCCCGCACCGGGTCAACCCGCTGATGCCGCTGCTGACCATGCCGAACGCCGCCGCCGCGCACCTGGCGATGCGGCTGGGCTGGACGGGCCCCGCGCTGACCGTCGCCACGACCTGCGCGAGCGGCGCCGACGCCGTCGGCCACGCCCTCGCGCTGCTGCGTGCCGACCGCGCCGACGTGGTGATCGCCGGGGGCTGCGAGGCGACGCTGACACCGGTCACGCTCGCCGGATTCGGCAACCTGGGCGCCGTCTCGCTGCGCAACGACGAACCCGCCCGCGCCTGCCGCCCGTTCGACGCCGACCGGGACGGCTTCGTGATGGGGGAGGGCTCCGCCTTCGTCGTCCTGGAACGCACCCGGGACGCGGTGGCCCGCGGCGCCCGCCGCTACGCGGAGGTGGCCGGGTACGCCTCCGGTACCGACGCCTACCACCTGTCCATGCCGCAGCCGGACGGCGCCTGCGCGGCCGAGGTGATGAGCGCCGCGCTCGCCGACGCGGGGCTCGCGCCGGCGGACGTCGCGCACATCAACGCGCACGGCACCGCGACCGAGCACAACGACCGGGCCGAGGCCGAGGCCCTGCACAAGGTGTTCGGCTCCCGCACCCCGCCGGTCACCGCGACCAAGAGCGTCGTCGGCCACCTCATCGGCGCCGCGGGCGCCGTCGAACTCGTCGCCGCCGTGCAGGCGATGCGTGCCGGTGAGGTGCCGCCCACCGCCAACCACGAACGCCAGGAGCCAGGAATGGACATCGACGTGGTCCACGGCACGCCACGCACCGTCGCACCCGGGCCCGCCCTGTCGAACTCCTTCGGCTTCGGCGGTCACAACGCGGCCCTGGTGGTGGTGCCGTCATGACCGCCCCCGCCCGCACCGGGTCCGGCCCCGCCACCGGGGCCACCGCTCCCGCCGCTGCCGCCTCCGCCGGTGGTGTCGGCCCTGCCGCCGCTCCGGCCCCGACCGGTGGAGTCGGCCCCGCTGCCGGTGCCGCTGGCCCCGCGCCCGCCCCTGCCGCCGGTCCCGTCACCGGAACCCCGCACCCCCTCGACGCCGCGGCGGTGACCGCCTACCGGGCCGCCGTCCGCGCCGGGGCGCCCGCCGCGCGGACGGCCGACGCCTCGCCCGTGCACGCCTTCGTGCTGGCACACGCGCTCGCCGACGAGACGGTGCGCGCCCTGGCCGCCGTCGAGCCCGAGCCGCCGACCGTCGTCCACCTCGCCCAGGAGATCCGGCTGGCCCGGCCCGTGCGGCCCGGGGAGACGCTCGTCCCCACGCTGGAGGTGGCCGGCGCGCGGCGGGAGCCGCAGGGCACCCGCGTCGCCGTCCGCACCCGGCTGACCGGGGACGACGGCCGGGACACCGCCCCCGTCGGCGACGCCGCCACCGCCGCCGTCGCCGAGCTGACCACCACCGCGCTGCTCCAGGGAGCCACCGGCGTCGCCCCCTTCGGCTCGCTGCCGCCGGCCGCACCCCCGCCCGCGTCCGGGGAGAACGGCGAACCGTCCGTCGTCACACGGGAGTTGACCGCCGAGCAGGTGCGCGCGTACGCCCACGCCGCAGGGGACCTCAACCCGATCCATCTGGATCCGGCCGCGGCACGCGCCGCCGGGTTCGAGACCGTCCTCGTGCACGGCATGCATGTGATCGCCCTCGCCTGCGAGGAGATCGCCGACCGGTACGCGGACGGCGACATCGCCCGCATCACCGCCGTCGGCGGCCGGTTCTCCGCACCCGTCCACCCGGGGGTTCCGGTGGAGCTGACCCTCCAGCCGGACGGCGGCCCGGGCGCACCCCGCGCCGTGCGCTACTCCTGCCGCACCCCCGCGGGCCCGGCCGTCAAGAGCGGCTGGGTGGAGCTGGCACCGGAGGGCGGTGGCCGCGATGCGTGAACACCTCGGTCTCGCGGGCGGCTTCCTCGGTCAGGTGCGGGCCCGGCCCGACGCGCCCGCCCTCGTGTGGCAGGGCGAGGAGGTGAGCTACCGCGCCCTGTACGAGGCCGCGGGCCGTGAGCGGGAGCGGCTGGCGCTGCTCGGGCTCGCCCCCGCTGAGCCGGTCGGTGTGCTGGCCCCCAAGTCCCCGGCGACGATCGCGCTGGTGCTGGCCTGTGTGCTGACCGGGCGGCCCTTCCTGCTGCCCTCGCCCGCGCTCGCGGACGCCCAGCTCGCCGACCTGTTCGCGCAGGCGGGCTGCCGCGCCGTCCTGGCGCCGCAGGGCACGGCGGAGCGGGTGCTGCCGGACTCCGGCGTCGCCTCGCAGCCCGTGCCGGACGGCACCACGTTCATGCTGACCACCTCCGGCTCCACCGGGCTGCCGAAGATCGTGCCGCTGGGTGCCGCGGCCGTGGACCGGTTCACCGCCTGGGCCGGGCCGGCCTTCGGCATCGGCCCCGGCACCGGCGTCCTCAACCACGCGCCGCTCAACTTCGATCTGTGCCTGCTGGATGTGTGGACGACGCTGGCGCACGGCGGTCACGTCGTCCTCGTCGACCCCGACCGCGGGGTGCGCGGCGGCCATCTGCTGGGGCTGCTGGAGAGCGGGACGGTGCACGTCGTGCAGGCCGTGCCGATGGTGCACGCGCTGGTGGCGGACGCGGCCCGGCGGGCCGGTGTGCGGCGGCTGCCGGCGGTGCGCCACCTCATGGTCACGGGGGACGCCGTGCCGCAGCGCGTCCTCGTCCAGCTGCCGGGCCTGTTCCCGAACGCGCGGCTGCACAACATCTACGGCTGCACCGAGACCAACGACAGCTTCGTCCACGAGATCGACCGCGATGCGGTGCACCGCCCGGTGCCCATCGGCCGGCCCGTGCCCGGTGCGGCGGCGCTCGTCGTCGACGCGGACGGCGCCGTCGTCGAGGGCCCGGGCGCGGGGGAGTTGTACGTCTCCACGCCCTTCCAGTCGCCCGGCTATCTGGACCGCACCCGCCACAGGGGCGCCTTCACCGGGCATCCGGCGGCGCTCCGGCCCGCCGGTGAGGCCCCGGCCGACGGCGCGGACAGCGGCGCGGACGGCGGGTCGGACGCCGGGTCGGACCCCGAGCAGGCCGACGGCGCGCACGTCGGCGCGGACGGCGGTGCGGACGCTGCCCGCGCCTGGTTCCGCACCGGCGATCTGGTCCGCAGGGACGCCGAGGGACGGCTGCATCTGACCGGGCGCCGCGACCACCAGGTCAAGGTGCGCGGTGTCGCGGTCAACACCGCCGAGGTCGAGCGGGTGCTGCTCGGGCACCCCGCCGTGCTGGAGGCGGGTGTCACGGCCCGGCCGGACCCGCTGACCGGGCGCAGCCTCGTCGCCCGGGTCCGCCGCAGGCCCGGCGCCGCGCTCAACAGCCTCCAGCTCAAGCAGCACTGCGCCCTCGGCCTGCCCAAGGCGGCCGTCCCGTCGGCCCTCACGGTCGTCGACGGGCCGCTGCCCAAGACCTCCACAGGAAAGGTCGACCGCACCGCGCTCGGCCGGCTCAGCGAGTTGCCCACAGCCGAAGGAAGGACGTCATGAGTCACATCGAGACCATCAAGCAGTTCATCGTCGAGGAGTTCCTGCCCGACGTCACCCCCCAGCAGCTCGCCGACGACCACGACCTCCTCTCCGACGGCGTCATCGACAGCCTGGGCGTGCTCAAGCTGATCGCCTGGGTCGAGGAACGGTTCGGGCTCGCCGTCGACGACACCGACCTGGACCCGGACAACTTCCGCAGCGCGGCGTCCATCGACGCGTTCGTCGCCGCCGCGCCCCAGCGGGTGGGCAGCCAGCCATGCACGAGGTGATCACCGGACTGCTCGCGGGACGTCCGGTGGCCGAGCGCGAGACCTGGCGCTCGCTGTGGGACCGGCTCGGCGACGGCACGCTCGGAAAGGAGCAGGCCGTCGCCCTGCTGGCCTCGCTGACGACCAGGCTCCCCGGCTCCGACACCCTGCGCGCCCTGATCGAGTCCCTGCACGAGCGGCGCCCGGCCCCGGGTACCGCGGGCGCCGCCGAGGCCCTGGGGACCGGCGGTGCCGCCGACGCCCTGGGCAGCGCCGGTGCCGTCGACACCTCGGGCGCCGTCAACATCGTCGGCACCGGCGGCGGCCCCGCCACCTTCAACATCTCGACGGCGGCGGCCTTCACCGCCGCTGCCTGCGGTGTCCGGGTCGTCAAGACCGGCTCGCGGGCCTACACCTCCCAGCTGGGCTCCGTGGATCTGCTCCAGCGGCTCGGGGTGCGGCTGACCTCCTCGTACGCGGAGACGGCCGCGGCCCTCGGGCGGGACGGCATCGCCTTCGCCGGGCCGTTCGTCTACCCGGCGGAGCTGACCCGGCTGGCCCGCACCGTACTGCCGCTCGGTATGCGGCCGTTCGGCCGGTTCCTCAACGCACTCGGGCCGTTCCTCGCCGAACTGCCGGTCGCGGCGCAGGTCACCGGCGTCTCGCACGCCGTGCCCCTGGACACGCTGCGCGCGCTGGCCGCGGCGCAGGCGGCCGGTACGGGCCGCCGGATCTGGCTGACCGGCAACGCGCACGGCGCCGACGAACTGCTCGGCTTCAGCGACAACACCGTGCACACCCAGGAAGGGCGACTCGACCTGAAGGCGGGCGCGTTGACCCGGGGCGACGGCGGCTTCGCCCAGCTGCGCCCCGTCGAACCGGAGGAGGCGCCCGCGCACTTCCTCGCCGTGCTGTCCGGTGCGGCCCACCCCGTCGCCGTCGACACCGTCTGCCTCAACGCCGCGGCGCTCGCCGTGGCCGCCGGGCACCGGGCCGACTGGGCCGCCGCGGTCGCGGACGCGCGCGAGGCGATCGCCTCCGGCGCCGTGCGCGCCCTCGTGGAGCGGGTCAGCGGCACGGCGGCGGAAGCGGCCGGTCGGCGGGCGGCGGGCGGTCCCGGGAGAGCACCCGAGCCGGAGGTGGCCCGTGGCTGACTTCTTCACCCGGAGCGGGCCGGGGCGCCCCGGCCTCGCCCTCTTCGTCAACGCCGGCGATCCGCCCCTCGACGCCCTGCCGGACCTCGCCCTCGCGCTCGACGAGCAGGGCACCGACTGCCTCGAACTGGCCGTCCCCTTCCCGGACTCCGTCACCGACGGCCCCGTCATCCGGCGCTCGGCCCGCCGCGCCCTGGAGCGCGGCACCGGGCTCGACGAGGTGCTGGAGTGCCTGGCTGGGTTCCGGCCCCGGCTGCGCCGGCTGCGGGTCGCGCTGCTCGTCGACTGGAGCCACTCCCTCAAGCGGCGCGACCACGCGGCGGCGCTCGGCGAGATCGCGGCGGCCGGGGCCGACGGCGTGCTGGTGCACGCGCTGCCGCCGCGGCTGCGCGAGACCCATCTGGCCGCCGCCGGGCACGCCGGGCTGCCGGTCGTCTCCACCTGCTACCAGAACAGCCCCGACCGGGTGCGGGCGCGGGCCGCCGCCGACGCCTCCGGCTATCTGTATCTCGTGGCCCACTACGGCCGCAGCGGCACCGCGCCCGCCGCCGGACACGGCGCGCTCGCCGGCACGGTCGCCGGGCTGCGGTCGCTCACCAGCTCCCCGATAGCCGTCGGCTTCGGGGTCAGGACCCGGCAGGACGTGCAGGCCGTCGCGGCCTGCGGGGCCGATGCCGCGGTCATCGGCTCCGCCGGGGTCGCCCGGATCGAGAGCGCCCTCGAAGAGGGGCGCGACCCGGTCCGTGCGCTCGGCGCGTTCGTCCGGTCCGTCCAGCCGGTGCGTTCCCTCGCACCCACGCCGAACAGGAGTTGAGAAATGATCATCCGTGACCTGGATTCCGTGAAGACCGTCGAGTGGGGCAACGGCCTCAGCCGCCGTTTCCTGCTGGCCTCCGACGGTGTCGGCTACTCCCTGACCGACACCCTGGTCCGGGCCGGCACCAAGTCCCGCCTGGAGTACCGCAACCACATCGAGGCGTGCTACTGCATCGAGGGCTCCGGCGAGGTCATCGAGCTGGACGGCACCGCGCACCCCATCGAGCAGGGCCGCATGTACGCGCTGGACAACCACGACCCGCACTATCTGGTCGCGAGCCCGCACGAGGACATGCGGCTGGTCTGTGTGTTCATCCCGGCCCTGGGCGGCGACGAGGCGCACAGCCTCGATGAACACCGCTCGTCCGCCTACTGAAACAGGCCCGGCGGCAGCTGCCTAACGGAAGCTGCCCTACGGCAGGCGTCCTACCGCAACAGCCGTACGCCACCGGCCCGTTCGGCAGATCCCGTACGGCACCAGCCCTACGGCACCAGCCTTACGGCACCAGCCTTACGGCACCAGCCTTACGGCACCGGCCCTACGGCCACGGCCCGATGCGACAGCCCCACAGCAACAGCCCCATGGCGACAGCCCGAACAGCACAAGGGAGGATCCCGGTGATCCGCTGGAACAGTGACCAGAACGAGCTGCGGCAGGGCCTGGCGCAGTGGGGCGAGGCGCTCAGCGCCGGCCACATCGAGGCCGACGAACGCGCCGCCTTCTCCCCGGACAAATGGCGGCTGGTCGGCAAGACCGGCCTGCTGGCGCTGCCCTTCCCCGAGGAGTACGGCGGCCTCGGCCAGTCCCTCCTGACGACCATGTACGTCCTGGAGGGACTGGGCGAGCACTGCCGGGACGCCGGATTGAACTTCACCGCCACGACGAGCATCGCCAGCACGGGGGTGCCCCTCGCCCGGTTCGGCACGGCCGCGCAGAAGGAGCGCTACCTGCCCGGCATCTGCACGGGCGAGACCATCGGCGCGCACGCCGTCACCGAGCCGGAGGGCGGCTCCGACGCGATGGCCATGGCCACCCGCGCCGAACGGGACGCCGACGGCGGCCACTTCACCCTGACGGGCAGCAAGGCGTTCGTCAGCAACGGCCCCGTGGCCGACGTGCTCGTCGTCTACGCGCGCACCCGGCCCGAGGGCGGCCCGCTGGGGATCACCGCGTTCCTGGTGGACCGCGACACCCCCGGCCTGACGGTGGGCAACCCCGTCAAGAAGATGGGGCTGCGCACCGCACCGCTCGCCGAGCTGTACCTGGACGAATGCCGTGTCCCCCGCGAGGCGGTGCTCGGCCGGGTCGGCGGCGGCTACCTCGTGCTCGACCATGTGATGAAGCGGGAGGTCCTCTACTCGTTCATCGTCAACGCCGGCGAGATGCGGCACCGGCTGGAGCGGTGCGTCGCGTACGCACGCGAGCGGCACGCCTTCGGCAGCCCCATCGGCGCCTACCAGTCGGTCGCCAACAAGATCGTCGACATGAAGACCGGCCTGGAGACGGCCCGCCGCTGGCTGTACGACACCGGCGAACGGCTGGCGGCCGGCGAGGACGTGACGATGGACGTCGCCATCGCCAAGCTCCTCACCAGCCGGGCCAATGTCGCCGGGGCGCTGGCCGCCGTGCAGATCTTCGGCGGCCACGGCTACATGTCCGAGTACGGCCTCGAACAGGAGCTGCGCAACGCCGTCGGCGGCACCATCTACTCCGGCACCAACGAGATCCAGTACACCCGTATCGCCTCGCTGCTCGGGCTCGGCGCATGAGCAGGACCGGCCGCACACCGCGGGCTCCCGTGCTGAAGGTGTGCGGGGCCACCACACCCTCCGACCTCGCGACGCTGGCCGCCGCCGGGGCCGACCACGCCGGGCTGTGGCACGGCGTACCCGGCGGGCCCGCCGAGCTGACCGCGGACGAACTGACGGCGCTCGCGGCGGCGGCCCACGCCACCGGCGTCCTGCGGCCCGTCCTGGTCACCTTCCTCGGCGACGCCGCCGAACTGGCCGCGCTCGCCCGCGGCGCCCGCATCGACCACCTCCAACTGCACGCCTACCAGCCGCCGTCCACCGTCGCCGCGCTCCGCCGCGCCCTGCCGGGCGCCGTCCTGATCAAGGTGCTGCATCTGCGGGACGGCCGCTGCCAGGAACGGCCCCTCATCCGGGCCTACGAGCGCGCCGGCACCGATCTGTTCCTGCTGGACACCGCCACCGACGACGGCCGCATCGGCTCGACGGGCACCCCGCTCGCCGCACCCGAGGCCCTCGACGTCGTCGCCCGCACCACCCTGCCGTTCTGGCTGGCCGGCGGCGTACGCGCGGGCAGCCGCGCCCGGCTGGCCACCGTCGCCGCGCACCCGCGCTTTCGCGGCATCGACGTCGACACCGGCGCCCGCGACCCGCACGGCCGCCTGCACGCACCCGCCGTCCGTGCCCTCGCCCGCACCTGGGGGACGGCCCGGGCGCCCGGCACGGCCCCCACCGGCCGAAGCCGCGGGTGAGCCCGGACCCCGGCGCGAGCCCGGACCCCCGCCGCGCACCCCGACGCACGACGGACCCCGGCACCCGGGACGGCCCCGCCGGAGCGAAGGACCACGCGACGACGACCACCACGCGACGACGATCACCACCCGACGGTGATCAGCGCGCGACGACGACCACCACCGCACACCGCGGTGCCCACCACCACATCCACGACGCCCGAAGGAGGAGCCGTGAGTTCCCGTTTCATCGAGGCCCTGCTGACGGCCGAACGCCCGCTGATCACCGAGGTCAAACGGCGCGACGCCCACGGCCTCGAACTCCTCGCCGGCCGCACCCCGGCCGACATCGTCGCCGCCTACGAGGCGGCCGGCGCGCCCTGCATCTCCGTCGTCACCGGACGCTGGTTCGGCGGCACACCGTCGCTGCTGCGCGACGTCGCCCGCATCACCCGGCTCCCGCTGCTCCAGAAGGACTTCATCACCCGCCGCGAACAGCTGCACACCGCCCGCGAGTTGGGCGCCTCGGCCGTGCTGCTGACCGCCGCGCTGCTGCCCGGCACGGCCATGCGCACCCTGGTCACCGAGGCCCTGCGCACCGGCCTCACCCCGTTCGTGGAGATCACCGGGGAGAGCGAACTGGCCGACATCCCGCACGCCGACGAGTGCGTGATCGCCGTCAACAACAAGGACATCACCGCCCGGGAGCGCGACGCCGGCGACATCGAGCGCAGCATCGCGCTGCTGCCCGCCGTCCTGGCCACCGGCACCCCCTGCCCGGTCAGCGCCAGCGCCATCGACGCACCCGGCACCGCGGCCCGGCTCCTGGACGAGGGATACGCCGGGCTCCTCGTCGCCACCGCGCTGCTGCGCGCCCGCGACCCGCACGCCTGGCTGGCCCGGCTGGACGGCGCCCGCCGCGCCCCGGCCCGGCTCGTCACCGCCGGCGGCACCCGGTGAACCTGCCGGCCGCCGCTGGGGAAGCGGTCGAGGCCCGCTGGAGAGCGGGTCGCGAACCGTCGCCACGGGCCTCGGCCCGCTCTAGGCTCACCGGGTTCGCGTGCTGGGGGCGCGCCCGTGAGCACGCAGTCCCAACGGGAGGGTGTTCTCGATGACCTACGGTTCCTACGGTTCGAGCCCGACAGGCGTGACGGGCCCCGCGCCCGGCGCGCACAGCCCGACGCCCGCCCCACGCCCCGGCGGCCCGGCCGGCGTCCTGTTACTCCTCGGCGTCCTGGCGCTCGGCCTGCTGGCCGGCCTCTTCTTCACGTTCGACCTGTCGATCATGCCGGGCCTGAAGCGCCTCGACGACGTCGCGTATCTGACGGCCATGCGCGACTTCAACGATCTGATCGACAACAGCGGCCCGTTCGGCCTGCTGTTCTGCGCCGCCTTCGCCGTCCTCGCCTGGGGCGCCGTCTCCGAGTACCGCAGGGGCCGCCGCAACGTGGCCGCCTGGGCAGCGGCCGCCGCCGTCCTGTACGTGCTGGTGCTCGGCATCACCTTCACGGTGAACATCCCGCTGAACACCGAACTCGCCGACCTGGGCGACCCGTCCAAGGCCAAGGACCTCTCCCTGGTCCACGACTTCCAGGGCACCTGGGAGACCGCCAACATCATCCGCACCGTCCTCACCACGGCGGCCCTGGCCTGCGTCGCCCACTCCCTACGCCTGTACGGCCGCTGGTCCCGCACGGCCTGACCACGCGGGCCGCGCTGCTCCCGGCGCGGCCCGGAACAGCCACCTGGTCGGGACGTTCGGCGGTTGACCAGGTGGCGCTCGGGGTAGAAGCGGCCCGCTGCCCAGACGAGGCCACCGAGCGAAGAAGGAAGTATGTCCGCGACACCACCGGATGCCGACGGCACAGGTGAGCGCCTCTCCGGGAAGGGAGAGGTCGGCATGAGATTGAACCAGGTGCTGCCCCCCGATATGGCTACCGGGAGGGGGAAGCATGGCGAAAAGAGCGACTTGGTCGTCCACGACGACGAACTGGGTGCCCTGGGACATATGGCTTTCGAACTGCGCGCGAGGCTGTCGACCATCGGCAACCACGCCAGCCAAACCACTGCTTCGGCAGCGGGTGAAATGTCGAGCGATGGTCTCGACGCCGGCTCCGCGCTGCGGGAGCTGCACGACGCATGGGGCACCAAGCTCGCAACCGTCAAGGAGGCATGTGCCCATATTTCCAACCATCTCGACTACTCCCGAGCGCAGCACCGCTCGGACGACCGCAAGATTGCCACGAATATGCGCAACGCCAAGGGCGAAGCGATGACTGTGTCCCGTATTTACAACTATATAAAATAGTCCACTTTCGGGAGCAGGAACGCTTACTTGTGATTTCATACCGACAACTCCTGGATCTCCGTCTGGGTAAGGTGAAGGAAGCCGTCGATGATTGGCGGGAAATGGTTGATGCCCTGGAAGCATTGGCGGGCGAGAAGGGGAAAGGTGGTGGTGGTGATGCCAATGCTAGTGACCTGGCGAAAAAGGCTGAGGGCTCCGACTGGAGGGGGAATAATGCGACTGTCACAAAGAAATTTGTGGTAAAGACGGCGCGCGAATTCGGTGATGTACTTGCCACAGCGAAGAGCGTTCATGTGATCCTCAGTGGTTTGCACCGAAGAATGGATACTTGCAAGGAAGACCTGAAAAGGGTCGTAGCGCAAGCGCCGAAGAGTGTCCATGTTACAGGGCATGGCACAGTCGAAGCGCGGGACGGAGCCCACCCTAAGCCGACGCAAGAAGAGATTGATGCGGTTGCTGGCGACATCAAGGATATTCTGAAGGCGGCGTCACTTGCCGACGAGGCTGCTGTTGATGCGCTTCAACACGAGGCAAAGGGCAAGTACAATTTTCTGTCGACGCGCATAGAGAGTTTTGAGAGCGTGCAGCGGGCGGTGCGTGATTCCGAATCCTTTCTTAAGCTTGCCAAGAAAGACCCGCGTGTGCTGAGCAACACTCAGTTGGACAGTCTCAACGAGTGGGTGAACCGGAACGAAGGCAATCCGCTTTTTGCTGAGCGTATCGCCACCGAGATGGGGCCAAAGCGGACGCTGGAATTCTTTGCGGGTGCGATGGATTTTGAGAAGTGGAAGAACCGAAATGACGGGGATTCGCGGGAAGCCGTGAAGGTCCGAAAAAAGTTGCTGGGGGAGCTCGAGACCGGTCTCGGTACGACGCTGGCAACGGCGTCCAGGTCGGAAACTCCTGCAATGGAAAGCTGGAAAAAAGGGATTGTTGCTCTCGGGGACCAGCCTGTTGCGGGAACCTCCCAGCACAAGCCGGTCTATGGGTTTCAGGCTATGAGTAACCTGTTGAGGCACGGAAAGTATGACTCCGGGTTCCTGAACACCTACGGTGATGCACTGGTCCGGTACGAGAGGGCACACACCGGCGACGTAACCGACCCTGGTCCTGGCGGTAGGAAGAGAAAGAATGTCCTGCCGTGGGACAGCCTTCCTTCTTACGCAAAATCGAATCAAATTCACTTCGGGCCAGGAAGTGGCAAGGACGCCGGATTGGACCCGATGACTGGTTTCATGAAGGCGCTTGCACATAACCCTGATGCCTCATCACAGTTCTTCGGTTCCAAGGGAGGGCAAGACAACGCCGAGTGGGTACTGAAAGAACGTAAACCGTTCAATGACATCGTTGCCGATGGCTCTGGTGAATCTCCTGAACGCTATACCGGGCCCAAAGCCTCTTGGAATGCAACCGGGGATGCTTTGGTAGCTGGCGCTACCGGCATTGACCCAGATGATCCGAAGAGTGCTTCTCCCGGACACACGGCCGAACAGAAATCTGTACTAGAAAGGTCTTTGCACAACTTGGCGGCCCGTAAGGACAGTTTCCCAGTTGAGCTCCGGGATGATATGGCCAAGGTGCTCGTTAATCATGGTGATCAAGTGCACAGTGCGGCCTCTGCTCACTCCGACGAAAATGTACTAAACCGTCGGGAACTCCTTGAGGTGTCCAAGCAGGTATCTCGGGACCAGAATTCTTATGGGATTCTCAATGACGGGATGAATCGCGAAATAATTCGAGATATACATGCCAGTCATGCGAAGGATCCACACGAGACCCTTCAAAGGGCGGGACGCACTGTCGGCTTCCTTGAGGAGGCTCGCTATCAAGCACTCGCAGACAAGGATGCGGCCGACAAGAAAGACATCGCTTGGAGTCAGACTTTTGCCTACCACGGCTTGGGTGCAGCGGCCGGGTTCATCCCTGAGGGGCACGTGGCCGGGATTGTGGACCGAGAGGCCTACCTGCTGAGCTTCAAGTGGCGGCAAGACGAGGAAGGACGGGTGACGGAAGCTACTCATCAGCAGAATGGCGCGACCTTTGACGTGCGGGAGAGGCAGCTCGATGAAATCGGAAGGTCGTGGAAGAAGGCGAACCCGGAAACTCCTGAGAGTGCCTATACTGCCACCGAGGAAGCCACGACATCGGCCGCGAACGGCAACAAGGTGGCTCAGGGGCTCCCGGGTCGACAGTCACCCCACTGAGGTACGGAAATGACGATGGGGACGAGCCTTTCCGTTGGTCGCGCTGATCGGTGGTCCGGGTGGGCGCTCGGTGCCGCGCTCCTAGTCGGCCTCGCGGGCTGTGGCCACAGCCAGGACAGGGATTACGCCGTGCCGGATGATCTGTGCGGCACGAAAGTGGATGCAGAACTCCTGGGTCCTTTGATGCCTTCGGGTGTGAAGGCACGGACGCGGAGTACCCGGAGTGGCGCGGTCGGCGGCACCTGCACCGTGGACGTGCAGCGAAAGGAAGGGGCTCGGTACGACCAGGTGCTGCAGGTCAAATGGGACGTTGTTCCGCACGGTACGGAGCCGCTGAAGGTGAAGAGGGGCCGGCTCGAAGCCTACGGAAATCCACGTGAGGCGGCGATCGGTGACGGCGCGAGGGTTGCGGATCGCGGGGGGATCGCGGTGCGCTCGTGCCCGGCGCGAGGCGAGGGGAAGACCTTGGCTGTCGAGGTGTACGCGAGCATCCCGGCGCCGAGTGACGTTTCCGAACGCCGTGCTGCCTTCAAGCGGTTGCTGCAGGATCGCTTGGAGCGGGCGGCCCACAAGCGGGGATGCGCTGATTAATCCGTCCCGTCTCCGCTCCGGAGTGGGATTCCGCAACTCGCCTTGTGGCGTGGTGCCGTTGGGCTCACCGCGGGCCGATGCTCGAAATCCGCATCCGTCAATCGGCTTCCGGCGTACTCCGCCGTCGGCCGGTGTTCTCCGACGCCGGCCGGTCGAGCGTGTCCGCCACTTTCGCGCAGGCGATCCGGGCGATGGACCGCAGTTCGGCGTCGGGGGTGCCGGCGCGGCTCAGTACGGCCAGCGACTGGTTGACGGCGACGACGAACGAGGCGAGTTCGTCGAGGGTGCGGGCGTCGGCCGAGGAGCCCGCGAGGGCCGCCCGTACCCGCTGGTGCTGTGCGTCGAGCAGGGCGCGCACCCGGGCGCTGTTCTCCTCCTTCAACGTCAGCGCCTGGGCGGCGGACTGGGCGATGAGGCAGCCTGTGGGGACCGACGGGTCGGCGATGCGGTCCAGGACGACCTCGAAGAAGTCCTCGATCGCGCGCACCGGGTCGTCGGGGTGCGCGGCGAGGGCCTGCTCGTACCGCGCGCCGTAGAGCGACGCGTAGCGGTCCAGGCACTGGCGGAACAGGGCGTCCTTGTTGCCGAAGGCGCCGTAGAGGGAGCCGCGGCCGAGCCCCGTCGCGGAGCCGAGGGCGTCGAGTGAGGCGTCGGCGTAGCCGCGCTGCCAGAACACCCGCATCGCCTGGTCCAGGGCCGTGTCGGTGTCGAACTGCTTCCGTCCGGCCATGGCGTCCACCTCCCGTTGTCGTGTGTCTTCTGTGACCCTACCCACATCTTGGATCGTTTGGTCAAAACATCTTTGATCGATCGATCCAGGATAGCTAACGTGACGGCCGATGGCTTCCGCGCTCGAAAGGCCGCACGATGATCGACGACGCCGCGTCCCCCGTCCGCCCGCAGCCCGCCCCGGCCCCGCCGGACGCCGGGCACGCGCCGGATTCCCGCTGGTGGCCGCGGTGTACACGCTGGTCATGCTGGGCGGCACACTGCCCGTACCGCTCTACGCGTTCTGGGCGCCACGGATGGGCTTCGGGCCCTTCACCACGACGCTGATCTTCGCCGTCTACGCCGTCGGGACGGTGCTCGCGCTGATGGTCTTCGCCGCGCTCTCCGACCGCGCGGGCCGCCGCCCGCCCCTGGCCGCCGCCGTCCTGGCCGCCGCAGCGAGCACGGCGCTGTTCCTGGTCGCCGACGATGTGCCGACGCTGCTGGCGGCACGCTTCCTGTGCGGCCTGAGCACCGGCGTCTGCACCGCCACCGCGACCGCCGCGCTCGGTGAGCTGGCCGGACCCGGGCGGGCCCGGCGCGCGTCGACCGTCTCGGCCGTGGCCAACATGGGCGGGCTGGGCCTGGGCACCGTCGCCGCCGGCCTGTTCGCGCAGTACGGCGCCGACCCCACCCATCTCGTGTTCCGGATCCACCTCGCCGCTCTCGTCCCGGCGCTCCTGGCCGTCGCCGTCACCCCCGAGACCGTCGCCGACCGGCGGTGGCCCGGGCTGTCCGTCCGCCGCCCGGCCCTGCCCCGACAGCGCGCGGCGCGTGCCGAGTTCCTGTGGGCCGCCACCGCCGTCCTCGCCGCGTTCGCGGTCAGCGGCCTCTTCTCCTCGCTGGTGCCGTCCTTCCTCGGCGAGCAGCTGCACGTCCACAACGTCGCGGCCGTCGGCGCGCAGGTCGGGCTGCTGTTCCTCGCCGCGCTGGCCGCCCAGGTCGCGGCGCCGGAACGGTGGGCCGCCGGGCGCCGGCCGGCACCGGCGTTCCTCATGGCGGGCGTCGCGGTGTTCGAGACCGGCCTGTGGACGCGGTCCCTGCCCACGTTCGCCGTCGGGACGCTGCTGGCCGGAGCCGGCATCGGCCTCGCCTTCCGCCGCGGCATCGCGGTCACCCAGCGGCTCGCCGACCCGTCGCGCAGGGCGGACCTGCTGTCCACGTACTTCCTGGCCGTCTACACCGGCACGACCGTGCCCACGCTCGCGCTCGGCCTGCTCGCCGGGCCCCTCGGCCGGAACACGGCGACCCTGGTCCTCGCCGTCGCCGTCGTGGCGACCACCCTCACCACCGCACTGCACCGCCCCACCACCCCCACCGCCTGACCGCCGGTGTCCCTCCCCGCCCCCGACGCCACCACCCCGCGAGCGTCACGCCTCACCCATCCCCTCGTCCTCCACTCCGTGCTCCACCGCGTGCTCCCGCCACAGCCCCAGTGCGAACCCCATCAACTGGCCCCGCCTGCGGGCCCCTTGCGGCATACGCCGGTACCCGACGTAGAGCCGTGAGAGATACGCGCACTGGCAGCACCCGCCCACCACCTCCGGCAGCAGGAACTCTTCCGGCAGCGCGGCGCTCACGACATGGAACCCGCGCGCCCTCATGGGACGGCCGGGTAGATCAGGGCCCCGCAGGCAGCACAGTGCTTGCCGTCCGGCCGCACCTCCAATGCGCCCACGTGCTCACACGCCGACCGCACATCCTCCACCGGCCCCGTGGGCCCGGCCTCCCCGTGCACAGTGACCCCGTCTTGGAGATCCATAGGCGTCGCCTCCCACTCACGCTCTGTGGCGAGGTCAACACGGCGAGCGGTAGCCTGACACTACTTAACCGGGAGTGCTCAAGTCGCCCACGGGCGTGGGTACTTGGCGACGAGGACGCAAAGGCTGGTCAGACATGGCACGGAGGCGAACACGGCGGCCGGCCTTTAGCGGCGGTATGCCCACCACGTTCGGGGCGGACGTGCGCCGGGTACGGCAGGCCCGGAACATGACCCAGAAGGGCCTCGGCGGCGCCACGGGCTACAGCGAGGCGTACGTGAGCCGCGTCGAGTCCGGCTCGCTCACTCCCTCGGAGAAGTTCGCCGAGGGGTGTGACCGCGCGTTCGGCACGGGAGACCTGTTCACCGAGTCGTTGCGACGGCTCCGCGTGGAACACCCCGACTGGTTCGCGCCGTTCGTGGAGTTGGAGGCACAGGCGTCCGTGATCTGCGACTACTCCACGAACCTGGTGTTCGGTGGGGCGCAGACGCGGGAGTACGCGTGGGCGTTGCTGCGTGCGGGCCAGCCGCTCGACACCCCGGAACAGACAGCGGCGAAGGTCGAGCTGAGGTTGCAGCGCGGAAAGCTGCACGAACGCGGTGAGGGCGAGGAGTCGCCGCTGCTGTGGCTGATCCTGGACGAGGCGTGCCTGCGACGGAAGGTGGGCGGCGCCGAGGTCATGCGCGCACAGCTTCGCCACCTGGCGACCATGGCGGAATACCCGGCCGTCACCTTGCAAGTGCTGACATTCGCCTCCGGTGCGCCTCCGGCCTCTTCGCCCTACACGCTTCTGGACTTCCCCCAGGCCATAGAGCAGCCTCAAGTTCTGTACTCCGAGGGCCAAGGTGTCGGGCAGGTGATTGACTCTCCAGGACAAGTGAAGGACGCCCACACCAGGTTTGACCGGCTTCGCGCGGAAGCGCTATCACCGGGGCAATCACTGGCCATGATTCGCAGCGTGATGGGAGAGCACACCCCATGAGCATCATCCCCAACAGCCGCGCCGTCTGGTTCAAGAGCAGCTACAGCGGTGGTGAAGGCGGTAACTGTCTGGAGTGGGCGCCGGGTTCGATCGGGTTCGGTGTGGTGCCTGTTCGGGACAGCAAGGATGTGCGGCGTGTGCCGCTGAGGTTTTCGGCGGGGGCGTGGGGCGCGTTCGTCGGTGGGCTGAAGAACACGGAGCGCTGAACCGGCGCCTGGAAACACTCACGAACCCCCGTGCGCTTCTCCACCGGCCGCACGGGGGTTCTCACATGCGCGGACGGGCCGAAGGCCGTACGGCGCCCCCGCTGAGGGCGGATCGGCGAGGGCGGGATGATGACCTGGCAAGCCCCGCAGGCAGGAAAGGTCCGCGCATGTCCGAGCCCACTCCGTCCTCCGTCCCCGCGCCGAGCCCGGACGACGACCCGTCCGGCAGCCTGGAGGCGGCGACCTGGGCGCTGGCGGCCCTGATCGCCACCCTGGAGGACGCCGCCACGAAGGCCCCGGCCGACGTCCTCGCGGCGAACCCGCAGCGCACCGCCGTACTTGAGGCCGCAGGGCTGATACAGCGGGACGGGGATACACCGGCCCTGCACCCGGCGTACCGGTACCCGGACGGCGCGACGCACCACGGCGCGGCGCAGGCGCGTCTCAGCTCGCTGCGTCAGGCGCTGGCGGTGGCCGCGGGCGACCAGGGCGGGACCGGCGGCTGGGTGGACCTGGACGACGAGGTGCTGCTCAACCAGGGCCGCGCGTCCGCCGGCACGGGCCGCGCCATCGCGGGCAGGCTCGTCCCCGTGCTGCCCGGCCTCGCGGACCGGCTGGCCGCGCAGGGCAGCCGCATCCTGGACGTCGGCACCGGCACGGCCGCGCTGGCGCTGGCCCTCGCGGAGGCGTTCCCCCGCGCCGAGGTCGTCGGCGTCGACGTCATGGAGCGCGTGCTGGAACTGGCGCGCAACGAGCTGGCCGACGCCGGTACCGAGGCCGCCGGACGTGTCACCCTGCGCCGTACCGACGCCGCTGACCTGACGGAGCAGGCCGCCTACGACATGATCTGGCTGCCCGCGCCCTTCCTGGCGGAGGAGGCACTGGCGCAGGCACTGCCCCGGCTGACCGAGGCGCTCAAACCGGGCGCCTGGATCGTCGTCGGCACCAACCCGCCGGCCCCGGACCCGCTGCGCCGGGCCGTCGCGGGCTGGCAGGCCGTACGCAACGGCGGCAACGCCTACGACACGGACCGCATGACCAGGACCCTCACCGCGCACGGCCTGCGCGACGAACGGCAGTTCCCGACGATGCCGGGCGGCCCCGTACTGGTCGTGGCACGCCGCGACTGAGAACGCGACGCCCGGCATCCCACGCGGCCCCGTACGGTCATCGCTCCGAAGACCGTACGGGGGAGGGGCCACCTCACCCCCCGTGCACCACGAGCGCCCAGCACAGCAGGAGTACGGCGCCTACGCACAGGAGGGTGCGTACGGTGTTCCAGCGGACCCAGGCGGGTTCGAACGCGGCTCGGACGCGGGCGGGGTCGGGGATGCGGGCGGGCGGGCCCGCGGCGTCCAGGGCCTTGTTGAGGGGGATGTTGAAGCGGCCGGTGATCAGCATGGAGGCCGCGTAGCAGAAGAGTGCGCCGGCGGCCGGGTAGAGGGCGTCGTGGCGGTCCGGGCCGAGCAGGGCGACGGCTGCGCCGGTGAACAGGAGGGCGCCGATGTAGCCGAGGACGAACCAGCCGTTGAGGATGGCGGTGTTGATGCGCTGCATGACCTCGATGAAGGTGCGGTCGTCGGTGCCGCGCAGCGCCCGCATGACCGAGATGGAGAAGCCGTAGAACAGTCCGCCGACCAGCCCTGTGGTCACCGTCGCGGCGACGAGCGCGAGCAGTTGGAGCGTCTCCAAGGTCATCATCCTTCCGGGCGGAGCAGGATCGAGGGTGCGCCCAGCACAGCGTGCGGGGTGCAAGCGGAGCGCAACAGCGGGCGGGCCGGGGCCCGTTGGTGGTGCCGGGCGGGCCGGCGGGGCGGAAAGCCGGTGACGCGGCCACGGCCCGCGGGGCAGCATGCGGCACATGACCCTACGCGAACTCCCCCAGGAAAAGGCCGACTTCGGCCGGAAACCGACGCTGGACGGGGACCGGGTCGTGCTGCGTCCGGTCACCGCCGACGACGTGCCCGCGCTGCTGCCGCTGTTCCGCGACCCGGAGACGGCCCGGCTCACCGGCGGTCACGGGCTGCACCGGTACGACGAGGCGCGGCTGCGGGAGTGGTACGGCAGCCGCGCGGACCGGGACGACCGGCTCGATCTCGCCGTGGTGGAGCGGGCGAGCGGCGCCGTCGTCGGCGAAGTGGTGCTGCACGAGTGGGATCCGCCCAACGAGAGCAGCTCGTTCCGTATCGCGCTGGTGCCCGCCGCCACCGGCCGTGGCCTGGGTACCGAGGCGACGCGGTTGCTGTTGCGGTACGGCTTCGAGGTGCTGGGGCTGCACCGCATCGCCCTGGAGGTCTTCACGACCAACCCGCGCGCCCGGCGGGCCTACGAGAAGGCCGGGTTCGTCGTGGAGGGCGTCCTGCGGGAGGCGCTGCTGTGGGAGGGCGAGCGCGTGGACGCCGTCGTGATGGCGGCGCTCGCGCCCGGCTCCGGGTGCTCGCGTCCCGCGGAGTGGGAGGCGCCCGGCGGCGGCTGACCGGGACGCCGCCGGCGGGAGCCGGGGCCGACGGGGTACGGGCCCCGGCTCACGGGTGCGGTCAGGCGTCGAGGGCCTTGCTGAGGGCTTCGAGGCCGGTGTCGAGGTCCGCGTCGCCGATGGTCAGCGGGGGTGCGAGCCGGATCGTCGAGCCGTGGGTGTCCTTCACCAGTACGCCGTGGGCCAGCAGCTTCTCGCAGATCTCGCGGCCCGTGCCCCGCGCGGGGTCGATGTCGACGCCCGCCCACAGCCCCCTGCCGCGTACGGTGCGCACCGCGCCGCCCTGCAACAGGCCCAGCTCCCGGTGCAGTCGGGCGCCCAGCTCGCGGGCGCGCTCCTGGTACTCGCCGGTCGCGAGCATGTCGACGACCTCCAGCGCGACGGCGCAGGCGAGCGGGTTGCCGCCGAAGGTGGAGCCGTGCTCGCCGGGGCGGTGCACGCCCAGCACCTCGGCGGAGGAGACCACGGCCGAGACGGGCACGATGCCGCCGCCGAGGGCCTTGCCCAGGAGATACATGTCCGGCACGACGTCCTCGTGCTCGCAGGCGAAGGTGGCGCCGGTGCGGCCGAGCCCCGACTGCACCTCGTCGGCGAGGAACAGCACGTTCCGCGAGCGGGTCAGCTCCCGTACGCCCGGCAGATAGCCCGCGGGCGGCACGATCACTCCGGCCTCGCCCTGGATGGGCTCCAGCAGTACCGCGACGGTGTTGTCCGGGTCCTCGTCGACGGCCGCCTCCAGCGCGGCCAGATCGCCGTACGGCACGGAGACGAAGCCGGGGGTGAACGGACCGTGGTCGGCGCGGGCCTCCTCGTCGCTGGAGAAGCTGATCACCGTCGTCGTCCGGCCGTGGAAGTTGTCGTCGGCGACGACGATCCTGGCCTTGTCCTTCGGGACGCCCTTGACCCGGTAGCCCCACTTCCGGGCCGTCTTCACCGCCGTCTCCACGGCCTCGGCGCCGGTGTTCATCGGCAGCACCATCTCCATGCCGCACAGCTCGGCGAGCCGGGTGCAGAACGCGGCGAAGCGGTCGTGGTGGAAGGCGCGGGAGGTGAGGGTGACCCGGTCGAGCTGGGCCTTCGCCGCCTCGATCAGCCGGGGATTGCGGTGGCCGAAGTTGAGCGCCGAGTAGCCGGCCAGCATGTCGAGATAGCGCCGCCCCTCGGTGTCGGTGACCCACGCGCCCTCGCCGGAGGCGATGACGACGGGGAGCGGATGGTAGTTGTGCGCTCCGTGCTCCTCGGCGAGCGCGATCAGCTCACCGGCGGAGCCGGCGGACGCCTCGTGGGCCTGCGGTGCGGTGGGGATGGACATCACGGGATCTCCGTTCCTCTGCGTGCCGGGCGGTGCCCTCTTTCTATCGTCCGCCCGTCGGTATGCGCAGGATGTACGGGAAGGCCACCGGGACGCGGTCCGACGCTCGGGACGCGAGGGAGACAGGTGCGGGGAGAGGGGGCGCGAAGGGCCGGAAGGGCGGGCGCGGTGGGGGCGCGGCGGGGCGCGGGCCGGCGCGGTGGGGGCGTGACGGGTGTCACCTCCCGTGCCGCAGCTCACCCGATATCGGGTCCCTGGCGGTCCGTGGGACCTGAGACAATGGTCGGCATGGCAACAGATCGTGCTCGCGTGCTGTCCGGGATCCAGCCCACCGCCGGTTCGTTCCACCTCGGCAACTATCTCGGTGCCGTACGCCAGTGGGTGGCGCTCCAGGAGAGCCACGACGCCTACTACATGGTCGTCGACCTGCACGCGATCACGGTCCCCCAGGACCCCGCCGAGCTGCGCGCCAACTCCCGCGTCGCGGCGGCCCAGTTGCTGGCCGCCGGCCTGGACCCCGAGCGGTGCACGCTCTTCCTCCAGAGCCATGTGCCCGAGCACACCCAGCTGTCGTGGGTCGTCGAGTGCCTCACGGGTTTCGGCGAGGCCGCGCGCATGACGCAGTTCAAGGACAAGTCGGCCAAGCAGGGCACGGACCACACCACCGTCGGCCTGTTCACCTACCCGGCGCTGATGGTCGCCGACATCCTCATCTACCGCGCCCACCAGGTCCCCGTCGGCGAGGACCAGCGGCAGCACCTGGAGCTGACCCGCACCATCGCCGAGCGCTTCAACAGCCGCTTCTCGCACACCTTCCCGGTCCCGGACGCCTACATCCTCAAGGAGACGGCGAAGATCTACGACCTCCAGGACCCGGAGGTCAAGATGAG
Organism: Streptomyces cacaoi; assembly: GCF_006539165.1. Lineage (GTDB taxonomy): Bacteria > Actinomycetota > Actinomycetes > Streptomycetales > Streptomycetaceae > Streptomyces > Streptomyces cacaoi. The sequence goes on along the minus strand of NZ_BJMM01000031.1, from coordinate 54,741 downwards.
CAAGTCGGCCTCCACGCCGAAGGGCATCATCGATCTGCTGGACGAGCCGAAGACGACCGCCAAGAAGATCAAGAGCGCGGTGACCGACACCGACACGGTCATCCGCTTCGACCGGGACAAGAAGCCCGGCATCAGCAATCTGCTGACGATCCACTCCACCCTCACCGGCACCACCGTCGAGGAGCTGGAGGAGCGGTACGCGGGCAAGGGCTACGGCGCGCTGAAGACGGACCTCGCAGAGATCGTCACGGACTGGGTGACCCCGTTCCGGCAGCGGACCCAGGAGTTCCTGGACGACCCCGCCACCTTGGACACCCTCCTCGCCCGGGGCGCGGAGAAGGCCAGGGCGGTCGCGGCCGAGACGCTCGCCGACGTCTACGAGAAGGTGGGCTTCCTGCCCGCCAAGCACTGACGGCCCGGCCGTGCCGTGCCCGCCGCGGGCGGCGGGCACGGAGGCCGGAACGCGGCACGCCCCCGCCCGGGCAGAGCACAGCAGCCCGGACTCCCGGCACCGGCCACGGCACCGGTACGGCAACACCCAGGGCACGAGCACCACACGAGCACCGCACGACACAGGACACGACGGCAGGACCACGGCGCCCCCGGCGGCGGCGGACGGCAGGCGACAGGTGAGAGGAGTGCACATGGGCACGGGAGCGACCGTCACGCTCGGCGTATCGCTCGCCGTCCCGGAGCCGTACGGCACAGTGCTCCAGGAGCGGCGGGCCTCCTTCGGTGACACCGCGGCCCACGGCATCCCCACCCACATCACGCTGCTGCCGCCGACCGAGGTACGGGCCGCAGCCCGGCCCGCGATCGAGGCGCATCTGGCCCGGGTGGCGCTGGGCGGGCGGCCCTTCACCGTGCGGCTGTCCGGCACGGGCACCTTCCGGCCGCTGTCGCCGGTCGTCTTCGTCCAGGTCGTCGAGGGCGTCCTGGAGTGCTCCCGGCTCCAGGAGCAGGTGCGCGACCCGCAGGGCCCGCTCGCGCGGGAGCTCGCGTTCCCGTACCACCCGCACGTCACCGTCGCGCACGGTATCGACGACGCGGCCATGGACCGGGCCGACGCCGAACTGTCCGGCTTCGAGGCGTCCTGGACGGCCACCGGGTTCGCCCTCTACCTCCAGGGCGAGGACTGCGTCTGGCGGCTCCAGCGGGAGTTCGCCTTCGGCCGCTCCGAGGGCGTGCCGTCGGTACCGCCCGCCGCGGGCACCGGCACCGGCCCGGCGACCCTCGGCGGCACCCCGCACACCTCCGCGCCGGCCTCCGCCGCCGGCCCCGCCTCCGTCCCGCACACCTGCCGGCCGCCCGCCACCCTGTGATCCCGCTCCGGCTCCGTCCCCGCTGGTACTGCGAGGGTGCCGGTGGGGAAGGGGGTACGCATGGAGTGGCTGAAAGGACTGCCGGTCGTGGGGCCGGCGGTGACGTGGTTCCTCACGACCCGCGTCTGGCGCGTCTATGAACACCTGACCGAGAGGAAGTGGTCGAGGCTCGCGGCGAGCCTGACGTTCACCAGCTTCCTCGCGCTCTTCCCGATGATCGCGGTGGGCGCCGCGGCCGGTGCCGCACTGCTGTCGGCGGACCAGATGCGCCGCCTCCAGGACACCCTCGCCGAGCAGGTCCCGGGCATCTCCGACCAGCTGGAGCTGCGCTCCCTGGTCGAGCACGCCGGGACCGTGGGCCTCGTCGCCGGTGCGCTGCTGCTGTTCACCGGCGTCGGCTGGGTCGGCACCCTGCGCGAGACGCTGCGCGCCGTGTGGGACCTGGAGGAGGACCCGGGCAACGTCTTCCTGCGCATGGCCACCGACCTGGTGATCCTGCTCGGCCTCGGCCTGGCGGGCCTGGTCTCCTTCGGCGGCTCGGCCTTCGCGCTGACGGCCGTGCGGTGGACGGCCGAGCACCTGGGCCTGGTGGAGGGCGGCATCGGCACCGTCCTGCTGCGGGTCGCCGGGTACGCGGCCGGAGCCGCCGCCGACTTCCTGCTGCTGTGGTACGTCCTGACGCTGCTGCCGCGGGTGCGCCCGCCGCACCGGGCGACCCTCGCCGCCGCCCTCCAGGGCGCGATCGGGTTCGAGGCGCTGAAGCTGCTGCTCGGCGGCTACCTCCAGGGCGTCGCCGCCAAGAACGTCTACGGCGCCTTCGGTGTGCCCATCGCCCTGCTGATCTGGATCAGCTTCATGGCCAAGCTGCTGCTGTGGTGCGCGGCCTGGACCGCCACGGCCCCCGCACCCGGCGGGGGCCAGGACGAACGTCCCGTCAAGGAACTCATCGGCGACGACGCCGGGCCAGCTCCGGAAGCGGCCAGCGGCGGTGCACCCCGTACGCCACCAGGGCCAGCAGCACCAGAACACCGGCGGTGATGCCCAGCGCGGTGCCGGCGCCGCCGGACGGCTTGTCGGACTGTGCCGCGGCCCGTGCGTCCGCCGCGCCGCCCGCCTGCGCCGTCTTGCCGTGCGGCGCGCCCGTGCCGCTGTCGGTGCCCTGGCCGGGCGCGGCCAGCGCACCCACCGGGGTCACCTTGTCGGCAGCGGAGAAGCCCCAGTCGAGGAGCCGTGCCGTCTCCCGGTAGACCGCGTGCGGCTCCTCGGCGCCCGGGTGCATGACCGTCACCAGCAGCACCCGGTCACCGCGCTGGGCGACGCCGGTGAACGTCGTGCCCGCGTTCGTCGTCGACCCGTTCTTCACCCCCGCGATGCCCGGATAGGGGTCCACACCGTCGGCGCCGGTCAGCAGCCGGTTGGTGTTCTGGATCTCGAAGCTCTCCCGCCGGGTGCCCTTGCCGTCCTTCTTCTTCTCGGTGGCGCCGGGGAACTTGGCGGTGGCCGTTGCCGCGTAGTCGCGGAAGTCGGGGTTCTGCATCCCGGCGCGGGCGAACAGCGACAGGTCGTAGGCCGAGGAGACCTGGCCCTTGTGGTCGTAGCCGTCCGGGCTGACGACCTTGGTGTCCCGGGCGTGCAGCGTGCGTGCCTTCTTGTTCATCTCGGCGACGGTCTTGTCCACGCCGCCGTTGAGCGCCGAGAGCACGTGCACCGCGTCGTTGCCCGACCGCAGGAAGACCCCGAGCCACAGATCGTGCACGGAGTACGTCTCGCCCTCCTTGACCCCGACGAGGCTGCTGCCCTCGCCGATGCCCGCCAGGTCGGACGGCTCCACCTTGTGCTTGCGCTCCTTGGGCAGCTTGGGCAGCACCGTGTCGGCGAACAGCATCTTCAACGTGCTGGCGGGGGCGAGCTTCCAGTGCGCGTTGTGCGAGGCCAGCACCTCGCCGGTCTCCGCGTCGGAGACGATCCAGGAGCGGGCGCTGACCTTCTTGGGCAGCTTCGGCGCCCCGGCCTTCGGCTGCACCTGGGTACCGGGGCGGCCCAGCCGGGTGCCGCCCACCGTGGACATCTGCGCCGGCGGCCTGGGCTCCCCGGCGGCTTCCTTGCGGTCGCTGTTCTGCGCGGAACCCGGGCTGTCCCGGCTGTCCTGGCCGTCCTGGCCTGTCCGGCGGTCCTGGCCGCTGCTGTGGTCCCCCTGGTCCCCGGGGGCCTCATCGGCGTGCGCGCCGGGTGCGACGATCAGTGAAAGGGCGAGCGCGGCCGAGCAGAGGCCGCCGAGAACACCGGCGCGACGGGATCGCCGGCTGCGGTCTGAACAATACGAAGAATTGGGCACCCTGCGAACGTACAGGCCCCGCCCGGACAGTTGGACGCCGAGTCCGTCCACTCGTGGCCCCTCTCACGCCCACCCAGGGGACACGCGCCCCACCTGGGGGAGGCCGGGTGGCGGGCCCGTGTCCACTCGTGCACGCACCGTACCCGTCCCCGTGCCACCGGCCGCGCCTCCCTCCTGCCTCCGGCCCGTGCGACGGGTACCCGGCGCCGGGTCCGCCGGGGCGAGGAGCGACACTGAGGGCATGCACGACACCGACACCTCCGGACCGGACTCCGCCCCGGCCGCGGCACCGGCCCGGCCCCGGGGCATGGTGCTCTCGAAGCCCCTCTCCTGGTTCCTGCTGGCCTTCGGCGTGTGGTCCTGGTTCATCTGGATCACCTTCGTCAAGAACCTCTGGAAGGACGGCAGCGGGCTGGCGTTCGACGACGCGGGCAGCCCCACCGCGTACTTCTGGGTCCATCTGCTGCTCGCCATCGCCTCGTTCCTGCTGGGCACGGCCATCGGCGTGATCGGACTGCGCGGCCTGCGGGCCCTGCGGCGCGGCTAGGCCCCCCCGGGGGGGCGGAAGAGCGGGGAAGGCGAGGGGGAGGAACGGATGACAGCCGTGGTGGTCGCGCTGGCCGGGGTGCTCGCGCTGGCGGCGCTGGCGGTGGTGCACCGGTATCTGTGGCGGAGGCTCGTCCGCGACGTCTCGGCACCCGGCGGTTGGTGGCGGCGCCTGGGCACGGCGCTCACCGTCCTGCTGCCGCTGACGACCGTCGCGACGCTGGTCACCAGCCGCTCCGGCGCGCCCTTCACCCTCCAGCGGATCGTGGCCTGGCCCGGCTATCTGTGGCTGGCCTGCCTGCTCTATCTGACGCTGGCGCTGCTCGCGGGGGAGGCCCTGCGGTTCGTGCTGCGGCGCACGCCGTGGGGAGCGGCCCGGACGGCCGGGCCCGGCAGCGGGACGCCGACGGCGGGCACGGTGACGGCGGGCACGGTGACGGCAGCGGCCACGGCGGCGACGGCGGCCACGGCGGGGACAGCGGCGGCGAGCGGGGCTTCCGAGCCGACGGCCGGGGCTTCCGAAGCGGCTGCCGGGGCGTCCGGGCCGACGGCCGGGGCGTCCGAGGCGGCGGCCGGTGAGGCGGTGCCGGGGGGACGGGTGGCGGAGGCGGTGCCCAGTCGGCGGGTGTTCCTGGCCCGGACGCTGGCCGTCTCCACCGCCGTGGCCGGGCTGGGGACGACGGCGGTGGGAGCGTACGGCGTCCTCGACGGACCCACCCTCAAACGGGTGACGGTGCCGCTGGCCAAGCTCGGGCGGCGGGCGCACGGATACCGCATCGCCGTCGTCAGCGACATCCACCTCGGGCCCGTGCTGGGCCGGGCGCACACCCGGCGGATCGTGGACACGGTCAACAGCGCGCAGCCCGATCTCGTCGCGATCGTCGGCGACCTCGTGGACGGCACCGTCGCCGATCTCGGCCCGGCCGCCGAACCGCTGCGTGAACTCCGCGCCAGGGACGGCGCGTTCTTCGTCACCGGCAACCACGAGTACTTCGGCGACGCGCACGCCTGGGTCGACCACGTGCGCGAACTCGGTGTGCACCCGCTGGAGAACGCCCGGCGGGAGCTGCCCGGCTTCGATCTCGCCGGGGTCAACGACATCCAGGGCGAGGAGCAGGGCGAGGGCCCCGACTACGGCAAGGCGCTCGCGGGCCGGGACCCGGCGCGCGCAGCGGTGCTGCTGGCGCACCAGCCGGTGATGGTGCACGAGGCCGTCGACCACGGCGTCGACCTCCAGCTGTCCGGGCACACCCACGGCGGCCAGCTGTGGCCCGGCCCCTATCTGGCCGCGCTGGCGAACCCCACCGTGGCCGGTCTGGAGCGGTACGGGGACACCCAGCTGTACGTCAGCCGGGGCGCGGGGGCGTGGGGCCCGCCCGTCCGGGTCGGCGCGGAGTCCGACGTCACCGTCGTCCAGCTCGCCTCGAAGCAGACCTGACCACCGGCCCCGGGCCCCTCCCGGCCCCGCGCCCGGTCCGGAAAAATCCGGTTGCGCAACGGCGGTCGCCCGGTGTGAGGATGGCGGCGACCTGTCGGAAGCGCGGAAGGACCAGTGATGCGGCGAGTTCTCGAAAACCCCCAGTTCCCTTACCGGACAACGGCTTTCGAGGACGACCGCACCCATGCGCACCCCGCACCGCGCCACCACCGAGCACACCGAACACACTGAGCACGCCGATCACGCCGAACACACCGATCACGCCGCACACACCGCACACACTGAGTGCACCGCCACCACCGGCCCCGCCACCTGTGACGGCCCCGGGCCCGCTCCCGCACCGCCCCGCACCCTCAACTTCGGTGTCCTCGCACACGTCGACGCGGGCAAGACCAGCCTGACCGAACGGCTCCTGTACGAGGCGGGCGCGATCGCCGCGCCCGGCCGTGTCGACGCGGGCAGCACCCGCACCGACAGCGGCGCCATCGAACGCCGGCGCGGCATCACCGTGCGCACCGGCGTCGCCTCGTTCGCCGTGGGCGGGCGGCAGTTCAACCTGATCGACACCCCCGGCCACGCCGACTTCCTCGCCGAGGTCGAACGCGCCCTCGCCGTGCTCGACGGCGCCGTGCTCGTGCTCTCCGCCGTGGAGGGCGTGCAGCCGCAGACACGGCTGCTGATGCGGACGCTGCGCGACATGCGGCTGCCCACGCTGGTGTTCGTCAACAAGGCCGACCGGCCCGGCGCCCGGTACGAGGGGCTGCTCGCCGACATCCGCCGCAGGCTCGCCCCGTGCCCGGTGCCCCTCAGCCGTACCGAGGGCCTCGGGGGCCGGGGCGTGCGGGTGCTGCCGGAACGGCTGGACGAGCCCGAGGCCGCCGCCCGGGTCGCGGAGGCGCTCGCCGGGGCGGACGACGAGCTGCTCGCCCGCGTCCTGGACGGGCCGCCGCCGACACCCGGCGAACTGGCCGCGGCGCTGGCCGCGCACACCGCCGACGGCAGCGCCCACCCCGTCTACGCCGGGTCGGCCCTGAGCGGCGCCGGCGTCGACGCGCTGCTCGACGGCGTCACGACCCTGCTGCCCGGCGCGGCGCCGCCGCCCGACGGCACCGGGCCGCACGGCGTCGTCTTCGCGCTCGACCGGGACGCCGACGGCCGCAAGACCGCCCAACTGCGCCTGTACGAGGGCGAGGTACGGGCCCGCGCCGCGCTGACCCTGCACCGCACGCTGCCCGACGGCACCCGGGAGACCCACTCCGGGCGGCTGACGGCCCTCGACGTCGTCGCACCGCCCGGCACGCCGCCCGCCGGCCGGCTCACGGCCGGCGGCATCGCCCGTGTCCGGGGGCTGCGCGAGGTCCGGGTCGGTGACGAACTCGGCGACCCGTACGGCGTCCGACGGTCCGGCGCCCCGGCGCGTGCCCGGCCCCGGCTGGCGGCGCCGACGCTCCGCACGGTCGTCCGGCCGAACGACCCGCGCGACGCGGGCCGGCTGCACGCCGCGCTGCGTGCCCTCGCCGAGCAGGATCCGCTGCTCGGGACCGGCGTCGAACCGGACGGCTCCACCTCCGTCCTGCTCAACGGCGAGGTGCACGGCGAGGTCGTCGCCGAGACGCTCGCCGCCGAGTTCGGCGTCGAGGCGGTGTTCGAGCCCGGCCGGACCGTCTGTGTGGAGCGGCCCGCCGGAACCGGCGAGGCGGCCGAGGCGATGGGCGCCACCGGCCGCAACACCCCCTGCGCCGCCGGGTACTGGGCCACCGTCGGGCTGCGGGTCGAGCCGGGGGAGCGGGACAGCGGCGTCACGTTCCGGGCCGAGACCGAACGGGGCGCGCTGCCGAGGGCGTTCCACCAGGCCGTCGAGGACGGCGTGCGCGCGGGGCTGCGCCGCGGGCCGCACGGCTGGGCCGTCACCGACTGCGTCGTCACCCTGACCCGCTCCGGGTTCGGCGGGCCCGTCAGCACGGCCGGGGACTTCCGCGCCGTGTCGGCCCTGGTGCTCGCCCGCGCGCTGGAGCAGGCCGGCACGGTGGTGCACGAGCCGTACGACGCCTTCGAGTTGGAGATCCCCGAGGACACCCTGCCCGCGGTCCTGGCCTGTCTGGGTGCGCTGGAGGCCGAGCCCGAGGAGATCACCGAGCCGCCCGCCGGCCCGGACGCCGGCCCGCTGCGGCTGCTGACCGGCACGCTCCCGGCCCGCAACACCCGCACCGCCGGACGCCGACTGCCCGGCCTCACCCGGGGCGAGGCCGTCTGGTGGACCCGACGGCACGGGGACCGGCCCCGGCGGGACGGCTGACCGGGGCGGGGCGGGGCTGTCGGCGGTGGGGCGGCCCGGCCGGTCGGTACCGGCGCGGTCGGTCGGTACCGGCGCGGCCCGGGTCAGCGGTCCAGGAGCTTCAGGATGCGGGGCCAGGAGTCGGCGCGGGCACGCTGGTCGGCGACCGAGGTGCGGACGCGGTTCCCGTCCCGGCCGGTCTCCTGGGCGGGCTGGCCGTAGGGGAACCAGTTCACATGGTGGCCCGCGTCCGGGTAGACCCGCCGCTGTGCGCCGCGGGACGCCATCGAGGACGCGGAGTCCGCCGAGCCCCACATCCGGTCGTTGCCGCCGGCCACGGTGAAGACCTCGCCGCGTACCCGGTTCAGCGGGATCGTCCCCGTCGGCACCGGCCTGCCGTGGTCCGACCAGGCGTGGGTGCCGGTCGGGTACGGGCCGATCACCTTCGACGAGGGCGCGTAGGCGATCACGTCGCGGACCACCGACGGGCGCCGCTGGCCCAGCAGTTGGGCGATCTCGCTGCCGCGCGAGTTGCCCATGACGGCCAGCTTGCGCGGGTCGGCGCCCGGCTGTTTCGCCAGCAGCCGGGCGGCCCGGGTGAAGTAGTCCAGGTCGATGCCGTCGATGGCGTCCGGGCGGCCGGAGTCCGGGCCGCACCGGAAGTAGCACAGGGACATCGCGGGATGGCCGTGCGCGGCCAGCAGCGCCGCCGTGTACGTTCCGGCGTTGCCGCCCTCGGAGCCGCCGAACACCAGCACGGGCGCCTTGCCCGCCGCGCTCCCGCTCTTTCCGCCGCTCGGGCTGCTCTCGCCGCTCTCGCCGCCCCTGCTCTTCCCGCTGTCCCGCGGCGGCAGATACAGATCGCCCGCCAGTCCGTCGTGGCCGACGGTGAGCTTGCGGTGGGTGGCGCCGCGCGGCAGCCACTGCCGGGCGATGGTGCGGCTTGCGAGCCGGTCGCCCTTGTGCGCGCCGGAGCGCGCCGTCACCCCCAGGCGCACCTCGTAGGAGCGTTCCCTGCCCGGCGGCAGCGGATGGAACGAGACCGTACGGCCCGCCTTCGCGCGCTTGAGCGTGTGCGGATCGTCCGGCGTCATGTCCGACAGCAGCCGGCCGCCCGCCGCACCGTCCAGCCGGACCGTGCCGTGTGCGTCGGTCCTGGCGTCCTGCCGCGCCGTCCACGGGCGCCCGTTCCGGTCCCGGGTGCGGGCGTCGAGCCGGACGGTGGTGTGCGCGGGGAGCCCCGTGACGCGGAGGGCGAGCGGCTCGTCGGCGCGGGTCGTGGTGGAGTGCGCGACCTGGATGCGCGCGCCGTCGCCCGCCGTCCCGCCGTCGTGTGCGGTGCCGCCGCCGTCCGGTCCGCAGCCCGCCAGGGGAGCCCCGGCCAGCACGGCCAGTGCCGCCGTCGCCGCCGCCGTGCGCCGTGCCGTCGCGGGTGTCCGCCGTGCCTGTGCGTCTGTCCGCGTGCGTGCCATGTGCCGCACCATACGGCCCGTGCCGTCGGCCCTGCGGCGTCGGGCCCGCGCCGGTCATACGATGTCCGACGCCGGGGTCGGGAGAACCGGGCGGGGCCGGCACAGGCCGGCACGGGCCGAAGCGGGTCGGGATCCCCGGCCCGGCGCGGAAGTGAGGTCACCAGGTGGGGAGTTCGAGGACGGTGGACGGGCGTACCGGCCGGCAGCTGCTGCGGCAGGAGGTCACCGAGGGGATAAAGCACTACATACTGGAGAACCGGCTGCGGCCAGGCGATCCACTGCCCACCGAGGCGGCGCTGTGCGAGGCGCTCGGCGCCAGCCGCTCCAGCGTGCGCGAGGCCGTCAAGACGCTGCACGCCCTCGACATCGTCGAGGTCCGGCACGGGCACGGCACCTATGTCGGCGGCCTCAGTCTGGCGGCGCTCGTCGAGTCGCTGACGTTCCGGGGCATGCTCGGCGCCGACGACGACATGCGGGTCATGGCCGATCTGCTGGAGGCGCGCGAGCTGTTCGAGCGCGGCCTCGCGGAGCGGATCGCCGCCGGCGCCTCGGCGGAGTACCTGGACACCCTCGACGTGCTCGTCGCGCGGATGCGGGAGCAGGCCGCGGCGGACGGCGCCGACGGCGCCGGCTTCGTCGAGGCCGACCGCGCCTTCCACGCGCACTTCGTCAGCGCCTCCGGCAACGCCCTGATCGGGCAGCTCTCGGTGGCGTTCTGGGACGTGTACGCGCTGGTCGCGCCGTATCTCAACGTCGTCGGACCCGGGGACGGGCAGGACACCGTCGCCGCCCATCAGCGCATCGTGGACGCGGCCAGGGCCGGTGACGCCGACGGGCTGTCCGCCGCCCTCGCCGACCACTACGCCCCGCTGCGCCGCCGGCTCGCCGAGTCCCGCGCCCGCGCCGCGGCCGAGGCGAACACCGGGGAATCCGCGGCCGGTTGAGTCCGCCGGGCCGCAGCCCGGCCCGGCGCACGATCCCTTGACGCCTGTCATGCACGTCCCTAGGGTCCCTCACGCATAAGACGTCTGACGTCATGCGTGTCGGACCGCCTTCCGCCCGGCCGCCACGCGGAGAGGACCGCTCCGCCCATGCCGCCCCCACCTCGCGTCCGCGTCCGCACTCCGGCCCTCGCGTCCGCCGACACCTCACCCCTTTCCGCGAGTTGCGCCCCTTTTGTTCACCTTTGATGTCCAGGCTTCGGCACAGCCCCGGTCCCGCCCGGCCCCGGTCGGCGCACCGGGGCACGGCGTGCGACCCCCGCCCGGTGGATCGGCGGCTCCCCGGCCCGCCGCCGGAGCCCGCAACACCCCGCCACCGGACCGGACACCACGCCCGGAACGGACACCCACACCCACATCCACCCACACCCACATCCACCCACACCCAGGTCCACCCAGATCCACATCCACCCAGACGCACACCCACACGAGAGGAACCCCATGCACGCACCCCGGAGAAGAGCCCTCGCCGTCTGCACCGTGTTGGCGGCCGCCGCGACGGCCCTCGCGCCGGCGGCGGTCGCGGCGGACGGCGGGGCGGGTGCCGCCGCGGCGCCGCAGCTCGCCGCGCGCACCGCCGTGCACTGTTCGGACGGCCGGCTCCAGCTCATCCTGGAGAACCGCTCGGACAGCGCGCGCACCTTCACCGTCACCGGACCCGACGGCGACCACCGCTACACCCGGGAGGTACCGGCGGGCGGCAGCGGCCAGTTGGAGTGGACCCGCCCGGCCGGTGCGCACTACACACTGGAGACCACCGCGCCCGGCGGCTTCCGGCGCACCGAGAGCGGCACCGTCGACTGCGGCCTGGCCCAGGGCACCCCGCAGCTGAACACCACCCGGCTGTTCGGCACCGACACCGTCTTCCGGGGCCTGCTCGGCGCCGACGGCAAGGAGTACGACGGCACGGCCAAGTCGGTCCGCATCCCGGCGATGGCCGTCACCAACGACGGCACGATCCTGGCCGCTGCGGACGCCCGCGTCGACGGCAGCTCCGATCTGCCCGCCAACATCCAGGTGGGGCTGCGCCGCAGCACCGACAACGGCGCCACCTGGAGCGAGCCGCGCATCGTCGCGCACGCCGGGAGCACCGACTCCGGCACCGGCGACAGCAGCCTGCTCGTGGACCGCGAGACCGGCCGCGTCTTCCTCTTCTACAACCACGGCCGGCCCGGCACGGGCTTCTTCGAGGAGAACCCCGCCGACGGCGGCCAGCGGCTGATGTACATGACCAGCGACGACGACGGTGCCACCTGGTCCGAGCCGGTGGACGTCACCCCGCAGGTCCGGCAGCCGGACTGGAAGAACCAGTTCGCCTCGTCCGGGCACGGCATCCAGACCGACACGGGACGGCTGCTCCAGCCCGTCGTCCACCGCGACACCAAGGGCACCACCCGCACCGGCAACCTCGTCAGCGACGACCACGGGAAGACCTGGCGGGCCGGTGCCGCCGCCGGAACCGACGTCAACGAGAGCAAGGCCGTGCAGCGCTCCACCGGCGAGATCGTCCAGAACATGCGGCACAACAGCGGCGGCGCCCGCTACTACGCCACCTCGCCGGACGGTGAGGGCCCGTTCACCGCCATGACCCGCGCCGCCGCGCTGCCCGACCCGGGCAACAACGGCGACGAGATCTCCTTCCTCGAACCGGCCGCCGGCACCCCGGGCCGGACGCGGACGGCGCTGTTCAGCAACACGGCCACCACCTCGGGCCGCAACGAACTGACCCTGCGGCTGAGCGAGGACGACGGCGCGAGCTGGCCCCGGCAGGCCGTCGTCAAGTCCGGCCCGGCCGGGTACTCCACCCTCGCCGTGCTGCGGGACGGCACCATCGGCGATCTGTACGAGGTGGGCGACACCGGCGGCATCCACTTCGCCCGGCTCAGCCGCGACCATCTGGACTGAGCGTCCCCACCGGCCGGGCGCCCGGCGCGGCAACGGCACCCGGAACGGCGACCGCGCCGGGCACCGCAACCGCTCCGGCACGACGACGGCGCCGGGCCCGCCCCGGAAAAGAGGCGGGCCCGGCGCCGTCGGGCGGACGCGGCGGTGTCAGAACCGGCGCGTGATCAGCGCCCGCTTGACCTCCTGGATGGCCTTGGTGACCTCGATACCGCGCGGGCAGGCGTCCGTGCAGTTGAACGTGGTGCGGCAGCGCCACACGCCGTCCCGGTCGTTGAGGATCTCCAGGCGCTGCTCACCGGCCTCGTCGCGCGAGTCGAAGATGAACCGGTGCGCGTTGACGATGGCGGCCGGGCCGAAGTACTGCCCGTCGTTCCAGAAGACGGGGCAGGACGAGGTGCAGGCCGCGCACAGGATGCACTTGGTGGTGTCGTCGAAGCGCTCGCGGTCCTCGGGGGACTGGTAGCGCTCACGGGTCGGCTCGTTGCCGCTCGTCACGAGGAACGGCATGACGTCCCGGTACGCCTGGAAGAACGGCTCCATGTCGACCACCAGGTCCTTGAGGACGGTGAGCCCCTTGATCGGCTCCACGGTGATCGGCTTGTCCGGGCCGATGTCCTTCAGCAGCGTCTTGCACGCCAGCCGGTTGCGCCCGTTGATGCGCATGGCGTCCGAGCCGCAGATGCCGTGGGCGCAGGACCGGCGGAAGGTGAGCGTGCCGTCCTGCTCCCACTTGATCTTGTGCAGCGCGTCGAGCACCCGCTCCTTGGGGTCGATCTCCAGCGTGAAGTCCTGCCAGTCCGAGTCGGCGGAGACCTCGGGGTTGAAGCGGCGGATCCGCAGCGTGACCGTGATCAGGTGCGTGGCGCTGTTCTCCGCCGAGTCCACCGGCCCGGCGGCGTCGTTCTTGTCCAGCGTTGCGGTGCTCACGCGTTCCTCCTGACGCCGTGCGGGTGAGCGAGGATGCCGATCGGTGCGCGCCGGGAGACGGACGGTGCCGCCTCCGGCCGGGGGTTCGGGGAGTGCGCCCCGGAAGAATGCAGCATCAGTACTTACGCTCCATCGGCTGGTAGCGGGTCTGGACGACCGGCTTGTAGTCGAGCCGGATCGACTCGGCACCGTCGTCGCCCACCTCGCGGTACGCCATCGTGTGGCGCATGAAGTTGACGTCGTCGCGGTTGGGGAAGTCCTCGCGGTAGTGACCGCCGCGCGACTCCTTGCGGGCGAGCGCGGACACGGCCGTCACCTCGGCCAGGTCGAGCAGGTTGCCCAGCTCGATGGCCTCCAGCAGGTCGGTGTTGAACCGCTTGCCCTTGTCCTGGACGCTGATGTTCCGGTACCGCTTGCGCAGTTGGCCGATCTCCTCGACGGCCTCCTTCAGCGTCTGCTCCGTACGGAAGACCATGACGTTCTTGTCCATGGTCTCCTGGAGCGCCTTGCGGATCTCCACCACGCGCTCGTTGCCGGTGGCGTCCCGCAGGTTCTCGATCTCGTCGAGCACGAACTTGGCCGGCTCGTCCGGCAGTTCGACGTACTCGGCGGTGGCGGAGTACTCGGCGGCCGCGATACCGGCGCGCTTGCCGAAGACGTTGATGTCCAGCAGCGAGTTGGTGCCCAGCCGGTTGGCGCCGTGCACGGACACACAGGCGACCTCGCCGGCCGCGTACAGGCCCGGCACCGGGGTGTCGTTGTCGAGGAGCACCTCGCCGCGCACGTTGGTCGGCATGCCGCCCATCGCGTAGTGCGCGGTCGGCTGGATCGGCACCGGGTCGGTGTACGGCTCGATGCCCAGGTAGGTGCGGGCGAACTCGGTGATGTCGGGCAGCTTGGCGTCCAGCTGCTCCGGCGGCAGGTGCGTGAGGTCCAGGTAGACGTGGTCCTTGTCGGCACCGCAGCCGCGGCCCTCGCGGATCTCGGTGTAGATCGCGCGGGAGACGACGTCACGCGAGGCGAGGTCCTTCATGACGGGCGCGTACTTCTCCATGAAGCGCTCGCCGTCCTTGTTGCGCAGGATGCCGCCCTCGCCGCGGGCGCCCTCGGTGAGCAGGATGCCCATCTTCCAGATGCCGGTCGGGTGGAACTGGAAGAACTCCATGTCCTCCAGCGGCAGTCCGCGCCGGAACGCGGCGGCCTGCCCGTCGCCGGTCAGCGTGTGCGCGTTGGAGGTGACCTTGAAGAACTTGCCGTTGCCGCCCGACGCGAAGACGACGGCCTTGGCGCGGAAGACGTGCACGTCGCCGGTGGCCAGCTCGTAGGCGACGACACCGGCGGTCTTCTTGACGCCCTCCTCCTCGTTGAGGAGCAGGTCGAGGACGTAGAACTCGTTGAAGAACTCCACGCCCTCCTTGACGCAGTTCTGGTACAGCGTCTGGAGGATCATGTGGCCCGTGCGGTCCGCCGCGTAGCAGGACCGGCGCACCGGCGCCTCACCGTGGTTGCGGGAGTGCCCGCCGAACCGCCGCTGGTCGATCTTGCCCTGCGGGGTGCGGTTGAAGGGCAGACCCATCTTCTCCAGGTCGAGGACGGAGTCGATGGCCTCCTTCGCCAGGATCTCCGCGGCGTCCTGGTCGACCAGGTAGTCGCCGCCCTTGATCGTGTCGAAGGTGTGCCACTCCCAGTTGTCCTCCTCGACGTTCGCGAGGGCCGCGGCCATGCCGCCCTGGGCGGCACCGGTGTGGGAGCGGGTCGGGTACAGCTTCGTCAGCACCGCGGTGCGGCTGCGCTTCGTGGACTCGATGGCCGCGCGCATGCCCGCGCCGCCCGCACCGACGATGACGGTGTCGTACTTGTGGATCTTGACGTTGTTCATCGGGAAAACCTCAGCCTTCAGCCCCGGGACGTCAGCGGATGTTCGGGTCGAAGGTGAAGATCACCAGCGTGCCCAGCAGGACGGTGAAGACGGTCGCGGCGTACAGCAGCCACTTCAGCCAGAAGCGGGTGTTGTCGCGCTCCGCGTAGTCGTTGATGACGGTGCGCAGCCCGTTGGCGCCGTGCAGCATCGCCAGCCACAGCATCGCCAGATCCCACACCTGCCAGAACGGGGAGGCCCAGCGGCCGGCGACGAAGGCGAAGCCGACCTTGCTGACACCGCCGTCCAGCACCAGCTGGATCAGCAGGTGGCCGAGCACCAGCACCACGAGCACGATGCCGGACAGCCGCATGAACAGCCAGCCGTACATCTCGAAGTTCCCGCGGGTGGACTTCGGCGTCTTCGCGGTCCGCGCCCGCGGCGGCTCGATCACCGGGGCCGGGTGGTCCACGTCGAACAGCGCCACGTCGTCCGTGGGCTCGCTCGTTCCCGTCGTCTCGGTCGTCGACATCACGCATCAGCTCCCGAACAGCGTGCGCAGGGTGTGCTGCAACACCGGGTAGAAGGCACCGGCCATGAGGACGATCCACACGCCCATCACGGTCCACAGCATCTGCTTCTGGTACTTCGCGCCCTTCGACCAGAAGTCCACGGCGATGACCCGCAGGCCGTTGAGCGCGTGGAACAGGATGGCGGCCACCAGGCCGTACTCCATCAGGTTGACGAGCGGAGTCTTGTAGATCGCGACAGTGTCGTCGTACGCCTCGGGCGAGACGCGCACGAGCGCGGTGTCGAGGACGTGCACGAACAGGAAGAAGAAGATGAGGACGCCGGTGACTCGGTGAGCCACCCAGGACCACATTCCTTCCCGGCCGCGGTACAGCGTTCCAGCCGGCACGGAAAAACCCTCCGGGAGCGGATGTTGGGGACTGCCGGCATCTCCTGGTTGGTTACGCAGATGTCGGTCGGGCCCGGCCGGGTACGGTCCACCGGCCATCCGTCATCGTAACGACGGCCTGTCGGGACCTTCGCCCGGGGTGTGCAGGTGTGATCAATCAGGCACGGACGGCCCAGCCGGGCCCCGGGGCGGCCGTGCCCCCGGGGTGTACGCAGCCGCACATGTGCGACCGGCGGGCACCGCTGCGGGGGCGTGACCGGCGGCCCCGGCCGGGTGGCCGGCGGGGGCATGGACGGTGCCGGTGGAGTCGGTGGTGCCGGTGGAGTCGGTGGCGTCGGCGGTGAGGCGGGCCAGCCGGGAGCGGGCGAGCCGGCGCAGTTCGTCGGCGGTGACGGCCCACTCCTCGTGCGGTTCGTTCTCCAGCCGGGCCCGGATCCCGGCCAGGGCGTGATCCAGCCGGTGCTCCGGCGGATGCCCGTCCAGGCAGATCAGAAAGGCGTGGCCGAACTGCTGCTCGTAGGCGTCCTGTGCCGCGCGCAGTGCGGTGTGCGCGGCCAGGGTGCTGGGGCCGGGCTCGCCGTCGAGCGGATGGGAGGCCGTCTCCCGGGCGAGCGCCTCGGCGAGGTCGTCCGCCGACAGGTCGTAGCTGGCCTCGTCCGCCGCGGCGAGGAGGGTGTCCACATCCGGGTACGGCCGGTGGGCGACGATCCGGCGGGCCCATCCGGCGCTGCCGCAGCACTCCAGGAGCAGGGCGTACGCCGTGGCCGGATCCGCGGCGTTGAGCCTGTCCAGCGGGGCGTGCCCGGGGGCGGCGAGTGCGGTGCTGTGCGGGGTGGACGGGCTCATGTGCTCCGGGGGTCGGCCGGGTTCCGGCGGGGCCGGTCCCCTGGACAGGTGGCCGAAGAAGGCCGTGGGGCGGAAGGGGTGTGGGAGTCTCGTCACCGTAGCCGCGCGGCCCCGGCGCCGTCGTGCCCGGTCCCGATTTTCACCCGGAAGGGACTTCGCTGCGGCGCATTACCGACGGGGGTGAATTCGAAAGGGGAAATACCTTATTCGTATGGGACGAACCCGAAAAAACAGGTCACCACTGCCCGTTCTCCCCTTCCGTTCCCGGGGCCGGCACCCGGGCACGCCCTCCGCGTCCGGCCGCGCGGCCCACCGCCCCGCGGCCCGCCTCGCCGTCGCCCTCACCGCGCTCGCCCTGCTGGCCACCGCCGGCTGCGGCTCCGGCGACGACGACGGCGGTGCGGGCGGGAACGCCTCGAAGACGCCCGAGGCGAGCAAGGTGCCCGGACCGAAGGGGCCCGACCGCACGGGCCCGGCGCCGTCCGCCGTGCCCGCCGTCCGGCACTGGAAGGCGGAACGCGGCCCCGGCTGGCAGCGCACCAAGTACACCCGGGTCGTCACCGACGACCGCGCACTGCGGGACGAGGCCGAGCTGCTCGCCGAGGAACTGAAGGTCCCGGTGGCCAAGGGGCCCGCGCACGCCTGGGACATCGAGCTGAAGCGCGACGCGGGGAACTCGGGGAACGGGGACGGCAAGAACGGCAAGGGGGGCAAGGAGAGCTACGAGCTGACCAGCCGGAAGGGCCGGATCACCATCACCGGCGGCGGCGACGCCGGCGTCTTCTACGGCACCCGCACCCTGTTGCAGACCTACCGCGACCAGGGCCGGTTCGCCGACGGCACCGTCCGCGACGAGCCGGACCGGCCGCAGCGCGGTTTCATGCTGGACATCGCGCGCAAGCACTACCCGGCCGAGTGGATCGAGGCGCGCATCCGCGAGATGGGCGACCTCAAGCTCAACCAGCTCCAGCTGCACCTCTCCGACGACCAGGCGTTCCGTATCGAGTCCAGCACCCATCCGGAGGTCGTCTCCGACCCGCATCTGACGAAGAAGCAGGTGCGTCGCATCATCGAGCTGGCCGAGTCCCGGCACATCACCGTCGTCCCGGAGATCGACTCGCCCGGGCACCTCGGCGCCGTCATCAAGGCGCACCCCGATCTCCAGCTGACCAGCGCTTCGGGCAAGCCCGCGCAGGGCGCCGTCGACATCTCCGACCCGAAGGCCGCGAAGATCGTCGACGATCTGCTCGGCGAGTACGCCGACCTCTTCCCCGGCAGGTACGCACACGCCGGCGGCGACGAGTACCAGGCGCTGATGGCCGACGACCCGGAGGCCACCTACCCCGGCCTGGCCAAGAAGGCCCGCGACAAGTACGGCAAGGACGCCGGTATCCAGGACCTGGCGACCGACTGGCTCAACGACCGTGCCGCCACCCTGCGCAAGCACGGCAAGATGCCGCAGGTGTGGAACGACGGCATGCACCGCAAGGGCGTCGTGAAGCCGTCCCGGCACCGTGAGGTCGCCTACTGGACGGGCACCGAGTACGGCGAGCGCGAGCCGCAGGAGTATCTGAAGGAGGGCTGGAAGATGCTCAACATGAACGACGAGTACCTGTACTACGTGCTCGGCCAGCCCAACCAGTTCGAGTACCCGACCGGCGAGCGGATCTACAAGGAGTGGACGCCGGCCGTGGTGCGCGGCAAGAAGCCCGTGCCGGCCAAGGATGCCGGGCCCGACCGGATCCTGGGCGGCCGGTTCGCCGTCTGGGGCGACATCGCGAACGCGCAGACGCCCGAGCAGGTGGCCGACGGCATCCGGCTGCCGCTGGCGGCCACCGCACAGAAGCTGTGGTACCCGGGCCGGCCGAAGCCGTCGTGGCCCGCGTTCCGCAAGCTGGTGGACGGCGTCGGCACCTCGCAGAAGGCAGAGCCGACACAGTCGGGCGGCTGACGCCCCTCCGTCCGCGGTCCTTCTTCTCCCCTCGTCCGCCGGGCCCGGCCTGCCGCGCCGGGCCCGGCCTGCCGCGCCGGGCCCGGCCTGCCGCGCCGGGCCCGGCGGAACGCCGCGGGCGCTTCCGGGCCCGGGCCCGCGCCGGGAGCGCCGCGGACGGCCGCAACTCCCGTCCCCGCTGCTGCTCCTGCTCCGGTCCGGCGCCCTGCCCGGCCTCGCGCCGGACCGGATCCGGCGCCCGTTCTCCGCCGTACGGAGGCGTCGGCTGCCGTGCGAGGGGCTCCCGCCGGGGTGTGCTTCTGGCCCGGGCGTGCTCCCGGCCGGGGTCCGACGGGGAAGCGGCCGGGTGCCGGCCGGGAAGCGGCCGGGTTCCGGCGGGGAAAGCGAGGACGACCGGGGTCGCCACCCCCCACAGGAGAGACCCCGGTCGTCGTCGGTCACGGGCCGTCGCGCCAGCGGCTCTTCGTCCCGTACTCCCCTCAGCGTTGCGCCCGCGAAAACTGTTACGCCGCATGTCCGGCCCGTGTCCCGCGGGTTTCCCGGCCCATCTCCCGCGGAGGGAACGGGCGTTGTGCACACCGGGCCGGGAACGGTCGACGGCGGACCGGTGCTGACCCCTGGCGACCGCCTCCTCACCCACCGCTCACGCCCCCACCCCGGTGCTGCGTCCGACATGGACGAGTGAGCACACTTGGCCTTAGCGTGCTGCTGCTTCGCATCGGCCCGGGGTCCGCTCCGAGCGGTGCGCACCGGCGGTACCGGGCGGCGCGACCAGGGACGATCGGCGGCGCGGTGCGGCGAGCACCAGCAGGACGACGGCACGGCCGTACGCCAGTACGGCACCGACAGGCAGCACAGCAAGACCAGCGCGGGGGTGCGGCACACGGCACAGGGCGCACCCCCGGGGCGTGCCCGGTGCCACCGGGCCGCCGCGGATTCGCGGAGTGGGGCGAGACACGGGCGTGCAGGGGGACGAGGCGGAACTGACCGCTGCGGTACGCGCGGCGCAGGAGGGGGACGAGTCCGCCTTCCGTACCGTCTACCGCTCCGTCCATCCGCGCCTGCTCGGCTATGTGCGTACGCTCGTGCCCGACCCGGACGCCGAGGACGTCGCCTCGGAGGCGTGGCTCCAGATCGCCCGTGACCTCTCCCGGTTCGAGGGCGACGCCGACCGGTTCCGCGGCTGGGCCGCCCGTATCGCCCGCAACCGGGCGCTCGACCATCTGCGGATGCGCGGCCGCCGGCCGGCCGTCGGCGGCGACGAGAGCGAACTGGCGGGCATGCCCGCCGGCGCCGACACGGCCGACGAGGCGCTGGAGGCGCTCGGCACCGGGCGCACCATGGCGCTGATCTCCCGGCTGCCCCGCGACCAGGCCGAGGCCGTCGTGCTGCGGGTCGTCGTCGGGCTGGACGCCAAGAGCGCGGCCGAGGTGCTCGGCAAGCGCTCCGGCGCCGTCCGTACCGCCGCACATCGCGGACTGCGCAAGCTCGCCGAGATGCTGGAGCCGCCCGCGACGGACGGCGCGCACAGCTCCGGGCTGCCGTGCGATCCCGGCGCGGGCGGCCCCGCGGGCACCGGCGGGCGGCCGGGCACCGGCCCGCGGGGAAGCAATGGTCCGCGGGGAAGCACCGGCCCGCGGGGGAGCAACGGTCCGCGCGGTGGCTCCGGCGCCGCGGACGCGGTGGAGGCGCCCGGTGGGACGGGCGGCTCCGGAACGGCCGGGAACCCGCCCGGCCCGACACAGGATTCCGGTCAGGGTTCCACCGCGGGCGCGGAGCGCCCCCGGCCCGGCGGGACGGCGCGAGAAGGCAGGACCAGAGGCATGGCGCGCGGTGTGACGCATCACGGCACGCGAACGCTGAGGGAAACGTGATGGCGGACGACCGGTACAACTGGCTGGACGAGGAGACCGCGGAGCGTCTGCTGCGCGGACTGCCGGTCGATGGCCTGGACGCCGCGGTGTCGCATCCCGGCGGACAACACGGAACGCAGCAGGACGCTCCGGACGTACATCCCGAGCGAAATCCCGTGGATCCGGGCGAAAGCCCTGTACAGGGGCGCGAATCGGCGGCATCGGCCGCTGCCCGGGACCGTGCGGCGGCCGAGCGGCTCGCCGCCGCGCTCCACCGTCTCGCGTGGGAACACGGCGCGCGGCACGGCACCGGGCACGGCACGGCACCCGGCGGGCTCCGCGCGGCACGGTCCGGCGGACGGCCCGGGGAGATCCCCGGCGAACTCCCGGGCGAGGCCGCCGCCGTGGACGCCTTTCGGGCCGCGCGCACCGCGGCCGCGGACGGGGGCGCACCGGCTGCCGTGCCCGCCCCCGGTGATTCCGCTTCGGATTCCGCAACCGCTCCCGCCCCGGCTTCGGCATCCGCCACCGCAGTGGCTCCCGCCTCCGCCTCCGCTCCCGCGGCGTCGCCGGAGGCGCTCGGCGCGGGCGGCGGCCCCGATCCGCGGCAGCGCCCCGGCCGCACGCGGACCCGGAACGGGGGGAGAGGGCGCCGCGGCCGGCAGGGCGCGCGCACCGTCCTCGGTGGCAGATCCGTGCGCGCCGGTTTCGCGATGGCCGTCGCGGGCTGTGCGCTCGGCGGTGTGGCGGTGGCCGCCGGAACGGGCGTGCTGCCCACACCGTTCGGCAGCTCGGGCAAGCCCGCGGTCGATGTCTCCCCGTACGCCAGCCCCGGTGCCGACGGCCCCGCCGGCAGCGCCGGCCCCACCACCGGCAGCGGAGCGGGGGACCAGGACGCGGCGGGCGCGGCCGGCCGGCGCGACCGCCCCTCCGCCGACGACGACCGCGACCGCGACGACTCCGAGGACGCGAAGAAGGACCTCGCCAACTCCGGTGGCGGCGGGGACGACAAGAAGGGCAAGGGCGGCGGCTCGGGCCATGAGACGGGCAAGCCCGACCACCCCTCGCACGGCTCCGCCGGCAAGCCCGGCGGATCGCACGGCGACGACACGTCCAAGAAGGCCATAGCGGAGGCACTGTGCCGCGCCTATGTCGAGGGCCGGATCGACGGCGACGACCGCAAGAAGCTGGAGCGTGCGGCCGGTGGCGCCTCCGTGGTGCGCAAGTTCTGCGCGTCGCACGGCTACGCGGGTAGCGGAGGCGGCTCCGGCGGCGGCCATGTCCCCGGGCCCGGCGGCGAGTCCGGCGGCGGCCCGGGCGAGCCCGGCCACGGCGACAGCGGCGGCGACTCCGGCGACCCCGGCGAGGACGGCGGCCCGGGCGAGGGCGGCTCCGGCGGCCTGCCGTCCGCACCGGCCGACCCGGACGGCGACGGCATGACGGGCGCGGGCGGCTCAAACACGTTGTGACCAGCGTCACCGGAAAGTGTGGGGCGCGGGGTGTGACACATCCACAGTGCACGGCGCAGTAACAAGTGAGCCGACTGGTCATCGGCGGCGCGGATAAGCCCGAGGTTCCCCCCGTACCTCAGGGTTCGCGCGATCGGCGCGGGCGGGACACGTTCCCCCGGTCCCGCCCGCGCCCCTGAATTTTCCTGTGTGGCGTGGGTTTTCGGCCGGGGGTCCGGGGGTTGTCCCCCGGGGGGTTGCAGTCCCCGGTCCCGCCCGCGCCCCTGAATCTGCCTGCCCGGCGTGGGTTTTCGGCCGGGGTCCGGAGGTTGCCCCGGGGCGTTGCAGCCCCCGGTCCTTCCCGCGCTCCTGAACTCTCCTGCCCGGCGTGGGTTTTCGGGCCCGCCCGAACTCCGCGTCCGCCGTCGTCGGAGTCTCGGCCCGTGCGGGCGCGACGGCCGGGGGACGGGACGAGTCACTTGTAGACGATGACCTTGTCCCCGGGGCGTACCTCGGCGAACAGGGCGGCGATCTTCTTCTTGTCGCGGACGTTGACGCAGCCGTGCGAGGCGCCGGTGTAGCCGCGGGCCGCGAAGTCCGACGAGTAGTGCACGGCTTGGCCCCCGCTGAAGAACATCGCGTACGGCATGGGGGTGTCGTACAGCGTCGAGTGGTGGTGGCGGCTCTTGAAGTCGACCTTGAACGCGCCCTCGCGGGTGGGCGTGTAGGCCGAGCCGAACCGCACATCCATGGCCGAGCGGACCTTCCCGTTCACCATCCACGTCAGCGTCCGGCTCTTCTTGCTGATGCACAGCGCCCGGCCGGTGGTGCAGCGCGGGTCCGGCTTCGACGGCGGGCGCGTGGTGGGCGGGTACAGCTCGTTGCGGCTCGGCTCGTGGGTGCGGGCGTGCAGTGCCGTCAGGAACCGGTCGGTGACGGTGCCGGTCTGCGGCATGCCCTGCTGCTTCTGGAAGGCGCGCACCGAGCCGGCCGTCACCGTCCCGTAGAAGCCGGTGGGGTTCTGCCCGAAGTGTCCCAACTGGCGCAGCCGCGCCTGGAGTTCGCGGACGTGGGAGCCCTTGGAGCCCTGCGACATCCGGACCGGCTGCGGCGCGGGGCGGGTGGGCCGCGGCGTCCAGGTGGGCTTGGGGGGCGCGGAGTGCGTCGGCCGGCTCGACGGTGTCGACGTCGAGGGGGACGGCGCCGGCGCCGAGGGGCGGTCCTGCACCTGCTGCGGTGCCTGGGAGATCCGTACGGGCTTCCCGTCGACGCCCGGCTGCACCTGGCAGCCCGCGACGGTGGCGACCGCCAACAGCGCGGCACCGCCCGCCGTCACGGCCGCGCGGCGTCTTCCGCCCGGGTGCCGCGGCGCGGGTACGGGCCCGCCCGTGCCCGCGCGCGGGGCGTGCCCGAGGTGCCCCGAGTGCGGTGCGTGCTGCTCTTGTTGGTCCTGTTGGTCCTGCTGGTCCTGTTGGACGTGTTGGGCCTGTTGGACCTGCCGGCCGTGCCGCGCGTCATGTGCGGGCGGTGTGTGCGGGGCCGTGGGCTCCCCCTGCTGTGTCACCCTGCGCATCCCGATCCCCCCGGAGCGTCCGACGGATGTACCCGTCCATCACTTCCCACTGCTCCGCCCGCGCGAACCTGTGCCAGGCCCCGCACTCCTGTCCCGGCGGGCACCGTCGCCTCCGCGCCGCGCCGCCGTGGGCGGGGGCCGGTGGCGGGCGGCCTGTTCAGCACGGGGTTACCGACGGGTTTCGAAGAGCGCGGGGATCGGGGACAGTGGGCGCACCGGATGCCCCGCCGGCCGGGTCACGGTGTGGCGGTACGCCGGAACGCCAGGTTTCGGCGGGGCACGGCGACCAGGAGGGCGCGCTCCGGCGCGCGGAGACGACGGTGCGAGGTGCCCATGACGACCGGAACCGGGTCCGCCGAAGAACCGCGTGCCGGGGACGGCGCGGCCGACGCGGGCACCGCGGGGCGACGGCCCGCCCCGCGGGAGGCGCGCGAGGCCGCCGGGGCGCCGCTGCCCGGCCCGGCGGAAGCCGTCGAGGCCCTGGCCGAGGGCCGCGTCACCTCGCGGGCGCTCACCGAACAGGCCCTGGCCAGGATCGAGTTCACCCGCGGCACGCTGAACGCCTTCCGCTGGGTGCGGGCCGAGGAGGCGCTCGCCGAGGCGGACGCCGCCGACGCGGCCCGCGACGCCGGGGAGGGCGCGTCGCGCCCGCTGCTGGGGGTGCCGGTCGCGGTCAAGGACGACACGGACGTGGCGGGCTGTCCGACGGCGTTCGGCTGCGCCGGGCACTTCGCGCCGCAGCGGACGGACGCGGAGGTCGTGCGCAGGCTGCGGGCGGCGGGCGCGGTGATCGTCGGGAAGACCAACAGCCCGGAGCTGGGGCAGTGGCCGTTCACCGAGGGCGGCGCGTTCGGCGACACCCGCAACCCGTGGAACACCGGGTACACGCCGGGCGGTTCGTCGGGCGGGGCGGCCGCTGCGGTCGCCGCGGGCCTGGTGCCGGCCGCGCTCGGTTCGGACGGGGCGGGCTCGGTGCGGATCCCGGCCGCGTGGACGCACCTCGTCGGCATCAAGCCGCAGCGCGGCCGCATCTCCACCTGGCCGGACCCGGAGTCGTTCAACGGCATCACCGTGCACGGTCCGCTGGCCCGGACGGTGCGGGACGCGGCGCTGCTGCTGGAGGCCGCCGCCGGCAACCACGCGGGCGATCTGCACGCGCCGCCGCCCGTCGGGATGCTCTCCGCCGTCGGCCGGGACCCGGGCCGGCTGCGGATCGCGCTGTCCACCCGGTGGGCGTTCACCGCGACCCCGAAGGTGCTCGATCCGCTGGTCGAGGCGGCCGTACGGGACGTCGCCGAGCGGCTCGCCGCCCTCGGGCACGACGTCACCGAGGCCGATCCGCACTACGGGCCGATCGGGCTGACGTTCGTCCCCCGCGCCACCGCCGGGGTACGGGCCTGGTCCCGGCGGATGCCCGACCGGCGGCTGCTGGACCCGCGCACCCGGACCGCCGCACGCACCGGACTGCTCCTCGGCGGGCCGGTGCTGCGGGCCGCCCGGGCCGCCGAGGCACCGCTGCGGCGGCTGGTGGGCCGTGTCTTCCGGGACCACGACGTCGTCCTCGCGCCGACCACGGCCACCCCGCCGCCCCGCGTCGGCGCCCTCGCGCAGCTGAGCGGCTGGCAGACCGACCGCAGGATGATTGCCCACTGCCCGTACGCCTGGCCCTGGAACGTGCTGGGCTGGCCCGCCGTCAACGTGCCGGCCGGGGTGACGCCGGGCAATCTCCCGGTCGGCGCCCAGCTCCTCGGCCCGGCTTCCAGCGAACCCCTGCTGATCGCGCTCGCCGCCCAGCTGGAGACGGAGATGCGCTGGCACGAACGGCGTCCCCCGGCCCCGGACGGCCCTCCGGCGGGGGAGGCGGCGGCGTGAGGCGACCCGCGCGGGGGGAGCCGTCCACCGGCTGCCCGCGGCGCCCGTCCGATGCGCCCGTCCGATGCGCCCGTCGGGGAAGGCGGCCGACACGACCCGGACGCCTTCCCGGTCGTCCGGGACGCGGTCCCCGGCCCCTCGTAGCTTCGGCGGCGGAGGACGTCACCGCGCGCGAGGAGGAACACCGTGGTCGAGAACCCCGGCAGTGCCGGCAACGCCGCGAACCCGGCTGACCCGGCTGACCCGGCTGACCCGGCGAACCGGGCCAACCCGGTGAACCCGGTGAACCCGGTGAACAGGGCCTACCCGGCGCTCACCTACCGGGACCCGCGGGTCGCCGTCGACTTCCTGGAGAAGGCGTTCGGCTTCGAGCAGCGCCATGTCTACGAGGGGGAGGACGGCGGCATCGTCCACGCCGAACTGCGGCTCGGCGACGCCTGGATCCTGCTCGGCCCGGCCGCGGAGTCCGGGCCGATGGGCGGACTGGGGCCCGCCGCCGTCTATGTCGTCGTGGCGGACCCGGACGCGCACCACACCCGCGCGGTGGAGACGGGCGCGGAGATCGTGATGCCGCTCTCGGACATGGACTACGGCTCCCGTGAGTACGCCGCGAAGGACCCCGAGGGCAATCTGTGGTCCTTCGGCACGTACCGGCCGGGCGTCTGACGGCCGGGGCGGCGGCGCCCGCGCGCCCCGTCAGCCGTGCAGCTCGTCCACGTAGCGCAGGACGTCGGCCGGGTCGCGGGTGGTGAGGGCCAGATGACCGTCCGGGCGGATCAGGTGGAGGGCCTCGGCGTAGGGGCCGGCGGGTGTGCCGACGCGGTGGGTGCGGATCCAGGCGGGCAGGCCGTCCGGTGCGGGGGTGTCGCCGACGGCGAGGAGGGTGGCGTGCGGCCCGCGCAGCAGCTCGAAGAGGCGGACCGGGGCGTCGGTGCCGGCCTGCCGCAGCGGCGCGTCGGGTGCGCGGTCGCCGGGCGCGGGGGCGTCCTCGGGCAGGGCCTCGCTCGGGGGCGCCGAGGGGGCGTGCCGGGAGAGCGGGCTGTCGCAGTAGGCGATGTCGAGCTGGTGGGTCTCGGCGCCGCGGCGGGTGGAGCGGGTGCGGTGCAGGCGGGTGCTGAGGCCGAGGACGTCGGCGGCCAGCGGGGCGCGTTCGGCCTCGTAGGTGTCCAGGAGGGCGGGGTGCGCTCCGTGGCGCAGGACGAGCCCGAGCTTCCAGCCGAGGTTGTAGGCGTCCTGGACGCTGGTGTTGAGGCCCTGGCCGCCGGCGGGCGAGTGGATGTGCGCGGCGTCCCCGGCGAGGAAGACGCGGCCGGAGCGGAAGCGTGCGGCGAGGGCCGCGCTGGCGCGGAAGGTGGAGGCGTGGACGACCTCCTTGAGCTGGTCGGCGGCGAGGCTCGTCCGGGTGGTGAGCAGCGTGCGCAGGAGGTCCGCCACGCGCTCGGCCTCGGTGCCGCCGGCCGCGCCCCGCGGCTGCGCGGCCCCGTCCGGTTCCGCCGCCGTCTCCTCCGGCTCCAACGTGGCGTTCGGCGCGATGAGTTGGAAGGTGTCGGTGCCGGCGAGGGGGCACAGGGCGAAGCCGGGCGCGTCCTCGTGCTGGTCGCGCCAGACGTGCCAGTGCTCCCGGCCCAGCCCGGCGATCCGGACGTCGGCGACGACGATCGGCGCGGGGTCGACGGTCTCGCCGTGCATCGGGATGCCCAGCGCCCGGCGGACGGTGCTGCGCCCGCCGTCGCAGCCGACCACGTAGGTGGCGCGGACGGTGCTGCCGTCGTCGAGCCGTACGGTGACGCCGTCCGCGTCCTGGTCGAGGCCGTCGACGCCGGTGCGGAAGTCGACGCCGCCGCCGAGGGCGCCGAGCCGCTCGTGGAGCAGCTGCTGGGTGCGCCACTGGGGCAGCATCCAGGGGCCGCCGTAGGGGACGGCGGGGTCGGGCGCGAGGGGCTCGATCATGTCGAACTCGCGCAGCGGGGCGCCGCCGGGGCCGCTCTCCCACAGCAGCACCGGCGGGTACGGGCCGCCCGCGGCCCGGACGGCGTCGAGCACCCCGAGATCGTCGAGGACCTCCAGGGAGCGCGGTTGCAGGCCCTTGCCGCGTGAGCCCGGGAACAGGGCCGTGCCGCGCTCGACGAGACGGCAGCGCACTCCCCGGCGTCGCAGATCGCAGGCGAGGGCCAGGCCCGTGGGCCCGGCTCCGACGACGAGGACGTCGGTCGTGGCGCTCGCCTCGGCGGCTCCCGTGGCACCTGTGGCACCCATGGCATCTCCTTAACGTTGTTAAATCCCTCCGTGTCGTCAGCGTGCGCTTAACGGCGTTAAGCTGTCAAGCGTGTCCCCGGAGAAGAAGACCCAGCAGCGCAAGCGGCCCGCACCGAAGCAGAACCGGACGGCGGCCCGGCTCGACCGGGAACAGGTCGCCGCCGCCGGGCTGCGGCTGCTGAACGAGACCGGACTCGAAGGGCTCACGCTGCGCCGGATCGCCACCGAACTGAACGTCCAGGCCCCCGCCCTGTACTGGCACTTCGCCAACAAGCAGGCCCTGCTGGACGAGATGGCCACCCGGATGACGGCCGAGCTGTACGACGACACCCCCGACTGGCCCGAGGACGCCGGCTGGGAAGAGGGCCTCACCACACACCTGCGGGCACTGCGCCGGACCCTGCTGCGCTACCGCGACGGCGCCAAGGTCTACAGCGGTACCCGGCTGACCAACACCCGGCACGGCGAGGGCCAGGAGCGGTATCTGCGCAGGATGGTGGACGCCGGGTTCGCACCGTCGGCCGCGGCACGGGCCTTCTTCGTCGGCTACAGCTACACCGTCGGCTTCGTCGTCGAGGAACAGGGCGTCCACCCGATGCCCGGAGAGCAGACCCCCGGTTTCGATCTCGCCGAGCGTGCCGAGAGGATGGCGGCGTACCCGCTCGCCGCGCAGATCGGCGCCGACCTCTTCGCCGACTGGGACACCCGCTTCGAGGAGGGGCTGACCGTGCTCGTCGCCGGACTGCGGCAGACGGTGCTCGCGGACGGCTCCTGACGCCCGGCGCGCGACGGGTACGGGCGGGGCCGCCGCAGGGCGGTCCGGCCACCTGGTGCCGGACGTACGGAAGGAGCGAGCAGATGGCGAAGGTCGCCGTGGTGGGACTCGGGATCATCGGCCGGGGCATGGCCCAGAGCCTGTTGAGGGCCGGGCACGAACTGGTGGTGTGGAACCGGACGGCCTCCCGCGCCGACGACCTCGTGCGGGAAGGCGCGGCCGCCGCAGCCACCCCCGCACAGGCCGCCGCAGCCGCCGATGTCGTCTTCGAGGTGACGGCCGACGACGCCTCCTCGCGCCACGTGTGGACCGCCGAGGACGGCATCCTCGCCGGCGCCCGCACCGGCGCGACGCTGATCACCTCCGCCACACTGTCCGCGGAATGGGTCGAGGAACTCGCCGGGCTGTGCGCCTCACGCGGCTTCCCCTTCTACGACATGCCCGTGACCGGCGGCAGCCCCGCCGCCTACACCGGCGAACTGGTGCTGCTCGCGGGCGGCGACGCGGCCGGCCTGGAACAGCTCGCCCCGGTGCTGGACGCCGTGTCCCGGCTGGTACGCCACTTCGGACCCGCCGGCGCCGGCACCCGCTTCAAGCTGGTGCTCAACAGCCTCCAGGCCGTCCACCTCGCGGGCTTCGGCGAGGCCATGCGGATGGCCACCGCGGCCGGGCTCGACCCCGAGCAGGTCGGGGCCGCGCTGGTGGACCGGCCGGGCGGCGCCGTCACCGAGATGGCCTGGCAGTGCTACCGCACACCCCCGCAGAGCCCCAACTTCTCCGTCGCCTGGGCCCACAAGGACCTCACCTACGCCTCCGCCATGGCCGACGGGGCACCGCACCCGCTGACCGACGCGGCACGCGAAGCCCTCGGCGAAGCCGAGAAGCAGGGCCTCGGCGAGGACGACTGGAGCGTCATCAACCGCCGCTCCTGACCGGCGGATCGCCGGGGCGCGCCGTGCGTACGCCGTGCCCCGGCAGGCCGTCGCCGTGTGCCGTGCACGGCACACACCGACGGCCGGTGCGGCGCGGGCTCAGCCCAGCGCGGCGCGCTTGAGGGCGCGGGCCCGGCGGGCGACCCGGCGGACCGTCGGGCTGCGCCGTACGAAGGCGAACTGCTGCGGCACCGCGCCGGGCAGTGCCAGGGACGTCAGCCGGCGGCGCTTGAAGTAGCGGCGGGTCCGCGGCGTCAGATGCGCGGCCAGATAGCGCTCGGCCTCCTGGCGCAGCTCCGGATGGATGCGCGGCTGCATACAGAAGCCCACCGCGCGTGTCAGCGCCGTCAGTTCGGGCACGGACGGCGCGACGAAGCCGTCCGGGGAGTCGGAACCCCCCTGTCCGTTCCGCCCGTTCCGCCCGTCGGACGCGTCCGGCCCGTTCGGGGCGTCCGGGGCGCCGAGATCGGGCAGGGCGGCGTCGACCAGCGTCACCGGGATGCGGTTGCTGTTCTCGTACGGCGTGACCCGCTCCAGCAGCAGCTCCGTCCCCGTGCGGGCGACCGGCAGCCCGTACAGCGCGGACGCCGTCAGCAGCGCCGTGGAGAAGCAGCCGACGACCAGCGCGGGCCGCATCCGCTCGTACAGCACCTCGGCCAGGACGGGCGCGGCCAGCACCGTCAGCTCCACCCCCAACTCCCCGGCCTCCTTCTCCAGCGCACGCGAGAAACGGGCCGGGGCCACCGGATGCGGCTTGAAGACGATCTCGCGGTGGCCGCGCGCCGCCGCACCGCGCAGCATCCGCAGATGCAGACGCTCCTCCTCCTCGGTGTCGAGGATGCCCAGCGCGGACAGGTACTGGCCCAGCAGCAGCGCACCGCCGCGGGGCGCCGCCGCCACCGACGCGGGCACGTCCTCGGCCAGTTCGGACAGCACGGCCAGGAACGCCTCGTCGGGCACCACCTCCGGCGGGACGCCGAACTCCGACAGCAGCAGCGGCGTCAGCCCGGGCACCAGATCGAGGTGCAGCAGCCGCACCACCCGGGAACCGACCAGCGGATCCAGCTTGTTGCGGGTCGGCCCGTAGCTCATCAGACCGTCGGCGTAGACCGTGAGGGGCGCGTCCGGGAACAGCCGGGCCAGCGCCAGCGCCGGGTCGACCTGGAGGGACTCCACGACCAGCTCGACCTCGTCCTCCGGGCCGTCCCCCAGATCCCACAGCAGCCGCAGATGGCGCTCCCACAACGGCACGTCGTCCGCGCGGGGCGACCAGCCGCCCGGATGGAAGGGGCGGATCGTCTCGTTCCAGGACAGCACCCCGTCGAACCGGGTGCGCAGCCGCGCGAAACCGGGCATCGCGTCCAGCGACGGCGACGTCTCCGGGTTCGCCGCGTTGTTGCTGACCAGCAGCAGCCTGCGCTCCGCCGGAGCGAACCGGTCGGCGTCCAGGGCGGCGGCCAGCGTGGCCGCGCCGTACAGCGTGGACGCGAAGAAGATCTGGGTGCGCATCAGGCGGCCACCTCGCCGTTCCGTCCCCGAG
This sequence comes from Streptomyces cacaoi, assembly GCF_006539165.1. Lineage (GTDB taxonomy): Bacteria > Actinomycetota > Actinomycetes > Streptomycetales > Streptomycetaceae > Streptomyces > Streptomyces cacaoi. The sequence goes on along the minus strand of NZ_BJMM01000031.1, from coordinate 23,697 downwards.
CGCCGTGTCCGCCGCTCCCGCCGTCGTCTCCGCCGCTTCCGCCGTCGTCCCCGCCGCCGGTGTGCGGGCCGGTGCCGGTGCCTGCGCCTCTGTCCGTGCCCGTGGCCGTGGTCGTGGTCGTGCCCCTGTCCGTGCCGCGGGCTGCCGGGACCGGGCGCCGGCGCAGCCGCCGCAGCCGGGTGGCGCGCTCGGTGTCCATCGCGTCCAGGGCCTGCGCCAGCAGCTCCGGGGGCAGCCGGCGCAGCGCCGCCGCACTGCGCGTCCGCAGCTCCCGCAGCACCTGCGGCTCGAACCTGCCGCTCGTCAGATGGTGCGAGATGATCGCGCAGTAGGTGCGGACGGCCTTCGGCAGCAGCAGCTCGGCGTCCCGGTCCGCAGCGGTCTCCTCGACCACCTGGTCGAAGGCGCGGATGAAGTCCAGCTGCCGCACATCCCCGATCTGGGTCAGCGAGGACGCCACCCCCCGCCGGTAGAAGACCCCCAGCAGCCCGACGGCCGCGAACGAGCGCGCCTCGCGGTGCAGCCGCCAGATCCACGGCCGGTCCTCGGCGGTCCGCAGCCCGTCGGTGAAGTGCAGCAGCCCCGCGTCCAGCAGCCGGCGGTGGTAGATGCCGGCCCACGCGTAGGCGTAGTCGACGGACGTCGTGCGGTCCGCCGGGAGAATCGCGTCGCGCGGATCGGTCACCACCCCGCGCCGCCCGTGCGGCACCCGCGAGAGCGTCCGGGCCCGGGCCGTGCACTGCACATGGTCGGTCCGCACGAAGTCGCAGCCCAGCCGCTCGATACAGGCGACCAGCTCCGGGTAGTAGCCGCGGGCCAGCCAGTCGTCACCGTCCAGGAAGGTGACGAACTCGCCGCGCGCCTTCTCCAGCCCGGTGTTGCGCGCCGTGGCGAGGCCGCCGTTGCGCGCGTGCCGGAGGCGGACCACCTGCGCGGAATCCCCGAGATCCTTCTCGGCGCGTTCCAGAATCTCCGGCGTCTCATCGGTCGAGGCATCGTCGACGAGAATGAATTCGAAATCGCCACGCGCGTTCGCGCGGAGACTCCGGAGTGTTTCCGGGGCGTAGGACTGCACGTTGAAAAACGGCACGATGACGGAGAGCTTGACCACCCGAGGGACCCTAGGTGCCCCGGCCCGCCCGGTCTTGACCTGCGGCAGACGGGGGAGTGAACGGCGCATGGCGGAACGGTGAACGCACCGGCGCCCCGGACCTGTTGGCCATTCGTCGGCACGCTGTTAACCGTCTGTTGCCTTTACGTTGGGCCGCCTTCCGGAATGCCTTCCTAACGTCGGTGACGTGCCCTCACACGAATCCGCAATTCCGGCCCACGGTGCCTCACCGGATGCCGCACCGGATGTCCCACAGGATGCCTTCCAGGACGCCGGACCGGCCCGGGTCGCCGTGCTCGCCGATTCCGACACCCGGTGGAAATGGGGCGCGCTCACCGCGCGCCGCCTCGCACCCGGCGCCCGCCTCGACGGGCTCCTGCTGCGCGGCCGGGCCACCCCGACACCCCGGCAGCTGGCCGAAGTCGGCGTCCCGGCGGACTCGTTGCGCGAGGTCACCACGGCCGAGTTCCTCCAGGCGGCCTCGGCGTCCGGCCCCGCAGCGTACGACATGATCGTCCTCGCCTGCGTCGGCGGCGCCGTCCAGGCCATGCTGCACGGGCTGCGCCACGCGGTCGGCGCGGCCACCGCACAGCCGGGCCGGAAACCGGGCCCCGGGACGGGCGGGAAGGCGCACGGGGAGACGCACGGACAGCCGGAGCGGGCGCTGCCGGGCCGACGTCCGGTGCTGGTCACCGGCTACGTCGGCGTCGTCTACGAGAAACTCACCGACGGGCTGCTGCTGCGGCACGGCGCCGACGTCGTCCTCGCCAACTCCCCCTACGACGCGGAACGTTTCCGCGCCGTCTACGAAGGCGTCGGCGCGGACAGCGCCTCCGTCGTCACCTGCGCCCTGCCGTTCCTGGACACGGAGCGCGACCCCCGGGACGGGCCGCTCCCCGACTCCGGGGACGGGCCGGACGGCGCCGACCCGCTGGAGGGCGCCGGGGGGCCGGGCGGCCCCGACGGGCCCGAGGGCGGGGACCGGTCGATGGCGGACCGCTCGGTGGCGGACCGGCCGGTGGCGGACCGGTCGGTGGCGGACCGGGAGGTGGCGGACCGGGCGGTGGCGGAGCGGTCGGCGGTCGGGGGAGACGCGCCGTTCACCGTCGTCTTCGCCGTCCAGCCGTCCGTGCCCGCCGGCCGGGCCGACCGCGCCTACCTGCTGCGCCGCGCCGTCGCCCACGCCCGCCGCCACCCCGGACGCCAGGTACTCATCAAGCTGCGCAGCAAACCCGGCGAACACACCACCCACATCGAGGAAGAGCCCTACCAGAAACTCCTGCGCACCCTCCCCGGCGACGGCGGCCGACCCGGCGCACTGCCGCCCAACTGCCGCCTCGTGTACGGCAACATGGGCCGCATCCTCGACCGGGCACAGCGCACCGGCGGCCTCCTCGTGACCGTCAGCTCGACCGCCGCACTGGAATCCCTGCACCGGGGCGTGCCCACCGCCGTCCTCACCGACCTCGGCGTACGCGAAGCCCTCGGCAACCACTACTTCACCGGCTCCGGCTGCCTCGCCTCCTGGGACCAGCTCGACGACGGGCTGCTGCCCGAGGCCGACGAGAAATGGGCCCTCGCCCAAGGAGTACGCGGCGCACACGGCTTCGCCGCCGCCCGCGAGCGGATCGCCCGGCTCACCGCGCAGGCCCGCGGCCCCGGCCTGCCCCCGCTCACGCCCTACTACACCGTCCGCACCGCGCCCGGCTACCTCCCCGCCGTCCTGCGCCGCTACGGGCTCGGACCCGACGGCTCCCTGCTCGCCGGTGCCGGACGGAACACCGAGAGCGGCGGGCGGCGCGTCGTCCGCCGGGTGGTCCGCGACGCCGCACGCGGCGCCTACCGGCACGGGGTGCAGCGGGTCGCCCCCCTGATCCGCAGGGCGGGCGAGCTGTGAGCGCTCCTCCGTCCCCGAGGGCGGGCGGGGCTGCTTCCGCCTCGGCTGCTGCTTCGGCTTCGGCATCGGCTGCTGTTCGTGCTGCTTCTGCTGCCGACTCCGTTTGTGCTGCTGCTTCTGCTGTTGCTGCTGCCTCCGCTTGTGGTTCCGCCGCTGCTTCCGCCTCGGCTTGTGGTTCCGCTGCTGCTGCCGCCGCCCCCTCTGCCGCTTCCGCTTTCCCTGCGGCTTCTGCCGCCGCTGCTGTGCCCGCCCCGCCGTCCGGAAGGCCGGCAGCCCGTTCCGTTCCGTCCCAGACAGGAGCCAGCATGTCGCCCAGGCCGTCCACGCTGCCGACGCCACCGGACTCGTCAACTCCCCGTGTGCTCGCGGTGATCCCCGCACGCGGCGGGTCGAAGGGCGTGGCCGCCAAGAACCTCGCGCCCGTCGCCGGGGTGCCGCTCGTGGCACGCGCCGCGCGGGAGTGCCTCGCGGCGCGGAACGTCACCGACGTGGTGGTCTCCACGGACGACTCCGCCATCGCCGAGGCGGCCCGCACCGCCGGCGCGGAAATCGTCGAGCGCCCCGCCGCGCTGGCCGGAGACCTCGCCAGCAGCGAAGACGCCGTCCTGCACGCCATGGACACCTACGAGGAACGCCACCGGCTGCCCCTGCACACGGTCCTCCTCGTCCAGTGCACCAGCCCGTTCCTCACGAGCGACGACGTGGAACGCGTCGCGGCGGCCGTACTGGAGGACGGCGCCGACACGGCGCTGACCGTCGCCCCGTTCCACGGATTCGTCTGGCGCGACGCGGCAGCCGGCACACCGGACGGCGCCCACGGCGTCAACCACGACCGGTCCGTCCGGCAGCTGAGGCAGCAGCGCCCCGAGGACCTGCTGGAGACCGGCGCCGCCTACGCCATGGACGCCATGGGCTTCCGCGAAGCCGGACACCGGTTCTTCGGCCGCACCGCGCTGGTCCGCACCGACCCCGCTCGCGTCCTGGAAGTCGACGACCCGCACGACCTCGCCCGCGCCCGCGCCCTCGCCCCGCTCCTCGACGCCAGCGGGGACCGGCCCGGCACGCTGCCCACCCGGGCCGACATCGACGCCGTCGTCCTCGACTTCGACGGCACACAGACCGACGACCGGGTGTACATCGACTCCGAAGGGCGGGAGACCGTCTCCGTGCACCGGGGGGACGGCCTCGGGGTGGCCGCGCTGCGCCGGGCCGGGCTCCAGGTGCTCATCCTGTCCACGGAGAAGAACCCCGTCGTGGCGGCCCGCGCCGCCAAATTGCAGGTGCCCGTCCTGCACGGCATCGACCGCAAGGACCTCGCGCTCAAGCAGTGGTGCGAGGAGCACGGCATCGCGCCCGAACGCGTGCTCTACGCCGGGAACGACGCCAACGACCTGCCCTGCTTCGCACTCGCCGGCTGGCCCGTCGCCGTCGCCGACGCACACGAAGCCGTACGCGCCGCGGCGCGCGCGGTGACGGAGAAGGGCGGCGGAGCCGGGGCCGTGCGGGAGATCGCGGGGTGGTTGGTGGGGGGTGGGTTGGGGGGTGTGGGCAGCCGGGAGGGGGGTGCGGGGCCCACCCAAAAGGGGCTCGCGGGGCCCACCCATCAAGGAGCCGCGCCCACCCAGCCCGCCACCCCCTGACCTGCGAAAACCCTACTTGTTCGCTGTCCCGGTCCGCCGGGCTCGTGCCACAGACCGCAGTCCGTCCGCATCCACCTGGAAAGAAACTCCCGGAAATGATGAACAACACCAGTTCCCACACCAGTTCCCACACCGGCTCCTTCGACAGCTCCCGCACCGCCCCGGCCAGTCCCCGCCGCCGTATGCTCGGCACCCGGCCCGTCGGCCCGGGCCACCCGGTGTATGTCACCGGCGAGATCGGCATCAACCACAACGGCGATCTGAACAACGCGTTCGCGCTGATCGACGCCGCGGCCGAGGCCGGCTGTGACGCCGTCAAGTTCCAGAAGCGCACCCCGGAGATCTGCACTCCGCGCGACCAGTGGGACGTCGAGCGCGACACTCCCTGGGGCCGGATGACGTACATCGACTACCGGCACCGCGTCGAGTTCGGCGAGGACGACTACCGCGCCATCGGCGAGCACTGTGCGAAGCGCGGTATCGACTGGTTCGCCTCCCCGTGGGATGTGGAGTCGATCGCGTTCCTGGAGAAGTTCGACGTCCCGGCGCACAAGGTGGCCTCCGCCTCCCTCACGGATGACGAGCTGCTGCGCGCGCTCCGCGCGACGGGCCGTACCGTCATCCTCTCCACGGGCATGTCGACCCCGAAGCAGATCCGGCACGCCGTGGAGGTGCTGGGCAGCGAGAACATCGTGCTCTGCCACGCCACGTCCACCTACCCGGCGAAGGCGGAGGAGCTGAACCTGCGCGTGATCAACACGCTGCGGGAGGAGTTCCCGAACGTCCCGATCGGCTACAGCGGCCATGAGACGGGGTTGCAGACGACGCTCGCCGCCGTCGCTCTCGGCGCGGTCTTCGTCGAGCGGCACATCACGCTGGACCGGGCCATGTGGGGCTCGGACCAGGCGGCTTCCGTGGAGCCGCAGGGCCTTCAGCGGCTGGTCCGCGACATCCGCACCATCGAGGAGTCGCTGGGCGACGGCGTCAAGCAGGTCTACGACAGCGAGCTGGCACCGATGCGCAAGCTGCGCCGCGTCAAGGGCGTGGTCGCGGAGGAAGCCGAGTCGCGTGAGCCGGTGGCGGTCTGACCGGGTTCGTGCAACGGGCCGCCCCCGCCCCGGTGTTCCCGCGGGCGGGGCCCGGCCCGGCCGCTTCCCTGCTCGTCCGGGGTACCGGCGGAACGCCCCGGCCCGGTACCCGGCAGCCCGACGCCCCGCCGACGCCCCACCGGCGACCCGCAACCGAACGCACGCAGAACGGAGAAGCAGGAGCGTGTACGCCCATGTCCCGTAGACGCTCCGCCCCCGGAGCGGACGACGGACCGACGCCGACGACCGGTCGGACCCCCACGGCGAACGGCCAGCCCCCACCGCCCACCGACGCGAACACGGCCACAGGCACAAACACAGCCACAGGCACAAACACAGCCCCAGCCACAGCCCCAGCCACAGACACGAGCACGGACGCCGCCACGGACACGCGCACAGGCAACGACACCGCTCCCGACACCGGCGCGCTCGCGTTCGTCGAGAGTCCCGTCCAGCTCCTCAACGTCCTGGAGTGGCTGCACAACCACCCCGACCCGGCGGGCTGCCGTCCGCTGACGCTCGTCGTCCTGCCGCCGCACGACGCGATGACGCGGGGTCAGCTGCGCCGCATGGTGGAGCTGGCGAGGGACGAGGGGGTCGCGGTGCGCTGGCAGGAGGCGCGCGGCGGGTTGCTGAAGGTGCTGGGCACGGTGCTGTCGCTGGCGCGGGCCTTGCGCCGGGCGCGCACGCTCGTCATCGGCGACCCGTTCTCCCGCTATGTGCAGTTGCTGCTGGCGCTCGCCCCGGCGGGCCGTGCGTCGCGCTCGCGTCAGCACCTCACGGTGGTGGACGACGGGACGGCGACGATGGAGTTCGTCGCGCAGCTGGCCAAGGGGGAGCGGCTGGTGCGCTGGCACCGGCGGGGCGCCGGGGGAGCGCGGGGTCTGTTGTTCGCGCCGGTGTCGCGGCGTGCGCGGCGGCGGCTGACGCCTCCGGCGGACGGGGCGCGGCCGGTGGAGGTCTTCAGTTCGATGCCGGTCGAGCCGCCGCGGAACGTCACGGTGACGGCGAACGAGTTCGCCTGGACGCGGGCCCGGTTCGGCCCGCCGCGGCTGACCCGGGGTGCGGATCTCGTCGGTACGTCGCTGGTGGAGACGGGCGTGGTGGACATGGACCGCTATCTGGAGGCGGTGGCGGCGCTGGCGCGTGAGCACGGCGCCACCCGCTACTTCGCGCACCGCAGGGAGAGCGGCGACAAGCTGGCGCGGGTGACGGCGGCGACCGGCCTGGAGGTGGTGCGTCCGGATCTGCCGCTGGAACTGGTGGCCCGGCGCGGCCCGGTGGGCCACACGGTGCTGAGCTTCCCGTCGACCGTGGTGCACACGCTGCCGCTGGCGTTGGCGGGGACGGCGGTGACGGTCGCGGTGTGCGACGTCGACCCGGACTGGCTGACCCGTACGGCGTCGCCGCGTGCCCAGGGGTTCCTCGCCGGGGTCACCGGCACGGCCCGCGGCGTGCGCCGGCTTCCCGCCTCCGGGCCGCCGGACGTGCGGCCGGAGCAGCCCGCTCCGCCCGCCGGACCGGACGCGGGGTCCGCGCCGGATGCGCGGCCGTCCCCGCCGGCTGCGCCGGGGCCCGGCGCAGCGAGCGCGTAGGTATACCCAGGCGCATGGGGACATAACCGCCGACCAGAGGGATTTTTCTTCCCCTGGCAGGCTGAAGTTTGGTCGAACCCGGGTGAGTTGCTGCTCAGGTGTGCCTACTCTTCGGACCATGAACGAACTCCTGTCCCCTGCACCATCCGCACCGGAGGTGGCCGCACACCGTGTACCGGAGTCGGGCGCAGGCGGGACCGCCGCTGTCCTTCCCGAACTGCCCGGCCGGCTGACCGAGCCGCTCCGGCGAGAACTGACCGCCTTCCGTCGTGACCTCCATATGCATCCCGAACTGGGCCATCAGGAGTTCCGTACGACGAGCGCGCTGCGGGCCCGGCTGGAGCAGGCGGGTCTGCACCCCCGGGTCCTGCCGCACGGCACCGGCCTGATCTGCGACATCCGTCCCGGGCTGGCCGAGGAGAGCCCGGACGGGCCGCCGCTGCTGGCGCTGCGTGCCGACATCGACGCGCTGCCCATCCCCGACACCAAGGACGTCCCCTACCGCTCGACGGTCGCGGGCCGCGCCCACGCCTGCGGGCACGATGTGCACACCGCCGTGGTGCTGGGCGCCGGGCTGGTGCTGGCGGAGCTGGCGCGTGCCGGGGCGCTGCCGCGGCCGGTGCGGCTGCTGTTCCAGCCGGCGGAGGAGGTGCTGCCCGGCGGCGCGACCGACACCATCGAGGCGGGCGTCCTCGACGGGGTGGGGTCCATCCTGGCCGTGCACTGCGATCCGCGGGTGGACGCCGGGCGGCTCGGGCTGCGGGCCGGTCCGATCACCTCGGCCTGCGACCGGGTGGAGGTGGCGCTCAGCGGCGCCGGCGGTCACACGGCCCGCCCGCATCTGACGACGGACCTGGTCACGGCGGCGGCGAAGCTGGTGACGGAGGCGCCGGCGCTGCTGGCCCGCCGGGTCGACACCCGGGGCGGGCTGGCGCTCACCTGGGGGCGGATCGAGTCGGGCCACGCGTGCAACGTCATTCCGCAGCGTGCCGAGCTCTCCGGCACGCTGCGCTGCCTGGACCTGGCCACCTGGCGTGCGGCGCCGGATCTGGTGCACGCGGCGATCGACGAGCTGGCGACGCTGCACCGCGCGAAGTGCGAGCTGAACTATGTGCGGGGCGTGCCGCCCGTCGTCAACGAGCCGGCGATGACGGCGCTGCTGCGTGAGGCGATGACGGCACGCTGCGGCGCGGACTCCGTCGAGAGCACCGAACAGAGCCTGGGCGGCGAGGACTTCTCCTGGTACCTGGAGCATGTGCCCGGCGCGATGGCGCGGCTCGGGGTGCGTCCGCCGGGCGAGCTCCGGGCCCGTGATCTGCACCAGGGGGACTTCGACGCCGACGAGTCGGCCATCACCACCGGCGTCGAACTCTTCACGGCGGCCGCCCTGTTGGACCACTGACCGGCTGACACCGGTCCGCGGGCTCGCCGCCCGCCGGGCTCCTCCTTCATTTCAACTCTTCAACACGACCTGCTGCCCCGCCCGTTCGGGGCGGCGCCCCGGTTGCGGCGGGGACTGCTCCTCCGCCGCACCCGCCGCACCCGCCGCACCCGCCGCACCGCGACCTCCGGGGCCGGGCGTCGGCAGCATCCGGAACGGTCTCCGGCACCCCTTCGGCCGGTCTCCGGCAGCCCCCCCGGACGGGCGTCAACAGCCCCCGGGCCGGGGCCCGATCGCGACGATCCGATAACGTCGCGCGAACCATCTTCTGCGGGAATTCTACGCGCGTTAATGTGTGCCTCCGATCCAGCGCCCTCAAGAGGCGCTTCCAACTGCTCGGAGGGGACGTCCTCTTGCGTCGGGTAACCCAGCTCGTTGCCGCGGTCTCCGCCGCCGCGGCGCTCGCAGTGACCGCCACCGCGTGCGGTGAGAGTTCGACCGAGTCCGCCGGTAACAAGAACAAGAAGGGCGTCGGCCTGGCCTTCGACGTCGGCGGCCGGGACGACCATTCCTTCAACGAGGCCGCCGCGCGCGGCACCGACCGGGCCGAGAAGAAGCTCGGTACGAACACGAAGGAGATGACCGCAGGCAACAACGAGACGGAGGCCACCCGCGAACAGCGGCTCACGTCCCTCGCGGAGGCCGGCTACAACCCCGTCATCGGCGTCGGCTTCAACTACGGCAAGTCGATCAACAAGGTCGCCAAGGACTTCCCCGACACCACGTTCGGCGTCGTCGACTCCGGCTCGACGCAGAAGAACGTCTCCGGGATGACCTTCGCCGAGCACGAGGCGTCCTACCTGGTGGGCGTGGCCGCCGCGAAGAAGACCAAGAACAAGAAGGTCGCGTTCATCGGCGGCGTGAACAACGCGCTCATCCAGAAGTTCGAGGCCGGGTACGTCAAGGGCGTCAAGGACACCGACCCCAAGATCAAGATCGAGACCGACTACCTCTACAAGGAGTCCGACAAGGGCTTCAACGACCCCGCGCGCGCCAAGAGCATGGCCAAGGGCATGCTCTCGCGCGGCAACGACGTGATCTACAGCGCGGCGGGGCAGTCCGGTGCGGGCTCCATCGAAGAGGTCAGCAAGGTCAAGGGCGCCTGGGCGATCGGTGTGGACTCCGACCAGTACCGCCAGAAGGGCCTGGAGAAGTACCGCGACGCGATCATGACGTCCGCGGTGAAGAACGTGGACGTGGCGGTCTTCGAGCTGATCAAGAGCGTGCAGGACGGCAAGCCGCTCACCGGCAACCAGACCTTCTCCCTCAAGGAGGACGGCGTCTCCGTCGCCACCTCCGGCGGCCACATCGACGATGTGAAGGACGACATCGACAAGGCCGCCAAGGACATCGTCGACGGCAAGGTCAAGGTGCCGTCCAAGCCGTAGGTGCGCACCGGGCGCCGGGTGCACCCCGGCGTCCGGGTCCGAGCCGTTCCCGTGCCGTTCCGTGTCCGCCCCCGTGCCCGCGCTGCCGGTGCGCGGGGGCCGCGGGCGCGGGCGGGGCGTGCCCGGGCAGCAGGCAGGAGCCAGTGAGGGAGCAGCGTCATCGAAGCGAGCGAGCACAGCAGTCGGCCACCGGACGCGGGTGAACAGCCCGGCGCGGCGGTCGAACTCCACGGCATCACCAAACGGTTCCCCGGCGTCGTCGCCAACCGCGACATCGACATCCGGGTGGACCGGGGCACCGTGCACGCCCTGGTGGGCGAGAACGGTGCGGGCAAGTCCACCTTGATGAAGATCCTCTACGGCATGCAGCGGCCGGACGAGGGCACGATCCGCATCGACGGGCAGCAGGTCGCCCTGCACAGCCCGGCGGACGCGATCGCACGCGGCATCGGCATGGTCCACCAGCACTTCATGCTGGCCGACAACCTCACGGTGCTGGAGAACACCGTGCTGGGCGCCGAGCGGCTGCACGGCATCGGCGGGCGGGCACGCCGGCGGATCGCCGAGCTGTCCGACGCCTACGGGCTCGGCATCCGCGCCGACGCGCTCGTCGAGGATCTGGGCGTGGCCGACCGGCAGCGCGTCGAGATCCTCAAGGCCCTCTACCGGGGCGCTCGCACGCTCATCCTGGACGAGCCGACCGCGGTCCTCGTCCCGCAGGAGGTCGACACGCTCTTCGACAATCTGCGGGAGCTGAAGTCCGAGGGTCTGACGGTCGTGTTCATCTCGCACAAGCTCGGCGAGGTGCTCTCCGTCGCGGACGCCATCACCGTCATCCGGCGGGGGACGACCGTCGCGTCGCTGCTGCCGCACGAGACGTCGCCGCGGGAGCTGGCCGAGCTGATGGTGGGCTCCGAACTGCCGTCCGCCGAGACGCGTGAGTCGACGGTCACCGAGGAGCCCATGCTGCGTGTGGCCGGCCTGCGGCTGTCGGCGACCGACCCGGACGGCGCCGTGCGCGACGTCCTGGACGGCATATCCTTCACGATCCACAAGGGCGAGGTCCTCGGTATCGCCGGGGTGGAGGGCAACGGCCAGGCCGAACTGGTCGAGGCCGTCATGGGCATGAGCGCGCCCTCGGGCGGGACGCTCACCCTGGACGGCGAGGACATCACCCACACCCCCACCCGGCGCCGCCGGGAGGCCGGCATCGGGCACATCCCCGAGGACCGGCACCGGCACGGACTGCTGCTGGACGCGCCGCTGTGGGAGAACCGCATACTCGGGCACGTGACCGAACGGCCCAACACCAAGGGCCGGTTCCTCGGCGTCCGCGGCGCTCCGGAACTGCTCGACCTGGGCGGCGCACGCCGTGACGCCGACCGGGTCGTCGCCGAGTACGACGTGCGCACGCCCGGCATCGAGGTGACCGCGGCGAGCCTGTCCGGCGGCAACCAGCAGAAGTTCATCGTCGGCCGCGAGATGAGCCACCACCCCAAGCTGCTCATCGCCGCCCACCCCACGCGCGGCGTCGACGTCGGCGCCCAGGCGCAGATCTGGGACCAGATACGCGCGGCCCGCCGCGAGGGGCTCGCCGTCCTGCTGATCTCGGCGGACCTCGACGAGCTGATCGGACTGTCCGACACCCTGCGGGTGATGTACCGGGGCCGGCTCGTCGCGGACGCCGACCCGGCCACCGTCACCCCCGAGGAACTGGGCTCCGCCATGACCGGCGCGGCCGACGGCCATCTCGCCGCCGACCCCTCGCCGCACGGCACACCGCCGGACGGCGACCCCGCGGACGACGACCCTCCGGACGACGCGCCGTCGGACGAAGTCACCGTGGAGGACGTGCCGTTGGACGAGGTGCCGCTGGACGGAACGTCGTCGGACGGCGGCTCGTCCGACGCCGGTCCCTCGGACGCTGGTCCGGCGAACGGTGCGTCCTCGGACGGTGGGCCCTCGGACGGCGGGGCGGGCAGCGGGACGGCCGGGGCCGGGGAGCAGGGGTCCGGAGCATCGGATTCCGGAACGTCGGGATCCGGGGCGTCGGACTCCGGAGCGTCAGGGTCCGGAGCTTCGGGGCCCGGGACATCGGATTCCGGGGCGTCGGATTCCGGGGACGGGGGTGCCGCATGAGCCGGCTCGGTGAGAAGTTCACCAAGGAGAAGGTCCTGCTCGCGCTGGCCGCGCCGCTGCTGGCGCTGGTCGCCGCGTTCCTCCTGTCGTCCGTCGTGATCGCCGCGACCGGCAAGGACCCGCTGCACGCCTTCGTCGTGATGATCGACTTCGGTTCGAAGAGCGACAGCCAGGTCTGGATCATCAACAAGGCGATTCCGTACTACCTTTCGGCGGCGGCCGTCGCGATCGGTTTCCGGATGAACCTGTTCAACATCGGCGTCGACGGGCAGTACCGGGTCGCCGCGTTCTTCGCCGCCGTCGTCGGCGGGGCGCTGTCGCTGCCCGGAGTGCTCCAGATCCCGGTCATCATCCTGACGGCCATGGCGGTGGGCGCCGTCTGGGCCGGCATCGCGGGCGTTCTGAAGACGACCCGCGGCGTCAGCGAGGTCATCACGACGATCATGCTGAACTCCATCGCGGGCTCGCTGATCGGCTACTTCCTGTCCGAGGACCGGCTGGCCGTCAAGGACGGCAACCTCTTCCACACGCCGAACCTGCCGGCGTCCGGCCACTTCTTCACCATCCCCACCGACCCCAAGCCGGTCTACGGCACGGTGCTCATCGCCGTCGTGATCGGGCTGGCCTACTGGTTCGTGCTGGGCCGCACCCGCTTCGGCTTCGACCTGCGGGCCGTCGGACGCAGCGAACCGGCCGCGGCGGCCAGCGGGGTCAGCGTGCGCCGGATGGTGGTCACCAGCATGCTGCTGTCCGGCGCCGTCGCCGGACTCGTCGGCATGCCGACCCTGCTGAACGAATCGTTCAACTACGGCACGGACTTCCCCGCGGGCGTCGGCTTCACCGGCATCGCCATCGCGCTGCTCGGCCGTAACCACCCCCTCGGCATGGCGTTCAGCGCCCTGCTGTGGGGCTTCCTCGAACGCACCGGCATCCAGCTGGAGTTCGAGGAGTACGCACAGGAGATCGTCGGCGTGATGCAGGGCGTCATCGTGCTGTCCGTCGTCATCGCCTACGAGATCGTGCGCCGCTACGGGCTGCGCATCCAGCAGCGCCGGGTCGGTGCCGAACTGGCCGCCGAGGCGCGCACCGGCGAGAAGGCGGAGGTGGGTGCGTGAGTACCGACGTGAACACCACACCGAAGACCAGGCGCGGCACCGCGGGCACCGCCCGCCGTCGGCTCACCTACCCGGTCGTCCTCCTGCTGCTGGCGGGCGGGCTGGTCCTCTTCTCCCTCATCCGGGTGCTGACCGGCGCCAACGACCTCACCAGCAGCAACCAGTTCTCCTCCGCGCTCAGCGCCGCCGTCCCCATCGGACTGGCCGGACTGGGCGGCCTGTGGGCGGAGCGGGCCGGCGTCGTCAACATCGGCCTCGAAGGCATGATGATGCTCGGCACGTTCGCCGCCGGCTGGGCGGGCTGGCAGTACGGGCCGTGGGCCGCCGTGCTCGCCGGCGTCGTCGGCGGGGCGCTCGGCGGGCTGCTGCACGCCCTCGCCACGGTGACCTTCGGCGTCGACCACATCGTCTCCGGCGTGGCCATCAACATCCTCGCCCTCGGCCTCGTCCGCTACCTGGCGAAGATCTGGTTCGGCGCGGACGGCAGCGAGGCGGCGAAGGCCGGCGGCAACGACAAGCAGTCGCCGCCCATGGACGACATGCCGACCTTCACGGTGCCCGGGCTCTCCGACGGCCTCCACACGATCGAGAAACACCACTGGTTCGTCGTCTCCGACCTCGCCGGCATCCTGCGCGCCGCCGTCCACGAGGTCTCCTGGGTGACGCTGCTGACCGTCGTCCTGTTCGCCGGCAGCTTCTTCGTCCTGTGGCGCTCCTCCTTCGGGCTGCGGCTGCGCTCCTGCGGCGAGAACCCGACCGCCGCCGAATCCCTCGGCGTGAACGTCTACCGGTACAAGTACGCGGCGCTGGCCGTCTCCGGCGCGCTCGCCGGCCTCGGCGGGGCCTTCCTCGCCATCGGCGTGCACATCTACCAGGAACAGCAGACCGGCGGGCGCGGCTACATCGGCCTCGCCACCATGATCTTCGGCAACTGGCGCCCCGGCGGAGTCGCCATGGGCGCCGGGCTGTTCGGCTTCATGGACGCGCTGCGCGTCGTCGGCGGCGGCGCGACCGTGCACGGCCTGCTGCTGCTCGCCGCGGTACTGCTGCTGGCCCTCGCCGCCTGGAAGGTCCGCGCCGGGCTGCGCAGCGGACGTGTCCAGGCCGCCGTCAGCGTCGTCATCGCCGCGCTGCTCGTGATCTGGTACGCGCTGACCGAGACCGTGGCACTGGAATTCGTCGAGATGACCCCCTACGTCACGACCCTGCTGGTGCTGTCCCTGGCGGCCCAACGCCTGCGACCACCCCGCGCGGTCGGCAAGTCCTACCGCAAGGGCGAGGGCGTGTGAGACCGGGCGCCCATTCGCCTCACCGGGGCCCGGGCGCCGATTCGGCCCGCCTGCGCCCTGGTGCCGATTCGCCTCACCTGAGTCCGGGCGTCCATTCGCCCCATCTGTGCCCGGGGGTGCGCCTGACGTACCCGGGGTCGGGCGTCCATTCGACCCACCCGGGGCCGGGCGTGCGCCTGTCGTACCCGGGCGCGGGTACTCGCCTGTCGATCCCGGGCTCGGGTGCGCGCCTGTCGTACCTGGGCCCGGGTGCGCGCCTGTTACTTCTTGGGGCGGGCGTGCCGCCGTTGCGTCTCGCGGCGGGCGCAGGGGGCCGGTGCATCTCGCGGAAGGAAACCTGGGGTGAGTGACGTGGCGGAGGAGAAGCGGAGCCCGGACGGTGCGGCGGGCCCGGCGGGTGTGGCCGGTACGGGTCCCGTCGGTGAGACCGGTGAGACCGGTGAGACCGGGCAGGGCGGTGCGGGGGCGGCACCCGCGTCCGTCGACTGGGAGGAGTTGCGCGCGCTGGCTCGCGCTGCCATGGCCCGCGCCTACGCGCCCTACTCCGGCTTCCCCGTCGGCGCTGCCGCACTGGTCGCCGACGGACGGACCGTCACCGGCTGCAACGTCGAGAACGCGTCCTACGGGGTGGGCCTGTGCGCGGAGTGCGGGCTCGTCTCCGACCTCGCCGCCACGGGCGGGGGCCGGCTGACCGCCTTCACCTGCGTCGGCGGCGGGGGAGAGGGGCGGATCGTCGCGCCCTGCGGACGGTGCCGGCAGCTGCTGTGGGAACACGGCGGAGCGGGGCTGCTCGTCGAAGCGCCGTCCGGGGTGAGGCCGTTGAGCGAGTTGCTGCCGGACGCGTTCGGGGCGGGGGAGTTGGGGTGAGGGGGCGGTGGGCGCCGGGGTGGGTGCGGTGGGGGTGAAGGTGGGAGTGGGGGTGTGGGGGTGTGAGGGTGGGGTGTGGGTGGGGGAGTGGGGGCGTGCGGGCGCGTTCGGGCTCGTGGGACCCACCCTTCAAGGAAGCCACGCCCACCCAGTCCCGCCACCTCCTGACCTGCGAAAACCCTACCTCCCCAGCTCCCCGCCCCGCCGCTGGCAACGCCCCCCCGCCTTCTGCGCCAGCCACGCATCAAACCCCACAAAGGCATGAACCGCACCCCCAAGGCATGGACCACAGCCAAGGCATGAACCACAGCCAAGGCACGAACGGCACGGACCGCACCCCAGGCACGGACCGCACCCCCCAAGGCACGCACGCACCGCCACCCCAAGGCAGAACCACCACCCCAGGCATGAACCACCCCCAAGGCATGAACCACCCCCCAGGCATGAAGCCGCCCCATAGGCCAAGGCACGAATAGGCCAAGGCACGAATAGGCCAAGGCACGAATAGGCCAAGGCACGAATAAACCAAGGCACGAAGCAGCCCCTGACGCTGAAGCAGCCGCCCCCCCCAAGCAAGACGAGCACCACCGCTCCGTTGAAAGGACCTGCCCGACACCATGGACGCCATTTCCGTCATCCGCGACAAGCGGGACCGTCGCGAGCTGTCCGGCGCGCAGATCGACTGGATCATCGATGCCTACACCCGTGGCGTGGTGGCCGACGAGCAGATGTCGGCGCTCGCCATGGCGATCTTCCTCAACGGGATGAACCGCGCGGAGATCTCCCGCTGGACCGCCGCGATGATTGCGTCGGGTGAGCGGATGGATTTCGGCGGCTTGTCCCGTCCGACGGCCGACAAGCATTCGACGGGCGGCGTCGGGGACAAGATCACGCTGCCGCTCGCGCCGCTCGTCGCGGCCTGTGGTGCCGCGGTGCCGCAGTTGTCCGGGCGGGGGCTCGGGCACACCGGCGGCACGCTCGACAAGCTGGAGTCCATTCCGGGCTGGCGGGCTTCGCTCGGCAACGCCGAGTTGATGGAGGTGCTCGGCAGCGTCGGCTCGGTCATCTGCGCGGCCGGTGACGGGCTCGCGCCGGCCGACAAGCGGCTGTACGCGCTGCGCGATGTGACGGGCACCGTCGAGTCCCTGCCGCTGATCGCCTCCTCGATCATGTCGAAGAAGATCGCCGAGGGCACCGGCTCGCTCGTCCTGGACGTCAAGACGGGCTCGGGCGCCTTCATGAAGAACGCGGAGGACGCGCGGGAACTGGCCGCCACCATGGTCGAGTTGGGCCAGGACCACGGCGTCCGCACCGTCGCGCTGCTCACCGACATGTCGACGCCGCTGGGCCGGACGGCGGGGAACGCGCTGGAGGTGCGGGAGGCGGTGGATGTGCTGTCCGGCGGCGGGCCCGCCGATGTGGTGGAGCTGACCGTCGCGCTGGCCCGGGAGATGCTCGCCGCGGCCGGGCTGTCCGGCGCCGATCCGGAGCGGGCGCTCGCGGACGGTTCGGCGATGGACGTGTGGCGGCGCATGATCGCCGCGCAGGGCGGCGACCCGTCGGCTCCGCTGCCCCGCGCGCACGAGCAGCACATCGTGACCGCGCCCGTCTCCGGGGTGCTCACCCGGCTCGACGCCTACGCCGTGGGGCTGTGTGCCTGGCGGCTGGGTGCCGGCCGGGCGCGCAAGGAGGACCCGGTGCAGGCCGGCGCCGGGGTCGAGCTGCACGCCAAGCCGGGCGACCGCATCCTGGAGGGCGCGCCGCTGTTCACCCTGCACACCGATACGCCGGACGCGCTGCCCTACGCGCAGGAGGCGCTCACCGACGCCTACGACATCGGCCCGTCGGAGGCGTTCGCCCCGTCCCCGTTGATCCTGGACCGGGTCACGGCCTGAGCGTCCCGCCCGCCGCGCCCCCGTGTCACGGCGGGGCGCGGCACGGGCGAGGGGTTCAGGCCCCGGCCGCGGTGGCCGTGCGGGCCTGCCGGGTGGCGTAGAGGGTGACGCCGGCGGCGAGCGCCATGGAGCCGAGGCCCAGGCCGACGAGTGCGCTCCAGCCGCCGGTGGCGAAGGCGACGGCGCCGAGGGCACCGCCGGCGGAGCTGCCGATGTAGTAGGCCATCTGGTACAGCGCGGACGCCTGTGCGGAGCCGTGGGTGGCGGTGCGGCTGACGGAGCCGGAGGCGACGGCGTGCCCGGCGAAGAAGCCGGCGGTGATGAGGACGAGCCCGGCGACGACGGCGACGAGGTTGTCCGCGAGGCTGACGAGCAGCCCGGCGGAGGTGGTGCCGATGCCCAGGTACAGCGTGCCGCGGCGGCCGAAGCGGGAATTGAGGCGTCCGGCGGTCGCCGAGGCGACGGTGCCGACGAGGTAGATGACGAAGATGGACCCGACGAGGCCCTGGGAGAGCCCGAACGGCGCGTCGACGAGCCGGTAGCCGATGACGGTGTAGACGGAGCCGAAGACGGACATGAACAGCAGGCCCATGGCGTAGAGCCGCAGCAGCAGCGGGTTGCCCAGGTGAGAGCGCACGGTGGCGGCGAAGTGCCGGGGCCGCAGCGGGACGGGGCGGAAGTGCCGGGCGGGCGGCACCAGCAGCTGGAAGGCGACGGCGCACAGCAGCGAGGTGACGGCGACGGCGCCGAGTCCGGCGCGCCAGCCCCAGGCTTCGGTGATCCAGCCGGTGAGGATCCGCCCGCTCATTCCGCCGACACTGTTCCCCGCGACGAACAGTCCGACGGCGCCGACGAGATGCCGGGCGCGTACCTCGTCGGACAGGAACGCCATCGCGGAGGCGGGCACGCCGGCGACGGCGGCTCCCTGGAGGACGCGCAGCGCGATGAGGACGCCCAGGTTCGGTGCGAACGGCACGAGCAGGGCGAGGACGACGGCCACGGTCATCGACAGGGTGAGCATCCGGCGGCGGCCGAAGCGTTCGGAGAGCGCGGCCAGCGGGAGCACGGCGACGGCGAGCCCGATGGTGGCGCCGGAGACGGTCCAGCTGGCCTGGTCGGGGGCCGCGTGCAGGTCGTGCGAGATCTCCGGCAGCAGTGCCTGCGTGGAGTAGAGGAGGGCGAAGGTCGACAGTCCGGCGGCGAACAGCGCCAGCCGCATCCTGCCGTGCCCGGGGTCGCCGGGGCTGAGCTTCGTCCCGTCGTTCCTGTCGTCGGACACGTCGCGTGAGGCGTCCTCCACGTCGGAGGACGCCTTGGTATCAAGAGCAGGCATGCTCAGAAGGTAGGGCGACCGGTTTCATCCGTCCAATGCATGGAAGTGCCAGAATCGTTCCGTTCATGCATCAGTGCAGTTGAGGGCGTCCCTTGTCACCGTCACGCAACGAGAAAGACAGCCACATCACATCCGGCGCCGGCCGGCTGCCGGGCCGGGCCCCGGGCGGCGCGGCGGACGCCGCCCCGTTCGACCCGGTGACGCTCGCGCTGACGCCACGGCTGGCGCAGTTCGCCGCCGTCGCCCGGCACGAGCACGTCACCCGCGCCGCGCACGAACTGGGCATCCCGCAGTCCTCGCTGAGCCGCGCGCTGGCCCGGCTGGAGGAGGACCTCGGGGTGGCGCTGTTCGCGCGGCACGGGCGCAGCCTCACCCTCACCACGGCCGGCCACACCTTCCTCGCATCCGCCGAACGGGCCCTCGCCGCCGTCGGGCAGGCAGCGGAGACGGTGCGCTCGGACGCCGACCCGGCCACCGGCAAGGTGGCGTTCGGTTTTCTGCACACCCTCGGCTGGGAGACGGTGCCCAGTCTGCTGCGGGCCTTCCGCGCCGACCATCCCCGGGTCCGGTTCTCCCTGGTGCAGAACTACGGGGAGGCGATGCTCGACCGGCTGCGCGCGGGAGAGCTGGATCTGTGTCTGACCTCGCCCGTGCCGGACTCCGCCGATCTGGTCGGCCGCCGGCTGGACGAGCAGCGGCTGCGGCTCGTCGTCCCCGACGACCACCGGCTGGCACGCCGCAAGCGGGTGCGGCTCGCCGAGGCCGCCGAGGAGTCGTTCGTCACGCTGGAGAAGGGGTACGGCATGCGGCGGATCCTCGACTCCCTGTGTGCGCAGGCCGGTTTCCGGCCCCGGATCGCCTTCGAGGGCGAGGAGGCGGAGACGATCCGGGGGCTGGTCGCGGCGGGCCTCGGGGTCGCGCTGCTGCCGCCGCCGGCCATTCCGCGGCCCGGTGTGCGCGAACTGACGGTGACGGCGCCGCGTGCCGTCCGGGAGATCGGTCTGGCCTGGCTCGCGGGCCGGCCGGACACGCCGCCGGTCGCCGCGTTCAAGAAGTTCCTGCTCGGCCGCCGGGGCCGTCTCCTGCGCGCCGAACCCCAACCACCCCTGGAGGAACGATGATTCCGCAGCACGACGACGACCACCGCGACGCCTCCGGCTCCGCCGCGGCCGAGACCGTCACCGCACCGGACGGCCAGGGCGCCCACCCGCACGCCCACCACCACCGGCACCACCACGGACACGGCCACGGGCACGGGCACAGCCACGGCGCCGGGGAGCACGGCACCGAGCCCGACTGGGAGGCCCTCGCCGACCATCTCGAACGCCAAGCCGAACTCGATCTGCCGGTGCTGGAGAGCGCCGCGGCCTGGCTGCGCGACATCACCGGCGGGCACGAGGTGACCCGGCTCCTCGACCTGGGCGCCGGGCCCGGCGTGGCCACGGTGGCCCTCGCGCACGCCTTCCCGGCGGCGGAAGCCGTCGCCGTCGACAGCGCCGACGGGCTGCTGGCCCGCGCCCGCGACCGCGCCGCCGCCGCCGGCCTCGGCGGCCGGCTGACCACCCGGAGCGCGGAACTGCCCGACGGTGTGCCCGCGCTCGGCACCGCCGACCTGGTGTGGACGAGCAACGTCGTCCACCACATCGGCGATCAGCACGCGGCGCTGGACACCTTCGCCGGTGTGCTGCGCCCCGGCGGGGTCCTCGCCGTCCGCGAACGCGGCCTGCCGACGCGCAATCTGCCCCGCGACATCGGCCTGGGCCGCCCCGGCCTCCAGGCCCGTATCGACGCCGCCCAGGAGGACGCCTTCGACGCCATGCGCGCCGAACTGCCCGGCTCCGTACGCGCGGTGGAGGACTGGCCGGGCATGCTCGCCGCCGCCGGGCTGACCCCCACCGGCAGCCGCACCTTCCTCACCGACCTGCCGGCACCCCTCGACCCGCCGGCCCGCGCCTATGTCCGCACCCGCCTGGAACGCGCCCGCGAGGCCCTGTCCGACACCCTGTCCACCGAGGACCTCACCACCCTCGACACCCTCCTCGACGACGCCTCCCCGGAGGGCGTCACCCGCCGCGCCGACGTCTTCCATCTGACGGCCTTCACGGTCCACACGGCGGTCCGCACCTGACCCGGGCGTCCGCCGTGTCCGCCCGCTCCGGCCCGCGCGCGGTCAGCTCCGCAGGGTGCGTCCGAAGCCGGCGGCCAGGGGCATGCGCAGACCGAGGGGCGGGGGCGCGGCGAGGGCGTCGGTGAGGGGGCGGCACAGGTCGCGGCCGCACAGGGTGCCGAGGACGAAGTCCTGGGCGAGCGCGGCCACTTCGAAGGAGTGCTGGCGCAGCCCGTGCCCGGCGGTGTGCACCTCGAAGCGGCACACGTCGGCGTTCACCTTCTTCGCCCGCTCGGCGAAGCGGAAGGACAACTCCGGGTCGCAGCGGGCGTCGTCGGTGCCGTGCACGATCAGCACGTGCCGGCCGAGGAGCTGGCGCACCGGGTCGCCGTCGTCCTCCAGCATCGGCCCGAGCGCGATGACGGAGGAGACGGCCTCGTGCCCGGCGGCGCGCAGCGCGGCCCGGCCGCCGATGTCGGCACCGGCCAGGCAGACGGGGACGTCGCCGTAGCGGCGCACGGCCTCGCCGACGGCCCATTCGGCGTCGTGGGCCAGGGCTTCGGCCGGGTCCTCGGGCGGGCTCTCGGACGGTGCGGTGTCCGTCGCGGCGGAGCGGTAGCGCACCACGTGGGCGACGAGGGGCTCGTCGCGGGCGGCTCGGGCCAGCCGCCGTGCCAGCGGTACGGCCGCCGCTGCCGCCGTCGCGCCGCGCCGCCCGCCGGGACCGCCACCGGGCAGCACCAGGACGACGGCGTGCGGTGCGGTGCCCACGGCCCCGCGGGGCCGCCCCAGCCGTGCTTCCCTCTCGCGCATCGCTCGCTGAGCCATGGCAGAAACAATCCCACGGCCGGGCCGCCACGGCAGGGGGTCGGACGAGATCCGCCCGGCGGACCGTGCCGGCGGGCACCGAGCAGGCACCGAGCAGGCACCGGGCAGGCACCGAAGGGGCGTCCGAGCGGGCGCCGCGCGGGCGCGGTACGGGGGCCGCAGGGGCCGGAATCCGGGAACCCCATGCGTTCTACGCGCGTAGGCGCTACAGTGCCGAAATGGTAAGCGAATCCCTCAGCACCGTCCCCACCAAGGAGCAGATCCGCCGCGCACCCAAGGTCCTGCTGCACGACCACCTCGACGGCGGCCCGCGCCCCGCGACCCTCGTCGAGCTGGCGCGCGAGACCGGATACGACCAGCTCCCCGAGAACGAAGCGGACCGGCTCGCCGACTGGTTCCGCGAGGCCGCCGACTCCGGCTCGCTGGAGCGGTACCTGGAGACGTTCTCGCACACCGTCGGCGTCATGCAGACCCGGGACGCGCTCTTCCGGGTCGCCGCCGAGTGCGCCGAGGACCTCGCCGCCGACGGCGTCGTCTACGCCGAGATCCGCTACGCGCCCGAGCAGCACCTGGAAGGCGGGCTCGGCCTGGAGGAGGTCGTCGAGGCCGTCGACGCCGGCTTCCGGGAGGGCGAGCGGCGCGCCCGTGCCGCCGGGCACCGCATCCGCGTCGGCGCCCTGCTGACCGCGATGCGGCACGCGGCCCGCGCGCTGGAGATCGCCGAACTCGCCAACCGGTACCGCGATCTGGGCGTCGTCGGCTTCGACATCGCCGGCGCCGAGGCCGGCCACCCGCCGACCCGGCACCTGGACGCCTTCGAGTACCTCAAGCGCGAGAACAACCACTTCACCATCCACGCCGGCGAGGCGTTCGGACTGCCCTCGATCTGGCAGGCGCTCCAGTGGTGCGGCGCCGACCGGCTCGGCCACGGCGTGCGCATCATCGACGACATCCAGGAGGCCGACGACGGCACCGTCAAGCTCGGCCGGCTCGCCAGCTATGTGCGCGACAAGCGGATCCCGCTGGAGCTGTGCCCCAGCTCCAACCTCCAGACCGGGGCCGCCCCCTCGTACGCCGAGCACCCCATCGGACTGCTGCGCCGGCTGCACTTCCGCGCGACGGTCAACACCGACAACCGGCTGATGAGCGGGACGAGCATGAGCCGCGAGTTCGAGCACCTCGTCGACACGTTCCAGTACACGCTCGACGACATGCAGTGGTTCACCGTCAATGCCATGAAGTCCGCGTTCATTCCTTTCGATGAACGTCTCGCCATGATCAACGATGTGATCAAGCCCGGCTATTCGACCCTGAAGTCCGAATGGCTGTTCAAGGACGCCGCGCACTGACCCGGCATGACCAGCGGTTCCGCACCCGGCGCCGGGCCGGCGGGCGGGCGCGGACCGGGGCACGGCACGGCGGCCGGGAGCCCGACTCCCGGCCGCCGTCGCGTGTTTGCCACCGCTTCGTCTTCGTGGCTACGTTCACCGGGCTGCCCAACCCCCCACATCACGAGGACGTACGCACAGATGAAGCAGGTAGCCAAGAAGACCCTGGGTGTCGCCGTCATGAGTGCCGCCGCCGTCGCCGCCGGCGCGGGTGCCGCCTCCGCGCTCGGCACCGACGCGCTCGGCCCGCTCGCCGAGACGGCCACCGGCGCCGTGGGCAAGCTGCCCGTGGAGAACGCCACCAAGGGTCTTCCCTCCGGTGTCTCGAA
Organism: Streptomyces cacaoi; assembly: GCF_006539165.1. Lineage (GTDB taxonomy): Bacteria > Actinomycetota > Actinomycetes > Streptomycetales > Streptomycetaceae > Streptomyces > Streptomyces cacaoi. The sequence continues at coordinate 247 of NZ_BJMM01000031.1, read as the reverse complement.
CGCGCTCGGCGCCACCACGCAGACCGCGCAGGACACCCTCGACGGCAAGTCCGGTGCCGCCACCAACCAGCTGGCCTCCGGTCTGACCGACGGCTCGAACCCCGGTGGCAACATGCTCGGCGGCCTGCCGGTCGGCAAGGGCCTCCTCGGCTGACGGTTCCACCTCCGGGAACCGGCACACCTCCCCGGGAATCCCCGGGAAAAACCCACGGCGGGCGCTCCTCCCGGGAGCGCCCGCCGTCGCGTG
>NZ_BJMM01000030.1 GCF_006539165.1 Streptomyces cacaoi | reverse complement strand
GGGAGCCGCTCCAGCCGCGCGGACGGGCGGGCGCCCGCGCTCGCGCGGAGCGAGGCGACGACGCAGGCCGCGGTCTCCGCCCGGTCGACGAAGAACTCCCCGGCCCCGGGGGAGAGGAACACCATGCGCGCATAGTTGTCCCGGTGCTCCAGCCCCTCGTACAGCAGAGCGCCGAGCGGGTTGGCGGCCACCACGTCCAGTTGCCGGTCGATCACGAGCGCCGGGACGGCCAGCGCGTCCAGCAGGGGGCGCAGCGCCTCCAGCCGTGCGGCGGGCAGCTCGGCCTCGCCGGTGTCCTCGCCGTCGTCGGCCCGGCCCGCGGCGGCCAGCTCGCGCAGATGCCGCCGCGCCGGTTCCTCCAGCAGCAGTGCCTCGGCCAGCGCCGACAGCACCGGGCCGGACGGGCGCCGCTCCCTGCCCTGCTCCAGCCGGACGTAGTAGTCCGTGCTGATCCCGGCCAGCAGCGCGACCTCGTCCCGCCGCAGCCCCGGCACCTGCCGCTCACCGCCCGGCACCAGCCCCTGCTCCGCCGGCCGCACCCGTGCGCGCCGCGCCCGCAGGAACTCCGCCAGGGGGCCGCTCGACCCCTTTCCGCCGTTTCCGCTCATGCCCGCAACCGTAGGGAACGTCTCGCCCCAGCGGGGTAGGAGCGATCCACCCACCCCCGGGCTCCCGCCCTGACCTGGGCATCTTCCTCCGCGGGGGCTTTCTCTCCGCCGGGGCTTTCTCTCCGTCCCGGCTCCCGGCCCTGCGGAGGGCCCGACCGGCACGCGGAGAGCTCCGACCGCCCGCCCCACCGAGCCCCTGCCGAGCTCCTGCCGAGCCCTGCCGAGCTCCTGCCGAGGCCTCGCCGAGCCCCTGCCGAGGCCCGTCCACCGCGCGGCACCGCCGGGCCCGCCGCCCCCGCCTGGTAGTGCTGAACCGACCACGGCACGCACCCGGGGCACGCGACCGCACCCGCCCGGCAAGGCCCCGCCGACCCCGGCCTCCGATACGGCCGTACAGCCCCGGGCGACGGCCCCGCGCAGCCCCGGGCGACGGCCCCGCACAGGACAGGGAACGGTGTGACACGAGACTCCGAGCAGCAGCGGCCGGCCCCGGCGGACTGGTGTCCGCTGCGGTTGACGACCCCCGTCGCCCAGCACGTCTTCGGCGGGCGGGCCATTCCCGACCGTCTCGGACGTACCGGCCTGCCGGACGGGCCCGTCGCCGAGACCTGGGAGGTCAGCGATGTCGAGGGGGCGGGCGCCGAGGTGGTGGGCGGTCCGCTCGCGGGCCGGAGCCTGCGCGAGCTGGTGCGCGACCACCCGGCGGAGCTGATCGGTGCCCGGGGCGCCGACGGCCCCCGCTTCCCGCTGCTCACCAAGTTCATCGACGCCCACCGGGCGCTGCCGGTGCATGTCCACCCGGACGACGCCGACGCCCGCGCCCTGGACGGCGAGCCGAACGGCAAGACCGAGGCGTGGCACATCCTGTACGCCCGGCCCGGCGCCACCGCCTGGGCGGGCACCGTGCCCGGTGTCGGGCGTGGGCGACTCCGACAGGCCCTGCTGGACGAGGACTTCGCCTCCGTGCTGCGCCGTCTGCCCGTCCGCGCGGGGGACACCCTCTACGTCCCCGCAGGCACGGTGCACAGCTTCGGTCCCGGCACCCTCGTCTACGAGATCGAGCAGACCTCGGATCTCCAGCAGCACGCGATGCGGCACCGGATGGAGGACGGCGCCGCTCTCGGCGACGAGCAGCGGCACGCGAACATCGAGGCGCTCCTCGACCGGTGGAAGCCGCGGTACCGCCCCCGCTTCCATCCCGGGCTGCCGCTGCCCGCCGCCGCCGGCACCGAGCGCCGGGTGCTGGCCGCCGGTCCGTACTTCGCCCTGGAACGGCACCGTGCGGTGGACGGCGCGGGGCTGGCGCTCTCCTTCGACTCCGCCGTCGTGCTGAGCAACGTCGGCCGGCCCGTGCGGCTGTCGTGGGACGGCGGTACCGAGTCTCTCGGCGCCGGTGCGACCCTGCTGCTGCCCGCGGTGCTGGCCCGCGCCACGGTGCACGGCCCGGCCGATGTCCTCCTCGGCCATGTCCCGGAGTTGGACCGGGACATCCGCGCACCGCTCACCGCGGCGGGTCACGACCCGGCCGCCGTCTCCGCGCTGGGCGAAGGGGTGTGACCCCCGTCGAGCGCGGTGTTCCCTTCGTCGGTCCGGGCCCGCCGGGGGTCCGGGCTATCCGACGAGGTCCAGCCAGGGGCGCCAGGCCGAGACGAAGGGTTCGGTGCCGTGGCCGTCGAGCCGGGCCGCCTCCAGCAGCCGGGCGGCGGTCCGCCGGGCCCGGGAGACGACGTCGTCGGGGTAGCCGTAGGTCAGCCGGTGTTCGGCGAACTCGTCCTCGTCCTTGAGCCGGGCCTCGCCGCCGGGGGACCGTACGACGTCGAGGTCGAGATCGACCGTGCGCAGGACGGTCCGGTCCGCGTTCCACTCGGGCACCGTGCACACGTCGCAGTACACCTCCGGGGCCGGGGCCGCGCAGAACGTGGCCGTCCACCACCGGCCGTCCGGCACCAGCAGGACGTGGGCGAACCGGTTCGTCCAGCCTCCGGCGTCCGCCTCGACGGCGACGCCGCGCGCGGTGCCCAGCCAGACGCCGTGCTCGTCCTCGCCGAGCCGGTCGGCCGTCCAGCGGGCGCTCAGCCGTCCGTCGTACTTCCGGAACTCGACCTGCACGGAGGTCCGGTCCGGGTCCGCCCGCGCGGCGCGGGCTCTCTCCGCGGTCACGGGGACGATGCTAACGCGTCGCCCCCGCAGGGGAGTTGGGGTCGGTCGACCCCGCGGGCAGCGCCGCAGCCCCGGCGCGCTGGGCTCCGGGGCTGCGGGCCGTCCCCGGCGGGAGGCGGTGCCGGGGACGGGGTGCGGTGCGGTGTCCGGTGGGGCCGGTCACCGGGTGGCGTACGGGAGGAGGGCCATCTCCCGGGCGTTCTTGACGGCGGTGGCGATCTGCCGCTGCTGCTGCGCGGTCACGCGGGTCACGCGACGGCTGCGGATCTTGCCGCGGTCGGAGATGAACTTCCGCAGCAGCTCGGTGTCCTTGTAGTCGACGTAGGTGATCCCTGCCGCGTCCAGCGGATTGGGGCGCGGCCTGGGCTGTTTGCGTGCGGGGGTGCGGCGGGGCACGGTGCGGTACGTCCTCTCGTTGCGGGATGGGAGCCTCGGCCCGACGGGTCAAGTCCGGGAAGGGATGGGGGAGTTGGTCAGGCGGCGGGGTCGAGCAGGGAGTCGAAGGCGCGCGGCAGGCGTTGCCAGGCGTCGCGGCCCGCCACGTACTCGGCGTTCGTCAGCAGACAGGACTCCAGCAGCCGCACCAGTCCGTCCCGGTCGAGGCCGGGCGAGGTGAACACCAGGTGCTGGCAGCGGTCCCCGTGCACGGGGTGCCAGTCGAGCGCGGCGGCGGCACGGCGGAGGGGCGGCTCCAGGTCCCAGGCGGCGTCCGGCAGCGCGGCCAGCCACGGGCCCGCGCTCTCGACGCAGAGCGCTCCGCCCGCCGCGTCCCAGGACAGCAGGGTGTCGGGGCGGTCGGCCAGCCAGAACCGGCCCCGGCTGCGGGCCGCCACGCAGGTGAGGTCCTCCAGTGCCGCGTAGAGCCGTTCGGGGTGGAAGGGCCGGTGCCGGCGCCAGACGACGGTCGTCACCCCGGCGTCGTCCGCCTCGTGCGGGAGCCGGGCGCAGGCCGGGTGCTGTGCGGCGGCAGCGGCCTCCACGTCGAAACCGGCGTGCACGCGGCGTATCAACTCCGGGTCACAGGCGTTGAGTTGGTGTGCCGTGGGGTTGAGCTGGGTGAGCAGGGCGTGGTCCTCGGTGTCCGCCTCCGGGTTGTCGGCGAGCGCCAGCAGGGGTGCGTACTCGATCTGCCGGGCCCAGGTGTCGCCGATCGTGCGGTGGTCCCCGGGGGCGGCGGCCAGCCCGGCGTCGGCGAGGTCGTCGCCGCCGGCGAGGCACGGGAGCGCCAGGGCCGGGTCGACGGCGGTGACGACCCCGGTCAGCGCCAGGTCGGGCCCGCCGTGTGCGGCGACGACCTCCGCCATGGCCTGCGGCTCGACGGAGTCCCACAGCTCGACGACGGCCAGCGTGGCCGCCCGGCCCGCCGCCAGCCGCTCCAGCTCGGGGACGAGGTCCTCGCGCAGCGCACAGCAGGCACAGCCGCGCACCAACGGGGCCTCGTCGCGCCCGAGTTCACCGGAGGCGTCCCGCACGGTGCGGACGACGGTCCCCTCGCTGCTCGCCGCGCCGAGGTCGTGGTGGAGGGCGACGCTGCGGGGGACGGCGGCCAGCAGCCGCTCGACGACCTCGCGGCGGGCGTCGGCGTGCATCCCGGCGACCAGGACGACGGGCAGCGCCGCCGGGTCCGCTCCCCGCATCAGCGTTCCTCGCGGAAGTCGACGTGCCGCCGGACGACGGGGTCGTACTTGCGCAGCGTCATCCGGTCCGGATCGTTCCGCCGGTTCTTGCGGGTGACGTAGGTGTAGCCGGTCCGCGCGGTGGAGCGCAGTTTGATCACGGGCCTGAGTTCGTTGCGTGCCATGCCGCCACTCTAAATGGAAATGGTTTCCATTAACAAGGCGGGGTCAGCGCTCGGGCGAGGAGGCGGCGGCCGCCTCGATGCCGTCCAGCAGCACCCGCAGCCCGAACTCCCGGGCGTCCACCGCGGTTTCGGCCGCGCCGCGGTGCAGGCCGCCCGCCTTCCAGGCGCGGGTGATCGCCGGATAGCGCCCGGGGTCGAAGTGCTCGTCCCAGAACTCCTGGCGCGCCTGCCACCAGTCGCCCTCCGGCTGCCCGCTGACCCGGGCGGCGTGCGCGTGCTCGGCCTCGGCGGCGGCCGTGGCGTCGACGAAGGTGGCGAGCGCGTCCGCGGCCACGGCCGCCCGGGAGGCGTCCAGGCCGGCCGTCGCCAGGACCGCCAGCAGATACTCCTGCCGGGCCAGCAGCCCCGGGCCGAGCGGCGGGCGCACGGTGGAGATCTCGCGCAGCCACGGGTGCGCCCGGTGCACGGCGAGCGTCCGCCGCGCGTACAGCGCGACCAGCCCGCGCCAGCCCTCGGCGTGCGGCTCGTGCGCGGGCGGCAGCTCCAGCTCGCGCCAGACGGCGTCCACCATCAGGTCGAGCAGTTCCGCCTTGCCGGGCACATGGGTGTACAGCGACATGGTGCCGACGCCCAGCCTCCGGGCCACGGCGCTCATCGTCGTCGCCTCCAGGCCCTCCTCGTCGGCGAGGGCCACGGCGGCGTCGACGATCCGCGGTACCCCGATGCGCGGCCTGCGCCCCCGGACCGCTCCTCCCGCGGTCCGGGGCGACGGCCCCCACAGCAGCCGCAGGGTCCGCTGCGGATCCCCGCCTCCGCTCGCCTTCCGTGCCATGGCCGCTCGTCCCTTCCGTGCGCGTTCCGGGGGCGGGCCGGTGCCTGCCGTGTGCGTCCGTCTCCGGCCCTCAATTCCCGTGCAGAGTACGGTAAAGTCATTCCCGTATCGGATACGGAAAAGTGCGCGAGGGCGCGGAGACGGAGGGGATCGCCGATGACGGTGCTGGTGACGGGGGCGACCGGGAACGTGGGGCGACTGGTGGTCGAGGGGCTCGTCGCGGAGGGCGCCGAGGTGCGCGCGCTCAGCCGGGCGCCGGAGCGGGCGGCCCGGCTGCTGCCCGCCGGGGTGCGGACCGTCGACGGCGATCTCGGCCGGCCCGGGACGCTGGACGCGGCGCTGAAGGGCGTCGAGCAGCTGTTCCTCTTCCCCGTCGCGCGGACCGCGCGCGAGGTGGTCGCCCGGGCCCGGGAGGCGGGGGTGCGGCGGATCGTGGTGCTCTCCTCCGGCGCCGTGTCCGCCGGGCTGGATACGACCCACCATCTGCCGGTCGAGCGGGCCGTGGAGGAGTCCGGGCTGGAGTGGACCCATGTGCGCCCGGGCGAATTCGCCCTGAACAAGCTGGAGTTGTGGGGCCCGTCCATCCGGGCCGAGCGCGTGGTGCGGGAGCCGAACCCCGACTTCGGCTGGTTCCCGGTGCACGAGCGGGACATCGCGGACGTCGCCGTGGCCGCGCTCCTGCGGGACGGGCACGCCGGTGCCGCCTACACCCTCAACGGGCCCGCGGCGGTCACCCTGCGCGCGCAGGTGCGGGCGATCGCCGAGGCCATCGGCGAGGAGATCCGCCTGGTCGAGGTCACCCCCGAGGAAGCCCGCGAACGCTACGCCGCCCAGGGCGGGTTCGCCGCGGAGAACGCGGACTTCCTGCTCGGTTTCGCCGACTACGAGGGCAATCCGGCCGACCCCCGCGAGATCGCCGCCTTCGACCCCGCCGGCCTCGGGCCCCAGCCCACCGCCGAGGCCGTCACCGGGGTGCCGGCCCGTACCTTCGCCCGGTGGGCCCGCGACCACGCGGCCGACTTCCGCTGAGCCGGCGGCCGTCGCCGGTCAGCCGCTCACTCCTCGGGGCGCAGCAGCCCGCGTTCGTAGGCCCGGACGAGGCGCCGCGGCACGCGGTGCACGGTGCCGTTCAGGGTGACCGGTACGAGCTGCGGCGGCTCGGCCTTCCAGCGCGCCCGGCGGTGGCGGGTGTTGCTGCGCGACATCTTCCGTTTGGGTACGGCCACGGGTCCTCCTCGGGTCGGTGTGCCGGTCGACGAGGTCCATCGTAAATGGGATTCGTTTTCAAAAACTCCCCGGGGTGGCGCACCGGCGGGGTCCGGTGCGCCTTCCGCCCCTGGTCCGGGCGGGAACGACGGGTCGGCTACCCTCGCAGCCGTCCGGTCGCGCCGCCGTCGCGCCGCCGGCCGCCGCACCCCTGTCGAGCGCCGCGAAGGAACCGCCCGTGATCGTCGTAGCCGGTGAAGCCCTGATCGACCTGGTGCCGCAGAGCGCCGGCGACCCCCTCGCCGCGCTGCGTCCCGCGCGCGGCGGCGGCCCGTACAACACCGCCGTGGCGCTGGGGCGGCTCGGCACGCCCACCGCGTTCTGCTCCCGTGTCTCCACCGACGCCTTCGGGGAGTCCCTGCTGGAGCGGCTGCACACCGAGGGCGTGCGGACGGACCTGGTGCAGCGCGGCGCCGAGCCCACCACGCTCGCGGTCGCCGCGCTCGACGCGGCGGGCTCGGCCGCCTACACCTTCTACGTCGCGGGAACCGCCGACCGGCTCTTCGCCCTGCCCGGCCGACTCCCCGCCGCCACCCGGGCGTTGTCGCTCGGCACCTGCTCGCTCGTCCTGGAGCCGGGCGCCACCGCCTACGAGCAGCTGATGCGGCGGGAGGCCGAACGCGGGGTGTTCGTCGCGCTCGACCCCAACATCCGTGCCGGGCTGATACCGGACGCCGACGCCTACCGCGCCCGGTTCCGCGGCTGGCTGCCCTCCGTCTCGCTGCTGAAGCTGAGCGAGGACGACGCGGAGTGGCTCGGCGGGGACGTCGCCGACTGGCTGGCCGCCGGCCCGGCCGCCGTCGTCCTCACCCGGGGCGCCGACGGGCTGACGGTCTTCACCCGCGACGGGCGGCAGCTGTCCGTGCCGGGCGAGCGCGTCGACGTCGTCGACACCATCGGCGCCGGTGACACCGTCAACGCCGCGCTGCTGCACGCGCTCGGGCAGCGGGAGCTGTTCGCGCCCGGCGCGCTCGACGGGCTCGACCCGGACGGGTGGCGGGAGGTGCTGGGCTTCGCCGCGCGCGCCTCGGCGCTCACCTGCTCCCGCGCGGGCGCGGAACCACCGCACGCTTCCGAACTCGCCGCCGCCTAGCGGCGTTTCCGCCCGTCCGCCGCCTGTGCGGCGTGGCGGCGGCTGCCGTCGGGGACCGCCCAGTGCGGGCGCCGGAGACGACGGAAAGGCGCCCGCTTCCGCTGCCCCCCGACAGCGGTAGCGGGCGCCCTCATCGGCGCGGGCCGGTGGTCAGCCGGCCCGGTTGCGCAGCAGCTGGAAGGTGCCGGCGACGGCCAGCGCGGCCGCCGCCAGGACGATGCCGGACTCGATGAACTGGAGCGGCCACACGTGCGAGGCCGGGTGGAAGTGGGCGGTGATGTGGTGCACGTTCGCCTCGTCGACGCCCTGGAGCTCCGCGCCGCTCGGCACGTCGTAGGTGCCGCTGCTGGTGCGCGTCTCGGTGGGCAGCAGCTTGAACCGCAGGGCCTGCATGAGCAGTTGGACGGCGGCCATGGCGGCCACGGCGACCAGCGCGGCGGGGACCGAGCGGCCCAGCAGCAGGCCGGCGAGGGCGCCCAGCGCGACGCCGAGCAGCGGGTAGACGAAGGCGAGCAGACCGCCGTCGTAGTAGACGTTGGAGTCGAAGAAGCCCCAGTTGCCGACCCCGAACTCGGCCGACCTGACCAGGTGGAAGAGGGCCACCAGCACACCGGTGCCGACCGTCACCGCGACCGCCGGGACCGCCAGCCGGGCGGCCAGCCAGCGCGCCGGGGAGACGCCCTGGGTCCAGGCCAGCCGGTGGGTGCCGTGCTGCAACTCGCGGCCGACCAGCAGCGCGGCCACGTAGGCGGGCGCCAGGAAGGCGACGGCCCGGATCAGCACATCGACGACGATCAGCATGTCCTTGTAGGCGCCGATGGCACCGAAGTCGTAGCACTGGTGGTGTGAGCAGTAGATGCTGTCCTGCTCCGCTGCCGAGCCGCCGGGCCCGTAGAGCCACAGCAGCACCCCGGCGGTGACGGCGAGATAGCCGACCCAGACCCAGAGGCCGCCGCGGTGCAGCCGTATCACGGAGCGGACCGGGCCGCCCGGCCGACCGCCGCTGTCGAACGCGGAGTGGGGGGAAGCGACGTGCGTGGTCATGGTCTTGGTCTCCTGGAGCGGTGGGACGGGACGGTGGGGAGGGGACGGCTCAGTCGGCGGAGAGATCGAGCGGGGGTGCGTCCGGAGCGCCGAGGTAGTGGACGACCAGCTCCTCCAGTGACGGCTGGGCGGTGCTCCAGCCGTCCGGGAGCGGCCCCGCGGGGCGGAGCAGCGCGGTGGTGCCGCGGCCTGCCGCGCGGGAGTCGACCACGGTGTGCGCGGACAGGTCCTCGACGGTGCCGCGGCCGGTGGCCAGCAGATGCGCGTCGAGCAGCGCGTCGGTCGCGCCGGCCAGCCGTACCCGGCCCTGTCCGAGGAGCACCAAGTCGTCGCAGGTGTCGGTGAGTTCGCCGAGGTCGTGCGAGGAGAGCAGGACGGTGGCGCCGTGCTCGGCGACGTGCGCCATCAGCAGCCCGGTGAACTGCTTCCTGGCGAGCGGGTCCAGCGCGGCCATCGGCTCGTCGAGCAGCAGCAGATCGGGCCGCTTGCCCAGGGCCAGGGCGAGCGCGACGCGGGTGCGCTGGCCGCCGGAGAGCCGGCGGACGCGGGTGCCCGGGTCCACGCCGCCCTGCTCGACCACGTCGGCGGCGTACCGCGCGTCCCAGCGGCCCGGGTTGAGGCCGGCCGCCATGCGCAGGGTCTCGGCGACGGTGAGCTGCGGGTAGAGCTGCTTGTCCTGGGCGAGGTAGGAGACGCGCTCGCGCACCTCGCCGGGTGTGTGCCCGCCGAGCAGCCGGATGCTGCCCTCGGTCGGGCTGCTCACCCCGGCCGCGAGGTCCAACAGGGTGGACTTGCCCGCCCCGTTGGGGCCGACGAGTGCGCAGACGCTGCCGGCCCCGACCTGGAAGCTGCAACCGTCCAGTGCCGCGGGGCGCCGCCGTCCGAACTGCTTGACCAGCCCGGACGCCTCGACCGCCGGCTCCGCGCCGGTCATCGGGCCTCCTGCGGGAAGTGCTCGTCGAGCAGCGAGCTGAAGAGCGCGGTCACGTCGTCCCGCTCCAGCCCGGCCTCCCGGGCGCGGCGCACCCAGCCGGCCAGATCGGCGTGGAGCCCGGAGTCCACGGGGGTGGTGCGCAGGCCGCGGCGGACGAAGGTGCCCATCCCGCGGCGGGCCTCCACCAGCCCCTTGCGTTCCAGCTCGCGGTACGCCTTGAGCACGGTGTTCGGATTGACCGCGGTGGCTTCCACCACGGCACGGGCCGTCGGCAACTGGTCTCCCTCCTCCAGCAGACCGAGCCGGAGCGCCTGTTCGGTCTGCTGAATGATCTGCACATAGGTGGCTACGCCACTCCGCCTGTCGATGCGGTACTCGATCCGGGGCTCGGTCACGCCCTGACCCCTTTCACTAATTAAGTAGTGAAAGCATGAGGTGCGGCGCCCGCGGCTGTCAACCCGGTGCTGTGCTGAGCAGGAACGTGCAGGTCGAGGGAGGTGCGAGCCGCCGGGGCCCCGGAGGTGCGCAGCCCTGGGTCTCCGGCGGCAGGCCGTGGTGCCGGGCGAGGGCTCCCGGCGGGGTGGCGGGTCAGGCCCGTCCGTGGGCCTCCGTCGCCGCGAGGAAGGCCAGGATGCGGGCGTTGACCTCCTCGGCGTGATCGATCTGCGGCCCGTGCCCGGTCCGTTCGACGATCTCGGCGCGCGCTCCCGGTATCAGCCGCGGCACCCGCTCCGCCTGCCGGCGGGGGTGCAGCAGCAGGCTGCGGCGGCCGAGGAGCAGATACAACGGCGTGCGCACGGTGCGCAGTTCGTCCTCGGTCAGCGGTGCGGGCGCCGGGCGGCGGATGCGATGGGCCCGGACACCGGCGCGGATCATGTTCCGCAGCTCCGGCACCACGAGCACGGGCTGCTCCAGCCAGGCGGCCAGTCGGACCCGCAGCGCGCGGGGTGCGAACGTGGCGAGGAAACCGGCGAAGATCCAGGCGAAGAACCGGGGTCCGACCTTCTCCAGGCCGCCCGGGTCGAGCAGGGTGACCGACGCGAGCCGTTCGGGCCGCAGATGGGCCTGGTTGAGCGCGAGCCAGCCGCCGTAGGAGACGCCGACGAGGTGGACGCGGTCCAGGCCGAGCCCGGCCAGCGTCTCGTCGAGCCACTGCGCGGCGTCCTCGGGCCGGTGCAGGGGTTCGCGCTGCACGCTCAGCCCGGGGTCGCCCGGGGTGTCCAGCGCGAAGACGGTGCGTTCGGCGCTCAGGTCGCCCGTGTTCGGGTACCACATCGCGGAGTTGGTCCCCGCGCCGTGCACCAGCACCACGGGGAGATGTTCCGGGGCGTCGGCCCGTGCGGGCCCGTAGCGGTAGACGTGGGTGGTGGCGAAGGCGGTCTCCACCTCGGTCTCGGCCGCCGGGGCCGGGCCCAGCGCGTGAACGGCGGCGCACGCGGCGAGATAGCGCTCGCGCAGCTCCTCGTTCACATAGCGCCCGACATCGGGCCGGGTGGTGGTGCGGGTGTGGTCGCGGGTGCGGGGCACGGCTCTCGGCACGGTGGACGCCTCCTCGGCAGCTCCATTTTTGTGGTACGAACGTACCATGAACGTGGTACGGCGGTACCATCAACCGGCCGTCAGCAGGCCGAACAGGGAGTGAGCAGCGTGCCCAAGCGCGTCGACCACGAGGAGCGGCGGACCGCGATCGCCCGGGCCCTCATCCGGGTCGCCGGCCGTCGCGGACTGCACCGGGTGGGCATGCGCGACGTGGCCGCCGAGGCCGGGATCTCCCTGCGGCTGGTGCAGTACTACTTCGAGACCAAGGAGAAGCTGCTGCTGCACGGACTGCGCCAACTGGCCGCCGACTTCGGCGAACGGGCCACGGCACGCAGACGCGCGGCGGGCGAGGGCGCCGGGCCGCGCGCGGCCGTCGAGGCCCTGCTGCTGGAGTCGCTGCCCACGGACGAGGAGTCCCGCACCTTCCATCTGCTGTTCACCTCGTACGCCGTACTCGCCGCGACGGACGAGGCGTTGGCGGCGCAGCCGTTCACCGACGCGCCCGACGCCGCCGAGAACGCCGTGACGCACCTGCTCGAACAGGCCCTGGGCGAGGGCCTCCTGACCCCCGGCGCCGACCCGCGCCGGGAGGCGGCCGGACTGCTGGCCATGGCGGCCGGACTCGGCTCGGGAATCCTCGCCGGTCAGCGGAGCCCCCACGACGCGGCCGGCGTGCTGCGCCACCACCTCGACCGCCTCTTCCCGGGCACGGGGCCCGAGGGCTGAGCCGGGCCGGGGCTGCCGGTTGGTCCGAGCCGGGCTGTCGGTCGGACTGCGTCCCGGGCCGCCGGTCGGAGTGCGTCGCGGGTCGCCGGTCGGAGTGCGTCGCGGGTCGCCGGTCGGAGTGCGTCGCGGGCCGTCGGCCGGAGTGCGTCCCGGGTCGCCGGCCGGGCCGGGCCTGTGCCGTCGGCCGAGTCGGTCCTGTGCCAAGTGCCGCCCGGGCAACGGGACTTGGCGTCGAAGGACGGGGTCTGCGTCAGGGCGCCGGAGCGGATTCCGGGGGCGGGGCCGGGGTGTTCCCGTTCGCGGCGTGGGGGTCCGCCGTGCCGGGGCGGGGCAGGGCGGCGCCCGATGCCGCGGCCGTGCAGCGTTCGGCGAGGCGGGCGAAGGCGGTCCTGAGCGCGTCCGGGCCGACGACCTCGACACCGGCGTCGAACCTGGCGAGGTCGGCGGCCAGCGCGGTCCACGACCAGGAGCCCAGCACGAGCCGGCAGCGGTCCGGCCCGAGCTCCTCGGCGACCCCGTTGCCCAGGTACCGGGAGACCTCGGCGGCCGGCAGATCCAGGACGACCTCGCCCCGGCACGGCCAGCCGCCCGCACCGTCCGAGCCGCGGAACCTGCCGTCGACGAAGGCGGCCACGTCGCCCCCGGGCACCTCGCGCGGGGTGAAGCGGGGGCCCGTCGGCGTCCGCGGGGCGATCCGGTCGGCACGGAAGATCCGCCAGTCCTCGCGGTCGAGGTCCCACGCGACCAGGTACCACCGGCCTTCCCTGGCGACGAGATGGTGCGGCTGCACCCGGCGCGGTGCCCGCCCGGCACCGTCCCGGCCGTCCGCGGGGCAGGAGACGGGCACATGGTCGAAGCGCAGCACCTCGCGGGCGTGCACGGCGGCTCCGAGCGCCGCCAGCACACCGCTCGCGGCCTCGGTGTCCGGCCTGTCCGCCGGCCGGCCGACGGCGGTGACCGGCAGGGCGTCGATCCGGTGCCGCAGCCGGGCGGGCATCACCTGCCGGACGGTGGTCAGCGCCCGTGCCGCCGCGTCCCCGATGCCGGCTCCGGTGGTGGCGGCGCTCCGCAGCGCGACGGCGAGGGCGACGGCCTGCTCGTCGTCGAACAGCAGCGGGGGCAGGTCGGCGCCCGCGTCGAGCCGGTACCCGCCGTCCGGCCCCTTGGCCGCCGTGACGGGATAGCCGAGCCCGCGCAGCCGCTCCACATCGCGGCGCAGGGTGCGCGGGCTGACCTCCAGGCGCTCGGCCAGCAGTGCTCCGGGCCAGTCCCGCCGTGCCTGGAGCAGGGACAGGAGCGTCAGCAGGCGGGCCGAGGTCTTCTGCATGTGTCCCATCCTGCCCGCAGAAGCGGTCCGGGACTGACCGCTTCTGCTGCGACGGTGCTCACCGAGGGGCCGGGGCACGGCCCCTGGCCGCCGGGCAGCCGGCGGCCGGACGACCACCCGTGCGAAGCGGAGGAACTGCGCAGTGACGAGGCGCACACCGGGCCGTACCGGCCCGAACACCCGTCGGCCCCGGCCCGGTCGGCAGGCCACCGGGCGCCGGGAGCCGGGCCCGCGAGCGGCCCGCAGCGGGCAGGAGGCGGCCGGATGACGGTGCTGGACGACCGGACGCTGGGCCGTGCCACCCTCGCCCGGCAGCTGCTCCTCGACCGTGCCGGCATCCCGGCGCACGACGCGGTCGCGCACCTGTGCGGCCTCCAGGCGCAGGAGCCGCAGGAACCCTTCGTCGGGCTCTGGTCCCGGCTGCACGGCTTCGCACCGGGCGCGCTCTCCGACCTGTTGACGGGACGTCAGGTGGTACGCACGCATCTCATGCGGCGCACCGTCCACCTCGTCACGGCCGACGACGTGCTCGCCTGGCGGTCCCGGCACGACGCCATGCTGCGTCAGCGGGTCCTCGGCGTCTACCGCGACGACCTCGCCGGGGTGGACCTCGGCGAACTGGCCGCCGCGGGCCGGGAGGTGTTCGCCGACGGGCAGCCCCGCTCGATGACCGAGCTGGCCCGGGCGGTCGCCGGGCGCTGGCCGGAGACCGGTACGCGCGCGCTGGGCGAAATGCTCGTCGCCGCCCTCGTGCCGGTGGCACAGCTGCCGCCGCGCGGGCTGTGGCGCACCAGAGCCGGGGTGCGCAACCTTCCGCTGTCCTCCTGGCTGGGACGCGACATCGAGCCCCCGGCGCCGGAGGGCTCCGACCCGGTCGGCGAAGCGCTGGTGCGGCGCTATCTGGCCGCCTTCGGCCCCGCCGCCTCCGCCGATCTGCGCGCCTGGTGCGGCCTGGCGGGACTGCCGGCCGCCGTCGCCGCCGTACGCCCGGAACTGGTGGCCTTCCGTGACACACGCGGCCGGGAACTGCTGGACCTCCCCGACGCACCCCGGCCCGACCCGGACACCCCGGCGCCCGTACGGTTCCTGCCCGCCTTCGACAACGTGGTCCTCGGCTACCGGGACCGCGGCCGGATCATCGACGACGCCCACCGCGGTCTGTCGGTGACCGGCGCCCGCTTCGTCCTCGTCGACGGGAGGACGGCCGCCACCTGGAGCGTCGAGGCCGGCACCGTGACGGTCAGCCCGCTGCGTGCTCTCACCCGGCCGGAGCGCTCTGCCGTCGCCGAGGAGGGCGAGGCGCTGGCGGCCTTCCTCACCGACGGCGAGAGCCACCGCGCACGGATCGCCGACGCGCCCCTCTGAGCCCCGTCGGCTCCGGGGCGGGCGGTGGAGGTGCGGCCCGCGCGCGGCGGGCGGGTGCGCGCGGCACGATGGTGCGGGACGCGCCCGACGCCGTCCGCGAAGGAGGAGGGAGGAGGCGTGGACCTGGACTCCGTCGCCGACGAGCTGTACGGGCTGCCCCCGCGGGACTTCACCGCCTCCCGGGACCGACGGGCCCGGGAGGCCCGCGCGCACGGCGAACGCGAACTGGCCTCCCGCATCGGCGGGCTGCGCCGCCCGACCCTGGCCGCCTTCGCCGCCAATCTGCTGGTGCGCGAGCGTCCGGCGGAGACCGAGGCGCTGCTCCGGCTCGGCGAGGAGCTGCGGGAGGCCCAGCGTGACCTGAACGGCGCACAGCTGCGCGAACTGTCCGGCAGGCAGCGGCAGATCACCTCGGCGCTCGCCCGCGCGGCACGCGAATTGGCCGAACAGGCCGGCGAACGGATCAGCCAGAACGCCCAGCGGGAGGTGCAGGAGACGCTGCACACCGCCCTCGCGGACGCCGAGGCCGGCCGGGAGTGGGCACGCGGCCGACTCGACCGGCCGCTGACCGGCGCCGTGGGCTTCCCCGGGGAGACGGGGGAGACCGGAGAGGCCGGACAGCCGGGAGGTGCGGAACGGGCCGGACCGGCTCCGTCCGCTCCGTCCGCCCCGTCGTCCTCGTCCTCCGCCGCTGCCCGGAAGCGCACCGGTGGCAGGCGCGGACCGTCCGGCGGGGTGGCCGATCTGGACGCGGCACGGGCCCGCCGCCGTGAGCGGGAGCAGCGGCAGGGCGAGAAACAGCGGCGTGAGGAGGCCCGCCGCCGGGAACGGGAGGCCGAGCGCGAGCTGCGGGAGCGGGCGGAGGCGCACACGGCGGCGGCGGACGAGGCGGAGGCCGCCGAGCGGCATCAGAGGCAGACGGAGGACCGGGTCGCGGAGGCCCGCGCCGAGCTGAAGGACGCCGAGGCGGAACAGCGCCGCGCACGCGAGGCCGCCCGCGCGGCCCGGGACCGGGCGAAGAAGGCCGAGCGCGCCCTCACCGAGGCCCGCCGCCGTGCGGAGAAGCCCGCCGGGGCGGGCGCCGGGGCCGACGGGGCGGGCGCCGGGGCCGGGAAGAGGCGCACCGGCGCGGGCAAGAAGACCGTCGCCCCGGCGAAGAAGCCCGGCGGGGCGGCGGAGAAGCCCGGAACGGGCAGGGGGAAGACCGGCGGGGCCAGGAAGTCCACCGGCACGGGCAAGAAGTCCACCGGTGCGGACAGGAAATCCTCCGGCTCGGGCAAGAAGTCCACCGGCTCGGGCAAGAAGCCCTGACGAGCTCGGTAGCGCACGAGACCCGGAAGCGCACGAGGCTCGGGAGCGCACGGGACCCGGAAGCGCTCGGGGCTCGGAAGTGAACGAGGCTCGGGAGCGCACTGGCTCGGGGGTGGACGAAGCCCGGAAGCGGACAAGGTCCGGGAGCGCACGAGGTGCGGGGGAGGGGGAGTTGCGTGTGCGGGGTCACAGGCGGGTGGAGCGGCTTCCGGGGGCGAGTCTGTCGACCATCTCGGCCAACTCGGCGCACGCCTCCTCGATCCGCCGCAGAGTGTTCCGCTTCTCCGCCGTCACCGCGGCGAGCAGCAGCGCCGTCAACGCGGCCGAGCCGTTGAGCGCCTGGAGGCTGATCATGCCCTCGATGAGGCTGTGCCGGGCGAAGCCGCCCGTGCGCTCGGTGGCGGCCCAGGTCGCCGAGACGGAGACGACGGCCACGCAGAAGGCGCTGCCCGCGAGCTGGAACCGCAGCGACGCCCACACCAGCAGCGGAAAGACCAGGAACAGCAGATTGACGGTGCTGCGGGTGGCGAAGACCGACAGCAGCGCCGTCGCCACCATCAGCACCACCGCCTCGGCCGCCGCCGGCCAGCCGCGCGGTCTGCGCAGCCGGGGCACCGCGAGCAGCAGCGGCGTGACCACCAGCACGCCCACCACGTCCCCCGCCCACCAGGCCGTCCACACCGGCCAGAAGTCCGGCGGATCGATGTCGCCGCCCGTCACGGCCATCAGCGCCCCGGTGGTGGCGCTGATCAGCATCCCGGCGAAGGCGCCCAGGAAGACCAGGCCCGCGCCGTCGCGCAGCCGGTCCAGCTGGTGCCGGAAGCCGGTGCGGCGCAGCAGTGCGTAGGACAGCAGCGGCGCGAGGGTGTTCCCCGCGACGAACCCGATCGAGGACAGGTCGAGCCCGTCCGCCATGGTCCAGATGACCAGGGTCGCGCCGATCGCGATGCCCGGCCAGGCCCGGTAGCCGAAGAAGAGCAGGGCGCTGACGGCGATCCCGGTGGGCGGCCAGAACGGCGTGACGACGGCCCCTTCGACGGTCACCTCGCGGAGCAGCCCCAGCCGCCCGCCCGCGTAGTAGACGACGGCGATGACCACGACCCGCAGGCAGTCCGCCGCCAGCCGGCGGCCCCGGCCCTCCGGCCCCGCCCGGCCCGTTGCTGGTGAGGTGCGTGCCACCGGTTCATCAGACAACGGCTTCGGCGGGGCCGCTGTCAGACACGCCCTCCACCGGCCGGTGGCTGCTGCCGCTCCGCCTCGGCCGTGCCGGGCCGCCGCGCGGTGGGCGGGCCGTCGTGCCGGAGCACCAGGACGGCTGCGTCGTCGGTGTGCCCGGTGTGTTCGGCGACGTCCATGATGCGGTCGGCCAGCGTCTCCGGATCGTCCTCCAGATGGTCGCCGAGCACCCGCGCCACCTCGGCCAGGCCCTCCTCCTGCGCGACGGTCGGCCCCTCGACGACGCCGTCGGTGAGCAGCGCCAGGGCGCCCGGCTGGGTGAGCCGGTGCCGGGTGACCGGGTAGTCCTCGTCCTCCTGGACGGCCAACGGCAGCCCGCCGGCGTCCTCCTGGACTCCGCGGCGGCCGTCGGCACCCGCCCACACCGCGCCGGTGTGCCCGGCCCGTGCGCCGTGCACGCTCCAGGTGGCCGGGTCGAAACGGACGAAGGTACAGGTGGCGAAGAGCCGGCTGTCCATCGCCACCAGCAGGTCGTTGGCGGTGTGCAGGATCAGCCCCGGGTCGGTGCCGGCGGTGGCCGCCACCGCTCGCAGGACGATACGGGCCTGCCCCATGAAGGCGGCGGCCTCGACGTCGTGCCCCTGGACGTCCCCCACGCAGAACGCGAGGGAGCCGTCCGGCAGCCGGAACCCGTCGTACCAGTCGCCGCCGATGTCCAGGCCGTTGCGTGCCGGTGCGTAGCGGGCTGCGACGTGCAGCCCGGGCGCGGTCGGCAGGGCGGCGGGCAGCATGCCGCGCTGGAGGACCTCGGCCAGCTCGATCCGGGCCCGCTGGACCTCGATCTCCTCCCGGGCCCGTGCGGTCAGCTGCCCGAGCCGGGTCAACAGGTCGTCGGCGCTGGCCGACCGCGCGTGCCGCCCCATGCCACCACGGTAGAGGCGCTGCCCGTGCCCCGCCCGGCGGCCGGGCAGCGGCCGGGCTGTGGCTGTTTCTCCGGCTGTTTCTGCGGCCGTCCGCCGCCGGTCAGCAGTGCCGCAGCACGTGTCCGTCGGCGCCGGCGGGACGCAGATCGCGGTCGCGCAGGACGACCGACATCCGGCCGTCCCTGGCCTCGCAGGCGGGCGCGAGGTCCGCCTGCCGGTACTCGATGACGAACACCCGGTCCCGGTAGGCGGCGCCGTACTGCCCGCACTCGTCGTAGCGCCCGCACTCCTCCGCCACGGCGAAGTCGAACCCGGTGCGGGAGCGGTCCCCGAGCAGCTCGGCGGTGTTCTTCTGCGCGACGGCGAGATGCGCACGGTGGGCGCGTGCGGTCAGCATCCTGGCGAAGGCGATGGCGTCCTGCTTGCCGAGCAGCGCGTGGGAGCGCTGGTAGGAGTCCAGATTGTCGGGCTCGACGGCGTCGAAGCCGTCCTCGGCGCAGCCGTCGATCCACGGGCCGACGATCTTCATCAGTGCGGTGCGCCGGTGCGCGGTCGAGATGTCCAGCAGCGGCTCGTCCCAGTCCTCGTCGATGACCAGCTCGCCGTCCTCGTCCCGCAGCAGCAGATCGGGGTGGTGGCTCCGCCACCAGTCGACGGCCTTGTCCGGCTGGGTCTGGAAGGCGTTGACGTAGCAGATGTTGTAGCGGCCGGGCGCCGGGTCGTCCGTGCGGTCGCGGGAGACGGCGCGGACGCGGTCGGCGGGCCGGTAGGCGCCGCCGAGCTGGTAGTCGAAGGCCATCCCCGGCTTCGGCAGCCGGACCCGCTCCGGCCGGGCCGGGTCGTCGTCCCGGGACGCGCCGTCGGCCGGGGTCCCCGAGGAGGAGGACGACGACGAGGAGGCGCAGCCGCAGACGGTGAGCAGCAGCAGAAGGGCAACGGCCGCACGGCCGAACAGACCGCGCGGCGCCCGGCGCCCCGCGTACCGGCCCCGGCGGGTGGCCGGGGTGCGCGCCGGCGTGGCGGGGCACACGGCGCCCCGCCCGGTGACGCGTCGGACGATCACATCTCGCATTCCGGAAGTATAGGGACAGCTCCGGGGGCCGGTCCTTACCGGGGTTGCCGTGCACCGCCTCGGGCGCGGCCGGTGTGCACCCGATTGCGCCCGCCGGGCGCAGGGGCCGCGGGAAGGGAGGAAAAAGCTCATACAGTGACGAACAGCACCTCCGCGAGAACAGGAATGGCCATGGCCGTACACGCGGAACCCGCCGAGCACCACCGCCCCCGGCGGCGACGCCATCCTGACCGCCGGTCCTGCCGCCCCCGGCCGGACGGGCCCGCGCCGGGGGAACGGACCCGGCCGTGACCGCCGACTCCTCCTGGCACATCGACCTCCCGCACGCGCCGCCCGCAGCGCCGATCGCCCGCGCGGCCGTCCGCAACGCGCTGAGCGAGCTGGGCTCCTCCGTCGACGGGGAGACGGCCGAACTCCTGGTGTGCGAGCTGGTGACCAACGCGATCGAGCACACCCCGGGCGGCACCGCCGTCGAGCTGACGGTCACGGAGCTGGGGGAGGGCCTGCTGGTCGAGGTCCGCGACCGCGATCCGCGTCCCCTGGCGGGCCTGCCCCGCGAGGACGCCGGCGAGGGGCCGTCCGGCGACCCGCCGCAGGCGGACGCCCGCCCGGCCGGCGCCGCGCCGGGCGACCCGGACGCCGGCTCCAGCGTCCACGAGGAAGCCGACCGGGCGCTGGCCGAGGCGCTGGAGGAGGTCGCCGACGCGCCGGGCGAGGGCGGGACCGCACCGGCCCCGCCGTCCTCCCCGGAGACGCTGGACGTCCGCGCCCTGGAGGACGTCGCGGAGGACGGGCGCGGGCTGCTGCTCATCCGCAGCCTCAGCACCGCCTGCGGGAGCCGCCTGGGCCCGGACGGCAAGACGGTCTGGTTCACCCTCGGACCGGACGAGCCGGATGTCTCGGATGCCTCGGGCGGGCTGGACGCCCCGGACGCTTCGCACGGGCCTGACGTCCCGGGCGGGCCTGACGCGCCGGGTGCCCCGGACGCGCGGGAGCCGTAGCCCCGCGTCCGCCCGGGCCCCGGCCCCGGCCCACCGTTCCACGCGGGCGCCCCCGCTGTTCCGCCGCCGTCGCGCTGCTGCCCGACCGCCGCTCTACCGTCGCTCTACCGCCGCTCCACCGGCGCGCTCCACTGCCCGGCCTGGCCGGACCACCCGACCTACCCGGCCTGCCCGGCCCGGACCGCCGGGGACGGTGTGCCGTCGTCGGCGGGCTCCTCGTGCGCCGGGCCGGAGCCGTCGGCACCGTCCGCCGCGGCCTCCTCGGCGCGGCCGAGCCGCGAGCGGCGCCGGCCGTAGACCGAGTAGAGCACCAGCCCGACCGCGACGAACACCGCGAACTGGATCCATGTCATCAGCGGCAGCCCGTACATCAGATACAGGCTGAAGCCCACGCCCAGCAGCGGTGCGACGGGGAAGAGCGGCACCCGGAAGCGGCGCTGGAGGTCGGGCCGCGAGCGGCGCAGCGCGATGACGCAGATGTTCACCACGGCCATGACGGCCAGCGTCCCGATGACCGTCATGTCCAGCACCACGTCCAGCGGGACGACGGCGGCGGGCACCGCGAAGACGACGGCGACGATCCAGGTGTTGGCCACCGGGGTGGACGTCTTGGGGGAGACCCGCTCGAAGACCTTCGGCATCAGCCCGTCGCGGGCCATCGACATCAGGATCCGGGTCTGCCCGTACATCACCGCCAGCACCACGGAGGCGATGGCCACGACCGCGCCGAGCGCGATGACCGTCGAGCCGAAGGCCGAACCGGTGGCGTGGTTGACGATCAGCGACAGCGCGGCGGGCTTGCCGCCGACCTGCTCCCAGGGCATGGCACCCAGCGCCGCCACCGAGACCAGGCAGTAGATCAGCGCGACACAGCCGATCGTCACCAGGATCGCCAGGGGGATGTTCCGCCGCGGATTCTTGACCTCCTCGCCGGCCGTGGAGATCGCGTCGAACCCGATGAACGAGAAGAACGCCAGCGAGGCACCGGCACCGATCCCGCCGATACCGGCCGGGGCGAACGGCGTCAGATTGCCCGCCTGGTAGGCGGTGAACGCGACGGCGCAGAACAGCACCAGGATGCCGACCTTGATGACGGCCATCGCCGCCGTCGCCCGCGCGCTCTCCCGTACGCCGCGCACCAGCAGGACGGCCGCCAGCAGCATCACGACCACCGCCGGGATGTTGACGATGCCGCCGTGCCCGGGAGCGGCGGCGAACGCGTCGGGTATGCGCAGCCCGATCGTGTGCTCCAGCAGCTCGTTCAGGTACTGGCCCCAGCCGATCGCGACGGCCGAGACCGACACCCCGTACTCCAGCAGCAGGCACCAGCCCACCAGGAAGGCCGTCCGCTCCCCGAGCGAGGCGTAGGTGTAGGAGTACGAGCTGCCGGAGACGGGGATCGCACCGCCCAGCTCGGCGAACGAGAACGCGGTGAAAATGCAGGTCAGCGCGGCCAGCACAAAGGAGACGATCACCGCGGGGCCGGCCTCGGCCACCGTGTCGGACAGGCCGACGAAGATGCCGGTGCCGACGATCGCCCCGATCCCGAAGCACACCAGCTGGAACGGGCCGATGGTGCGCTTGAGACCGTGGCCTTCGAGGTCGGCGCCGGATTCGGCCACCAGCTGGTCGGGGGACTTGATGCGCGGACCGGTGCGGGGCATGGAACTTCCAGGGCTCTACGCGGAGGCGGGGGGAACGGAGCGCGGCGACGGCGCACCGGGGAGAGGCCGGTACGCATGCGAAAGGCCCGGACCGCCGGCCCGGACCCTTCGAGGCGCGCTGCCTCCATCGTATCCGCGGAATATGCATGACCCCGCGTTTATGCGTATGACTATGCACACACCCGGGGTGGCCCCGCGGGGCGTCAGAGCGGGGCGTCCGGCAGCGGCTCCCCGCCCAGCGTCGCCACCAGGACGGCCTTGATGGTGTGCATCCGGTTCTCCGCCTCGTCGAAGACCACCGAGTGCTCCGACTCGAAGACCTCGTCCGTGACCTCCAGCGACTCCAGGCCGTACTGCTCGTACACCTCCCGCGCGACCTTCGTACCCAGGTCGTGGAAGGCGGGCAGGCAATGCAGGAAGCGCACCCGGGGGTTGCCCGTCGCGCGCAGCACCTCGCTCGTCACGGCGTACGGCCGCAGCAGGTCGATGCGCTCCCGCCACACCTCCGCCGGCTCGCCCATCGACACCCACACGTCCGTCGCGACGAAGTCCGCGCCCCGGACGCCCTCGGTCACGTCCTCGGTGAGCGTCACCCGGGCACCGGTGCTCTCGGCCAGCTTCCGCGCCCGGGCCACCACGGACTCCTGCGGCCACAGCGAGCGCGGCGCCACGATCCGTACGTCCATGCCCAGCAGGGCGCCGGTGATCAGGTAGGAGTTGCCCATGTTGTTGCGCGCGTCGCCCAGGTAGGCGTAGGCGAGCCCCGCCAGGGGGCGGCCCGGCGCGTGCTCGGCCATCGTCAGCACGTCGGCGAGCATCTGCGTGGGATGCCATTCGTCGGTCAGCCCGTTGTAGACCGGCACTCCCGCGTGCGCGGCCAGCTCCTCGACGACGGCCTGGCCGCTGCCCCGGTACTGGATCCCGTCGTAGAGCCGGCCCAGCACCCGCGCGGTGTCCTTGGCGGATTCCTTGAGGCCGATGTGGGAGCCGGAGGGGTCCAGGTAGGTCGTCGAGGCGCCCTGGTCGGCGGCGGCCACCTCGAACGAGCAGCGTGTACGGGTCGACGACTTCTCGAAGATCAGCGCGATGTTCCGCCCGCGCAGCTGCTGCTCCTCGACCCCGTCGCGCTTGTCGGCCTTGAGCCGTGCCGCCAGCGAAACCAGGCCACGGAACTCCCCGGGGGTGAGGTCCAGTTCCTTGAGGAAGTGGCGGCCCCTGAGATCTTCTGCCATGTCGGCTCCTCGCTCCCTGCGTGCGGGTGGGTGCTGCGGTGCTGCGTAAGCTTGGAATTCTATACGGCGGATGGAATCTGTATGCGGTGGGGTGGTCCGCACGGCCCGGGCCCGGGCGGCGCGCACGACTCCGACCGCCCTCCCGGCTCCCACAGCTCCGGCAGCTCCCACAGCTCCGGCGGCACCGGCGCTGCTCCGCTGCTCAGTTCACGGGGTCCCGCTCCACCGGGCAGCTCATGCACCGCGGGCCCCCGCGCCCCCTGCCCAGCTCACTGCCCGGGATCTCCAGCACCTCGATGCCCTGCCCGCGCAGATGGGTGTTCGTCGTCGCGTTCCGCTCGTACGCCAGCACCACCCCGGGCTCCACCGCCAGCACATTGCAGCCGTCGTCCCACTGCTCCCGCTCCGCCGCCCGCACGTCCTGCTTCGGCGTCAGCACCCGCACCCCGTCCAGGCCCAGCGCCGCCGCGATCGCCCGGTGCATGTGCTCCGGCGGATGGTCCGTCACCTTCAGCTCGCCCGCTGCGGCGCCCGGCTCGATCGTGTACGAGCGCAGCATGCCCAGCCCCTCGTACTGGGTGAACGTCTCCCCGTCGACCATCGTCATCACCGTGTCCAGGTGCATGAACGCCCGGCGCTTGGGCATGTCCAGCGCCACGATCGTGCGGGCCGAGCCCTGGGCGAACAGGCCGCGCGCCAGCATCTCCACGGCCTGCGGCGTCGTCCGCTCGCTCATCCCCACCAGCACCGCGCCGCCCCCGAGGACCAGCACGTCGCCGCCCTCGATCGTCGACGGATAGGCCGCCCGGCCCTCCGACCACAGGTGGAAACCGTCGCCGGCCGCCGGGCCGCGGAAGAGCGGATGGTGCCCGTAGATCGCCTCGAAGTGCACGATCTCGCGCTGCCTGGCGGGCCAGCGCATCGCGTTGATCGAGACCCCGTCGTAGATCCACGCCGAGGTGTCCCGGGTGAACAGATGGTTCGGCAGCGGGGCCAGCAGGAAGTCGTCCCGCTCCATCACATGGAAGCGCACCGACGTGGGCTCCGGGCAGCGCTCCAGGAACTCCCGCTTCGTCATCCCGCCCACCAGCGCCTCCGCCAGCCGCTCCGTCGGCAGCTGGTCGAAGGCCGCACGCAGATGGTCCGCGGCCAGCGGGCCGTACTCCTTCTCGTCGAAGACGCGGTCGAGCACATGTGCGCGGGCCGCGGGGAGAGCGAGCACCTCCGTCAGGAGGTCCCCGAACAGATGGACCTCGACGCCGAGTTCGCGCAGTGTGTCCGCGAGCGCGTCGTGCTCCTCCTGCGCCCGGCGCACCCACAGCACGTCGTCGAAGAGGAGATCGTCCTTGTTGGTGGGCGTGAGCCGCTTCAGCTCCAGCCCCGGGCGGTGCAGGACGACGCGGCGCAGCCGTCCGGCCTCGGAGTCGACACGGAATCCCATGGGGTCATCCTGGCGGAGCCGGCC
Source organism: Streptomyces cacaoi (assembly GCF_006539165.1). GTDB lineage: Bacteria > Actinomycetota > Actinomycetes > Streptomycetales > Streptomycetaceae > Streptomyces > Streptomyces cacaoi. The sequence goes on along the minus strand of NZ_BJMM01000030.1, from coordinate 69,761 downwards.
GCCGCGCGCGTAGGGAACGGCGGGACGGCCCGCCCGGCCGCGGGCGCGCGACAGCGTGGACACCCGGTCGTTCCCCCGCCGCCGCGCCCGTCCGGGCGGGGGAGCAACCGGGGAACAACCGGGGGACAACCGGGGGAAAGGCCGGGGCCGGGCCCGGGCCGCCGGCGGGGTCACAGGGCGGACGACAGCGCCGCGATCTGCCGCGGGCCCACCCGGCAGCAGCCGCCGATCAGCCGCGCACCCAGCTCGACCCAGCGCGGCACCCGGGCCGTGGCCTCCTCGAACGTGGAGCCGCCCCGCCAGGCCCCGCGCTCCGGGTCCCAGCCCTCGCCGCTGTTCGGATACGCCACCAGCGGGACGCCGGGACAGGCGGCGCCCGCCGCCGCCAGGGCGCCCTCGACCTCCGCGGGGGCGCAGCAGTTCACGCCGACCGCGACGACCTGTTCGTTGCCGGCCGCCACCGCGAACGCCTCGTCGAGCGGCTGCCCGGCCCGGGTGCGGCCGCCGGCCACGGTGTAGCTCAGCCACACCGGCACCCCGCAGCCCTCGGCCGCGCGCAGCAGCGCCCGGGCCTCGTCGCTGTCCGGCACCGTCTCCAGCGCCAGCACATCCGGGCCCGCCTCGGCGAGCGCCGCGATCCGCGGCCGGTGGAAGTCCGCCAGCCGGGCCGTGCTCAGCCCGTACCGGCCGCGGTACTCGCTGCCGTCAGCCAGCACCGCGCCGTACGGGCCGACGGAGGCCGCCACCCGGACCGGCGGCCCGTCCGCCGGCGGGTGCGTGGCGGCGGCGGAACGGGCCAGGGCGACGCTGCGGTGGAAGAGCGCACGGGCCGCGTCCGCGCCCAGCCCCCGGCGGCCCCAGCCCTCGAACGACGCCTGATAGCTGCTGGTGATCAGGACGCGGGCACCCGCCGCGACGTAGGCGGCGTGGGCGGCCTGGACGGCCTCCGGGGCCTCCGCCAGCAGGCGTGCCGACCACAGGTCGTCGGACAGGTCGTGGCCCTGGGCCTCCAGCTGGTTGGACAGCCCGCCGTCCAGCAGGACGGGGCCGTCGGCCAGCTGCGCGGCGAACGGGACGGCCGCACCGGTCATTCGGGCTCGCACCGGCTCATGTCAGCTGCGGGGCGACCCGGTCGGCGATGAGCGCCAGGTGGTCCAGATCGCTCAGGTCGAGCATCTGGAGGTAGATCCTGGTGGAGCCCAGCGCGCCGAACTGCCCGATCCTGTCGACCACCTCGCCCGGGGTGCCCGCCAGCCCGTTCTCCTTCAGCTCCGTCACGTCGCGGCCGATGGCGGCGGCCCGGCGCGCCACCTCCGCGTCGTCCTTGCCGACGCAGACCACCAGGGCGTTGGAGTACACCAGGTCCGTCGCGGCGCGGCCGTGTTCCTCGGCGGCCAGCCGCACCCGGTCGAACTGCCGCTTGCTGTCCTCCAGCGAGGCGAACGGCACGTTGAACTCGTCGGCGTACCGCGCCGCCAGCCGCGGTGTGCGGCGCGCGCCCATGCCGCCCACCAGCACCGGGATGTGCTCCTGGTGCGGCTTGGGCAGCGCGGGGCTGTCCTGGAGCCGGTAGTGGTCGCCGTCGTAGCTGAACTTCTCGCCGACCGGGGTCTCCCACAGACCGGTGATGATCGCGAGCTGTTCCTCCAGCCGCCCGAACTTCTCCTTGGGGAAGGGGATGCCGTAGGCGGTGTGCTCCTCCTCGTACCAGCCCGAGCCCAGACCGAAGTCGACCCGGCCGCCGGACATCGCGTCCACCTGCGCGACCTGGATCGCCAGCGGGCCGGGCAGCCGGAAGGTGCCCGCCGTCATCAGCGTGCCGAGGCGGATCCGGCTCGTCTCACGGGCGATGCCGGCCAGGGTGATCCACGCGTCGGTGGGGCCCGGCAGGCCGTCGCTGTCGCCCATGGCCAGATAGTGGTCGGAGCGGTAGAAGGCGTCGAAGCCCAGTTCCTCGGTGGACTTGGCGACCCGGAGCAGCGTGTCGTAGTCGGCCCCCTGCTGGGGCTCGGTGAAGATTCGCAGTCGCATGCCCCCCATCTTGCCTGCTGCCGGGACGGCCGTGACGCCCGCTCCCGGCCCTCGTCGGCGAGGGCGGAGCCGGACCGGCCGGCTGGATCAGGGAGGCCGCATGCCGCAGGACGACGCACCGGAAGCGGAAGCGCACGGGCCGTCCGCTCCGCGGGCCCGGCCCGCCGCACCGCAGGGGCTGCTGCGGCAGATGGAGGAGCTGATGGCCGCGCTGGACGCCGATCGCTCCCGGCTGGACGCCGATCTGCGCACCGCCGAGCAGACGCCGGGTCCGTCCCCGGCCCCGGCCGAGGGCGAGCCGCGCAGGCCGTGACGCCCCGGGCGGTGCTCCGTGCCGGGGCGGCCCGCGGGCGTCGCCCGTGCCGGAGGCCGCCCTGCCCGGGGCGCCGCGCCGTGCGGCACCCGGTGCGGCCCGTACGTGGCTCACGCCACGCTTCCGCGCTCGGGCAGTGCCAGCGCACGGAGTATCGCCGCGACGCGGTCACCGGACTCGTCGGCCGCGTCGATGGCTTCCATGCACTGCCAGTACAGCGTCTCGTCCTCCGCCGACACCGCCACGCCCACCAGGGCCACGCCGGCCTCGGCCAGCAGCGCGCCCAACTCGTCCAGTGTGCGCCGCGGATCCTTGACCGAGCACAGGCGGGCGGCCCGCAGTCCGCCGGAGCGGGCGGCGGGGTGGTGCCGGGCGCCGGTGGCCCGGCCGCCCACCTCGCTCAGGCCGAGTGCCTCCGCACGGACCGCCGGCGGGCCGTTGACCGCGAGATGGCTGCCGACCGCCTCGGCGAGTGCTTGCGCCTGCCACGCCTCGGCCACGATGTCCGGCACGTCCGCGCACGCTGCAAGGGCCTGCCGGGTGGCCGTGATGAGCCGTACAGCATCCATCTTGCAATTCCCCCTTACTGGTCGCTACCCAGCGTGACTGTGAATGGTCAGCTCCGCCAGGGGGTTTGGGAAATCTGTGGATAAAACGGGTCGTGTGGATAACCTCGTCACTCCATAGAGTGACCGTTTTTGTGTGGCGGGAAACGCCTCCCGGTGGTCGGGAAAGTGCGCAAACCCCTGCCGGGGTACGGAAATCCGGTACCGGACCGCTGTCCGGCCCCCGCCGCCGCGCCTCCCCGGCCTCCGCCGGCGGGGGAGGCGCGCGCCCACAGCGCGCGCGGGACGGGTGAACTCCCGGCCGTCTCAGGCCGGTCGGGGCTCCCCGGACGCGGCGGAGGACGCGGCCCCCGGGGCGGGGAAGCGGTGCTCGTTGCGCTCGATCTTCGCCTCCAGGGCGGCGAGCGCGTCGATGTCCAGCACCTCGCAGAACTGGAGGAGATACGCCAGCACATCCGCGACCTCGTCCCGCACCCGCGCCGCCGAGGACTCCTCGGCCATGACCCGGCGCGACTCCTCCGGCGTCAACCACTGGAAGATCTCGACGAGTTCGCCCGCCTCGACGCTGAGCGCCGCCGAGAGGTTCTTGGGCGTGTGGTACTGCCCCCAGTCGCGGGCGGCGGCGAACTCGGCCAGCCGGCGCTGGAGTCCGTCGACCGTCCGGGGCCCGGAGTCGGTCTGCCGCGCCGCCTTCGGGCCGGAGGTGCCGGGGGACGGGTGGGTGTGCGGGGTGTCGTTCACGCACTCAGGTCTACCAGGCTCACACCGGCGATCCCCGCCGGGCCCGTTCCCGAGGGGCCCGTATCCGCCCCGTCCGCTTCCCCGGGCGTCCCGCGCGCCGCGCCCGCCTCAGCGTCCGAGGCTGCCTCCGCGCCCGAGGCCGACTCACCGGCCGCCGCGCCCGGCGCCACGGCCGCCACCGCAGCCGTGGCCTCCCGGACCAGCGGGCCGTCGGCGGGGCCGGTCGCCAGCAGGCGCACCCGGCCGCGGGTGCTCATCCGGGAGGCCAGCGCCAGCAGCCTGCGGGCCTGGCGGCCGTCGAGGTCGCGGTCCATGCCGTCGGCCAGCACCATCAGCGCCCGGCACGCCGCCGGCACCTCCGTGACGGGATCGACGGCGAGCACTCCGGGACCCGTCAGCAGGACCAACGACAGTGCCGCGTACCGCAGTTCACCGTCGCCCAGCCACTCCAGCGGGGTGTCGGCGCGGCCCGCGCCGCGCCCCAGCACCGCGCGGACGAGGCCGGGGCCGCAGCTCTCCGCGCGCAGCTGGGTGATCGGCCCCGTGCAGCCCTCGCGCAGCGCGGACAGCAGGGCGGCGTGCCGCGCCGTGCACTCGGCGCCGGTGCGCCGCAGCACCGCCGCCAGGTTGTCGCAGGCGCTGCGCAGCAGGCCCTCGCGGGCGGCGGCCGGTGCGCGCATCGCCTCCGGCGCCGGATCGCAGGAGAAGGCGGAGCGCAGCGCGACCACCAACTGCTCGGCCGCGGTCACCACCCCGCGCTGCGCCTCGTTGGTGCCGGCGACGCGCAGCGGCAGCAGCGGCGTCGTCAGCCGGTCGTCGGGGAACGGTGCGCGCAGCACCCGGCACCGCCCCGAGGTGCGCCAGGTGGCCTCCACGGCGCGGCGGCCCGGATCGCGCAGGGCCGTGGACAGCAGGGTGCCCTCCGGGTCCGCCAACCGCTCGCCGACGACGCGCAGTTCGGGCTCCGCCTGCACGGCGACGTCGAACCGCACGGGGCCGGCCGGGCCGGTGACGGTGCAGCCCAGCCGGAAGCCGCGCCGACCCTGCGCGTCCGCGCGTGCCTGCTGCGGCACCAGCGCGGTCACGTCCCCGCGCGTCGCGGCGACCGTCTCGGCGACGGTGGCGCCGCAGGCCAGCCCGGCCAGCAGCCGGTACGCCTCCAGGACCGTGGACTTGCCGCTGCCGCTCGGCCCGGTCAGCACCGTCACGGGGCCGAGCGGGACGGTGCGGGCGCGCAGGGAACGGAAGGCGAAGAGCCGCAGTTCGCAGACGGCGGCGGGGCGCGCCGGGGCCGTGCACCCCTCCCGCCCGTGCGGCGGGGCGGCGGTGTGTCCGCGCGGCCCGCGGCGGCCCCGGGCCGGTCCGGCCGGCTGCGGGGCGTGGATGCCTGTCATGCGGTGGACGGTAAGCAGGGCGGGGGCAGGCGAACCGTTCCGGCCCGGGGCTACTCGCCCGATCGAGCGAACGGCCTTCCACGGCTGACGAGTTGACGGTTCCGGGGCGGCGTGAATCCATTGCGTCCTCCTGACGGCGGTCACGAACGGGTGATACTTTCGGCCGGTGTCCCCCTGCCGGGCCGGTCCCCGCGCCCGCCCCGGCGGCGTCCCGGACCCCCGACGGAAGGCCCCGCCATGAGCCCCTTCACCGGATCCGCACGGCGCACGACGGAGTGGAAACACCTCAAGGTGGACGAGGACGACGGTGTGGTCACCGTGACCCTGGCCCGCCCCGACCGGCTCAACGCGCTGACCTTCGGCGCCTACGCCGATCTGCGCGACCTGCTCGGCGAACTCTCCCGGGAGAAGAGCGCACGCGCCCTCGTGCTCGCCGGTGAGGGCCGCGCCTTCTGCTCCGGCGGCGACGTCGAGGAGATCATCGGCGCCACGCTCGCCATGGACACCGGCCGCCTCCTCGACTTCAACCGGATGACCGGGCAGGTCGTGCGGGCCGTGCGGGAGGCGCCGTTCCCGGTCGTCGCCGCCGTGCACGGGGCCGCCGCCGGCGCCGGCGCCGTGCTGGCACTCGCCGCCGACTTCCGCGTCGCCGACCCCACGGCGCGGTTCGCCTTCCTGTTCACCCGCGTCGGCCTCTCCGGAGGCGACATGGGCGCCGCCTATCTGCTGCCACGCGTCGTCGGCCTCGGGCACGCCACCCGCATCCTGATGCTGGGCGAGCCCGTGCGCGCGCCCGAGGCCGAACGCATCGGGCTCATCAGCCAGTTGACGGACGAGGGCACCGCCGACGAGGCCGCGCGCACGCTCGCCAGGCGGCTCGCCGACGGGCCCGCGCTCGCCCACGCCCAGACGAAGGCGCTGCTGACCGCGGAGCTGGACCTGCCGCTGTCCGGCGCCGTCGAACTCGACGCCGCCACCCAGGCGTTGCTCATGCACGGCGCCGACTACACCGAGTTCCACGCCGCCTACCGCGACCGCCGGCCGCCGCGCTGGCAGGGCAGGTGAGCCGGGCACCCGAGCCCGTCCGGGGCATGCGCATCGCCGTCGTCGGCGGCGGCCCCGGCGGGCTGTACGCGGCGCTGCTGCTCAAACGGCTCGACCCGGGACGGCGGGTCACCGTGTGGGAGCGCAACGCTCCCGACGAGACCTTCGGGTTCGGTGTCGTGCTGTCCGACGAGACGCTCGGCGGGATCGAGAACGCCGACCCGGAGGTCTACGCCGCACTGCGCGGCCACATGGTCCGCTGGGACGCGATCGACATCGTGCACCGCGGGCGCACGCTCACCAGCCGCGGGCACGGATTCTCCGCGCTCGGCCGGCACACCCTCCTGGCCGTCCTGCACGAGCGGTGCCGGCGGCTCGGCGTCGAGCTGCGGTTCCGCTCCGCCGCTCCGCCCGCCGCCGAACTCGCCCGCAGCCACGACCTCGTCGTCGCCGCCGACGGGGTGCACAGCCGCACCCGCGCCGCGCACGCCGACACCTTCCGGCCCCGCCTGCGCACGCACCGCTGCCGCTACATCTGGCTCGCCGCCGATCTGCCGCTGGACGCCTTCCGGTTCGAGATATCCGAAACCCCCCACGGCATCTGGCAGTTGCACGCCTACCCGTACGCCCGCCTCGGCGACGATCCCGCCGGGCGCTCCGCGTGCACCGTCATCGCCGAGGCCAGGGAAGAGGTGTGGCGGGCCGCCGGGTTCGACGCCTGCGACGAACAGGAGAGCGCCGCGCGGGTCGCCGCGCTGTTCCCGCACACCCTGGGCGGTGCCGCCCTGCGCACCAACAACTCACGCTGGGACGCCTTCCGTACCGTCACCAACGACCGCTGGGTGCACACGGAGAACCCCGGGAGCATCGTCCTCCTCGGGGACGCCGCGCACACCGCGCACTTCTCCATCGGCTCCGGCACCAAACTCGCCGTCGAGGACGCCCTGGCCCTCGCCGCCTGCCTGGAGGAACAGCCCCGGCTGTCCGACGCCCTCGCCGCCTACGAGGCCGAGCGGCAGCCCGTCGTACGCTCCACCCAGCGCGCCGCGCACGCCAGCCTCACCTGGTTCGAGGAACTGGGCACCTACACCGGGCAGCCGCCCCGCCGGTTCGCCTTCAATCTGCTCACCCGCAGCCGCCGCGTCACCCACGGCAATCTGCGGCTGCGCGACCGCGCCTTCGTCGAGGCCGCCGAGGCCGAAGCCGGCACACCGCCCGGCACCCCGCCCATGTTCACGCCGTTCCGGCTGCGCGGGCTGACGCTGCGCAACCGGGTCGTGGTCTCCCCGATGGACATGTACCGCGCCCGGGACGGCGTGCCCGGCGACTTCCACCTGGTGCACCTGGGGGCCCGCGCACTCGGCGGCGCCGGACTCACCATGACCGAGATGGTGTGCGTCTCCCCGCGCGGCCGCATCACTCCCGGCTGCACCGGGCTGTGGAGCGACGAGCAGGAGGCCGCCTGGCGGCGCGTCGCCGACTTCGTGCACGCGCAGTCGCCCACCGCGGCGCTCGGTGTGCAACTCGGCCACTCCGGCCGCAAAGGGTCCACCCGGCTCATGTGGGAAGGCATGGACGAGCCCCTGCCGACGGGCAACTGGCCCCTCGGCGCCGCCTCGCCGCTGCCCTACCGGCCCGGCGTCAGCCAGACACCGCAGGAGCTGGACGCCCGCCAACTCGCCCAGATACGGCAGCAGTTCGCGGACTGCGCCGGACGCGCCGCCCGGGCCGGCTTCGATCTGCTGGAACTGCACTGCGCCCACGGCTACCTCCTCTCCGGCTTCCTCTCCCCGCTCACCAACCACCGCACCGACGGCTACGGCGGCGACCTCGACGCGCGGCTGCGCTACCCGCTGGAGGTCTTCGACGCCGTCCGGGACGTCTGGCCGCGGCAACGGCCCATGACCGTCCGTATCTCCGCCACCGACTGGGCCGACGGCGGCACCACCGGCGAGGACGCCCTGCGTATCGCCGCGGCCTTCGCCGAGCACGGCGCCGACGCCGTCGACGTCTCCACCGGTCAGGTCGTCGCCCACGAACAGCCCGAACGCGGGCGCTCCTACCAGACGCCGTACGCCGACCGCATCCGCAATGTGCTCGGCGTCCCCGTCATCGCCGTCGGAGCCCTCTCCTCCTGGGACGACGTCAACTCCCTCCTCCTCGCCGGCCGCGCCGACCTGTGCGCCCTCGCCCGGCCCCACCTCTACGACCCCCACTGGACGCTGCACGCCGCCGCCGAGCAGGACTACAGCGGGCCCGGCGCCCCCTGGCCGGAGCCGTACCGGGCGGGCAGCCGCAAGCCGCCCACCGGCCGCACGGACGGGCCCAGGCCGCGGCTGGAGCTGTGAACGAGGGCCACGGAGCGTGGCGGTCCGTCCTCCCGGCGGCGCGTGCCCGCGGGGGCGCCGTACCGTGGAGACATGTACGCACGAAGGCGGCGGCGGTACTTCGCGCTGATGGCCCTGTGCCTGGTGCTCTTCGTCAGTGCCTGGGCCTTCGTGCGCCTGTGGTCGGTGCCCGCCGCGATCGGGATGTGTGTGGTCGCGATGGTCATTCCGCCGCTGGCCGCCATCACCGCCAACCGGCGCGAACCCGACGACCGCTGGTGGGACGAGCCACCCGCCGACGACACCGGCGGAGACGGCGGCCGTGACGGCGGCCGTGGTGACGCGCGCGACACCCGTGACGGGGCGCGCGGCGGCGCCCGGCGCTCCCGCGGTGCCGTCATCCCCGGCCAGCAGCACCGGCCCGGGGGCGGCCGCGGGCGGCGTGGGCGCGGCCGGGGCCGGGGCCCGGGCGGCGGCTGACCGGCGCGGAGGCGCCGTCGGGGTCACACTCGGTCGCCGACTGGTTACGGCGTGGCGCCGGGTCCGGGCCCTCGCCGGGCGGTTCCGGCCTGGCATCCGTCCGTGTGGCCACGAGCGGCGCCCGCCCGAGTCCTCGCCGGGCGGCTACGCGCCGTGCCCGCCGGAGTCCTCGCCGGGCTCGGCGTGCGCCGTCACGAACCTCCCGCCCGCCTCGTGCAGCTTCGCGTGGAGGGCGAAGAAGACCTCGGCCGCGCGCTCCCCGGGCCACCGGGCCGGCAACAGCCCCGCCGGAAGGCCCGGATCCGCGTACGGCAGCCGCCGCCACGCGTCCAGCGCCGGCAGATAGTCGCGGTAGGCGGCGGCCGGATCGGGCCGGTTCCGCCGCCGCGACCAGGCACGCAGCACCGGCTCGTGGGCGTCGAGGAAGGCCCGGTGCCGGGCCGCGAGCGACTCCAGGTCCCACCACCGCGCCACCGAGCGGGCCGTCGGCTCGAAGCCCGCGTGCGTCCCCCGGAACAGGTCGACGTACGGCGCCAGTTCGAGCCGCTCCAGGGTGTGCCGCGTCTCCTCCTCCAGATGCGAGGGCGCGATCCACACGCCCGGCGCGGCATTGCCGAAGCCCAGCCGCGCCAGCCGCGAGCGCAGCACGTGCCGTCTGCGGCGTTCGCTCTCGGGCACGGAGAAGACCGCCAGCAGCCAGCTGTCGTCCGGCTCGGGCCGCGCGTGGATACGGGCGTCGCCGTCCGCCAGGAGCTGCCGGGCCGCGGGGGACGGCCGGTAGCCGGCCGCGCGGCTGCCGGGCCGGTCGGCGGTCAGCAGCCCGCGCCGCTTGAGCCGGGAGACGGCCGAGCGCACCGACGGCGCGTCCACGCCCACCGCGCCCAGCAGCCGGATCAGCGTGGCGACGGGCACCGAACCGTCCGGCGGGAAACCGCGCCCGTAGGCGCCGTAGAAGGTCAGGATCAGCGAGCCCGGCGTGGACCGGGGCCGCGGTGCGGAAGAGGCGGCGGACACAGCGGACGCAGCGGACACGGCGGACACGTGGTCACTCCGGGTCCGCGTCCGGGTGGTCCCGCTCGGCCTCCCGCAGCCGGAAGCGTTGGAGCTTGCCCGTGGGGGTGCGCGGCAGTCGGTCGGTGAAGACGAAGGCACGCGGGCACTTGTAGGGAGCCAGCTCCGCCAGCAGGAACTCCCGCAACTCCTCGGCCAGTTCGGCCAGTTCACCCTCCTGTTCGGCTCGTCCTTCGCGCGCGCTCCGTTCAGCTCGCTCGACCCGTTCGGCTCGTCCCTCACGCGGGTTCCCTTCGGCGTGCCCGTCCCGCTGCCTGTCCCGCTGTCCGTCCGCGTCCGCGCCCGCATCGGGGCCCGCGTCCCCGTCCGCGCCCGCGTTCGGATACGCCTCCGCGTCCGGCTCCGGCACCACGTGGGCGACGGCGATCTGGCCGCGCCGGGCGTCCGGTCGGCCCACGACGGCCGCCTCCCGCACCCGCGGATGGCGTAGCAACGCCTCCTCCACCTCCGGCCCCGCGATGTTGTATCCGGCCGAGACGATCATGTCGTCCGCGCGGGCGACGAACCGGAACCGGCCGTCGGACTCGCGGACGTAGGTGTCCCCGGTGACGTTCCAGCCGTCGCGTACGTACTCGCGCTGCCGCTCGTCGGCCAGGTACCGGCAGCCCACCGGGCCGCGGACAGCGAGCAGCCCCGGCGTGCCGTCGGGCAGCGGCGTCACACCGTCCGGCGCGACGATCCTGGCCTGGTAGCCCGGCACCGGGAAGCCCGTGCGGCCCGGGCGTATCGCGTCGTCGGCGGCCGAGAGGAAGATGTGCAGCATCTCCGTCGCACCGATCCCGTCGATGAGGCGCAGCCCCGTCCGCTCGTGCCAGGCGTGCCAGGTCGCCGCCGGCAGATGCTCGCCCGCGGACACGCAGCGGCGCAGCGAGGAGATGTCCCAGGGACCGTCGGCGTCCGGCCGCTCCAACTGCTCCAGCATCGCCCGGTACGCCGTCGGCGCGGTGAACAGCACCGAGACGCCGTGCCGTTGGACCACCCGCAGCGTCCGCGCCGCGCCGCTCCACCGGTCCAGCAGCGCGCAGGCGCCCGCACGCAGCGGGAAGACCACGAGCCCGCCCAGCCCGAAGGTGAAGCCCAGCGGGGGCGTTCCGGCGAACACGTCGTCCGGGCGGGGCCGCAGTATCCGCGCCGAGAAGGTGTCGGCGACGGCGAGCACGTCCCGGTGGAAGTGCACACAGCCCTTGGGGCGGCCCGTCGTCCCCGAGGTGAAGGCGATCAGCGCCACGTCGTCGGCAGCGGTGTCCACCGCCTCGAACCGGGGGCGGCGGCCGGGCGGCTCCGCGCGCAGCGCACCGTCCCGCAGCTCACCGTCCCGCAGTGCGTCGTCCCGTACTACGTCGTCCCGTAGTACGTCGTCCGGCCCGCCGTGCCCGAACAGCCCCACGTGCAGCCCCGGTACCTCGGCCCGGTGCAGCTCTCCGGCGGACTGCGCGTCGCACAGCGCGTGCCGCACCCGCGCGAGACGGCAGATCGTCCGCAGCTCCGGGGCGCGCTGCGTCGCCAGCACCGTCACCGCGACCGCACCCGCCTTCATCACCGCCAGCCAACAGGCCGCCAACTGGGGGGAGGTGGGCCCGCGTAGCAGCACCCGGTTGCCGGGGACCACGCCCATCCGGCCGGTGAGCACCCGCGCCAGCCCGTCGACGGTGGCGCGCAGCCGGCCGTAGGACCAGGTACGCGGCGGCGCCGGTACCCGTCCGTCCCCGGGGTCCGGGTGCGGCCAGGGCGGCAGCCCGCCGCTGCGGAAGGCCGGCCGGTCGGCACCGAACCGCTCGACGGTCCGGTCCAGCAGCTCCGCACCGCAGTTGAGCCGGTCCGGATACCGCAGACCCGGGCCGTCCAGCAGCAGCCGCGGCCACTCGTGCCGGGGCGGCAGATGGTCCCGGGCGAAGGTGTCGACGTGCGCCGACCGCGCGGTCGGGGTCGCGTTCATGGCCACTCAGCCCCCTTGAAGCCGTCCGGACGACGGGACCCGGTGCGGGTGGTGCGCGGGCGCGGTGCGGTGCTGCCGGGGCGCGCCGTGCTGTCGGGGTGGTGCGGTGCCCTTGTTGTGCCGTCGTGCGCTGGTGTTGGTGCTGTGTCGGCGGGTGCTGTTGCCGTGCCGACCGGTGCTGTTGCGGTGCCGACCGGTGCAGGCTTGTCGCGTCGGCGGGTGCTGTTGTCGTGTCGGCCGACGCCGTGGGAGGTCGGCCGCCCGGTGCGCGTACCGGTGCGCGTACCGCTGCGGTGCGGGCGGTGCGCGTGTCCGTGTGCGGTACGTACCGGTGCGGTGGTGCGTCGTTGAGCGTAACGTGATGGTGACGACAGTCAACGGGCCGCGATAGCACGGGCGTTGGTCCGACAGCCGACAGCCGACAGCCGACAGCCGAGGGTCGAGGGTCGATGGGTTGCCGTCACCGGCCGTCACCGGCCGTCACGGTTGCCGTGGTCGACGCGGTCGACGCGGTCGTGGTGACCTGCCGAGCCCCGGGTCAGCGGGGAGAAGGGTGAGCCGTCGATGAGCAGCACACCCGCGACGGGACCGGATCCCGACGCCGAGGGAGCCGAACGACCGGGTCCGCCGGGGCGGTCGGAGTCGGAGTCCGCTCGGCAGGGAGAGTCCGCTCGGCGGACGGAGCCCGGCTCACAGACGGAGCCCGGCCGACAGGCGGATCCCGGCCGGCTGGGGGAGCCCGGCCGGCTGGGGGAGACGCCCGGTTCGCCCCGGACGGCGCCTCGGCCCTCCGAGGGGACGGCGGGCCCCGGCGGTATGCCCGTGGCCTCCGCGATGCCCGGGTTCGCCCTCACTCCGGCTCAGCAGGAGTGGTGCGCCCAGCTGCGTGCGGTCGCCGCCGACGAGTTGCGTCCGCTCGCTGCGGCGGGCGCCCCCGGTGAGGTCAACCGTCCGCTGCTGCGTGCCCTGGCCGATCTCGGGCTGCTGGGTCGTGTCGTCCCCGGAACGGCGCACGGGGGCGGCGTCTCGGCGCTCGAACTGTGCCTCCTGCGTGAGGAGTTGGCGTACGCGTGTCCCGAGGCGGAGACGGCGCTCGCGCTCCAGGGGCTCGGGTCCGGGCCGGTCGCCGACGCCGGGACGGACGCACAGCGCGCACGCTGGCTCCCGGCCGCCGCGCGCGGTGACGCCGTCGCCGCCTTCGCGCTGAGCGAGCCGGACGCCGGGAGTGACGCCGCCGCCCTCGCCCTGCGGGCCGAACCGGACGGTCCCGGCTGGCGGTTGACGGGCACCAAGACGTGGATCTCCAACGCGCCGCAGGCCGACTTCTACAGCGTCTTCGCCCGCACCGGCGAAGCACCCGGCGCCCGTGGCGTCACCGCCTTCCTCGTGCCGGCCGACCGGCCCGGACTGACCGGTGAACGCCTGGAGATGCTCGCGCCGCACCCGCTGGGCACCCTCCGCTTCGACGGTGTGCCCGTCGGCCCCGACGATCTGCTGGGCGCCCCGGGCGGCGGCTTCCGGGTGGCCATGCGCACCCTCGATCTGTTCCGGCCCAGCGTCGGCGCCTTCGCCGTCGGCATGGCACAGGCCGCACTCGACGCCTCGCTCGAACACGCCGACCGGCGGCGGGCGTTCGGCGGGGTCCTGCGCGACCTTCAGACCGTCTCCCACCGGCTCGCCGAGATGGCCACCCGCACCGAGGCGGCGCGGCTCCTCGTGCACGCCGCCGCCTGCGCGCGCGACCGCGAGGGGGCCCGCGGGCCGGGCGTCACCAAGCGGGCCGCCATGGCGAAGCTCGTGGCGACGGAGACCGCCCAGTACGTCGTCGACTCCGCCGTCCAGCTCCACGGTGCCGAGGCCCTGTCCAAGGGGCATCCGCTCGAACACCTCTACCGCGAGGTGCGGGCACCGCGGATCTACGAGGGCGCCAGCGAGGTACAACGCACCGTCATCGCCAAGGAGTTGTACACATGAGCGACGAGGACCGGTCCGCGCAGCCGCACGCCGTGCGCCGCGTCAACCCCGCCGGACTCTCCCCGCCGCGCGGCTTCTCGCACGCGGTCACCGCCACCGGGTCCCGGCTGGTCTTCCTCGCCGGGCAGACCGCGTTGGACGGCACGGGAGCCGTCGCCGCCCACACCTTCCCCGGCCAGTTCCGGCTCGCCCTGACCAACCTCCTGGCCGCCCTCACGGCCGCCGGCGGCACCCCCGCCGACCTCGCCCGCGTCACCGTCTACACCACCGACGTACCCGCCTACCGGCGTCACGCCGCGAAACTGGGCCGCATCTGGAGGGAGTTGGCGGGGCGCGACTATCCGGCCATGGCCGTGATCGGCGCCGTGCGGCTGTGGGACGAGGACGCCTGGGTGGAACTGGACGGCACCGCCGTCCTGCCCTGAACGGCCCCTGCCGGGCGTCTCCCGTTGTGGGGGAGCGCGACGTCGCCACCGGGGCGGGAGCGGGCGGCGCCGGGCATCGTGTGCCGTGTGCTGTCTGTTGAGGGCTGAGGGGGCGGGTCAGCCGCCGGTGGCGCGGTCGTCGGCGCGTTCGTCGGCCTGGGCGGCAGCGCCCTCGCCGCGGGGGGCCGTGGGGTTCTCCGTGCCCTGCGCCCGGCGGCGGAGGCGGTGCGCGGCCACCCGCGTACGGGAGGCACAGGTGGTGGAACAGTAGCGACGCCGGGCACCCGGGCCGGTGTCGAGGAAGAGCGTCCGGCACCCCTCGGCCGCGCACTCGCCCCACGCCGTACGCCCCTGCTCGCTGAGCAGTTGGGCCAGCGCGAGGGCGCCGGTGGCGGTGAACCAGTCCGCCCAGCTCGCGTCGTCGCCCCGGTCCACATGCAGGTGCCAGGCGTGACCGTCGTGCCGGCTGAGCCGGGGCCGGGCGCCGCACCGCTCCAGCAGGGCGTTCAACGCCTCGGCGGCCCGGTCGGGGTCGGCCTCGGACAGCACGCGTCGGCTCAACTCGGCGACGGCTGAACGCAGTTCGTCCGCCTCGGCCGTGGACAGCTCCGCGAGGTCGTGCTCGGTCTCGCCGTGCCGGGACAGGAGCGCGGCCAGGCCGTCCCGGGACAGCTCGGGGTCCTCCCGTACCGCGTTGGCCAGCTCGATCAGCCGCTCACCCGGCCGGAACCCGCCGTGCACCACCTTCCGGGACCCGCTGCCACCGCTGCCACGGCTGTTGCCGCCCCGGCTGCCCGCCCCGGTACCGCTGCCCTTCCCGGCGCGACCCCCGCCGCCCCTGCTGCCGCTCATGCCCTTGCCGTCGCTGGCGCCCTTGCCGCTGCCGCTTGCGCCGCTGCCGCTTGCGCCGCTGCCGCTTGGGCCGCTACCGCTTGCGCCGCCGCCGCCGTCGTCAGGGGCCCGGCCGCGCGCCGCGTCACCGGCTCCGCCGAGCGCCTCACCGTCGTCCATCGTCCATCGCCCCTCTTCCACCTTCCCGGCCCGCCGCATCCTCCCGCAGCCGTGGGCGCCGACACGAATAGGTAACGCGTTTCCAGTGTAAGCCGTTACAGTGTCCGTCGCCTTCCCGGCAGCGGGCGGGCAGGCAGGTGGCGACGACGGAGGGCCGCCCATGAAGGCGTATCTGTCCACCGCGTTCCTCGCGCGGCTGGCGGACGAGGGCGTCGGGGTCGTCCTCGCGCTGCTGGCGCTGGAGCGCACCGGCAGCCCCGCGCAGGGTGCGTTCGTGCTGACGGCCTGGACCGCGCCGCACGCCGTGGCCGCCGCCCCCGCCGGGGCCGCCGCCGAACGGGCGCGCAGCCCCCGGCTGTTCCACGCCGGGGCGCTCGCCGTCTTCGGCGCGGCCATCGTCCTGCTGGGTCTCGGGCTGGGCCGGGTGCCGACGCCTGCCGTGTGCTGCGTCGCCGTCGTCGGCGGCAGCTGCGGGCCGCTGGTCACCGGTGGTCTGTCCGGCCTGGTGGCGCGGCTGGCGGCGGCCGGGCCCGCGCGCGCCCGCGCCTACGCGCTGGACGCCACCACCTACAACGCGGCCTCCGTCGCCGCACCGGCCCTCGTCGGCACCGTCGGAGCGACGCTGGGGGCCGGGACGGCGGCCCTGCTGCTCGCCGCCTCCGCCGCCGGCGCCGCACTGCTGTGTGCCGCGCTCCCTGTCGCGGGAGCGGGAGCGGGGGTGGGGGCGCCGGTAGGAGGGGCAGGAGCCGGAGCAGGGGCCGGACCCGGGCCCCAGGCCGACGGCGGCGAGGGCGAGGGCGAGGGCGAGAGCGAGGGCGGGGGCGAGAGCGGGCGCCGGGGCGAGAGCGGGCGCCGGAGTGAGAGCGGGCGCCGGAGCGCGAACAAGGGCGGGGACGGGAACGAGAACGGGAGTGGAAGAAGGAGCGGGAGTGGGAGTGGGAGCGGGGGCGGGAGTGGGCCCGGTGGTCCCTCCGGCGGCGCTCGCCCGGGCTCCTGGCGTGACCAACTCGCCACCGGCGCACGGACGTTGTGGAAGGTACGGGAGCTGCGTGCCCTCACCGTGGCGACCTGTGTCGCCTTCCTCGGGATCGGCGCGCTGCCGGTGGCCGCCGTCCTCCTGGCGGCACGCGGCGGGGACGGCGGGGCGGGCGGCGCCCTCATGACGGCGTTCGCGCTCGGCGGCCTCACCGGTTCGCTGGCGCTCGCCCGGCGCCGGACCGCACCCGACCCGCGCCGGACGGCCGTGCTCAGCCTGGTGGTGACCGGTGCCGCGCTCGCCGGCGCGGCGCTCACCGGCTCGGCCCCGACGCCCGGACCCGGACTCCCCGTCGCCCTCGCCCTGTTCGCACTGGCCGGGCTGGGTGACGGGCCGCTGCTGACGACGACCCTGCGGATGCGCGCCGAACACGCGCCGGAGGCCGTCCGCACCCAGGTCTTCACCCTCGGTGCCGGGCTGAAGCTGACGGCGGCGTCCGGCGGTGCCGCCCTCGCCGGGGCCCTCTCGGGAACGTCTCCCGCGGTGCTGCTGCTCACCGTAGCCGGGCTCCAACTGGCCGCCGCCGCAGTGCTGTTCGCGCTGTCCGGGTCAGAGGGATGACAGCCAGGCCGCGGTGTCCCGGGGGTGGCGGAAGCGGACGAGGCCGAGGGGAGCGAAACGGGGGTCGCGGAGACGCTGCTCGACCTCGCGGCGGCGGGTCGCATGCTGGGACCAGGACCACCAGGCCGGGTGCTCCCGGCTCAGCCAGCCCTTCCACGTCTCCCTGTTGCCGCCGAAGAGGACCTCACGCGTCACGGTGCGCCGCACGGACCGGCGCAGCACGCGGGGCATGGTGACGCGCCGGGGATAGTCCAGCCAGAGCACCGTGTCGGCCCGGTCCCACAGCAGATCGCGGACTTCCGGGTAGCCGAGGGAGTCGACGATCCAGCGCGGTCCGGCGGCGAGCCGCGCCACGTCCTCGGCCAACTCGCCGTTGACGGCCCACCCCGGGCCGTTGAAGTACAGCGCGTCCAACTCGTGGTAGGGCAGGGCCAGTCGGCCGCTCACGGCCCGGGCGAGCGTGGACTTGCCCGCACCGGTCACACCCACCACCAGAATCCGTCGCACGCGTGCACCCTAGTGGGGAGACATTCGTCCAAGACGGGCGGGGCGGCGGTCTGCGACGCTGCACGCATGTCCGACAACACGAACTCTTTTCCGCCCACTTCCGTGCGCCGGCCCCGCTACGGCGTCGACGCCCCGACGGTCCCGGCGCTCCTCGGAACCGCCGGGACCGCCTGCCTTCTGGCGGCAGCACGGCGCCGGCCCGGACGCGGCCCGGTGGCCGGCGCCGGAGCGCTGCTGCTCGCCCACGCCGGGATCTATCTGCACACCACGCTCCGGGGCAAACTCCACATCTGGGAACGGGAGTTGGAGCAGGCCGGTCTGCGGGGCGACGAGAAGCTGCTCGACATGGGGTGCGGGCGCGGCGCGGTGCTGATCGAGGCGGCGCGGCGGCTGCCGAAGGGCCGTGCCGTGGGCGTCGACCTGTGGTCGGGAGAGGACCAGAGCAACAACCGGCCCGAGGCGACGCTCGCCAACGCCGCGGCGGCGGGGGTCGCCGACCGGGTCGAGGTGCGCACGGCCGACATGACGGAGCTGCCGTTCCCCGACAACTCCTTCGACGTCGTGACGAGCGCCCTCGCCCTGCACAACATCCCCTCGTTCGAGGGCCAGTACCGCGCGGTGGACGAGGCCCTGCGGGTGCTCCGCCCGGGCGGCCGACTGCTCCTCGCCGACTTCTGGTTCGCCGTCCGCAAGTACGCGACCCACCTCGGCCACGGCACACACCGCGGACTCGGCCCCGGCTACTGGTACGGCAACCCGCTCCTGGGCATCGCCCTCCTCCACACCGTCAAGCCGGATCCAGCCGGGGGAGCTGCTCCCCGGCCGTGATCTTGACAGCGGGACGGCGGCGGGGACGAGGATGACGGGTCAGCGGGTCGGCGGGTCGGCGGGTCGGCGGGTCGGCGGGTCGGCGGGTCGGCGGGGCAACGGGTCAACGGGTGTGGCAGGGAGGCTGTGCGATGCGGGTGGTCGTCATCGGGGCCGGGGTGGCGGGTGCTTCCGCCGCGTACGAACTGGCGCGCGCCGGCGCGGAGACCGTACTGGTCGACGCGGCGCACGAGGGCAGGGCCACCTCCGCAGGCGCCGGCATCGTCTGCCCCTGGACGGGGCGCGAGGAGGAGCCGCTCGGTGTCGAAGGGGCCCGGCACTACCCCGAGATGCTGGCCGCACTGGCCGAGGACGGGCAGACCGAGGTCGGCCACCGCACGAGCGGCGCGCTGCTGCTGATCGGCGGTCCCGGCGGCGCGGACGGCGGGGCCGGCGGTGGGAACGGCGGGGACGGCGATGTCGACGGTGACGCCGCCGAGGTCGAGGAGCGTATCCGGGCCCGTACCGCCGGGGACGCCCAGGCCGGGCAGATCACCCGGGTCGCGCCCGAGGACGCTCGGGAGCTGTTCCCCGCGCTGCATCCACGGTCGAGCGCCCTGCACATTCCCGGGGCCGCCCGCGTCGACGGCCGGCTGCTGCGTGCTGCCCTGTGTGCGGCGGGGGAGCGGCACGGGCTGCGCACCGTCGAGGGCAGCGCCCGTATCGAGACCGGCGGCGGGCGGGTGCGCGGGGTGCGGGTGGTGCGCGGGGCGCGCGGACACACCGGGGGTGAACTGCTCGCGGCGGACGCGGTGGTGGCCGCGGCGGGCGCCTGGGTGCCGGAGCTGCTCGGGCCGCTCGGGGTCGAGGTGCGGGTGGCACCGCAGCGTGGGCAGATCGTCCATCTGCGGCTGCCGGACGCCGACACCGCCGCCTGGCCGGTGGTCCTTCCGCGCGGCACCGGCCACTACATGCTGGCCTTCGACGACTCCCGGATCGTCGTCGGCGCCACCCGGGAGGACGGCGTCGGCTTCGACCCCCGGGTCACCGCGGGCGGGCTGGCCGAGGTGCTCGACCGGGCGCTGACGGTGGCCCCGGGCCTCGCCCGCGCCGAGCACATCGAGACCCGGGTGGGCTTCCGCCCCGTCGGGCCGGACGCCGCGCCGCTGCTGGGCACCGTCCCGCACCTGGACGGGCTCGTCGTCGCGAGCGGGCTGGGCTCGGGCGGTCTGACGGCCGGACCCTTCGCCGGCCTGGTCGCCGCCCGCCTCGCCCTCGGCAAGGACCCGGGCACCGACCTGACCCCCTACGATCCCCTGCGCGCCCCGGCCCCCACATCACCCCGAACCGGCTGAGGGACCGCGCCCCCTCCGAGCCACTGCCGCAGGCCGGTCGAGCTGTGCCCGGGCAGGTGGTGCCGCTCCGACGCCAGGTGGTGCTGTTCCGGCGGCAGTTGGGGCCGTTGCGCCGACAGTGGGGCCGTTCCGGCGGTAGTTGGTGCCGTGCGGGGCCGGTATGGTCCCGCTCCCGGCCGTCAGCCCCGGATGTCAGCTCAGCTCCGGCCAGCAGGCGCGGGCCACCGGCCGTCAGGGGCGGGCCACCGGCCGTCAGGGGCGGGTCACCGGCCGTCAGGGGCGGAGGTGCGCCGCGAGCGTCAGCTCCGGGCGTGGTTCCGCTGCTGGCCGGCGGCGAAGTACGCGGCCAGGTCCGGGTCGAGGGCGGGCACGTCGTAGGGCATGCCGCCCTCGCGCAGGGAGCGGGTGGCGAGGACACCGGCGGCCACGCTCATCCGGGCCGCGACGGGTGAGGTGTCCGTCGCGCCGCCCTCGCGTGCGAAGCGGCAGAACTCCTGCATGATGCGTACGTCGGAACCGCCGTGCGAGCCCGTGGACTCCGGCACCCGGAAGACCGCGTCGGCGTCGGCGCGGTAGTCCGTCGGGCCGGTGTTCCACACCCGCACCTCGCAGCCGGGCCCGTCCCCGAAGTTCTCCAGCCTGCCCTCGGTGCCTATCACCGTGTAGTTGCGGTAGTAGTCGGGGCTGAAGTGGCACTGCTGGTAGGCGGCGATCACGCCGTTGTCCAGCCGCATGTTCATCACCGACACGTCCTCGACGTCCACGACGTGGTGCAGATCGCGGCGGCTCGCCGGCGGCCAGTCGAACTCCTTCAGCCAGCCGTCGGGCCGCGGGGTGTCCGGCTCCCTGCGCGGCAGATCGCCGTAGAGCATCAGATCGCCGAGCGCGTTGACCCGCGTCGTGTAGCCGCCGGCCAGCCAGTGCACCACGTCGATGTCGTGCGCGGCCTTCTGGAGCAGCAGGCCGGTGGTGCGCCGCCGGTCCGCGTGCCAGTCCTTGAAGTAGTAGTCGCCGCCGTAGGCGACGAAGTGCCGCACCCACACCGTCTTCGGTTCGCCGATGTACCCGCGCGCGATGATGTCCCGCATCTGCCGCACGACGCCCATGTGCCGCATGTTGTGCCCGACGTACAGCCGGGTGCCGGTGCGCCGGGCCGTGCGCAGGATGGTGTCGCACTGCTCGACGGTGATGCCGAGCGGCTTCTCCACGTACACCGGCTTGCCGGCCTCCAACGCCTCGCAGGCGAGGGCCTCATGGGTGTCGTCGGGGGTGGCCACGACGATCGCGTCGACGGAGTCGTCCTCCAGCAGACGGCGGTGGTCGTCGACGGTGCGGGCCCCGGCGAAGCGCTCGGGTACCCCGGCGCGCACCTCGGGATCGGTGTCGGCGACCGCCACGACGGCGGATCCCTTGCCGGGGCGGTGCCCGGCGTCGGCGAGAGCGGCGCGCAGCCCGAGCCCGACCACTCCGAGACGAAGGTCTTCCATGATGCTCCGATGCTCCTTGGACAGGTGGCGGCTCGGACCGGTTCCGGCCGGGACGGCCCCGCAACGCGGCGTGCGGTCAACGGTGTTCGTCACACGGGGGCGTGAGGCCCCCGCGGGTGTTCTGCGCGCGCGGGCGCCGACGGCACCCGACGGGTGTCCAACGGTGCCCAACGGTGTCCAGCGGTGCCCGACGGTGCCCGACGGGCGTCCGACGCTCGCGGCGACGGTTCCGATCCTCCCGCCTTGCGCACCGGATGGCAAGAGTTGCTCGGAAAGCCCGTGGAGGAAGCAGAAATGTGCAGGGTGCGCGCAGGGGTCACGCGCCGGCGCCTACACCGCCACCACGCGCACCCCCGCGTCCCGGAAGCCGGCGCGCGCCTCCTCGCCCAGCCCGGCGTCGGTGACGAGGACGTCGACCTGCGGCAGTCCGCAGACCCGGGCGAAGGCCCGTCTGCCGGTCTTGGAGGAGTCCGCCGCGACGATCACCCGGCGGGCGCGCTCGGCCAGCAGCCGGTTGATGCTGGCCTCGCCCTCGTGGTGGACGTGGGCGCCGCGGCCGTCGATGGCGTTCACCCCCAGGACGGCGGTGTCCAGGGCGATTTCGTCCAGCACGCCGCCGGCCAGCGGCCCGGTCAGCTCGTAGGACTGGGAGCGGGCCACCCCGCCGGTGACGACGATCTTGATCTGCGGCCGGACGGCCAGTTCGTTGGCGATGTTGAGGGCGTTGGTGACCACCGTCAGCGCGGGGGGCCGGCCCTTGTCGCCCGCGTCCGGGTCGCCGGTGATGTCGGGGCGCAGCGACAGCGCGCGGGCCACCTCGGTCACGGTGGTGCCGCCGGTGAGGCCCACCACCTCGCCCGCCGCGATCTCCCCGGCCACGGCGCGCCCGATCCGCTGCTTCTCCTCGGCCTGGCGGCCGCGCTTGTAGCGCAGCGGCAGCTCGTAGGAGACGCCGAGGGCCGCGGCGCCGCCCCGGGTGCGCAGGAGCATGCGCTGCCGGGCCAGCCGGTCGAGGTCGCGGCGGATCGTGGCGGGGGAGACGTCCAGCGCGGCAGCCGTCTCCTCCACCTCCAGCCGGCCCCTCTCGGCGAGCAACTCCAGCAGCCTGTTCCAACGGG
The DNA here is from genome assembly GCF_006539165.1 of Streptomyces cacaoi. GTDB lineage: Bacteria > Actinomycetota > Actinomycetes > Streptomycetales > Streptomycetaceae > Streptomyces > Streptomyces cacaoi. The sequence continues at coordinate 47,577 of NZ_BJMM01000030.1, read as the reverse complement.
CGTCCCTGGACACGTGCACCCCTTCTCCGTCTGCGGCCGTGTGCCGGGCCGGTGCGGCCCGCCGCCGCGGGCCGCACACGCCCTTCTCGTGTGCGGCGCGGGGGAGTTGGTGCGTGCGGTCGCGGCGAGCGGTGCTGCACGGACGACCGCGGCCCACCTGTGGCGAGCAGAGATATCACATGAGGTGACCGGGCGGTTGCCCAGGCGTCGCGGGTCCGCAGCGGGGAGGCGGCCCGGCGCTCAGCCCTTCATGCCGGAGAAGGCGATGCCCTGGATGAAGTGCCGCTGCATCAGCATGAAGACGACGATCACCGGCAGCGTCGCCAGCAGGGCGCCGGCCATCAGCACCGGATACTCCGTCAGATGTGCGCCCTGGAGGGAGGCGAGGCCCACGGAGAGCGGCACCTTCTCCGGGTCGGTGTTGACCACCAGCGGCCACATGAGGTCGTTCCAGGACCACAGGAAGGTGAGGATGCCCAGCGCCAGCAGGCCGGGCCTGGCCAGCGGCAGCGCGATCCGCCAGTACACGGTGAACGGGTTGGCGCCGTCCAGCCGGGCGGCCTCCTCCAACTCCTCGGGCAGGCCGAGGAAGAACTGGCGCAGCAGGAACGTGCCGAAGGCGCTGAACATGCCCGGCACCACCAGCGCCTGGAGGGAGTCGAGCCAGCCCAGGTTCTGCATGATCTGGTACTGCGGCAGCAGGAACAGTTCGCCGGGCACCATGAGCACGGCGAGGAACGCCAGGAAGAGCGGGCCCCGTCCGGGGAAGCGGATCCGGGCGAAGGCGTAGGCGGCCATCGAGCACAGCACCAGCTGTGCGCCGGTACGCGCCACCGTCATCAGCAGGGTGTTGAGGAACTGCTGGTCGAAGGGGACGGCGGAGAACACCTTGGCGTAGTTGGACCATTCCCACTGCTCGGGCCAGATCGTCGGCGGCACCCGGGTGGACTCGCCGAAGGTCTTGAACGAGGTCAGCAGCTCCCACAGCAGCGGGAAGACGGTGACGACCGCGCCGAGCGAGAGGACGAGATGGGCCGGCCACAGCCGCCCCTCGCGCCGCGGACGGCGGGCGGTACGCGCGGCGCCGGCTGTCTCAGCCATAGTGGACCCACCTCTTCTGGAGCCGGAACTGGATGGCGGTCAGCGCCATGATCAGCACGAACAGCACACACACGATGGCCGCGCCGTAGCCGCGCTGGTTGTCGAAGAAGGACTTCTGGAAGAAGAGCATGACGACGGTCTGGCCCTCGGCGTAGGCCGGATTGGTCAGCCCCGCCTGGGTGTTGGCGCCCAGGATCAGATAGACGAGGTCGAAGACCTGGAGGGACTGGATGACCGACAGCACGGTGGTGAAGAACAGCGTCGGGCTCAGCAGCGGCAGCGTCAGCGAGAAGAACTGGCGGACGCGGCCGGCGCCGTCGAGGGACGCGGCCTCGTAGTAGTCCTGCGGTATGCCCTGGAGGCCCGCCAGCAGCAGGATCATGTTGTAGCCGACGGTCATCCACACGCCGATCGCGGCGATGGCGAACCGCACCGTCGTCGGGTCGGAGACCCAGAACGTGCCGTCGATGCCGATCGCCGACAGCGCCTGGTTGAGGATGCCGACATCGCCGTTGTACAGCCACCGCCACACCACGGCGACCGCGGCGGGCATCGTGACGACGGGCAGGAAGTACAGCGTGCGGTAGATGCCCGTGCCGCGCATGCCCTTCACGTTCAGCAGGACGGCCAGCACCATCGCCAGCGGGATCCCGAGCAGCACGAGCGCCGTGTAGACGACGGTGTTGCCCAGCGCCTGCCAGAACTCCGGATCGCCCACCAGCGTGCGGTAGTTGGTCAGCCCGATCCACTCGGTGCCGCCGAAGGCGCCCCACTCGGTGAAGCTGTAGTAGAGCGTCTGCACCACGGGCCACAGATAGAAGACGGCGAGCCCCAGCCCGGCCGGGGCGATCAGCGCGTAGCCCCACCACTTGTCCCGGTACCGGAACCGGCGCTCCCGGCGCCGCAGCGCCGCCGGGTCCAGGCCCCCGGGCGCGGTGGCCGCGGCCGCCGCGCCCGCGGGGACGCCCGTGCCGGACGGCCGCCCGGGTGCGGGTGCGCCCGTGCCCGGCGCGGCGTCGGCGGTGACGTCGGAGCTCATGAGCCGGACTTCCCTTCCTGGGCGAGCAGTTGGTCCATGGCGCGGGTCAGCGAGTGGGCCGCGTCGGTGAGGTCCTCGTGGCCGCTCCAGGCGCGGGCGAGCCACTGCTGCTCCTTGTGCGACCAGGCGGCGGTGTTCGCCGAGATCGGGTACGCCTGCGCGTCCTTGACCGCGTCCAGATACACCTGGAGGTTGAAGCTCGGCTTGGCCTGCGTCCACGGCTCCTGGGTGCCGTTGCGTGCCGGGATCGCCGAGCCGTACCTGCCCTGGATCAGCGACGCCTTCCGGCCGGAGAGGAACCGCACGAATTCGCGGGCGAGTTCGGGGTGCGGCGTGCGCGCGTACACCACGTTGGCGAGCCCGTGGATGATCGAGGCGCGGTGCCTGCCGTGGGCGAGCGGTGCCACGTCGACCTGGTCACGGATCCCGCGGTCCTCCCAGAAGGTGGCCGCGTCGTAGGAGCACGCCTGCATCATGGCCACCCGGCCCGACTGGAACAGCTGCCGGGGATCGGTGTCCGTGAGCTGCTGGAGCGTGGGCGAGGCGCGGTGGCGGTGGATGAGGTCCACCCACAGCCGCAGCCCCTCGATGGTGCGCGGATCCGAGTACCCGGAGCGCTTGCGGTCCTTGGAGATGACCCAGCCGCCGGCCTGGGCGATCGAGTCGTAGTAGTTCTCCTGGGCCCACACCGGCGCCGCGATGCCGTGGATCCCGCGCCGCCGGTCGGTGAGCCGCCGGGCGTTCTCGATCAGCTCCTCCCAGCTCCAGGTGCCGTCCGGCGGGTCCACGCCGGCCCGCTCGAACAGCTTCTTGTTGAACCACAGGGCGACGGTGTCGAAGTCCTTCGGCGCACCGTACTGGCGGCCCTTCCAGTGGTAGAGCGAGAACAGGTCGGGCGGGTAGGCCGAGGGTTCGACGACCGCGTCGGGCCCGTCCGTCGCCAGCGGCAGCAGCTGCCCGGAGTCCGCGTACAGGCCGAAGTTGGGCCCGTTCATCCAGAACACGTCGGGGGCCGTACCGCTGGTGCACGCCGTGCGCAGCTTCGTCCAGTACGTGCCGTTCGGCGTCAGCTGGACCTCCACCGTGACGCCGGGATGCGTCCGTTCGAACTCGCGGGCCGCCTTGCGCATCGCCGGGAGCTGGTAGACGTCCCAGACACCGTAGGTGAGGCGTCCACCGCGGCCCGAGGCGCGTGCGGACGCGCCGCTGTCGCAGCCGGTGGCCAGGGCGCCCGTCGCGGCCGTCAGGGCGGACGCGGCGGCCGTGAGGAGGGTTCGTCTGCGCATGCGCAGCCTTTCGGAGGAACCGGGGACCGGGATCGGGCGGGGCCGGCGCGGCGCGGGATGACCGCGGTGCGCGCAGAGCGGATGCCCGGGCGGCCGGGCTGGAAGCCGACCCTGGAGTTGAGTTGCCGTGACGCTAATTGCTCGAAATTGACGCGTCAAGAGCAGTTTCAATCACGATTCCGCGCTCGGGGTGCACCGGCACCCGGCCGCGCGCACACGAAACGGGGGCGGACCGCGTGGGTCCGCCCCCGTCGCAAGGGCACGTTCCTGCCCGGCGGTTCAGCCGGTCAGCCGGTCGGCCGCTGGTCGCTCGGCGGCCCGGTCGTTCAGTTGTGGAGGCCCCCGCGGCTCAGCCGTTCAGCGGGACGCTCGGTGCGAAGGCCGTGACGGCGAGGCGCCCGTTGTCGACCCAGTTGGGGAACTTCAGGGTCTTGTGCTCGGTGGAGGCCGGCGGCGTCACCTGGAGGTACGAGGCGTGCTTCGCGTCCGAGGTGCCGGTGTTGGCGTGCGTCCAGGAGACGACGGCCTCGGCGCTCTGGCCGTTCTTGAGTGCCAGCGTCTTCTTGCCCGGGTCCTTCGCGTACCAGGTGTTGCCCCAGTGCGTGCTGGAGGCCAGCGTCCGGTGCTGGTCGTTCTCCAGGCCGAGCCCGGGGTAGCCGCGCAGGTAACAGGTGTGCCCGCTGGTGTTCTTGACCTTGAGCACCACGCCCTGGTGGTTCATCCCGCCCGCCAGGCGCTTGCCGAACGAGGCGTCCAGCCCGGAGGCGGTGCAGGTCGGCGTCGCGCTGCTGCTCGCCGCCTCGGCCGCGCCCGCCCCGGCCAGCCCGAGCCCCGCGACGGCGACAGCGGCCAGTCCCGCTCCGCCGATGCGCCGGGCCAGCCGGCCACGGATCCCGGTGCTGCTCCGGTACTGCTCAGTCATATCGCTCTGTCCCCTCTGGACGGCCTGTCAACGTCTTGCACAGGGTTGGATGCGCCCGGGGCACAAAAAGTTCACGCCTGAGCAGAACAGAGCGTAAAAAACTTCCGGTGCAATCCGGGCCGCGGAAACGGCGCCCGCAGCGCGCACCCGCCCCGTGCGTGAGCCGGACACACGCCCCGCGCGGCCCTGCGCGGGGTCCGCGCCAGGTGCCGCCCGGGGGAGCGCGGCCCGGTTCCGTGTGCCCACAATGGGCGGGGTACCACCGGTGCGCACCGATGACCCACCGCAAACAACCCGCGACCACCGGCAACCACCCGCAGCCACCCGCAATCACCGGCAACCACCGTCAACTGCACGCGACCCCCGGCGACGACCGGCGATCACCGGCGAACCACCGGCAAGGACCGTAGGCAGAGGGCGCCAAGGACCGTAGGCAGAGGGGGTCACCGACCATGGGCAACGAGGAGGGGCCGACCGTGGCCGACATCCCGCAACTCGCGCTCAACGACGGCAACAGCGTCCCGGCGCTGGGGCTGGGCACCTACCCGATGGACGACGCCGAGGCCGAGCAGGCCGTACGCGGCGCCCTGGAGACCGGCTACCGGCTGGTGGACTCCGCCGCCAACTACGGCAACGAGCGCGGCACCGGTCGCGGGGTGACCGGCAGCGGCGTCCCCCGTGAAGAGGTCGTCGTCACGACCAAGCTGCCCGGCCGGCACCACGGTCACCAGGAGACGCTCTCCTCCTTCGAGGAGTCCCGGCGGCGGCTCGGCCTGGAGTACGTGGACCTCTATCTCATCCACTGGCCGCTGCCGCGCCTCGGCAAGTACGTCGACTCCTGGCGGGCGATGATCGAGCTGCGCGAGCAGGGCCTGGTGCGCTCCATCGGCGTCTCCAACTTCACGCCCGCGCACATCGAACGCCTGGAGACCGAGACCGGAGTCCTGCCCGCCGTCAACCAGGTCGAGCTCCACCCGGCCCTGCCGCAGGAGGAGTTGCGTGCCTACCACGAGAGCAAGGGCATCGTCACCGAGAGCTGGAGCCCGCTGGCCCGCGGTGCGCATCTGCGGGACGATCCCGCGCTCGGCGAGATCGCCCGGACACACGGGGTGACCCCCGCCCAGGTGGTGCTGCGCTGGCACGTACAGCTCGGGGCCCTGCCCATCGCCAAGTCCGGCAGCGCCGAGCGGCAGCGGGAGAACAAGGACGTCTTCGGCTTCACCCTGTCCCCGGGCGAGATGGCCGCCGTCGCCGACCGCCCCTCCCGGCGCATCGGCGGCGACCCGGACGTCCACGAGGAGTTCTGAGCCGACGGAAAAGCGGCCGATCTGCCCACCTCGTCGTCACGTCCAACGGCCCTTCGGCGGACGGGGGTTCGGCGGTGGCCGGGCGCGTCGGGCAGCGGGCCGCCGGGGCCGCGGACGAGAGGGCGCCGTGCGCCCCGCTCGGCGGCGTCCGCACCGTCTTCACCGTCTCCGGCGGTGTGCTGGTCGCCTCCGCACCGCTGCTCGTGCTGCGCGTCGAGGCGCCCCGCAGCGCAGGCGGAACCGCACCGGAGCCGACGGATCAGCCCTCGCCCGTGCCGCCCGTGCCGCCCGTGCCGCCCGTGCCGCTGCTGCCGCCGGCGGCGCCCGCCCGGCGGGAGTCCTCGACGATGCGGTTCAGTGCCGCCACATGGCTTTCGAGGGCCCGCCGGCCGTCCGCGGTGAGGTTGACCCAGGTACGGGGGCGCTTGCCGACATAGCCCTTCTCGACCTCGACGTAGCCCTTGGCCTCCAGCGTGCTGATCTGCTTCGACAGCGCGGAGGGCGACAGTCCGGCCTCGTCGCGCACCCACCCGAACTCCGCCCACTCCACGCCCGCGAGAAGCGCGACGATCGACAGGCGGGTCGGGTCGAGCAGTACACCGTCGAAGTCAGTGGGAGCCATGGACGGCACCGGGCATGTCGCGCGGACCGCGCGTGGCCAGGGAGTTGAGGCTCTGCTGGAGCGTGCCGCCGAAGAAGATCAGCGTGCCGCCGAGCACGACACCGAGCGCGGTCCCCATGTACGGGAAGGGCGGCCCGTCCAGGAACAGCGCCAGGGCGAAGCCCGCCACCAGCACGAGCAGGATGGTGATCCGGGCGGCGGCGGTGAAGCGCGGGGAGATCTCCTCGCGGCGCACCCGGGTGGGCCGTCCCAGCAGTGCGGAGCCGCGGCGGGTGCGCAGCATGGTCTGGTAGGCGAGCAGGAGCACGACGACGGCCCAGGACGCCCAGGGCCGCACCCCGTCGCCGAAGAAGTCGGGCGCCGCCAGCTGCGCGAAGATCACGAGGCCGAAGACGACGCTCACCCAGCGGGATTCCCGCGTGGACGCGCGGGACCTGCTGCGCTGCTGCTCGACGTCACGCAGCGCGCGCGCCGCCTCGTCGGCCGGCGGCAGACGGTCGGACATGGAGACCTCCAAGAATGTGCTCACCCGGAACCTGTTTCCTGAGAGGAAAGTAGTTGCCTGCGGGCGGTGAGGTCAACCCGAGGGGGTCTCCGCCGGGGCCGGGTTATCCTGGCGCGCTCATCGACGTGGGGAGACAACACATGCGTGGCCGCGCCTCGTTGGCGTCCGTGGGGGTCGTTGCCGTCCTGTCCCTGAGTGCCTGCACCGTCGAGGCCGGCGCCTCCGACGACGTGATCCGGACCGGGGAGCTGGAGAAGCAGGTGGACCGGTCGCTGACCGAGAAGGTCGGTGAGTCGCCGAAGAAGGTCGACTGCCCGGACCCGCTGCGGGCGAAGAAGGGCGCGCACACCCGGTGCACGCTCAGCACCCACGACGGGCTGCGGTTCGGGGTCACGGTCACGGCCGGCCGGACAGGAGACGACGGCCGGGCCCATGTGGACATCGAGGTGGACCAGGAGCCGCAGTGAGGGCTCCGTGCGTCAGGCGCCGGACCCGGTGTCCGGGCGGACGGTCGCCACGAACTCCTGGAAGTCGTCGAGGACGGCGCCGGCCCCGTCCGGCGTGGCCGTCAGGACGAGCCGGAGCACCACGCGTCTGCCGGGCTCCGCCTCGTCCAGCAGGGCCAGATGGACCTGGGCCTGCACGAGGTCGCGGCGCACGCCTCCGGTGACCGCGGAGAAGCTCACGATCTGGGTCAGCGCCGGGGCTTCGGGCGAGCCGGCCTCCCGGCGGTCGACCACCCGCACCGACTCGGCCACCTCGTGCAGCCGCCGTACGGACTCCTCGGCGATGTCGGTCAGCGGCGCCGCGTCGGGACGGTACTCGCCGTCGGCGGTGATGTTGGCGGTGAAGCCGGCGTCGGGCCCGGGCGCCAGCGCGGCGAAGGCCACACCGGACGCGCCGGCCCGCGCCGGGTCCACCGGGCGCCAGCCCTCCGGCAGCCGGAACGTGACCGGGACGGGCAGTTCCGGCTGCGCCGGCCGCTCGGGCCCCTCGGGCTGTGCGGGCCCCTCCGAGCGCGTCGGTTGCTCGGCTTGCCCTGCTTGCTCTCGCTGGTTCGGTCGCTCCGGTCCCTCCGGTTGTTCCGGCCGGGCCGGTCGCTCCGGTCGTTCCGGCCGGGACGGTTGTGCAGCGGGCATCCCCACACCTCTTTCGCGACGGGACTCGCGACGGAACAGCCGGTGCCCCGTCTCTTCCAGGACGCCTGTCAGAAGACGTTCTTCAGCTTGCCGAAGCCGTGTGCCACCGAACCCGCCACATCCTTCGCGGTGTCGGCCACCTTGCCCGGATCGACGGTGACCTCCACACCGGCCGCGCCCCCGACCGGGACGATCGGGGTGAAGCCCAGCTTGCCCTTGAAGTGCCAGGCGCCGTTGTCGTCCTTCTTCCAGCCGATGAACCCTTCGGCGCCCTCGCCCTCCCAGGTCTCCGCCGTGCCGCCGATACCGATGCCGCCGGCCTCCGCGCCGACCGCGACGGTCTGTTTCTCCCCGGCGAACGCCTTGAGCCCGAGGCCGGTCTGGTCCCGGCCGACGGCGACGTTCGCCGCGGCCTCCGCGCCGCCGAACCTGCTCCCCCGGCCGTAGGCGCCGAGATGCCCGGACTCGATACGGCCCTCGACCATGGCCCGGGACCCCGCCGACACCTCGGCCTCGCCCCAGACACCCTGGTCCGTCATCCCGTAGCTCGCGCTGCCGCGGGCGCCCCCGTAGACATCGACCAGCCCGGACAGTTTGACGTCGCCGTTGCTGACCGACCCTTCCGCCGTGAAATGGGCGAGGTCGACATACGCCTTGGCCATGCCCTGCATGCCGTAGCCGACACCGGAAGCGGAGGCGTCGGCGTCCGGGCCCGTCAGATCCATCGAGCCGTCGGCCTTCCAGCCTCCGTCCTTGCCGTCCCCGCCGTCCTTGCCGCCGCCCTTGTGCCCCGCGCTCTTCGGCACCCAGTCCTTGGCGTCCCCGTTGAAACCGCCGGGCGCGCCCTTGTCCTTCTTCTCCGTGACGGCGGCGACCAGGGCGAGTTGGATGCCCTCGTCGAACGCGTTGATGTTCTTGACGGCCTTCTTGATCTCGGAGTCGGCCTTCTCGACCCGCTCCATGATCTCCTGCCAGTCGCCGGACTGCACCAGGCTCCGCTTCTCCTCGGCGTCGACCGTGTAGGAGACCTTGCCGCGGTCGCTGACCGTGTAGCCCTTGTCGCGCAGCTCCCCGACGTATGCCTTGAGCGCCTTCTTCCACGCCGTCAGGCCCTCGTGCGCGTCCTCCAGGATGGAGGCGACGGCATGCGCCTCGGTCCTGGCGGCGCCGAACTCCCGGTAGGAGTTGTCGGACGCGCTGCCGAACAGCTCGTAGGCCGCGCCCTGCCAGCTGCCGTTGGACAGCCCCTGGACGTGTGAGGCGTATTCGCCTTGTAGATCACCGAACTTGTCGCCCATCTTCCGCCAGGCGTGCCAGGCGTCGGTCAGGCTCGACAGGCTCGTGTTCATGATGTCGTAGTACGTCAGCGTCACGATGCCACCGTGCTCCCCGCGTTCCCCGTGCTTCCCGCGTTCCCCGTGCTCCCGGCGCCCCGGAGCGCCCGGTCCTCCGGGGCGCCCGGCGTTCCGGTGCTCCTCGCGTCCCGGCGCACCCGGCGTCCCCGGTGCCTTCCGCTTCCGCCCGCGCTCAGTAGTCGTTCAGCTTGCTGGGCAGCGGAGGGTCGGTCGCCGCCGACCGGAGGCGCCGGCCGGTGTCGCCGTCGTTGCCGTGGATCGTGGTGTTCGCCCCGCGCAGCGCGTCCCGCTCCGAGGTCAGCCGGTTCAGCAGGTTCTTCACCTGCTGCTCCCACACCGCGTGCGCGGTCGACAGGCCCTTGCTCAACGCCCAGCCCTGGAACGGGCCTCCGGCGATCGAGGGGCCCGAGGGCCGCTGCATGGCCGACGGGCTCAGCGGGATGCCCTGGTCCGGCACGGCGCCGGTGACGCCCGAGGTGGCGAGATCGGCGTGTGCGCCGTCCGTCTTCGTGTCCGGCGCCAGATGGTTCTCCAGATAGCCGGCCGCCTTCTTCTTGGCGGCCCGGGAGGACGCCAGATCGCCGGCGCCGCCGGGCTTCAGCGGTGGCCCTCCGAGCCCCGGCAGCGGGCCCTCGCCCGGCCGGGCCGGTGGCAGAAGCGGCCCTTCCCCGCTCGATGACATGCGTGTCCTTCCCCGTTCCCCGTTCCCCGTGATGCGCGGGCCCGCCGCCGTCCCGGTACCGCCCCGGCACCGGCCTGACGCCGTGCCGACGCCGTTCGGATGCCGTTCCGGCTCCGTGCCGACGCCGCCTCGGCGGCCGACGGCCCGACGTTCCGGACCCGCGGCTTCAGCCTATGGTCACTCAACTCCCGTTACAAGGCGTGAGGTTGAGGCCGGTGCGACAGCCGGATCCGGCCTCGGTGAGCGGGCCGGCGCCTCAGCGTGCGGTGCGCTTGCCGCCGGTGCGCCGCCCGCCGTCGCCGGGAGACTTTCCGCCACGGCCGGTGCGCTTGCCGCGGCGCGGCGCCGTCACCGTCGTCCCCTGCGACCGTGCGAGCGAGAGGAGCAGCCCGGCCCCGAACAGGGCGGCGATCAAGGCGGAGCCGCCGTAGGAGAACAGTGGAAGCGGTACCCCGGAGATGGGCAGCAGGCCGAGGGCGCCCCCGATGTTGATGGTGGACTGTGCCGCGATCCAGGTGGTGACGCCGACCGCCGTCAGCCGTACGAAGGTGTCCCCGGTGCGCGCGGCCACCGCCAGCCCGGCCGCCAGGAGCAGCGCGTACAGGGCCAGCACGGTCAGAGTGCCGACCAGCCCCGTCTCCTCCCCGGTGATGGCGAGCACGAAGTCCGTGTGCGGCTCGGGCAGTTGCCCCCACTTCTCCATGCTCGCGCCCAGACCCCGGCCGAACAGTCCGCCGTCGGCGAAGGCGTACAGACCGTGCACCGCCTGCCAGCACTGGTCGTCCGGGCCCGGGTCGACCGCCCCGACGCAGGAGAGCCGCGCGGCCCGGTAGGCGGTGGTCGCCACCAGGGCGACGCAGGCGAGCGCTGCCGCCGCGAGGGCCCAGCCGAAGACGCGAGCCGGTGTCCCGGCGGTCCACAGCAGGCTGAAGAGGACGCAGCACAGGATGAGTGCGGTGCCCATGTCCCCGCCGATGAGCACCAGTCCGAGCAGCAGGAGCGCCCCGGGCACCAGCGGCAGCAGCAGATGGCGCACCGAGGTCAGCAGCCGGTGCGACTCCTTGCGGGCGATGAGGTCGGCGCCCCACAGGACCAGCGCGACCTTGGCGAACTCGCTCGGCTGGAGCTGGAAGGAGCCGCCGAGGGACAGCCAGTTCGTGCTTCCGTTGACCGTCTGCCCCAGGCCCGGCACCTGGACGAGGCACAGCAGCACGACCGCCGTCCCCAGCACCGGGTAGACCGCCTTCCGGTGCAACCGCACCGGGGCCCTCATCGCCGCGACGAGGAGCACCGCGCCCGCTGCCGCCGCCAGGAGCTGCTTGCGGAAGTAGAAGGCGGACCCGTGGCCGTGGCTGAGCGCCTGGACCTGGGACGCGGAGAACACCATCATCAGGCCGAACACCGTCAGCAGGGTGCAGCTGCCCACCAGCACGAGGTAGGGAGTGCCGGGACGCCGCCACAGCTCCCGCACACCGGGCCGCCCCGCCCGCCGCACCAGCGACTTCTTCCGCGCCAACGACTTCTTCGCGGCCGGTGACTCCTTTCGCCCCGGCGCTTTCTTCGGCGCCGGCGATGCCTTCCGTGCCGGGGGCTTCGTGGCCGCGGTCTTCGTGGACGCCCGAGCCTTCGTGGACGCCGCGGCCTTCGTGGACGCCCGGGCCTTCGTGGACGCCCGGGCCTTCGTGGACGCCGCGGGCTTCCCGGAGACCTGAGCTTTCTGGGAGGCCGGGGCTTTCTTCGACGCCGCGGGCCCCTTGGCCGCCGAGGACGCCCGTCGCGCCGACGACTTCTCGGTCGCCGCGGACTTCCCGGCTGCCGAGGACACCTTTCGCGCCGGGGCCTTCCCGGGCGCAGGGGACGCCTTCCGCTGCACCGCACCTGCACCTGCACCCGCAGCCACACCCGCACCGTTCCGCCGCACACTCATCCGACCTGCTCTCAGAGATGTTCCGTGGCCGAGGACACCGGTGCGCAAGTACGCCGATGCACGGCTTGCAGCAGTCCGATGGCGGCCCATCCGGCGATCATCGAGGAGCCCCCGTAGCTGACGAACGTCAGGGGCAGACCGGTGACCGGCATGATCCCGAGGTTCATCCCGATGTTCTGGAACGCCTGGAAGGCCAGCCAGGCGCACACGCCGACGGCCACGACCGTCCCGAACGCGTCGGAGCTGCGCCGGGCGATGCGCAGCGTCCGCCACAGCACGACGCCGATCAGTCCGATCACGGCACCGGCACCGAGGAACCCCCACTCCTCTCCGGCGACGGAGAAGACGAAGTCCGTGTGCTGCTCGGGTACGAAGTGCCCCGCGTTCTGCGGCCCGTTGAGCAGCCCGTACCCGGTGAGCCCGCCCGAGCCGATGGCGATACGCGCCTGCTCCGTGTTGTAGCCGACGCCCGACGGGTCCCGCCCCGGATCGAGGAAGGCGACGAACCGGTCCATCTGGTACCCGTCCAGCAGATCCAGCTGCCACACCGCGACACACGCCACGACGACGAGGGCGGACAGCCCGGCGAACCAGCGTCTGTCGGCGCCCGCGGCGAAGAGCATGGCGAGGACGATGACGCCCATGCCCAGGGTCTGCCCCAGGTCGGGCGTCAGCAGGATCAGCAGACCCGGTACGGCGACCAGCCCCAGCGCGGCGAGGACACGGCGCGCCGTCGGCGGCACCGGCTCGTCCAGGGTGCGGTTCTCGGTCAGCACCATGGCCACGCACAGGACGACCGCCACCTTGAGGAACTCGGTCGGCTGGAGCACCACCCCGCCGAGATCGAGCCATCGCTGGGCCCCGTTCGCCGTGTTGCCCAACGGCGTCAGCACCAGCGCGACGAGCAGCACGCCGACCCCGTACAGGACGGGAGCGAGCGGGGCGATCCGGTTGAGGCCGTACAGCGCCAGACCGGCCATCAGCACGATGCCGACGCCGGCGCTCAGCATCTGGCGGAGCAGATACGCGCCCGCGTCCGTGCCGCCCGCCGCCGCGGTGCCCGCGCCCCTGGCCGAGTAGATCAGTGCGCCGCCGAGGACGGTCAGCGCGAGCGCCGCGGCGGTGAGAACCCAGTCGGTGTGCCGCAACGCTGTCGCGCGCCGTCGCAGTTGCCGGGCGAACGACCCATCTGTGCGTCCCCACGTGAGGTGGTGGCGCGGCGCGTACATGCGGGCTCCTTGCACAACAACGGCAACGTAGGGAGCCCTGCCGGGCACCCGAACCCGGACCATACACTTAAACAGATACGCAATTATGCAAGCATGGGAGGTGCCGCCCGTGCCGGGCCGCCACCGCGCCGCCGGTGGCCCGGCACGGGCCGGTCGAGGTACCCCGCCCGCCGGTCGAGGTGCCCCGCCCGCCTCACTCCCGGGGACGCGGCGTGATCGACACCTCGACCTGTGGGCCCAGCGCGTCGGCGTGCATGTCCTCGGCGGACTGGACGGGCTGGTACAGGTCCACCCTGCGGAGGGCCGGCGGCCCGGCGAGCGGGGTGAGGTCGGTGCCGGGGCCCGGGCGAGCGGCGTTGAGGAAGTTGATGCCGGGGAAGGCTCGCGCCACCTCGGCGGCAGGCAGTCCGTCACCCTGGCCGTGGATCCCGTCGGGGAAGATCTGGAGCGACGTCACCTGCGGAAGCGCCACGCCCGTGGTGCTCAGCGCACGCAACTGGGCCTGGTCGACGCACAGATAGCGCAGCTTGTCGAGTCCGGCGACGGCCCGCCAGGCGGCGGGAGTCGGCGGCTCGGCCAGGAAGTGCAGGGACAGGGAGTCCAGTTCGGTGAGACGGCCGACGGCCTCCAGATGATGTGCGGAGCCGGGCAGACCGAGGTTGTTGAGCCCGCTCGGCAGGGCCGACACGTCGCAGCTGCCGTGTTCTCCCTGGAGGAGCAGGACCCGCAGGGCGGTCAGCGCGTTCAGCTCGCGGACAGAGATCGCCGTGTGAGCCGGCATCACCAGCCGTGTCACGGACGTCCCGGCCAGTGGTGCGACGTCCCGGACGCCGGGACAGCCGACGAGTTGCAGCCGGTCCAGCCGTCGGAACCGGCGCAGGAAGCCGAGGTCGTCGATGCGGTTGTTGTTCCACAGCGACAGGTGCGTCAAGGTGTCGGTGAACTGCACCTCGGTCAGTTCCCGCTCGGTGAAATCCCCGTCCAGCATCAACGAGTGGTAACCGCCTGCCTGTCGGACGAAGTCCAGCTGCTCGCGGTCCGACACGGTGACGAAGGCATTGATGTCACTGTCCATGATCGGCCGAATGATCCGCTCCCCGTACTCCACCGTGTCGAACCGGTGCCAGTTGCCGGACAGCGGGAGGGCGGTGCGCGGCCCGAGTTCCGCGCAGTACCGGGTCAGCAGGGGCAGGGCCGCATCCCCGCCGATGCGTGCCGCCGTCAGCGCCACCGCGTGCGCCTCGTCATCGTGGAGCCCCTCCGGGCCGGGCAGCAGGGGCAGCACCACAGGGCCGAGGTCGGCCAGTACTTCGGCCTCGTCGACGCTGCGCGGCGGAATCAGGGAGGCCGCGCGCTGTTCGACCTCCGTGCGGACCTCCGGGTCGAGCTGGGTGGCGTGTTCCAGGCAGGCCATGGCCAGGAGGTGGAAGCGGGCGCGGCGGCGGGGGTCGGCGTCGCCGCGGGCGAGCAGGCCGCGCAGCAGGGTTGCGCGTTCGCGGGCGCGGGCGTGGGCGACGGCCATGCGCAGCACGTCCTCCCACTGGTCCAGGTGGGCGTTGTCGATCAGGAGGTCGAAGTCGCGTTCCTCCACGGCTTCGGCGGCGCCGAGGTAGTCCTGGAAGGTGCGGTGCAGGAAGTCGACCGTGCCGGGGACGGGCTCGCGCAGCAGGCCCGAGCGTTCCAGCAGGAAGCGCAACAGGCTCTCCACCGGGCCATGTTCGGCGACGCGCGGCATCAGCTTCAGGGCGCGGCCGAGGACATCGTGCGCTTCGGCGTGGTCCATCTCGGCGCGGCCGTTGCGGATGAGCCAGTAGGCGAGCTTCTGCAACAGCTCGCGGACGGACTCCTCGTCGAGGTCGATGCTGCCGCGCGCGGCGACGTCCCGCTCGCGGTCCCGGCGCTCCAGGAGCATGCTGAGCGCCGCGTCGTACAGCGCCTTGCGCCCGCGCGGCAGATGGCCTCTGCGCTCCCGGTGCAGGGCGCAGATCAGCCCGCTCATCAGGGGGTTGGTGGCCAGCCTGGCCAGGTCCTGACTGGCGGGTACGGCGTCCAGCAAAGCTTCTTCCAGCCCTGGCTCGGCCTGTGCGGCGGCGTGCCAGCGGGAGATGAAGCGCGCCACGTCCCGGGGCGACATCGGCGCGAGCGACAGTTCGGCGAAGCCCTCGGCGCGCAGCCAGCCGTCGCCCACGGCGGAGGGGCGCGAGGTCACCACGAACCGGTTGTCGGGGTAGGCGGTGACCAGGTCGCGCAGCCACTGCCGGGTGCGGTCGCGCTCGGCCTCGGGCACCTCGTCCACCCCGTCCACGAGCAGCAGGCCGCGCCCTGCCGCGAGCACGCGGTCCGCCCAGCCGTCGGGTTGCCCCGCGGCGAGGGGGCAGCCTGCCGCGGGCAGGAAGTCCTGCGGCAGGGGCAGCGGCGTGGCGGCCCGGGTCAGGCTCCGTAGCGGAAGCACGAACGGTACGAGTCCGGCCGGCTCGGCCGGTGCCCCCTCGCCGGGCTCCGGCTGCGCGGCGGAGACAGCCAGCCACTGGCCGAGCGTTGTCTTGCCGGAGCCCGCGGCACCGCGCAGCAGCACCCGGCGGTCCGCCGTGAGCAGCGTGTCGACCCGGCGGGCCGGTGCGGGGGTCCACGCGGCGGGTTCGTCGGGACCGGCGGCGGACGGTCCCGGCGGGGCGAACTCCCCGGCCGGGACGGCCTCCAGGGTGAGGTAGGCGTCCCGGAGCGGCCATTCCCGGGAGACGCCGAGATCGACGCCGTAGATGGTGAGCCGACTGTGCCGGTCGGTCACGTACCGCGCGTAGCGCTGCTCGAACTTCCGGTCCTGCTTGAACGTCCGGTCCTGCTCGGCGAGTTCCTGCCTGGTCATACTCCGAATCTAGGCGGACTCAGGGCGTTGTGGGGCGGGCGCTGTACAGCGGACCCGTGGGTGTATTCGGCGGGAAGGCCGACGGGTACCGTGACCGTTTCCGTCTCGCGGGAGAAGTAGTCGTGTGCCGGCATGTGGCGGTGCTCATGGGGCCGGGGAGGGCCCCTCCCCGTGGGACTCCGGGATGCCGATGACCTCGACGGCCACTCCACGGGCTGCCAGAGCCTTCGCGGTCTGGGCGATGGTGATCTGGGAGAAGCAGAAGATGGACTCCGGGCCGAGAGTCTCACGGTTCTTGAGAAGCATGGCGAGGACGATCCGCTTCGGGGCGAAGTCCTCGGGGAGGATGCGCTTGCCCCCGCTGAGCCAGGCCACCTTCTCAACGAACTGGGCGCGCACCTCCGCCGATTCCTGGAGGAGCTCCACGGCCACCCTGGCCTGACTGAACAAGTGACTCAGCGGCCCCGAGCCGCTGGCTCGCTTGACGAGAACCAAGGTGCCGTCGGGCAGCAGCAGATCGCAGATCTCGACCTGATCCCTGCGCTGGAGAGGGTTGGTGACGTTCTTGGTGTCGAGGCACCACCACCCGGGCCGGTCGTCGGCCACCTTCTTGTTGTAGCTGTTCTCCGACTCGCTCGCGTGCCAGGGAGGGAGGACGACGGAGGGCGAAGGGGAGAACAGCGCTGCCACCGTGGCTGCGCACTCCTCGACGTACGCGGACCCGGCTTCGTACCACTCTCCCTCCATCAGGAAGAACCGACGGGAGCCGATGGGGATCCCGGTCTCCAACCAGTTCACGGCGCGGGTGACGGCGAGCGTGTCCGTGGCACGCTTCCAGCGGTCCCCGGCCAGGGTGACGGTCCCCTCGCGCAGCACCTTCAGACGCTGGCCCGAAGGCGCGACCCGAGCCCGGCTGAGGACGTAGTCGAGGCAGAAGTCTTCTGACTCGTACGCTTCGCGGCTGTTGATCTGAGTGAAGTACGTGGTGGCCTCGGCATGCGCCGCCTGGTGCTCGCCGGGTACCGAGATCGAGATCTGTCCATCGGCGGGCTGTCCCAGACGGTCATCGAGGGCCCGGTCGAGGATGCCGAGAGTGGCGAAGTCACTGACCGGCACGACGTGGTCGACGAACTCCAGCTCCTCGTGCGGGGTGTCGTCGCGGCAGATCTGCGCGATGGTCCGCAGGTCGGCGAGCAGGTCCTCGGGCTCGATCCCGAGGGCGACCCTGAGTCCGGACCCGCCCTGGGCGCTGACGGCCTTTCCGCGCGCGTACCGCGAGCGGGTGAGCGGCAGGTTGTCGAGGTATCCGCCCAGGCTGCGCACGATGCGCGAGTGGTCCCGGATGCCCAGCAACGGGGCGGGAGCGCCCCCGGGAACAAGTGAGATGTCGGTGCGTGCCTGCCCGAGTGACTTTGAGACGGCTCCGCGGATCAAGTTCGGGTCCATCTGCCGGATCGCGAAGGAGAGACCGAAGCGCTTGTCCTTGAGGCGGTCCGGGATCAGGCGGTAGCCCTGGTCGCAGCCGATGGCGTACACGGTGCCGTCGACGGCGAGGAGGAGCACCGCCGCGGTACGGCGGACGCCCTCGGTGACAGCGATGCCGGTGGTGCGCGACATGGGTTCGCACCAGGGGGCCTCGGTGTGCTCCATCCCGCAGGTGAGGTAGACGGCCGGGACTTCGAGCCGCGTGGGGGTGTGTACCTGGGCGCCGTGGCTGTCGAGGAGTTCGGCGTCGAGGGCGTCCAGCATGGCCTCCGGGGTGGGGGCGACGCTGGAAAGCCGGTACACGGTGCGTACCGCGGTCTTCGCGGCCAAGGGAAACCTCCGTCGTGGTGGCGGTCGGTTGCTGGGCGAGTCGAGCAGGTAGTGATCAGATCCCCGAGCTCTCCGCGGCGTGCGACGCGGGCGCGAAACGAGGGGGCCGGCGCGGTGACGGCGGCAGGGGGTGGGGCAGTGCACCGGATGAGAATCGGGGTACACAAAATAGAGTGGCAGGCGTCTGTGTACGTTGTCAACGTACACGGGTTCTGGTTTGGGAGTCTGGCCGCGTGTACGCTGCTCAACATGACGGACAACGCTGCTTCAGCAGGCGGTTCTCTGGTCACCGGCTCCGAGATCGCTCGGTT
Organism: Streptomyces cacaoi; assembly: GCF_006539165.1. Classification (GTDB taxonomy): domain Bacteria; phylum Actinomycetota; class Actinomycetes; order Streptomycetales; family Streptomycetaceae; genus Streptomyces; species Streptomyces cacaoi. The sequence continues at coordinate 29,471 of NZ_BJMM01000030.1, read as the reverse complement.
GGCCGGAGTTACTCGGGCCGCTGTCTCCAACTGGCGTCGGCGCTACGACGACTTCCCTGCGCCGGCCGGGGGCGCTGCCAACAGTCCGCTCTACGCGCTCGCCGAGGTCCAGCAGTGGCTGGACAAGCAGCGCAAAGGCCAGGAAGTTTCACCTGAAGTCGAGCTGTGGCAGGCCCTGCGTGCCGCCTACGGAGAGCACACGGTGGCCGGTCTCGCCGATGTGGCCGGCATGCTGGCTGGTGAGCGTGAGGGACGGCTACCAGACGAGGTGGCCTCCCGGGTGGAGGCGCTTACCAGGGCCGAAGCGCCGGTCGAGCTGGTGAAAGGACTGACGGAACGGTTCATGGACTCCGCGCGGCGCGCGGGCTCCGAGCAGGTGACCCCCGCGCGTGTGGTGCGCGCTGTGTGCCACTTCGCGCCCGCGCTGACGGACGGCGCCACGGTCTTCGATCCCGCCTGCGGAGTCGGGACGCTCCTCTTGTCCGTAGCGTCCCAAGCTGATGTGCGCTGCCGTGGACAGGAGCTGGACGCTGACAGTGCCCGTTTCACACAGCTGCGCGCCGATCTCCTGGGCCGGACGGACGTGCGCATCGCGACCGGGGATTCCTTGCGGGCAGACCAATGGCCGGACCTCAAAGCGGATCTGGTGGTCTGCGACCCACCAGCCGGTGTCACCGAGTGGGGGAGAGAGGAACTCCTGCTCGACTCCCGGTGGGAACTCGGTACGCCGTCGAAGGCCGAAGGGGAGCTGGCCTGGCTCCAGCATGTGTATGCCCACACGAAGCCGCGCGGTCATGTCCTCATGGTCATGCCTGCCTCGGTCGCCTACCGGAAGGCGGGCCGCCGGATCCGAGCCGAACTCGTGCGCCGGGGCATCGTGCGGCAAGTGGTCGCCCTGCCTCCGGGGACGGTGCCCTCGCACGCCTTGCCTGTTCATCTCTGGTGTCTGCAACGTCCGGAGAGCACAGGAGGCGCGCTTGTTGATTTTGCCGTGCGGATGGTTGATCTGACCGGTAACAGTCCTGATGGCAGCCTGGAACCGCGTGATGATCAAGTGGCCGTCGTGCCGCCGATCGAGCTCTTGGACGAGACCGTGGATCTGACCCCTGGCAGTCATCTTCGGTACCACCACCGGGATCATCCACGCGAGTACGCTGCGCTCCGGAAGAAGCTGGAGGCCCGAATCCGTCGCCTCGCCGCTCTGCTGCCCGAGCTGGCACCGGGTAGGGGTCCGGGCTCGCTGGACAGCGCTACCACCAGCGTCGCGGATCTTGCCCGTGCCGGGCTCGTCGCCTACGACGGAGCGGAACCGGTCTCGGCCAGCGAGCAGCTCGACACGGACTTCCTGCGCGGGTTTCTCCTCAGCGGCGCCAACGCACGCAGGTCCACCAGCGCGAGCGGCTCCTACCGTCTCGACATCAAAGGCTCGCGCATTCCGCGCATGAGCATCGACGAGCAGCGTCGGTACGGCTCGGCCTTCCGGGCCCTGCTTGCCTTCGAGGAAGATCTGCGCGAGATCGACGAGCTGAGCCGGCAGCTCGCTGACGTTGCCCGAGAGGGCCTTGCCACGGGAACTCTGACGCCCGAGGAGTGAGGCCCGTGGTGGGAACCGCGCGACCTTTTGCGGAGTGTTGCGCTTCAAGCGGCGTTCGGTATGAACGGGCTCGGGGCTCCGCTCCACGTCACGCTCAGTGCTTCACGCGCGCGAGTGCAGGCGACGAAGAGAAGACAGCGCTCCCGGATCAGGTCGGCGTCGTGTTGCAGGGGGTCCGCCTCACGCGGGGTGACTTCACGGGCGAAGGGAACGGCTCCCTCGTTGACCCCGAGGACGGACACCGCGCGGAACTCCAGCCCCTTCATCGCATGCATCGTCGCCAGCCGTACCCCCTCGGCCCGCTGTGGGGTCTGCCCTTTGACACGCAGCACCGGGACGTCGGCGGCTTTCAGCTTCTTCTCGGCCGCGTCCAACGCGAGGTTGAAACGTGCGCATACGCCGATCTCGTGCGGGGCGAGACCCTGGATGAGGAGGGTTTTCACCCGCTCCACCAGCGCCTCGATTTCCTCCTGCTGTGTGGTGTAGCTGCACGCCTGGGGACGGCGTCCGCGGAGCAGTGAGAGGTAGCCGGCCAGTGAGTCGGTTCCCTCTCCTTCCAGAGAACCGACGGAGACAGGGGCGAGAAGCCGCGCCGACCAGGCGAGGATCTCCTCGGTGGAGCGGTAGTTGACGCGCAGCCGGAAGCTTCGCCCGGCAGTGGCGATGCCCAGGGAACCGAGCGACACCCGGGAGTCGTAGATCCGCTGGTGCGGATCACCGGTGATGAACAAGTCGTCGGGGCCGGCCGGGACGGCGGCGCGCAGGACACGCCACTGTGCGGGGTGCAGGTCCTGAGCTTCGTCGACGACGACATGGGAGTAAGGAGCCGGCTCCTTGTCGAGGTGGTCCGCCGCCTCTGCACAGATGCGCAGGTATGTGGTTTCGCGCCGTTCACGGAGAAGTTGTTCGAAACGCTCCACGGCGCTCCACACCACTTGGCGCCGGGAGGGGCCCAGGCCCGTACCACGGCCCCGGCGACTCGCACCGCGGTAGGTGTCGAGATCGCGGATGTTCTGGCCGAGGACGATGTGCCGGTATTCCTGGGCGAGGAACTGGGCGGTAAACGGTAGATCGAGTTGTTTGACGACCTTTTCCCACAACTGCCGTTGTTCGCGGTCGCCGATCGGCTGGGGAGTTGTCGTCGACTTCGCACGCACGACGCTGTTCGCGTAGGCGTCGACTGTGGTCACATCGACCCGCGCGAGCAGCCTCTCGTCGTCGTCCAGGAGCAGTCCGAGCATGTCGCGCAGGCTGGCAGCCAGCGCGTTCGTATACGTGGTGAGCAGGATTCTGCCGCCCTGCGACCGGTCGAGCAGATGCTTGACCCGGTGCAGTGCGGCCACGGTCTTGCCTGTTCCGGGGCCTCCGGTGACCTGGACTGGACCTGTGTACGAGAGGCGGTAGGCGATGCGCCGTTGGGAGGGGTGGAGGAAGATCCGCCAGGCCGCGAACGGCTTCTCCAGCATTTCCTCCAGTTCCTGTGGTCCCGTGACCAGGTGAACTCGTGCGGGGGTGTTGGCGATCACCGTGGCGAGATCCTCGACCGGCTCGGCCGGTGCGTCGGCCGGGCGGCGGATGGCGACGACGTCCCGGTAGACCTCTTCTGGTGGGAAGCCCTCAGCCAGGTATTGCAGCACCTCCAGCTGATCTTCTGGCAGGAGGGTGGAGAACGCTTCCAGCTGGCCCTTGTCCACGAAGGAGCGTGCGGCGCGGAGTACTTGCTCGTCGATACCGAGCTTGCGCAGCGTGCCGTCGGAGACGTCCGCGAACAACAACCGGGGCGCAGACCGCGCGGCGGTCTCATACAGAGGCGTGAGCTCGTCCAGGGCGACGGCGTTGCGCACTTCGAGGGCGCGGGTCGCGAGGTTCGCGCTGTAGAGGCGTTTCGCCGCCCAGTCATAGGCGTCGTCATGCGGCAGGACGTTGACCAGGAGGAACACGTCGCTGCCGTCGTCGGGAGCGAGGACGACGCCGCGCCAGAAATCGGTGATGCGAATGGTGCGCATCCGGACGTCACGCGCGTCTTTGACGGATTCCAGATGCAGCCCTTTGTCCGCATTCAACTGGGCGACGCTCATGGACTGGAACTTCGCCATGGCCTTGCGCACTCCGGTCCGGATGGGCTTCTCCAGGCTCTCGTAACCGTCCCAGAAGCTCTGGGCGAAGGCGAGCCGGGGCATGAGCATTCTTCCTTTCGGCCTGCTGGGCTTTGTGTCTGCTTCATGGCTGCGAAGGCGCCGCGGATCCGGCCAGCCGTCCGCCGATCTTACGGAGAGAAGCCAGAAGTTGTGCGGGATCCTGGGAGAGATCGAGACTGTGCTGGTACAGCCGCACTCCCTGGCCGCTCGGCCCTGTGCCGCGCACCTGGTGGGAGCGTTCGGGTTCCCTTCCGGCTGCGTAGACCAGATGTGCCTCACGCAGGCCGAGCACGGTCGCGTAGGCGAGCGCCTGGTACAGGTCGCTGGGGGGAAATCCGCCGGCCTTCTCGACCTTGTACTTGGCATCGACCACCGCGTGCGGAGTGCGGCCGTCGCGACCGCGGACGACCAGGTCGGGGCGCATACGGACGAGCCCCGCGGTGTCGAGGTGACAAGGGTGTTGGAGGCGCGCGGTGAGGCCGTGCTCGCGAACCGCCTCGCGCAGCCCGACGGTGACGAAGTCCTCGAACAGCTGGTTCATGTCGAGGAGGAAGCCGTCCAGAGCGAGTGGGGTGGGCCCGGCAGGCCGATGTTCCGGCGACGAGCCGTGCAAAACGGCTTCGGCGAGCCGCACCGCCGGCTGATAGCGGGAGTTGAGACGCGAAGGCTGCCAACGCGGCAGCTCCTGTCCTCTCACCAGTGGCGAGGCGTCAGCGAGGCGTGCGCGTAGGCGGAGGAGGCGCTGCCGCACCGGTCCCGGAACGTCGGGCAGGCGCAGCAGTCGCTCTGTGGCAGCGCGCAGGATGCGGTTCTCGGCTGTGTCGGCGGTGTACGCGTCGTAGGTGATCTCCACGGGCGGGGTACGGCCGAAGTGCCGTCTCAGCTGCTCCGCCGTGCGTAGCCGTCCGCGCATGACGAGGGCGGTCTCCTCCACTTCGCGGTAGCCGTGGAGGAGACCCTGCCGCAGGGCCCGGTCGATGTGTCGCTCGACGGCGTGTGCGAGCGCGGGGACGACATCGTCGTAAGTGCCGACCTCCACAGTGCCTTCCCGGCTGTCGCGCCAGGAGCGTGCCGGGTCGAGGCTGAAGCCGAGGAGGAAGAACAGCCGCCGCACGGGTGTCTTGGGGGCGATCCGTACGACCGGACCGCCGGGCGTACGCACGGCTCCGACCCGGCTGCCGGCCTGGAGCAGCCAGTGCCCTTCCCGGCCGGGATCCGGAGTGACGCTCCGCAGAATGCCGGACGCGGCCAACGTCCGCCCGGTTTCCGCGGACAGGGGAACGGAGACGGCCGGTCCGTACTCGCGGAGCGTCACATCGGACGCCGTCACGGGTGCTGCTCGCGCAGCGCGTCGATGCCGTAGCGCGCGGCGACGTCCAGCCCCTCGCCGTAGTGGTACTCCTGGAGCAGCGGCAGGATCTTGGTACGCCAGGTCCGTTCGAGGCCGCCGTCGCGGTAGACCCCCGGCTTCATCAAGTAGGAGGGTCCGATGGCGAAGTCGGCGTCGTCGATGCGGGCGTTGAGGGCGTCGAGCAAGTGCGCGGGCTCCGGGTCCTTGCCTTCACGTCTGAGCCAGCGTGCGAGCAGGCCGGCAGTCGGTTCGGTGTGCGGGGACAGCTCCACGAACGCGAAGCGGCGCCGCATCGCCGCATCGACCAGGGCCACGGAGCGGTCGGCCGTGTTCATCGTGCCGATCACGAAGAGGTTGGGCGGCAGAGAGAAGTCGTCTCCGGAGTAGGTGAGACGAATGGATCTCTTCCGGTACTCCAGGAGGAAGTACAGCTCGCCGAAAACCTTCGCCAAGTGGGCGCGGTTGATCTCATCGATGATCAGGAAGTGCGGGAGGTGCCGGTTGCCCTCGCGGGAGGCCAGGTCGGCCAGCTCCCGCAGGGGGCCCGCCGACAGCCGGAACGCCACCTCCCGCGTCTCGGGATCCTCGACGGGTCTGAACCCCTCGAAGAAGTCCTCGTAGGCGTACGAGGGATGGAACTGCACGATCTTGACCTGCTCCGGTCCGCCCCCGAAGTACTCGGCCAGCTGCACCGCCATATACGTCTTGCCGGTGCCGGGCGGGCCGTAGAATACCAACTGCTTCTCGTCAGTCAGAAGCTGGCGTATCTCCTCCAGCCAGGCCCGGTCATGGACCAGAAGCTCGGTGGTGAGGGTTTCGGTGACGGGCGGCAGGGACAGCTCCCGTGGTGGCGGGTGTCCGGCCGCGGCGGTCCCGTCCGTCTCCTCCGCCGCCGGTGAGTCCGCATCCTCCGGCCGCCCGGTGAGACCGTCCAGCGTCTCCAGGAGGCCGGTCAGATCCACGACGTCGTGCTGGGTGGACAGCTTCAGCTGCACCTCGTCCGGGAGTTCTTCGTACGTGTAGCTCTTCGGCAGCCAGGCGACGGTCCGCCGCAGGTTGGACAGCCCGCCCGGTGAGGCGGTCTGCACGGCGGCCCCCGTGATCCGGCCGAGGTACAGCCGCCTGTCGTCGTCGGAGGTGGCCACCGTGTCGCCGACGCGCATCTGCGACAGAAAAGCGTGCAGTTCGTCGACGAGGCCCTGCTTCTGGTTGTACGAGGCCGCTCCTTCGTACCCGTCCTGGACGAAGCGGCGCAGCGTGCTCTTCGTCGGGTCGGACTCTTCCACCGGCGGCAGAAGCGCACCCGAGAGCGAGACGAGTCCCTCTGCCAGCCACAGCCGACGCACCAGGTTGTGTCCCGAGACGTTCGCGCCACGCACCAGCCACGCTTTGCGGGGCGGGCGCCAGCTGGTCGACAGGTAGTCGTTCAGCGGGTAGCCCTCGGCCGTGCGCCAGGACTCGGGTCCCGACGCGTCATAGCCGTAGACCAGCGCGGCGGCGGCCGAGGAGGAGTTGCACGTGATGTCCCGGGTCGCGACCCATCGAGGCGGCCCCTGCGGACGGTCCTGTTCAGTGGGCGCGTCGACGAGCGTTCCGTCCGCGCGCAGTTCGGCGCGGCGACGACGGGCGTGATCACCGAGCCCCGGCCAGGAGTCGGCCGCCACCATCGACCCCTTCTTGAGGAGGAATTGGTGTGTGCCGTTGCCGCCGAACTCCGTGAGCAGATAGCCGCGTGCCCCCGCACCGTCCTTGGGAAGCTGGAGGTGGAACTCGGGGGCGCCGGGGAGACGCTCGGGCTGCGGCATGGATGACCTTCCAGGGGAGGACGAGGCCGGACGAACGCCGCACACTTTACGTGTTGACACTGTCAAGCGACATCACACGCGAACTCCTGGCCGGATCAGTCCCGTCGGCGGGAGAACACCGCGCGGACGGTCTTCCCGCTGGGCGGGTAGGGGACGGTCTCCCAGTGGTCGGCGAGTGCGGCGACGAGGGAGAGGCCGTGCCCGCCGGTGCGCAGGGCGCCGGGTTCGGCGTCGGACGGCGCGCACCGCGGGTACGCGTCCCCGCGCGCGTCGGTGACGTCGACGCGCAGCTGACCATCCGACGGGTCGTAGACGAGCGTGAGCCGGAAGCTGCGGCCGGGCACCCGGCCGTGCAGCGCGGCGTTGGCGGCCAGCTCCGCCACCACATTTTCGGCACGCTCAGTGACGTCGTGCGGAACACCCCAGGAGTGGAGTTCGCTCACGCTGAGCAGCCGGGCGAGCCGGGCGCCGCGCCGCGTGGCCGACAGCAGCTGAGTGAACGTGTGTGCAGGCTCGCTGAGTTGAGGAACGTGCTGATGCATGACGACAGCGTGGCGCCCGGAGACCGCCGGATACGAGCGCGGCACCACGTACGCGGAGTGAGCGTACGGGCACATGGAGTGGACAGTACGCACGGGCTGCCGTAACGCTGAGTCGTGAGAGCGGCGGCTGTGAGGTGCCGTCGCGTCGCGGCACGGAGAGGGACGGCGCATGGACATCGCCGAAGAAGACGCGGGTGGAGCCGAGTGCGGGGCCGGGGACACGGACGGGCGGCCGGAGCAGACAGAAGAGTGGGAGCGGGAACCCCTGCCGTCGGACAGTCTGCGGACCTTCGGGGCGTTCGTCCAGGGGCTGCGGGAGCACGCGGGGCTCAGCCGTGCGGAACTGGGCGCGCTGGTGCAGTACTCGAAGCACACCGTGGAGTCCGTGGAACTGGGACGCCGTATGGCGGACGACCCGTTCGTCGAGCGCGCCGAGGAAGCGCTCGGCAACACCGGCGCACTGCGCAAGGCCGCCCCTCATGTGACCCGGGCCAAGTCGGGGCTCGCCGCCTGGTTCCGCCGGTGGGCACGGCTGGAGCGGGAGGCGGTCAGCCTGAGCACCTACGAGTGCCGGTTGGTGCCCGGGCTGTTGCAGTCGGAGGCGTACGCGCGGGCCGTGTTCGACGGCACCATTCCGCTGCGGACCGACGCGGAGATGGAGACGCAGCTCATCGCGCGGATGCAGCGACAGGCCATGATGAGCGAGCGGCCGAAGGTGCCGTTCAGCTTCATCGTCGAAGAGCATGTGTTCCGGCGGCGGTTCGGCGACGCGGAGGCGATGCGCGAGCTGCTGGACTGCGTCCTGGAACGGACCGCTCCGCGCAATGTGACGCTCCAGGTGGTGCCGTTGGAGTCCGGGTTGCACGCTTGCCTGGACGGTCCTGTGCAGATCTTGGAGACCCCCTCGGGGCAGAGGCTCTGCTACTCCGAAGGGCAGCGCAACGGGCGCCTGATCTCAGACCGGAAAGAGGTGAGTCTCCTCTGTCAGCGCTATGACACACTGCGCTCGCAGGCCCTGAGCCCCACGGAAACCCGGGCCTTGCTGGAGCGTTTGCGAGGAGAGCTATGAGTAGCGGTGCGGCGGGTCTCGCCTGGTTCAAGTCGAGCTACAGCGGCAGCGACGGCGACAGCTGCGTTGAGGTCGCGGTCGCTGAACAGGCCGTTCATGTGCGGGACTCGAAGGACGTGAGCCGTCCGGCCTTCACGGTGGGCCGTGAGGGCTGGAGAGACTTCGTGCGGTTCGTGCCGGAGCGCTGAGGCGCAGCCTGGTGTCGGTTGGCCCGCTCGCGAGGGAGCGGGCCAACGCTTGTGTGGCGACCTTCAGTTGTCTGCGGCTGCGGGGTGCCGGGGCCCCTGGCCCGGCGGCGGCGTGAGGGCGGAGCGGTAGGCACCGGGCTCGCCCTCGTCGAGCGGGTTCTCCAGCGTCAGGCCGGCCTCGGCCATGCGGTCGTACTCGGCGAGAACAAGCCGCTTGGTGCGGTACTCGCCGTACTTGGTGATCTCGTTGTTCTTGAGGCCACCCGACTCCGACTGGAAGGACTCCAGGATGTAGTCGGTGTCGTCCCGAGTGATCCCGTACAAGTGGAAGAAGTACGCGTCCAACTCGGCACGGAGCTGCGCACGTCGCTCCTCGTCCCACCGGAACGGTTCACCTTCGTCGCCCAGGTCGCGGGCGAGGGGTGTCATGTCGTAGGCGGTGTAGACGAGTTCGAGCACGCGGGGGAGCAGGAAGGGGACGTGGGGTTCGAGGGTGGTGGGGGTGGGGACGGGGAGCTGCTTCCAGATGAAGAGCTTCATGTGCGCGTCGCTGATCTTCTGACGGCTGACGAAGTCGAAGACCAGGGAGGACTGGGCGGCGACGAGTCCGGCGACCAGCGAAGGAGCCACGCAGGGCATCATCAGGGGGTAGGTGTGGCCGACGGCCGCACGCGGGATGAAGGCGGGGATGGCGGTGCGTTCGTTGGTTGAGGCGGTGACGTCGCACCATCCACAAAGCCAGCCATGGTCCCAACCCTCTTCAGCCAGCCGCAGCTCGACGCCTTTGATGCGTACTTCCTTGTTGTTGCGCCGAGTGAGGATTTTTCCGTCCCGCTGGATCCAACTGAGCGGCGTGGCTTTGCGTGCTGGGTCTTGCAGTTCTCCGTTGTCCAGGTAGTTTGGCTGGTTCTGACGATTGACGGCTGTCAAGCTCTTCACGACGTCAGCGGCGCGGTGGTTAAAGAAGTCCACCATTTTCGCCTCGTACAGCGGCAGCATCCGCTCTTCGCCCCGCTCGAAGACGTTACCCCGCAACTCCCACCCCTCAGCTTCCAACCGCTCTCGGCTGCGGAAAAGGTCGGAGTCGTCTGCCATGTCGAAGAGACGTTTGAAGGTCATGCCCCATGCATTGCCGTCCCGGCGCCCTTCGTTCCACAGCACCGGGACGCGACGGTAGACCCCGGCTGTGATATCCGCGTCCCGCTGGGTGCGGAAGACGGGCAGGGTTCCCGTGTTGGGATTGATGCGGGCCAGGTCTTCCGGAGTCAGGGCGAACACACGGTTCGGGTCTTCCAGGTCGGAGGGGTCGGACAGGAAGAAGCCGACGCGGCTGGAGTCCGCACGTGTGGCGCGTCCGGTGAGTGAGAGCAGGCAGAACTTGTAGCTGGAGTGCACGCTCTCGAACCACTTGCCACCCTTGGGCAGCGCCGATGACTTCGGGCGGCGGTTCTCGAAGTCGTACAGCGAAGCCAGCGCGCCCCGCTTGGTGAAGTTCGCGAACAGGTGCTGCGAGCCCGCGCCCGTTGCGATCGCCGTCGGCAGGATCATGCCGAGCCGGCCCGTAGGCGCGACCACGTTCGCCATCCGTTCGGCGAAAAGCTGGTCGGTCTGGAGGGAATTGACGCCCTTGACCGTCAACCCCTTGGCGCACAGCGGGAACACATCCGAGTCCCCAGCGAAGTGGAAAGAGCCCTTCACGGCGCGCCGCGCCTCCCGGTACCGCATCCCGGCGTCCGGATGCTCCCGCTCCCACTCGGCGATGCGCGTGCGCCGGGCCGTCCCGGCGATCTCCGCGATCTCGGGGGCGACCACGCTGAAGTACTTCTTGTCCTCGAAGTCGACCTTGTCCCACGGGGGATTGCCCACCACGCACGAAAATCCGCCGGCCCAGCCTGTCGAGGGGTCGACCTCGCCCGCGTCCGAGGACGCCTCGTCGCCCTCCGGCACGGTGAAGATCTCCGGAAACTCCAAGTGCCAGTGGAAGAAGGCGTACTGGTCGCGGAGGCGGACGATCTCGTCATGCGTCGACTGCGGAGCCGAGTCCTCTTTCGGGTCCTCCAGGTCCCGGAACACCTTGTGGGTGATGGCCGGCGGCGCGTCCTCCCGCTTGAGCCAGACGAAGGCCGCGCACCAGGCGTCGGCCAGGTGCAGAGCGTGCAGGTATTCCGCCGATGTGGACCAGTTCCGGTAGGCGGCCTCCTTGCGGCGGATGTCGGTGAGATCGTCGGCCGGGGAGGTGGTGATCCGGCGGAGGCCGCGTGCGAAGGAGGCGTTGGCGACCTTCGTCTCCGTCTCGGTCTCGAACAGACCGCCCTGGCCTTCGCGTTCCAGCGCGTTGCGGTTGAGCAGCGACCGCGCCCAGGCGTCGTCGTCACCCTCGGCCTTCTTGAACGCCTTGTCGGGGATGCCGTCCCGCAGCAGGGCCGGCGTCGCCCCGATCAGGCCGTTGCCGTGCTTGATGTGGGCGTCGAGGAACCCGAGGGGCCGGCCGGGTTCCATGGCCTCCAGCCACAGGGACACCTTGGCCAGCTCGACGGCCATGGGGTTCAGATCGACGCCGTACACGCAGCGGGCGGCGACCTCGTGGAGGGCGTGGCGCACGGACTCCGCCGTGGGCTCCGGGTTGCGCTCGCGGACGGCGGCAAGGCGCTTGGCGATACGGCGCGCCGCCGCCACGAGGAAGTGGCCCGAGCCGCACGCCGGGTCGCAGACCGTGAGGGAGAGAAGTTCCTCGGCGATCACCTCCCTGGGTTCGGACAGGCCCTCCTCACGTGCGCGCTGCTCTCCGCGCCGGACGGCGTCGTCCAGTACCGGGTTCAGCGTCGAGTCCAGCAGGGTCTCGGTGAGCGCGGACGGGGTGTAGTAACTGCCGGTCTTCTTGCGGTCGTTGCCGATGCGGTCGACCAGTTCGAAGGTGCGGTCGGCGGCGCTGTGCTTGGGCACCAGCTCCAGCAGCGCCTCGTACACCGAGCCGAGTTCCTCGGCGCCCATGTGCAGATAGTCGACGGGACGCCAGCGGGCCGAGCCCACGTCGCGCACGCGGGCCAGGTGCTTGACGGCCTCGAACAGATGGCGGTTGGCCAGCCGCGCTCCGTGCAGCGGCGCGTCGTCGGAAGTGTCGTCGAAGAGGCCGCCGAGACCCTTGAGGCCCAGCTCGGGGCGGCCCTCTTCGGAGCCGAGCGCCTCGATCAGCAGCTCCAGGACGCGGTACTGGTCGTCGTGGGCCGTGCCCAGACGGCGCAGGGCCTGACGGCGGAGCCGGGATGTGGAGAAGTAGTCCGTGAATCGATCGCGGGTCTTCTCGTCCGCTTCGGGGTCCAGCAGGGCGCCGCGGTCCTCGGCGACGAAGAGGAAGATCATGCGGTAGACGAGCCGGAGCAGCGCCTTCTGGAAGTCGTCGACGTCGAGGTGCTCGCGCAGCTTGTCGTTGTGCGGGTGGCTGAGGAACCCGGTGCCGAGGACGGTGAGGGCTGCCTGGACGCCGTCGCGGAAGTGTTCGAGGGCCCGGCTGCCGGACTCGATGGCGACCGTCCGCCACTTCTCCAGCCAGCACCCCGAGGGCGGCGTCCCCTCCGGCACGGTGAACCGGGAGGCGTGCAGCACGCAGTACAGCAGGACGAACTCGCTGAACAGCTCGCCGTCGAAGATCGCTTCCAGATCGAACTCGACGTAGGCAGCGGTGGCGAAGGACGAGGAGTCGCGCAGCAGCCGCAGGTGGCGGCCGTTGGTGAGGACGGCCCACAGATGGGCCTCGGTGCGGTTGAGGCAGTCCTGGAGCATGGATTGCGCGGGGACCTCGCCGGGGGCCGGACGCTTGTCCAACTCCTGGTTCCAGGGAATGAGGTGGACCAGTGCCGGGCCGTGGTGGTGGGAGACGGGGAAGCGCTTGTCCGGATCGGAGTCGGCGGCGATGCCGTCCGGGCCGACCTCGGTGAGCGCGCCGAAATCGAGCTTGCGGAAGAGCTGGGACAGCCAGTCGGCGCCCGCCCGGCCGGTGGGGTCGGCGGCGGGGGCGCCGGTCTCCGGGTCGGCCGGCAGGGCGGCACGCAGATCGCGCCAGAGCGGCTTGAGGTACTCCCAGGCGCGCTCCGCCTCGTCGCGTACTGCCACCGAGGCGGGCAGGCCGTAGTCGGCGGGCTTGACCCCGGGCACGTTCCGCGCCTCGGCGATGCGCAGCAGCATGTCGGTCGGCAGCAGTCCGCCGACCGTGGTGACGGCGGTGAGGGCCCGGGTGGTGCGGGTGGCGGCGGACATCAGGCTTCGGCTCCGGACGCGGTAGAGACGGGAACGGTCGCGGGTGACACGGCCGCGGCGGGCTGCTGCGGCAGGTAGACGTACACGCCGAGCACGTCGGCCGGCTCCTGCGGAACGACCTTCAGGCCACGGACGATCTCCTCGTTGGCCTTGCGGACCCGGCGGTGCGAGGCGTCGAGGTCGGCCGCCAGAGTCCTGCCGTACTCGGTGAGGTGGCCGGTGAGGTCGGGCAGGCCGTCCAGGGCCCGCGTGATCTGGTTGCGTGCCATCTGCTCGTGCGTGTTGGCGCCCGCGCGGGCCGCGAGCAGAGCGGCGGCCGCGTCGCCGTCCAGCCAGCGGGCACGCGACGGCAGTCCCTCGTAGGCGAGCAGGCGCGCGTCCTCGGCGACCAGCTCCCGCTCGCCGGTCCGCGACGGCAGGGTGAGATGGAAGCGGTAGCGGACGAGCAGCAGCGTGGTGCGGATGGTGACCGCGTCGGTGGTCACGACGCCGCAGCGGCGGGCGGGGCGCGGTCCGTGGACGTTCGCGTCCAGCGCCGAGTCCAGTACATAGGAGGCGAGGGCGCCGATCGCCGGGTCGGTGCGTACCAGCGCCGCCTCGCCACGGGCGACCGCGGGAGAGCTGCGGAACGGGATCCGGCGGTCCTCCTCGACGAGCCGGCTTCCGAGAGTGGCGGCGAACGCGTCCCGCAGCCCGGCCGGGGTGCCGCCGACCTGCGCCGTGAAGTCGCCGGTGCCGTCGCGCGGATCCCGCACCACGGCGTCGAGGTCGCGCAGCGCCTCCAGCACGAAGGCGCGGACCTCTTCGGTGCTGCCGAGAGCGGTCCGTACGGCGGCGACCTCCCGGGCCACCTCCTCCGGATGGATCGCGCGCTGGGCGTACTTGGAACGGGAGGTCTTCTCACGCTCGGCGGCCGAGGTCCACTCGCGCGCGATCCGGTCGAAGGACTCCTGGTGGCCGTCCAGGTCGAACAGGGTCTCCTGGCTGCCCTGCCGTCCGTGCAGCAGCAGCCACTCCACGACGGCGTCGGTGACCCCGGAGGCGGTTTCGTCGGGAACGGAGACGGAGATGCCCAGATCCTTCTTGATCTGCCGGTGCTTCTTGAACAGCACCTCCAGCACCTTGCCGTCGATGCCGTTGTCCTCGCCGTACATGGTGATGACACGGACCTGGTCGCGCTTTTGGCCGTAGCGGTCGACGCGACCCTCCCGCTGGTCGTGGCGGGTCGGGTTCCAGGCCAGGTCGTAGTGGATGACGGCGTCGAAGTGGTGCTGGAGGTTGACGCCCTCGGAGAGGCAGTCGGTCGCGACCAGCACGCGGCGGGCGGCCACGTCGCCGGAGTCGCCGGAGTCGTCGGCGGACTCGGCGGCGAGCTGCTCGATGCGCTCCAGACGCTGCTGCGGGGAGAGCGTGCCGGTCACGGCGGCGATCGTGGTCTGCTGGCCGAGCTTGCCTTTGAGCTGCTCGGCCAGGTACTCGGCGGTGGGGATGTAGCGGCAGAAGACGATCGGCTGATAACCGTCGGCGAGCAGTTTCTTCAAGTGCCGGATGAGTGCCTTCAGTTTCGCGTCCTCGGCCGGGCCGACGAGCTTCTCGGCCCGCTCGGCGAGCTCGCGCAGCCGGGCGCCCGCGTCCTCCGCCTCGGCCGCACCCGGCGCGACGTCCATTCCCTCCAGCCGGTCGTTGTCCGCGGAGTCGGCGGCCACGGGGGCGCCGAGCAGATCCGCCTCGTGTGCGGTGCGGGCGGCGGCGGACTCGGAGCGGGTGTTGAGAGTCTGCGCGGCGGCCGCCGGCGAGGAGACCATGGAGCGCAACAGCGCGATCACCGACCACCAGGCGATACGGGCCTCCCGCCTGCCCTGCTCACCGGCTGCCTCGACACGGTCCTTGGCATAGCCGATGGCGTCGTCGAGCAGCGCCCGGTAGGCGGGCGTCAGTTTGTACGGCTCGTCCTTCGTCCAGCGGTCGGAGGGGAAGGCGGTCCGCTCGGCGAGAGAGTCGTCGGCGAGGCCGTCCTCCCTGGTGAGGTAGTCGCGGACATCCGCGCGCTTGCGGGCCACGAAGTGCTCGGCGAGCTTCGCCCGCCCCGCCGGCGTCTCCAGGTCGAGCGTGGCCAGTTCAGGCCGCACCAGGCCGAGCAGATTCCGGAAGGCCGACTCCTTGCCGGAGTGCGGTGTCGCCGTCAGCAGCAGCAGGTGACGGTCGGCGTCCGCCGAGATTTTCTGCAACAGCTCGTAGCGGAGCTGGTTCGAGGAGGAGCTGCCGGCCTGCGCGGCGTCGTCGGTGGCGACACAGGTGTGAGCCTCGTCGACCACCACCAGGTCGGGGCAGTGCCGCAGAAAGTCCTCGCGGTGGCGGGTCGATTTGATGAAGTCCGTCGAGATGATCGTGAACGGGTGCCTGTCGAACAGGGACTGGCCCAGTTCCAGCCCACGCTCCAGGCGCGAGACGGTCGAGGCGAGGACCAACTCGGCGTCGATACCGAACTTTGCCCGCAGCTCGGTCTGCCACTGCTCGGCGAGCGCCGGCGAGCAGAGCACGGCCAGGCGCACCGCCTCGCCTTGTGCAAGAAGCTCTTTGGCGATCAGACCGGCCTCGACCGTCTTGCCGATGCCGACATCATCCGAGATCAGGAGCCGCACAGTGCGTTGCCGCAGTGCCATCAACAGCGGGACCAGCTGGTAGGCCCGGGGTTCCACCGCGATGGACGCCAGGGAGCGGAACGGACCCGCGCCCGACCGGAACCCGATGCGCAGCGCCGTGCGCAGCAGACCGGCGGCGCGCTGGTCTCCCAGGTCGTCCGGGCTCGGCGCAGCGAACTTCGCGGGACGCACATCCTCGAAGCCGGGGAAGACGGCCGCGACGTCGTCCTCGCTCCCGCCCAGCGGGCGTAGCACCAGCATGTCCGGGACGCTCTCGGGCAGCACCACCCATTCCCTGCCGCGGGCGGCGACCAGGGAGCCGGCCGTGTACGTAAGGCTCATGTGATTGTCTCGGTTTCTGGAGTCGTAAGGGGGCCGTCAACGGATGTGGAAGTAGCCGGCGTTGTGCTCGACGATGGCGTCCCAGTCCGCGTCCGACGGGAAGCGCAGGACGTCCCAGCCGGCTTCTTCCAGGCGATAGCCGGCCTCCAGGTCGCGCGTGGAGTCGGACGGCCGCCCCGGCATGTCGACGAACACGGCGAGATGGGCGCCGTCTAGGTGGAAAACGAGATCAGGACGGGCCGCTGCTTCGTCGACGAACACGTCCACTCCGTCTGGCAGCCGATGGCCCTTCGCCTTCAGCCAGCCGAGCACATCGCCCTTCGCCACCAGGGCGGCGAGGTCTTCCTCTCCGGCGGTGAGCGAGGACGCGAGAGCGCTGTCCGAGGCGGCGTCTTCGGCGCTGACGGCCGCAGCGAGCCTGCGGAACTGCTCGCTGCGGGATTCGCCACGGTCCTCGCGCTCGGTGCTGGCGCCGGCCAGCTGCAACAGCAGTGGCCCGGCGGTGTGCCGGCTCAACTGGCGGTGGTGCGTCTGGTTGCCGTAGGTCAGCAGACAGGCGTAGCAGCCACGGGCACATTTCTCGCCGTCCGGAGGCCCGCCCTGGTCCTCTCCGGTCTCCGGGTCGAAGTGACAGATCTCCAAGGCGCTCCGGGCGGCCTCGGCGAGGGCCTTCCTGTCGTGCTGGATGCGGCGCAGCACACCCGCGCCGCCCTCGGCGGCTTCCGTGAACAGCAGCCGGCGACGCGGACCCTCGTCGGGAGGCAGCAGCTCAGCTGTCAACTCGGAGTCCTCCAGCTCGAATGCCGCCTCGATGCCACGTTCCAGCGCATACATCAGGGACAGGGCCACCGGCTCCGGCTGAGGCTCGTCCAGAGTGACCACCAGAATGTTGCGGCGGTCCTCCACATAGGGCAGGACCCGCTTCTTGCGGCGCTTCTCGTTGCCGTCCTCGTCGACGACCGGCATGCCGGTGCCCTCGATGGCGTCGGCCGCGGCCCGGTCGTTGAGCCAGCGGCCGTCGCCCAGATCGAGCCAGTAGCCGTCCGGCTCATCCTGCTTGTCGCGGACCCGGCCCAGGTTGGTGATGCGCACGGTGGCCGAGTCGCCGTAATCCAGATCGAGGAGCGGCCCCCCGTCGGCGTCGGTGACGTGAGAGGTGAGGCGCCCCCTGCGAGACCCGTGGTCGTGGAAGGCATACGAAGTCTCCAGGCGGAAACCGGCCCGGCGGCGTTCCTCCTCGTCCGAAGAGATCCGCTCGCGTCGACTGGTGTACACGGTGTGCAGCTGGAGCAGGCCGGTGCGCTTCCCCTTGAGTTCCTCTCCGCACATCGAACACCTGTCGACGCCGATCTTCACGGGGTGGTGGTAGCCGCAGCTGTCGCAGCGCCTCGCTTCCGCGGTCGCCAGGTCCCCCGAGGCGTCCGGCGGCAGCTGGACCCGCGTGACCTGGTAACGGGCGCCCTCGTGGTAGATGAGCGCGCCGGGCCCGAACTCGCGGATGGCCAGGAAGCGGGGTCGTTGCAGGTAGTCGCCGTCCGTGTTGCGGCGGTTACCGGCATGCGGAATGTAAGCGGCCAGTGGAAGCCGCGGGAAGCTGTAGCCCGGCAGAAAGCCTTCGGACGCCAGATAGCGGTACGGGTTGAAGTCGCTCATCACCGACTTGCTGTCGACGGAGCGGTTCAGCAGCAGGTTCGTCTGCGTCTCGGCCTCCCGGCGGCGGCTGCGAGCCCTGCCCTGCTCGCCGGGGGAGAGGGTGTGGTCGACGACGCGCTTGTTCTGCTCGTACTGGTCGAGGACGGCGGCCCGGAACAGCTGCCGCCACCGGTCGAAGGAAGCGTCGAACTCGTGCGGAGCCTGCTCGATCCGATCCTCGATCCACTCGTCGTACCACCAGGTGGTGGCTGTGAAGTCCGTGATCAGCGGGGCGAGAACGGTACGCGCTGTGTCGATCGCCCGCCGGCGGGCTTCCTCGTCCAGTGACAGATCGCGGACGTGGGGGAGCAGCGGCAGTGACATGTGCGGGTCGGGGCGGTCGTCACCGTCGGGGTCGTAGGCGACATCGATCACATCTGTGATCGCGGTGCCCAGCTTCATTCCGGTCTCCGCCAGCCAGATGCCCTGGAGGTGCGAGCGCACCAGGTCCTCGTTGGCGAGCTCCAGGCGCGGTGGGGCGACCTGCCCGGACACCATGTCCTGGGAACGCCGGAAGTAGTACTGGTCGTGGCTGTTGCCCGTCGCGCAGTATGTCGTCACCAGCGCGGGCTGGCCGAACCGGCCGGCCCGTCCCGAGCGCTGTGCGTAGTTCGCCGGTGTCGGCGGCACATTGCGCATCAGCACGGCGTTGAGCGAGGAGATGTCGACGCCGAGCTCCATCGTCGGCGAGCAGTACAGCAAAGGCAGTTCGGCTTCACGGAACGCCTTCTCGCGCTCCAGCCGGCGGTCCTGGTCGACCTGAGCGGTGTGTTCCCGCGCGTACAGCCCGGCGAGCTCGGCTGCCGTCGTCCGGTACAGGTCGCGGAAGAAGGAGTTGACGCGCGGCCCCTCGCCGCGGCTGTAGGTGCGTGCCAGCGGGTCCACCGCGCCTCGCTCACCGTCCCCCGCCCGCCAGATCAAGGCTGCGGCCGACACCCGGTAGCCGATCCGCTTCTCGGCCGCGCGGCGCCGGAACGCCGGGCCGGAGCGCTCCGGAGCCGACTCCACCTCGCGCACCAGGTCGGCGCCGTGCAACACCTTGAGAAGGTCCTCGATCACGCACTGGACATCGTCCAGCGGCAGGTGACGCAGCTGGGGCATGTTGCGCCGCAGGTACTTTCCGAACTTCCCACGGGCCGACAGGAAGAGCGCGGAGCGCTCCATGCCCGGCTGCGAGCCGTGCGGGTAAGCGATACCGACAGCCGGCCGGTCGCTTTCGCCGAGCACCCACGGACCGGCGAGCCGCTCCTCGCTCGCCCGTTGCAGGGCATCGAAGTCATCGCGGAAATACTGCACGTCGATGGCGAGGGAGCGCCGCATGAAATCGAGCAGCGTACGAGCGATCTCCTTGAGCAGCGCCGGATCGGCGTCGCGCAGGGCGGCATGGGCGGACTGCCAGCGCTCGGGCCGGGCGGCGAGCCAGTCCAGGTCCACGTAGTCGATCCGCAGGAGGCCCGTCTGCTCCAGGTTCGGCATCGTGACGCGCCAACCGCGTTCCAGGTCGCGGTAGAGGCGGTAACAGATCACCTTCCGGAAGATTTCCGTGGCCTGTCGCTCCAGGGAGGGCGTCGGGTCCGAGCCCCTCGCGTACTCGCGCGGGGAGAGGCCCATTGCCTCCGTCACGGCCTCGGCGAGGTTGTCATGGTGCAGTCCGTCCGCACCGGCCCGCGCCGCCGCCTCGTACAACGCCCCCCGCAGCTGCGTCACTTGGGCGAAGTCATTGAAGTGCCCGGCTTGCAACGACGCGTCCTGCCGGTTGTCGACGAAGGTGAGGAGCTTGCGTGCTTCCGCGCTCAGACTGTCTTCGGGCACCGCCCGCAGGGACTTCACGATCGATGCCGAGATCAGGGAGGTTGCCGAAGAACGCCCTTCCTGGTCCAGAGTGGCCAGCTTCGCGAAGTCCCGGCCGCGGGTCTGCTCGTAGGAGACCTGGCAGTGCACGCAGAACAGGAACGGCGCCGGGATGAAGGCTGCCACGAGCCCTTCGTCCGACTCGTTTCCGTAGGCGTCCACGACGACGCGCCGGGGGACCCGGGGGCGGTACGACTTCCGCACGACGGTCAGACCGTTCGCGTCCGTCTCCAGCCATGACTCCGGCAACCGCCTGTCGTCCACGGCTTTCTGCGGATCGGCCGGCCACTCGTAGTCCTCCCCCGGCATCCCCACGTACAGGTAGCCCTCACCCTCGCGGCCCCCGGAGGCGGAGGTGTTCCGACGCGGTTCGTGCCGGAATGTGCCGTTCTCCTCGGTGCGCCAGACAGTCAGATACTCCTGTCCGCACTCGCGGCAGAACGCCAGCGGGAACAGGGGCTTGCCGTCGCTGTCCGGATGTTCCAGCTGGTATGTGCGCGTCAGCGGCCGGGTGAGCGGATCCTCAAGTGTCGTGTAGACGGTGTCGCCGTTGGACAGGAACTGATGCAGCCGGAAGGCAAAAAGCGGACGCTCCGTCACCGGGTGCTTGGCTTGGGCGCCGGCCTCCAGGGTGGCCCGGATCGCGCCGCGCACGGTTTCCTCGGCCACCCCGGTCCGGGCGTGCAGCTCGGCTGCCGCCTCCTCCACCGTGCCGGGGGCGCACCGGCGCAACCGCCCCGTGTGCTCCTCGCGCTCCAGACCGAACCGGGATTCCACCCAACGAGCCAGCGGGTCCTTCGTCAGCGCCTCGTACGAGCGGGGCGCCGCCGGCACCCGGAGCCGCTCGGCGGGAACCGTCTCCGGTGCCTCCTCGGTGCCTCGGATCAGGGTTTCGCCGATGATCCTCTCGGGCAGCACCGTCGTGCCGAACAGCCGGCCGGCGACCCGGGCCACCTCGCGCTGCTGGTCCTTCCACGAGCCTTCGGTGGACATGGTCGCCGAAGTACCGATGCACTGGAGGGAGGCGGAGGCCCGGCAGGCCTCCCGGACCCGGCGGATCAGGAACGCCACGTCCGCGCCCTGCCTGCCCCGGTAGGTGTGCAGCTCGTCGAAGACGAGGAACTGCAAGCCTTCGGCCATGCGGATCAGACTGGACCGGTCATCCGGCCGGGTCAGCATCAGCTCCAGCATCACATAGTTGGTCAACAGGATGTCCGGGGGATTCCTGCGAAGCTCCCGACGCCGCTCTTCGGTCTCCTGACCGGTGTAGCGCGCGAACGTGACCGGTTCACGTCCCGCTCCGAAACCGTTGCGCAGGTACTTCTCCAACTCGCCGAGCTGGGAGTTGGCCAGTGCGTTCATCGGGTAGACGACGATCGCACGTACTCGGCCCCCGGCATCCGGCCCAGCTGCTTCGCGCTCCTTCAGCACCCGGTCCACGATGGGGACGATGTACGACAGCGACTTGCCCGAGCCGGTGCCTGTGGTGAGCACATAGGAGTCACCTGCCTGCGCTGCCTCGATCGCCTGCCGCTGGTGGAGGTGGAAGGTCAGTGGCCGGCCGTCCGGACGCAGCGAGTCCTCCTTCTTGCCGGCCTGGAAGATCTCCGCGCACCTGGGATGCAGTACCTCGTCCCGTACGAGATCGGTGACCTGGCCGCCTTCGGCGAAGAAGGGATTCAGCGACAGCCACGGGTCGGGCCACTGCGACTTCTTCGCCGCCCGGTCGTCCTTGACGAAGCCGTCGATGCGGGCGTCCCGTATCACCGTCCCGCTCTTGGTGAAGTCCTCGTACTCACTGATCAGGTCGGCGTGGATACCGAAGATGTCCATCGCCTCGGGCAGGCGCGGCTCCCTGCGGGGGGCCGGAGCGGGCGCGGCGGGTGCGGGCTCGGGGAGGAGGGCGCGCAGCCGCGCCACGGGATCCTTCTCCTGCCAGTGCGGAGCCAGTAGCGCGGCCGTGTCGTCCGGTGCGAAGGCGAGCGGTACCAGTGCCTCACGGACCAAGTCTGCGGTCTCGGGCCGTAGTTCGGCGTCCTTCTCCAAGAGCCGGTCCACCAGCCGGACCAGTTCGGAGGGCAGATCAGGGCGCACCAATGTCAGCCTCGGCGGCTGGTCCTGCTCGTGTTGATCGCGGAGTTCGAAGGGCGTCGTGGCGGAGAACGGCGGGCGCCCGATCAGCAGTTCGTACAGGATGCAGCCGAGCGCGTAGAGATCGGCCGGGGCGGAGACGTGTTCCGCGCGGAATTGCTCGGGCGCCATGTAACGGGCCGTGCCGACGCTGACGCCCGTGCTCGTCAGCCGTGTCTGATCGGGATCGTCGACGATCGAGCCCATGCCGAAGTCGAGGACCTTGACGGTGCCGTCGTCGGTCAGCATCACATTGGCCGGCTTCAGGTCGCGGTGGACGATTCCGGCGGTATGCGCCGCGGTGAGGCCGGCGGCGATCTGTGCCCCCAGGGCGGCGACCCAGGAGACGGGCAGCTGCGGCTCCTCGTCGATGAGGTCCGCGAGGGGGTGGCCGTCCAGCAGCTCCATGGCCAGGTAGGGAAGGCCACTGCCGCCGGAGGACTGGTCCACGCCGCCCTTGATCAGCAAGGTGAGGTTCGGATGGCCCCGGGAGAGCATGCGCATGATCTTCACTTCGCGATGGAAGCGGGCCACGTCCTTGTCAGGATCTGAGACGTCGACCGTGACGCCGGTTCGGCCACGCAACACGGTCTTGACGGCGACCTCGCGATGCGGGGAGTCCGCCTCGGCTTCCAGGTCCCTGGCCCGGTGCACCTCCCCCATGTTCCCGCGGCCGATCACCCCCATGATCTGGAACCGTCCGTCGACCGTGTCCAGGCCCACTGGCCCTCCCCTGTCTCGCCGCTTGCGTGGAAGGTGGGTACGTCCCGCAGGAGCGTACATCTTCACGTATGGGTGAGGATGGGGCATGCCTGTTAACACTGTCAACGTATAGGTCGGATCAGGGGAGGGGGTGCACGGTTGCCGCCGTCCCTCCAGCCGGCCCGCTCTGCGCAGACCGGGCAGCCGCGACGGCGACCGTGCGAGGCGCTCAGATGTCCCGGAACGTCTCGATCTGCGCCCCCACCTCGTTGAGGCGTTCGGCCAGTTCCTCGTAGCCGCGGTTGATGACGTAGACGTTGCGCAGGACCGAGGTGCCCTCGGCGGCCATCATCGCCAGCAGGACCACGACGGCCGGGCGCAGGGCCGGCGGGCACATCATCTCGGCGGCGCGCCAGCGGGTCGGGCCCTCGACCAGGACGCGGTGCGGGTCGAGCAACTGGAGCCTGCCGCCGAGGCGGTTGAGGTCGGTGAGGTAGATGGCGCGGTTGTCGTAGACCCAGTCGTGGATGAGGGTCTTGCCCTGTGCCACGGCCGTGATGGCCGCGAAGAAGGGCACGTTGTCGATGTTCAGGCCGGGGAACGGCATCGGGTGGATCTTGTCGATGGGCGCCTCCAGCTTGGAGGGCCGTACCGTCAGATCCGTCAGCCGGGTGCGGCCGTTGTCCGCGGCGTACTCGGTGCTGCGGTCGAAGTCGAGGCCCATCTCCTCCAGGACGGCCAGCTCGATCTCCATGAACTCCACCGGCACCCGGCAGACCGTCAGTTCGGACTCGGTGACGATGGCCGCCGCGACCAGGCTCATGGCCTCGACCGGGTCCTCGGAGGGGGAGTAGTCCACGTCCCGGTCGATCTCGGGGACGCCGTGCACGGTGAGCGTCGTCGTGCCGATGCCCTCCACCCGGACGCCCAGCTCCTCCAGGAAGAAGCACAGGTCCTGGACCATGTAGTTCGAGGAGGCGTTCCGGATGACCGTCGTGCCGTCGGAACGGGCGGCGGCCAGCAGCGCGTTCTCGGTGACGGTGTCCCCGCGCTCGGTCAGCACGATGGGCCGCTGGGGCGCGACACCCGGCTCGACCTCCGCGTGGTAGTTGCCCTCCGTCGCCGTCACCGCGAGCCCGAAGTGGCGCAGTGCGCTCATGTGCGGTTCGACGGTGCGGGTGCCGAGGTCGCAGCCGCCCGCGTAGGGGATGCGGAAGCGGTCCATGCGGTGCAGCAGCGGGCCGAGGAACATGATGATGCTGCGGGTGCGGCGGGCGGCCTCCTGGTCGATCGAGCCCAGGTCCACCTCGGCCGGCGGCACGATCTCCAGGTCGGCACCGCCGTTGATCCAGCGGCACCGCACGCCGATGGAGGAGAGCACCTCCAGGATGCGGTAGACCTCCTCGATGCGGGCCACCCGACGCAGCACGGTGCGGCCGGAGTTGAGGAGCGAGGCGCACAGCAGGGCCACGCACGCGTTCTTGCTCGTCTTGACGTCGATGCTGCCGGAGAGCCGACGCCCGCCGACGACCCGCAGATGCATGGGGCCCGAATAGCCGAGCGAGACGATCTCGCTGTCCAGTGCCTCGGAGATGCGGGCGATCATCTCAAGGCTGATGTTCTGGTTTCCGCGTTCGATCCGGTTGACCGCGCTCTGGCTGGTGCCGAGCGCCTCCGCGAGCTGGGACTGCGTCCAGCCGCGGTGCTGACGGGCGTCGCGAATCAACTGGCCGATGCGGGCGAGGTAATCGTCGGTCATGACTCAGGACCATATCTCAGATGTGAGATAGCAGCGCGAGGGGGGTGTCCGCGCCGCCCGGGACCCACGGGTAACCCCCGGATGCACCGCCCCGGGTTGCGGGGCGGGTGCTCCCGTGGTCGGTTGCGGGGCCGGTGCTCCCGTGGTCGTCCCGTGCGCTCGTCCCGTCGGCCCCTTCCGCCGTCGGAGGCGGCCGTTCCGCCCGGAGGGCTCAGTGTGCGGTGAGGCCGCCGTCGACGACGAGTTCGGAACCGGTGACGAACGACGACTCGTCGCCCGCCAGGAAGAGCGCCGCCGCGGCGATCTCCCGGGCGTGGCCCGCGCGGCGCATGGGCGTGCGCACGATGTCCGGCTGCTGGTCGCCCTGTTCGTCCAGCAGGTCCTGGATCATCGGGGTGGCGATGACGCCGGGGTGGAGGGAGTTGACCCGCACCCCGTGGCGGGCGTACTCGACGGCGGCGGTCTTGCTGAGCAGTCGCACGGCGCCCTTGGACGCCTGGTAGGCGGCGGCCGAACCGCTGCCCACCAGGCCGAGGACGGACGAGGTGTTGATCACCGAGGCGTTGCCGGTGGCCCGCAGCAGGGGCATGGCGGCCCGCATACCGAGCCAGGTGCCCTTCTGGTTGACGTCGATGACGCGGTCCCAGGCGTCCTCCCGGGTGTCCTCGATACCGGGCCAGTCGACGATGCCCGCGGTGTTGACGAGGACGTCGAGCGTGCCGAACCGCTCGCGTACGGCGCCGATCGCCTCGTCCCACTCCCGTGCCGAGGAGACGTCGAGGCGGACGGCGAGCACCTCGGCGCCCGTGTCCGTCAGCCGCCCGGCCAGCTCGGCGAGGGGGCCGTCCGCCACGTCGGTCAGGACGAGGCGTGCGCCTTCCCCGGCGAAGAGTTCGGCGGTCGCCGAGCCGATGCCGCCGGTCGCGCCGGTGATCAGGGCGACCTTTCCGGCCAGTCGTTGTCCCGTCATGGTGGTGCTTCCTTTGCGTTCGTGGATTGCGGTGCGGGGCGCCCGTTTGCCGTGCGGGGCGCCCGTACGCCGTGGGGGCGCCCTGTCGTGCGGGTGCCGTCGCGGTGCGCGCTCAGGCCGCCGTGAAGCCGCCGTCCGCGGCGACGACGGAGCCGGTCATGAAGCCGGAGCGGGCCGAGGCGAGAAAGCCGATGATCTCGGCGATCTCGGCGGGCTGAGCGACCCGGCCCAGCGGATGTGCGGTCGCGAAGGACCGCAGATAGGCGCGGCCGTCGTCCCGGGCGTCGTCGAGCAGATCCGTCTCGATCACGCCGGGCGCCACGACGTTGGCCCGGATGCCGTGCGGCCCGCCCTCCAGCGCGACGACCTTCGTCAGCTGGGCCAGCGCGCCCTTGGACGCGGTGTACGCCGATCCCTCGGGCAGCGCGACGGTGCAGGTGTAGGAGCCGACGTTGACGATCGCGCCGCCGTCGCCCTGCTCGCGCATGGCGCGGAACGCCTCGCGGGCGTGCAGGAACGCGCCGCGGACGTTGACCGCCATCAGCGCGTCCCAGTCCTCGGCCGTCGTCTCCGTGAACGGCTTGTTCAGGGTCCGCCCGGCGTTGTTGACCAGCACGTCCAGGCGGCCGAACCGCGCTCGCGCCAGCTCCACGGCCCGCCGGGCGGTGGCCTCCTCGGCGACGTCGCCGACCAGCGTGGCCACGCCGTCGAACTCGTCCGCCAGCGCGCCCACTTCGGGGCGTACGTCCCCGGCCACGACGCGTGCGCCGCGTGCGTGCAGCCAGGCGACGGTGGCCCGTCCGACGCCGCGCGCCGCACCGGTCACCACGGCCACGGCCCCGTCCAGGCCGTCGCCGTCCGGTGTCCCGCCGGGGTCCACAGCGGTCCTCATGTGTGCCCTCCGTACTCGGTGGTGTCGCCCGCCGAGTCTGGGCGCCGCGGAACCCTCCGACCAGGGCGTTCGCTGCCTGGGTGGCACACACCCAGGCACCGCGCCGCCGCCCCCGTCTAGCCTGGACGGCATGTCCGACAACGCACTGGGAGACTTCCTGCGCGTCCGGCGCTCCGGGCTGCGGCCCGCGGACGTCGGCATGGCGAGCCACGGGCTGCGCAGGGTCCCGGGGCTGCGGCGCGAGGAGGTGGCGGTCCTGGCCGGGGTGAACGCCGACTACTACACCCGGCTCGAACAGGGCCGCGAGCGCCACCCCTCGTCCCAGGTCCTCGACGCCCTCAGCCGTGCCCTGCGTCTCGACGACGACGCCCGCGCGCACGCCCACCGGCTGGCCGGCGGTGTGCCCGACGCCCGGCCGGCCCCGCGGCAGGACGAGGTCGCCCCCGATCTCCGCCGGCTCATGGACGGCTACCCGCACACCCCCGCGTTCGTCCTCGGCCGCACCCTGGACATCCTGGCCGCCAACGCCCTCGCCGAAGCGCTCTACGCGCCCTTCCGCCCGGCGGACAATCTGGCCCGGATGACGTTCCTGGACCCGGCCGGGCGGGACTTCTACGTCGACTGGGACCGCGCTGCGCACGCCACCGTGGCCAATCTGCGCGAGGCCGCCGGCGTGGACCCGGACGACCCCCGGCTGCGTGCCCTCGTCGCCTCGCTGAACGAGCGGAGCGCCGAGTTCTCCGCGCTCTGGCAGGCGCACGCCGTACGCGGCAAGACCCGGGAGGCCAAGCGGCTGCACCACCCGGACGTCGGCCCGCTCACCCTCACCTTCCAGGCGTTCGACGTCCGCGACGCCCCCGGTCAGCAGCTCGTCATCTACCACGCCGAGCCCGGCAGCCCGGACGCGGAGGCGCTCGCCCTGCTCGGCACCCTCGGCGCCACCCGACGCCGAGCAGAACACGCCGAATAACCCGGGCCCGAGCGCCCCGGACGTCTCCGCACCCTTCGAACGCCCCGCACCCTTCGAGCGGGCCGCACCCTCCGAGCGGCCCGGGCGACGCGTCACCCGACGAGGGTAAACAAAGTGTTCACAACTCGACGTTGACAATGCCGTGCAGTGACCGCATGCTTGCGGCATGTCCTCGACCTCGACCTCGTCCCCGTCCCCGTCCTCGTCCTCGACTTCGTCTCCGCACCCGACGCCCGAGCCGCCCGGCGCGCAGCCGACCGCCGATCCGTTCACGCCTCCCCACCCCGAGCAGGCGCGCGCCCACCGGGTGCACGCCTCGCTGTTCCGGATCGCCGAGCGGCACGCGGCCACCGAGGCGCAGCGCGGGCGGCAGGCGCACCCGGCCGTGCTCGGCCCGCACGAGGCCGTACGGCTCGTCGCGCTGCTGCTCAGCGGGGGCGCGCAGCCGGTGGAGGGCGAGCCGGAGGTGGACCACGCGGACATCACGGCCGCGCTCAGCCTCGTCCCCCGGGTACGCGGCGAGCTGGACGAGCTGGAGGAGGGGCTGCTGCGGATGGCGCGGGGCCGGGGAATGACCTGGCCGGAGATCGCCTTCGGCCTCGGCCTGGGCACACCCCAGGCGGCCCGCCAGCGCTACGAGCGGCTCGTGGGGCGGCTGCGGGCCGAGGGGCCCGAGGAGTCCGAGGGGAAGGGCCCGGGCAAGGGGTGAGGGCGCGCAGCTGCTCCGGTGTGCGGGGCGGTGGGGCTCAGTCCTCGCCGCGCCACCGCAGTACCGCCTTGTTGAGCCCCCACAGTCCGATGCCGATCAGCACCAGCACCCCGGCCCGGATGTAGACGTCGGCGGGCCGCTGGGACAGTGGGCTCGCCAGCGCCAGCGCACTGATGGCGCCGAGTACGGGGAGCGCGGTGGGCGCCCGGTAGTGCTCGTGTGCGACGCGGTCCCTGCGCAGCACCAGCACCGCGATGTTGACGACGGCGAACACGCACAGCAGCAGGAACGACGTGGTG
The DNA here is from genome assembly GCF_006539165.1 of Streptomyces cacaoi. Classification (GTDB taxonomy): domain Bacteria; phylum Actinomycetota; class Actinomycetes; order Streptomycetales; family Streptomycetaceae; genus Streptomyces; species Streptomyces cacaoi. The sequence continues at coordinate 1,572 of NZ_BJMM01000030.1, read as the reverse complement.
TCCCCGAGCCCGGCGATCTCGCCGGTGGCCACCAGGCCGACGGCCAGCAGCGTGACGAAGACGATGCCGACCACCGGGGTCCGGCGCCGGGGGAGCACCCGGGCCATGCCGCGCGGCAGGATGCGTTCGTTGGCCATGCCGTAGCACAGCCGCGAGGCCATCATGATGTTGATGAGCGCCGAGTTGGAGACGGCGAACAGGGCGATGACGGCGAACAGTTCGTGGGGGAAGCCGACCCCGGCGGCCTTGACGACCTCCAGCAGCGGCCCGCTGGAGGCGGACAGCTTCCCGGTGGGGACGAGCAGCGAGGAGACGAGGGCGACCAGCAGATAGATGGTGCCCGTCACGGCGACGCCGATGAAGATGCCGCGGGGGAAGGTGCGTTGCGGCTCCACCGTCTCCTCGGCCATGTTGACGCAGTCCTCGAAGCCGACGAAGGCGAAGAAACCGAGCGCGGTGGCGCCGAGGACGCCGGACAGCAGGGCGTATCCGGTGCCGCCGGTGTCCACGACGGCCAGCCGGGAGGGTTCGCCGTCGCCGCTGAGCACGGCCCAGACACCGATCCCGATGATGATCAGCAGCCCGGACACCTCGACGGCGGTCAGCACCACGTTCGCCTTGACGGACTCGGAGACCCCGCGCAGGCTCAGCGCCGCGAGCGCCACGACGAAGAGGACGGCGACGAGCGTCCCCGGCGCGGCGCCATGGGTCAGTTCCGCCATGTAGTCGCCGCCGAAGGCCAGCGCGGCCGCGCTGGCGGAGGACAGCCCGGAGCACATCACCATGAAGGCGACGACGAAGGTCAAGAACGGGGTGCGGAAGGCCCGTTGGGTGTAGAGCGCGGCCCCGGCGGCCCGCGGGTACTTGCCGACCAGCTCGGCGTAGGAGGCGGCGGTCAGCAGGGCGACGACGAACCCGATGAGGAAGGGCAGCCACAGCGCCCCGCCGATCTTCCCGGCGACCTCGCCGGTGGTGGCGTAGATACCGGTGCCGAGGATGTCCCCGACGACGAAGATCACCAGCAGCCGGGGCCCGATGGCCCGCTTGAGCGGTGGCTGCCCGGACGCGGGGTCCGGCTGGGGCGCGTGCGCTGCTGGGCCGTTGGCGGACACGGGTCCCCTTCCGACGGGCGGCTCCGGGGCGCGGGCTGCGGCCCGCGGCCTGAAGGTGTCGGTGCCCACTGTGCGCCGTGCGACGCCCGCCGTCAGCCGTCCGGCAGCGCGTTTCCCCCGCATTCCCCCGGCTTTCCCCGTCTTCCTCCCTGTCTTCCCCGTCTTCCCGGGGTTCCCCGCTGTCCTTCCCCGGTGCTCCTGCCCGGCGGCGGCCGGCTCGGGGTCCGGTGGGATCCGGGCGGGGTGGTGGCACCTGTTCTTTCTCATCGAAGTTTGAGTGATTCTCACCGAAGTTTGAGTGACTGCTCCTGGCGGGGCCGCTCGTCCTGGTGTCCCGGCCAGAGCACGTCAGGTCCTCGACGGTGCGATCGGTCAGCCGGCCCGGCGGATGGTCACGGCAGACGGTCCGTTTCAGCGTGGGCAGGAGTTGGTCCGCTGGCTGCGGATGTAGGTGTGGAGT
>NZ_BJMM01000029.1 GCF_006539165.1 Streptomyces cacaoi | reverse complement strand
GGCGGGCGGCCGCAGGTGATCACCTGTGGCCGCCCGCCTCCGTACGGATGTGCTGCCGGGTACCGCCTACCGCGTGGCGTCTCCGAGGTCTGTGCGCGCTGCTCGATCTTCCCGGGGACTCAGGCGGAAGCCCTGGTCACCGGCCCGGCGACGGGGACGCCGGTGCTGCCGTCCGGATCAGTGCTGGCCCTCGTCACGCCGGCGCTGCCAGCGCTCCTCGATGCGGTTCATCACCGACCGACGGCCACGCTGCTGCGCTCTTCCCGAGGGCTGCTGCCCACCGCGCGCCTGCTGCCGGCCCTCGCCCTGGCTTCCCGCCTTGGGGGCCTTGCGCCAGCCGGTCACCGCGAGGACGGCGCAGCCCAGCATCACGAGGAATCCGACGACGCTGATCCAGGGCTGCTGCGCGACCATGCCGGCCATGAGGAGAGCGATGCCCACCAGAAAGCCAGCGACCGCTTGGTAGACCCGCTTGCGGGTGTACCGGCGCAGCTCACTTCCTTCGAGCGCTGTCGCGAACTTGGGATCTTCGGCGTACAGCGCTCGCTCCATCTGCTCGAGCATCCGCTGCTCGTGCTCAGAGAGCGGCACGGAGTCCTCCTACTCGTCGGTCGCGGGGGCGACCGGATCCGACGCTTACAAGGATAGGCAGGGAATCGCCCCCGTGAAACCCGCCCCTCTTACGCCACTTCCTCCCACCTCGTCCGGGATGCCGGGGTGGCGTCGAGCAACGTGTTCGGTTCATTCCCGCACCACCTTTCCGCCATGCCGGACGGTGTCCCTCGATCATACGGCGCGTAGCCGATGATCGGGCGGGACGAAAGTCGGACAGAAGCAGCCCCCCGTCAGGGCTTCTGCCGGGCCCGGGCGCCCCGCCGGGGCGCCGGCGTCACCGCCGCCTCCCGGGTTCCCCGGCATCCCGGGAAACTCACGCCTCGCGCGGGCCCCCGCCGGTGCCGGCGCCGTCCGTCTCGCCCGGGGGTGCCGGATGCGCCGGACTCGCCGGACGCGCCGGGATTTCGGCCAGGACATGCAGCCGGCCGGCCACCGAGCGGAAGGCCGGCAGCTCGGCTGCGGTGGCCTCCAGCCGGGCGAGGGCCTCGCGGGCGTCCGGCTCGGTGTCCACCAGCGCGCCCGGCACGAGGTCGGAGAAGATGCGCACCCCGTGCACGGAGACGACATCGGCGCCCGTTGCGCCGACCAGGTCGCTCAGCTGTTCCGGGGTGAAGCGGCGCGGCATCGGGTCGCTGCCGCCCCAGCGGCCGCCGGGCGAGGTGAGCGCCTGCCGGGCCTCGGTGAAGTGACCGGCCAGCGCACGGCCGAGGACGGCGCCGCCCAGCCCGGCGGCGAGGACGCTGAGGGTGCCGCCGGCGGGACGCAGAGCAGCGACGGCGTTGCGCACCGTCTCGGCCGGGTCGTCGACGTACTCCAGGACGCCGTGGCACAGGACGGCGTCGTAGGCACCGCGCTCGGCGACGTCGAAGAGCCCGCGGGCATCCCCCTGGACGCCGCGCACCCGGTCGGCGACGCCTGCCTCGGCGGCCCGGCGCTCCAGCGCGAACAGAGCGTTCGGGCTCGGGTCGACGACGGTCACCCGGTGGCCGAGGCGGGCGACGGGCACGGCCAGCGTGCCGGTGCCTCCCCCGGCGTCCAGAACCTCCAGGCCGACGCGGTCGGTGTGCCGGGCCCGCTGGTCGAGCGCACCCCGCAGGACCTCCCACACCACGGCTGTACGGTCGGATGCGCTGGGGCGGGTCATGCTGTTGCTCCTCGGCTCAGTGACGGGCGTTCCCCACCCTATTGCCTCGGGCCCGGCGGGCCGCCCGGGGCGGGCTCACCCCGCTCGGCGGTCCGGGCCGAGGGGCGGTTCCTCGCCCGCGGTGCGCGGCCGGGGCAGGGCGGGCTGGGTGACGAGCATGCGTTCGGCGAGGCGCAGGAACATCTCCACGTGCCGGATCAGCTCGTCGGCCTGCCGCCGGTCGGCGGCGCCCTCGATTCCGGCCTCGGCACGCTCCCTGCGCCGTGCGCCGGAGGCGAACAGGGCGCTCCACTCGGCCAGTTCGGGCGCGACCTCGGGCAGCACCTCCCAGGCGCTGCGGATGGCCGGCCGGCGCGGTCTGCGCCCGGGCCCGGTTCGGCGCCGGGGCGGCGGCTCGGGCCGGCCGCGGACGGCGAGGACGGCCGCCGCGGTACGCAGCGCGGCGAGGTGCGCGGTGGCGTAGCGCTCGTTGGGCGCCTGGAGGGTCATGGCCTCGTCGAGGCCGTGCTGGGCCTGGGCGAGCAGATCGAGCGCGGCGGGCGGCGCGGTGGTGCGGCGCAGCACCGGGTGCACATCGGCGGCGCGCGATCCCCTCTGCGGCCGGGCGGGCTCGGGGGCGGCGGACGAGGCGTGCGGCTCGCGGGCGGCGGGTGAGGTGTGGGGGCCGGGTGGGCCGGGTGGGCTGTGGGGGCCGGGTGCCGGGAAGGGCCCGGGGGAGCAAGAGGGGTGCATCACGGTGCATCAACCTCCCGTCGGCGGCTGCCGGTTCGACGAAATCGACCGTATGCAGACATCGTGCCGCACCCCACTGACAACGGCTCCGACCTGCACGAACAGCGGGATTCCGGGCCGTGCCCGGGGGTGGCCCGCGCGCCGGTTCCGGCGTCCGGCATACTTTGAACTGACCGGTCAGTTCAAAGAGGGTTCCAGGGAGGGGAGGCTCCGTGACGGAGAGGCAGGGCGCCGCCGTCTCGGCGGAGAAGTTCGGGATGCGCGGCCCGCGTGGGCAGGTGTTCGGCCCGGTGGACTTCACCGCCGAGGCGGGTTCACTGATCGCCGTCACCGGGCCCTCGGGCTCGGGCCGCACCTGTCTGCTGCTGGCGCTGACGGGCCGGATGAAGGCGGGCGAGGGGCTCGCGAAGGTCGCCGATCACCCGCTGCCCAAGCGGCTCGCCGCCGTCCGCCGGATCAGCGCGCTGGGCCCGGTGCCCGGCGTCAACGACCTCGATCCGGCGCTCACCGTCACCGAGCAGCTGCGCGAACGGGTGCTCCTGCAACGGCGGTTCGGCGCCTCGCTGCGCTCGCTGCTGCGCCCCCGCGGAGAGCGTGCCGCCGCGAGCCGCGCGCTTCTGGAGCGCGCGCTGGAGGCGGCCGGGCTCGACCTGGACGCCCTGCCGCGCGGTGGACGCACACCCGTGCGCCGGCTGGACCGGCTGACGGAGCTGCGGCTCTCGGTGGCGCTGGCGCTGCTGGGCGGACCACGGCTGCTGGCCGTCGACGACCTCGACCTGAAGCTGTCGGACGGCGAACGGGCCGACGCCTGGGCCCTGTTGCGCTCGCTCGCCGACGCCGGCACGACCGTGCTCGCCGTGTGCAGCGAGCCCCCGGACGAGCAGCTGGGCGCCGTCGTCGTCCGTACCGGCACCGCGGAGGACGGACCGGAACCGGCGGACGGCGACACCCGCTGCGCCGACAACGCCGACAACACGTACGAGAAGGAGGGGGCGGCGGATGCGCTCGCCGAGGCTGGCCGCGCTTGAGCTGAAGCGGTTCGGCAGGGGGCGGCTGCCCCGCGCGGCCATGGCCGCGATGCTTCTGCTGCCACTGCTGTACGGCGCGCTGTATCTGTGGTCGTTCTGGGACCCCTACGACCGGCTCGACAAGATCCCGGTCGCGCTGGTGAACGACGACAAGGGTGCCGAGGTGCACGGCGAGAAGACGGCCGTCGGCGACACCCTCGTCCGCAATCTGCACGGCAGCGACACGTTCGACTGGCGGGAGACGAGCGCGGCCGACGCGCGCAAGGGCGTCGAGGACGGGCGGTACTACCTGTCGCTGACCATCCCCTCCGACTTCAGCGAGAAGGTCGCCTCCAGCTCCGGTGACTCGCCCGAGACGGGGGCGCTGAAGGTGCGGTCCAACGACGCGAACAACTACATCGTCGGGCAGATCTCGCGCAGCGTCTTCTCCGAGGTCCGCGCGGCCGCCTCCAGCAAGGCGTCCCGCAGCTTCTACGACCGGATCTATGTCTCCTTCTCCACGCTGCACGGCAGAACGGCCGAGGCGGCGAAGGGCGCCGACAAGCTCGACGGCGGCATCGACAAGGCCAAGAAGGGCGCCGGCGAACTCAAGGACGGGCTCGGGGACGCCGCGGACGGCAGCGGGAAGCTGAAGTCCGGCACAGCTGAGCTGCATTCCGGCGCCGGCTCCCTGACCGAGGGCGCGAGCCGGGTCGCCGGCGGCACCCAGAAACTGGCGGACACGGTGAACGGCGTGGCCGGCGACGTACGGCCGTTCCTGAGCACCCACGAGGACGAGATCGGCAAGACCGCCCGCAGCATCGCCCGGACCAGCAGGACACTCAAGAAGAACCTCGACGAACTCCCCGGCGAGGCCGCCCGCGCCGAGACGGAGACCCGCGAGCGCGCCGACGCCCTCGCGCGGCTGTACGAGGCCGGCTGCAGCAAGGGGCACACCGGCGGCACCGGCTCGCCGGGCACGCCCGCGCCGAGCCCCTCCGGTGCGCAGCCGGACGAACCGGACCCGGCGCCCTCGCAGACGCCCTCCGCCGGGACCGACGCCTCGTCCGCACCCGGCACCGCCACCGCGGCCCACGCCTCGGCCACCGGCCCCGGCAAGGACGGCGCCAGGCTTTCGTGCCCACAGCTGAAGAAGGTGGTCGACGGCGCCGAGGACACCGCGGCGCTCGCCCACAAGGTGCACGGGTTCGTCAAGAACGGCGAGAACCTCGGCACGCTGAAGCGGGACCTGACCTTCCTGGGGACGAAGGCCGACGCACTGGCCGAGCGCGCCCCGCACCTCACCGAGGACGTCGACTCCGCCGTACGGAAGATCAACGAGCTCAACAAGGGCGCACACGCCGTCTCCCAGGGCGCCAGCACACTGCACTCCGGGCTCGGCACCGCGCACTCGGGAGCCGCCGACCTGGACACCGGGATCGGACAGCTGGGCAAGGGCGCGGGCTCGCTCGACGGCGGCCTGTTCAAGCTCGCCGACGGCTCCGGAAAACTCGCCACCGGGCTGCACGACGGCGCACAGCAGATACCGGACTACGACAAGAAGGAACGCGACCAGCGCACCGGCGTGATGGCCGACCCCGTCGACCTCCTCTCCGGCAAGGAGCACGCCGCGCCCAACTACGGGACGGGCTTCGCGCCGTACTTCATCCCGCTGTCCCTCTGGGTCGGCGCGATGATCGCCTACATGCTGCTGCAACCGCTCAACAAGCGCGCGCTGGCCGCCGGTGCCTCCGGCAGGCGGATCGCGCTGGCGGGCTGGCTCCCGGTGGCGGCGATCGGCGTCGCGCAGGTCGGTGCGCTGATGAGCGTGCTGCACTGGGGGCTCGGCCTGGAGATGGCACGGGGCGCCGGCACCCTCGGCTTCCTGGTGCTGGTGACGCTCTGCTTCACCTCGATCGTGCAGTTCCTCAACGCACGCTTCGGGCCCGCGGGACGGATCCTCGTGCTGGCACTGCTGATGCTGCAACTGACGTCCGCCGGCGGCACCTACCCGATCCAGACCAGCCCGGGCTTCTTCAACGTGCTGCATCCGCTGCTGCCGATGAGCTACGTCGTGGACGGACTACGGCATCTGATCACCGGCGGCGAGCTGTGGCCGGTGTGGCGGGCCTGCCTCGTCCTGCTGGCGTTCACGGTGGGCGCGCTGGCGCTCACGGCGCTGACCGCGCGGCGCAAGCAGGTGTGGACGCTGGACCGGCTGCGTCCGGAGATCTCGCTGTGAGGAGACAATCATCAGCATGACGAGTGCCCGCACCACCCCTCGCAGCAGGACCGCCACCCGGGACAAGCTCTTCCGGGCGGCCGTCACCCTCATCGCAGAGAAGGGCTTCTCCTCCACCACGGTGGAGGAGATCGCCGAGCGGGCGGGGGTGGCCAAGGGCACCGTCTACTACAACTTCGCCAGCAAGACGGAGCTGTTCGAGGAGCTGCTGCGCTACGGCGTCGAACAGCTGACGGCGGATCTGCGCGAGGCGGCGGAGAAGACGGCGGGCGGCGGGGGCGGCCGGGTCGACGCGCTGGACGCGATGATCCGGGCCGGCCTGCTGTTCATCGACCGCTTCCCGGCCTTCACCCAGCTGTATGTGGCCGAGCTGTGGCGGACCAACCGCGCCTGGAACGACACCTTGCTGGTGGTGCGGCAGCAGGCGGTCGCCGTCGTCGAGGACGTGCTGCGTGCCGGGGTCGCCGAAGAGGAGCTGAGCGAGGACATCGACGTTCCGCTCACCGCTGCCGCGCTCGTCGGCATGGTGCTCGTGGCGGCGCTGGACTGGAAGGCGTTCCAACCGGAGCGCTCCCTGGACGATGTGCACGGCGCGCTCTCGCTGCTGCTGCAAGGGCGGGTCGCGGGGCGGGGACGGAGCCGGTAGCCACCGCCGGCCGTATCGGCCGACGACGTGAGCCGCCGGCCGGCTCCGTTCCCGCCACTGCGCGCTTCCCCCGTGGTTCCCCCGGTTTCCCCCGTGGTTCCCCCGGTTTCCCCCGTGGTTCCCCCGGTATCCCCCGATTTCCCCCGTGCCCCCGATTCCCCCGTGCCCCGGTCTCCCGGGACGCCCCCTTTTCGCGGACGAGAGCGCCGCGCCGTTCCGCCGCCCCGTGCCGGCGGGTGCGGCACCGCGCCTCGTCCGTGCCCCATACTCTGCCGTTCTCGCAGGTCGGGACCTATCCGCGCGGCTACTCATCCGCGCGTCTGAGTAGCTGTACCCAGACCTGCGCACAGGTGCGCAGCCCCCCGGTGAGCCGGGGATCGGGCGGTTCGGGGGGCCGCTGCCCGGACGGCTAGAGTCGCTGACCATGGCACGCATCGCGGTGATCGGCGCAGGTATGGGCGGTATGGCGGCGGCGGCACGGCTCGCCGTCGCCGGTCACGAGGTCGTGGTGCACGAGCGGACGGACACCTACGGCGGTGCCCTGCGGCGCTTCACCCGCGACGGGTTCTCCTTCGACACCGGCCCCGGGCTGCTGCATCTGCCGGCCGTCCAGCGGGATCTCTTCGTCAAGACCGGCCGGGCCGCGCTGGAGGACCGCGTCGGCCTCGTCCAGGTTCCGGTCACCGCGCGCCATGTGTTCCCGGACGGCAGCGCGGTGACGCTGCCGAACGCCGCACGGGGCAAGGTCGTCGACGCGCTGGACGAGGCGCTCGGCGCCGGGGCCGGCGAGCGCTGGAGCGAGCTGCTGGGCCGGGCCCGCGAGGTGTGGGAGGCCGTCCGGCGCCCGCTGCTGGAGGAGCCGCTGCGGGACGAACCCGGCTCGCGCGGCGCCCTCGTCCGGGACGACGCCCTGCCCGTGCGGCCCCGCCGCCGCGGGCTGCTGCGCCTGCCCCGGTCGCTGCGGCCGGGCCGGGCCCCGGCGCTCGCCGCGCTGGCGGACGGCGAACTGCGCGATCCGCGGCTCGCGGCGCTCCTCGGCAGCTGCGCCTGGGCGCACGGCCTCGACCCGGCGACCGCACCGGCCTCGGCGATCGTCCTGCCCTATATCGAGGACACGTTCGGCACCTGGTATGTGCGAGGCGGGATGCGGAATCTGGCGCAGGCGCTGTACGAGCGCTGCCGGGAGCGCCACGTGGAGTTCCGCTTCGGCACCCGGGTCACGGAGGTGCGGGAGCGGGACGGACGGGCCGCGGGCGTCGGGCCCCTCGCGGACGGCGCCGGGGAGGCGGACGCCGTCGTGGTGGGCGGGGTGGCCGGCGCGCCCGGCGGTGTGGCCGGCGGTGAGCTGGGCACGGCCCGTCTCACCGTGCTGCTCGCGCTGCGGGGTGCGCCGGACGACAACACCGCGCACCGGACCGTCGTCCACCGGGACCTCGGCGGGGCCGGACGGGCGCCGGTGACGGTGCTCCAGCCCGACGATCCGGCGCTGCGGCCCGAAGGGGACTTCGGCACGGCCGTGCTGTCGGTTCCGGTTCCGGTCGGCTCGCTCAGGACACAGGCGGAAGCGGAACGGCTGGCGGACGAGCTGCTGGCGACGGTGGACGCGGCCGGGCTGGGTCTGGGGCCGCGGGTGCTGTGGCGCGAGGTGCGTACGCCGGCGGACACGGAGGCCGAGACCGGGGCCCCCGGTGGCCGGGTGCCGCCGCCGGCGCTGCCGGGCGCGGGCGGCGCGTTCCTGCACCCGGCGAACCATCCGGCGGGGTCCGCCCCGCTGCCGGGTCTGTACGCGGCGGGGGGCTGGTCCCATCCGGGTGGCGGGCTGGCGGCTGCGGGCATGACGGGCGCGATGGTCGCGGGGCTCGTACAGGATCCCGAGTGGCGCGGTTCCCGGTGAGGGACGGCCGCCGGTGGTGGCGGGCGGCCGGGGTGAACCCGCCCGGCCGTGGCACGGGTCGGCGCCCACCGTGGCCGGCTCTCGCACGACCGGCCCTGGGGTGACGGTGCCTCAGTAGCCGCGGGGGCCGCCGTAGCCGTTGTCCTGGCCGTACTGCGGGGCCGCCGGATCGCCCTCCGGCCAGCCGTAGTCGTACGCGCCCGGGGGCTGCTGCTCCCCGAGGCCGCGCTGCTGGGGCACCCAGACGCCGCCGGGCGGGGTGTCCGGGACCTCGGGGTGGTACGGCGTGTAGGGCTGCTGCCCCGGGAGCGCGGAGCCCGCCGGGTCCGCGACGCCGCCGGGGGTGCCGTAGTCGTAGGCGGCGTACTCCGAACTCCCCGCCGCCGCGCCCGCGTACGGGTCGTAGGCACCGTACGAGGGGTCGTAGGAGGGGTCGTAGCCGCCGGTGCCGTAGGCCGCTCCGTAGGCGGGCTGCGGAGCGGGCGGGCCCTGCGGGTCGTAGCCGGGGACGCCGCCCCCGGCGCCCTCGTAGCCCGGCCAGCCTTCCTGGTAGCCCGAGTAGGCCGGCTGGGCCGGTGCCGTGGGCTGCGCTCCGCCGTCGAAGGTGAAGGGCTGGGTCTCGTCGGGCGTCGGGTAGGTGCCGTAGGCGGGCTGCTGCCCGTCGTAGGAGCCGTAGCCGCCGGGCTCCCCGTAGGGCGCGGCGGTGTCGTGGTTGCCGTAGCCGTCGTAGCCGTCGAAGTTCTGGTACCCGGCGACGGCCGTGGCCTCGGCGGCCGACGGGGGCGGGGGCGCGGACGGGGAGCCGTACTCGGCGTAGTCGTCGACCGGGTCGGGCACCGGGCTCGTCTCCTGCGTGTGGGCCTCCAGGCCGGAGACCTCCAGCGACGGGTCCGCGTCCCGGGGAGCGTCGGAGCCGCGGCGGCGCCGGCTGGAGCCCGGACGTCCGCCGAGCGTCCAGCCGGAGGTGAAGCCGCTGCGGAAGGAGAGGGTGACGAAGGTCTGGCCGGTGGCGAAGGCCGCGACACCGACCCCGATGAGGGGTACGGACGGCAGCACGGCCCCCACCACCACGCCCAGGAAGCCGACGAAGGCGAGCAGTCGCCAGCGCAGCCGGGCCTTGTGCTGTAGCAGGACCTCGCCCAGCAGCCACAACGCCACGATGCCGAACGCGATGTAGAGGACCGTCCAGCCCATCTACGCCCCTCTCCCCGCTGCTCGCGCGCTCCCCTGCCCGCACGGCCAGCCGTTCTGGCTCAGGGCCTGGGATGCAGGCCCAGATTCTGGTGGATTTCCAAGGTCGCCGTGGAGTGGTTGAGCGTAATGAAGTGCAGTCCGGGGACGCCCTCGGCCATCAGCCTGGTGCACATCTCCGTGGCGTACTCGATCCCGACCGAGCGTACCGCCTTGGGATCGTCCTCGACCGCCCGGAGCCGGTCGATGAGTTCGGGCGGAATGGTCGCGTTGCTGAGCTGCGCGAACCGTTCGATCTGGCCGACGTTGGTGACCGGCATGATCTCCGGGATGATCGGCGTCTCGCAACCGGCGGCAGCGGCCTTGTCCCGCAGCCGCAGATAGTCCTCCGTGCGGAAGAACATCTGGGTGATGGCGTAATCCGCGCCCGCGCGGCACTTGTTCACAAAATGCCGGACGTCGGTTTCCCAGTCGGAGGACCGGGGGTGCATTTCGGGGAACGCGGCGACACCGACGCAGAAGTCGCCCGACTCCTTGATCAGTTCGACGAGTTCGGAGGCGTAGCGCAGCCCCTGCGGATGCGGGACCCACTCGCCCAGCGGGTCGCCGGGCGGATCACCGCGCACGGCGAGCACGTTGCGGATCCCGGCGTCGGCGTACTGGCCGATGACGTTGCGCAGCTCGGTGCGCGAGTGGTTGACGGCGGTGAGGTGCGCGACCGGGGTCAGCGTGGTCTCGGTGGCGATGCGTTCGGTGTTGCGGACGGTGCCCTCGCGGGAGGAGCCGCCGGCGCCGTAGGTCACCGACACGAACGTCGGCGAGACCGCTTCGATGCGGCGGAGTGCGTCCCACAGGGTCCGCTCCCCCTTTTCGGTCTTCGGCGCGAAGAACTCGAAGGAGAAAGACTGCTTCCCGGACGCGAGCAGCTCGCGCACGGCCGGCGGACGGTCTGTCCTGGGAGCTGAGATACCGATGGCCATATGTGAAGGCTAGCGGCCTGGCCTGCTTCGCGGTGCGGCACCGAGGTGGTAAAGGGGGATCTGCCCGATTCCCGGATGGCTGATGTCCACCTGGTGGACAGCCTCGTCACTGCGTGTTAACGCGCGGGCGTTACCTCACCGGGAGTGACGACGCCAGAGGCGTCTTCCGGAACCCCCTCCGTGTCCGCTTGATGGTGATCCGACCGGATCCGGCCTTCGCGGCCCCTCCCCCTCACCCGGCGTCCGCGGCCTCCCGCAGCCGGCGCGCCAGCGCCGCCGCGGCCGCGCCCGGGTCCTCCGCCTCGGTGAGCGCGCGGACGACGACCACCCGGCGGGCACCGGCCTCCAGCACCTCGTCAAGGGTGCCCGCATCGATCCCGCCGATCGCGAACCACGGGCGGGCGCCCGGCTGCCCGGCGGTGCGCTCCGCGGCGTGCCGGACCAGCGACAGGCCCGGCGCGGGACGGCCCGGCTTGGTCGGGGTCGGCCAGCAGGGACCGGTGCAGAAGTAGTCGACGCCGGGCTCCGCCAGCGCGGCGTCCGCCTCCGCCGGGGAATGGGTGGAGCGACCGATGAGGACGTCATCACCCAGCAGCGCCCGGGCGGCCGGCACCGGAAGATCGCCCTGGCCGAGGTGGAGCACATCGGAGGCGGCGGCGTGTGCGACGTCGGCGCGGTCGTTGACGGCGAGCAGGGCGCCGTGCCTGCGGCACGCCTCGGCGAAGACGGCCAGATGCTCCAGCTCCTCGGCCGCCTCCATGCCCTTCTCGCGCAGCTGCACGATGTCGACGCCCGAGGCCAGCACCGCGTCGAGGAACTCCGGAAGGTCCCCCTGCTCGCGGCGGGCGTCCGTGCACAGGTACAGCCGCGCGCCCGCGAGGCGTTCCCGGGCGGTCGGCGCGGCGGAGGCGGGCATGGTGTCGGCGGACATGGGTGTGTTCCCCCCGGGGTGGGGGCGCGCGGGCTCCCGGTGCGGGAGGCCGCGCGCCCGGTGGATGTACGTGCCGTCGTGCCCGCGCGGGGCACGCGTGGTGCCGGGAGCCGGGCCGGCGGGCAGCCGGGGCCCGGGCGGGACGCGCCCGGCGGAGCGGTCAGACGGCGAGCGCCTGTGCGCGGCGCTTCACCTCCGTGCCCCGGTTCTCCCGCAGGGCCGTCACCGGGGAGCCGGGCAGCGAGTCGTCCTCCGTGAAGAGCCACTCCAGCATTTCCTCGTCGCTGAAGCCGTCGTCCCTCAGCAGGGTGATGGTGCCGGGCAGGCCCTTCACGATCCGGCCGTCGCCGATGAAGGCGGCGGGCACCTGGAGCACCTTGCTCTCTCCGTCCTCGCCGGTGCGGCGCACCGCGATCAGCTGGCCTTCCTTCACCAGCTGGCGTGCCCGGGTCACTTCGACGCCGAGCCGTTCGGCGACGTCGGGAAGGGTGAGCCAGGCGGGGACGAGAGCATCGGTCTTTGCGTCAATCTCGGTCACGCTTCCCAGACTGCCATCCCCGGGTGACAGCCACTAGCGCGCCGCCTTCTTCAGGGCGACCGACGGGTCGGCCACCAGCGCCCTGTCCACGGGGGTGCCGGCGCGCAGCAGCTTGCGGCCCTGGGTGAGGTCGCGCGGCCGGCCCACCGCCAGCAGGGCCACCAGGCGCTCCCCGCGCAGCCAGCACACCGACCAGGCGGGCTCGTCCGGGGAGCCGCGCCACACCAGCTCGTCCCCGTCGCCGTGGTGGCCCGCGTACTGCACGAAGCGGCCGAACTGCTCGGACCAGAAGTAGGGCACCGGGTCGTAGTCCTGGGCCTCCGCCGCACCGTCCGCGTGGCACTCGGCGACGAGGTTCGCGGCGACCGTGCGGGGGCCCTGGAGCGCGTTGTCCCAGTGGTGCACCAGCAGCCGTTCGCCGTAGCGGGCCGACGGGAAGGAGGCGCAGTCGCCGACGGCCAGCACGTCCGGCGCCGAGGTGCGCAGCTGTGCGTCGGCCAGTACGGCGCCGTCGGTGCCCAGCTCGACGCCGGATCCGGCCAGCCAGCCCGTGGCGGGACGGGCGCCGATGCCCACCACGACGGCCTCGGCGGGCAGCCGGGTGCCGGCGGCGAGCAGCACGGCGCCGCGCTCGACGCCGGCCACCGCGACGCCCGTGCGCAGCTGCGCCCCGGCGTCCGCGTACCAGGCGCGCATCGGCTCGGTGACCTCGGCGGGCAGTGCGCCGGGGAGCGGCCGGTCGGCCGCCTCGACGACCGTCACCGGGCAGCCGCGCTCGCGTGCGGCCGTGGCGAACTCGGCGCCGATCCAGCCGGCGCCCACCACGACGACCGGACCGCCGCGCGCCAGCACCGGGCGCAGCCGTGTCGCGTCGTCGAGCGTGCGCAGCAGATGCACCCCGGGCACGCCCTCGCTGCCGGGCAGGGCGACGGGTTCGGCGCCGGTGGCCAGGACGAGGCGGTCGTAGTGCACCGGGCCGGCGTCGGTCTCCAGCAGTCGCTCCCCGGGCCGAAGCCCGGTCACCGTCCGGCCCAGCTCCAGCTCGATGCCGAGGCCCGCGAAGTCGATGTCGAACAGCGGGACCTCGCCCGGCTCGCCGTGTCCCAGCAGTACGGCCTTGGACAGCGGGGGCCGGTCGTAGGGCGGGTGCGGTTCGGCGCCGATGAGCCGCACGGAGCCGGGCCAGCCCTGCTCGCGCAGCTGTACGGCCGTCTGCACTCCGGCCATTCCGGCGCCCACGATCACGACTCTGCGCTGGTTCTGACTGTCGCTCACCCGGTCACTGTATGCCGGTGCGGCGAAGGTGCAGCCGGGGGCGGTCCGTGACTCCCCTTACAGCTGTGCACGGCCTCGCAGTAGGCTGGAGGCCGCACATCCGGCACCACGCGGGAGCCCGGGCGCACCGGGCTGAGAGGGAGGCTGGCGGCCTCCGACCGTACGAACCTGATCCGGGTCATTCCGGCGAAGGGAGCAGCGGCATTCCCATGCGCAGCACGTCATCGATACCGGCGGCCCCGTCCCCGGCACAGCTGCGGAAGTTTTCCCCGGGCCCGGCCGCGGCGTCGGCCCCGGCCCCCGACGCGCACGCGACGGCGGATGTGGCGGTGCTCGGCGGGGGCCTGATCGGTCTGGTCACCGCCTGGCGGGCCGCGCAGCAGGGGCTGCGGACGGCGCTGGTGGACCCCGAGCCCGGCGGCGGTGCGGCGCGGGTGGCCGCGGGCATGCTCGCCGCCGTCACCGAGCTGCACTACGGCGAGGAGCGGCTGCTGGCGCTCAACCTCGCCTCCGTGGCGCGCTATCCGGAGTTCGTGGCCGAGCTGGAGGAGGCGTCCGGAGCGGACACCGGCTACCGGGAGTGCGGCACGCTCGCCGTGGCGCTCGACACCGACGACCGTGCGCATCTGCGCGAGGTGCACGCGCTGCAACAGCGGTGCGGGCTGACGTCGCAGTGGCTCACGGGGCGCGAGTGCCGTCGGCTGGAGCCCATGCTCGCGCCGTCCGTGCGCGGCGGCGCGCGGGTGGACGGCGACCACCAGATCGATCCACGGCGGCTGGCGGCCGCACTGCTGTGTGCCTGTGAGCGTGCCGGTGTCGTCTTCCACCGCAGCTGTGCGGTGCGGCTGCGCACCGGCCGCGACCGCGCCGAGGGGGTCGAACTGGCCGACGGCGTACGGCTGTCGGCCGGGCGGACGGTGCTGGCCCTGGGCTCCCGCAGCGGACAGCTGGCGGGGGTGCCGCCCGAGGTGGCGCCGCCCGTCCGGCCGGTCAAGGGCCAGGTGCTGCGGCTGCGCATGCCCGAGGTGCGGCCCGGCCACGATCCGTTCCTGGCGCGGACGGTGCGCGCCGTGGTGCGCGGCGGAGCGCTCTACCTCGTCCCGCGCGCGGACGGCGAACTGGTGGTGGGCGCCACCAGTGAGGAGCTGGGCTGGGACACCACCGTCACCGCCGGCGGCGTCTACGAGCTGCTGCGCGACGCACACGAGTTGGTGCCCGGCGTCACCGAACTGCCGCTCGCCGAGACCAACTGCGGGCTGCGCCCCGGCACGCCCGACAACGCGCCGCTGCTCGGCCCCACCGCCCTGCCCGGCCTCCAGCTGGCCACCGGGCACCACCGCAACGGCGTGCTGCTCACCCCGGTGACCGGTGACGCGCTCGCCGCGACGCTGACCGGCGGCGAACTCCCCGACGAGGCACGCCCGTTCACTCCCGGACGCTTCGCGCCCGGGCCGGCCCGACACCAGGAGCAGCCCGTATGACCTCCCCCACGTCCCAGGACGGAGCCGCGCAGGTGGCCGTCTCCGTCAACGGCAGCCACCGGGAGGTGCCGGCCGGCACCTCCCTCGACCACCTCGTG
Organism: Streptomyces cacaoi; assembly: GCF_006539165.1. Classification (GTDB taxonomy): domain Bacteria; phylum Actinomycetota; class Actinomycetes; order Streptomycetales; family Streptomycetaceae; genus Streptomyces; species Streptomyces cacaoi. Next base: position 81,136 of record NZ_BJMM01000029.1, on the reverse strand, counting down.
GCGGCCTTCACCCACGCGCCCTCCGGGGTCGCCGCCGCCGTCAACGAGGACGTGGTCCCCCGCGGGCGCTGGGCCGCCACCCCGCTCGCCGAGGGCGACCGCGTCGAGATCCTCGCCGCCGTGCAGGGAGGCTGAACGACCATGGCCGACGACCCGCTGACCATCGGCGACACCGCCTTCACCTCCCGTCTGATCATGGGCACCGGGGGCGCGCCCAGCCTGGACGTCCTGGACCGGGCGCTGCGTGCTTCCGGTACCGAGCTGACGACGGTCGCCATGCGCCGTCTCGATCCGTCCGTGCAGGGCTCGGTCCTCACCGTGCTGGAGCGCAACGGCATCCGTGTGCTGCCGAACACCGCCGGCTGCTACACGGCCGGTGAGGCGGTCCTCACGGCCCGGCTGGCCCGGGAGGCGCTCGGCACGGACTGGGTGAAGCTGGAGGTCATCGCCGACGAGCGGACCCTGCTGCCCGACCCGGTGGAGCTGCTGGACGCCGCCGAGACCCTCGTCGACGACGGCTTCACCGTGCTGCCCTACACCAACGACGACCCGGTGCTCGCCCGCAAGCTGGAGGACGCCGGCTGCGCCGCCGTCATGCCGCTCGGCTCCCCCATCGGCTCCGGGCTGGGCATCCGCAACCCGCACAACTTCCAGCTGATCACCGAGCAGGCCGGGGTGCCCGTCGTGCTGGACGCCGGTGCGGGCACCGCCTCGGACGTGGCGTTCGCCATGGAACTGGGGTGCGACGCGGTGATGCTGGCCTCCGCCGTCACCCGCGCCCAGGAGCCCGCGCTGATGGCCGAGGCCATGCGGCACGCCGTGGAGGCGGGCCGGCTGGCGCGGCGGGCCGGACGTATCCCGCGGCGGCACTTCGCCGAGGCGTCCTCACCCGTGACGGGCGTCGCCGATCTGGACCCGGAGCGGCCGGCCTTCGGCCAGGGGGGCTGAGCCGGGGCCGGTGCCGGGAGGCCGGCGCCGGTGCCGGACGGGGCCGGTGCGCCAGGGGGCCCGAGCCGAGGCCGGTGCCGGCGGCCGGTGCCGAGGCCCGTGCCGGAGGAGCCGGCCGGACGGGGTGACCCCTGGCCCCGGTTTGCCCGGGTTCCTTCGCAGTTATTTGCTTTGACTCCGGGCGATAAAGCCGTGAGCGGGGTACTGGTCAGCTGCATTTGCCATTGCTACGGTCACGCGGTCAGTTCTACGCGTGTCACACGCCTCGCGTGCCTGCCCGGCAGACAGGAGTTGACCAGCCCATGGAGCGCAGGAGCCCCAGCAGGATCCGCCTGGCCGGCCTGGGAGCGGCCGCCGCCCTCGCCCTCACCGCGGGCACCGGCACCGCACAGGCGGCCGACGGCGACTGGTACCACGTCGGGGACGGCATGACCTCCGGCATCAGCGGTATCGCCACGGACGGCACCCACCACGGCCACGACGGCACGCTGCACGGCGTGGTGGTGCGCGACAACAAGAAGCCCGGCGAGAACCGCATCGCCCGGATCACCGCACGCCCCGGCGAGAAGCCCCGGCTGACCCCGCTGTCCTGGAAGGGCCCGCTGCCCACCGATCTGGAGGCGATCGACCGGGTGCCGGGCGCACCCGGCCAGTACGTGGCCCTGGCCAGCGCGGGCACGGGCTACCGCATCCAGGTCGCACACCGCAGCGCGCGGGTGCTGGACACCTTCGAGCTGCCCGGGAAGGCCGGGGGCGACGGCAACCCCGACACCCCAGACAACACCGACAAGCCCGACAACTACGAGAGCTTCGCGCTGGCCCGGCCCGCCGCCTCCTCCCCCGCCGGTGAGGACGGCGCGCTCATCGCCGTCTGGGCGGACCGGGGCGACGACGGCAGGCCCAGCACGCTGCGTGCGGCCTCCTTCTCCCTCCCCGACGACGAGGCGCCCGCGCGGACGGGCGGTTCGCGCACGGACCACGCACACCCCGCCGGCGACGGCGTCACCTTCGGCGAGGTCCACACCGCGCGGGTCCGCGCCCCCTACCCCGCGGGGGACCCGCGTTCGGCCTCCGATCTGAAGATCACCGGCTCCGGTGAGCTTCTGGTCGGCTCGGCCACCGACCCGGGCGACGACGGCCCGTTCGACTCCGGGGTCTACTCGGCGGGACACGTCGCCCTGGACGGCGCCCACACCGGCCGGATCGAGGCCGCCGAGCACCCCGAGGTGCTGGAGAGGTTCCCCGGGCACAAGGTCGAGGCGCTCACCTGTCTGCCCGGCTCGGACAAGGCCGTGGTCGGCACCGACGACGAGAACGCCGGCAGCTCGGTGAAGACCGTCACCGGCCTCTGCGCACGCTGATCCGTACCCCGCGCCGTCCCGGCCCCGCCCCGCTCCACCGGGGGCGGAGCCGGGACGGTCACCGTTCGGACGCGGACCTGTGCCGACCTCGGAACCCTCGGCCGCGCCCCGGCGAAGGACTCGTACACTCTCCGCAATGGACACCACCCTCAAGGACCCCTTGGTCGGTCAGGTCCTCGACGGCCGCTACCGCGTCGAGGCCCGTGTGGCCGTCGGCGGTATGGCGACGGTCTACCGCGCCACGGACACGCGACTGGACCGCGTGCTGGCCCTGAAGGTGATGCACCCCTCCCTCGCCACGGACGACGCCTTCGTCGCCCGCTTCATCCGCGAGGCGAAATCGGCGGCCCGCCTGGCGCACCCCAACGTGGTCGGCGTCTTCGACCAGGGCACCGACGGCACCTATGTCTACCTCGCCATGGAGTACGTCTCCGGCTGCACGCTGCGCGACGTCCTGCGGGACCGGGGGGCGCTCCAGCCGCGCGCCGCGCTGGACGTCCTGGAGCCGGTGCTGGCCGCGCTGGGCTCGGCGCACCGGGCGGGCCTGGTGCACCGGGACATGAAGCCGGAGAACGTCCTGATAGGGGACGACGGCAGGGTGAAGGTCGCCGACTTCGGCCTGGTCCGCGCGGTGGACAGCCACACCTCCGCGACGACCGACTCGATCCTGGGCACCGTCTCCTATCTGGCGCCCGAGCAGATCGAGGACGGCACGGCGGACACCCGCACCGATCTGTACGCGTGCGGGGTGATGCTCTACGAGATGCTCACCGGCGGGAAGCCCTACGCCGGCGGCACCCCCGCGCAGGTGCTCTACCAGCACCTCAACACCGATGTCCCGCCGCCCTCCGAGTCCGTACCGGGCCTGGCCGGCCCGCTGGACGCGCTGGTGGCGCGCGCGGCCGCCCGGAACCCAGACGCGCGCCCCGAGGACGCGGCCGCGCTGCTCGCCGAGGTGCGCACCGCCCGCGCGGGCCTGACGGAGGCCGAGCTGGACGCCGTGCCGCCGCAGGCCAAGGAGCCGGACGAGGCCCCCGTCCCCGACGCCTCCGACGACGGGGCCGCCGACGCCGAGGCCGCCACCTCCGTCATCCCGCGCCCCGCGGGCACCGCTCCGGCGCCGCCCGAGCACACCGCCCGGCTGTCGGCCGCCGCCGCGCCACCGCCCGAACCGCCGGCCGGCCGCACCGGTGCGGGCCGGCGCCGGGTGCCCGGCCGCGGTTTCCTCGTGGCCGTCGGTGTCGTGCTGCTCGCGCTCGTGGGCACGGGCATCTGGTACATCAACTCCGGCCAGTTCACCCGGACCCCCGCCGTCCTGGACATGACGCAGGACAAGGCAACCGAGACGCTGTCCGACGCGGGCCTGGACGCCAAGGTCGAACGCGACTACAGCGAGCGCGTCGAGCGGGGCCATGTCATCAGCAGCGATCCGGAGCCGGGCGGGCGCATCCGCAGGTCGGACAGTGTGACGCTGACCGTCTCGCGCGGCCCGCACATCGTGAAGGTGCCGGATGTCTCGGGCACCCCGCTCTCCAACGCCCGCCGGCAGCTCAAGGACGCGGACCTGGTGCCGGGGATCGTCAAGCGCCGGTTCGACGAGGAGACCGCCCAGGGTTCGGTGATCTCCACGGATCCGAAGCCGGGCAGCGAGCGGCGCCCGGGCTCGGCCGTGGCGCTGACCGTCTCCAAGGGGCGGCCGATCGACGTGCCCGACGTGGTCGGCGACGACGAGGACGAGGCCGCCGACGAGCTGCGGGACGCGGGCCTGAAGGTCAAGGTCGCGCCGGAGCGGGTGCACTCCGAGGAGGACAAGGGCACCATCGCCCGGCAGTCCCCCGCCGAGGGCGCCCAGCTGGCCAAGGGCGGCACCGTCACCCTGACCGTCTCGAAGGGCCCGGAGATGGTCGAGGTGCCGGACGTGGAGGACAGCGGCGAGGACGAGGCCCGCGAGAAGCTGGAGCGGGCCGGGTTCGAGGTGACGGTGCGCCGCGTCTTCTTCGGGGACACGGTCTTCAACCAGAGCCCGGACTCCGGCAAGAAGGCCCCCAGGGGCTCCGAGGTGACCATCTGGCTGCGCTGAGCCCCGCTCGGCGCCGCCGCCCCTCTCCCCTGCCCGACCTGGGTGCTTCCCCCCTGCCCGACCCGGGCACTCCCCCCTGCCTGACCTGGGCTCTTCCCCGGCAGCCGGGGAACTTCGACGGGACATTTCCGATTCGCCGGAAAAGACCGAACAGCTCCGGACGTGGCGCGCATACGCCACCACCCGCAGTGGGATCGGAGCCCGCGGCGTGTGAGCCCGCGCATAGGGCACAGATCACGTACGAAACGGGTTAGTGGAATACCCCGGCGGGCGCGACCTGGAATGGAAAGCGCCCGGGGCCCCGATACGGGCCGTCGCCCCCGAATTCAGGTAGTACGTCACATCGTTGCTGCGCCGATTCGGAGCCTCTAACAATTGCCGACGTCGCACGGCGCCGTGAAACAGAACTCGGCGTATCCCCGGCTCCCCCGCCTATGCGACGCCAGCGATGGAAAGGTTCCGCTCTTCTTATGCCCAGCATTCCCGGCTTCACGCTCAGCCCGAAGGCCAAGAAGTATTCGACCATCGGTCTCGGCACCGCGGGCGCCGCGGCGCTCGCCCTGACGGTTCTCCCCGGAACCGCCGCGCACGGTGAGCCCGGCCAGACCAGCGCCAAGAAGATCGCCACCGAGAGCGCCGCGTACACGACGCACTCCTCGATCCTCCCCAAGCAGGGTCAGGACCTCACCGCTCAGCACAACGGCTCGCTGCTCCAGGTCACCGAGAACGGCAAGAAGGCCGAGGCGAAGGACGCCGCGACCGCGCAGCGCACGGACGCGAAGTCCGACAAGAAGACCGAGGCCGCGGCCGAGCCCAAGGCCGCCAAGGAGGCCAAGGCCCAGCAGCAGGCCAAGGCCGCGCAGGACGCCCGGAACCGTGCGGCGCGGGCCGCCGCCGAGCAGGAGCGCGCCAAGAAGGAAGCGGCCTCCCGCTCCGCCGAGCGCGCCCCCGCCAAGCCGGCCTACCCGAACAACCTGGACGGCTGGATCCGCGAGGCGATGTCCATCATGAAGCAGCACGGGATCCCCGGCAGCTACGAGGGCATCCACCGCAACATCATCCGCGAGTCCGGCGGCAACCCCAACGCGGTCAACAACTGGGACATCAACGCCCGGAACGGTGTGCCGTCCAAGGGCCTGCTCCAGGTGATCCAGCCGACCTTCGACACCTACCACGTCGAGGGGACCCCCGATAACCTGCTGGACCCGGTCGCGAACATCGTCGCCGCCTGCAACTACGCGGCGGACCGGTACGGTTCGATGGACAACGTGAACTCGGCCTACTGAGGCACTGCGATACTGCTCGGGTGACACCGAACAACGCGCAGTCCCGAGGCACCCCGCCCATTGGCGGCCATGTCCCCGTCGCACGGGGGCTGGCCGCCAATGGCATTTCCTATGCGGACGACATCGGAGCGGAAGCGCTTCAGGTGTTCGTCGCCAATCCCCGCGGCTGGGCAATGCCGCCGGGAAATCCGCAGCAGGACGAAGAATTCCGCAGGATCTGCGCCGAACGCGGGCTCCCCGCCTATGTGCACGCGCCCTATCTCATCAATTTCGGCTCGCACAACGAGGAAACCGCCGCCAAGTCCGTCTCCTCGCTGCGGCATTCGCTGCGGCGGGCCCGTGTGATCGGCGCGCTCGGCGTCGTCGTGCACACCGGTTCGGCCACCGGCGGCCGGTCCCGCGAGACCGCGCTCGCCCAGGCCGGCGAGCTGATGCGCCCCCTGCTGGCCGAGCTGACCGAGGACGACCCCTGGCTGCTGCTGGAGCCGACCGCCGGGCAGGGCTCCTCGCTCTGCTCCCGCGTCGAGGAACTGGCGCCCTACTTCGACATACTTGAGCACCATCCGCGGCTCGGCGTCTGCCTGGACACCTGCCACGCGTTCGCCGCCGGGCACGATCTGGCCGCCCCGGACGGGACGGCCCGCACGCTGGACGCGCTGGTCGAGGCCGTCGGCCCGGGCCGGCTGCGGCTCATCCACGCCAACGACTCCAAGGACGTCGCCGGGGCCCACAAGGACCGGCACGAGAACATCGGTTCGGGGCACATCGGCGCGGAGCCGTTCGGTGCGCTGATGGCCCATCCGGCGACGGCGGGCGTCCCGCTCGTCATCGAGACCCCGGGCGGCAAGGACGGGCACGCCGCCGATGTGGCGCTGCTGAAGAAGCTGCGGGACGGCCGGGAACCGTCAGCGCGGTGAGGCGGTGAGCGGCGGGCCGGGCGGCCGGGCCGCGGCTCACAGCTCGGGGCCGTCGCCCGGCTCCTCCTGGTACGAGTAGCGCTGCTCGCGCCACGGGTCGGCGACGTTGTGGTAGCCGCGCTCCTCCCAGAAGCCGCGCCGGTCCGCCGTCATGTACTCGACGCCGCGCACCCACTTGGGGCCCTTCCAGGCGTACAGATGCGGGACGACGAACCGGACGGGGAAGCCGTGTTCGGCGGTGAGCAGTTCGCCGCCCCGGTGGGTGGCGAAGACGGCGTTCTCCACCGCGAAGTCGGCGAGCCGCATGTTGGAGCTGAAGCCGTACTCGGCCCAGACCATCACATGGGTGACCTCGGGTGCGGGCGGCGCCAGTTCGAGGAGCGTCCGGGCGCGCACCCCGCCCCACTCGGCGCCGAGCATGCTGAACTTCGCCACGCAGTGCAGATCGGCGACGACCGTCTCGTACGGCAGCGAGGTGAACTGCTCGTGGTCCCAGCCGTGCTTCTCGCCGTCCGCCGTGGCCCCGAAGACGCGGAAGTCCCAGCGTTCCGGCTTGAACTTGGGGACGGGTCCGTAGTGGGTGACCGGCCAGCCGCGCTGGAGCCGCTGCCCTGGAGGAAGCTCCGGCTGCCCTCCTGTGCGGCTGTGCGGTTGACCCATGCCTTCCATGGTGACAGACCGCGCCCGCCGGGCCGGGGCCGCCCCCGGCTCACCCGCCGTGTCCGCGGACGGCACAGAACGGTGAACGCTCCCGTTCAGGGCCCAATTCGGGACAAGCACGGTAAGCCTGCACTTACTGGACCGGGTCGCGGCGGCGGTGCAAGGATGCGCCCTGCGCGCGCACCCCCTGTCGGCAACCCCGCGTACCCCTACGCACGCCCCCTGGAAGGAGCCCGCGACGATGCAGGGCGACCCCGAGGTCATCGAGTTCCTCAACGAGCAGCTCACCGCGGAGCTGACCGCGATCAACCAGTACTTCCTGCACGCGAAAATGCAGGAGAACTTCGGCTGGCACAAGCTCGCCGACTACACGCGCGCCGAGTCCTTCGACGAGATGCGGCACGCGGAGCGGCTGACCGACCGGATCCTCTTCCTGGAGGGGCTGCCGAACTACCAGCGGCTCTTCCACGTCCGGGTCGGCCAGACGGTCACCGAGATGTTCGAGGCGGACAAGCAGGTCGAGGTCGAGGCGATCGACAGGCTGCGCCGCGGCATCGACCTCATGCGCAACAAGGGCGACATCACCTCGGCCAAGCTCTTCGAGAGCATCCTGCGGGACGAGGAGCACCACATCGACTACCTGGAGACCCAGCTCGACCTGGTCGCCAAGCTCGGTGAGGCCCTCTACATCGCACAGCAGATCAAGCAGCCGGATTCGGACGGCGGCGGCAGCGACAGCGGCGACGACCACGCGTCCTACTGAGCTTCGGCCCGGGCCCCGTTCAGGCAGCGGCGGCGGTGCCGGTGTCCCCGGGCGCGTCCGGCTCCCGCGCGGACGCGGCGGCGCCGAGGCGGCCGGGCAGCGGCGCGGGCTCCGGGAGGGCGACGGGCGCGGTCTCCGGGGCGGCGGGCGCGGCGCCCGGCGCGGAGCCGGCCTCGGCGGTCAGCGCGGGTTCGCCCCGCTCCAGTGCCGCACGCCGGGGGCAGCTGCCCCGGCCGAGGATGCTCTGGATACGGCGGACGCAGGAGCCGCAGTCGGTGCCCGCCTTGCACTCGGAGGCGATCCGGCGCGGGGTGCACGCCCCGGCCGCCGCGTGTTCGCGTACCTGCTCCTCGGTGATGCCGAAGCACGAGCAGACGTACACGCGGTTCACCTCCCGGGGCCGGCCGACCGTACGGCCGGGGATCGCAATTGCTGAGGTAAACCTAACCTTACTCGGCCAGAGGTGTCCATCCATGCGCGGGGGCCCGCATCTCACACGGGATGCGGGCCCCCGGGGCGTGTGGAGCCGCTGCGGCCCCCGCCGTCACTGGTCGCGGTACATCTCCGCGACGAGGAAGGCCAGGTCGAGCGACTGGCTGCGGTTGAGGCGCGGGTCGCAGGCCGTCTCGTAGCGCTGGTGCAGATCGTCGACGAAGATCTCGTCGCCGCCGCCCACGCACTCGGTGACGTCGTCCCCGGTCAGCTCCATGTGGATACCGCCGGGGTGGGTGCCCAGGCTCTTGTGGACCTCGAAGAAGCCCTTGACCTCGTCCAGCACGTCGTCGAAGCGGCGGGTCTTGTGGCCGCTGGCCGCCTCGAAGGTGTTGCCGTGCATCGGGTCGCAGACCCAGCCGACCTGGGCGCCGGAGGCCGTGACCTTCTCCACCAGCTCCGGGAGCCGGTCGCGGATCTTGTCGGCTCCCATCCGGGTGATGAAGGTGAGCCGGCCCGGCTCGCGGTCCGGGTCGAGCCGCTCGATGAGGGCCAGCGCCTCCTCGGAGGTGGTCGTCGGGCCGAGCTTCACACCGACCGGGTTGCGCACCTGCGAGGCGAACTCGATGTGCGCGCCGTCCAGTTGGCGGGTGCGCTCACCGATCCAGATCATGTGCCCGGAGACGTCGTACAGCTTGCCGCTGCGGGAGTCGACGCGGGTCAGCGCCGACTCGTAGTCCAGCAGCAGAGCTTCGTGCGAGGAGAAGAACTCGACGGTGCGCAGCTCCTCCGGGTCGGTGCCGCAGGCCCGCATGAACTTCATCGCCTGGTCGATCTCGCGGGCCAGCGCCTCGTACCGCTGCCCGGAGGGACTGTTCTTGACGAAGTCCTGGTTCCAGGCGTGCACCTGGCGCAGGTCGGCGTAGCCGCCGGTGGTGAAGGCACGCACCAGGTTCAGCGTCGAGGACGACGCGTGGTACATGCGCTTGAGGCGCTCCGGGTCGGGCCGGCGGGACTCCTCGGTGAACTCGAAGCCGTTGACGGAATCGCCGCGGTAGACCGGGAGCGTCACCCCGTCCCGCGTCTCGGTCGGCTTCGAGCGCGGCTTGCTGTACTGGCCCGCGATCCGGCCGACCTTGACGACCGGCACCGAGGCCGCGTACGTCAGCACGGCGCTCATCTGGAGCAGCGTCTTGAGCTTGTTGCGGATGTGCTCGGCGCCGACCTGGTCGAACGCCTCCGCGCAGTCGCCGCCCTGCAACAGGAACGCCTCGCCCCGCGCCACCGCGCCCAGGCGCTCCCGGAGCTGGTCGCACTCGCCGGCGAAGACGAGCGGCGGATAGGACTCCAGTTCCGCGAGGGCATCGCGCAGAGCCTGGTGGTCCGGCCAGTCGGGCTGCTGTGCTGCGGGCAGGTCTCGCCAGGTGCGGGCCCCGGCGTCGGTGTTGGCGTTCACAGTCACGCACCCAGGTTACGGGGTGCCGGGACGTTCTCGTCCCCCTGCCCGGTATGCGAGACCACCGGGGCGCGGGAGCACAGGGCGTGCGCGCCCCGCGCCTTGCCCAGGGGAAACGGCGCAGGCGGGCCGGGCCCGGCGGAGGCCGCGGGGGCGCCCTCGGAGAAGCCGCCGGGGACCGTCCGCGCGGGCCGGGCCGTCCGTGACGTCCGCTACAGTGGCCCGCATGCACGCGCCGACGACCATGAACTGGTGGTGGCCCGCCTCTGCGGCGGCCCACCCGGACGCGCGTATGCACTGAGGCCGAGCCTCATCGCACGCACCGACAAGGCCGCCCGAGGGGCGGCCTTCGGTGTTTCCGCGGCCGTTCCTCCGTCCCGAACCGCTCGCCGCCGCACCGCACAGCGGCGCGGCACACGGAAGGAAGACCGCGCATGACCGCCGCAGCACCCGTTCCGCACCCCCTGATCACCGCGCTGACCGAGCCGGACGCCCCGCCCTTCGCCCTGCTGCTGCGCCGCACCCCGGGCCGGGTGTCCGGCGACGCCTCGGGGGGCGTGCCCGTCGTCGAGCTGCTGACCGGGCCCGTGCACGAGGTCGAGCGCCTCGCCGAGCTGCCCATGCGCCCCGAGGGTGAGGCGGGCGCGCTCGCGCTCGTCCCCTTCCGGCAGATCCGCGAGCGCGGATTCGACGTGCGCGACGACGGGACCCCGCTGTCCGTGCTGCTGCCCGAGGAGCGCCACGAGCTGCCGCTCGCCGAGGTGCAGGCCGCGCTGCCGGACCACGAGGTGCACGTGGAGGAGCACGGGTTCGACGTGGCCGACGCGGCCTACGAGGACATCGTCCGCCGGGTCGTGCGGGACGAGATCGCCACCGGTGAGGGCGCCAACTTCGTCGTCCGGCGCACCTGGGAGGGCCGGGTCCCCGGCTTCTCGCGGGCCGACGCGCTGGCCCTCTTCGGCCGGCTGCTGCGCGGCGAGCACGGCGCGTACTGGACCTTCCTCGTGCACACCGGCGACCGGGTGCTGCTGGGGGCCAGCCCGGAGGTGCATGTGCGGATGTCCGGCGGGACGGTCGTGATGAACCCCATCAGCGGCACCTACCGGTATCCGGCCGAGGGCCCCGACGTGGCGGGGATGCTGGAGTTCCTCGACGACAGCAAGGAGACCGAGGAGCTGTCGATGGTCGTCGACGAGGAGCTGAAGATGATGTGCACCGTCGGCGACGAGGGCGGTGTCGTCGTCGGCCCCCGGCTGCGCGAGATGGCGCATCTGGCGCACACCGAGTACGAACTGCGCGGGCGCAGCACGCTGGATGTGCGCGAGGTGCTGCGCGAGACGATGTTCGCGGCGACGGTCACGGGCTCCCCCGTCGAGAACGCCTGCCGGGTCATCGAGCGCCACGAGAGGGACGGCCGCGGCTACTACGCGGGGGCGCTGGCGCTGCTCGGGCACGACGCGGGCGGGGCGCAGACGCTGGACTCGCCGATCCTGATCCGCACCGTGGACATCGACGCCGCGACGGGCCGGCTGCGGGTGGGCAGCGGTGCGACGATCGTGCGCGACTCCGATCCGGCGAGCGAGGTCGCCGAGACGCACGCCAAGGCGGCCGGGGTGCTCACCGCGCTGGGGGTGCGCCCCGCGCGGGCGCACGCGGAGCGGTCGCCGGCGGCGCGCCTGGGCGACGATCCGCGGGTGCAGGCCGCGCTCGCCGACCGCCGCCGGGGGCTCGCCCCGTTCTGGCTGCGGATGCGCTCCGCCGTCCCCGCCGAGCGGGGCGAGGTGCTCGTCGTGGACGGCGAGGACACCTTCACCTCGATGCTCGGCCATCTGCTGCGCTCGACCGGCCGCTCGGTGACGGTGCGGCGCTACGACAGCCCCGGGCTGCACGAGGCGGCGCTGCGGCACACCGGGCCCGTCGTGCTCGGCCCCGGGCCCGGCGATCCGCGCGAGGTGGACGAGCCGAAGATGCGGATCCTGCGGGAGCTGGCCGCCGCGCTGGTCCGTGCGCGGCGGCAGCCGCTGCTGGGTGTCTGCCTCGGGCACGAGCTGCTCGCCGCCGAGCTGGGCCTGGAACTGGTGCGCAAGCGGCGGCCCCACCAGGGCACCCAGGAGCGCATCGATCTGTTCGGGCAGCCGCAGACCGTGGGCTTCTACAACTCGTTCACCGCGCGCTGCGACGCCGAGACCGTCGGCGAACTGGCGCTGCACGGCGTCGAGTTGAGCCGGGACCCGGTCAGCGGCGAGGTGCACGCGCTGCGCGGCCCGGGCTTCGCCGGGGTGCAGTTCCACCCGGAGTCGGTGCTGTCCCTGGACGGGGTGGGGCTGACGGCCGGGCTGCTGGACGGGCTCAGCGCTCCGCCGGCGGCCGGGGAGCCGGCCGACCGGGGCCGACCAGCACGTTCGCGCTGAGCCGGCCGGCCACGTAGTCCTCCAGGTTGGTGACCGTCGTGTCGACGATCCGGCTCACCGCGTCGTGCGTCCAGAACGCCTGGTGCGAGGTGACCAGCACGTTGCCGAAGGTCATCAGCCTGGCCAGTACGTCGTCCTGGACGACGTCGAGCGAGCGGTCGGTGAAGAACACCCCGGCCTCCGCCTCGTACACGTCCAGCCCGACACCGGCGAAGCGGCCCCGGCGCAGCTGGTCGACGAGCGCCTCGGTGTCGACGAGGCCGCCCCTGCTGGTGTTGATCAGCAGGGCGTCGTCCTTCATGGCGTCGAGGGCCGCGCGGCCGATGAGGTGGTGGGTGTCCGGGACGAGCGGCACGTGCAGGCTGACCACGTCCGCGTCCTGGAGCAGCCGGTCCAGGCCGACGTACTCCATGCCCAGCTGCTCGCAGTCCGGGTCGGGCGCCAGGTCCCAGCCCAGCAGCCGCATGCCGAAGCCGTGCGCGATCCGGGCGAAGGCCGCACCGATCCGCCCGGTGCCGACGACGCCGGCGGTGCGGCCGTGCATGTCGCGGCCCATCAGCCCGTCCAGCCGGAAGTCGAACTCGCGGGTGCGGCGCACGGCGCGGGGAACGTGCCGGTTGAGCGCCATGGTGAGCGCCCAGGCGAACTCGGCGACGGAGTACGGCGAGTAGGCGGAGACGCGGGCGACGGTCATCCCCAGTTCGTCGGCGACGTCGAGGGCGATGTTGTTGAAGCCGGTGGCCCGCTGGGCGATCATCCGCGTCCCGCCGGCCGCGAGGGTGCGCAGGACCTCGGCGTCGAGGCGGGCGTTGACGCTGACGGTGACCGCCTCGTGGCCGGCGGCGAGCGGTGCCGTGTCCCGGTTGAGGAACACTTCGAGGCAGCGGCCGGACAGCTGCCGCTCCCGCAGGGCCGTCTCCAGCAGCGGCCGCTCGTCCGCCTGCACGCCGAAGGCGAGGATCTCCACGGCTGCCTCCCGCATCTCGTCGGCCCATCGACCCGTCGGCCTGTCGGCCCGTCCGGGCGTCCGCGCACCGGCACCGTCGGCCCCTCGGTCCGCCGTCCTTCCGGACGGGGTGCCACGGCGAGCCGCCGATACACGGACACACCGGTACGAAAGCTACGGGAAGCCCCGGCATGCCGCACACCGGGGGCGGCACCCGGCACCCGGCACCCGGCAGACGGACGACGGCCGGCCCGTCCGGGCGGGGACGGGCCGGCCGGTCGGGCCGTCGGGCGCGGGCGTCGAGCGCCGGGCACCAGGTGTCAGGCGCCAGGTGTCGGATGTCAGGCCCCAGGAGCCAAGCGCCCGGCGTCAGGCGGCAGGCATCAGTCAGGCGTCAGCCGAAGAAGACGCCGGCCTCCTCGTACAGCTCCGGGGCGACGGTCTTGAGCTTCTCCGTCGCCTGGGAGAGCGGCACCCGGACGATGTCGGTGCCGCGCAGGGCGACCATCGAGCCCCAGTCCTCGTCCCGCACGGCGTCGATCGCGTGCAGCCCGAAGCGGGTGGCGAGCCAGCGGTCGTAGGCCGTGGGGGTGCCGCCGCGCTGGACGTGGCCGAGGACCGTGGTGCGGGCCTCCTTGCCCGTGCGGGACTCGATCTCCTTGGCCAGCCACTCGCCGACCCCGGACAGCCGGACGTGCCCGAAGGAGTCGGTCGAGCCGTCCTTGAGGACCATCTCGCCGCCCTTGGGCATGGCGCCCTCGGCGACGACCACGATCGGCGCGTAGCTGGCCCGGAAGCGCGAGGTGACCCAGGAGCACACCTCGTCGACGTCGAAGCGCTGCTCGGGGATGAGGATGCAGTTGGCCCCGCCGGCGAGGCCCGAGTGCAGGGCGATCCAGCCCGCGTGCCGGCCCATGACCTCGACCACCAGCACCCGCATGTGCGACTCGGCGGTGGTGTGCAGCCGGTCGATGGCCTCGGTCGCGACGGTGACGGCCGTGTTGAAGCCGAAGGTGTAGTCGGTGGCGGACAGGTCGTTGTCGATCGTCTTGGGGACGCCGACGCAGCGGACGCCGTACTCGTCGGTGAGCCGGGCCGCCACGCCCAGGGTGTCCTCGCCGCCGATCGCGATCAGCGCGTCCACCTCGTACTTGGCGAGGTTCTCCCGGATACGGCGGACGCCGTCGTCCTGCGAGAAGGGGTTGGTGCGCGAGGAGCCGAGCAGGGTGCCGCCGCGGGGCAGCATGCCGCGCACCGCGGCGACGTCCAGCCGCACCGTCTCGCCCTCCAGCAGGCCGCGCCAGCCGTCCCGGAAGCCGGTGAAGTCGTAGCCGTACCGCCCGACTCCCTTACGGACGACGGCCCGCATGACCGCATTCAGACCGGGGCAGTCGCCGCCGCCGGTCAGCACTCCGACCCGCATGGGATCTCCCTTCTCCGCATGACGCGCTTGGCGCCGCACCGGAGAACCGGCACGGCGCCCGTCACGCTAACGGTGATCCAGATCACACAAGGACGGTGCTTCCGGCCGATTCCCGGGCCACGCAACGGAGTTGGGCACGGGCGCCCGCCCCGCTCTCACCCGGACGAAGGACCTGCGTACGACACCGGGGACCGCGCACGGGGGACGGCGCCGGGGGCACAGCTGTGCGGGGCGTGCCGCTGCCGGACGAGGTGCTACTCCTCATCGAGACCGCGCTCGATGGCGTAGCGGACCAGCTCCACGCGGTTGTGCAACTGGAGCTTGCCCAGGGTGTTCTGGACGTGGTTCTGCACCGTGCGGTGGGAGATCACCAGGCGTTCGGCGATCTGCTTGTAGCTGAGCCCCTTGGCGACCAGGCGCAGCACCTCGGTCTCCCGCTCGGTCAGCTTCGGCACATCCGGTGCGTCCCGCTCGGCGAGCGGCGCCGGGTCGGCCGCCAGCCGGCGGTACTCGCCCAGCACCAGCCCGGCCAGGCCCGGGGTGAACACCGGGTCGCCCAGCGCCGTACGGCGCACCGCGTCCAGCAGTTCCTCGGTGCTCGCCGACTTCACCAGATAGCCCGTCGCGCCGGACTTGACCGCCTCCAGGACATCGGCGTGCTCCCCGCTGGCGGACAGCACCAGCACCCGCGGCGCCGCCCCGTGCCCGACCAGCTCCCGGCACACCTGGACACCCGGCTTGCTCGGCAGGTTCAGATCCAGGACCAGCACATCCGGCGAGGTGGCGCGCGCCCTGCGGACGGCCTGCTCGCCGTCACCGGCGGTCGCGACGACGTCGAACCCGGCCTCCCCCAGGTCGCGGGCGACCGCGTCCCGCCACATCGGATGGTCGTCGACCACCATCACGCTCACCCGCGCCTCCCCCGCGCGGCCCGGGCCGCGGCCGTCCGCCTCCGCTGGACCGTCCGCCCCGAAGGCCCCCGCGCCGGCCCCTGCGTCCTGCTCACTCATGCTTCGGCACCCTCAATTCCACTTCTGTGCCCTGTCCCGGTACGGACACCAGATCCGCCGTGCCGCCCAGATCCCGCAGCCGGCCCCGGATCGACAGCGCGACCCCGAGCCGCCCCTCGGCCTCCGCGTCGGCGAGCCGCCCCTCCGGAATCCCCGGCCCGTCGTCCCGCACGGTGACGAGCACCGCGTCCGGCTCGTCCTCCAGCAGGATCCATGCCTGTGCCTCCTGCCCCGGCTGCGGGCTCGCATGCAGCCGTACGTTGTCCAGGGCGGCGCCGACGGCCGCCGCCACCTCCCGCGCCACCCGCGCGGGCAGCCGCACCGGGGCGCCCGGCTCGGCGAAGGAGACCCGGGCGCCGGCGTACGGGGCCAACAGCGCCCGCAGATCGGCCGATTCGGTCTCGTCGGCACCCTCGGCCGCCCCGAACCCGTCGGCCGCGTCGAAGCCGTCGAGGCCGTCGAGGCCGTGGAGCCCGTCGATCCGGCCGGGCCCGCCGGCGCCGCCGAGTCCGCCGGGCCCCTCAGCGCCGCCGAACGCGTCGAGCCCGTCGGGCCCGTCGGCCGCGTCCGGCGCCCCGGCCCCGGCGTGCGCCACCGGGGCGGAGGCGGCAGCGCCGTCCCCCGGCCCGCCCTGCCGCTGCCGCGGTGGCCGGTTGGTGGAGATCAGCGAGCGCAGGGCGATCTCCTGCTCGCCCGCCATCCGCCCCAGCTCCGCCGCCTCGCCGCCGGCCTGGGTGCCCTTGCGCTGCACCATGGCCAGCACCTGGAGAACGTTGTCGTGGATGTCCCGCGCCAGCCGCTCCCGCTCCCGGGTGGCCGCCTCGATCTGGAGGGCACGCGCCAGGGTCCGCTCACTGGCCCGGGCGACCTCGACGACGTAGCCGATGGCCACGCTGGCGACGCAGACGAGCAGCACATTGTGCAGCGTCGGCCGGGTGATCTCCCCGGCCTCGATGACGTTGGCGATCCCGACGAGCACCGACGCGCCCGCCGCCCAGCGCCAGCCGCCCTTCAGCGCGAACGCCAGCACCGGGCCCGCCACCCAGATCGACGGCAGCGTCGGGCCGACCTGGTTGTGCACGTCCACCAGCGGGGAGAGCAGGATCCCGACGACGGCGAAGGCGACGTCGGCGCCCAGGAACGGCAGCGTGCAGCGGGCCGCCGAGGCGACCTTGCGCAGCGTCGCGAACGTCCACACGACGAGCAGCGCCAGGAAGCCGCCGGCGACGGCCGGGGCGCTGTAGTCGGCGTGCTGCCACACGAAGACGGCGACGGCGTACAGCACGGTCAGCACCCGGTAGCCGGTCAGCGCGTGCCACAACGGCTGCTCGACGGACATCTTCTTCACGGCCATGGCTCCCCCCTGGTCAGCCGCGCTCTCCCCGGCCGCCGCAACGGCCGCCTCCTGGCGACCGCCCGGGCGGCTGCTCCCTCCCGACCACCCGGGGCGGCTGTCTCCTCCCGACCGCCGGGGGCGGGCTGTCTCCTCCGACCGCCGGGGGCGGTCGGGTTCACTCTGCACGACATGGACGACGCGGGTGCCGAGCCGGCTAGGCGGCCCTCCCCGAGCCGCCGTCCTCGCGCTCCCGCCCGTGCAGCGGCCGGGCGGACTCCTCCCCGGCTCCGGCCTCCCCGGCCTCCTCGCCCTTCCCCACCTTCTCGGCCTTCTCGGCCTTTCCGCCCTTCTCCGCCTTCTCCGCCTCGGCCCGCTCGGCCTTCTGCGCCTTCTCCGCCTCGGCGATCGCACGCTTGGCCGCCGTGGCGTAGATGTCCACGTACTCCTGGCCGGACAGCTTGAGGATGGCGTACATGACCTCGTCGGTCACCGCGCGCTGGATGAACCTGTCGTTGTCCATGCCCTGGTAGCGGCTGAAGTCCAGCGGGGCGCCGATCCGGATGCCCGGGCGCATCAGCTTCGGTACGGCCTTGCCCGGCGGCTGGATCTTCTCGGTGTCGATCATGGCGACCGGGATGACCGGTGCGCCGGAGCGCAGCGCCACCCGGGCCAGGCCGCCCGGCTTGCCGCGGTAGAGGCGGCCGTCGGGCGAGCGGGTGCCCTCCGGGTAGATGCCGAACAACTCCCCCCGCTCCAGCACCTGGAGCCCCTGCTTGATCGCGGCCTCGCCCGCGCCCCGCGCGCCGGAGCGGTCCACCGGCAGCTGGCCGACGCCCTTGAAGAACGCGGCCGTCAGCTTCCCCTTGACCCCCGGGGTGGTGAAGTACTCGGCCTTCGCGATGAAGGTGACCTTGCGGTCCAGGACCGCCGGCAGGAAGAAGGAGTCCGAGAACGACAGATGATTGCTCGCCAGGATCGCCGGCCCCTCGGCGGGCACGTGCTCCAGCCCCTCCACCCAGGGCCGGAACGTCAGCTTCAGCGCGTTGCCGACCGACATCTTCATCGCGCCGTAGAACACCTGGACCACCTCCGTCTGACGCCTGACCCTATCCCGATGCCGGCCCGGGCACTCCCCGGAGGATCCCGGAACCGGTGCCGGCCCGTACGTGACGGCGGAGCTATCGGGCTGCCCGTGCGCCCGCGTAGGGTTGGCAGGGCTTCCGCCGCGGTCCGCGACGACCGACGGCCCGCCGACATGCACCAACATGCCGACCCGGCCGGCGCCGGTTCCCACGGGTCCGACGGCCCGTATGCGAGGACCGGGCGCCGTCCGCCCGCCGAGCCCCAGGAGGCCCACCGTGCCGCCCCTACTCGCCGGAGCCGAGCCGTACCACCACGACGGCTCCTCGACCGGAGTGCTGCTCTGCCACGGCTTCACGGGCTCACCGCAGTCGCTGCGCCCGTGGGCCGAGTATCTGGCGGGGCACGGGCTGACCGTCGCGCTGCCGCTGCTGCCGGGGCACGGCAGCCGCTGGGAGGACATGGCGCTGACCAGCTGGGAGGACTGGTACGCCACCGTCGACCGCGAGCTGCGGCTGCTGACCGAACGGTGCGAGCGGGTCTTCGTCTTCGGCCTCTCGATGGGCGGCGGGCTCGCGCTGCGGCTGGCCGCGCACCACGGGGACGCGGTACGCGGCGTCGTCGTGGTCAACCCGGCGACGGCCTTCCCCCGGCTGACGGGGTACGCGGTGCCCTTCGCCCGGTTCCTGACCCGCTCGGTGCGGGGCATCACCGACGACATCGCCAAGGGCGGCGGCCGGGAGCTGGGCTACGGCCGGGTACCGACCCGGGCCGCCTACGCGCTGCGCGACTTCTACCGCGTCCTGCGGGCCGATCTGCCGAAGGTCACCCAGCCGCTGCTGCTCCTGCGCAGCCGCACCGACCATGTGGTCCCCGCCTCGGCCGCCGCGTCGGTGCTCGGCCGCGTCTCCTCCACCGATGTCACGGAGAGCATCCTGGAGCGGAGCTACCACGTCGCGACGCTCGACCACGACGCGGAACGGATCTTCGCCGACAGCCTCGGTTTCATCGAGCGGCTCGGCGGCCTGGGCCGGGACGGCGCAGCGGGCGAGGAACAGAGGATGACCAGTGACCGAGCGTGACCCGGACGCGGGGCGGGAGCCCGAGGATCGCGGCGGCGAGGGCGAGAAGCCGGCCCGGCGCGAACCGTCGCTGCCCGCCGACGAGGAGGCGGCCTGGGCGGAGATCGTCGCCGCGTACGGCGAGGAGCCCCCGGACGAGCTGCCGAAGGACGCGGCGGCGGACGGCGGTTCCCCCGCGCGGGACGGCGGCGGGGACGGCAGGACCGGCGGAGACGGCACCACCGCCGAGCACGCCGGGGACGCCGAGGACGGCGAGGACACCGAGGGCGGGGAAGACCGCGGGAACGGCCGGGGCGGCGTCGGCACCGTGCCGGGTCCGGCCGGCATCCGCAGCCTCACCGTCTACGCGGCCGGCACCGGCCCCCGCGACTGGGAGCCGCCGGACTCGGAGGAGGACGAGGGCCACTTCGAGCCGCCCGAGCCGCCGCCGCTTCCCGAGACGGATGTGACGACGAAGTTCGCCTGGCTCGCGGTGCTCGGCGGCCCGCTGCTGCTGATCGGCGCCATCCTCGTACAGGCCGAACTGACCTGGTGGATCGTCACCCTGGGCGTCGGCGGCTTCCTGGGCGGCTTCGCGACGCTGATCACGCGGATGCGGGACGGCAGCGAGGACGACGACGACGATCCGGGGCGCGGCGCCGTCGTCTGAGCACGGCGGATCTCCCTCAGGTGGTCCCCGGGCGGGGGCTGTCCGTCGGTTCGTCGTGCGCCGTACCGGTGGGCCCGGTGTGGGCGAGCGCGGCGAGCAGGCGCAGTTTCTCGTCGCTGTCGCTGTCCTTGTCGGGGTAGTAGAGGACGAGGATCACGTCGTCGACGGGGAGTTTGTCGCGGTGGAGGCGGAGTTCACCGACGGCGGGGTGATGGACCGTGGTGGTGCCCCCGTCGAGGCCACGGACGTCGTGGCGGGCCCACAGGGTGCGGAACCGGCTGCTGGACAGGGCGAGTTCGCCGACCAGCTCGACGAACCGGGGATCGTCGGTGTCGTCGCCGATGGTGGTGCGCAGGGCGGCGACGAAATCGGCGGTGGCCTGCGTCCAGTCCTGCTGGAAGGCGCGCTCCTCGGGATCGAGGAGGAGGGAGCGCAGCCGGTTGTGGCCGGGCCGCAGCCGGGGCGAGAGTGCGACGGCCATGGAGTTGGAGGCGAGGACGTCGAACGCGCGGCCTTCGACGAACGCGGGGATCTGAAGATGGGCGAGCAGTTCGTGCACGCGCGCCGGTACGTGCTCGGGCCGCTTGCGGCGCGGCGCCCTGGGGCGGGCCGCCGCGAGGCCGAGCAGATAGGCCCGCTCGGTCTCGTCGAGTTGCAGGACGCGCGCGAGCGAGGCGAGGACCTGCGGTGAGGGGTTCTTGTCCCGTCCCCGTTCCAGGCGCAGGTAGTAGTCGGGGCTGATCCCCGCGAGCAGGGCGACCTCCTCGCGGCGCAGGCCGGGCACGCGGCGGTTGCCGCCGGGCGGGAGCCCGGCCTGTGCCGGGGAGACCAGCTCGCGCCGGGCACGGAGGTAGCTGCCGAGCCGGTTGCCGGATTCCGCGTCCTTCATACCGCCACGGTAATGCGGCGCCCGTGTTCCAGCGGGGGCCCTGTCAGGACCAGGGAGAGCGGGGGCCCTGCCGCACCCGGCGCAGGCCGTCGAGACTGCGAACGGCTCCGTCTCGCGGAGGCGGAGCACAGCACCGTCCGCGCCGGCCCGAACACGGTCGGCGCCTGCACCGAAGGGAAAATCGTGGATCTCTCCACTCGCACCGTTCTCGTCGTCGGCGGCACCTCGGGTATCGGACGGGAGCTGGCCCGCCGGTTCGCCGCGGCGGGCAGCACCGTGGCCGTCGGCGGTCGCAATCCGGAAGCGCTCGCGGAACTGGCCGGGGAAGGCTTCGGCACGTTCGGCGTCGACGTCACGGACAGTGCCTCCGTCGCGTCCTTCCGTGCGGCCGTGCTCGACCGGTACCCCGGGCTGGACACCGTCGTGACCATGTCGGGCGTCATGCTGCTGGAGGACCTGCGCGACCCCGCGCACTACACGGCGGCCGAGACGACGATCGACACCAATCTGCTCGGCACCGTCCGTGTGCTCGACGCCTTCACCCCGCACCTGATCGGGCGGGGCGCCGGCACCTTCCTCACCGTCTCCTCCGGCATCGGCTTCCTGCCGTTCCCGCCCATGCCCAGCTACGCCGCCTCGAAGGCCGCCGTGCACGCCTACTCCGAGGCGCTGCGCGCGCAGCTCGACGGCACCGGGGTCGGCGTCGTCGAGCTGGTCCCCCCGGCCGTCGCCACGGCGGGACAGGAGAAGGTGAACCCGCACGCGCTGCCGCTCGACGACTTCGCCGCCGAGGTCATGGATCTGCTCTCCCAGGAGCCCACCCCGCGCGAGATCCTCGTGCAGGGCGTCCGTATGCACCGCTGGGCCGAGCGCGACGGCACCTACGACGACCTCGTCGCCCAGCGCTCCCGGGCCCTGGCCATGCTCCCCGGCCGCCAGGGCTGACGCCCCGCCCGCCCGTGCCGGGACGCGTCCCGGGGCGCTGCTCAGCCCCGCCGGGCCGGCACCCGCAGCACCGTCAGCACCGGACGGTGATCGCTGGCGGCGCGCAGATCCCGCTCGGTGACCCCGGGCAGCCCGACCGGTACACCACCGGCGAGCAGTTCGGGCCCGGCGGTGCTGAAGACGGCGTCGATGCGCTGGTGCGGCGCCGCCGCTGTGGAGGTGAGCTCGGCGCCCCACGGCGCCTTCTCCCACACGTCGTGGAACTCGTCCCGCAGCATCCGGAACGTACGGCCCGTCGGCTGCTCGTTCACATCGCCCGCCGCGACGGCGAACTCGCCCATCCCCGCGAGCCGTTGACGCAGCGCCCGGCCCTGTGCGTACCGCTCCTGCGCCTGAAGGCTCAGATGAAAGCTGATCACCCCGAGCCGGGCCGCCGGGCCGAACCGCAGCACGGCCGTGGCGAACCCGCGCCGGTGCAGCCCCGGCGTACGGGGCAGCAGCACGTCCTCGGTGTGCTCCACATGGGCGCGCAGCGAGGCGAGGACCATCGGGCCGGCGGCGGTGGCGCCGCCGGTGACAGGGGTCAGCTCCGTCCTGCGCGCCAGCCACGCGGCGTACTTGCGCCAGCGGAAGAAGCGCGGGGCCTCCTGCACACAGACGACATCGGGGGCGCACGCCCGGATGACCCGGACGAGCGCCTCCCGGTCGTCGCGCAGCGAGCGGACGTTGTAGCTGAGCAGCCGCACGACCGCCGAACCGTCCGGCTCGGTGCGGGAGGGCGGCAACTGCGGGGATGCGGCCTGGCCGTCGTGCGCTGTCATCGTCCGCCCCTTCGCGCTCAGCCCTGGCGGGCCAGGTCCGCGACGCCCACCAGGCCGGCCTTGCCGCCGAGTTGGGCTGCCAGCACCTCGGCGTGCGGCCGCCAGGCGCTGCCGACCAGCCAGCGCCGGTAGGACTTGCGGATCGGATCGAGCACCAGCTCGCCCTCGTCGGAGACGCCACCGCCGACGATGAACGCGCCCGGGTCGAAGAGCGAGGCCAGATCGGCCAGGCCGGCGCCCGCCCAGCGGGCCAGTTCGCGGAAGGAGTCGATCGCCACCGCGTCGCCCTGCCGGGCCGCCTCGCTGATGTGCTTGCCGACGATGCCCTCGGGGGTGCCGTCGCCCAGGCCGAGCAGGATCTCGGCGTTCTCCGGAGTGGCCGCGGCGCGCTGCCGCGCGTACCTGAGCAGGGCGCTGCCGGAGGCGTACTGCTCCCAGCAGCCCTGGTTGCCGCAGCCGCACAGCAGGCCGTCCGGCACCATGCGGATGTGCCCGAACTCCCCGGCCACACCGAAGCGTCCGCGGTGCAGCCTGCCGCCGATGATGGCGCCGCCGCCCAGCCCGGTGCCGATGGTGATGCAGACGACGTCCTCGTGGCCGGTGCCGACGCCGAACTTGTACTCGCCCCACGCGGCGGCGTTGGCGTCGTTCTCGATGACGACGGGGAGATCGATGCGCTGCTCGACCTTGTCCTTCAGCGGCTCGTGCCGCCAGCTGAGGTTGGGGGTGAACAGCACGGTGGCGCGCTTGTCGTCCACATAGCCCGGGGCGCCGATGCCGACGGCCTCGACCTTGTGCTCCGCGCTGGCCTCGCGTACCGCGTCGGCGATCGCGTCGACGACGCCCTCGGGGGTGTCGGGGGTCGGCACCTTGCTCGTTTCGAGGATCCTGCCCTCTTCGTCGACCACCCCGGCCGCGACCTTCGTCCCGCCGATGTCGACCCCGATAGTGAGTCCCATGTGTCCCTCGGTCTCCTGCTGTGATCCCCGCCGCCGCCCACCGTACCGGAGCAGCCGTCGCCTCCCGAGCGGGACGGCGACGGACGGTGGAGGGCGGTGGAACGCAGTGAAGGGCGGTGAAGGGCGGTGAGGGGGGTGAAGAGCGAGGGAGGGCGGGAACGCGCGGGCCGGGGCCGGGTCAGCGCCTGTCGCCGGGGCCGTCGGTGTCGGGGCCCTCAGGGCCGTCGGCGCCGGAGTCGTCGGTGCCGGGGGCCGGTCCGGCGGGGCCGTCGGCGTCGAGGTCGATGTGTTCGGCCGGCCGCCGGGGCGGTTCGGGGGCGGCGCCCCTGCCGGGACCGGCGTCCTCGTCGTCGGCGCCCTTGCCGAGATCGGCGTGCTCGGCGGCCCTGCTGTCCTCGGCGCTCTTGCCGGGAGCGGTGCCCTCGTCGTCCTCGTCGTCGGCGGCGGCGGCATCGGCGTCGGCGCGCTCGTCGAGGTCGACCCGCTCGGGGGCCGCCCGGCCGTCGGGGCCGCGGGTCCAGCGGGTCTCGGACTCCTGGACGGCGGCGCGGTAGGCGGCCAGCAGTTCGCCGCCCGCCGCCGCGAGGTGGTCGAAGACCTGCGGATTGCGGGCGATCACCGGCTCGATCGCGGAGCGCGCCTGGGAGAACAGCTGCTGGACCACGCCCTGCGCCGCCGCCGACCCCACCGTCCTGGCGAACGGGCCGCCCAGCTCGGCGAACTTCTCGGTGACGGCGTCGGCCAGCCGGCGCAGCTCCTCGGCCGCGCTGACCGGCTCGGGCCCGTACGCCGCGCGGCGCCGGGCCTTCTCCGCCTCCAGGTCCTCCTCGCAGGCCGCGGCCCAGGCGTCCGGGTCGGGGCCGGACGCGTCGGCTCCGCCCGGCGTGCGCGCGTCCTGGCGGCGCTCGGGGTTCTCGGGATCGTCGCTCATGGCGGGCATGGCGGGCTCCTACGGGCGGCGGGGAGCGGTGCGCTGCGGTCGCTCCGGGGTTCGGGGCCGGGGCCCGGCACGGCGGACCGTCCGGTCTCTCCGGTCTCCCCCGACGTTACCCGAACGGGCGAACCGCGCGGAGGCGTGCGGCGGCCGGATCAGGAACCCGTACCGTCCGTGCGCGGCCACAGCTGGGGGTCCGGGGTGAAGCGGACCCGCAGGGTGCCGTCCGTCAGGCCCGCGCCGGACACCCGGCAGCGGCGCAGCGCGGCCGGCAGCGGCAGCACCCGCCGGTAGGGGCCGACACCGACGGTCAACACCTCGCCACGGCGGACGAGTTGCAGCTCCTCGCGGACGGCGCCCGGCAGCGGCAGATGCCACACCAGCAGGCCGTCCTCGGCGAGCCGGTCCTCCACCCAGCCCTGCGGCACGTCGTCGGCCGCCGCGTAGACCCGTCCGGTGCGCGGCGGGGGCCCGGGCTCGACCCCGTGCGCGGCGGCGCTGCGGGCGGCGCGGGCCAGCGCCGTGAGGTCGTCGGCGCCCCGCGGGTCGCGCCCCAGGTGCGGCAGTTCGCACAGCGGGACGTCCAGCGCGGCGCACTCCTCGCGCAGCCGGGCGAGGGTCTCCTGCTGGCGGCCGGAGAGCCCGGACAGCCAGCTGTCGGCCGACCCGACCGGTACCAGCCGGTTGACGATCACGGATTCCAGGCGCAGCCCGTGCAGCCTGGCCCCGGCGAGAGCGGTGCGCAGTTCGTCGGCGGCGAGCGGGCCGGGCTCGGTCACCAGCCGGACGACGGTGCGCGGGGCGCCCAGAACGCGCTCGGTCCCGGCGAGTTCGCCGCTCCAGCGGGTCGTCGTCTCGTACAGCCACTGGGCCGGCATGGGCGCGCCGGCGAGCTGGGCGAGCACGGGGCGCAGCGAGCGGGCGGTCTGCCGTTCCGGCGGCACGAGGCGGGTCAGCCAGCGGCGCGTCTGCTCGGGCAGGACGAGCAGATTGAGCCCGTCCGGCAGCGGCGGCAGATCCGCGACGACGATATCGACGCCGTCGAAGCCGTCCGGGGCCTCCGCGCCGTGTGCGCTCCCCGCGCCGTCCGCGTACCCGGTGCCGCCTCGGTGCGCGGTGCGCAGGGCGTGCAGCAGTGCGGGGCCCGCCGTGCCGGGGAGCTGGGTCAGCTCGTCCTCGTCCAGGGGGACGGCGCCGAGGAGGTCCAGTGCGGCCTTGCCCCGCTCCTGGAGCTGGACGGCGCGGGTGCGGAACTCCTGCCCGGCGTCGACACGCAGCAGCCACAGGCCGGGTATGCCCGGCACGGCGCGGGGGACGCCGGGCTCGTCCGCCGAGCCGGCCCGCTCGGGGGCCTCGTGGCCGAGGAGGCCGGCCAGCCGGGCGGCGGGCTCGGGGCTGACCAGCAGGACGCGGTGGCCGAGTCCGGCCGCGGCGCAGGCGGTGGCGGCGGCCACGGTGGTGCGCCCGCTGCCGCCTGCGCCGGTGACCAGCACGGTGTGCGGGCCGTCCACGGTGCCGTCGCCGGTGTCGGCCTCCGCCGCGCTGCCGGCGCCCTCGGTCTTGTCGGCGTTGTCGGCGGTGTCGGCCGGCATCTGCTCCCGCTCCTGACCCCGCTGGGGGGCTCGTTCGTCGTGCGGGCGCGGGCCCGCGGGCTCCTCCGGGGCGCTCCGGCCGGTCAGTTGGCCTCTCCCCGGCCCTCGGCGGTCTCGCCGCCGCCTTCCTCGACGCGCTTGCGGAGGCCGTCCAGCGCACGGTCGATGATGACCTTCTCGGCCTTGCGCTTGATCATGCCGAGCATCGGGATCTTGACGTCGACGGTCAGCTGGTACATGACCTCGGTGCGCGCCCCGCCGTCGACCGGTGTGAGGCGGTACACGCCGTCGAGCGAGCGCAGCATCTGGGACTTCACCAGGGACCAGCGCACCTCGTGCTCGTCCGGCCACTCGTAGGCGAGGGTGTGCTCGTCCTTGATCGCGCCGGCGTCCAGCAGCAGGCGCACCTGGGCGGCGCGGCCCCGCTCGTCCTCTTCGAGGACCTCGGCCTCCTTCACCTCGCCTGCCCACTCGGGGTAGCGCGGGAAGTCGGAGATCACCTTCATCACAGCGCCGGGTGCTGCGTCGACGGTGATCGTGGAGCTGGTGTGTTCCGCCATCGAGTGGCCCTCCGATGTGCCCGTTTTCCGTGTGCCGCCGCCGGCGGTCGCCCGCCCGGGACGCTGTCCCGGCTTCCCCCTCGGCCCGGTGGCGGCGGTGAGCTTCCGAGGGGCCCGGCGGACCGCCGCGGCCCGCCGCAGGAAGGCTACCCCGCGCCTGTGCGGGCGCGTCCGGCGCGGTCGGCGGGCGCACCCGCCGGGCGCGCGGGGCCCGGGCCCGTCACCACTCCAGGACCCAGGGCGTGCCCGTGGCGTTGAAGTGGCCGACGTTGACGCACTCGGTCGGCCCGATCCGCATCCGGCGCGCCAGCGGCTGATGGACGTGGCCGAAGAAGTGGTAGCGCGGGCGCAGTTCGTGGACGGCGTCCAGCAGTGCGGTGCTGCCGCGCTCGAAGCGGCGGGCGACGACGTCGTAGCACAGGTCCGGCACCTCGGGCGGGATGTGGGTGCACAGGACGTCGACCGGGCCGAGCGCGGCGATCTTCTCGGCGTAGGTCTCGTCGTCGATCTCGTAGGGGGTGCGCATCGGGGTGCGCAGGCCGCCGCCGACGAAGCCGAAGCGCAGCCCGCCGATGTCCACGGCCTCGCCGTCCAGGACGGTCGTACCGGGTCCGGCGTACTCGGGCCACAGCGACGGCACATCGACGTTGCCGTAGGTGGCGTAGGTGGGGGTGGGGAAGGCGGCGAACAGTTCGGCGTACTGGCGGCGCACGGCCTCCTCGGTCACGGAGTCGCGGTCCACGCCCGCCCACAGCCGGCGGGAGAGCGCGCGGGCCTCGGTGAAGCGGCGTGCGGTGCGCAGTTCGACGATCCGGTCGGCGTTCTCGACGCCGAACAGCTCGGGGAAGATGCCGCGGGAGTGGTCGGCGTAGTCGAGGAAGAGGACCAGATCGCCGAGGCAGACCAGCGCGTCCGCGCCCTCCCCCGCCTTCGCGAGATCCCGGCTGTTGCCGTGGACGTCGCTCACCACATGCACACGCATGGGCCCAGCCTAGGTCGTGGTGCGGCCGTCCGGGGACGATCGGGAACGTTCGTGCGGGCACCGGCCGGGCGGCCGGGATCCCCGCGCGCGATTCCTTGTTCCCGAACGGCTGGACTACGCTGCGATTGAGCCCTCTTTGCGAGAGTTCCGCCGTGTGACGCACAAGACATCTCGGCGTTCCCCTCTACCCCGCGGCCCATACCCGTGGGTAACGTCCGGGCCGTCATTCCGGGGCCCCGCAGCGGCCCCGACCGAGGCAAGCGAGCCAAGGGAGGCCGCCTCGACGGCCCCCGTCCTTGGTGCCGACGAGGAGCAGCAGTCTTGCGCGAGTTCAGCCTTCCGGCCCTCTACGAAGTTCCCGCCGACGGAAACCTGACGGACCTGATCCGCCGCAACGCGGCGCAGCACCCGGATCTGCCCGTCGTGGGCCGCAAGCGGAACGGCCGGTGGGAGGACCTGACCGCTGCCGAGTTCCTCGCCGAGGTACGGGCCGCGGCCAAGGGGCTGATCGCCGCCGGGATCGAGCCGGGCGACCGGGTGGGCCTGATGTCGCGCACCCGCTACGAGTGGACGCTGCTGGACTTCGCCATCTGGAGCGCCGGCGCTGTCACCGTCCCCGTGTACGAGACGAGTTCGCCCGAGCAGATCTCCTGGATCCTCGGCGACTCCGGCGCCACCGCCTGCCTCGTGGAGACCGCCGCGCACGCCGCCGCCGTCGACTCCGTGCGCGACCGGCTGCCCAGCCTGGCGCACGTCTGGCAGATCGACGAGGACGAGCCGGGCGACGGGCAGCAGGAGGGGAGCGGACAGGGCGCGGTGGCCCGACTCACCGAGCAGGGCGCCTCGATCAGCGACACAACGGTCGAGGACCGCAGCTCGGTGGCCGACGCCGACTCCCCCGCCACCATCGTCTACACCTCCGGCACCACCGGCCGCCCCAAGGGCTGTGTGCTCACCCACCGCAGCTTCTTCGCCGAGTGCGGCAACGTCGTCGAGCGGCTGCGGCCGATGTTCCGGCCCGGCGAGGGCTCCGTGCTGCTGTTCCTGCCCGTCGCGCACGTCTTCGGGCGGCTGGTGCAGGTCGCCGCCGTCATGGCGCCCATCAAGCTCGGGCACGTCAGCGACCTCAAGACGCTCACCGACGAACTCGGCGCGTTCCGGCCCACGATGGTGCTGGGCGTGCCGCGCGTCTTCGAGAAGGTCTTCAACGCGGCCCGCGCCCAGGCCGTGGCGGGCGGCAAGGGCGGCATCTTCGACAAGGCCGCCGCCGTCGCCGGCGCGTACAGCCGCGCCCTGGACACCTCCGCCGGGCCGTCGCTCGGGCTGCGGCTCAAACACAAGGTCTTCGACAAGCTCGTCTACAGCAAGCTGCGCGCCGTCCTCGGCGGCCGGGCCACCCACGCCATCTCCGGCGGCGCCCCGCTCGGCGCGCACCTGGGCCACTTCTTCCGCGGCATCGGCTTCACCGTCCTGGAGGGCTACGGGCTGACCGAGTCCTGCGCGGCCACCGCCTTCAACCCCTACGACCGGCCGAAGATCGGCACCGTCGGACAGCCGCTGCCCGGCTCCGTCATCCGGATCGACGACGACGGCGAGGTACTGCTGCACGGGGAGCACCTGTTCACCGGCTACTGGAACAACCAGCAGGCCACCGACGACGCCCTGTCCGACGGCTGGTTCCACACCGGCGACCTCGGCTCCCTGGACGTCGACGGCTATCTGTCGATCACCGGGCGCAAGAAGGAGATCCTGGTGACGGCCGCGGGCAAGAACGTCGCGCCCGCGGTCATCGAGGACCGGATCCGCTCGCACGCGCTGGTGGCCGAGTGCATGGTCGTCGGCGACGGCCGCCCGTTCATCGGCGCGCTGCTCACCGTCGACGAGGAGTTCCTGCCGCGCTGGGCCGCCGAGCACGGCAAGACGGGGCTCAGCCACGCGGAGCTGCTGGCGGACGACGAGCTGCACGCCGCGCTCCAGCGGGCCGTGGACGACGGCAACACCCTTGTCTCCCGCGCCGAGTCGGTGCGCAAGTTCCGCGTACTCGACCACCAGTTCACCGAGGAGTCCGGGCACATCACCCCCTCGCTGAAACTGAAGCGGGCCGTCGTCGCCAAGGACTTCGCCGACGAGATCGAGGCGATCTACTCGGCCTGACCCGGCGCGGGCGCCCGGCCCCGGCGGCGGCGCGCGGCCGGGCACCCGCCGGGTACGTCAGCGCTCCAGCCCCGGCAGGACGTCGGCGGCCACGGTGTCGAGCACGTCCTCGCTGCCCGCGAAGACGCCTTCGGCACGCGGCCACGGTGCGACGACGTCGGTGAACCCCAACTCCCCCGCCCGTCCGAGGAATTCCGCGTACAGGGAGGCGGACCCCAGCGAGAAGACGGGTGCCCCGTCGGTCTGGAGGAAGCGGCGGACCTGCGCACGCGGGCGGCCCCGGCGCTCCAGCGCCGCGTCGAAGCGCTCGGACAGCTCGGCGAGGGAGGCCCACCAGGACTCCAGATCGTCCCGGTTCGTCCCCGTCGTGATCCAGCCCTCGCCGTACCGGGCCGCGACATCCATCGCCTTGGGCCCGTTGGCGGCGACCACGAACGGCAGCCGGGGCGCGCGGACACAGCCCGGCCCGTTCCGTGCGCCCTCGGCGGTGTAGTAAGTGCCGTGCCAGTCGGCGCCGTCGGTGGTGAGGAGCGTGTCGAGCAGCCCGGTGAACTCCGCGAAGCGCGCCGCGCGGGAGCCGTCCGGGCCGACGGGCGCGATCCGGCCGGGATCACCGGAGCCGCCGGAGCCTCCCGAGCCGCCGGAGCCGCCGGAGCCGCCGGAGCCTCCGAAAACATCGTGGTCGTAGCGGCCCGGGCCGCCGCCCGCGCCGAGGCCGAGGGTGAACCTGCCCCGCGAGATGTCGTCCAGCGCGGTCAACTCCCGGGCGAACGGCACGGGATGACGGAAGGCGGGGGTGGCCACGAGGAGGCCCAGTTCGATGCGGGACGTCGCCAGGGCGGCCGCGGTCACCGTCGGGACGGAGCCGAACCACGGCCCGTCGACCAGCTCCCGCCAGCCGAGATGGTCGAACGTCCAGGCGTGGGCGAAGCCGTACTCCTCCGCCCGTCGCCATCGGCCCTCGGCCTCGCTCCACGGGTACTCGGGGAGGATCGTGATGCCTGCGCGCATGCTGCGGCTCCTGTGGGTCACGGGACATGGCTCACAGCAGCGTGCCGCACGACAGGGCGCGGCGCACCGGGATATGCCGTCGGCCCCGCCCCCTGAACCGCCGCCGGGGACGGGCCGGAACCGCGGTGCGCGCCGGCGCTCAGCCCGCGGGGGCCAGCAGTTCGCGGAGCTTTCCGGCCAGCAGATCCCAGCGCCACTGCTCCTCGACCCAGCCGCGGCCCCGCGCGCCCATGCGCTCACGCAGCGCCGGATCGCGCAGCAGCTCCACGAGGCGGTCGGCGGTCTCGGCCGGACGGCCGCCGGGCACCACCCAGCCCGTCTCACCGTCGAGCACCGCGTCGGGCGCCCCGCCGGAGTCGCCCGCGACGACGGGCAGCCCGGTGGCCGAGGCCTCCAGATAGACGATGCCCAGACCCTCGACATCGAGCCCGCCGCGCCGCGTCCGGCACGGCATGGCGAACACGTCACCGGCGCCGAAGTGCGCGGGCAGCTCCTCCCATTCCACCGGCCCGGTGAAGCGGACGGAGTCCGTCAGCCCCCGGGAGGCGGCGAGCTTCTCCAGATCGGCGCGGTAGGGCCCGCCGCCGACGATCAGCAGCACCGCGTCCGGCACCGCACGCAGCACCCGGGGCATCGCCTCGATGAGCGTGTCCTGGCCCTTGCGGCGCACCAGCCGGGAGACGCACACGATCACCGGCCGGTCCGTCAGCCCCAGCCGCGCGCGGACGGCCGCGCCCCCGGAGCCCGGATGGAACGTCTTCTCGTCGACGCCGGGCGGGAGTTGCACCATGCGGGCCGCCGCCTGCGGCGTCAGCGCCCCGGCGATCCGGGAGCGGGTGTACTCGCCGAGGTAGGTGAGCGTGTCGGTGCCCTCGCCGATCCTGCGCAGCAGCTGCCGCGCGGCCGGGAGCTGGGCCCAGCCGGCCTCGTGCCCGTGCGTGGTCGCCACCAGCCGCTCGGCTCCGGCCCTGCGCAGCGCCGGAGCCATCAGCCCCAGCGGCGCGGCGGCGCCGAACCACACGGCGCGGCAGCCGTGTTCCCGCAGCAGGCCCACGGCACGCCTGGTCACGCGCGCGGTGGGCAGCAGCATCGTCGTACGGTCGCGGACGACGGTGAAGGGCTGCTCGGCGTCGAAGGCCGCGGTGGCCTCGGCGCCTTCCCGGCCGCGCTTCCAGGTGGAGGCGTAGACGACGACCCGGGACGGGTCCAGGCGCAGCGCCATGCTGTGCAGGAACGCCTGGATGCCGCCGGGCCGCGGCGGGAAGTCGTTGGTGACGATCAGGGTCTTGTCCATCGCCGCCGACAGTACCCCGGACGGATTCGGGGCGGCCCGGGGCTCCCGTGGCAGGCTGCGGGGTGGACGCCGGCGGGCACCGGGCGGAGACCCCACCGGCACCACGGCGGAAGCACAGCAGAAGCACGGCGGAAGCACAGCAGCACGACGGCAGCACGGCAGCACGGCAGCACGACGGCACAGCAGCACGACGGCACGACAGCACGACGGCACGGCAGCAGACGACGAAGGGGCAGGTGTGCGAGGCAGGGCGAGGACGACCGGTGGGGCGGGCCCCCTGCTGACCTGGGCGGCGAGCCGCACCCTGGTGCTGCTGTACGTCTTCAAGGTGTTCACGCTGCCCGGCGGGCTGGACGTCACCACCGACGTCTCGGTGATCTACCAGGGCTGGTTCCGCACCCTGGCCGAGGGCGTCTTCCCCGCCGACGACGTCACCTGGCAGTACCCGCCCGCCGCCGCGCTCGCGATCCTCTCCCCCGCGCTGCTGACCGTGACCGGACTGCTCGACTACGCGCCCGCTTTCTCCGTGCTGGCGTGCGCGGCCGACGCCCTCGTCCTGGTCCTGCTGCTGTACGCGAGCCGGGCGGGCAGCACCGCGCGGACGGGCACGCACCGGCGGACACCCCGGCGGGCGGACACCCCGGAGGAGGCCCGCCGGGACGCACCGCGGGGAACGGTCGGCGCGGACGGAACGGACGGAGCCGCGCGGGCCGCCGATGCCGCCGGGTCCGCAGCGGACGGCAGCGGAAACGGTACGGCGGGGCGGCGGCGCTCCCGGGCCGGTGCCTGGCTGTGGATCGCGGGCGTCCCGCTGCTGGGCCCGACGGTCTACGCCCGCTACGACCTCATGGTCACGGCACTGGCCGTGGCCGCGCTGCTGGCCGCTGCCCGGCATCCGCGTACGGCCGGGGCGCTGGCGGGGCTCGGCGCGATGGTCAAGGTGTGGCCGGCGCTGCTGCTGCTCGGCACCCCGCGCAGCCGGACCGGACGCACCGTGTGGACGGCCGCGCTGGTCACGGCCGCCGCCCTCACCGCCGGTTTCGCGCTGACGATGCCGCACGCGCTCGACTTCCTCACCGCGCAGGGCGGCCGGGGCACCGAGGTCGAGTCCGTGCCCGCGCTGGCGCTGCACCTCGCCCGGCTGCTGGCCGGATGGGAGGGCACGGTCGAACTCCGGTACGGCTCCATGGAGTTCATCGGTCCCGGTGTGTGGCTGGTGAGCGACGCCGCGCTGGCGCTGACCGTGCTGGGCTTCGGCTGGCTGCTGCTGTGGCGGCTGCGCGCCCGCACCTGGACGCCGGGCACCCTCGCACACGCCGCGTTCGCCGCCGTGCTGGTCTTCACCACCACGAGCCGGGTGCTCAGCCCGCAGTACCTGGTGTGGCTGGTGGGGCTCGCGGCCGTCTGCCTCGCGGTGCGGGCCGCCGGGCAGGCGCTCCCGGCGGGGCTGGTGCTCGTGGCGACGGGCCTGACGCTGCTGGAGTTCCCCGTCGGCTTCTCCCATGTCGTCGGCAGCGACCTCACCGGCGTCACGCTGCTGCTCGCCCGCAACGGACTGCTGGTGGCCGCCACCTTCCTGTGCTGCGCACGCCTGTGGCGCTCGACGGTGCCCCGCGGAAGCCGCCTGCGGCACGGCGGCGGGGACGAGCACGCGGACGGTGCCGGGAGCGAAGACGGAGGCGGGGACGGGACCGGGAGCGGGGACGGCGGCGGGGCCGTGGCGGACGGGCGGGCCCGGCCGACGGGCTCCGGGGACGAGCTGCTCACCTGGTGAGCGCCGCCCCGGGCGGTCCCGCCCCGCTCAGGCCCGCAGTTCCTCGACGACGTAGGCACGCCAGCGCGCGGTGAACTCGCCCGTGCTCACACCGAGCACCGAGCGCAGCGCGGCGGCGGTGGCCGAGCCGTCGTCGGCGTCGGCACCGGCCCCGGCGGAGCCGTCGTCCCCGGAGTCGTCGTCCCCGCGGTGGCGGCCGGCCGCCTCGTAGAACGCGGTCAGCTTCTCGGCGCCCCAGTCCCGGGCGATCAGCCGGCAGGCCAGCCAGCCTCCCTCGTAGGCGTAGGCGAGCTGCCGTGCGTCGTTGCCGAAGCGGAAGTCGCGGTCCGTCGGCAGGGAGCGCAGAGCCGGATGGCGGTCGCCCTTCTCGTCGACGGCGGCGGCGAGTTCGGGCGCCAGCTCCCGGGGGCGCTGCTGCGAGGTCCGGTTGCCCGCCAGGTCGGCGAAGCCCTCGGACAGCCACATCGGCGTGGCCGGCGTCGTCTCCTCACGGGTGGCGACATGGGTGGCCTCGTGGGTGACCACCACCTGGCGGCCCTCCTCGCTGAGTTCCGCGTACGCCTGCGGGTTGATCAGGATCCGGTCGGCCGGCCCGTCCCCGTCGGCGCCCTCTCCGGTGCCCTCCTCGCCGGTGGTGACGGCCGCGATGCCCTCGTAGCTGCCGGCGGGCGCGCTCAGCATCCGCGCCATGTCCCCGACCGAGGAGGGCGCCTCCAGCACCAGCCGGCGGGACCAGGAGCCGGGCCAGGTGCGGCCGACGGCGGGCACGGCGCGGTCGGCCACCCGGGCCAGCGCCCGCATCCCCGCCTCGTCCCGGCCCACGCCGAGGACCAGGCTGTGGCGACCGCGCCGGACGGACATCGCGCCCTGCTCCCACAGCTGCTGTGCGCTGCCGGACGCCTCCCCGGCCAGCCGCCAGGCGCCGCCCCTGCGCACGAAGCGGAAGCGTTCGCGGTCCTCGGTCGTGGTGCGGTCGTAGCCGGCGAGGCGGTAGCGCAGCGTGGCCTCGACGGTGGCGCGGTCGCCGCTCCGGGCCCGCCGCACCGCCGTCGTGCGGTAGGACCACTCCGCCAGCGGGAGACGCCGCAGATTGCGGAAGACCTGCCGCCGCTCGCCGCGCGCCCCGGCGTCCCGGGTGTCGAAGGTGGCGAGGTAGGCGTGCTCGTCGCCGTCGCGCACGGCCGCCGCCTG
The DNA here is from genome assembly GCF_006539165.1 of Streptomyces cacaoi. GTDB lineage: Bacteria > Actinomycetota > Actinomycetes > Streptomycetales > Streptomycetaceae > Streptomyces > Streptomyces cacaoi. Next base: position 46,190 of record NZ_BJMM01000029.1, on the reverse strand, counting down.
CCGGTCGAGGACCTTCTGGACAGCGGCCCGTTCGGCGTTCCGTCCCGTGCAGCCGCCCGCGCAGCAGACGAGGGCGAGCGCCGCGCACAGCGCCCGCCCGGTCGCCGGGGTGGGGCGGGCACGCGAGGATCCGTCGCTCCGCGCTCGCCGGTTCAGCACGCGCACACCGGTGATCGTAACGGCGCCGGGCCGGGCCGGACGCGGCGCCTCCCGCCGCCCGGTGGCGTCCCGGCCCGCGCCCCGCGGGGTCAGGGCCGGGTGACGGCGGAGACGGGCATCATGCCGACCGGGTCGTAGCGCACCGAGGCGCCGGGGTGCGGCGCGTGCACGACCTGGCCGCCGCCCACGTACATCCCGACATGGCTGGCGTCGTCCCGGTAGATGACGAGATCGCCCGGACGGGCTTCGGAGAGCGGGACCTGGCGGCCCGCCGAACGCTGCGCCTGCGAGGTGCGCGGAATGGCGGTGCCCGCCTTGCCGTAGGCCCACTGGGTGAGCCCGGAGCAGTCGAAGGAGCTGGGGCCCGACGCGCCCCACACATAGGGGGAGCCGACGGCCGACTTGGCGGCGGCGACGGCTGCCGCGGCGCGGCCGGACGAGGCGGAAGCACCGCTCGGCACGGGCGACTTCGCCTTCTTGCCGTGGCCCCGGTCGCCGTCGCGGGAGGCGCGCTCGCGGCGCTCGTCGGCCGTGAGGGAGTTGAGCAGCCGACGGGCCGCGGCGAGCTTCTTGCGGACGTCCTTCTTGTGCTCCCGCAGGGTGTGCTGGAGGGAGTCGAGCCGGGCGAGCTTACCCGCCGCCTCGCTCCGCTCCTGGGCCAGGCCGCGCTGGGCCGCGCGCAACTGGCCGAGCCGGAGGGCCTGGCGGCTGCCGATGCGGTCCAGCGCCGCGGCCTTCTCCAGATAGCTGTCCGGGTCCTCGGTGAGGATCAGGGCGACGGAGGGGTCGATCGCGCCGGCGCGGTACTGCGCGCCGGCGACGCCGCCGAGCGCGTCCCGCAGCCGGTTGACCCGGGACTGGCCGCGGGCGACGCGCTCCTGGGCGTGCTCGACCTGGCGGCGCAGGGCGCCGGCCCGCTCGGCGACGCCGTTGTACTTCTCCGTGGCGCGCTCGGCCTGCTCGTAGAGGCCGTCGATACGGGAATTGACGGAGGCGGCGGTCGGCTTCTCGTCGGCGGGCTCGGCACCCGCGGGCATCGCCGGGGTGAGCGCTGCCGCGGCTCCGGCCGCTGCGGCCGACAGCACGGTGACCCTGGTCGGCCAGGGATGCGACGACGGCGAGGGCCGTCGGTGAGACCTGTGCGATGCCACGGGAGGACGTGCTCCTTCTGCTGGGCGGACTGCGCCCGCAGAATGTAGCCGCGCCCACACAGCGCTCCAAGAACCGTACGCCGCAGGGAAATCGGCCACCGTGGTCGGTGGATTCCCCTGCGGCGCAGGTCACCGGGCGGGCGTGGGGGTCACCTGGCCCGCGCCGGTTTCACTCGGACGATGGATGTTTACCGTTCATCGCACTGCCTGGTGATCGGGCCGACGGTCAGCCGACGCGCGCCCCGAACTGGAAGGGCATGTTGCCCATCGACTCGAAGCGCACGCCCGCGCCGGGCTTCGGCGCGTGCAGCACCTGGCCGTTGCCGGCGTAGAAGCCCACGTGGTGCAGGTCGCTGTAGAAGAACACCAGGTCGCCGGGCTTGAGTTGGCTCTGGCTGGAGATGCGCGTACCGGCGTTGGCCTGGGCCTGGGAGGTACGCGGCAGCGAGACGCCGGCCTGCTGGTAGGCCCAGGAGGTCAGGCCGGAGCAGTCGAAGGAGCTGGGGCCGGTGGCGCCCCAGACGTAGGGGCTGCCGATCTTGCCCTTGGCCGCGGCGAGGGCGGCGGCGGCCCGCTGCGAGGAGGAGGCGTCGTTGCCCAGGTCCACGCGCTCGCTGGAGTTGCGGTCGGCGCGCTTCTGCTTGGCCTCCATCTTCTGGCGCTCCTTGGCGCCGATGGAGTTGAGCAGCGACTGGGCCTCGGACAGCTTGCCCTGGATCTTGCTCTTCTTCTCGGCCAGCTCCTTGCGGGTGCTGGAGAGGTCCTTGAGCTTGCCGCTGGCTTCCTTGCGCTGCTGGGCGAGGGCGCGCTGCTTGCTCTGGATCTTCTTGAGCGCCTCGGCCTGCTTGCTGCTGAGCTGGTCCATGGCCGAGGCCCGGTCCAGGTAGTTGTCCGGGTCCGAGGAGAGGAAGAGCTGGACGGAGGGGTCGATGCCGCCGGAGCGGTACTGCGCGGTGGCCATCGAACCGAGGTTGTCGCGCATCTTGTTGAGGTCTTCCTGACCGCGCGCGACGCTGTCCTGCAGGTTCTCGACCTGCTTTTGCAGCTTGCCGTGCTTCTCCTTGACGCCGTTGTACTTCTCGGTGGCCGACTCCGCGTCCTCGTAGAGCTTGTCGACCTTCTCCTTGACGTCCTTCTTGGAGGGCTGCGGGTCGGCGTGCGCCGCCTGCGAGGTGAGGGCCACGGCAGCCGCGGCGGTCATGGTGAAGACGCTGACACGTGCGCGGCTCGGCTGCTTGGGACGACGGTGGGACGCCACTGGGGCGAGCTCCTTCTTCCTCAGCCGCCTGCCGGGCGGTCAACTCCGGCTCCGTTCACCGGGCATGGGCGATCCCGGCGAGCGGCACTAGGCGGTCCTCCGCTGTCACCCCGGATAGGTGATCAACCGAGCGAAGGTTCGGGCCAGACATTAGCCATGCGTCACTGATCGGATCAAATCCCTCGGCCAAAAAGCCTGCACCACAAGCGCATTCTTTACCCGGCGGGCCCAGCGGTCCCCGAACGCGGGCCGGTCGGCCCTCCCGGTCCCGGCCGCGGGAGCGGCTCCGGGCCCCGCCGCGTGCACAGGGCCGGGGTCAGGTGCGGGAGAGCCGCCTGAGCAGCAGCGCGGAGGCCACCGGCCGGGCGCCCGCCGCGGCACAGCCGTCGGCGACCTCGCGGTCGGAGGAGACCACCACCACCGGCCGGCCCGGCGGTTCGGCACGCACCAGTCGGCGGATCAACTCGTCCGCGGTCTGGCCCGGTTGGGAGAAGAGCACCCGCACCCCGCGCGGCGGGGCCAGCAGCACCGGCGCGGCCAGCTCGGCGCCGTCGAAGACGCAGGTGACCTCGGCGCCCGACTGGGCGGCCAGCACGGCCAGCCCGCCCAGCAGCCGCAGCCGCTGCTTCTCCAGCGGCAGCGCGGGATAGCCGGTCTTGGTGACGTTGTAGCCGTCGACGACCAGATGGGCCTGCGGCAGCGCCAGCAACTGGTCCAGCAGCGCCGGGTCCGTCTCCGACAGGGCGCGCGCCGCCACGTCCTTCGGCGACATCCGGCCGGGCTCGACGGCCTCCACCGTGTCCGCCGGACGCGACTGCGCGGGCGGCAGCGCCAGCTCACGGCGCAGCCCCTGCGCGGCGTCCAGCACCGTGTCCAGCAGCAGCCGGACGCGCATGTCCTCCACGCTGCGCCCCTCGCGGGCCGAGCGGCGGGCGGACTCCAGCGCCGATTCGGCCTCCGCCAGCCGGGACTTCAGCCGCCGGGCCTCGCCGTCGGCGGCCGCCTTGTCCGCGCTCGCCGCGCTCCGCACGGAGTCCAGTTCGGCCTGGAGCTTGCGGACGGCGGCCTCGCCGCGCCGCACATCGGCCTGCGCGCTGCGCAGCTTGCGGTGTGTGCCCTCCAGCTCCTTGCGCAGCGAGGCGGTCTCCTGCCGGGCCCGCTCGGCCTCGTCACGGGCCGCCTGCCGGGCCTGGGCCAACTCCTCGCGCAGCCGGGCCAGCTCGCGCTGGGCCTCCTCGCCGGCGCGTTCGGCCTGCGCCCGCTGGGCCTCCTCGCCGGCGGCGGCGACGAGCTTCGCCCAGCCGGCCGGGCGCAGCACATAGGCGACGGCCGCCACGTCGACCGGGTCGGCCGCCGGGGGCGGCGCGCCCTCCTCGACGGCACCGCACAGGTCGGGGAGCTGTTCGCGCAGCCGCAGGGCGATCCGGCTGCGGAAGACGGGGTCGTTCTCCAGCCCGGCGGCCATGGCGTTGCCGCCGAACTTGGCCCGCCGTGCCGGGGTGAACCGGGCGTACTGGCGGACGGGCGCGGGCAGTTCCGCGATCGTCAGGCCGCCGAGCGCGTCCGAGGTGAGGGCGACGACGCGGCGGCGCACCTTCTCGGGCAGCGGACGGTCCAGGCCCTCGTCCCCCGGCCCGGCGTCCTGCCCGGCGGCGGCGCCGCGGCCCTCGGCCGCGGCGCCCGCCCCGGTGTCCCGGCCGGCGCCGTCCCCGTCAGCGCCGTGCCGGTCACCGATGTGCTCGTCCTGGGTGTGCCGGTCCTCGCCTGCCGGCGCGGGGTCCCGGCCGGGGGCCGCTTCCGCGGGGCCGGCCGCACCGGGCCGCTCGCCCTCGTCGCCGCCCGTCCGTTCCTCCACCGGTCACACCTGCCGTTCGTCCGCTCACACCTGTGCGCCCGGCCGGTCCACCAGCTCGACCTCGTCCACGGCATCGCACCAGCGGCAGCGCACGGACTCGATGCTCTCACTGAGCACGTCGCACTCCTCCACCGTCGGGGCACCGCCCAGGTCCAGATGGACGTACTCCACCACCTTGCTGGAACGGGTCACGTCGAAGCGGGTCAGATTGCCGCACAGGGTGCAGCGCCAGCGGGTGCCGTCCGTGGGGGCGGGAACCGTCATCGTCTCGTCCTCTTCTCGTCGGTGTTCCGTCGGTCGTCTTCCGTCGGCGTCCGTCGGCCTCCGTCGTGATGCGGCGACGCGGCGTTCCCGTGCGGGCTGCCGTGCCGTGCGCGGCGGTTGCCGCGCGCCGTGCTCCGCGTACTCCGATGCCGTGCGGCATGCCGTGGTGCTCCGTACAGCTGCGCCCGCCGCCCACGGGGGCGGGCGCGACGGGCGCGGGCCTCGTAGCGAGGTCCTTCCCGTACGACTGTCCGGTTCGAAGCGGCTGCACACACGGCCGCGCGCTCCGGCCCGGGGGTGGGGCCGCGGATACGGCTCGTGCACAGGGGTACTTTCCGCCAACCCTACGGCCTGAAGACGACCACGTGTGTCGGGGAGTGGGCACCGTCACCGAGCCGCCATGATCCCCGCATGGACGGCACCGACCGCACCCGGCCCGTGGTGACCTACGCGCTCATCGGTTCCTGCTTCCTGCTGTTCGCGGTGGGGCCCGCCTCCGGCCTCGCCACGGGCGGCTCCGGCGCTGCGCTGCGCGCGGCGCAGGACGCCTGGTTCGGGCGGTGGGGCGTGGTGCCGCGGGAGCTGTTCGGCGGCGGGCCGCGCGCGCTGGTCACCCCGCTGACGGCGCTGTTCCTGCACAGCACCTGGCTGCATCTGGCCGGGAACCTGCTGTTCCTGTTCGTCTTCGGGGACATGGTCGAACGGCGCATGGGGCGGCTCAGATTCGCCGTCTTCTATCTGGCCACCGGCTACGCCGCGATGCTCTGCTACGCCGCCTCGCACCCCGGCTCCGGCGAGACGCTGGTGGGCGCCTCGGGCGCGGTCTCGGCCGTGCTCGGCGCCTTTCTGCGGCTGTTCCCGCGCGCCCGGGTCACCAGCGTCTTCCCCTTTCTCCTCTTCCTCCCGCTGCGCTTCCCCGCCTGGGCCGTGCTGCTGTTCTGGCTGACGCTCCAGTGGCTGGCGGTACGGCGCGACGCGGACGGTCCGGGGGTCGCCTACCTGGCGCATGTGGCGGGCTTCACCCTGGGGTTCCTGGCCGCCTGGCGGCAGGACCGCCGGGCTAGAGTGACCGGGCCAGCGCCCGCGCCCGAGGGAGAGACACCGTCGTGATCACTTCGATCGTGCTCATCAACACCAGCACCGACCGCATCCCGGAGATCGCCGAGCAGATCGCCGCGCTGGAGGGTGTGAGCGAGGTGTACTCCGTGACGGGCGCGCACGACCTGATCGCGATGGTGCGGGTCGCCCGGCACGACGATCTGGCCGATGTCATCCCGGGCCGGATCAGCAAGGTGCCCGGCGTCGAGTCGACCGAGACGCACATCGCGTTCCGCACCTACTCGCAGCACGATCTGGAGACCGCGTTCGCCATCGGCCTGGACGCCTGAGCCCGGCACACGGCGACCCGGCACACGGCGACCCGGCGCGGAAGGCACGGCCGAGCACCGGCCCGCCTCCCGGCCGCCGGATGAAGATCTCCTCATCCGGGCTTCATCCGGCGCACGGGTACGCCGGGCAGCGTGACCGGTATGGCGTTCTCACACCGGATCGCGACGCTCGCGGCCGTGGTGGCGATCCCGCTCGGTATCGCCGTCACGAGCTACGCGCTCACCGACAGCCCGGACCCCGCACAGCCGCCCGCGAAGGTCGAGTTGGACGACCGCAGTCCCTCGCCCGGTTCCTCCGGCCCCGGTGGCGAACCGTCCGGCACGCCCTCGCCGTCCTCCGGTGGCGAGGAGACGGTGCCCCGGCCCCCCGCGACGGGCGACGGCGCCGACGACGGGCCCGGGGCCCCGGCGGACGACGGGGACGACGGGCGGGGCGACGGCAAGGACGACGGGCGGGACGGCAGGGACGGCGACGACCGGGACGACGACGGCAGCCGGGGCGGGGGCGGTGGCAGCAGCGACGACGGGGACGACGGCCGGACCGACGGGACCGGTGACGACGGCTGAGCAGGCCGCCACCGGGCCGCGGCGGCACCGGATATCGGCACGGGTCCGCATCCTGCTGTGGCTGCTGGCGGTCATGGCGGTGGCGCTCGCCGCCGTCGCCACCACCACCCGCTCGATCCTGCTGCGGGACGTCGAGCACCGGGTGACCCGGCTGCTGGAGCAGGAGACCGGCGAGTTCGCCAACTTCGTGCACCGGGGCCGGGATCCGGCGACGGGACGGCCGTTCACCACCGCCCGCCGGCTCCTCCAGGTGTTCCTGGAGCGGCAGTACTCCGACCCGGACGAGGAGCTGCTCGGGCTGGTGCGCGGCAAGGTCATCCGGCAGAGCCGCGACATCCCCTCGGCGCTGCCGCTGTACCGGGACCGCGCCTCGCTGCGGCGGATCACCGCGGGCACGGAGCGCTCGGGCACGCTGCACCGGCCGCAGGGCGAGGTGCGCTGGGCGCGGGTGACGATCGAGCCGGGCGGCGACACCCCGTCCGGCACCTTCGTCGTCGCGCTGCACGTCGACCGCGAACAGGCCGGCCCGCAGGACGTGTTCCGGGTGCTGCTCGCGATATCCGGGGTGGCACTGCTGCTGACCTGCGGTATCGGCTGGGTCGTCGCCGGGCGGATCCTGGCGCCGGTGCGGCTGGTGCGCAGCACGGCGGCACAGCTGACCGAGCAGGACCTCACCCGGCGCATCCCCGTGCGCGGCCGGGACGACATCGCCGCGCTCGCCGGGACGTTCAACGCCATGCTGGACCGGCTGGAGCGGGCGTTCGCCGCGCAGCGGCAGTTCGTGGACGACGCCGGGCACGAGCTGCGCACGCCCATCACGATCGTGCGCGGCCATCTGGAGCTGATGGGCGACGATCCGCAGGACCGGGCCGAGACGGTGCGGGTCGTCACCGACGAGCTGGACCGGATGAGCCGCATCGTCGAGGATCTGCTGCTGCTGGCGAAGGCCGAACGGCCGGACTTCGTCTCGCCGGAGCCGGTGGAGCCCGCCGAGCTGACCGCGGATGTCTTCGTGAAGGCGCGGACGCTGGGAGAGCGCGACTGGCGGCTCGAACAGGTGGCGGAAACGGCCGGGCCCGGCGAGGCCGGTGATCCCGGGGAGCCGAGCGAGGCCGGTGACGGCAGGGTGCTGGTCGATCCGCAGCGGGTGACCCAGGCGATGGTGCAGCTGGCGCAGAACGCGGTGCAGCACACACCGCCCGGCGCGACCATCGCGCTGGGCTCGCGCTGGGTGCCGGCGGGGAGCGCGGGGGACGCCGGGAACGCGCCGGACGCCGAAGACATCAGAGACATCAGAGACGTCAGAGACACCAAGGACGTCAAAGGTGCCAAGGGTGCCAGGGGTGCCAAGGACGCAGGCGGTACGGGCGGTTGGGCGGACGGTGGCCGGTGGCCCGCGGTGGAGCTGTATGTGGCCGACCGTGGTCCCGGCGTCGATCCGGCGGACGCACAGCTGATCTTCGAGCGGTTCCGGCGGGGCACGGCACGGCGCGGCGCACGCGGCAGCGGGGCCGGGCTCGGGCTGGCGATCGTCCGGGCCATCGCCGAGGGGCACCCCGGCGGCCGGGTCGAGCTGCGGCCCACCGAGGGCGGCGGCGCGACCTTCGTCCTCGTGCTGCCGCAGGCGCCCGGGGTGGTCCGGCAGCGGCAGCACGGCGGGACGGAGCACCCGGCGGCGGAGCGGGAGAACACACGGCCCCGGAGGGGCGGCCACGTGGGGAGGCAGGGGTGACACGGGTACTCATCGTCGAGGACGAGGAGCGGATCGCCGCGTTCGTGGAGAAGGGGCTGCGCGCCAGCGGGTTCGCCACGACGGTGGCCGCCGACGGCGACACCGCCTACGACTACCTCCGCACGGGCGGCTTCGACCTCGTCGTCCTGGACATCGGGCTGCCGGGCAAGGACGGCTTCACCGTGCTGCGGGAGCTGCGCGAGGCGCGGGTGACGGTGCCGGTGATCGTGCTGACGGCACGGGACTCGGTACGGGACACCGTGGCCGGTCTGGAGGGCGGGGCCGACGACTGGATGACCAAGCCGTTCCGCTTCGAGGAGCTGCTGGCCCGGGTCCGGCTGCGGCTGCGCACCGCGGCCCGGGTGCCGGAGGTCACCGTGCTGCGCAGCGGCGCACTCTCGCTGGACCTGCGCACCCGGCGAGCCCGGGCCGGCGGCCGGGTGGTCGATCTGACGGCCCGGGAGTTCGTGCTGCTGGAGCTGTTCCTGCGCCATCCCGGCCAGGTGCTGACGCGCGAGCAGATCCTGTCCCATGTGTGGGGCTACGACTTCGACCCCGGCTCGAACATCGTCGACGTCTATGTGCGGGCGCTGCGCAAGAAACTGGGCGCCGGGCAGGTGGAGACCGTGCGCGGCATGGGGTACCGGCTGCCCTGACGGGCGGGCCGGGACCGCCCGTGGATGAACTTCCTTTCATGGCGGGCTCACCGGCGTCTCACCGCGGGCTCGAAGACTCGTGCGCATGGTCTGGAGCCCGCGCCGAACCGTCCCGCTCGTCCTCGCGCTCAGCGTGTGCGCGCTGCTCGCCGTGCCGGGGAACTTCCCCGGGCTGAGCGGCGAGGCGCGGATCACGCTGGTCGTCTTCGCGCTGGCCACCTGCGCCTGGGTCGGGACGCCCATCGACGACACCTACATCGCGCTCGGCGCCGGCCTCGCGCTCGCCGTCACCGGGGTGATCAGCACCGACACCCTGTTCGGCACCCTCGGCGATCCCACCGTGTGGCTGCTGATCTGCGCCTTCGTGCTGGCCGCCGCCGTCTCGCGTACCGGGCTGGCGGCGCGGGCCGCGGCCTTCCTGGTCAGCGGGGCCCGCTCGGTGCGGCAGCTGGCACATCTGACGACCGCGGCGCTCGTGGTGAGCGCCTTCGCCGTACCGGCCACCTCGGGCCGGGCCGCGCTCGCCCTGCCGGTCTTCCTGGCGCTGGCTGCCGTGCTGCGGGAGCGCCGGCGGCTGGTGGTGATGCTGGCCCTGCTCTTTCCGACGGTGATCCTGCTGTCCGCCGTGGCCACGCTGATCGGTGCCGGCGCGCATCTGATCACCGTCGGGGTGCTGTGGGAGTCCGCCGGTGAGCACGTCGGCTTCACCCGGTGGCTGCTGCTGGGGCTGCCGCTCGCGGTCGTCTGCTCCCATCTGGCCGCCGAGGCCGTGCTGGTGACGACGACGCGCCGCGCGGACCGGCGGGGGCCGGTGCGCATCACCGTCGACGACATCCAGCGGCACTCCCCGACGGCGGTCGCCGGGCCGCTGACCCCGCCGGAGGCCCGGGCCGCGCTGCTGCTGGTCACCGTCGTCGCGCTGTGGTGCAGCGAGCCGCTGCACGGGGTGCCGCCCGCGCTCGTGGCGCTGATCGGTGCCGTGGTGGCGGCCTCCCCCGCGCTGGGCACCGTCGGCCTGAAGGACGCGCTGCGCACGGTGCCCTGGTCCCTGCTGCTGTTCATGGCGGCGACGATGGCGATGGGCGTCGCGCTGTCCGCGTCGGGGGCCGCTTCGTGGCTGGTCAGCGGGGTGCCCGGGGGGACGCGGGTACCGGCGTGGCTGTTCCTGGCCGTCGTCGTGGCGGTGAGCACCGGGGCCCATCTGCTGCTCCAGTCGCGCTCGGCGCGCTCCAGCGTGCTGGTGCCGCTCGTCGTCGCCGCCGCGGCCGGGGCGGGCGTCAATCCGGTGTCCGCCGCGCTGGCCTCCACCGCGGCTGCCGGCTTCTGTCACACGCTGCCCGCCTCCGCCAAGCCGGTCGCGCTCTTCGCCGACGTCCCGGACACCCCGACCTACACACCGCGCGACCTGCTGCGGCTCTCCGCCGTCCTGGCCCCGCTGACGGCCCTGCTCGTGCTGGCGTTCGCGCTGGCGGTGTGGCCGCTGCTGGGGGTGCCGGTGAGCTGAACCGCCCCGGCGGGGTCCCGCCGCCCCGCGCCTGCCCCTGCGCCGGCCCCTTCGCCCCCTCATCCCTTTGTCGCCTTGTCGTCACCGGGCGGACCCCGCGAGCCGCGCACGCCCGGCCCATGACCACCGCCATGTTCCGCACCGCACCGAGGAGTTGGATATGCCGTACCGTTTCGTGCTCGCGCCCGGCGGGTTCAAGGAGTCGCTCTCCGCGCGGCAGGCCGCCGAGGCCATGGCCGAGGGGGTGCGCCGCGCCGTGCCCGATGCGGCGCTCGATCTGATGCCGCTGGTCGACGGCGGTGAGGGCACAGCGGAGGCGCTCGCACTGGCCACCGGCGGACGGCTGGTCCGGCGGATCGCGACCGGGCCGCTGGGCGAGCCCGTCCGTACCCACTTCGCGCTGCTGGGGGACGCCGACGCGACCGCGGTGGTGGAGATGGCCGCCGTCGCCGGGCTCTCCCTCGTACCGCCGGACCGCCGCGACCCGGGCCTGACGACGACATACGGCGTGGGCGAACTCCTGCGCGCCGCGCTGGACTCCGGAGCACGCCGGGTGCTCGTCGGCTGCGGCGACTCGGGGACCTCGGACGGCGGCGCCGGCGCCCTCCAGGCGCTGGGCGCCCGGCTGCTCGACGCGGACGGCGCCCGGCTGCCGCGCGGGGGCCACGCCCTGGTCGCGCTGGACCGGATCGACCCCTCGGGCCTCGATCCGCGGCTGGGCGAGGTCGAACTCCTGGTCGCCTGCAATCCGTTCAATGTGCTGTGCGGCCCGCACGGCGTCGCCCGGGTGTTCGGCCCGCAGAAGGGTGCGACGCCCGCGCAGACGGAGATCCTCTCCGCCGCCCTGGAACGCTGGGCGACGGTGCTGGCCCGGGATGTGCACCGGGGCGGCACGAACCTGCGCAGCGCCCCCGGAACGGGTGCCTCCGGCGGGCTCGGCGCCGGACTGGCCGCGCTCGGCGGGCAGTTGCTCCCCCGGTTCGAGGTGCTGCTCGACGGCCTCGGCCTGGAGGCGCGGTTCGCCCGCGCCGACCTCGTCCTGACCGCCGAGGGCGCCCTGGACCGGCAGACCCCGCACGGCAAGGTGCCCGCCGAGGTCGGACGCCGGGCCAAGGCGCTCGGCAAACCCGTACTGGCACTGGCCGGAACCCTCGAGGACGGCGCCCGCGAGGCCCGCGCCTCGGGCATCGACGCCTACCGCTCCATCCTGCCGGCACCGCTGTCCCTGCCGGAGGCCCTGCTGCACACCGGTACGCATCTGGCCGAGGCGACGGAGCACGCCGTGCGCATGGTGCTGCTCGGCACCCGGCTGCGCACCGCCGGACACCTGGCGGCGCGCCCGGCGCGGGGCGCCTCCCGAGTACGGCCCGCCGTGGGGCGGTAGGTGCGGCGGACCGCGGCTCAGCGTCCGGTCGGCCGCGCCGGACCGGCGCATACCGCGCCGGCGCCGAGGCCCCGACCGCGCCGGTAGAGGGTCGCGCTGTCGCTGTTGCCGAGCCAGCGCAGGGTCAGCGGACAGGAGGAGACGGGGTGCCAGCCGGACTCCAGCTCGTCGAAGAAGGCGGCGTCCGCGCACTGGCCTCCGCGGGCGTCACCGACGTAGAGCAGGTGCTCACCGCGGTAGGCGCGGAGCGTGTCGACGGCCATGGGGTCGTCGCGCGGGGGCCACCACAGTCCGAGGACGCGGTCGGGATGGCGGGCGGCCGCCGTGGGGGCGTCGAGCGGCTGCACCGCGGCGAAGCGGAACATGTCGGCGTAGCCGTTGCGGTGGACGTGCTGGTCGGTGGCCAGGACGTCCAGGCCGCGGTCGGCCAGCAGGGAGGCCCAGTAGCCGGTGCCCGCTCCCACCTCGACCAGCTTCCGGCCGTCCAGGCTGCGCACGGCCCAGTCGACCGCCGTGCGCGAGGCGAGCGCCCAGCTGTAGATCCGGGACAGGTACTGGCGCCGGAGCATCGAGGGCGCGGGAGCGGCCCACCCGGGAAGGTGGTCCAGCACCTCGACGACGCCCTCGGGCGCCGTCGGAGGGCGGATGGCCGGGTACCACAGCAGCGGAACCATCTGCGGGTTCCGCAGCGCGAAGTCGACGTCCCGCTGCGGGAGCAGCTCCTCCAACGGGCGGAAGGGCAGCGGCCATCCGGGGAACACGACGTACTCGTGCTCGTCCCAGAAGGCCATCAGCTCCTGCGCCAGTGCGGCCAGCCGCCGGGACGCCGCGGGAGGGGCGGCGCTCACGGGACCTCCAGCAGCACCACGGACGCCCTCCTGTCCCGGCTTCCCGACTACCGGCTCACTTCACGATGTGGCCGGGAACGGCCAGCGTCTCGTCCGGGGCGGCGTTCCGGATGTGCCCGGGGACGGCCAGCGTCTCGTCCGGCGCGGCGATCATGATGTGACCGGGAACGGCCATCTCCATGTGGTCGGGCACGGCCACAGCATTGTCGGCGGTCCCGGCGGTCCCGGCGGTCCCGGCGTTCTCAGCGGTCCCGGCGGTCCCGGCCCCCTCGGCAGAGGACGGCTGGGCCATGGCCCCGGTCGTGGCAGCAGCGGACAGAGCCGCGACGGCGGCTGCGACGACTGCGGCATTGCGGACGGATCGCTCCATGTCGCTACCTCGCTTACCTCGCACTGGCTTTCGGTTGCGCGGGAGCGTAGCACGCGGGCCACTCCACCCCGGGGCGTTTCCCGGGGTGGAGCGGCCCGCCCAACACCCGCCGTACGAGGACGAGTTGGCGATCCGGAAGCGAGGTCAGTCCGTCGCCGGCCCCCGGTCGGGGACGCACCGCCCGTCCTCGGTGCGGTAGCCCCAGCGGGCGCCGTCCCGTACCAGCGCGCGCGTCGCGGCGAGGAACCGGTCGACGTGCTCGTCGGGCGTACCGGCGCCGAAGCTGACGCGGATCGCGTTCAGCGCCTGCTCGCCGGCCCCGGCGTCGGGGGCGCCGCACTCCCCCGGCGCGTCCTGCTCGCGGCCCAGCAGCGTGCGCAGCAGCGGATGGGCGCAGAAGAGGCCGTCGCGGACACCGATGCCGTGCTCGGCCGAGAGCGCGGCGGCGAAGTGGGAGCTGTTCCAGCCGTCGACGACGAAGGAGAGCACCCCGACCCGGTCCGCCTCCGGGCCGAACAGCGAGAGTTCGCGCACCTGCGGAATCTCCGCGAGGCCGCGGCGCAGCCGGCCCAGCAGCTCCTCCTCGCGCGCGACGAGCCGGTCGAACCCGGCCTCGCGCAGGGCCCGGCAGGCCGAGGCGAGCGCATAGGCGCCGATCACATTGGGCGAACCGGCCTCGTGCCGGGCCGGACCGGTGTGCCAGGCGACGTCCACGCCGCCGTCGGCGCCCCGGGTCACGGTGCGGCTGGCACCGCCACCGGCCAGATAGGGCCCGGCGGCGCGCAGCCAGTCGGCCCGTCCGGCGAGCACCCCGGCGCCGAACGGCGCGTACAGCTTGTGGCCGGACAGCGCGACCCAGTCGGCCTCCAGCTCGGCCAGATCGACGGGCCGGTGCGGGGCGAGCTGCGCGGCGTCCAGCACGAGGCGCGCGCCGTGCCGGTGCGCCGCGCGGGCGAGTTCGCGTACCGGCCACACCTCGCCGGTCACGTTGGAGGCACCGGTCACACACACCAGCTTCGGTCCCCGCGGGGCACCGTGCAGCGCCTCCTCCAGCGCGGCGACGGCCTGTTCGGGCGAGCGGGGCGCGTCCAGGACCGTCACGTCGTGGGCCCGCCAGGGCAGCAGCGAGGCATGGTGCTCCGTCTCGAAGACGAACACCCGGGTGCCGGCGGGCAGGACGGAGGCCAGCAGGTTGAGGGAGTCGGTGGTGGCCCGGGTGAAGACCACCTCGTCGTCCGCCCGGCAGCCGAGGAACTCCGCGACGGTACGCCGGCTCTGCTCGTACAGCTCCGTGGACAGCTGCGAGAGGTGTCCGGCACCGCGGTGGACGCTGCCGTAGTACGGGGCGTAGGCGGCCACGTCGTCCCAGACCCGCTGGAGCGCGGGGGCGCTGGCGGCCTGGTCGAGCGCGGCGTACGGGACCTCGCCGCCGGTGACGAGCGGCACACGGACGTCGCGGCCGAGCACGGGCAGCGGAAGGGGCGCCGGCGTCCCGGTCCGGGCGGCGCCGGGGCGACAGGCTCCCTCGCCGGTGGAGTCGGCGCAGTCGGCGGAGCCGGTGGAGGCGGTGGTGTCGTCCGAGGCGTCGACGGAGGTCGCGGCGGAATCCGTGACGGTGGAAAGCGGATCGATCGGGGCAAAAGAGGCGTTGAACGGCATGGCGGTCTCCCGTGGGCAGGCAGGGGTGACGGACGGCGGACCAGCTCAAGTGGCTGACGGAACGGGGGAAACGGAGGAGGGCCCGACCGGCTCCGGCGACCGGAGCCCCGCGCGCGGCCGACGGCGGCGGACCTCTGCGTCCACCGTGTACGCCCTGCGCGGCGGGGCCGTGGCGTCCGGCGGGTGCGGACCTCGGAGGCCCCGGGAGGCTGGAAGGCCCGGAATCCGGGAACACCGGGAACGGCCGGAACGCCCGGTGGCCGGGCGGCGGTTGGCCCCGGGGTGGCGTCGAAGCCTCGTCCGCGCGCTGCGGTGCGGACGCCGCTGCTTCGACGGCACCCCTAGCGCATTCGCTGACTCACAGGGGAACTCCCTCTCGGACCAGGACCCCTGGCGGTGAGGGATCCGCGCTTGCCGCAGACCCTGCTGTCGTGCGGCCTGGTCATCACCCGGGGCACCCCGCCACGGACGGAGGGTTGCCGGACAGCGGGCCGGGGCCTTGATCGCTGTCGCTCGTGACCTGCGCAGGAGTATGGCACACCCCTCCCGGCTCGCACACCCGTGCGTCCGCATGCCGGACAACCGCACCGGCCGGGCGCCACGGGAGCGCCCGGCCGGTGCGGTGGAGCGTGCCGGTCCGGTACGGCGGAGAGACGCCGCGGCGGGACCGCAACAAGCCGTCGGAAGCCGTCAGTCGGCAGTGGGCGCCGACGGTGCCGAGGGGGACGAAGAGGCCGGAGAGGCCGGGGAAGCCGAGGAAGCCGCGGAGGCCGCGGGGGCGGCTCCGGCGGAGGCCCGCTCGCGGGCCGCCTCGTCGCCGTCGGAGGCGCCGTCCCGGGAAGTCTCCGCGCCCGCGGGGCCGTTCCCGGCAGGACCGCCGGAAGCCCCAGGACCGCCGGAAACCTCAGGGCCGCCGGAAGCTTCGGTGCCGGAAGAGCCGGGCCCGGCGCCGCCGACACCCTCCTCCGCCTCCATCGCGCGCTGTTCCTCCGGACCGAGCCGGGCGATACCGAAGCCGGTGAAGCCCCACAGCACCGCGAAGACCATGCCCGACCAGCACAGCACCGCCCACGGCAGATAGTCGAGCGTGGCGACGCCGAGGGTGCCGGCCATATAGGCGCCGGCCGCCGTCCACGGCAGGATCGGCTCGACGACGGACGCCGAGTCCTCGATCGTGCGGCCGAGGTTCTTCGGGTGCAGCCCGCGTTTGACGTAGACGCCGCGGAGGGTCTCGCCCGGCATCAGGATGGAGATCTGTCCGTTGCTGGTGACGCCGATGGTCAGCAGCCCGGTCGCGATCGTGGTGAGGATCAGCCGGCCGGTGGTCCGCGCGAGCCGCAGCATCCGCTCCACCAGCACGTCCAGCGAGCCGGTCAGCGACATGATCCCGGCGAAGGCGATCGCGCAGAACGCGATGAGCAGGGTGTTCATCATCGACTGCATACCGCCCCGGTCGAGCAGCGAGACGATGCTGTCCGGTACGGAATCGGCGTCGAAGCCCGGTGCCGTGAGCATCGTCGTCTTGAAGCCGCTCACCGCCGAGGTGATGGTGTCGGCGAGCGAAATCCCCTGGAACACCAGCGCGTTGACCATCGCCACCAGCGAGGACAGCAGCATCACGGGGATGCTGGGCCGGCGCAGCAGCGAGCCCGCCAGGACGATCGCCACCGGCAGCAGCAGAAGCGGGTTGAAGTCGTAGGCGCCGCCGAGCGCGTCGGTCAGTTCGCGCAGCCGCTGCGGGCTCGCGTCCGGGGAGACGTCGGTGCTCAGCCCCGCGACCGTCATCACGCCGCCGGTGGCCAGGAACGAGGGCACTGTCGTGTACAGCACATGGCCGATGTGGGTGTAGAGGTTCACGCCGGTGGCCATGGCGGCCAGGTTGGTGGTGTCCGACAGCGGCGAGAGCTTGTCCCCGAAGTACGCGCCGGCGACGACCGCGCCCGCCACCATGCCGAGGTTCGCGTCCAGCCCGGCGGCCACGCCCATGAAGGCCACGCCGATCGTGCCGACCGAGCCCCAGGAGGTGCCGGTGCACAGCGAGACGACCGCCGAGACGATCAGCGCCGTCAGCGGCAGCATCTGCGGCGAGACGATCTTCAGCCCGTAGAAGGTGAGCATCGGGATCGTGCCGCCCGCCGTCCAGGTGCCCATCATCAGGCCGACGCAGATGAGGATGAGGACGGCCGGGGTGACCTTCGCGAACTTCTGCGCGATGGCGTTGGTGATCGCCTCGTAGGAGTGGCCCAGCCGCACGGCCACCAGCCCGGCCACGACCGCCGAGGCCAGGATCATCGGCTCGGACGGCAGATCGAGCGCGATGTTGCCCACGCCCAGCAGGACGAACATCGTGACGACCGGCAGCAGCGCCACCGCGGGCGACGGACGACGCGGCCCCGCGGCGCCCCCGGCCTGCTTCCCCTGCCCCGGCTGCTTCCCCTGCTGCGCCTTCTGCGCCTTCTCCGGTGCGGCGTCCGCGCGGACGCGCCGGGGGCTCACGGCTGCTCCCCGTGCGCCGTGCCGGTCGCGGGTGCCGTGCCGGTCGCGGGCGCCGTGCCGGTCGCCGGTGCCGCGCCCGGCCCGTCGGCTTCCGGACCCTCGGCTTCCGGCCCCTCGGCGCCCGGCGGATGGAGCGCGTACGCGGTCGCGAGCCGCTCCAGCGCCTCGGTGAGCAGCGGCCGGGGCGTGGCCAGGTTGAGCCGGAGGAAGCCCTCGTGTCCGGGACCGAAGGAGCTGCCCCAGGAGACGGCGACGCCCTGCTCGTCGGTGATCCACCGGCGCAGCCGGTCCTCGTCCGTGCTCCAGGCACGGCAGTCGATCCAGGCGAGGTAGGTCCCCTCGGGCTCGGTCAGCCGCAGTGCGGGCAGCCGCTCCTCCAGCACGGAGCGGGTGAGGGCGAGGTTGTCCGTGAGGTGGGCCAGCAGCCCGTCGAGCCAGTCGGCGCCGTGGGTGTAGGCCGCCTTGAGCGCGACGGCGGCGAAGAACGAGGGGTTGTGCTCCCCCGCGGCCCGCAGCCCCTCGGCCAGCTCGGTGCGCAGCCGGTCGTCGGGCACGACGACGCCGGTGATCTCCAGGCCGGCCAGGTTGAAGGTCTTCATCGGCGAGACGAAGGTCACCGTGGCCCGGGCGATCTCCGGGGACAGCGAGGCCGCGAAGGTGTGCGGCCGGCCGGCGGCCAGATAGCCGGTGCCGGAGAAGTCGGCGTGCACGTCGTCGCTGATCAGCAGCGCGCCGTGGCGGACACACAGCTCGCCCAGCCTGCGCAGCTCCTCGGGCGTCCACACCCGTCCGGTCGGGTTGTGCGGCGAGTACAGCAGGACGGCGCGCACCCGCTCCTCGCGCAGTGCCCGCTCCATGCCGTCGAAGTCCATCTCCCAGCGGGCGCCGGGGCCCTCACCGGTGCGTACCAGGGGGCTGCGTATCAGCCGGCGGCCGTTGCGGACCACGGTGTCGGCGGTCGGCGCGTAGCCGGGCGAGTGCACCAGCACCGCGTCGCCCGGCTCGGTCCAGATGCGGACCATCACGGCCACGGCCTGCACCACCCGGTGGCAGGCGATCAGGTGCGCCGGGTCGATCCGCCAGCCGTGCCGCCGCTCCAGCCAGCCGGCGAACGCCGGCGCGTGGTCCTCGGGCAGGTCCGTGTACCCGTACACGCCCTGCCGGGCCCGCTCGGTGACGGCGTCGACGACGGCGGCCGGTGCGGGGAAGTCCATGTCGGCGACGGACAGTGCGAGGGCCCGGTCGCCGTGCGAGCGGCGCAGGGTGTCCCACTTCGCCGAGTCGGTGCCGAAGCGCTCGACGACGTTGTCGAACTCGTTCACTTCTTCCTCTTTCTGCGGGGCCGGCGCCGAACGCCCTCCCTGCCCCGGTGGTGCGGTGCCCGCCCCGGCAGGGCAGGCGAGCTCATGGAGCGGTGCTGCCGCGCCCGGTGCGGCGGTGGCGCGGGCCGGCCGTGACACCGGCCCGCCGCCTCTTCCCGGACGGTATGCCGGGGCACGCCGTCCGCGGGATGACGGGCGTCACCCCGAGGTCTGCCGGACGACCAGCTCCCGGGCCTGCGCGTACCGCTCCCGTACCCGCGGCACGGGGTCGGCCTCGTACCGGGCGGTCTCCTCGGCCGGGGGCCAGCCGGGGTCGGTGCCGTCGCGCAGCACCCGGGCTGCCTGGAGCGCCGCGCCGTCGGCCACGTACTCGCCGGGCGGCGGGACGGACACCGGCAGTCCCAGCACGGCCGGCGCGATCCGCCGCACGGCCTCGCTGCGCGCCCCGCCGCCGACCAGCACCGCCCGTCGGCACTCCACGCCCTGCGCGCGGACGGCGTCGAGCCCGTCGGCCAGCCCGCACAGCAGGCCCTCGACGGCGGCCCTGGCCAGGTGCGCCGGGTCGGAGGTCGCCAGGGTCAGCCCGTGCAGGGCGCCGGTGGCGTCCGGGCGGGCGGGGGTGCGCTCGCCCTCCAGGTAGGGCACGAGCACCAGCCCGTCCGCCCCCGCGGGCGCCGAGAGGGCGAGCCGGGACAGCTCGTCGAGGCCGACGCCGAGCATCCGGGCCGTGGCCTGGAGCACCCGGGCGGCGTTCAGCGTGCACACCAGCGGCAGGAAGCCGCCGGCGGCGTCGGCGAAGCCGGCGACGGTGCCGGTCGGGTCGGCGGTGGGCCGCCCGGTGACGGCGAAGACGGTGCCGGACGTGCCGAGGGAGACGACGACGTCGCCCTGTGCGGCGCCGACGCCCAGGGCCGCCGCCGCGTTGTCCCCGGCACCGGGCCCCAGCACGGTGCCCGTGCCGGGGATCCGCCCGGCACGCTCCCAGGGCCCGGCCACCCGGGGCAGCACCGCGTCCCGGCCGAGCGCCCGGTGCAGCAGATCGCGGCGGTAGGCGCCCTCGGCCGGTGACCAGTAGCCGGTGCCGGAGGCGTCGCTGCGGTCGGTGACCAGCGCCGTCACGTCCGCCGTGCCGCCGTCGGGCGCGTGGCCCGCCAGCTGCCAGGTCAGCCAGTCGTGCGGGAGGGCGACGGCCGCGGTGCGGCGGGCGGCCTCCGGTTCGTGCCCGGCGAGCCAGCGCAGCTTGGCGACGGTGAGCGAGGCCACCGGCAGTGTGCCGACGGCCCGCGCCCACGCGTCCGCGCCCAGCTCCTCCCCCAGCGAACGGGCCGCGTCCGCCGAGCGGTTGTCGTTCCACAGCAGCGCGGGCCGTACGACGCCGCCGTCCTCGTCCAGGCACACCATTCCGTGCTGCTGCCCGGCGACCGAGACGGCGGCGACGTCGTCGAGGCCGCCCGCGTCCGCCACGGCGGTGCGCAGCGCGTCCCGCCACGCCGCCGGCGCGACCTCGGTGCCCTCCGGGTGCGGGGCGCGCCCCGAGCGCACCAGGGTGCCGTCGGCGGCGTCGCGGACGACGACCTTGCACGCCTGGGTCGAGGAGTCGACGCCCGCGACGAGCGTGCTCACAGGCCCGTGCCCCCGGCGGCCCGGAACCCGGTCAGGTGCTCCAGCGCGAGCTGCGAGAGCCGTACGAAGGCGCCACCGCGCGCGGCGGCCGCCTCGACGTCGAACTCCTCGAAGGCGGAGCGGTCGGCACGCAGCGCGGCAGGGGTCTCCCCCGGCTCCAGGGTGGGCCGGGCCAGCTCGTCGACGCGGGCGGCGCGCAGCGCCTCCTGCACCTCCGGGTCGGCGCGGAAGGCGCGGGCGCGCTCGCGCAGCGCGAGGTAGCTGCGCATGTTGGCCTCGGCGGAGGCCCACACCCCGTCCGCGTCCTCGGTGCGCAGGGGCTTGTAGTCGAAGTGCCGGGGCCCGTCGTAGCCGCCGTGCTCCAGCAGGTCGACGGTGAAGAAGGCGGAGAGCACATCGCCGTGACCGAAGATCAGGTCCTGGTCGTAGCGCGGGCCGCGCTGCCCGTTGAGGTCCAGGTGGAAGAGCTTGCCGGACCACAGCGCCTGGCCGATGCCGTGCACGTAGTTGAGCCCGGCCATCTGCTCGTGCCCGACCTCCGGGTTGACGCCGACCATCTCGTGGTGGTCCAGCCGGGAGATGAAGGCGAGCGCGTGCCCGATGGTGGGCAGCAGGATGTCGCCGCGCGGCTCGTTGGGCTTGGGCTCCAGGGCCAGCTTGAGGCCGTAGCCCTGGTCGACGGAGTACTGGGCGAGGGTGTCGATGCCCTCGGCGTACCGGTCGAGCGCGGCGCGCACATCGATGCCCGCGTCGGTCTCGGAGCCCTCGCGGCCGCCCCACAGCACATAGGTGGAGGCGCCGAGTTCGGCCGCCAGGTCCATGTTCCGCATGACCTTGCGCAGCGCGTACCGGCGGATGTCGCGGTCGTTGTTGGTGAGCGCCCCGCCCTTGAAGACCGGGTGGCCGAACAGGTTGGTGGTGGCCATGGGCACCACGAGCCCGGTCTCCTCCAGCGCCGCCTTGAAGCGGGCGATCACCTTCTCGCGGCCGGCCTCGTCGGTGCCGAACGGGATGAGGTCGTCGTCGTGGAAGGTGACGCCCCAGGCGCCCAGCGCGGCCAGCCGGTGCACGGCCTCGACGGGGTCGAGCACGGGCCGGGTGGGGTCACCGAACGGGTCGGCGGCACGCCAGCCGACGGTCCACAGGCCGAAGCTGAACCTGTCCTCGGGGGTGGGGGTGAGGGACGGGACGGATGCGGCGTCTCCGCTCGACATGGGTGCCTCCATTGGCTCCGTCGACTTTTAGTGCGATGACTGGACTAAAACACCGACCCTCGGTGCACGTCAATGGATGCCGGGCGGCATGATGGAGCCCCGCACCGCCCGCCCCCGAGCACAGCCCGCCCACGGACACCGCACCGCCCGCCGATCACCACCGCACCCGCCGCCCGCCGACACCGCACCGCCCGCCGCACCGCACGGACGGACCCGCGGGCGCCCCGAAGGAGACCCGCCGGTGAACACCTCCGCACCCCAGCCGCCGCCGCACGCCCCCGCCGCGCTGTCGCCGGGCGCCGGGGGCCGGGGCGAGGTGCCGGCGAGCCAGAGCGCCATGCGGCGGTACAACGCCGCGCTCGTCCTCGGCGTCATCCGGGACTCCCCCGGCATCTCCCGCGCGGGCATCGCCGAACGCACCGGCCTCGCCAAGACGACGGTGTCCCAGCAGGTCGAACGGCTCACCGCGGCCCGGCTGGTGACCGCGACGGGCCGCCAGCAGCGGCCCGGCCGCGGCCGGCCGGCCACCGGACTGCGGCTGGACGCCGAGGCCGGGCCGCACGGCCTCGGCGTGGAGATCGGCGTCGACCACCTCGCCACCTGCCTCGTGGACCTCACCGGCCGGGTACGCGACCACCGGGTGCGCGCCGGCGACAACCGGGACCGCTCCCCCGCCCAGGTCCTCGCCCGCGCCGCCCGGATGGCCCGCACCGACCTGGCCGGCGCCGCCGCACGCGGCGTCCCCGTCTGCGGCGTCGGCCTGGCCGTGCCGGGCCTGGTCGAGACCGCCACCGGCGCGCTCCGCCTCGCCCCCAACCTCGGCTGGCACGACGTCGATCTGCGCACCGCGCTGCGCACCCGGCTGCTGGAGGACGCCCCGGCCGCCGCCCCCGCGGGCACCTCAGCCGCAGCCGACAGCACGGCGCCCGGCGGAGGAGGCCCCGCGTGGCCGGGCGGGCTGCCGGTCACCGTCGCCAACGAGGCGGACCTGGCGGCCTGCGCGGAACTGTGGAGCGGGGCGCACGGCGGGCTGCGCGACTTCGTGTACGTCTCCGGCGAGATCGGCATCGGCGCCGGCTTCGTCTTCGACGGTGAACTCTTCGCCGGCGCCGACGGGTTCACCGGCGAGATCGGCCACATGTGCGTCGACCCGGACGGAGCGCGCTGCCGGTGCGGCGCCCTCGGCTGCCTGGAGACCGTGGCCGGCCAGGACGCCGTCCTCGGTGCGGCGGGCCTCGGCGGCGCGGCACCCGGCGAGGAGGCCGGCGACCGGTTCGCCGCGCTGCTGGAACGGCTGGCAACGGGCGACGCGCGGGCCGTCGGCGCCGTCACCCAGGCGGGGCGGCGGCTGGGCACGGCCCTGGCCTCGATGGTCAACGCGATGGGCTTCCCCGCCGTCGTCCTCGGCGGCAACTACGCCCCGCTGGAGAGCTGGCTGCGGCCGCCCCTGGAGGAGGAGTTGCGGGTCCGGGTGCTGACCGCGCGCTGGTCCCCGGTCCGGGTGGTACGCGGCGCCCTCGGCCGGGAGGCGGCGGCCCGCGGCGCCGCCCAGAGCGCCACCGAGGCCGCCCTGGCCGACCCGGAGTCCTACATGGAGCCCCGCGACACCACCCCCGACGGCCCCCGCGGCTGACCCGGCGCCCCGTCAACTCACCCCGGTGGCCGCCCGGTCACCCATCCCCCGCCGACCGTCGCAGACGACGGCGGAGCAGCACGGCCCAGCCCGCCACGGTGGCGGCGCCGCCGAACGCGGTGAGGACGAGGGCCGGGGCGTCCGGGCCGTCGGAGGTGCCGAGGGCGGTGGTGCCCGTGATGTCGGCCGGCAGCGCGGCGGTGTCGTTGCCGGGGGTGCGGTCGTACTTCCCGACGGCACGCACCGCCCCGCGCGCGCCGGGCACGTTCCGGTCGATACGGAAGCGCACCGTCACCGTCGACGCGGCGCCCTTCCGGCCGTCCACCGACTCGAACGCGTCGCTGTTCAGCGGGCACGTCCGCACACCCGGCCGGTTGCGGACGGCACGGCACGCGCCGTCCATCGGATCGCCGTCCACCTCGTACGGGGTGCCGACCACGGTGGTGCCCCGCGGCGGGACGATCTCGACGTGGTCGGGGTTGACGCCGGGCAGCCGGCCGCCGTTGACGTTGCGGACCCCGATGCGCACGCTCACCGTCTGCCCGACCCGGCCGCGCACGGTGCCCCGGACGACGGGCGCGTAGTCGACCTGCGCCGTGCCGTGCACCACCAGCGCCGAGAGCCGGCTGTCCTCGCGGACCTTCTCCGCCGGTATCCGCTCCAACGTCAGCTCGGGGCCCTCGCCGCGCCGCGAGAACACCTTCTTGTCGCGCTTCTCGTGGACGGGCTCGTAACGGACGCTCTCCGCGGGGATCTCCGGGTCCAGACGCCCGGTGAGCGGCCGGGCCACCCGCCAGGCGCTGTGCGGCGGCAGCGGTGTGTCGAACTCGCACCAGGCCGTGGTGTCGTCCTGCCGGGTGGCGTCCTCCGACGCGTACCAGCAGTTGCTGAACCGCCGATCCAGCGTCAGGTGGTCGCCGTAGGTGCTGAACTTCAGCCCGTACGAACGCACCGTCCAGCGGCCGGGGTTGGCGAACGAGGGCCGCAACTGCGCCCGTCGGCCGGGCTCCACCCGGCCGGGCACCCGCTCGGGCCGGTTCCCGATCAGATCCGGGGGCCGCACCACGAGCCGGGTACGCGCCTGCGCGGACGGCGCGTTGTCCGCGCGCGCGGTGATCCGCACGGTGCCGCCGTCCCCGGGCCGGACCCCGTCCCTGCCGCGCAGCCGGAACGGTTTGACGTGGGCCCCGTACTCCAGGGAACGCGGGTCGAACCGGCAGTGGAAGACGCCGTCCTCGCCCGTGCAACGGTGCCCGGGCCGCAGACTGCCCGCCGCGCGCAACGCCCGTGCGTCGACGGTGACCTCGACGTTCCGCGCGACACCGTGCCGCGGCCGGACGAAGAACTCGAAGTCGTCCTGCTGCCCCTCGGCGCCCTCGGACGCCGCGTACAGGCCGCCCTCCTCCGGCGCCTCCACCGACAGCCGCACCCCGCCGTCCGGCCCGGCCGGTGCGGCCGCCGCCGCGGGAGGCGCGACGGCCGACGCCCCGCACACGGCGAGCACGCCCGCGCCCGCTCCGGCAGCTACTCCGGCACCCACTCCGACGACGAGACGCCGCAACAGCCCGCAGAGGCCCCTCTTTCGTGTCCTTCGCGTCCTTGGCATCCTTGGCGTCCTTCGTGTGCCCACGCCTCTCCTCCCGTCTGCCGCAGGCCGGTTCCCGCCCGTGCCCACGGGGACGCGTGTGCCCCGGCCCGGCCGGCGGGTCCGAGCGAAACGCAATGAAGCCGTTCCGCTTCTGTGACCGTCCGCCCGCGAGCGGCTCGGAACGGACTGCCGGGGAACGCCCCGCTCCGGGAACGCCCTGCTCCGGGAACGCCGAGAGCCTCAGTGGCCTCCGTGGCTGCCATGGCTGCCGGGGCTGCCGGGGCCTCCCGACGGCCGGTCCGGCACGTCCGGCGCGTTCGCTGTGCAAGGCGCGTTCGCTCTGTAAGGCGCGTTCGATGTGCCCGGCACATTCCGCACGTCCGGCGCGTTCGGTGTACCCGGCACGTCCGGCGCGTGCGGCACATCCGGCACGTCCGGCGTCACGCCTGCCACGGCCGCTCCCTGTGCTCGCCCGAACGCCCCGGGCGGGAGAGCTTCCACAGCCGGGCCAGCAGGGGCAGACCCAGCCGGGCGGCGACGTGCCGGGAGGAGCGGTTGTCCCGCGTCGTGCTGTAGAACAGCGGCCTGTCGTCGGGGAACGCCGACGCCCACGCGGCCGTGACCGCCGACGCCCACCCCCGGCGGCGCGCGTCCGGATGCGTCCACACCCCCGCCTCGGCCCCGTACGGCGAGGCGACCGGGGTGAAGCACAGGGCCAGCACCCGGCCCCCGTGGTGCGCCAGCGCCCACGGGCCCAGCTCCCCGGCGAGCAGCGCCCGCCACTCGTCCGGCTCCCAGACCTCCGGCCGGACGAGCGGCAGCCGGCCCGCGCCCGGGTCGTCGTACCGCACCACCTGTCCCGCCTCCCCGCCGGGAGCCGGCGCCCCGGCCGCACGCACCCCGGCGGGCACCAGATGGCTCGGCACACAGGAGAGTTCGACCGCCCCCAGCTCCCGCTCCAGCAGCTCCCGGCAGCGCAGCACCGCGTCCGGCGGCTCCTCCCCCGGCTCCGCCCCGTCCGGCAGCGGCACCGCCGCCAGCCGCGCGGCGAGCCCGTCCGGTATGTGGCCGCCCGCCCACAGCTGCGCACCGCCGCCCGGGACGGCCAGCACCGCGTGGTGGGCGGGATGACCGAGCCTGCCCCGCGCGTCCGTTCCCCACAACGTCTCGACCTGCGCACGGACCAGCGGGCGGGGGTCCGGCGGTCCGGCCGTCGTATCGGCGTCCACGGGGCCGGACCGTACCAGCGGGCGGAACCGCGCGGCGCCCGCCCCGGAGCGCACCCGACCGGCGAAGTACCGCCCGTCACCGCCCCGTTGGAACCGACCCGCCGCCGGGCCAGGACTCCGTCGCCGACGCCCTCACCGAGGCCCGGGCGCGGGCCCCGGACCGCCGACGCCGGCACACACGCCCCCCGCCCCCGCCGAGTCGCCGCTCACCCGCGGCCGAACAGCTCCTCGACCGCCCGCCGGGCCGTCTCCTCCCGGCGAGCGGACGGGGCACCGCGCACCAGCGCGCCCAGCCGCTGCGCCTGCCCGGTCGACGGCAACAGCCCCACCAGCAGGAACGGCAACGTCAGCCGCCGCACGAGGAGTTCACCGGCCGAGACCGTCCCCGGGCGGCGGACGACGGAGACATTGACGCGCACCGCGTGCTCGTTGCCCGGCGGCACACCGGGCCGGTCCGTCTCGACGGCGGCGTACCGGTAGCCGTGCGCACGGTCACAGGGCGCACAGCCGACCGGGCCCCGGCCGAGGGGGCCACCGCAGCCGGGACAGCCCAGCCGGTCCAGGGCCGCGTCCACGACGCGCCAGTCGTGCCGGTCGGGCTCGTCGGCGATCATCCCGGCGAGCCCGGCCTCGTCACCCTCCGCACCCCACCGCCGGACACACTCCGCCCAGGCGTCCGCCGACAGCGCGTCGACGAGCCGGGCACAGGCCGCGCAGCCCGGCGCTCCGCCGTACGCGTACCAGCCGCACCCGGCACACCACCGCGGCGCCTCCCCCACCTGTGGTCCCGCCACCCCGCTCCCCCTCCGACCGTCGTCCGTACCGCCCGCGCCGGACCCACGCACCGCCCCACTGACCGGCCGCGCCCCCTCGTGCCGCCTCCTGATTCGCGGCCGGCGCCGAGGACCGAGGCTGGAAACCGCCGATGAGTCCCGCCCTCGCGAGCGGTCCGTTCGACGACGCACCACGCCCACCGAGGAGACCACCATGCCGCAATGGCAGAAGATCACCACCTGCCTGTGGTTCAAGGACGAGGCGGAGGAGGCGGTCGACTTCTATCTGCCGCTCTTCGACGACTCCCGCGTCACCGACGTCCAGCGCTACGGCGAGGCGGGCCCCGGCGAACCGGGAACGGTGGTGACGATCGCCTTCGAGCTGGCCGGCCAGGAGTTCCTCGCGCTCAACGGCGGGACGGACTTCCCGTTCACCGAGGCCGTCTCGCTGATCGTCAACTGCGACTCGCAGCGAGAGGTCGACACCCTGTGGGAGAAGCTGACCGCCGACGGCGGCCAGGAGGTCCAGTGCGGCTGGCTCAAGGACAAGTACGGGCTGTCCTGGCAGATCACCCCGCGCCGGCTGACCGAACTGCTGGCCGACCCGGACCCGGCGGCGTCCGCCCGCGTCATGCGGGCCATGCTCGGCATGAAAAAGATCGACATCGCCACCCTGGAATCCGCCCACAGGGGCTGACCCCGCTCCCTGACCACCCCGGCGTCCCCGACCCGCCCCGCCCGCCGCATCAGACGGAGCACAGTTCGGCCCCGCCCCGGCGGGAGCACAACCCGGGAGTCGGACCCGGCCGGAGCACAGCCCCGAAGGCCCGGTGCGGCCGGAGCACGGCATCCGCGCCCCGGCCGCACCGCCCGGCTCACCGCCGGTTGCTCGCCTCCACCCACCGCTCCAGTGCGGCCCGCGCCGCCCCCGAGTCGATGGACTCGGCCGCCCGCCGCATCCCCGCACCGATCTGCTCGGCCAGCGGCTCATCACTGGGGGCCGCCGCCACGAACGCCGCGGCCGCGTTCAGCAGCACCGCGTCCCGCACGGGCCCCCGCTCACCGTCCAGCAACCGCCGGGCCACATCGGCGTTGTAGGCCGCGTCGGCCCCCCGCAGCGCCTCCACGGGCACCAGCTCGACGCCCACGTCCCGCGGGTCGAAGCTCTCCTCGCGCACGCTCCCGTCCCGGACGACCCACACCGTCGACGTCGCCGTCGTCGTCAGCTCGTCCAGCCCGTCGTCCCCGCGGAACACCAGCGCCGACGAGCCCCGCGCCGCCAGCACCCCGGCGATGATCGGCGCCATCCGCGCATCCGCCACCCCGGTCGCCTGCGCCCGCACCCGGGCGGGGTTGGTCAGCGGGCCGAGGAAGTTGAACGACGTCGGGATGCCCAACTCCCGCCGCGCGCCGGCCACATGCCGCAGCGCCGGGTGGAACCGCACCGCGAAGCAGAACGTGATACCGGCCTCCGACGCGACCTCCACGACCCGCCGCGGCGTCAACTCCAGGTCCACACCGAGCTTTCCGAGCACGTCCGAGGCCCCGCTCGCGCTGGACGAGGCCCGGTTGCCGTGCTTGACGACCTTCAGCCCCGCCCCGGCGACGACGATCGAGGACATCGTGGAGATGTTGACCGTCTTGGCCCGGTCCCCGCCGGTCCCGACGATGTCGACGGCCGGCCCGGGCACGTCGATGACGTGCGCGTGCTCGTACATCGCCGCCACGAGCCCGGTGATCTCCTGCACCGTCTCGCCCTTGGCCCGCAGCGCGACGGCGAAGCCCGCGATCTGCGCGTCGCTGGCCTCCCCCCGCATGATCCGGTCCATCGCCCAGGCGGTGGCGTCGGCGGAGAGGTCCTGTCCGGCGAGCAGCGCGCTCAGCACGTCCGGCCAGGAACGCGCCGCCACGGTGTCGCCTCCGGCGGGGGTCGCAGCGCTCATGGGAACCACTTCCTGGCAGTCGTCCGAATCGATCGCCCCACCCTATCGAGCGCGACGGCCCGGCCGTCCGGCCCATCGCCCCGCAGCACGCGGAAGGGCCCGCGGACTGTTCCGCGGGCCCTTCGTTGCGTGGCGATTCAGCTGTCCAGCTGCGATACCTCCGGTCAGTGGTGGCCGTGGCCGCTCTCGATCTCGCGGTACTCCTCGGCGGTGGGCTTGGGGATCTGCCCGTTCTCGCTGAAGTAGCCCTTCGAGAGCTTGGCCCGCATCTTCTGCGAGCGCGTGATCTTGCGCTGGACACCGTTCTCGTCGGTCTCCTCGCCCAGCTCCACCGGCTTGTACTGCTCGTGCGCCGTGAGCGTGTGCAGCTGCTCCTGGGAGAGCGGCTCGTGGATCTCGACGAACTCACCGTGCGGCAGCCGCTTGATGGTGCCGGTCTCCCGGCCGTGCAGCACCTTGTCGCGGTCCCGGCGCTGGAGGCCGAGGCAGATCCGCTTGGTGATGATGAAGACGATCACCGGTACGACGAAGAAGGCGATGCGCACGAACCACGTGATCGCGTTGATCGACAGATGGAAGTGCGTGGCCCACAGGTCGTTGCCGCCGCCCACGAGGAGCACGAAGTACCAGGCGATCCAGGCGGCGCCGACACCGGTCCTGGTGGGCGCGTTGCGCGGCCGGTCCGCGATGTGGTGCTCGCGCTTGTCGCCCGTCACCCACGACTCGATGAACGGGTACATCGCGATCGAGACCAGCACCAGCGGGAAGATGACGATCAGCGGGATGGCCACGCCGAGCACCAGCGTGTGCCCCCACAGGTTGATCTCCCAGCCGGGCATCACCCGGATCAGGCCCTCGGAGAAGCCCATGTACCAGTCGGGCTGCGCGTTGGTCGACACCTGGTCGGGCCGGTACGGGCCGATGTTCCAGATCGGGTTGATCGTGAACATCGCGGAGACGGCCGCGATCACACCGAAGACCAGGAAGAAGAAGCCTCCCGCCTTCGCCATGTAGACCGGCAGCAGCGGCATGCCGACGACGTTCTTGTTGGTCCGTCCGGGCCCCGCGAACTGCGTGTGCTTGTGGTAGAAGACCAGGATCAGGTGGGCCACCAGCAGGCCGAGCATGATGCCCGGCAGCAGCAGGATGTGCGCGGAGTAGAACCGGCCGATGAAGTCGTGGCCGGGGAACTCCCCACCGAACAGGAACATCGAGATGTAGGTGCCGACGATCGGCACCGACAGGATCGCGCCCTCCATGAACCGGATACCGGTACCCGACAGCAGGTCGTCCGGCAGCGAGTAACCGGTGAAGCCGGTGAACATGCCCAGGACGAACAGCAGGAAGCCGAAGACCCAGTTGACCTCGCGCGGCTTGCGGAACGCGCCGGTGAAGAAGACGCGCATCATGTGCACGAACATCGCCGCGAGGAAGATCAGCGCCGCCCAGTGGTGGATCTGCCGCACGAGCAGACCACCGCGCACGTCGAAGCTGATGTCCAGCGTCGAGGCGTACGCCTCGGACATCCGCACACCGTGCATCGGCGTGTAGGCGCCGTGGTACTCGATCTCCCCCATCGAGGGGTGGAAGAACAGCGTCAGATAGACACCGGTCAGGATGATGATGATGAAGCTGTAGAGCGCGACCTCACCCAGCATGAAGGACCAGTGGTCCGGGAAGATCTTGCGCATGTTGGCCTTGGCGAGGCTGTAGATCCCCAGCCGTCCGTCGGCCCAGTCGGCGACCCGCTCCCCGGCGGGCGCCTTCTTCTTGCCCGCGGCAGCCGCGCTGCCCGGGGTCTCGGTTGCAGTACTCATCCGCGCTCCCAGAAGGCCGGACCGACGGGCTCCTCGAAGTCGCCCAGCGCTTCGAGGTAACCGTCCTTGTTGACGCTGATGTTGAGCTGCGGCAGCGGGTGGCCGGCGGGGCCGAAGAGCACGCGCGCACCGTCCGACAGGTCGAACGTCGACTGGTGGCACGGGCACAGCACGTGATGCGTCTGCTGCTCGTAGAGGCTGACGGGGCAGCCGACGTGGGTGCAGATCTTCGAGAACGCGACGATGCCCTCGTGCGACCAGTCCAGCTCGCGCTTGTCCTTGATGTCCTTCGGCTCCAGCCGGACGAGCATCAGGGCAGCCTTGGCGATCTCGTTGTTGAAGTCCTCGTCCTCGTGGTCCAGCCCCTCGGGCCGGGCGAAGGCCAGGGACCCGACGGCGATGTCCTCGGGACGCAGCGGCTGGTTGGTGTTCTCGTTGACCAGCAGCTTGCCCTTGGACCAGGCCGTGTGCCGTAGCTTGTCCTCCGGCAGCGGACCGAGGTCGCGCAGCAGGACGACGCCGGAGAGCGGCACCAGGGCCACGGCTCCGAACATCGTGTTGCGGATCAGCTTGCGGCGGCCGAGGGCCGACTCCTTGGCACCCTGCTTGAAGTCCGAGATGACCTTCTCGCGGACCGCCGGCTCGGCGGCGACCGGGTGCCGCTCGTCGACCATCTCCTCGTCCGACATCAGCGTGCGCGCCCAGTGGACGGCGCCGGCGCCGATGCAGAACAGGGCGACGCCCAGCGTGAGGCCGAGCGACAGGTTCAGCGCGCTGACGTGCCCGAGCGGCCAGACATAGATGATCTTGTCGACCGGGAAGGCCACGTAGGAGGCGATGAAGCCCACCGTGGCCAGCATGGACAGCGTGAACAGGAACGCCACGGTGCGCTCGCTGCGCTTGGCGGCCCGCTCGTCGATGTCCTGGATGCGGTGCTCATGGGGGGGCACCCCGGGGTCGGCGAACGGGTTGTCCTGCCCCGTCACCTCGCCATGTGCCTTCTCCTGCTCACTGGGCAGGTTCTCGTCTGACACGTTCTCGTCTGGTCCAGTCTCGCTACTCATGACTTCTTGGCCTTTGCGGTCCGAGCGGCGACCCAGACAGCGACGCCGATCATCGCGCCGAGGCCGAAGATCCAGGCGAACATGCCCTCGCTGACGGGGCCGAAGCCGCCGAGCTTGAACCCACCGGGGCTCTCGGACTTGTCGCTGTTCACCTGCTTCACGTAGGCGACGATGTCCTTCTTGTCCTTCTCGGGCAGCGCCCCGTCGGTGAAGGACGGCATGTTCTGGGGGCCGGTCTGCATGGCCTCGTAGATGTGCTTCGGGTCGACGTCGCCGAGGTCGGGAGCGAACTTCCCGTGCGTGAGCGCGCCGCCTTCACCGGTGAAGTTGTGGCACTGGGCGCAGTTCGTACGGAAAAGCTCACCACCGCGGGCCACGTCGGAGCCGCTCGGGTCGTACTGCTTCTTGGTGGGCTGGCTCGGGCCGCTGCCCAGCGAGGCGACGTACGCCGCGAGCTGGTTGATCTCGTCCTGGCTGTAGATCTTCTTCTTCCGGGGCACCTGGGCGCCCGGCTGCTGCGCGGGCATCCGGCCGGTGCCTACCTGGAAGTCCACCGCCGCGGCTCCGACACCGACCAGGCTCGGACCGTCACTGGTCCCCTGGCCGCCGGTCCCATGGCAGCTGGAGCAGCCGACCTGGTAGAGCTTCTTGCCCTCCTGGATGGCAAGGGACTGACTCGACTCCTGCTCGGCCTTGGCCTTCTCGGCAGGAGCGAACGCGGTGTACAGCCCCCCGGTGGCCGCCAGCGCGAAGAGTAGAACGACGAGCGCCGCCAGCGGATGGCGCCGTCGTGCGGAGAGCTTTTTCACGGATTACCCCGGTGTCAGGATCTTCTGCGTCGATGCTGTACGTGTTCCGTCTGCCGCGCGGGACGACGGGAGCCGCCCGCGCCCTGACCGCGTTACTTGATCAGGTAGATCGTGGCGAAGAGGCCGATCCAGACGACATCGACGAAGTGCCAGTAGTAGGACACGACGATGGCTGCGGTGGCCTGGTGGTGGGTGAACCGCTTGGCCGCATATGTCCGTCCCAGGACGAACAGGAATGCGATCAGTCCGCCCGTCACATGGAGCCCGTGGAAGCCGGTGGTCAGATAGAACACCGACCCGTACGGGCTGGAGGACAACGACGTGCCCTCCTTGACCAGCTCCGTGTACTCGAAGACCTGGCCGCCGATAAAGATGGCACCCATCACGAAGGTGACGATGAACCAGGCCCGGAGCTTCTTCACGTCACCGCGCTCGGCAGCGAACACGCCGAGCTGACAAGTGAGGGAAGAGAGCACCAGGATCGTGGTGTTCGTCGCCGAGAAGGGAAGGTTCAGCGCATCGGCGTGCTCCTTCCAGTACTCGGCTCCTGTCACCGACCGCAGGGTGAAGTACATCGCGAAGAGGGCCGCGAAGAACATCAGCTCGGAACTCAGCCAAATGATGGTTCCGACGCTGGTGAGGTTCGGCCGGTTGACCGACGGGTGCGCGTGCCCGGTTTCTACTGCTGTTGCTGTCGCCACGACCGACATTATGTCGGTCGCTTATCCCGGCCTCACTTCGGGGGGTCCCGTTCGGTGTGTCAGCAGCGTGTGCCCTGCTCATACGGAGCCCGCACGGGCCCGTATCCGGCGCCGCCGCCCGGTGTTGACGGTGCGTCGGAGGGAGTAGCATCCCGAGCGGCACGCCCGTGGCCGGGCCACGGCACGACAGCACTCGACCCCGACCACAGCGGTTCACCCGAAGACAAGCGGAGGAACGATGCAGCCGACCGCCACCGTGCTGGTCTACAGCGACAACGCCGCCACACGCGAGCAGGTGCGGCTCGCCGGGGGCCGCCGGCCCGCCGCCGACGTCCCCGCCGTGGAATACCTGGAGTGCGCCACCCTCCCCGTCCTGCTGAAGACGCTGGAGGAGCGCCACGTGGACGCCTGCGTGCTCGACGGGGAGACCGCCCCGGCCGGCGGCATGGGCGTCTGCCGCCAGATCAAGGACGAGATCTACGAGTGCCCGCCCGTCGTGCTGCTCATCGGCCGCCCGCAGGACGCCTGGCTGGCCACCTGGAGCCGGGCCGAGGCCGCGGTGGCGCACCCCGTCGACCCGGTGGCCCTGGCGGAGGCCCTCGCGGACGTCCTGCGCCTCCGGGCCGGGGCCCGCGGAGACCTCGCGCGGGCCTGAGACACCCCGGCGGACCGCCGGCCGCGCCCCCGGGGCGCCCGGCGGCCCCTCCGCCGCCCTCCCCTCGGCACGGGCCGCACCACGGGCGCACACGGGCGCACAGCGCCTCGGCCGACCGGTCCGCACACCGGCCCGGCGCCTGGCCCGCCACATGGTCCGGGACGCCTTCGACGGGCCCGGGACGGATCGCCGTCCCGGGCCCGTTCGGCTGTGCGGCGCCGTCCCCGGCCCCGCCCCGGCGGCCCCCGTCAAGCCTCCGCCCGCGCGTTCACACCTGCGGGCGCAGCCGTGCGCTCTCGGCGGGGCCCGAGCCGCCGTGCTCGCCCTGGTGCACGGCGCTCCCCTTGCGCCACTCCTTCCAGGGCATGTTCCAGTCGCCGAAGCCGTTGCCGAAGGGCGCCATCTTCTCGCCCGTGGTGTTGACGTGCTGGACGATGTCGCCCTGCCGGACGTTGTCGAAGAACCAGCGGGCGTTCGCGCTGCTCATGCCCGTACAGCCGTGGCTGGTGTTGGAGACGCCCTGGGAGCCGACCGACCAGGGCGCGCCGTGCACGTACTCACCGCTGTTGGTCAGCCGGGTGGCCCAGTGGACCGGCAGATCGTAGAAGTCGGAGGCGCCGATGCTGGCGCTCGTCATCCGTACGAAGGGTTCCTTGGTGAGGATGACCTTGATGCCGTTGCGGGTCTCGTAGCCCGACTTGCCGGTGGTGATGGGCACCGTGCGGACGACCTTGCCGTTGCGTTCGACCTTCATCTGGTGCGACGAGGCATCGGCCGTGGCCACGATCCGGTCGCCGGTCTTCATCCGGACCGCCGGGGAGTCGCCGCCGTAGAGCCCGTCACGGATCTTCAGGCCCTTGAGCTTGGAGCGCAGGGTGATCGACGCGTGGGCGGGCCAGTAGCTCTTGGGGCGGAAGTGCAGCTCCTTGCTGTCCACCCAGTGCCAGGAGCCCTCCACCCGGGGGTGGGACTCGACCTTCAGGGCGCGCTCGACCAGTTCGCGCTGGCGCTTGCCCTTGACGCGGTGGCTCAGCTCGGCCGTCAGCGGTTGTCCGACGCCGTAGGTGCCGTTGTCCGGGCCGAGATCGACCTTGAGCTTCTTGCCCTGGGGCTTGGTCTCGAAGCGGACCGTGCGGCGGCCCGGGGCGCCGTCGTCGTTCTCCGTGCTGACCTGGACGGTGTAGCGCACACCGGCGGCCAGCGGGCTCGTGCTGTGCCAGCGCTTGCTGTCCGCCGACAGCTCACCGGCGAGCACCCGCCCGGCGGCGTCCGTCGCGTAGACGTCCGTGAGGGTGTCCTCGCCGCTGGCCGCCGTGACCTCCAGCGGCTTCTCGGGGTCGACGTCGGTGCTGTCCGCCGGCGCGTTCACGGACACCGCCTCGGAGGCGTCGTAGGGCGCCGAGGCGAGGGGGTCCGAGCCGCTGCTGCCGCTGCACGCGCTGAGCCCGACGGTGAGGGGCGCGAGCAGCGAGGCGCAGGTGACGACGTAGCGCCGCTTGCGGCTTCCGGCTGGGGGTCTGGGGAGGGAAGCGGAAACGGGGTCTGAAGCAGGGGCAGAGCAGCCCCCTGCGGGGAAAGTGTCCGGCCTGTCACTCATGGCCCCAAAATATGAATAATCGTCAATTCGGGCCCGCCGGGCGCGTACAAACGGGTCGGCCCCCGGTGTGTCCCGGGGGCCGACCCTTGCTTTTGCGCTGGTCGCGGGTTATGCGGACCGACGCGTCACTGTGTGCGGTTCTCGCCGTGGTAGTACTCGAACACCCATCCGCAGAGGCCGATGATCAGCAGCGGAGCGGAGACGTACACGAGCCACCAGCCGAGCGCGACGCCCATGAAGGCGAAGGCCCCGCCGAGCCCCAGCGCGAGGGGCTGCCAGCTGTGCGGGCTGAAGAAGCCCAGCTCACCGGCGTCGTCCGCGACGTCGGCCTCCTTGTTGTCCTGCGCCCCGGTGTCCACCCGGCGCGCGGTGAACGCCAGGTAGTAGCCGATCATGATCGACAGGCCGAAGGCGAGGAAGAGGCCGGTGGTGCCGACGGGCTCCTTGGACCAGAGGCCGTAGGTGATGGCGACTGCCAGCAGGAACAGCGACAGCCACAGGAACATCTTGCCCTGGATCTTCACTTCCCGGCCTCCTTGCTGCCGGCCAGCGCCTTGTCACCGTGGTCGACGTTCTCCAGCTCGTCCAGCGCGGAGATCTCCGGGTGGTGCAGGTCGAACGCCGGGGATTCGGAACGGATCCGCGGCAGGGTGAGGAAGTTGTGCCGCGGCGGCGGGCAGGACGTCGCCCACTCCAGCGAACGGCCGTAGCCCCACGGGTCGTCCACCTCGATCTTCTTGCCGTACTTGTGGGTCTTCCAGACGTTGTAGAAGAACGGCAGGAGAGACAGACCCAGCAGGAACGAGCTGATCGTCGAGATGGTGTTCAGCGCGGTGAACCCGTCGGCCGCCAGGTAGTCGGCGTACCGGCGCGGCATGCCCTCGGCACCCAGCCAGTGCTGGACGAGGAACGTGCCGTGGAAGCCGACGAACAGCGTCCAGAAGGTGATCTTGCCGAGGCGCTCGTCGAGCATCTTGCCGGTGAACTTGGGCCACCAGAAATGGAATCCGGCGAACATCGCGAACACGACGGTGCCGAAGACCACGTAGTGGAAGTGCGCCACGACGAAGTACGAATCGGAGACGTGGAAGTCCATCGGCGGCGAGGCCAGGATGACGCCGGTGAGACCACCGAAGAGGAAGGTGATCAGGAACCCGACCGTCCAGAGCATCGGTGTCTCGAACGACAACGAGCCCTTCCACATCGTGCCGATCCAGTTGAAGAACTTCACACCTGTCGGCACCGCGATCAGGAATGTCATGAAGGAGAAGAAGGGCAACAACACGCCGCCTGTGACGTACATGTGGTGCGCCCAGACCGTCACCGACAGACCCGCGATGGAAATCGTGGCGCCGATCAGACCGATGTAACCGAACATCGGCTTGCGGCTGAAGACCGGGATGACCTCGGAAACGATGCCGAAGAACGGCAACGCGATGATGTAGACCTCTGGATGCCCGAAGAACCAGAACAAATGCTGCCAGAGCAACGCGCCGCCATTGGCCGCGTCGAATACATGCGCCCCGAATTTACGGTCCGCCTCCAGGGCGAACAGCGCGGCGGCGAGCACCGGGAAGGCCAGCAGGACCAGCACACCGGTCAGCAGCACGTTCCAGGTGAAGATCGGCATCCGGAACATCGTCATGCCGGGGGCGCGCATGCAGATGATGGTGGTGATGAAGTTGACCGAGCCGAGGATGGTACCGAAGCCCGAGAGGGCCAGACCCATGATCCACAGGTCGGCGCCGACGCCCGGCGAGCGGACGGCGTCCGACAGCGGCGAGTAGGCGAACCAGCCGAAGTCGGCGGCGCCCTGCGGGGTGAGGAAGCCTCCGACGGCGATGACCGAGCCGAAGAGGTACAGCCAGTACGCCAGCATGTTCAGCCGGGGGAACGCCACGTCGGGGGCGCCGATCTGGAGCGGCATGATCCAGTTCGCGAACCCGCTGAAGAGCGGGGTGGCGAACATCAGCAGCATGATCGTGCCGTGCATGGTGAACGCCTGGTTGAACTGCTCGTTCGACATGATCTGCGTGCCGGGACGGGCCAGTTCGGCGCGCATGAAGAGCGCCATGACGCCGCCGATGCAGAAGAACACGAACGACGTGACCAGGTAGAGGGTGCCGATCGTCTTGTGGTCGGTGGTCGTCAGCCACTTGACCACGACGTTGCCTGGTTGCTTTCGGCGTTCAGGCGGTGCTGCTGCCTCGGCCGTGGCGGCGGCACCCTGGGGTTCGTTGAGGATGCTCACGGGTTATTCGTCTCCGCATTCTTGGCGCCGCCCGTAGAGGCGGTACCCGCCGGGATGTAGCCGGTCTGGTCCTTCTTCGCCAGGTCCTCCAGGTGCTTCTGGTAGCGCTCCGGGGAGACGACCTTCACGTTGAAGAGCATCCGGGAGTGGTCGACGCCGCACAGCTCGGCACACTTGCCCCTGAAGGTGCCCTCCTTGTTGGGGGTCACCTCGAAGCGGTTGACATGGCCCGGGATGACGTCCTGCTTCATCAGGAACGGCAGAACCCAGAACGAGTGGATGACGTCACGAGAGGTCAGGATGAACTGGACCTTCTCGCCCTTCGGCAGCCACAGGGTCGGGCCCGGGTTGTTGTTCTGCGGATTCCGCTCACCGGGGGTACCGACCTCGTGCACGCCCTCGGCGCCCTCGGGGAAGCCCTTCGCCATCCGGTCGGGGATGGCCGAGAGATTGCCCTGGGTGCCGGTGGACTTGGCGTCGGTCTTGGGGTCGCCGTCGACGTCCTCGATGTAGTTGAAGCCCCAGCTCCACTGGTAACCGACGACGTTGACGACATGGGTGGGCTTCTTCGAGGTCGCCATGAGCTTGGTCTCGTCCCGCGCGGTGAAGTAGAACAGCACCGCGATGATGATGATGGGGACGACCGTGTAGAGCGCCTCGATGGGCATGTTGTACCGGGTCTGCCGCGGGACCTCGATCTTGGTCCTGGAGCGCCGGTGGAAGATGACGCTCCAGATGATCAGGCCCCAGACCAACACGCCCACGGCGAGGGCGGCCACCCAGGAGCCCTGCCACAGGGAGAGGATCCGCGGCGCCTCGTCCGTTACCGGGGTGGGCATTCCGAGGCGGGGGAAGTCCTTTGATGTGCAACCGGTCGCGGTCGCCAGGACCAGGCCCGCGGCCAGCGCCTGCTGCAGCTTCCGCCGCATCGGGCGCCGCGACGAGCGGTCGGAGCCGTTGGGACTCACGTAGCGCCTTCCCGAGAGTCTCGCCCGCGTCGGTTCGGGCGCGGCCCTCTTACGTG
The DNA here is from genome assembly GCF_006539165.1 of Streptomyces cacaoi. Taxonomy (GTDB): domain Bacteria; phylum Actinomycetota; class Actinomycetes; order Streptomycetales; family Streptomycetaceae; genus Streptomyces; species Streptomyces cacaoi. The sequence goes on along the minus strand of NZ_BJMM01000029.1, from coordinate 7,656 downwards.
GTCGGGCGCCGGCCCTGGCGCGGGCAGGGGTTTGGATGTTTATGCGGACCAAACCCTAGCCGACGCCATTTGGGGTCGCGCGGGGAGGGGGCGTAACGCGCCGCGTCGCACCCCATTGGGGTGGAGTGCGCCTCGGCATCGCGCATCTGACGCCCCGGCGGATGCCTCCGCGGGGCGCTTCGGGTGGCCCGTCGGGGCGCTCCCGGGGGGCCGCGCGGGTAGCGTTCCGGCGTGTCCTACTTCGATGCCGCTTCTTCTCTGCCTCTCCATCCCGTCGCACGGCAGGCGTTGCTGGCCGCGCTGGACGAGGGGTGGGCCGATCCGGGCCGGCCGCACCGGGAGGGGCGCCGCGCGCGGATGCTGCTGGACGCCGCGCGGGAGAGCGCCGCCGAGGCGGTGGGCTGCCGGCCCGACGAGCTGCACTTCACTCCTTCGGGTACCCATGCGCTGCACTCCGGGGTGGCGGGGGCGCTGGCGGGGCGGCGCCGGGTGGGCCGCCGGCTGGTCGTCGCGGCCGTCGAACACTCGGCCGTGCTGCACGCGGCGGAGGCGCACGAGCGGATCGGCGGGTCCGTCCGGCAGGTGGGCGTGGACCGGGCCGGGCGGGTCGATCCGCGGGAGTTCGCCGAGGCGGTGGGGGCGGGGAGCACGGGTGCCGGGGGCGCCGGGGCCACCGGGGGCGCCGAGGGCGCCGGGGCCGCCGCAGGTGGTGCGGCCGGGCTGGCCTGTTTGCAGTCGGCCAATCACGAGGTGGGCACCGTCCAGCCCGTCGAGGAGGTGGCGGACGCGTGTGCGGAGGCCGGGGTTCCGCTGCTGGTGGACGCGGCGCAGTCGCTGCCGTGGGGGCCGGTGCCGGGCAGCTGGTCGCTGCTGGCCGGGAGTGCGCACAAATGGGGCGGGCCGGGTGGCGTGGGGCTGCTCGTGGTCCGGAAGGGGACACGGTTCGCGCCGCAGGGGCCGGTGGACGAGCGGGAGTCGGGCCGGGCTCCGGGCTTCGAGAACATTCCGGGCATCGTGGCGGCCGCCGCCTCGCTGCGGGCCGTACGGGCCGAGGCCGACGCCGAGACGGCGCGGCTGCGGGAGCTGACGGCGCTGATCCGGGCGCGGGTGCCGGAGCTGGTGCCGGACGCCGAGGTGGTGGGTGATCCGGAGCGGCGGCTGCCGCATCTGGTGACCTTCTCCTGTCTCTATGTCGACGGGGAGGCGCTGCTGCACGCGCTGGACGCGGCCGGGTTCTCCGTCTCGTCCGGGTCGTCGTGCACGTCCAGCACGCTGACGCCGAGCCATGTGCTGCGTGCGATGGGTGTCCTGTCCGAGGGCAATGTGCGGGTGTCGCTGCCGCCGGGGACCGAGGAGGCGGACGTCGAGCGGTTCCTCCAGCGGCTGCCGGAGGCGGTCGCCTCGGTGCGCGGCCGGGTGCCCGGGGTGCGGGCGGACGCCGGGGGCGCAGCGGGCGGCGGGATGACCCTCGGCGGCGGGGGCGGCACGGGCGGCGCGGCCGGGGGCGAGGTGACCGTGGACGCGCGGGGCAAGCGGTGCCCGGTGCCGGTGATCGAGCTGGCGAAGGTGGTCGGGCGGCTGCCGGAGGGCGGTGTCGTCACGGTGCTGGCGGACGACGAGGCCGCCGCGCTGGACATTCCCGCCTGGTGCGAGATGACCGGAAACACGTTCGAGGGCAGGGACGGGGAGTCCTACCGGGTGCGCCGGGTGGCCGGGGCCTGAGGGGCCGGGTGCCGGGCGGAGCCTCGTCCGCCCGGCACCGGAACGCTCGCCGCGGGTCAGGGCAGGTGGGGGCGGATCTCGGCGGCGGCGTCGTGGCCGTACGCCTTGGTGAAGCGCTCCAGGAAATGAACCCGGGCCAGCTCGTACTCCTGGGTGCCGACGGTCTCGATGACGAGGGTCGCCAGCATGCAGCCGGTCTGCGCGGCGCGCTCCAGGCCGACGCCCCAGCTGAGGCCGGAGAGGAAGCCGGCGCGGAAGGCGTCGCCGACGCCGGTCGGTTCGGCCTTGGTGCGCTCCTCCGGGCAGTCGACGTGGATGGGGTCGTGGCCGGCGCGGTCGATCCGGGCGCCGCGCTTGCCGAGCGTGGTGACGCGGGTGCCGACCTTCTGGAGGACCTCCTCGTCGCTCCAGCCGGTCTTGCTCTCGATGAGCTCCTTCTCGTACTCGTTCGAGAACAGGTAGGTGGCGCCCTCGGTCAGCTCGCGGATGCCCTCGCCGTCCATGCGTGCGATCTGCTGCGAGTAGTCCGCCGCGAAGGGGATGCCGCGGGTGCGGCACTCCTCGGTGTGGCGGATCATCCCCTCGGGGTCGTCGGCGCTGATCACCAGCAGGTCCAGCGGGCCGACGCGGTCGACGACGTGCTGGATCTCGATGAGCCGCGCCTCGCTCATGGCACCCGTGTAGAAGGAGCCGATCTGGTTGTGGTCCGCGTCCGTTGTGCAGGTGAAGCGGGCGGTGTGCAGGTGTTCGGAGATGCGGACCGACTCCGTGTCCACGCCGTGGCGTTCGAGCCAGACGCGGTACTCCTCGAAGTCCTCCCCTGCCGCGCCGACCAGGATCGGCCGGGCTCCGAGCTGACCCATGCCGAACGCGATGTTCGCCCCGACGCCGCCGCGGCGGATGTCGAGGGTGTCGACGAGGAAGGAGAGCGAGACCGTGTGCAGCTGGTCGGCGACCAGCTGGTCGGAGAAGCGCCCCGGGAAGGTCATCAGGTGGTCGTTTGCGATGGAACCGCTCACTGCGATACGCACGACGAAATCTGCTCCTGAGAGACAACGGGATACCGCCCGTCCGCAACTGCGAACGGGCGAGGCCCCAGTAACGCTACCCGCTGGGGGCGCGGACCCGAACAGGACGGAACCGTCGCATTCCAGGGCTTTCCGGGGCAGGTCGCCGGGGCTCGCACGGGGTTCCCGCAAGAAAAACCAGGCTTTTCGGTAGCGAACACGAGTCCGCGGTCCGGTCGTCCGGCGCCCCGGACGGCAGCGGGGCCGGGGCCGGCGGCGGCGCCCGGACCCTGTTGCGGAACGGAAGGGAACCGCCCGCTTGCCCGCACCGTCCAACTGCCGTTCCCCCCGTGGGGGATGGACCTCTTGGACGCGGAGCCGAAGGAGTATCCGGTGAGTACAGACCAGTCCCCCGATTCCGAGGACCGGCCCGTGCCCCGGCGCGGCCGGCGTCAGCTGCCCGTCGTCGCCGTGGCGGCCGCCGTCCTGGTGGCGGGCGGCGGCGGTGCGTACTGGGCCGCGACGGGCTCGTCGGACGACGACGGCGCGGGCTCCGGCAGCCGGCCCCCGAAGCTGACCCTGGACGGCGCCGCCGCCCGCGCCGGTGACGGCAGCGCGAGCGCCCCCGGCGACGCGGAGGGCCCGCGCCGCTACCGGGCCACCGGCTCGCTGCCGGACGGGCCGGAGCGGGCCGCGGTGCACCGGGTGGGGCACGACGTGCGCAAGGACGAGGTGGCGCGGCTGGCGAAGGCCCTGAAGGTGGAGGGCGCCGTGCGCAAGGAGAAGGGGCGCTGGTCGGTCTCCGGCGGGTCGGACAAGAGCCCGAGGCTGACCGCCGACCGCGGCTCGGCCGGCGGCGCGTGGGCGTACGTCGACGGTACGGATGTGCCGCTGACGGCCGGGGACGGGGGCGATCCGGCGCCGGACGGCGAGCCGGTCTCCGCCGGGAAGGCGAAGGACGCGGTGCGTCCCGTCCTGGAGACGCTGGGCATGAAGGACGCCGGGCTGAAGGCCGGAGCGACGGTCGGCGGCACCCGCACGGTCACGGTCACACCGAAGGTGGCGGGGCTGCCCACGCACGGCTGGGACAGCAGCTTCGTCGTCGGCCCGGACGGGAACATCACGCGGGCGCAGGGCAGTTGGAGCGAGACGGCGAAGGGTGCCGCGTATCCGGTGCTGAGCGCGAGCGCGACGCTGGACCGGCTGAACACGGCGAGCCGGTCGCAGGGCGGTGGCATGCGCGTGGACGGGGGCGGCGGCCCGGCACCGCAGACGGCCGGTGGCCCGGCTGCCGGGGACACGGCCGCGAAGGTCGACAAAGCGACCGCGGAGCCGGACCCGGGGAGCGACGGCAAGGGCGGTGACGGGAGCCGCGGCGACGGCGACGGCCGCACCGGCCCGGCGGAGGTGAGCGACGCCACGTTCGGGCTGTCGCTGGAGCGTTCGAAGGGCAAGCCGGTGCTGGTGCCGGCCTGGATCTACCAGGTGCAGCGGCCGGGCGGCGGTGGGGACTCCCAGGTGACACATCCCGCGGTGGAGCCGAAGTTCCTGGCCGCGCCCCGGGGCGACGGCTCGGGCACGGCACCCGGGGAGCAGCCCGGTTCGCAGCCGCCCGGCCACTCGGCGCCCGGTGCGCCGCCGAAGGGCGATGTGGGCGCCGGGGGCCGGCAGTCCGGGCCGCAGGCGGTCGAGGCGTACTCGGCGGACGGGCGCACGCTCACGCTGCACTTCTGGGGCGGGGTGTGCTCGACGTACCACGCGAAGGCCGACGAGTCCGGCTCCTCGGTGAAGGTGCGGGTCACGGCCGAGCCGAAGGACAAGGACGGCGGCCGGGTCTGTGTGAAGATCGCGAAGCGGCAGACCGCGAAGGTGGAGCTGGAGAAGGCGCTGGGCGGCCGCAAGGTCGTCGACCAGCGCGACGGTGACCGGCTGCCGCGCAAGTGAGACGCCCGGCCCGCGCCGCGGGCCGGGGAGGACGGGAACGAGACGAGGGCGGCGGGCTCCCGTGGGGGGGGGGAGTCCGCCGCCCTCGTCATGCTCTGACGCTCCCGCCGCCCGTACGCGGCAGGACCGGGCGCACCCGGGTCAGTTGAAGGAGTCGCCGCAGGCACAGGAGCCGGTGGCGTTCGGGTTGTCGATCGTGAAGCCCTGCTTCTCGATGGTGTCGACGAAGTCGATGGAGGCGCCGCCGAGGTAGGGGGCGCTCATCCGGTCGGTGACGACCTTGACGCCGTCGAAGTCCTTGACCACATCGCCGTCGAGCGAGCGCTCGTCGAAGAAGAGCTGGTACCGCAGGCCCGAGCAGCCGCCCGGCTGGACGGCGACGCGCAGCGCCAGGTCGTCGCGGCCCTCCTGCTCCAGCAGGCTCTTGACCTTCGCGGTGGCGGCGTCGGACAGGATGATGCCCTCGCTCACAGCGGTCTCGTCCGAAACGGACATCTGCTTCTCTCCCGGGTTCGTACGGATTGCTCTCTTGCCGTCAGCGACAACCGACGGCTTCCCGGATTCATTCCAGGAGTGGCTACTTCATGCTCGCACACCGCTTCAGCGGCTGGGAATGCGTCACATCGACGCAATGGGCATCGTCAAGGTGACGTGAAGCCGGTATGATACATAGCGTCAGTTAGACGAGAAGGGAGCCCGGAATCTCCGCGCACCCGCCCTCGCTACCGCTACAGAAAGGGTTGGTCCCGTGAGTACCGCCCAGCCGCTGGATGTGCAGCCGACCCCGCTCGCGCTGCTTCTGCTCGGCCGCGAGGCCGACCCCCGGAGCGAACGCGGAGTCGAGTGCCCCGGCGATCTGCCCGCTCCCTCCGACCCCGGCCTCGTCGCCCGCGCCCGCGCCGCCAAGGAGAAGCTGGGCGAGCGCGTCTTCGTGCTGGGGCACCACTACCAGCGCGACGAGGTCATCGAGTTCGCCGACGTGACCGGGGACTCCTTCAAGCTCGCCCGGGAGGCGGCGGCCCGGCCCGGTGCGGAGTACATCGTCTTCTGCGGCGTGCACTTCATGGCCGAGTCCGCCGACATCCTCACCGCCGACAGCCAGCAGGTCGTCCTGCCGGATCTGGCCGCCGGCTGCTCCATGGCCGACATGGCGGCCGCCGAACAGGTCGCCGAGTGCTGGGACGTGCTCACCGAGGCCGGGATCGCGGAGACGACGGTGCCCGTCTCGTACATGAACTCCTCGGCCGACATCAAGGCGTTCACCGGCCGGCACGGCGGCACCATCTGCACCTCCTCCAACGCCCGGCGCGCGCTGGAGTGGGCCTTCCAGCAGGGCGAGAAGGTGCTGTTCCTGCCCGACCAGCACCTGGGGCGCAACACCGCCGTACGCGAACTCGGCCTGAGCCGGGAGGACTGCGTCGTCTACAACCCGCACAAGCCGGGCGGCGGGCTCACGGCCGGGCAGCTGCGCGACGCCCGGATGATCCTTTGGCGCGGGCACTGCTCCGTGCACGGGCGGTTCTCGCTGGACTCCGTGCGGGAGGTGCGCGAGCGGATCCCCGGCGTCACCGTGCTCGTCCACCCCGAGTGCCGGTACGACGTCGTCGCGGCGGCCGACCAGGTGGGCTCGACGGAGTACATCATCAAGGCGCTGGAGGCGGCCCCTGCCGGTTCGAAGTGGGCGATCGGCACCGAGCTGAACCTGGTGCGCCGGCTGGCCGACCGGTTCGCCGCCGAGGACAAGGAGATCGTCTTCCTGGACCGGACGGTCTGCTTCTGCTCGACCATGAACCGGATCGATCTGCCGCATCTGGTGTGGGCCCTGGAGTCCCTCGTCGACGGCAAGGTCGTCAACCGCATCGAGGTCGACGCGGAGACCGCCCGCTACGCCGAAATCGCCCTGGAGCGGATGCTGGCGCTGCCGTAGCCTGCGCGGATGCTGCTGCGACCCGCCAGGGACACCGAAGAAGACGCGGAGACCGTGCACGCGCTGGCGACGGCCTCGTTCGGCGACTCGCACACGCTCAAGGGCGAGCCGCCGCAGGGCCCGCCCTCCGCCGAGCGCGCGGCCCGGTTCCGGGAGAAGTTCCGGCACCTGGCGGGCACCGACCCGGCCGGGAGCTGGATCGCCGAGGACGGGCCGGGCAACGCCGTCGGGGCCGCCCAGTCGCACATCCGCGAGGGCACCTGGGGGCTGGCGCTGCTCGTCGTGCTGCCCGGCGCCCAGGGCAAGGGCGTGGGCGGCGCGCTGCTCCAGCGGACGCTGGAGTACGGCCGGGGCTGTCTGCGCGGCCTCATCTGCTGCTCGCGGCACCCGGCCGCCGCGCGCTCCTACCGGCGGGCGGGCTTCGAGCTGCACCCGACGATCCGGATGCGCGGCGTCGTCGACCGCGCGCGGCTGCCCGCGCCGGACGGCCCCGTCGTCGCGGGGACGCCGCGCGACCGCGATCTGCTCGACTCCGTCGACCGGCGGCTGCGCGGCGGGGCGCACGGCCCCGACCACGCGTTCCTGATGCGCCGCTGCCGGCTGGTCGTCGCGGACGACCTGGCCGGCAGCGGCTACTGCTACTTCCGCGAGGACGGCACCGTCGAGACGCTCGCCGCCACCTCGCGCCGGCTCGCCACCCGGGTGCTGACGGCCGCGCTGCTCGGCCTGGACGAGGGCGTCACCGCCGAGATCCAGGACGTCACGGCCGCACAGCAGTGGGCCGTGGACGTCGGGCTCGACGCGGGACTCGCGCTGCGTGCCGAGGGGTTCGTCTGTGTGCGCGGGATGCGGCCGCCGTCGCCGTACATCCCGTCCGGGGCCTTTCTGTAGGCGCCCCTCCGCGGGGGCGGGCCGCTTCGTGGTGGCCTGCCCGCCGCTTCCCGGGCGCCTGCGCGCGGGAAGCGGGCGGCGCGGGGCAACCGGGGCCAGCACACGGCACAGCAGGCGGCACAGCACACGGCGCGGCGGCCGGACGGCGCGCACTGCCGTCCGGCC
>NZ_BJMM01000028.1 GCF_006539165.1 Streptomyces cacaoi | reverse complement strand
GGTGACCTTCGACGGTCACCGCGGCCGCCCGCCCGTGCGGGGAAGGGCTAGCTGCCCGAACCCCCCTTGTTCTTGCCGCCCTTGTTCTCGGCCTCGGACGCCTCCTTCAGCGCGTCCTCCAGCTCCTTCTGCTGCTTGCCGTACTCCTGCCAGTCGCCCTTCTCCAGGGCCTTCTGGCCGTCGTCGTAGGCCTTCTGGGCGTCCTTGAGCGCCTGCTCCACCGTGGCGTTCTCGGGCTCGCCGCCCTGGTCGCCCTCGTCCCGGTCGCCGCCCGGGCCGGTGGTGTCCTCGCCCTCGTCGGTTCTGCCCTCCGTGTCGAAGACCTTGTCGAGGGCCTGCTCCAAGGTGTCCTCGAACGCGATCTGTTCGCCGTAGGTCACCAGAACCTTGCGCATCCGCGGGTAGTTCGTCCCGGCACCGCGCACATAGACGGGCTCCGCGTACAGCAGACCGCCTTCCAGGGGGACGGTCATCAGGTTGCCGTACTCGACCTCCGAGTCCCCGCGCTTGAGCAGGTTGATCTTCTCGGCGATGTCCGGATCCGAGTTGAACTTGCTCTGCACCTGCGAGGGGCCGGACACGGTGGTGTTCGGTGGCAGTCTCAGGATTCTGATCTTGCCGTAGTCGTTGCTGCGCGCGTCCGCCTCGACCGCCATGAAGGCGCCCAGGGTCTCGCGTTTGTTCGGGTTGAACGTCGTCGTCAGCTGGAACTGCTGCGACTTCTGGTCGGGCATCTTCATGCTCAGGTAGTACGGCGGTACCGCGTTGCCCTTGTGCGTCGGGTCGTCGGGCACCTGCCAGCGCTCACTGCCGCTGTAGAACTGCGACGGCGAGGTCACGTGGTACGTCTGCAACAGATCACGCTGCACCTTGAACAGGTCCTGCGGATAGCGCAGATGATCCATCAGCTCGCTGCCGATGGCGCTCTTCGGCTTGACGGTGCCGGGGAACGCCTTCATCCACGTCTTCAGCACCGGGTCCTTCTTGTCCCACTGGTACATCTGCACATCGCCGGTGTAGGCGTCGACGGTCGCCTTGACCGAGTTGCGGATGTAGTTGACCCGGTTCTGCTGTGCCACCACGGAGCGCTGCCCGTCGGTGAGGGAGTCCGCCGTGGTGTCCCCCAGCGTCGTACGCGACGAGTAGGGGTAGCCGTTGGAGGTCGTGTAGGCGTCGACGATCCACTTGATGCGGCCGTCGACCACCGCCGGGTACGGGTCGCCGTCGATGGTCAGCCAGGGCGCCACCGCCTCGACGCGCTCCTTGGGCGTGCGGTTGTACAGAATGCGCGAGCCGTCGCCGATGGCGCCCGAGTACAGGATCTGCGGCTCGCTGAACGTCACGGCGTAGGCGGCGCGGTTGACCGGGTTGGACAGGTCGACGCCGCTCTTGCCCTTGTAGGAGTACGTCTTCTCGCCGTTGTCGTCGGCGTAGTCGAGCTCCTTCTGGGGCCCGCCGACGATCGAGTACTGCGTGGTCTTCTCGCCGTAGTAGACGCGCCCCTCGTACTTGCCCTTGTCGCCCTTGGGCGGCAGGTCCTTCTCCGTGAAGGCCGGCGCGCCGTCCTTGTCGACCTCGGTGCCCTTGGCCGCGACCATGCCGTAGCCGTGGGTGTACTTGAAGTGTTCGTTGATCCAGTTCTTCTCCGGGATCCCGTCGGTGTTGATCTCCCGGAGGCCGACGACGGTGTCCTGCTCCTTGCCGTCGTGCTTGTAGCGGTCCACGTCCAGCGTCTGCGGGAACTGGTAGTAGCCGCGTACCTGCTGCTTCTGCTGGAAGGTCGGCGAGACGACGCTCGGGTCCAGCAGACGCATGCTCGCGGTGGTGTCCGCGGCGTCCCGCAGCGTCTCGTTGCCGGCCTTGCTGGTGCCCTTGTAGTCCCGCACCTGCGAGTCGTCGATGTCGTACGCCTTACGCGTCGCATCGATGTTCTTCTTGATGTACGGGGCTTCCTTGGACTGCTCGTTCGGCGAGACCTGGAACTTCTGCACGATCGCCGGGTAGAGCCCGCCGATGAGGATGGCGGAGAGCACCATCAGACCGAAGCCGATCACGGGCAGCTGCCAGGTGCGCCGCCAGATGGTCGCGAAGAACAGCAGCGCACAGATGATGGCGATGATGAACAGGATCGTCTTCGCCGGCAGGTAGGCGTTGGCGTCGACGTACTTCAGGCCCGTCCAGTTGTCCGTGGACTTGAAGTCCCCCGATTTGACGGCCAGTCCGTAGCGGTCGAGCCAGTAGGCGACGGCCTTCAGCGCGACGAACAGCCCCAGCAGCACCGACAGATGACCGGTGGCCTGCGCGGTGGCGCGCGCCCCCGGCGTGGTGACGCGCAGCCCGCCGTAGAGGTAGTGCACGAGGGCGGCGGCGATCAGCGAGAGGATCGCCGCTGCGAATCCGAAGCTCAGCAGAAAGCGGTAGAACGGCAGATCGAAGGCGAAGAAGGAGACGTCCTTGTGGAACTGCGGGTCCTTCGTGCCGAAGGTGACGCCGTTGACCCACATCAGCCAGGTGCGCCACTGACCGGCCGCGGAGGCGCCCGAGATCAGCCCGACGAGCGCCATGATCCCCAGCAGGATCCACTTCTTGTACGGCGCGAGCCCCATGCGGTACCGGTCGAGGCTCTGTTGCTCCAGCGACATCGCGCTGAGCGGCGGACGCAGCCGGTGGGCCAGCCAGATGTTGAATCCGATGGCGGCGGCCATCAGCAGACCGAAGACGGCGAACATGCCGATCTTGGTCCACAGGGTCTTGGTGAAGACCGAGCTGTAGTCGACCGAGCGGTACCACAGCCAGTCCGTCCAGAACCCGGCGAACATGACAAACAGCATCGCCAGGACGGCCAGCACGCCCGCTGTCAGCAACAGCGTCCGGGCGCGCCGGGAAGGCCGGCCCACTCTGATCCGTGGCCCGGAGGGGCCCCCTGAGCCCCGCTCCGGCATCTGGAAAGCCAAGGTGCGCACCTCGAAGATTCGCAGTTTGTGTAGCGCTGAACCGGGCCCGCATCGTAAGGCCCACTACGGCAACTTACTCAAGCTTTACTCAGTTCCCGTTTCCGGGGTCTCAGACGGCACGATATGGACATGGACAACCTCCCCCTTGACGGCACACCTCTCGCCTCCGGTCCGCTGACCCGTGCCGTCCTCGAAATCGACGAGTACACCGCCGGGCTCGGCTGGGACCAGCCCGCACGCCTCTTCGCCCTGGTGGACACCGCGCGGCTGCGCACCCAGGAGCCGGAACTGGCGCAGCAGCTGGGCCTCGGCGAACCGGACGCCTCCGCCGGGGAACAGCCCGGCAGTTCCTCCTCCGCCGCTTCTCTCACCCCCGTCGAACAGGACGAGATCCCCGCGAGCGTCCCGCTGGACGAGTTCCTCGGCACGATCGCCTGGCCGGACAGCGTCGACGGCTGTGCCCTGACCGTGGAGCGCCTCATGCTGCCGCCGTCGGCCGAGGCGTCGGTCCCCTCGGGCCTGGACGACGCCGAGCTGTCCCGCTGGGTGGCCGAGCACCCCGAACGCAAGGAGGTGCGGATGACGGTGGCGGTGCTGCGGGACGGCGAACGGGAATCGGCGCTGCGGCTGCGTGAGAAGGACGCCACGACGGAGGTGCTGACGGGCTCCGGCCTGGTGCCGGGCCTGGCCGAGGCGCTGTCCGCGACGTTCGAGGAGTAGGGCCTGCCGCCCGGGCCCCGCCGCACACACCGGCGGGGCCGGCGGGCTCCCCGGCCCGCCGCCCGGCTCAGCCCTTGGCGGGCTTGCACTCGGTGAGCTGCTCCGGGTGGCCCTCGCGGATCTTCTTCAGCGACGTCATCGCCTCGTGCATGGTGGAGGTCTTCACCAGCGTCAGCCCGTCGGGCTTGTTCTTGGCCGCCGAGGGGCAGTTGCCGGCGGGGGTGAGGAAGTAGCGCGCGCCCTTCTCCCGGGCTGCGACGGTCTTCATCTGGATGCCGCCGATCTCGCCGACCTTGCCGTCGTCGTCGATGGTGCCGGTGCCGGCGACGAACTGGCCGCCGGTCAGCTTCTGGGGGGTGAGCTTGTCGACGATGCCCAGCGCGAACATCAGTCCGGCGCTCGGCCCGCCGACGTCGGCCAGCTTGATGTCGATCTCGAACGGGAAGGTGTGGCCGAGCGCGGGCTGGATGCCGACGACGGCGCGGCCGTCCTGCTCGTCCTCGGTCGTCCGCACCGTGACCTTCCGGCCGTCCAGCTCCGTCGGCTCCTTGCCCTTCTTCTGCGCCGCCTTGGCCTTCTTGACCGGGACGACGGTGAAGGTGACGTCCTCGCCGGGCTTGCGCTGGGTGACAACCTGCCCGACGCTCTCCGGCCGGCCGACCGGCTTGCCGTCGACGGCGGTGATCACGTCCCCGGGGCGCAGCTTGCCCTGCGCGGGCTTGCCCTTGGTGACGGCCCCGACGATCACATGCGAACCGACGGGCTTGTGCAGCTCCTTGAGCGCGGCGACCTTGGCGCTCTCCTGCGAGGCCGTGAACTCCTCGGCGTTCTCCTGGTCGACCTCCTCGGCCGACTTGTCGTCCGGGTAGAGCGTCGCGTGCGGGACGATGGCGCGCTCGCCGCGCAGCCAGCCGGACAGCGCCTCGACGAGGTTCATGCGGTACTCGGAGCCGGTGACGCGGACCGTCGTCATGTTGAGGTGGCCCGAGGTGCCGTACTGCTTCGGCTCGTTCTTCTTGCCCGGCTCGTCCTTGATGTTGAGCACGGGTTCACCGTCGTGCTTGCCCAGGGTGTTCACCGTCGGTCCGGGCGACATCTCGGCGTAGGGCACCTTGATGAGCACACCGGCGCACAGCAGCGCTATGAGCAGCAGTGTGGAGGCGAGCAGGGTCGCGGTGCGGCGAGGCATGGCACGACAGTACGGGACGGCTCGGTCAGTCGCCTGCCCGGGCCGGTCCGTCCGGGGCCGCGTGCGCGACGGCCCGTGCGGGCGCCGCCGCCGCGCGCGGGGAACGGGCGGGCCCCTCGGTTCCGGGGCCTTCCGGACCGCTGAGGGAGGGGCCGGTGCGTTCCATGGCGGCGCGGAAGCGTTCGTAGCCGGCGACCCCGACGACATCGGGGGTGGTGGTTCGGCGGCGGCCGGCCCAGCTTCCCCAGATGCTCGCGGCGACCACGGCGACGACCGGAATCAGCAACCAGGCAAGAGCCGCCATCGAGTCCTCCCGACCCCTCGATAGTGTGCCTTTGGCCGGGTGACCGGCCGATGAGCAGATTAACCGTCGGAGACACAACGGTCCGACTCGGGGCACGGTTACGCAACCGGAGTGATCACCGACCTTTTGCCCACACAGTGCCCACGAACGAGCACACCGCCGAGTTCCCGGTCCACCGCTCCGCCTGCTGGCCGAGGGCACGGCGGAACGGGCCGGGGATGAGCAGAGGCACGCGAGGGCGCTCGCGCCGACGGAGGCGCCCCCGGGAGCCGCAGGGGTTGCGGGGTGTGGCCGGCCGCCTTCCGGCGCACGGGGCGCGCGGAACGGAGCGGACGCCCGGCACGGGGCCGGGGAGCCGCGGGTCGCGGTTCCCCGCTCTTCGCGGTTCCCGCCCCTCGGCTCCCGGCCTTCAGCCCTGGGCGCCCACCCACTCCTCGGTGCCGTCGGAGAAGGTCTGGTGCTTCCAGATGGGGACCTCGTGCTTGAGGTCGTCGATGAACCGCCGGCAGGCGTCGAACGCCTCGGCGCGGTGCGGGCAGGAGACCGCCACCACCACGGCCAGATCACCGATGCGTAGGTCACCGACCCGGTGGACGGCGGCCATGGCCCGCACCGGGTGGTCGGCCGCGACCTTCTCGGCGACCCTGCGCAGCTCGGCCTGTGCCGTGGGATGTGCCGAGTACCCCAGCTGTGCGACGTCGGCGCCGCCGTCGTGGTCGCGGACGGTGCCGACGAACAGCGCGGTACCGCCGGCCGCCCGGTCGCCGACGGCGGCGAAGACCTCGTCGACGGAGAGGGGCGTCTCCCGGATCTCCGCGAGCCGGATCGGATCGGCGGCGGCCCGCTCACCGGGGTGGTCGGGGCGCTCCGCCGCGTCGTACGTCTGTGCCATGCCGGTCATGCTGCCCTACGGCCCGGGTTTCCGGAACACCTCACAGGCCGCGCCGCCTGCGGGCCCGGCGCACCAGCGCAGCTGTGCCCAGCAGCGCGACGGTGGCTCCCGCCGCACCGGCCGCCGTCGCCGCCTCCGTCCGGCCGAGCCGGCGGCCGGCGACGGTGTGCCTGCCCGCCACCTCTTCCAGCAGCGCGGCGAGCACCTCCTCGTTCGTCCAGCGCGGCCGCCACCCGGCCTCGTGCAGCCGGCTGCCGCTGACGACCCACGGGTACATCGTGTACGCCAGGTCCCCGGCCGGGGACGGCGTCAGCCCCAGCCGGTGCAGCCGGGACGCGGCGCCCAGCGCGACGCTGGAGGGCAGCTCCATGCGGCGGATGCCGGTCAGTTCCTCGACGTCCTCCTGCTCCAGCCAGCCGTCGCAGCCGACGGCCAGCTCGCCGTCGACCTTCTCCAGCGCCGCGAACTCCAGGGCGGTCACCAGGTCCTCGACATGGCAGAACTGCCAGCAGGGCCGGGAGTCGGCGACCACCAGCAGACGCGGCGACTCGAAATAGCGCGTCAGCGCGGTGTCCATACCGGCGCCGACGAGAACGGCCGGGCGCAGCACCGTCACGTTCAGGCCGGGGTGCGCGCGGGGCGCCCGGCGTGCCAGCTGTTCGATCTCCAGCAGATCCCCGACAGCGGTGGCATCAGCTGTGGCCCGCAGCTCGGCGTCCTCGGCCAGCGGCACGTCGTTGTCCTGGAGCGCGCCGTAGACCATCGCGGAGGTGCACAGCACCACCCGGTGCACGCCCGCGGCAGCTGCGGCTGTCAGCACGGTCTGGGTGCCGCGCACGTTGTAGGCGGTGCGGGCCGCCGGATCGGTCTCCAGATCGAGATCGGTGGCGAGATGGACGACGACGTCCACGGGGTCGCCGTCACCGCGCAGCCGGTCGGCCAGCGCCGGATCCCGGATGTCGAGCGTGTGCCACTGGGCCTCGCTCACGTCGCCGCGGCGCTCGTCGAGGGCGATGACGTGCTTGACGGCGTCCGAGGCCGCGAGCCGCTCGGTGAGCAGCGCGCCGACCCCCGAGGCGGCACCTGTGACGGCGACGGTAGGGGTTCGCGCTGCGCGAACGTGGGACTCGGAGGAACTCACCGGGCGTCTCCAGTGGTTGTTTCTGGTACGAGGTGCGCAGGCTCCATCCTGCCTGACAGGTGTCTAGGCTGGAGGAAGAGCCCACCAGTTCACCCCGGGACATTCGCAGCGTCCGGGAACGATTCCAGACCGTCCGACGACACAGAGCCGAGGAAACCCGTGAGTGACACCCCATTCGGATTCGGCCAGCCTCCCGAGGAACCCGAGGACGGGGACGACGGCAACAAGAACCAGGGCGGTGACCGGCCCCATCCGTTCGGTTTCGGCGGCCAGGGCTCGGGCGGCCCCGCCGACAACCCGCTGGCGGCGATGTTCGGCTCGCTGGGCGGCCAGGGCCAGCTGAACCCGGGCGACCTGGGCGCCGCCTTCCAGAAGCTGGGCCAGATGCTCTCCTACGAGGGCGGCCCGGTGAACTGGGACATGGCCAAGGACATCGCCCGCCAGACCGTCGCCGCCGGAGCGCAGGACGGCTCCAAGGACGCCTCGGTCGGCGCGCACGAGCGGGCCGAGGTGGAGGAGGCCGTCCGCCTCGCGGATCTGTGGCTGGACGGCGTCACCTCACTGCCGTCCGGATCCGGCACCGCCGTCGCCTGGAGCCGCGCCGAGTGGGTCGAGTCGACGCTGCCGGTCTGGAAGGAGCTCGTCGACCCGGTCGCCGAGCGGGTCGGCGCGGCCATGGGCAGCGTGCTGCCGGAGGAGATGCAGGCCATGGCGGGCCCGCTGCTCGGCATGATGCGCTCGATGGGCGGCGCCATGTTCGGCACCCAGATCGGCCAGGCCCTCGGTGTCCTCGCCGGTGAGGTCGTCGGCTCCACCGACATCGGCCTGCCGCTCGGCCCGGAGGGCAGGTCCGCGCTGCTGCCGCGCAACATCGAGGCGCTCGGCAAGGGCCTGGGCGTGCCGCTGGAGGAGGTCCGCCTCTACCTCGCGCTGCGGGAGGCCGCACATCAGCGGCTGTTCGCCCACGTCCCGTGGCTGCGTTCGCATCTGTTCGGCGCCGTCGAGGGCTACGCGCGCGGGATCAAGGTCGACACCGCCAAGCTGGAGGACGTCGTCGGCCAGCTCGACCCGCAGCGCCCCGAGGAGCTCCAGGAGGCGCTCCAGCAGGGCATGTTCCAGCCCGAGGACACCCCCGAGCAGAAGGCGGCGCTGGCCCGGCTGGAGACGGCGCTCGCGCTCGTCGAGGGCTGGGTGGACGCCGTGGTCCACGCCGCGGCCGAACCGCACCTGCCGTCCGCGTCGGCGCTGCGCGAGACGCTGCGGCGCAGGCGCGCCACCGGCGGTCCCGCCGAGCAGACCTTCGCGACCCTGATCGGCCTGGAGCTGCGCCCCCGGCGGCTGCGCGACGCCTCCCGGCTGTGGGCGACGCTGGCGGACGCCCGCGGCGCCGAGGGCCGCGACGGCCTGTGGGAGCACCCGGACATGCTGCCGACCGCGGCCGACCTCGACGACCCGGACGGCTTCGTGCACCGCGAGCAGCCGGACTTCTCCGAGCTGGACAAGATGCTCGGCGACGCCGCCGCGGGCGGCCCCTCCCAGAGCACGCAGGGCCCCCGCCTGGACAAGCCGTCGGACACGTCCGGCGACACCGGCCAGGACCGCACCGACGGCGACGAGGGCGAAGGGAACAAGTGACCGCTCCCGAGGAGGTACCGGCCCCCAGGGACGGCTCACCGGACGCGACGCGGCTCCACCGGGACGCCCGGCGGGTGCTGGACGACTGGCGCCCGCCGGGAGACGAACCGGAGCAGGAACGTCTGCGCACGTCCTACCTGCGGCATCTGGCCGGCCACCCGGACGGCATGTGGAAGGCGTGCTCGGCCGGCCACCTCACGGCGAGCGCCCTGGTCGTCGACCCCGCGCGGGAACGGGTCCTGCTGACGCTCCACCGCAAGCTGCGCATGTGGCTCCAGATGGGCGGCCACTGCGAGCCGCAGGACGCGACGCTGGCTGCCGCGGCGCTGCGCGAGGCCCGGGAGGAGTCCGGTGTCGAGGGGCTGACGCTCCTGACCCGGGAGCCGGTCAGGCTCGACCGCCATCAGACGCCGTGCGCCTGGCATCTGGACGTCCAGTACGCGGCACTGGCCCCGGCGGGCGCGGCGGAACGGGTCAGCGAGGAGTCGCTGGAGCTGGGCTGGTTCGCCTACGACGAGGTCTCCGAGGTCGCGGACGCGTCGGTCGTGCGCCTGGTGGAGCGCACCCGCGCGCTGCTCTCCCACCCGGCCTGACGGCGGCACCTTCCCCTGGCCACCGGAGCCGGGGCCTTACGCTGTCAGTCCTCCGGCTGCCCCGAGTCGGCCGACCGGTGCGGCAGCCGCTCGGCCGCCACCACCCCTTCGAGGAAGCCACGCGCCCGCTCCGTACGCGGATACGCCTCCAGCAGTCGCCAGAACCGCGGCCCGTGCCCCGGCACGAGCAGATGCGCCAACTCGTGCAGCAGCACGTAGTCGATCACGTACTCGGGCATGCCCTGGAGACGGTGGGAGAGCCGGATGCTTCCCTCGGCCGGGGTGCACGAGCCCCACCGGGTGTTCTGGTTGGTGACCCAGCGCACCGAGGCCGGACAAGCGTGCCCGTCGAGATACTGCTCGGACAGCTGCGCGGCCCGCTCGGCGAGATCCTCGTCCCCCAGCCGGCGCCTGCTCTCCTGCGCGGCGAGCTTCTCCAGCATGACGCGGACCCACCGGGCCTCCTCCTCGGCGGACATCCGCGCGGGGATCAGCACGATCGTGCGGTCGCCCTCGCGGTAGGCGGAGACCGTGCGGCGTCGTCGCGCACTGCGACGCACTTCGACCGCGCTTCGGCCTGTGCTGTTCAGCGGGTCGGCGGTCACGCATCGACGTTACCCGCTGCCGCCGGAGGAAGTCCCGCCCGCGGACACAGCCCACACAGCCGACGCACACGACTCAACTGGTGCAGTCGACCCGGCCGAAGCACCCGCCACCCCGGAAACAGCCGATCCGGCCGCCGCAGCGGACCCGCCGGCGGCCCGACCGTCCCCCGGCACGCCTCACTTCGATCCGCCGCCCCCGTGGGCCAAGGGCACCGGTCCCTCCCCGGCAGGCGAAAGGGAAGGCAGAAACGCCCTCCCCGACCCCGCTCCGCCAACCCGCTAATACGACTTATCCCACTCCCTGTGGACAACCCTCCGCATCCCACCGCCCCCACCCCCCAAGCTGTCCCCACCAGCCCGAACCACCCCAAGGGGACCGCATGCACCCGATGATCAAGCCCGCCCTGCGCCGCGGCTGGCGCGACCGGCAGACGCTGCAATACGGCATGGCACCCGCCCACGCGGTACTGCTCGGCCCCGTCACCGACCACACCGCCGCCCTCATGGACCTCATGGACGGCACCCGCAACATGGACCAACTCCAAGAAGAAGCCCGCCGCCTCGGACTCGGCCCCCACATCCCCCAACAACTCACCGAACGCCTCGCCACCGCCGGCCTCCTGGACGACGCCACCGCCGACCGCGAAGCATCCGCCGCCATCAGCGACCGACTGCGCCCCGACCTCGCCTCCCTCTCCGTCGTCCACCACGCACCCGGATCGGCCGTACAACGGCTCGCCACCCGCCGCTCCGCCAGAATCCAGGTACGCGGCGCCGGCCGCGTCGGCACCACCGTCGCCGCCACCCTCGCCGCAGCCGGCGTCGGACAGGTCGACGTGATCGACGGCGGAGACGTCGAACCCTGGGACACCGCACCCGGCGGACTCCCCCCGCACTCCGTCGGCTCCCGCCGCGACGCCGCCGCCCGTACCGCGGTCGGACAGTGGCGCGACGGACGCAACGGCAACCGCGCCCGCGTCGGCCTCGTCCTCATCACCCCACGGGACGGCGCCGACGCCTACGCCCCCGACCCCCGCACCGCCGAACCGTTCATGGAAACCGGAACCCCGCACCTCTACGGCGGCGTCGCCGAAGCCACCGGCATCGTCGGCCCCCTCGTCCTGCCCGGCATCACCCCCTGCGCCGACTGCCTGATGCGCGGCCGCACCGAACGGGAACCCAGCTGGCCCCTGCTCGTCGGCCAGTGGCGCACCGCCAACCGGCGCCGCACCGGCACCCCCGCCTGCGACATCGCCCTCGCCACCACAACCGCCGGCATCCTCGCCTCCTACGCCCTCAGCTACATCGACGGCGACGGCGGCTGCACCAGCGGATACCGGCTACGGCTCGCACTCCCCCACCTGCTGCCCAGCACCGAACAGTTCACGGCGCACGACGAGTGCCCCTGCGGTGCCGCTTCCGTGCACGCCGCCCGAACCGGCTCGGAGACAGCCGAGCCGCACGCCACAATGACCGGGTAGCCGCCGTTCTCGGTGCTGTGTCCGGTGGAGAGTCTGCGAGTTGGAGGGACGCATGTCTGACCTACCCCGCAAGGCGGTCGCCCGCACGGCCAAGCTGGCCGCCCTCCCGCTCGGCTTCGCGGGCCGCTCCGCCTGGGGCCTGGGCAAGCGCCTCGGCGGCTACTCCGCCGACCTCGTGGGCCACGAACTCCAGCAGCGCACCGCCGAACAGCTCTTCGAAATCCTCGGCGAACTCAAAGGCGGCGCCATGAAGTTCGGCCAGGCCCTGTCCGTCTTCGAATCCGCCCTCCCCGACGAGGTCGCCGGCCCCTACCGGGCGACACTCACCAAACTCCAGGAAGCCGCGCCCCCGATGCCCGCCGCGACAGTGCACGCCGTGCTCCGCGACGGCCTCGGTGCGGACTGGCACACCCTCTTCGACACCTTCGACGACCATCCCGCAGCCGCCGCCTCCATCGGCCAGGTGCACCGCGCCGTCTGGCACGACGGACGGACCGTCGCCGTGAAGGTCCAATACCCCGGCGCGGGAGACGCCCTCATCTCCGACCTCACCCAACTCGGCCGCTTCGCCCGCCTGCTGGGGCCGCTCATCCCCGGCATGGACATCAAACCGCTCCTGACCGAACTACGCGAACGCGTCACCGAGGAACTCGACTACGCCCTGGAGGCCGAAGCCCAGCACACCTACGCCGAGGAATTCGCCGGCGATCCCGACGTGCTCATACCCGCCGTGGTCCACCACGTCGACAACATCCTCATCACCGAATGGCTCCCCGGACGCCCCCTCTCAGAGGTGATCAGCGACGGAACACCCGCCGAACGCCACCGCGCAGGCCAACTCCTCGCCCGCTTCCTCTTCTCCGGCACCGCCCGCACCGGCCTGCTACACGCCGACCCGCACCCGGGCAACTTCCGCCTCGTCCCCGACGACGAAACAGACCCCGCCGGCTGGCAGCTGGGCGTCATGGACTTCGGCACCGTCGACCGGCTGCCCGAGGGCCTGCCACCGACCATAGGCACCGTGCTCCGCAACATGCTCGACGGAGAAGCCGACAGCGCCTACGCGCTCCTCCGCGAAGAAGACTTCATCAAGGAGAACATCGACCTCGACCCCGACGCCGTACGCGACTACCTGCTGCCGATCATCGAACCCGCCTCCGTCGACGAGTTCACCTTCAGCCGGGAATGGATGCGCACACAGGCCGGCCGCATAGCCGACCCCCGTTCACCCGCTCACCAGTTGGGCCGGCAGCTCAACCTTCCGCCGGCCTACCTGCTGATCCACCGGGTGACACTCAGCACCATCGGAGTGCTCTGCCAGCTGGGAGCAACCGTGCGGATGCGGGAAGAAATGGAGACCTGGGTCCCCGGCTTCGCCACGGGACCGGAGGAGGACGAGGACGCCTGCGCACGGAAGACCACGGTGACGACCGACAAGCGAAAAACACCCTGCCCGGACGCGGCCACCGAGCCCGCCAGGCAGGAAACCTCGGCCTGACTGGCCGATGGTAATGGGGGTGGGGACGGGTGGGGGTGGGGGGAGGCCCCCGGGGGGAAGAAGAAAAGCAAACACCGCTCCCCCACCCCCTCCCGCCCCCTCCCATCGTCTCCCCCACACGGCGAAGAGCCGGAGCAAGCGTTGCTCCGGCTCTTCTTGGGTTCACTGCATGACGGCCATGGCCAGTGCGCGCCGTGCTCGTAGGGTGGCGCGTTCGGCTCGGCGTTGGAGTCGCCGGGCGGACAGGACGTGCAGTGCCCTTCGTTGGGATTCGGCTTCGGTCAGCCTGTTCTGTATCTGCGCTCGTGCCAGGCTTTCTGGCATGAGTTGCATGTCGCGGGTCCTGTTCTGACGGACGGCGGTCGCGTCGTTGTGGGTGTGGACAGTGGTGTCGTGGGTGGGCGTCATGGTCGGGTCCTGCTTCGTGAGGTGGCGCCTTCGCGGGTCGAGCGCCGACGGCCGGTCGATCGTGCCTGCCGCCGGGCGGCGGGCTGCCGATCCGGTGCTGCGGGTTCTCATGCCGTCACCGGGTTCTTGCGGGGACGTCCACGGGGGCGCTTGCGCGGTACGACGACGCCCTGGACGAACAGTTCGCCGCCCCAGACGCCCCAGGGCTCCCGGCGGTCCTTGGCTCCGGCGAGGCAGGCTTCGCGCAGGGGGCAGGTCTGGCAGAGCGATTTGGCGTATTCGACGTCTGCCGGGGATTCGGCGAAGAAGACCTCGGGGTCGTAGGAGCGGCAGGGTACGTCGACGCCGAGACGCTCGATGGCGTCGTCGAGTTCGGTGAGGGTGAGCTGCGGGGCGGTCAAGGAGTCCTCCGTGGTGGGATCAGGCGGCAGTGAAGGCGCGGTGCGCGACGTGTGCGGCTGCGTCTCGGTGTGCACTGTCGGTTCTTCCTTGTCTGTCGGTATCTGTTGTCTTGTCGGTCCGGCTGGTGGCCGGTCGGGGCAAACAGAAGGGCCGCGGATCCCGGTGTGGGTTCCGCGGCCCTGGAAGGTGCCGACCTGATCTCGCCGATCAGGCTGGATCTCTCCAGGGTTTGAGCCCACGGAAGGCCCACATCGTGTAGCGCTGCGTCTTCTGGCGTCCCTCGCCGGCACCGTCGGCCGCGGCGGTGAAGGCAAAGGCGGGTGCCTGTGCCTGTGCAGCTGCTACCTCGGGTGCCTTGGTCGGTCGCTCGTTGCCGCCGAGAACGACGCCGGACAGACCGGTGCCGTGGAGGGGGGAGGCGAGCAGGCAGGCGGGAACGACCGAGCGATCGGTCATTTTGATCGTGGTGTTGATCGTGCTCATGGGGCTCGCCTCCTCTCGGCGTCTCGGGGACCGGGATGAACCGGTCCGTATGTTCAGGTCTCAGTACAGCATGGAACGGGCGGAGCCAAAAGGGCCGCCCCCTTCCATGCCCGGAAGGCTATGGGGCTCTCGACAGCGGGCGCAAACTATTTTTCGCGGCTTTGTGTCACAGCTTCTGTGACAGGGGTGTTGGCCGTTGGCCACCGCGACGACGCGCGTGCGCAGGGTCACCGGGCTAGGAAGCGGCGGGGTCCTCTTCCGCCGGCTCGGGGAGCTCCTTCCCGGCGCACAACGCCAGGACATCCGCCCCGAATTGTTGGAGTTTGCGTGCTCGCACGCCGGCGATGCGGGAGAGTTCGGCCTCGTCGCCGGGGACGTTCTCCGCGATGGCGAGAAGTGTCCGGTCGGTGAACACACAGTAGTCGGGCTGTCCGAGGAGGGCGGCCTGTTGCGCTCGCCACTCGTGCAGCCGCTCGTAGAGCGCCTCGTCCAGTTGGGAGGGGCAGTCCTCGCAGCGCATGAGCTTGATCTCGCCCGGGTCGGTGAGGGAGCGCCCGCAGACGCGGCAGCGGGCGGGGGCGCGGCGCACCGGGGTGCGGGCCTGGGGGACGCCGCGCGCCGGGCGGCCTCCGGTCACGCTGCCCGTGCCTCCGTGCGCCTGGGGCGCTGCGCCGGTGGAGCCGGGGCGCAGTCCCTGGAGGAAGCGGCTCGGCCGGCGGCTGCCGCGGCCGCCCGGGGAGCGGGCGAGGGCCCAGGAGAGGTGCAGATGCCGGCGGGCGCGGGTGATGCCGACGTACAGGAGGCGGCGTTCCTCCTCCAGTTGTTCGTCGGTCTTGGCGTAGGTGATGGGCAGCATGCCGTCGGTGAGGCCGGTCAGGAAGACGGCGTCCCATTCCAGGCCCTTGGCGGCGTGGAGGGAGGCGAGGGTGACGCCTTCGACGGGTGGGGCGTGCTGGGCCTTGGCGCGTTCGTCGAGTTCGGCGACGAGGTCGGCGAGGGTGGCCCGGGGGTGTGCGGAGGCGTAGTCGCCGGCGAGGCGGACGAGTGCGGCCAGGGATTCCCAGCGGTCGCGGGCGACGCCGGCGCCGGGGGGCGGCTCGGGGGTCCAGCCCTTGGTGGTGAGGACGGCGCGTACCTGGGAGGGGAGGTCGACGGCGTCGTCGAGGAGGGCGTCGTTGGCGCCGGCGCGGGCGGCTCCGCGCAGGGCGACGCCGGCTTCCTTGACCTCGGGGCGTTCGAAGAAGCGCTCGGCGCCGCGGAGCCGGCAGGGGATTCCGGCGTCGGCGAGGGCTTGTTCGTAGAGCTCGGACTGGGCGTTGACGCGGTAGAGGACGGCGATCTGGGCGGCGGGGACGCCGGAGGCGAGCAGGGCGCGGATGCGTCGGACGAGTCCTTCGGCTTCGGCGGGTTCGTCGGCGTATTCGGTGAAGACGGGGTCGGGGCCGGTGTCGCGTTGGGAGACGAGTTCGAGGCGGTGTTCGGCGGCGCGGCCGCGGGCGTGGCCGAGCAGGGAGTTGGCGAGGTGGACGACTTGGGGGGTGGAGCGGTAGTCGCGGACGAGTTTGACGACGGTGGCGTCGGGGTGGCGGGTGCGGAAGTCGAGGAGGTGGTCGGGGGTGGCGCCGGTGAAGGAGTAGATGGTCTGGCTGGCGTCGCCGACGACGCAGAGGCTGTCGCGGTCGCCGACCCACAGTTCGAGGAGGCGTTGCTGGAGGGGGCTGACGTCCTGGTATTCGTCGACGACGAAGTGCTGGTACTGGGTGCGGACGGTTTCGGCGATGTCGGGGCGGTCCTGGAGGACGCCGACGGTGAGGAGGAGGACGTCCTCGAAGTCGATCACCGAGCGTTCGCGTTTGAGTTGTTCGTAGAGGGTGTAGAGGCGGGCGATCTCGGCGGGGTCGCGGGGGGCTTCGCGGGCGGCGGCGGCGATGGCTGCCGGGTAGTCGTCGGGGACGGTGCGGGTGACCTTGGCCCATTCGATCTCGGCTGTGGCGTCGCGCAGTTCGCCGCGGTCGAGCCGGAGGCGGCAGCGTGCGGCGGCTTCGGCGACGAAGGGGGCCTTGGATTCGAGGAGCGGGGGGAGTTCGCCGCCGATGGCGCGGGGCCAGAAGAACTGGAGTTGGCGGAGTGCGGCGGAGTGGAAGGTGCGGGCCTGGACGCCGGTGGCTCCGAGCTGGCGCAGGCGGCCGCGCATTTCGCCGGCGGCGCGCTGGGTGAAGGTGACGGCCAGGACGCTGGCCGGCTGGAGGATGCCGGCCCGGACTCCGTAGGCGATGCGGTGGGTGATGGCGCGGGTTTTGCCTGTTCCCGCGCCGGCGAGGACGCACACCGGTCCGTGCAGGGCCGTGGCCACCTCGCGCTGCTCGGGGTCGAGACCTTCGAGCACGGCGTCGGGGGTGTCGGGGACCTGTGGGAAGAGGGTGGAGTCCGTTGCTGGTGTCACCCCGCCATGCTGCCAGGTCCGGTGGGCGGGCCGAGCGGGTCGTCCACAGCCGTGAGGGGTTTGTCGTACGAATACGGGTGGGGTGTGGATGGTGGTGTGGGGCCGGGAATGGTGGGGGCCGGCCGCGCGTTGAGGGGGTGCACCGATCGAGACGAAGGAGCGCTGAACCGATGGCCGGCACTGTGACGATGTACAGCACCACGTGGTGTGGCTACTGCCGACGGCTCAAGGGCCAGATGGAGCGGGAGGGCATCGCGTACACCGAGGTCAACATCGAGCACGACCCGGAGTCGGCGGCGTTCGTCGAGAAGGCGAACGACGGCAACCAGACGGTGCCGACCGTGCTGTTCCCGGACGGGTCGACGTTGACGAACCCTTCGCTGGCGCAGGTCAAGGAGAAGATCGGCGCCTGAGTGGTGCCGCGGCGCGGCCCGGGGCGGGGTGTCGCAGCGGTGGCTGCGGCGCCCCGCCTTTTTCTGTGCGGGTCCGGGTGCGGGCGCTGCCGGGCCCCGGTCAGGGGGTGTGGCGGGGCCGTGGCAGGGGGGCGCCGTACCAGCGTTCGACGAGGCGGGCGGCGATGGAGATGCCGGCGGGTGGCAGCACCTCGCCGGCCTCTATGGCGGCGCGCAGGTCCTCGCGGGAGAACCAGCGGGCCTCTTCGATCTCGTCGCCGTCGACCTGGATGTCCGGGGAGGTGGCGCGGGCCATGAAGCCGAGCATGAGGCTGGAGGGGAAGGGCCAGGGCTGGCTGGCGACGTATTCGACGGAGCCGACGCGTACGCCGGACTCCTCCCCGACCTCGCGGACGACGGCGGCCTCGATGCTCTCGCCGGGCTCGACGAAGCCGGCGAGGGTGGAGAAGCGGCCTTCGGGCCAGTGCACCTGGCGGCCGAGCAGGGCGCGGTCCTGGTCGTCGGTGACGAGCATGATCACGGCGGGGTCGGTGCGCGGGTAGTGCTCGGCGCCGCAGGCGGGGCAGCGGCGGACGTGGCCGGCGGCGGCGATGACGGTGCGTTCGCCGCAGCGGGAGCAGAAGCGGTGGGTGCGCTGCCAGTTCTCCAGGCCGATGGCGTGCACCATCAGTTCGCTGTCGCGTTCGGAGAGCAGGACGCCTGCTTCGCGGAGTCCGGCGGGCCGTGCGATGTCGTCGAGGCGGCCGGGGAGGGTGTCCTTCTGGAGGGCGAAGTAGCGCACGCCGTCCTCGTCGATGCCCAGGAAGTAGCGGTGGGCCTCGGTGAAGGGCGCGTCGAAGGACGGCATGGTGACGAGTTCGGTGGTGCCGTCCTCCTTGTCCTCGATGAGGGCCTGGCCGCCGGAGACCACGAAGACGCGGGTGGTGGGGTGGCTCCAGGCGGCGGCGAGCCAGGCCTCGTCCATGCGGTGGTGGGAGGCGCGGTCGATGCCTCCGGTGGAGGTGAGGGCGAGGGTCCGGCCGGATGCGGCGGCGCCGGTGCGCTCCGGCTGGGGGGTGCCGGGGCGCTGCGCCGCCGATGAGGGACGGTGGTCGGGTGTCACTGGGGCTTCCTACTCCTCCTGCTGTCGGAGTTCTCCCGGCCGTGCCGGGTGGGGGTGGCGGGTGCGGGGGCCGCTGGGGCCGTCAGGCCGTGCGCGGGTGCCAGTGTGCGGCGAGGTCGTCCCACAGGTAGGCGCTGGTTTCGACGCCTTTGAGGAGGAGGTCGAGTTCGACCTTCTCGTTGGGGGCGTGCCAGCCGTCGGAGGGGACGGAGATGCCGAGGAAGAGCACGGGCACGTCGAGGACGTCCTGGAGGTCGGCGGCGGGTCCTGAGCCGCCTTCGCGGGTGTAGCGGACGGGCTGTCCGAAGGCGCGGCCCATGGCGCGGGTGAGGGACCGGAGTGCGGGGTGGCCGAGCGGGGTGAGGCAGGGGCGGGTGGCGCCCCAGAAGGTGATCTCGTGGCGGATGCCGGCGGGGAGCCGTTCGGCGACCCAGTCGCGCAGGCTGTGCTGGATCTTTTCGGCGTCCTGTCCGGCGACGAGCCGGAAGGAGAGCTTGAGCTGGGCTTTGGCCGGGACGATGGTCTTGCCGCCGGGGCCCTGGTAGCCGCCGCTGATGCCGTTGATCTCGGCGGTGGGGCGGGCCCAGAGGCGTTCGAGCGTGGTGTGGCCGCTCTCGCCGAGGGTGGCGTGGGAGTGGGCGGTGTGCAGCCAGTCGGCTTCGTCGAAGGGGAGTTCGGCGAAGAGGGCGCGTTCCTCGTCGGTGAGTTCGACGATGCCGTCGTAGAAGCCGGGCAGGGTGACGCGGCGGTCGTCGTCGTGGAGGGCGGCGGCGAGGCGGGCGGCTTCGGTGGCGGGGTTGGGCACGGCGCCGCCGAAGGAGCCGGAGTGGATGTCCTGGTCGGGCCCGTACAGGTCGATCTGGCAGTCGGTGAGGCCGCGCATGCCGGTGCAGACGGTGGGGGTGTCCGGGGCCCACATGCCGGTGTCGGAGACGATCACGGCGTCGCAGCCGAGCCGGGAGGCGCGCTGGGCGAGGAGGGCGGGGAAGTGCGGTGAGCCGGACTCCTCCTCGCCTTCGATGAGCAGCTTGAGGTTGACGGCGGGCGCGGTGCGGCCGGTGGCGGCCAGGTGGGCGCGGACGCCGAGGGTGTGGAAGAAGACCTGGCCCTTGTCGTCGGCGGCGCCGCGGGCGTGGAGGCGTCCGTCGCGTTCGACGGGTTCGAAGGGGTCGGTGTGCCAGCCGTCGGCGAGGGTGGCGGGCTGGACGTCGTGGTGCCCGTAGACGAGGACGGTGGGCGCGTCCGGGTCGCCGGAGGGCCATTCGGCGAAGACGGCGGGGGCGCCGGCGGTCTCCCAGATCTCGGCGACGGGGAAGCCGGTCTCGCGCAGCGTGTCGGCGAGCCAGCGGGCGCTGCGGTGGACGTCCTCGGCGTGGCCGGGGTCGGCGGAGACGGAGGGGATGCGCAGCCAGTCGCACAGGTCGGACAGGAAAGCGGAACGCTGGGCTTCGATGTATGTCCGGACGGCGTTGTCCGGTGCGGCGGGAGTGGTGCGCATACCTTGAGCCTATCGGGCGATAGCACCGTTCCTCGAAGCCGAGGCCCGCTGGGTGGTCACCGGGGGCGGTGGTGCGGTCACGCGTGGCGAGGGGTGGTGCCGGGCGGCGCGGGGCGCGGGTCGGCGGCGCCGGAGGGCCGGACGGGGCTGCCGGGTCCGCCTCAGGCGTCGGGGTCGAGGAGGCGTTCGAGTTCGGCGCGGCCCGGGAGGGCTTCCGGGCGCTCCACCTCGCCGCTGCGGATGTGGACGAAGGCCGCGCCGACCGCGTCGGGCGGCGTGCCGGTCTGCTCCGCCCAGGCCAGCCGGTAGACGGCGAGCTGGAGGGGGTCGGTCTCGCGGGTGCGGCCCGTCTTCCAGTCGACGATGTCGAATGTCACACCGCCGTCGGCGTCCACGTCCCGGTAGACGGCGTCGATCCGGCCGCGGACGATGCGGCCGGCGAGGTGCAGCTGGAAGGGGGCCTCCACGCGGTAGGGGGTGCGGTGGGCGTACGGGGTGCGTTCGAAGGCGGCCTTGAGGGCGGCGAGGTCCCGCTCGTCCTCGATCCGGGGCGGTTCGCTGCCGTCGGGGCCCTCGCCGTCCAGGCCGGGCAGCTCGTCCGGGCCGAGCATCGGCAGGGTGAGTTCCTCGAAGCGGGATTCGATCCAGGCGTGGAAGCGGGTGCCGCGGCGGGCGGCGGCCGGCCGCGGCGGGCGCGGCATGGGCCGGGCGAGCTCCCGTGCGAAGCCCTCCGGGTCGGCGGCCAGGCGCAGCAGCTGGGTCGCGCTGAGCGAGCGCGGCAGCCGGACGTCGCGGACGGCAGCGCGGGAGCGACGCAGTTCGCCGGTGAGGGCGTCCAGGTCCCGGTCCCAGGCGGCGACGGTGCGGGCCTCCTCGGGGGTGAGGGGGTCCGCGGGCGCGGGGATCCCGGCGGGGGCCGGGGCGTCACCGGCGGGGGCCGGGCCCCTCCCGGCGGGTGATGCGCCCGGCTGGGGCGGGGCGTCGGTGTCGGTGTCCGTGTCCGTGTCCGTGTCGGTAGCGGAATCGGTGTCGGTGCTGGTGCCGATGTCGGCGTCGCCAACGGCATTCGGGTCAGCACCGGCGACGGCACCGGCACCGGCGGTGGCACGTGCGTTCGCACTCGTGTCAGCGTCGGCCGCCGCCGCGTCGGCGTCGGCGTCGGCCCGCTCGTCCTTCTCGGCGGGCGTGCCCGGCTCAAGTGCCGACTTCCGCCAGGACTCCGGCCCCGGTCCGGTCTCCTGGTCCGGCCCCGGCGCCGGTTCGGGCTCCAGGTTCGGCCCGGGCTCCGGATCCGGCTCGGGCTCCGGCGGCACCTCTTCCTCGGCGGGTGGCTCCGACTCCAGCTCAGGCCACAGCTCAGATTCAGGCCACAGCTCCGGCCCGGACTCCGGCTCCAGCTCGGGCCCCGGCACGGACTCCGACCCGGGCCACAACTCAGACTCCGGCCCGGACCCCGCCCCAGGCCCCAGCTCAGGCCACAACTCAGGCTCGGAGTCAGGCTCCGGCTCCGGCTCCGGCGGCTCGTCCCCCCGGCCGGGCACCCCCATGTGCGGAACACGGGGAACGGCGGATGCGGTGTGGGGAACGGCGGATGCCGTGCGGGGTCCGTCGGGAGTGTGGCCGGTGAGGTGGTCGAGGTGGGTGAGGACCTGGCGGGCGGCGGTGCGGCGGAGGGCGAGGGCGTCCGGGTCGAGGGGCAGGGGCCAGGTGGTGTGTGCGGTGGGGGCGTCCAGGGCGGGGTTGGTTGCGCCGTCCTCGGGCGGATCGGCCCAGCATTCGACCTCACCGTGTGCGGGGTCGGCCTCGCAGTGGGCGCGCAGGGCTTCCAGGAACGCGGAGGGGCCGCGGGGCCGTTTCTGGGCGGGGCCCCACCAGTGGCCGGAGCCGAGCAGGAGGCTGCGGGGCCGGGTGAAGGTGACGTAGCCGAGGCGGAGTTCCTCGGTGGCCTGGTGTTCGCGCAGGGCCTTCTCGTGTGCCTTGAGTCCCTTGGCGGTCCACTCGGGCGCCGCGGGGAGGGTGTCGGCGTCGCCGCGCAGCGCGTACGGAAGGACCTTCGGGCGGGTGAGCCAGGTCTCGCGGGCCTGTTCGCTGGGGAACTGCTTGGCGACCAGGCCGGGGACGGCGACGACGTCCCACTCCAGCCCCTTGGCCTTGTGCGCGGTCATGATCTTGATGGTGTCCTCGCCGCCGGGCAGTGAGCTGTCGAGGCCCTTCTCGTACTGGGCGGCGGTGCGCAGGAAGCCGAGGAAGGCCAGGAGGGTGGCCTCGCCGTCGAGGGAGGCGAAGCCGGCGGCGATGTCCAGGAACCGGTCGAGGGTCTCGCGGCGGCGGGCGGCGACGGCGTGCGGGGAGGCGGCCAGTTCGACCTCCAGCCCGGTGGTGGCCAGGACGCGGTGCAGGACGTCCATGAGGGGGTCGCCCAGTGAGCGGCGCAGGTCGCGGAGTTCGGCGGCGAGGCGGGCGAAGCGGACCCGGGCCTCGGCGGAGAAGGGGAGGCCGTCCTCGGGTCCGTCGGGGTCGAGGAAGGTGTCGAGCGCGTCGGCGAGGGAGCGCTGTTCGGCGGGGTCGGTGCCTTCGACGGCGGCGGCGAGCCGCGCGTCGGCGTCGTCGTCGCCGCCGGGACGGGCGCGGCCGGCCAGGCGGGCGGCGCGGCGGCCGAGGAGGGCGAGGTCGCGGTGGCCGATGCGCCAGCGGGGGCCGGTCAGGAGCCGGACGAGGGCGGCGTTGGCCGTGGGGTCCTGGAGGACTTCGCAGGTGGCGACGAGGTCGGCGATCTCGGGGAGGTGCAGCAGCCCGGACAGGCCGACGACCTCGACGGGCAGTTCGCGTTCCACGAGGGCCTGCTGGAGGTGGGCGAAGCCTCCGCCGGAGCGGCACAGCACGGCGATCTCGCCGGGCGGGGTGCCGGTGTGCACGAGGTGGGCGAGGCTGTCGGCGAGCCAGCGGGTCTCCTCGTCGCGGGTGGGCAGCAGGGCGACGCGGACGCGTCCGTCGGTTTCGGCGCCGGGCGCGGGGCGCAGTGCTTCGACGCCCGCGTGCCGTTCGCGCAGGGGCCGGGCCAGGTCGTTGGCGAGGGCGAGCAGCCGGCCGCCGCTGCGCCGGTTCTCGCTGAGGGAGCGGCGGCGGGCGGGGCTGCCGTCGCGGTGCGGGAAGTGGCGGGGGAAGTCGTCGAGGTTGGCGACGGAGGCGCCGCGCCAGCCGTAGATGGCCTGGCAGGGGTCGCCGACGGCGGTGACGGCGTGGCCGGTGCCGCCGCCGAACAGCCCGGCGAGCAGTACCCGCTGGGCCACGGAGGTGTCCTGGTACTCGTCGAGGAGGACGACGGTGTGCTGGGCGCGCAGGCTGCGGCCGACCTCCGGTATGTGGGCGAGGCGGGCGGCGAGGGCGATCTGGTCGCCGAAGTCGATGCGTTCGTGGGCGCGTTTGCGGGCGCGGTACCGCTCGACGAGTCCGAGGAGTTCGGCGCGGGCCCGGGCGGCGCGGGGCACCTGGCGGAGGGTGTCGTTGGTGAGCGGGGCGTCCTGGAGTTCGGCGAGGAGCGCGGCGGTGTGGGCGCGCAGCGCGTCGGGCTCGACGAGGTGTTCGGACAGTTCGGCGTCGAGGGCGAGCAGGTCCTCGACGAGGGCGCTGACGGAGCTGGTGAGCGCCTCGTAGGGGCCTTCGGCGGAGCGCAGGACGCCGGCGGCGAGCTGGTAGCGGGTGGCGTCGGCGAGGAGCTGGGTGGTGGGTTCGATGCCGAGCCGCAGCCCGTGCTCGGTCAGCAGGCGGCCGGCGAAGGCGTGGTAGGTGGAGATGCGGGGTTCGCCGGGGGCGTCGTCGGGGTCGGCCGGGTCGGGGTCGGTGACGCCGGCGCGGACGAGGGCCTTGCGGACGCGTTCGGCGAGTTCACCGGCGGCCTTGTTGGTGAAGGTGAGGCCGAGGACCTGGTCGGGGGCGACCTGGCCGGTGCCGACGAGCCAGACGACGCGGGCCGCCATGACCGTCGTCTTGCCGGAGCCCGCGCCGGCGACGATCACCTGGGGTTCGGGCGGTGCGGTGATGCACGCCGTCTGCTCCGGGGTGAAGGGGATGCCGAGCAGCTCGTTGAGCTGTTCGGGGTCGGTGAGGTGGGCGGGCACTCGTCCGACGGTATCGCCCGCGGCCGACAGCCCGGCCGGGGTCCCGGATGGGCGCCCGCGCGCGGAAGACCGCCCGGGGCGGCGGCGCGGCCCGGGTCATTCGACGATGTGCCGGCCCTCGGGGCGGGCGGAGCAGGCCGAGCGGAAGGCGCAGTGCGTGCAGTGCCTGCCGGGTGCGGGCGTGAACCGCTCGTCGAGGACCCGGCCGGCGGCGGTGGCCAGCAGGGCACCCACCCAGTCGCCGTCACCGCCGTCACCGCCGTCACCGCCGTCACCGCCGGCGTCGCCGGCGTGGCCTGCGTCGCCTGCGCCCCCGTCGGCCCCGCCCGCGCCGGTGCCTGCGCCGTCGCTGCCGCCGCTGCCACTGCCGTCGCTGCCACTGCCACTGCTGTCTTTGCCGCCGCTGTCGCCGTCGCCGTCCGGGCCGGGCGGCGGGTCCTGGCGCTGGACGACGGGCAGCGTCTCGCCGCCGTCCCGGCGGGACGCGCCGAGCCGCAGGTGTACGAGTTCGGCCCCGCCGGGCTGCGGGCGTTCCCCGTCGAACAGCGGGTCGGCGGCGCCCTCCCGGACGGCCAGCTGGTAGACGGCGAGCTGCGGATGGTGGGCGACCTCGGCGCCGGTGGGGCGGGTACGCCCGGTCTTGAAGTCGACGACGTAGGCGCGGCCCTGCGCGTCCCGCTCGACGCGGTCCATGCTGCCGCGGATACGGATGGTGTGGCCGCCGGCCTCCAGCGTCACGTCGAAGGGGTGTTCGCTGCCGACGGGTTCCCGGCCGGTGCCGCGCTCGCTCACATGCCAGCGCAGAAAGCGTTCCAGCGCGGCGCGGGCGTTCTCCTTCTCCTGCCGGGACTTGAACGGGGCGTCGAAGGCGAGCCCGTCCCAGACCGTCTCCAGCCGCTCCAGCAGGACGGACAGATCGGCGGGGGTCCGGCCGGAGGCGACCTCGTCGGCCAGCACGTGCACCACGTTCCCGAAGCCCTGCGCGGCCGTCGCCGGCTCGTCGGCCTTGACCTCGCGGCCGAGGAACCACTGGAGCGCACACACGTTGGTGAGCTGGTCGAGGGCGCTGCCGGACAGGGCGACCGGCTCCCCCGCGTCCCGCAGCGGCACCTCGCTGCGGGTCGGCTCGTGCAGGCCCCACCACCGGGCGGGGTGCGCGGCCGGCACCAGCGGGACGCCCTCGTCGTCGCGCTCGGCGGCCAGACGTGCGAGCCGCCGGGCCGCGGCGTCCCGCAGGGCCGGTGAGGCGTCCGGGTCGACGGTGGTGGCGCGCAGCTCGGCGACCAGCGCGGGCACCGACAGCGGGCGCCGTGGCCTGCTGCTGATGTGCTGCGGTTCGACGCCGAGTTCCGACAGGAAGCGCGAGGGCTGGTCGCCGTCCTCCGCCGGGGCGCGGACCGCGGTCACCACGAGCCGCTCGGCGGCGCGGGTGACCGCGACGTAGAAGAGCCTGCGCTCCTCGGCGAGCAGGGCGCCCGGGCTGAGCGGCTCGGCGATGCCGTCGCGGCCGATCCGGTCGGCCTCCAGCAGGGAACCGCGGCGGCGCAGGTCGGGCCATACGCCTTCCTGGACGCCGGAGACGACGACGAGCCGCCACTGGAGGCCCTTGGCGCGGTGCGCCGTCATCAGCCGCACGGCGTCGGGGCGTACGGCGCGTGCCGCGAGGGTGTCGGCGGCGATGTCCTGCGCCTGGAGCTCCTCCAGGAAGTTGAGGACTCCCCGGCCGCCGGTGCGTTCCTCGGCGCGGGCGGCGGCGGCGAACAGGCTGCACACGGCGTCGAGATCACGGTCGGCGTTCCGGCCGGCGGGGCCGCCGCGGCGGGCGGCCCGCTCCAGCCGCTGCGGCCAGGGCGTGCCGTCCCACAGCGCCCACAGGGCCTCCTCGGCGGTGCCGCCGTCCGCCAGGAGTTCCCGGGTCTTGCGCAGGAGCAGGCCCAGCCGTTGCGCGCCGTGCAGGGAGCCGGCGCCGGGGGTTCCCGGCTTGGGGGTGTGCGCGACGAGCCGTTCGGGCTCTGCGAGCGCCTCGGCGATCAGCTCGTCGGAGGGGCGGGGCACGGCCGCACCGGCGGCGCGTTCCTCCTCGCGCAGGGAGCGGCCCAGCCGGCGCAGATCGCTGGTGTCCATACCGCCGAGGGGCGAGGTGAGCAGGGACAGCGCCCGCTCGGTGTCCAGCACCGCCCCGGACCGCGTCCCACCACCTGCGGCCCCGGCGTCGGCCGGACCGCCGTCCACCGGGCTGCCGTCCGGGGTGCCGCCGTCCGCGAAGCCATCGGCTGCCGAGCCGCCGCCCACCGGGTCGCCGCCGCGGTCGTCGGGGCCACCGCGGTCGTCGGGGCCACCGCGGCCGCCGGGGGCGCCGCCCAGGGCGCCCTCCGCGGCGATGCGCAGCGCGGTCAGCAGGGGGGCGACGGCCGGCTCGTGCCGCAGCGGGACGTCGTCGCCGTCCACGTCGACGGGGACGCCCGCCGAGG
The DNA here is from genome assembly GCF_006539165.1 of Streptomyces cacaoi. Classification (GTDB taxonomy): domain Bacteria; phylum Actinomycetota; class Actinomycetes; order Streptomycetales; family Streptomycetaceae; genus Streptomyces; species Streptomyces cacaoi. The sequence continues at coordinate 73,278 of NZ_BJMM01000028.1, read as the reverse complement.
TCAGGGCCCGCCGCACCACCGGCAGGGAGCGGCCGCCGGCCCGGACGAGTACGGCCATCTCCTGCCAGGGCACGCCGTCCTCCAGGTGGGCGCGGCGCAGCACATCGGCGATGTTGTCCAGCTCGGCGCCCGCCGTGGGGAAGGTGCGGACCTCGACGGTGCCGCCGTCGCGCTGCGGTACCGGCGCGCGGTGTGCGCGCACGGCGTCGGAGGGCAGCCGGCCCAGCGGCATCCGGGCGGTGAGTTCGCGGGTGGCGGCCAGCAGACGGGCGCCGCTGCGCCGGGCCGTGCGCAGCACCCGTACCGGCGCGGGGGCGCCCGAGCGGGTGCGGAAGGCGTCGGGGAAGCCGAGGATGCCGTTCACGTCGGCGCCGCGGAAGGCGTAGACGGACTGGTCGGGGTCGCCGAAGGCGACGAGGGTGCGCGCCCCGCCGCGGGCCAGGGTGTGCAGCAGGCGCACCTGGGCGGGGTCGGTGTCCTGGTACTCGTCGATGTAGACGGCGTCGTAGGCGTCGTCCAGCCAGGCGCCGACGTCGTCGCTCTCGGCGAGGAGGACGGCGCGGTGCACCAGCTCGGCGTAGTCGAGGACGCCCTGTGCGTCGAGGACGTCGAGGTATTCGGCGAGGAACTGGGCGGCGGCGGCCCAGTCGGGGCGTCCGGCGCGCCGGGCGAAGTCGCCGAGCGCGCCGGGGCCCAGGCCCAGTTCGCGGCTGCGGGCCAGCACGGCGCGTACCTCGTCGGCGAAGCCGCGGGTGGTGAGGCACTGGCGCAGTTCGTCGGGCCAGCGCACCCCGGCGCGCCCGTGCGCGGCCAGAGCGAGCTGTCCTTCGAGCAGTTCCCGGATGTGCAGGTCCTGCTCGGGCCCGGTCAGCAGCCGCACGGGCTCGGTGTACAGGCCGCGGTCCTGGTGGGCGCGGACGAGGGCGTAGCACCAGGAGTGCACGGTCGTCACCTGCGGGGCGGCGGGCGGAGCGGTGCCGTGGGGCGGGCGGGCGAGCCGGGCGGCCGTGCGGTCGCGCAGGTCGACGGCGGCCTTGCGGCTGAAGGTGAGGACGAGAACGCGTTCGGGCGGGACGCCTTCGTGCAGGCGCGCGACGACGGATTCGACGAGCGTGGTCGTCTTGCCGGTGCCCGGTCCGGCCAGGACGAGCAGCGGGCCGCCCGTGTGGTCAACCACAGCCCGCTGCGCTGCGTCACAGGCAGGGACATCGACCGGTCCTTCGGCGGCACGCACCAGCCGGTAGGCGCCGGGCTCGCGGGGCCGCTGTCGCGCTTCGGCAAAGAGGGAGGAACTCACGTGCATCGCCTAGGGGGAAGGTCTGTGCGGGGTGGTGCAGACGCTACGCCGGTGGTTCCCCGTGCCGCAGCGCGCCTGGGCTGTACTCCGTACGGGCTGCGGGGTGCATGGGGCCGTGCGGCATGGCGGAAGCTGGGAGGTGTGAGCAGCCGCCGCGCGGTTTCACCCGCCCGTCCCGTCCCACCGCGCCCGGCGCATGTCGAGACGCGGGGTGTGCCCGGAGCGGGCGGAGTGGCCGGGCTCACGCAGCGGGGTGCCCTCGGCGTGGTAGTGCGCGAGGGCCTGCTGTTCCTGCCCGGCCAGCAGCACGCCGTCGGCCCGGACGACGCGCCACCAGGGGACGGCGCCGCCGTACAGCGCCATGGCGCGGCCGACCTGCCGGGGGCCGCCCTCCTCCAGCCACTCGGCGACGTCCCCGTACGTCATCACCCGGCCGGGCGGAATGAGGTCGGCGACGTCCAGTACGCGCTCGGCGAAATCGGGCAGCTCGGGAACGCCCTCGACGCCCGGCGAGGGGGCGTCCTCGCCGGGCGGTGTCGCAGGGCTGGGGTGACCACGCATGCCGCACATGGTGCCGCACGGGGCCGACAGGCAGGGCGAGTTGTCCGCGCCGGCGGCTGTCCGGGCTCCCCGCCGGGGGCGTGCCGGACGGTCCGCGCTGTGATCTTCCCGGTATCCGGGGAATGCCCCCTCGTGCCCACGGGCGCCGCCGTCTCGTGCCACCATCTTCCGGGCGGTGACGCGTGATACGGGATCAGGACGAGACGACAGCAGGACAGCGGCAGGGTGACGAGCAGCCGAACACGGGCTCCCCTGCCGCCGGCGGTCCTGCCCCGAAGGGCGGGAAGGACCCGCGGAGCGGACGGGACGAGCGGACGCTCGCGCCGGGGGATCCGCTGGAGACCGTGGCCGGGGCCGACCGCATCGAGATCGAGAGCGACGAGCCGCTGCTGTCGGCGCGGGTGCACCGCCCCTCGGATCTGCTGCGGCTGGTGCTGGGCGTGCTCGGCATCGCCCTGGTGCTGATCATCGCGAACTATGCGCACGGCACCACGGCGGGGCTCCAGGAGGACATCAACAAGGGCACGTCCGAGGCGCCGGATCTGCTGATCAGCCTGACGGGGCTGGCCTCCAGCATCGCGGTCCTGCTGGTCCCGGTGGCCTTCGCGATCGAACGGCTGATCAAACGGGACGGGCTGCGCATCGCGGACGGGGTGCTGGCCGCGGTACTCGCGCACGGCGCCTCGCTCGCGGTGGACCTGTGGGTGGCGCAGGCGGCGCCGGACTCCATCCGCAGCGCGCTGACCAAGTCGCTCCCGCCGGACGGCGCGTCCACGCCCGTGCACAGCTATCTGGCGCCGGTCATCGCCTATATGACGGCGGTCGGCATGGCCCGCAGGCCCCGCTGGCGGGTGGTGCTGTGGTGCGTGCTGCTGCTGAACGCGTTCGCGGTGCTGGTGCCCGGCTACACCACGGCGTTCTCCATCGTCATCACGATCCTCATCGGCTGGACGATCGCCTACGGCACGCTGTACGCCGTCGGCACGCCCAATGTGCGGCCCACCGGGCAGACGCTGCTGGCGGGGCTGCGCCGGGTCGGTTTCAAGCCGGTCAGCGCGCTGCGGATGCAGGATCCGGGCGAGGCGGACCGGCGCGACCACAACGACCGGGGCCGGCGCTACCGCGTCACCCTGGAGGACGGCCCGTCGCTCGATGTGACGGTCGTGGACCGCGAGCAGCAGGCGCAGGGCTTCTTCTACCGCGTGTGGCGGCGTCTCGCGCTGCGCGGCATCACCCAGCGGCGCAGCCTCCAGTCGCTGCGGCAGGCGCTGGAGCAGGAGGCGCTGCTGGCGTATGCGGCGATCTCGGCGGGCGCCAACGCGCCGCGGCTGATCGCCACCTCGGAGCTGGGCCCGGACGCGGTGATGCTCGTCTACGAGCACATCGGGGGCCGCAATCTGGACGCGCTGCCCGACGACGCGATCACCGATGAGCTGATGCGTACGACGTGGCGGCAGGTCAAGGCGCTCCAGTCGCGCCGTATCGCGCACCGGAGGCTGGTCGGGGACGCGCTGCTGGTGGATCCGACGGGCGCGGTGTATCTGACGGATCTGCGCGGCGGCGAGATCGCGGCCGGTGATCTGGTGCTGCGGATGGATGTCGCGCAGCTGCTGACGACGCTGGGGCTGCGGGTGGGCGCCGAGCGGGCCGTGGCCTCCGGTGTGGAGGTGCTGGGCCCGGACGCGATCGCGGACAGTCTGCCGCTGCTCCAGCCGATCGCGCTCAGCCGCAGTACGCGCACGACGCTGCGGCGGCTCGCCAAGGAGCGCGCGCAGCGGGAGCGGGAGGCCGTCATCGAGGCGTCCCGCGCCAACAAGGAGGCGAAGGAGACCAAGGAGGCGCGGGCCGCCCGGGAGGCGAAGGAGCTCCAGGGGGAGGGTTCGCGGGCGCACCGCAAGTCGCTGCGGGCGCAGAAGAGCGCCGAGAAGAAGGCCATAGACGAGGCGCTGGAGGAGGCCCGCGAGGAGGACCTGCTGGCGCAGATCCGTCAGCAGGTGCTGCTGATCCGGCCGCAGGCGCCGATAGAGCCCGCCCGGCTGGAGCGGATCCGGCCGCGCACCCTGGTCAGTTTCATCGCGGGCACGCTGGCGGCGTACTTCCTGCTGACACAGCTGAGCCAGGTTCCGCTGGACCGGGTGACGGGCGCGGACTGGAAGTGGGTCGGCGGCGCCGTCCTGTTCTCCGGGCTCACCTATGTGTGCGCCTCGATGCAGCTGCTGGGTTTCGTCCCGGAGAAGGTGCCGTTCGTGCGGACGGTGCAGGCGCAGGTGGCGGGCTCGTTCGTGAAGCTGGTGGCGCCGGCCGCGGTCGGCGGGGTCGCGCTCAACGCCCGTTTTCTCCAGCGGGCGGGGGTGCGGCCGGGGCACGCGGTGGCGAGCGTCGGCGCCTCGCAGCTGTTCGGGCTCGGCAGCCACATCACGCTGCTGCTGCTGTTCGGCTACATCACCGGCACCGAGCACACGCCGACGCTGTCGCCGTCCCGCGCGGTGATCGCGGGTCTGCTGACGGCGGCCGTGCTGGTGCTGATCGTGACGGCGGTGCCGGCGCTGCGCCGCTTCGTCTCCGAGCGGGTGCGTTCGCTGTTCGCGGGGGTGGTGCCGCGGATGCTGGACGTCGTGCAGCGGCCGCAGAAGCTGCTGACGGGCGTGCTGGGGATGCTGCTGCTGACGCTGGCGTTCGTGATGTGTCTGGACTCGTGCATCCGTGCGTTCGGGCACGAGACGAGCTACGCGAATCTCGCCGTCGTCTTCCTCACAGCCAACGCGCTCGGTTCGGCGGCGCCCACACCGGGCGGGCTGGGCGCGGTGGAGGCGGCGCTGATCGCCGCGCTGATCGCCTTCGGTGTGCCGAAGGAGGTCGCCACTCCGGCGGTGCTGCTGTTCCGGCTGATGACGCTGTGGCTGCCGGTGCTGCCCGGCTGGCTGACCTTCACCCAACTCACCCGCAAGGGCGCGCTGTAGCCCGCGGGCGGCTCTAGCAGCACCTGCCGGGCGGGCGGCGGCGGACACGCGCCGTGCGGGCCGGTCGCCACCCGTACGCATCACACAGCGCGCCGCGGTGCTCGGCCGAACGCACGATGAACGTCCCAGCCCCGCTCGGGAGGACGTCCCATGCGCAGTGCCCGATCCGCCCGGTGTTCCCCCTCGTCCGCCGGTCCGGCCCGTGCCGGTTCCGCCCGGCCGGCCCGGATAGGCACGGCGCTCGCCGCGGTGCTGGCGCTGGCGGCGGGCGCCGGCTGCGGTGACGGGGGCGGCGACGGCGGGCAGGGCGCCCGGCCGCACGGCGGGGAGTCGTCGACGCCGGTGTCGTCGTCGAGGAGCACGGACGGCGCGTCCTCGGCGGGCCCGTCGGCGTCCTCGGCCTCGGCATCCCCGGCGTCCCGTACGGGCTCCCCGCCGCCCGCGCCGTCGCTGCCCGCCTCGCTGACCCGGCAGCGGCCCGACTGGTCGCCGTGTCCCGCGCCGAACGCCGCGCAGGGCTCGGACACCGACGCTCCCTCGCCGCTGCCGGGCGGCACCCGCTGGGAGTGCGCCAAGATCAAGGTGCCGCTCGACTACAGCAAGCCGAAGGGCCGGACGATCGGTATCGAGACGATCCGCGCCAAGAAGCGCAAGGGGGGCGCGAAGCGCATCGGTTCGCTGCTGTTCAACTTCGGCGGCCCGGGCGGCTCCGGCGTCGGTTCGCTGCCGTCCTTCGCCAAGGACTACGAGAAGCTGCGGTCGCGCTACGACCTGGTCAGTTTCGATCCGCGGGGCGTCGGCCGCAGCGAGGGCGTGCGGTGTCTGAGCGGCAAGCAGATGGACGCCTACTTCGCCGCGGACGGCACGCCGGACACCTCGGCCGAGGAGAAGCGGCTCTTCGCCCGCCAGGAGGCGTTCGCGAAGGGCTGCCAGAAGCGGTCGGGCGATCTGCTGCCGCATCTGACGACGGAGAACACGGCGCGGGACATGGATCTGATGCGCCAGGTGCTGGGCGACCGGAAACTGCACTACTTCGGCATCTCCTACGGCACCGAACTGGGCGGCGTCTACGCACATCTGTATCCGCAGAAGGTCGGCCGGGCCGTGTTCGACGCCGTCGTCGACCCGACCGCTTCGCCGGAGCGGGGCTCGCTCAGCCAGACCAGCGGGTTCCAGCTGGCGCTGGACAACTTCCTCAAGACCTGCACGGCGCAGAGCAACTGCCCGGTCGGTGAGGACCCGGCCGAGGGCAGGCGCCGCATCACGGATCTGCTCACGGACCTCGACGCCGAGCCGATGCCGACGGACAGCGGGCGCAAGCTCACCGAGTCGCTCGCCGAGGGCGGTATCTCGCAGGCCCTGTACTCCAAGGAGACGTGGCAGCTGCTCGCCCAGGGCCTGGACGAGGCGCTGACCGACGGCAACGGCAGCACGCTGCTGCTGCTCGCCGACGCCCTCAACGGCCGCAACCAGGACGGCAGCTACAGCACGCTCCAGTCCGCGCTCACGGCCATCAGCTGTGCGGACACCCGGCAGCACTTCACCGCGCGGGACATCAAGTCGATGCTTCCGGACTTCACGCACGCCTCACCGGTGTTCGGCCCGATGTCGGCCTGGGGCCTGGTGCAGTGCCACGGCTGGCCCGTGCAGGGCTCCGGCAGCTCGACGGACGTCCGCGCCACCGGCTCGGCGCCGATCCTGCTGGTGGGCACGACCGGCGACCCGGCCACCCCGTACGGCGGCACCCGGCGGATGAAGGAGCGGCTCGGCGAGGGCGTCGGGGTGGAGCTGACCCACCGCGGCGAGGGGCACGGCGCCTACGACAGCCGCAACAAGTGCGTGCGCTCCAAGGTCGACGGCTATCTGCTGCGCGGCCACGTCCCCCGGGACGGCACGTCCTGCACCTGACCGGCACCCGGCGCACGCGGGCGGGCGGCACCGCGGACGCACGGGGTGCGCGCACGCGCCGGGCCCGTACGCACACGCGTGCGTACGGGCCCGTGTCACCCCGCGGGGCGGGAACTCAGTAGACCGGCTTGTCCGGTTCGATCTGGTTGACCCAGCCGATGACGCCGCCGCCGACGTGCACCGCGTCGGAGAAGCCGGCGTTCTTCAGCACGGCCAGCACCTCGGCGGAGCGCGCGCCCGTCTTGCAGTGCAGGACGATCTTCTTGTCCTGCGGGAGGCTCTGGAGGGCGTCGCCCATCAGGAACTCGTTCTTGGGGATCAGCCGGGCGCCGGGAATCGAGACGATCTCGTACTCGTTCTGCTCGCGCACGTCGATGATGTCGACGTTCTCGCCGTCGTCCAGCCATTCCTTCAGCTGCTTGGGCGTGATCGTCGAACCGGCCGCGGCCTCCTGGGCCTCGTCGGAGACGACGCCGCAGAACGCCTCGTAGTCGATCAGTTCGGTGACCGTCGCGTTGGGGCCGCACACCGCGCAGTCGGGGTCCTTGCGGACCTTGACCTGGCGGTAGGTCATCTCCAGCGCGTCGTAGATCATCAGGCGGCCGACGAGCGGGTCGCCGATGCCGGCGAGCAGCTTGATGGCCTCGTTGACCTGGATCGAGCCGACGGAGGCGCACAGCACACCGAGGACGCCGCCCTCGGCGCAGCTGGGCACCATGCCGGGCGGCGGGGGCTCCGGGTACAGGCAGCGGTAGCAGGGGCCGTGCTCGCTCCAGAAGACGGACGCCTGGCCGTCGAAGCGGTAGATGGAGCCCCACACGTAGGGCTTGCCCAGCAGCACGCACGCGTCGTTGACCAGGTAGCGGGTGGCGAAGTTGTCCGTGCCGTCCAGGATGAGGTCGTAGTCCGCGAAGATGTCCATCACGTTCGAGGAGTCCAGGCGGCCCTCGTGGATGTTGACGGTGGTGTGCGGGTTGATCCCGAGCACCGTCTCCTTCGCCGACTCGGACTTGGGACGCCCGATGTCGGCCTGGCTGTGGATGACCTGCCGCTGGAGGTTCGACTCGTCGACCTCGTCGAACTCCACGATGCCGAGCGTCCCGACACCGGCGGCCGCGAGATACATCAGCGCCGGCGAGCCGAGACCGCCCGCGCCCACACACAGCACCTTTGCGTTCTTCAGCCGCTTCTGCCCCGCCATCCCGACATCCGGGATGATCAGGTGGCGCGAGTACCTGCGGACCTCGTCGACGGTGAGCTCGTCGGCTGGCTCGACCAGGGGTGGCAGTGACACGGGGACTCCGTTGGTCGGTGGGACGTACCGGACGACCGCCCCGCGCGAGGGCGGTATTCCTCTCGTAACACTGCCACGGCCTATCTCATTCCGAGACACCTGGTCCGAGGCGCGAGACGATCTCGTCCCAGTACCCGGGAAGCGTCTCCCAGGGGTCCTGACCCGGGCTCTCCCTGCGGTCGGTGAAGCACACGGTGCCGGCGCCCTGCCAGCGGGCGACGCGCAGCGCCTCTTCCAGGTGGGTGCGCGGCAGCGCGTGCACCTGGTGGCAGAAGCGCCCGGCCGGCAGGTCGGCCGTCCACGGCTCGGCCTGCGACCAGCGGTAGTCGGCCCAGCTGCCGGCGAAGGTGACCAGCTGCGCCGGGCACTCGGCGAAGCCCGGGTGCGGATGCCGCGTGTGCGCGAGCACCAGCTGGCCGCCCCCGGTGAGCGCGTGCAGCGTGGCCGTCACCCGGTGCGCGTGCGGCAGACTCCCGGGCCCCGAGGGGCAGTTGGCGAGGTAGAAGCCGTCCACCCGGTACCAGTCGAGATACCGGCGCGCCTCACCCACCAGCTCGCCGAATGTCCGCACACCGTCCCGCATGTCGAGACGGCCGAGCAGGGTGACGCCCGCGCCGCGCAGCGCGGTGGCGGCGGGCGCGCAGTACGGGTCCGGCCGCGCGCCCGGCCCGCCCGCCACGTTCAGCACCGTCCAGTGCAGCGGGGACGGCGGCCCGCAGCCGTCCCCCACCGGGCCGGTGCGGGCCAGCGCCGCCCACTCGCGCGGCGCCAGCAGGGGGTGCGCGCAGTCGGGGACGCCCAGCCCGAGGCGCTCCCCCACTCCGGGCGCGGCGCCGTCCGTGCGGACGGCGCCCCCCGTCGTCACAGGCGGCATGCTGCCTCCATCCAGATGTCGGCGAGCGACTCCTCCATGCCGATCCGCGGCCGCCAGCCCAGCCGGTCCCGCGCGGTGCGCACATCGGCCTGCTGCCAGGCGCCGCAGCCGTCCGGGTACGGGGCGGCGGGCGGCTGGCCGGGAGCGGCGTGACCGGTCTGGCCGCCCTGCCCCGGTCCGCCGTGCACGGCGTGCACGGAACCGCCCGGGTGACCGGGGTGACCGGGGTGACCGGGGTGCCCGTGGTGTCCGGCGAGGCCGTGCGCGCCCTGCGCCTGGGCCGGGATGCCGGGGCCCGCGCCGGGGCCGCCGCCCGGCGCCTCCCCCGGGCCGCCCGCCTCGTGCACGGCGCCCGCGTACCCGGCGGCCCGGGCCAGCAGGGAGGCCACCTCGCGCAGCCGCACCGCCCGCCCCGTGCCGATGTTGACGACGCCCTGCGCCGCCGACAGCGAGGCGGCGTGCACGGCGCGCGCCACGTCCCGTACATCCACGAAGTCCCGCTGCACGCCCAGGCCGCCCAGCTTCAGTTCGTGCTCGCCCTGCTGCATCGTGCGCCGCATCGCCTCGGCGAGCCGCCCCACGGGCGAACCGGCGGGCGTGCCGGGCCCGATGGGCGAGAACACGCGCAGCACGACGGCGTCCAGACCGGAGGCGAGCACCAGCTCCGTCGCGGCCAGCTTGCTCACCCCGTAGGGGCCGCCGGGCCGCGGCACGGCGTCCTCCCCGGTGGACGAACCGGCGGGCGAGGGCCCGTACTCGGCGGCGCAGCCCACATGCACCAGCCGGGCGCCGCAGCCGCTGCGCCGCAGCGACTCGCACACCGTCGCGGTGGACACCACGTTGTGCCGGATCAGGTCCCGGCCGCCGCCCCGGGTCGCGCCGGCGCAGTTGATGACGACGCCCGGGTGGACGGCGTCCAGGAACCGGGTGAGCGCGCCGGGGCTGCCCGTCGACAGATCGAAGCGCACATCGGCGTCGTCGCCGCGGCCGAGGGCGGTCAGCTGTACGGCGGGATCGGCCAGCAGCCGGTCGGCGACGAAACGGCCCAGGTAACCGGTGGCGCCCAGCAGCAGCACTCTCATCGCTCGCCCTCCCCGCTGCTCAGCGGCGTGTGGTGCGGGGAGGGTGCGGGCCACAGCGGTGGCTCTCCCGACTGCGGGAAGATCATGCGACGTGCTCCTTGTCGGTATCGCGCGGGCGGCTCGGGGTGCTCGTGGAACGCCGGTTCGGCCCCGGCCCGCGCACAAACGGTGGACGGACGGCGGGCCGCGCCTATGTCGGCGCCGCCGCCCGGTGGTGCGCCCAGACCCCGGTCAGCGCCCCGGCGGCGTACGCCAGCAGCGCGAGAGCGGCGCCGGTACAGGCGAGGAGCCCGACGGCGCCGGCCCCCAGGGCCGTCACCGTCCACTCCACGGGCCGGGCCACGACGGACAGTCCGGGCAGCCGGGCCGCCAGGACGCTCAGCAGTGCCACCGCCTCGGCGGCGCAGGCGGCGCCGAGACCCGCCGGGACGACGGCCCCGCGCCCGTGCGCGGTCAGCAGGGTGGCGGCGAAGAACAGCAGGCACAGCGCGGCGGTCGCCCAGAGCCGGACGGGCCCGGGCTCGCCCTGGCCCCCTGCGACGGCGTGCGCGAGGGGCGCGCGGTCCAGCGCCCACGCCGCGGCACGCTGGAGGAGCGGCACACAGCCGGCGAACACCAGCACGGCCACGGCCAGCACGGGGCGCACCCCGGCCGCGAACTCCGCCAGGCTGCGGCTGCGCACCAGTCTGCGCCGGGCGACGCGGGCGAACCCCCCGGCGCACCACACGGCGGGCGCGACCGCCAGGGCGAGGCTCAGCACCGTGTGCGCCGGTACGCCCGGCGGGACGCTGCCGGGGATGTCGGGCCCGCCGCCGAGCAGTTCCCGCAGCAGCCAGTCGCCGAAGAGCGCGTATGCGATCAGCCAGCAGGCCCACACGGCGAGGGACGCCGGGACCCGCGCCGTGTGTGCGCCGGCGCTGACCACCCCGGCGGGCCGGGTGAACAGCACGGCGCGCACCGCCCGCACCGCGCCGGCGGGCACCAGGACCGCGCCGGCCGCCGCCACCGCGCCGAGCACCAGCGGCGGCCTCCCCGCCAGCGCCGACAGGGCGGCGAGCACGGCCGCGCACAGCGCACCGGGCAGCAGCGGAAGCAGCAGCACCGCGGCGGCGCCGGGCCCGCCCGGGCCGCCCTCGGTGACGGCGTGCGGCGCGTCGCCGGGCCGGCCGGGACCGGTGCGTCCGGTGTGCCCGGCATGCCCGCCGTGTTCGGTGCGTCCGGTGCGTCCGGCGCGTCCGGCGTTCTCGGTGCGTCCGGCCTCCGTCAGGGCGGTGCCGGCCGCACCGGGGTGCGGGGCGCGGGCGTACAGCTCCTCGGCGAGCGAGAAGACGTCGCGGTGCCGGAACCGGGCAGCGGTGCGGTCGGTGACGCCGTGCGCCTCCAGCCCCGCGGCGATCTCCAGCGGGTGCACGGCCCGTTCGCACAGTTCGCGGTGGGCCCGCAGCAGCCCGCGTACCGGATCGGCGGGCCGGCCGGGCCGGGGCTGTGCGCTCACCCTGCCTTCGCCTCCTTCCCGGCGCCGGCGCGCGGACCGGCGGAACCCGGGCCCGGCCCGTCCGGCCGTGCCCAGCCGGGGCGGCGCGGCGGTCCGGCGGAGGCGCGCGCCGGGGCGGCCGTCCGCACACCGCCGCCCGGACGGCCCGGAGCGCGGGACTCCGCGGACCGGACGAGGGGCGAGCCCGGCTCCGGGGCCCGGCGCGGGCGGGCGGCGGCCAGCTCCCGGTAGATGCCGCGGAACGTCTCGGTGTTCTGCCGCACGCTGAACAGCTCCAGCGCACGCGCGCGGGCCGCCGCGCCCAGCCGGGCCGCGCGCGCCGGGTCGGCCAGCAGCGCGGCGCAGGCGTCGGCGAGAGCACGGGGATTGCGCGGCGGGACGACGAGCCCGGTGCCGCCGACGACCTCGCACACCGCGCCGACGTCGGTGGAGACCGTCGCACGGGCGCACAGCATCGCCTCGACCAGACAGCCGGGAAACCCCTCGGCCGCGCTGGAGAGCACCACCACGTCCCCGGCCGCGTACGCGTGCGCACGCGCGTCCGGCAGCGGTCCGCGCACCTCCTCGAAGACGACCGGCGACCGGCGGCCCGCGCGGCCGGGGAACAGCCGTGCGGCCAGCGCCCGGCACCGCTCCCCGTACTCCCCCGCGTCGTCCGGGGTGCCGCAGCGGGCCGCACCGGGCGCCGGCGGCAGCTCGACGAGGCGCAGCACCGCGTCCGGCAGCGCCTCCCGGACGAGGGAGAACGCCTGCAACAACCCGGTGAGGTCCTTGCCGGGCGCCGGCCTGCCGACCCACACCAGGGTGGGCGGCCCGGCGTCCGCGGCCCGGCGTGGCACGGCCCGCCCGCCGGCCTGCTCCCCGACGGCGTCGAACGGCGCGGGGTCGATCCCCGGGTGCACGGTGCGCAGTTGGGCCGGGCGCGCGCCGCAGCGCTCCTGCCATCGCCGTGCGTGCGCGGTGCCGGGGGTGACGACCTGCGCCTGCGCGTAGGTCTCCCGCACCAGCAGGGCCTGGAAGGAGGCGAGCAGTGCGCGGACGGGAGCGCCCACGGCGCCGGGCGCCAGCGCGGCGGCGCCCGCGGGTCCCGCCGCGTCCCCCGTGCTCCCCGCACCGGCCGCGCTGCGCAGATAGTGCTCGCGCAGCCGTACCCCGTGCTCCGCGTACTCGGTGATCAGCAGCGGGACGCCGAACGCACGGCGGGCCACCAGGGCGGGCAGCGCGGCCGGCCCGGCGCCCACGGCGTGGCACAGGTCGGCGGCGGCGAGGCCCGGGTCCGTGCCGCGTGTGCCGTACCAGTCGAGGGAGAGCGGACGCAGCGCGCGCTCCAGCCGTTCGGTGACGGCGAGCAGATCGAGGGCGCCGGCGGCGTGCGCGGCGCGCAGCGCACCGGGCGCGCGGCAGGCGGACTCCAGGAGGCGCACGGCCGTCTCCGAGCGCAGCTCCGGGGCCAGTCCGCCGCGTTCGGCCGCGAGGTCGGCGAGCCCGTACAGCCCGGCGGCGAAACGGTCCGTCAGCCTCTCACCGCCCTCGCTCGTCCCGTCGCCGGTGCCGTTCCCGGCGGCGCAGACCGCCTCGGCGAGCGCCGCGAAGTACTCCCGGAACCGGGCGCGTTCGCGCCGCCCGTAGCCGGGGGTGCGGCGGGCGGAGGTCTGCGCGGGCGGCGGGCCGAACAGCGGCGCGGTGCGCACCCGCCGGACGGTGGGTGGCAGCGGCTGCCAGCGGGCCCGGTCCTCCTGCCGTGCGCTGCGGCTGAGCGCGTAGACCTCGAACTCGTGCCCGGGCAGGCCGCGCAGCAGACGGTCGCACCACAGCGCCGATGCACCTCGTGCGCTGGGGTAGCCACCCTCCGTGAGCAGTGCGACGCGCATGTGCGTACCCCGATCGCTCTCGTGGTGTGCCGCGTCGGCCGGAAGGGCTCAGCGGCGGGACGCGAAAGACGCTATGCGTGCGCCCCGCTCGCGTGATGGACGGTTGTCCGCCGCGCCACCGGAAGGGGTGAAGACCCGTGACCTTCCGGGAGTTCACGCGTTGTCGGGCGCCCGGAGCAGGAAATGTGCGCCCCCACAGGCCCCGGAACGCCCGCGGCGCCGGGAACGGTGGCCGGAACACCGACCGGAACAGTGACGGGAATCCGAACAATGACGGGAATCGACGACAGGCGATGAAGGGCGGTGCCGGGCGCTGAAGGGTACTGAGGGCGCTGGAGGGCGATGCCGGAAGCACCGGGCGGTGCCGGGGACACGGACGCCCCCGGCACCGCGGGGCGACAGCGGCAGCCGGGGGCGTGCCCGGGACGGAAGGGGTGGGCCGGTGCGTCGGGCCCGCGGCCTCAACCCTTCGGATACGGCCAGGCGTTGGGCCGACAGGTGGACCTGCCCGTCGTCAGGTACTTGGTCTGCTGCATCATCACGGGCGCGAGCTTGCCGTCGCCGGGGCAGCCCACATGGCCGTGCCCGAGCCGGTGGCCCACCTCGTGGTTGATGAGCATCTGCCGGTAGGCGTGCATCTGCCCGGAGCCGTAGGTCTGCGCGCCGCGCGCCCACCGATAGGCGTTGATCATGACGCGCTCGGTGGCGGCCGAGTCGCAGGAGACCTTCTCCTCGCTGGTGTCCAGGCCGGACTTGGCACACCACACATCCGTGGTGTGCGGGCTCGCCAGGGTGATGACGAAGTCGGGCTTGCCGGAGGAGACGCGCTCGAAGCCGCGCTCCCCGCCGTGCGCCCAACTGCGCTTGTCGTTCAGCGTCTTGTGCACGGCCTGCGCGAACAGCCCGCCGTCCAGCGACAGTCCCTTCTCGACGTCGACCCGGTAGCGCAGCGTGCGCGCCGCGTCCCGCGGCCCCGCCTCGTGCCCCGGTACGGCCGTGAACCGGCCCGTGCCCCGGGAGTCGGCCGACAGCGGGTACTGCCGCGCCATCTTCGCGTTGTACGACTGCGGGGCCGTGGGCTTCTCCGGCACCTTGCCGTCGCCCGCGTCCGCGCCCCGGCCGGCGACCTGCCGGCTCTCCGTACCGGCACCGGCCTGGTCACCGGCGGAGCCGTCCTCGCCCCCCGCGACCTGCCCGGCGACGACCACGGCGAGCGCCGTGGTGACCGCGGCGGCGGCCAGCCCCGTGTAGGTGCGGCCCCGGTTCCGGCGGGGAGGCGGCGGCGCGATCGGTGCGAGCGGGGCCGGCGGCTCACCCCCGGGCGGCCCGGCCGGACCGGCGGGGACGGCGTCGGACGGACCGGGGTCCGCGGCGGGCGGTGCCGGGGGGCCGCCCCGCTGCCCGGGCATGCCCGAGGCGGCGGAATCCGGCGCTCCGGGCCCGCCCGGCCGCCGGGCCCCCGGCGCGCCCGCGGCGAACACGTCGTCGTCACCGGCCGCCGCCCCGGCGGCCCCGGCGCTCTGCGGCCCGTCCTCGAAAGCGTCCAGATACTCCTGCCGGGGCCCGCGCCGGCGACGGCCGGGACCGGCCTGGCCCACGGGCGGCCCCGCGGCGAACGGCGGCGCCCCCACGGCCTCCGGCGGCTCGGGGTGCCCGCCGCGCACCGGGGCCCCGTGCGGGGGCGCACCGGCGGGCGCACCGGCGGAGTGCGGCGGGACGCCCTGACCGGGCGGGGGCACGGGAGCCCCGTGCCCGGCGCCGGTGTCCGGCCCTGCGGCGCCGTCACGCGGACGGGCCGCGGGACGCTGCCGCGTCCTTTCACGGCCCGTGGGCTGCGTGCCGGGTATTCCGGGGTCCTCCCGGGTTTCTGCGCTGCCGGTGGCCGGCTTGCCTCTGCGGCTGTGGCGTCCCACTAGTCACCTTTCCGGGTCGCCGGGGCGGATGATGCTGCGGCTGCGACGTCCTCCGCGGCTGTGCGGGCGCCGGCACGCCGGGCTGCCCGGTCCGTGTCGTCGAGCAGTTCGCGGACGGCGTCCGCCACGATCCCGGGGTATTCCATCATCGCGACGTGCCCCGCGTCCGGCAGTGCGAGCAACCGGGACTCCCGGAAGGCGGCCGACGCGCGGCGGGCCATCCGGAACGAGACCAGCTGGTCGCGTCCGCCGTAGATCAGGAGGGTCGGGGCGAGCACCCGCTCGGCCTGCCGCCACAGCGCGTGCTGCCCGCCGAGGGTGTAGGCGTCCACCAGACCCCGCACGGAGCGCACCATGGCGTCCCAGAAGTAGGGGAGCGTGAGCCGGCGCCGGTACTCCTCGGCGGCGACGGCGAAGTCCTCGGGCGCGACCCGCCCCGGGTCGCCGTAGCACAGGCCCAGCACACCGCCGGTGCGCTGCTCCGGCGTCCAGTCGCGGGTGAGCCGGCCGAACAGCCCGGCCACTCCGGGCACGGCGAGCATCACGGTGGGCCACGCGGTGCGCTGCGGGGGTATCTCGGGCAGCGCGGGCGAGACGAGCGTCAGCGTCCGCACGAGGTCGGGCCGGACGGCGGCCACGCGCGTCACCACGGTGCCGCCCAGCGAGTTGCCCACCAGGTGCACGGGGCCGCGCCCGGCGGCGTCCAGGTACCGGATGACGGCGCGGGCGTGTCCGGAGACGGAGTAGTCGCCGTCGTCGGGCGGCGGGGAGTCGCCGAACCCGGGAAGGTCGAGGGCCTCGCCGTCCACCTCGTCGGCGAGTTCGGCCATCAGCGGCGTGAAGTTGAGGGAGGAGCCGCCGAGCCCGTGAACATGGAGCGCGGGCGGCAGAGCGGCGGATCCGGGCTCGCGCCGCACGCCGCGCACGGCGAGCGTCAGGCCGGGCAGCGGGACCGTCCGGAGCGTCTCGTGAGCGGCGACCCGGGAGCGGGAGTGCCGCACCGGCCCGGCCGGGGACGGGCCGTCGAAGGTATCCGGTGACCCTGTGGCGGGCACTGCGATACGGGCTCCCGGCTGCTCGGTGGACGACATGGGGCCAATGTTACGAGACGATCACATGCCCCCTCACGTGTTCACCATCACAGCCGGAAGCGCACAGTCGCACACGGTCGCACACCCGGGATCACCGGGGCGCACACGTCCTCCCGCCTCGTACGACGCCCGCGGGCCCGCTCCGCGCGCACCGCCCGAACGCCCCCCGCCCCCGGAACGCCGCCGCAAGCCGCCGAACGCCGGACCGCCGCGGAAGACAGCGGAACACCCGCCGGTCCGGCACGTTCGGGACGGGCGGTCGCGGGGAACCCGCAGGGATCCACGGCCGCTCCCGGGGCGCCCGCGCGGCAGCGCCCGGCGCCCGGGCGTGGAATGCACGCCGTCCGCGGCGAACCTAGGCTCGACGAAGGGCCTGTGCCCAGGAAAGGCCCAGGAAAGGCCCAGAAAAGCAGGAAAGGGGGAGCCGGAATGTCCGTCGACCCGACCGACCCGGACACCTTCGAGGACGTCCAGGAGAACGCCGGCCGCGGAGCCGAGCCGGAGGAGACCGCCGACCCGGAGGCCCCCGAGGCGGACGCGGCCGAGCAGCAGGCCGAGGTGGAGCACCAACGGGACGAGCTGCCGGCCGAGCACGGATCGGCGGAGGTCGATCCCGCGGACGCGGCCGAGCAGAGCCGCGTGGTGGAGCTGAACGAGGACGAGTACCGATAAAGCACCACGTCCGGCGCCGGGTCCGGGGAAAATCTCGGCCCGCGGAGCACACACTCCTGTTACTCAAAAGTACGATGGCGGGCGCAGCGCAGTGAGCGCTCGGAACACCAAGGAGGCGGCGTGGCAGCCATCGAGCAGACCGAAGCCCGCCCGCGTGGCACGCGTCTGCCCCGCCGGGCCCGGCGCAATCAGCTCCTGGGAGCAGCCCAGGAGGTCTTCGTCGCGCAGGGGTACCACGCGGCGGCGATGGACGACATCGCCGACCGCGCGGGCGTCAGCAAACCGGTGCTCTACCAGCACTTCCCGGGCAAGCTCGACCTCTATCTCGCACTGCTCGACCAGCACTGCGACGCCCTGCTCCAGGCCGTCCGCTCGGCCCTGGGCTCGACGACGGACAACAAGCAGCGCGTCGCGGCCACCATGGACGCCTACTTCGCCTTCGTCGAGGACGAGGGCGGCGCCTTCCGGCTGGTGTTCGAGTCGGATCTGACGAACGAGCCCGCGGTGCGCGAGCGGGTGGACAAGGTGAGCCTGGACTGCGCCCAGGCCGTCAGCGAGGTCATCGCGGAGGACACCAAGCTGCCGTCCGAGCAGTCGATGCTGCTGGCCGTCGGGCTGTGCGGCATGGCCCAGATCACGGCCCGGTACTGGCTGGGCGCCGGCCAGAAGATCCCCCGGGACGCCGCGGCGAAGCTGATCTCGTCGCTCTCCTGGCGCGGCATCGCCGGCTTCCCCCTCCAGTGACCGGGCGCCGCCCCGGCGTTGCCCGTCTGCCCCGGTGCACGGCACGGCCCGGCGCGGTGTTCGCTGCGGGCGTGGGAGCACGCCACCTCGGTGGGGCCCGGGCGGGCTAGGGTTGCTCCGTACGGCGCGGCTGGCCGCGCATCACACCCCGGCTTCGCCAGGGGAAACGCAGACGTCGGAGGGACATAGCCGTGGAGGTCAAGATCGGCGTGCAGCACGCGCCCCGCGAGATCGTCTTCGAGAGCAAGCAGGCTCCCGACGAGGTCGAGAACGCGGTGAGCGAGGCGCTGGGCCGTGGTTCCGGTGTGCTCAGCCTGGCCGACGAGCACGGTCGCAAGATCCTCGTTCCGGCCGACCGCATCGCCTATGTCGAGATCGGTGAGGTGTCCGGGCGCAAGGTCGGTTTCGGCACCATCTGACCGCGTCGGGCGCCTCTCGTCCGAACCCAGCGGCGGCTCCGGGTGATCCCGGGGCCGCCGCTTCGTATCTCCGGCCGCACACACCGGAACAGATCACTCCCTATCCGGCGGCGCCCGCCGTGCCCACCGTGTCCGCTGGATCCCGCAAGAGCGCCACGGAACGCGCCGTACCCCCTCTGAATACCCCCTCTGACCAGGTACGTCCCCGATTCGGGGCCGAAGGGTACCGGCGGAGGCACCCGGGTTGCGCCAGGAGCACCAACGCGCCCCCGGCACGGGCTCCGGCCGCGTTTCACCCCCCGTTCCGAGGGGGAGACCGGAAACGTCCGATTCGCACCGCGGCCGGGCCCCCGGCCCCGCACCCGACGAGGAGGCCCTCGTGTTCTGGGAGGCTCTCGGCTCCGCAGCCCTCGGCATCGCCCTCGCCCTCGTCGCCGACCGGCGCTTCTCCGGCCGGCTCCCCGACCGCAGGCTCGTCCTCGCGACGGGCCCCGTGGCGGCGCTCGTCGGCGGGCTCATCACCCACGTCGTCCTCGGCCCCGGGCACAGCCTGGTGGCGCTCGCCTGTGCGCTCGGAGTGAGCGCGGCGCTGCTGTCCCTGCTGCTCAGGGACGAGAAGCCGGCCCGCAGGCAGTGGCGGCAGGACCCGCTGCGCATCCCCTGACACCGGCGCCACCGACAGCATTCCGGCCGGGCTCCCGGCGGCTCACCACAGGCCGCCGGGGGCCCGGCCGTCGTCGTGCGGCGGAGCCGTCCGGCGCGCGGTCAGGCGGCGAGGCCGAGGGCGGCCATCCGCTTGGTGTGGGCCTCGGTGATCCGGGAGAACATCTTTCCGACCTCTGCCAGGTCGAAGCCGTCCGCGACGCCGCCGACGAGCATCGTCGAGAGCGCGTCCCGGTCGGCCACGACCCGCTGGGCCTGGGAGAGGGCCTCCCCCATCAGCCGCCGGGCCCACAGCGCCAGCCGGCCGCCGACCCGGGGGTCGGCCTCGATCGCGGCGCGCACCTTCTCCACGGCGAAGCTGGAGTGCCCGGTGTCGGCGAGGACGCCCAGCACGAGATCGCGGGTGTCGGAGTCCAGCCGGGCCGCGACCTCGCGGTAGAAGTCCGAGGCGATCGAGTCGCCGACGTACGCCTTGATCAGGCCCTCCAGCCAGTCCGAGGGCGCCGTCTGGCGGTGGAACTCGTCCAGGGCCGCGGCGAAGGGCTCCATGGCCGCGGTCGGCTCGGCGTCGATCCGGGCCAGCCGCTCACGCAGCTTCTCGAAGTGGTGGAACTCGGCCGAGGCCATCGAGGCCAGCTCGGCCTTGTCCGCGAGCGTCGGGGCGAGCTTGGCGTCCTCGGCCAGCCGCTCGAAGGCCGCCAGCTCCCCGTAGGCCAGCGCGCCCAGCAGGTCGATGACCGCCGCGCGGTAGGTGGGCTCGGCGGACGCCGTCTCCCAGTCCTGGGCGGCGATCCCGGTGGGCCCGGGCGCGGCCGCACCTTCTTCTGCGGCGGCCCCGTCTGCTGCGGCTGATCGGGCTGCTGCGGCGGCGGGCTTGTCAGACGTCTCCATACCTCGCACGATAGCTTTCGTCACCAGGCAGGGAAGCCCCCGGTTCCGGCAGCGCAGCCTGTACCGGGTGCTCCCGGGAAACTCGTACACAACAATCGCCCCGGTACACATGCGCGGATCCGGGGTACAGTGATATTGGGCCCGCCACATGAGTGGGCTCGTTCGAGATATGCGGATGCCCGGTCGGTGGCCCGATCGGCTCCGACCCGACAGCCTTTCGCCTGGCCCGTGCTCCCCGGCACGGGCCGCGTTGAGAGGGACCGCTCGCGCGAGTGGGGCGCTTCGAGCGAGAGCCAGAGGTCCCGCGCCGCCAGGCGGGCCGAGTACGGCGAGTGCATCGAGTACGGCGAGGACACCGTTCCTTCGAGTACATCGGGTGCATCGCGGACACGGCCTCCGCGGCGCGGTGGTGACCCTCTCCCGCTCCGCTGGACCGCCCGACGCCGGCGCCCAGGCTCGCGCGTCACACAGAAGAGGCAAGCATCCTGTCCACCACGTTTCGAGATCTCGGGATTCTCTCCGAGACGGCCGAGGCCCTGGAGGCCGTCGGCATCACCACACCGTTCCCGATCCAGGAGATGACGCTTCCGGTGGCCCTCGCGGGCACCGACGTCATCGGTCAGGCGAAGACCGGCACCGGCAAGACGCTGGGCTTCGGACTTCCGCTGCTGGAGTCGGTCACCGTCCCCGCCGATGCCGAGCTGGGCCGTGCGCGGCCCGAGGAGCTGACGGACGCGCCGCAGGCGCTGGTCGTCGTTCCGACCCGCGAGCTGTGCCAGCAGGTCACCAACGACCTGCTCACGGCCGGCAAGGTGCGCAATGTCCGGGTTCTGTCCATCTACGGCGGCCGTGCGTACGAGCCGCAGATCGAGGCGCTGAACAAGGGCGTCGACGTCGTCGTCGGCACGCCCGGCCGGCTGCTGGATCTCGCGGGCCAGAAGAAGCTGCGTCTGTCCGAGATCCGCACGCTCGTGCTGGACGAGGCGGACGAAATGCTCGACCTGGGCTTCCTGCCCGACGTCGAGAAGATCATCGAGATGCTGCCCACCCGCCGGCAGACGATGCTCTTCTCCGCGACGATGCCGGGCCAGGTGATCTCGCTCGCCCGCCGGTACATGAGCCAGCCCACGCACATCCGGGCCACCGCGCCGGACGACGAGGGCCAGACGGTGGCCAACACCGAGCAGCACGTCTACCGGGCGCACTCGCTCGACAAGCCGGAGATGGTCGCGCGCATCCTCCAGGCCGAGGGCCGCGGGCTCGCGATGATCTTCTGCCGGACGAAGCGCACCGCTGCCGATGTCGCCGAGCAGCTCTCCCGCCGCGGCTTCGCCGCCGGTGCCGTCCACGGCGACCTGGGCCAGGGGGCGCGCGAGCAGGCGCTGCGCGCCTTCCGTAACGGCAAGGTCGATGTGCTGGTGTGCACCGATGTGGCGGCCCGCGGTATCGACGTCGACGGCGTCACCCACGTGATCAACTACCAGACGCCCGAGGACGAGAAGACCTATCTGCACCGCATCGGCCGCACCGGCCGCGCGGGCGCCTCGGGTACCGCCGTCACGCTGGTCGACTGGGACGACGTCCCCCGCTGGCAGCTGATCAACAAGGCGCTGGAGCTGGACTTCAACGACCCGGAGGAGACGTACTCCACCTCGCCGCACCTCTTCGCCGAGCTGGGCATCCCGGAGGGCGCCAAGGGCACGCTGCCGCGTGCGGAGCGCACCCGGGCCGGACTGGCGGCCGAGGAGATCGAGGATCTCGGCGAGCCCGGCGCCCGGCAGCGCGGCAAGGGCGCGCGCACCGAGCGTGAGCGCCCGCAGCGCAAGCCGCGGCAGCGCCGGCGCACCCGGGGCGCGCTGCGCGAGCAGGACGCCGAGGGCACCGCACCGGCGGCGTCCGCGGGCGAGGGCTCGGCGGCGGCCGAGGAGGCGACCGCGACCGCCGAGGGCGCCGCACCGCGCAAGCCGCGGCGCCGGCGCACCCGCTCGGCCGGTTCCCACCCCGCGCGCCCGGAGAGCGCCGAGGCCGGATCCGCCCCCGCGGCCGAGGCCGCCGGCGGCGGCACGGCGGGCGAGGGCGAGGCCGCCGGTGAGGCGCGCAAGCCCCGCCGCCGCAGGACCCGTTCGCGCTCCCGCTCGGGCGGCGCGGCCGCGGCCGCCCCGGAGCAGCAGGAAGGCTGAGCCTCCGTGGGCCTCCGGGAGCCCCTGCGGGGGTTTCCCGTAGGGCCCGGCGGCCCCGCGTGACGTCCCGAAGGCCCCCACCCGTCGTGGGGGCCTTCGTCGTGCCACGGGTAGCGTCCTCGTATGAGCAGGCCGCCGTTCCTCACCCTGCCGCCGTGTGCCCGGGCGTACCGTCTGGCCACCGAGCGCGGCGAGTTCGCCGTCCACGACACGGGCGACGGGGGCGCCGCAGGCCCCGGGGCGCGGCCCGTGGCGCTGCTGCTGCCGGGGTTCACCGGGAGCAAGGAGGACTTCATCGGCCTGCTGGAGCCGCTGGACGCCGCCGGGTTCCGGGTGGTGGCGGTCGACGGGCGCGGCCAGTTCGAGTCGGGCGGGCCGCGGGCCGAGGCGGCCTACGCGCAGGAGGAGCTGGCCCGCGATGTGCGGGCGCTGGCGGCGGCCCTGGGCGCGGGGGCCGGCGGCCGGCCGGTGCATCTGCTGGGGCATTCGCTGGGCGGGCTGGTGGCGCGGGCCGCCGTACTGCTCGGTCCGGAGCCGTTCGCCTCGCTGACGGTGCTCAGCAGCGGCCCGGGCGCGGTCTCCGCGTCCCAGCAGCACCGGGTCGAACTGCTGCTGGGCGCGCTGTCGTCGATGGGCATGGCACAGGTCTGGGAGGCGATGCGGGCCCTGGACCAGTCGCCGGGTGCCGCGGGGCAGGCCCCGTACTCCGAGGCGGAGGCGGCGGGGACACCGGCCGAGGTGGAGGAGTTCCTGCGGCGCCGCTGGCTGAGCACGGTGCCCGAGCAACTCGTCGCCACGGGACGGCAGTTGCGCGAGGAGCCGGACCGGGTGACCGAACTCGCCGGGCTGGCCCTGCCGTTCCATGTGGTCTCGGGCGCGGAGGACGACGCATGGCCGGTTCCGCAGCTGGACGCGATGGCGCGGCGGCTGGGCGCGCGGCGCACCGTCGTGCCCGGCACCGGGCACTCCCCCAACGCCGAACGGCCCGGGGAGACGGCGCGCGCCCTGGCCGGGTTCTGGCGGACGGTCTCCGGCTGAGCACCCGCCCGGGCCGGCCGCGTCTCATCCCTCGCCGTGGATGAACCGGGTGATCCCGTTGGCGATCTGCTGGACGGCGATGGCGGACAGCAGCATGCCGGACAGCCGGGTGACCAGCACCACGCCGCCGTCCTTGATGACGCGGATGATCAGCAGCGAGTAGCGCATGGCCAGCCACAGCACCACGTGCATGGCGGCGATCGCGGACCACACCGACAGCTGCCCGCCCCAGCCGTGCGCGTGCTGGACGGCGAGGATGACGGAGACGATGGCGCCCGGCCCGGCCAGCAGCGGCATGCCCAGCGGGACGAGGGCGACGTTGACGTCCTTGGTCTGGGTCGGTTCGTCGTTCTTGCCGGTGAGCAGGTCCAGGGCGACGAGCAGGAGCAGCAGCCCGCCCGCGACCATCAGCGCGGGGACGGAGACGTGCAGATAGTCGAGGATCTGTTTGCCGCAGATCCCGAACAGGGTGATCACGCCGAGCGCGACAGCCGGGGCCTGCCAGGCCATCCGGCGCTGCACTTTGGCGGGACGCCCGGAGGTCAGCCCGAGGAAGATCGGCGTCATTCCGGGCGGGTCCATGATCACGAACAGGGTGAGGAAGACGGAGCCGAAGAGGGCGAAGTCGAACACGGTGGTGCCTTGCTGGGGTTCGGGGTGGGTGGGGGAAGGGCGGGACGGAACGGACGGAGGGATCCGGCCGGGGCCGGGCGGCTGCGTCCGGGCCCGCCCGGCCCGCTCCGTCCGGCGACGGGCGATCGACAAGTCGACAGGTCGTCACGGACGGGTCGGCCGGGGCTCATGGGCGGCGGATGGCGCGGGCGTTCTCCTGCGCACCGCGCGACGCACCCGCCCGGCGTGTGCCGGACGGGTGCCGTGGGTCAGTGGGGGCTCAGGCGCTCACTGCCCCGCCTCGCCGGCTGTGACGGGCCGGGCGCCGGAGCCGCGCGCCGCGATCTCGGCGTAGACGTCGGGCGCCGTGGTGAAGGCGCCGAGCCGGACCTCCTTGCGGCTGCCGTGGTAGTCGCTGGAGCCGGTCACCAGCAGGCCGAGGTCGGCGGCGATGCCGTGCACCCGGGCGCGGGTGGCGGGGTCGTGGTCGGTGTGGTCGGCCTCCAGGCCGTCCAGTCCGGCGGCGGCCAGCTCCCCCAGGACGCTCTCGGGCACGCACTGGCCGCGCTTGACGGCCAGCGGGTGGGCGAAGACGGCGACGCCGCCGGCCCCCTTGATCAGCCGGAGCGCCTCGAAGGGGTCCAGTTCGTGCTTGTCGACGTAGGCCCGGCCGTCGTTGGCGAGCCACTGGTCGGTGAAGGCGTCGGAGACGGTCTCGACGACGCCGCTCTCCACCATGGCGGCGGCGATGTGCGGGCGTCCCACCGAGCCGTCTCCCGCGATGCGTTCGACCTGCTCCCAGGTGACCGGGACGCCGAGTTCCTGAAGCTTGCCGACCATGGCGCGGGCGCGCGGCAGCCGGTCGTCGCGCACGAGTTCGCGCTCGCGGGCCAGTTCGGGCTCGTCCGGGTCGAAGAGGTAGGCCAGCATGTGCAGGCTCACCTCCCCGAACCGGCACGACAGCTCCGCGCCGGGGACGAGCGTCAGCCCCGCGGGCAGCGCGGCGGCGGCCTCGGCGTGGCCGGCGACGGTGTCGTGGTCGGTGAGCGCCACCACGTCCAGGCCCGCCGCCGCGGCGTTGTGCACCAGTTGGGCGGGGGTGTCCGTGCCGTCCGACGCGGTGGAGTGGGTGTGCAGGTCGATGCGCACGGCGGCGGACTCTCCCTCTGCGTGGACTCTCGGGCGGACGGTCGGCGCGAGCGGTTCGCTGATGTGTGACGGGCCCAGGATAGCCGCCGTCCGGGTGACGGGCTCCGGCCGCTCGGCGGCGGCGGGCGACCTCAGGTGAGCAGCCGCGGGCAGAGCGCACCGCAGGGCAGGAGGTCGACCTCGGCGCCGGCGTCGCGCAGATCGGTGAGGACGAGGTCGTCGTGGAGCAGGAGTCCGGCCTCCTGGGGCCAGACGATCGCCCACAGCCACAGCCCGCGGGCCTCGCCGGCGAACACGGCGCGGTCCTCGGGCACTCCGCCGACCTGCCACAGCGGCGTGGGCCGTCCGGCAGCGAGGACCTTGACCGGGGGCGGGGTGTCCACGCGCATGCCGGGGCCGGGGTCGGGGCCCTCGACGCCGGCGTAGCGCGCGCCGAGGCCGACGCCGAGTTCCTCGGCCACCAGGAGCAGTTCGCCGGGGCCGCCGAGCGGTCCGGGTCCGGAGCAGGCGACGACGGTGCCGCGCCCTCCGCTGCGGTCGTCGCCCGCGCAGGCGACGCCGGTGAACAGCCAGTTCACCGGCAGCGGCCAGGGCATCCACACGGGCACCCGGGTGCGTCCGACGACGACGGCCAGCGCCTCGACGCTGGGCGGGATCACGGGCTGCAACGGATGGACGGCGCCGTGCACGCCGCACTGCCAGGTGTCGGCGAAGAGGCCGGGCGCCCGGACCCGGCCACCGCACTTCGGGCAACTGGGTTCGCCCCTCATGGGCCTCACGGTCCTACCGGGCCGCCGTCCCGTCAAGGACGATCACTCGCCTTCGGCCCGCGGAACGACGGGCCGTAGGACCGCCGGGACACGGCGCCGCAGGTGGGGCGCGGGATGCGCCGGAGATATAGATGTAACTTGCAGTAGTTAGCCTCTCTAACTTATCGTGTGCATACACCAACGACTTTCCGGGACCGCAGCGAAGGAGCGACAGGCATGAGTGGCGATCCGTTCGACGACTCAGGAGGGGGCAAGGCGGGCCTCCTGCGCCAGCCGAAGGCCGTGTGGGCCACAGCGGGAGCCTCCGTCGTGGCGTTCATGGGAATCGGTCTGGTCGACCCGATCCTCCCGTCCATCGCCGAGGGACTGAAGGCCACACCGAGCCAGGTCTCCCTCCTGTTCACCTCGTACTTCCTGATCACCGCGCTGGCGATGCTGGTCACCGGCTTCGTCTCCAGCCGGATCGGCGGCCGCAAGACGCTGCTGCTCGGCCTCGCGCTCGTGGTGGTCTTCGCGGGGCTGTCCGGCACCTCCGGCTCGGTCGGCGAGCTGGTCGGCTTCCGGGCCGGCTGGGGCCTCGGCAACGCGCTGTTCGTCTCGACCTCGCTGGCCGTGATCGTCGGTGCGGCGGCCGGCGGCAGCGCCGCCGCCATCCTGATGTACGAATCCGCGCTCGGCCTCGGCATGGCCTGCGGCCCGCTGCTGGGCGCCGTGCTCGGCGACGCCAGCTGGCGCTTCCCCTTCTTCGGCACCGCGGCGCTGATGGCGATCGGCTTCCTGGCCATCACCACGCTGCTGAAGGAACAGCCCAAGCCCGCCCGGAAGACCTCGCTGCTCGACCCCGTCAAGGCCCTGGGGCACGGCGGGCTCGCCTCGGCGGCCGGTTCGGCGTTCTTCTACAACTACGCCTTCTTCACCGTGCTGGCCTTCACACCGTTCGTGCTGAACATGTCGCCGTACCGCTCCGGCGCCGTCTTCTTCGCCTGGGGCGTGCTGCTCGCCGTCTTCTCGGTGCTGGTCGCGCCCCGGCTCCAGGAGCGGTTCGGCTCGCTGAAGGTGCTGGGGGCCTCGCTGGTGCTGATGGGCATCGACCTGGCCGTCCTCGGCTACGGCAACCACACCACGGCCATCGTCTGCACCATCGTCTCCGGCGCCTTCATCGGCCTGAACAACACCGTCTACACCGAGCTGGCGCTGGGCGTCTCGGACGCTCCCCGGCCGGTCGCCAGCGCCGGGTACAACTTCGTGCGCTGGTTCGCCGCCGCTGCCGCGCCCTATCTGGCACCGAAGATCGAGGAGTGGACGGACATCCACACCCCGTTCGTGGTCGCGGCCCTCGCCGCGCTCGCCGGCGCCGGCATCGTCGCCGTCCGCCGCAGGGCCCTCACCATGGAGGCCGAGGAACTGCTGCCCGTGCACGAGCGCGAGGACGCCGGCGGGACGGCGGCCGAGCCCGCCCCCGCGAACTGACGCACCCCTCCCTCCCCGGCCGCGAGCCGGGGGGCGCCCGACGGCGGCCCGCCCCGCGGTCCGTCCCGGCGCTCCGGCTCAGTCGGCGAGCCGGACGCTCCTTCGGGCCGGGTCCCGCAGATCGGTGCCGAAGCGCAGCCACCGCTCCTGGAGTGCGTCCGCGCCGTGCACCCGCTTCCAGGCCGCCTCGTTGTCCGTCATCGGCAGCACGGGCAGGAACCGGACGGGCTCGCGCGGCGCCTCCAGCTCCAGATCGGGGACGAGCCCGCCCGGCTCGGCCACCAGGACGGCGCCGAACGGCGCGCCGGGCCACAGCGGTTCACCGGTGTCCAGGGAGCTTCCGGGCGCGACGACGACACCCTCGACCTGCGGGGAGGCCGCGAGCACGGCGAGCGGGCGCAGCACCTTGTCGGTGTCGGCGATCCCGGCCCGCACGGTGAGCAACAGCTCGGCGCGCGGCCCCCGTTCGGGGTCGGCGAACGGGTCGGCGGGGTCGGTCATGGGCGCGGCGGCCATCCCGAGTGTGGCGTACCGCACGGTGCCGGCCGACGCGTCCACGAAGCGGAGCACCTCGATGCGTTCGGTGCCCAGGAAGGTCACCGAGGCCCGTGCGTCCGGCTCGCCCAGCGTCCCGGTCAACCGGTCCTCGACCTGTGTCAGTACGTCAGCCATCCCGCGAGCATAGAGCGCGCCCCCACGCCCTCCGGCAGGCGGCGGGAGCCGGCCGCTCCGGCCGCTGGGTGAGCCGCGCGACGACGGGTGGGCGGTACCACAGGGACGCGACACGTGCGCGCTCATTCCAGTGATACCGTTGACTGCCGGTCAAGGCATGTTCACGACGTCCCCCACGGGGGCCCGGCCGGAGGAGGTGGGACTCATGGATCCGAGTCGACCGTGCAGTACCAGCCGCTCTTCCGTTCCCGCCGCGGCTCGTCGGCGCTGCCATCCCTGACGGACCGTTTCCCGCACACCTGCCGGTGACCCCGTACCGGCTCGTATCGGCCCACCGGCCGTCCCGGGCGGGCACCCCGGTCCCCCGGGTGTGTACGACGGAAGAGCGTTCCGGTTCCGCATCCTGCACGTTCACTGCTTTCCGTCCCCGCATGCCGTCACCGCGGCTCGTGCGTGGTGCCCGCTTTGCGGACCTCCGGCCGGCTCGCCGGCTTCCGTAGGTCCTCGTTCCGGGCAGCACGGCGCCCGCACCCGGCGGCGTGACACGGCACCCCGGGAGGGGCCTCATGTCGATGATCCGAGAACTGCGTGCAGCCGTCCGTCCGGCGCTGCGCAAGGACGCCCGGCACGGATACGAGGGCGCCGGCACCGTCGCCTGCTCCGCGAGCAGCGCCGTCGTCGACTGCGGCGTCTACGTCGAGGGCCGCCGCCAGACCCGCCATGTGAGCCCGGGCGAGGCCCTGCGCAGGGTGCGCTCGGGCGAGGGCCGCGACCACGGGGCCTTCGTCTGGATCGGGCTGCACGAGCCCACCGAGGAGGAATTCGCCGGTATCGCCCAGGAGTTCGGGCTGCATCCGCTCGCCGTGGAGGACGCGGTGCACGCACACCAGCGGCCCAAGCTGGAGCGGTACGACGAGAGCCTGTTCACCGTCTTCAAGACGATCCACTACGTCGAGCACGCCGAACTCACCGCCACCAGCGAGGTGGTGGAGACCGGCGAGGTGATGTGCTTCACCGGCCGGGACTACATCATCACCGTCCGGCACGGCGGCCAGGGCTCCCTGCGCGCCCTGCGGCACCGGCTGGAGGACGACCCGGAGCTGCTGGGCAAGGGCCCGTCCGCCGTGCTGCACGCGATCGCCGACCAGACCGTCGACGGCTATCTGGCCGTGGCCGACGCCGTGCAGGACGACATCGACGAGGTGGAGATCGAGGTCTTCTCCGACGAGCCGGGCAAGGCGCGGCGCGGCGGCGACGCGGGCCGCATCTACCAACTCAAGCGCGAGGTACTGGAGTTCAAGCGGGCGGTCTCCCCGCTGCTGCGGCCCATGCAGCAGCTCAGCGAGCGCCCGGTGCGGCTCATCGACCCGGACATCCAGAAGTACTTCCGCGATGTGGCCGACCATCTCACCCGCGTCAACGAACAGGTCCTCGGCTTCGACGATCTGCTCAACTCGATCCTCCAGGCCAACCTCGCGCAGGCGACCGTGACGCAGAACGAGGACATGCGCAAGATCACCGCCTGGGCGGCGATCTTCGCGGTGCCGACGATGATCGCCGGTATCTACGGCATGAACTTCGAGTACATGCCGGAGCTGAAGTGGAAGTACGCCTACCCGGCCGTTCTCCTGCTCATCCTCGTCATCTGTTACGGCATCCACCGCGGCTTCAAGCGCAACGGCTGGCTCTGAATCCGCGCCGGTGCCGCCCCGGTCCGGCACAGGTGCGGTGCCGGTCGGGTGCCCGTCGGGTGCCGGCTCGGCGCCCGTTCGGCACGGGATCCGCGCCGGACGGGAGCCGCACCGGCGCGCTCCCGCCGCGGGCGCGCGGGTAGCCTGCTGCGCATGAGCGTGACGCCGGACAGCCCGCGGCCCACCCCCCGAGCCGGATCCGCGGCGCGGCAGGAGGCCGCGCCCGGCGCCGGGCAACAGCCGCTCGACCGGGCGCTGATCGAGGAGACGGCCAAGAAGTCGGGGCTGGTGTGGGTGCGCGGCCCGGCCGGGCCCTCCCGCGCGCTGTGGCACGTGTGGCACGAGGGTGCCGTGTGCCTGGTGGGGGACGGGTCGCTGGAGCAGCCGCTGGCGGACCTCGGGCTGGCCGACGGCGGCAGCGCCACCGTGACCGTCCGCAGCAAGGACAAGGGCGCCCGGCTCGTCACCTGGCGGGCCCGGGTGCGCGAGCTGGCCCCGGACGGCGAGGAGTGGACGGCGGCAGCGGCGGAGCTGAAGGGCAAGCGGCTCAACGCACCCGACGCGGAGACGATGACCGGGCGCTGGGCCCGCGAGAGCCGCGTCCTGCGGCTCGAACCGGAGGGCGCCCCGCTGGAGAAGCCGGGCGCGCAGTCCGACGCCTCCCACGCCGCGGCCCCCGTGCCGACCTGGGCGACGACCCGCCGCCCGGCGCCCGCCGGGCTGCCCCGGCTGCTGTTCGGACGGCGCCGCCGCCGGTAGCGCGGTCACCGGGGCCCGCGGCGGGCCGGGCCTCAGCCCTCCGGGGAGATCTTGTGCCCGTAGTCGACCGTCTCGTTCTTGGCCGGCGCCTTGAGCGGGACGCTGCTGTTCCAGCCGGTGAGCCGGACGGTGCCGGTGTCGCCGCCCCGCTTGATCCGCAGCGGGTAGGGCGTGCCCTTGAGGGAGACGTCCATGGTGCCGCCGCGGCCCTTGTCGGCCAGCACACGGATCGTCCTGGTGCCGCCCAGCTCGCCGCGCTCGCCCGTCTCCCGGCTGCCGTCCATGGCCAGCAGCCCGTCGAGCAGCACCCGCATGTCCGTGAAGCCGCTGAACTGCTGGTAGGCCGGGTCGTCGTGCGGCACCTTGACGTACTTGCCGTCCAGCTTCCCCGCCGCGGCCGTGTCGCTCTTGCCGGGCTTCCCGCCGTCCTTGCCCTGGCTGGCCCAGAAGTCCGTGCCGGCCTTGAGGTAGAGGTCCTTGCGCACCCGCAGCAGCTCGAAGGTGGAGCCGCCCCGGGAGGAGACCTCGCCGGTGCCGCCGTCCTCGGTGAGCTGCATGGTGAGCCGGTAGCTGCGGCCCTTGCTGACGACGTTCCCGGAGACCTTCACCGACCGGGCGCCGTCCGCCGCCGCCCGCGCCTTCTTCTCGATCTTCGCGGCGGACAGCTTGCCCACGCCGTTGGTGCCCGCGTCCGGATCCTCGCCACCGCACGCGCTGAGCACGGTGGTCGCTGAGGCACAGACGACCGCGAACAGCGCGGCACTCCGGGGTGCGCGGGCGCGTCCAGTCACGGGGGGATCCTCCTGTGGTCGGCGGCAGGACCGCACCATATCGGGGCTCGTCCCCCGCCACGGAAGGCAGCCGTCCGGACCACCTCGCAGGGCGTGCGTGAGGCGGGTCACGTTAGGCTGAACCCGTCAAACGGCAGAAAGCACCCATTCCCCGCAGGGGGCTACGAGCAGGTGCTTTCCGCCGTGTACGACGTACGGCGCAGCGGCACGGTGCGGCCGGCGCCCGACGAGGAGGGCGGATGGCAGCGGGCGCTTCCCGGGTGTTCGTCTCCCACCTGGCCGGAGTCGCCGTCTTCGACCCGGTCGGCGACCAGGTCGGGCGCGTGCGCGACGTGGTCGCGCTGCTGGGCGGCCGGCGGCGGCTGCCCAGCGTCCTCGGGCTGGTGGTGGAGGTCGTCAGCCGGCGCCGGGTCTTCCTGCCCATGACGCGGGTGACGGGCGTGGAGTCGGGCCAGGTCATCACGACGGGCGTGCTCAACATGCGGCGCTTCGAGCAGCGCCCCAACGAGCACCTCGTCCTCGGCGAACTGCTGGACCGCCGGGTCGAACTGGTCGACGGCGACGACCGCGGCGAGGAGGTCACCGTCCTGGACGTGGGCCTCGCCCGGCTGCCGGCCCGGCGCGAGTGGGAGATCGACCGGCTGTTCGTCCGCCGGGGCCGCAAGGGCGGCGGGCTGCGCAAGCGGCGCGGCGAGACGTTCACCGTCGACTGGGACTCCGTCACCGGTTTCGCGCTGGAGGAGGCCGAGCAGGGCACCGCCAATCTGCTCGCCACCTTCGAACAGCTGCGCCCCGCCGATCTGGCCAATGTGCTGCACCATCTCTCCGTCAAGCGCAGGGCCGAGGTCGCCGCCGCGCTCCACGACGAGCGGCTGGCGGACGTGCTGGAGGAGCTGCCGGACGACGACCAGGTCGAGATCCTCGGCACCCTCCAGGACGAACGGGCCGCCGTCGTACTGGAGTCCATGGACCCGGACGACGCCGCCGATCTGCTCGGGGAGCTGCCCGAGGACGAGAAGGACCGGCTGCTCGACCTGATGCAGCCGCAGGAGGCCGCCCCCGTGCGCCGGCTGCTCTCCTACGAGGAGGGCACGGCGGGCGGCATGATGACGACCGAACCGATCGTGCTGCGGCCGGACGCGAGCGTCGCCGAGGCGCTGGCCCGCGTCCGCCAGGAGGATCTGCCCGCACCGCTGGCCGCGCAGGTGTACGTCTGCCGGCCGCCGGACGAGACCCCCACCGGCAAGTACCTCGGCGTCGTGCACTTCCAACGACTGCTGCGCGAGCCGCCGTTCACCCTGCTCGGGCAGCTCGTCGACACCGATCTGCGGCCGCTGCCGCCCGGCACCGCGCTGCCGGCGCTGGCCGGCTATCTGGCCGCCTACAACATCGTCTCGGCGCCCGTCGTGGACGAGGGCCGGCATCTGCTCGGCGCCGTCACGGTCGACGACGTGCTCGACCATCTGCTGCCCGACGACTGGCGCGAGGAGGCCGCCGCCGAGGGACTGCCCGGCCTCGCCCGGGACGGCGCGACCGCGCCGCCGGGCGCCCCGGGCACGGCTGCGGCGGCCGGCGCCCGGAGCGCGGACGGGAACACGACGGACGGGGAGGCGGTGCGCGATGGCTGAGCGGGAAGGGCCCCGGCTGGACGTCCCCCGGGCGCCCCGCCGGAGCCTGCTGCCGGAGTACGACCCCGACGTCTTCGGCCGGGCGTCCGAGCGGATCGCCCGGTTCCTGGGCACGGGCAGATTCCTGGTGTGGATGACGGTCGTGATCGTCATCTGGATCGGCTGGAACATCGTCGTCCCCGACCAACTGCGCTTCGACCGCTACCCGTTCATCTTCCTCACGCTCGCCCTGTCCCTCCAGGCGTCCTACGCGGCCCCGCTCATCCTGCTCGCCCAGAACCGCCAGGACGACCGCGACCGGGTCAACCTGGAGCAGGACCGCAGCCGCAACGAACGCAGCATCGCCGACACCGAGTTCCTCACCCGGGAGATCGCCGCCCTGCGCACGGGCCTGGGCGAGGTCGCCACCCGGGACTGGATCCGCTCCGAGCTCCAGGAACTCGTGCGGGAGCTGGAGGAGCACCGCGAGCGGGAGCACGGGCCGGAGGGCGGGTGAGCCGGGCCGCGCCCGGCCCGGCGCGCGCGGGACCGCCCCTGCCCCGCCCCTTGTCCGTCCCGCTCCGCACCGCCGTACCATCGAGTCATGGCTACCGAGACCCAGGACTTCACCCCCACCGAGGACGCGGTGCGCGAGGCGCTCGCGACGGTGGACGATCCGGAGATCCACCGGCCGATCACCGACCTGGGGATGGTCAAGTCCATCGCCATCTCGCCGGACGGCGCCGTGGACGTCGGGGTGTATCTGACGGTCTCCGGCTGCCCGCTGCGCGACACCATCACCTCCCGTGTGACCGAGGCGGTCCGCCGCGTCCCCGGCGTCACCGGCGTCAGCGTCGAGCTGGACGTGATGAGCGACGAGCAGCGCCGCGAGCTGGCGGCCTCCCTGCGGGGCGGCAAGGCCGAGCGGGAGATCCCGTTCGCCCAGCCCGGCTCGCTCACCCGGGTCTACTGCGTGGCCTCCGGCAAGGGCGGCGTCGGCAAGTCCTCGGTGACGGTCAACCTGGCGGCCGCGCTGGCGGCCCAGGGCCTGAAGGTCGGCGTCGTCGACGCGGACATCTACGGGCACTCCGTGCCCCGCATGCTGGGCGCCGACGGCCGCCCCACCCAGGTCGAGGACATGATCATGCCGCCGTCCTCGTTCGGCGTGAAGGTCATCTCGATCGGGATGTTCACCCCGGGCAACTCCCCCGTCGTCTGGCGCGGCCCCATGCTGCACCGCGCCCTCCAGCAGTTCCTCGCGGACGTCTACTGGGGCGACCTGGACGTCCTCCTGCTCGACCTGCCGCCCGGCACCGGCGACATCGCCATCTCGGTGGCCCAGCTGATCCCGAACGCGGAGATCCTCGTCGTCACGACGCCGCAGCAGGCCGCCGCCGAGGTCGCCGAGCGGGCCGGCTCGATCGCCGTCCAGACGCACCAGAAGATCGTCGGCGTCATCGAGAACATGTCCGGAATGCCGTGTCCGCACTGCGACGAGATGGTCGACGTGTTCGGCACCGGCGGCGGCAAGCAGGTCGCCGAGGGGCTGACGCGGACCACCGGCGCCGAGGTCCCCGTCCTGGGCGGCATCCCCATCGACATCCGGATGCGCGAGGGCGGCGACGAGGGCAAGCCCGTGGTCCTCAGCGACCCGGACTCCCCCGCCGGCGCCGCCCTGCACAAGATCGCGAGCAAGCTCGGTGAGCGCCAGCGCGGCCTCTCGGGCATGTCCCTGGGCCTGACCCCGAGCAACAAGTTCTGACGGCCTCCCCGAGGCAGCCGAAGGGCCCCGTACGCCGATGTGTGCGTACGGGGCCCTTCGGCTGCGGTGCGGCGGGCCGGGCCCGAGCCCGGTCAGCGCTCGTAGGCGGTGAGGTCGTCGACGACGGAGAAGCCCAGGCCGTAGGCGCTCATACCGCGGCCGTAGGCGCCGAGGTGCACCCCGTCCCGCGCGGGCCCCGCGAGCACCCAGCCGTACTCCGACTCGCGGTAGTGGAAGTCCGCCGGCTCGCCGTCCACGGGCAGCGAGAGGGTGCGCCAGCCGGGCCCCTCCAGATCGTCCGCCAGCTCCCAGGCGACGCCGGTCTGCTGGTCCAGCCAGTCCTGGCGCAGCGTGTGGTCCATCTCCATCGGGAAGGTGCAGGACAGCAGCCCCGAACCGGCCAGCCAGGCGGCCGTGGAGACGGAGGTCGCCTCCAGGGTTCCCGTGCCGTCCGCGCTGCGCCGCACCGGGCGGCTCGCGACCGTCACCACGACCGCGAAGCTCTGTTCGTCCGGGCTGGCCTCCACCCGGAGGGAAGGCTCGTCGCCGTGCCCCGTGGACCCGTGTTCGACCGTCCCGTCGGCCGCCGTACCGACCTGGAGCAGCCAGCGCGGCCCGGTGAAGGCCGCGTCCAGGCCGTACCAGGGAAAGGCGGCCATCAGAAAGCCGTCCACCGCCCGCCGCGCGCCGGGCACCCCCTGCGCGGCGGGCCCGGATTCCCCGGCTAGCCGACTCGTCGTCTCCATCTGTGCGACGCCTCCTCATTGCCCTGTGTCATGGGCAGCCGAATCTCTCGTGGAGGGCTTCCCCGGACACAGGGAGGATAGCCACAGGGATGTGCGGCGGCGGGCATGGCTGTGGCATCGCACCCCTATGCGGGGGCGAGATGGACGGCAAACGCCTCAGATGTCCCAGGTCGTGGACGGCCGGGAAGGGGCACACCCGTACGGGCTGACACGCCCTCAGGTGGCGTCGGCGTCGAACGGCGGCGGGTCGGCGGGGCGCTGCGCGGCCGGGCCCGAGCCCTCACCCGCACCACCGGAGCCGTTCTTCTTCTTGGACATGTCGATCTTCGTGCTCGGGGCGGGGGCGCCCTTGGACAGGCTCAGCTTGCCCTCGTCCGTCCCCTCGGACCCGGAGCGCTCGGTGCCGTTGACGGCGTCCGTGACCTCGCCCAGCTCCTTGCGCAGATCGAAGCTGTTGCGGATCTCCTTGATGCCCAGGTCGTCGTTGTTCATCAGGTGCTTGCGCGCGAAGGTCTTCGGGTTCAGATCCTCGAACTCGAAGTCCTTGAACTCCGGCCCCAGCTCCGAGCGGATGTCTTCCTTGGCGTTGTCGGAGAAGGCCCGCACCTTGCGGATGAAGGCCGCGACGTCCTGGATCACCTTGGGCAGCTTGTCCGGGCCGAAGATGAGCACGGCGAGGACGATGAGCGTGACCAGCTCCAGCGGTCCTATGTCGAAGAACACCGTGCAGCTCCCTCACTCCGTCCTCAGCCCTTGCGGCCAGATGTCACGGTACCCGCCCGTGCCCCGTGAGCGGGACCCCGCCCTCGCACCCCGGTGCCCGAGGAGCGCGGAAAGCGGCCACGACGGCGCGTCGCCGCCTCATCCGGTGGCCGAGCCCAGCCGCACCGTCATCGCACGTTCCTTGCCGCCCCGGCGGACGGTCACCTCCAGTTCGTCGCCCGGACGGTGACTGCGGATCCGGACGATCAGCTCCTCGGCGTCGTGCACCGGCCTGCCGCCCGCCTCGGTCACCACATCGCCGTCCCTGAGCCCCGCCTCGTCCGCCGGTCCGTCCTCCGCGACCCCGCGGCGGCCGCCGGCGGGCGCGGCGATCCGCGCGCCCTCACCGCCGTACCCGGTGTCCAGGGTGATGCCCATCACCGGGTGGGTGGCCCGGCCGTCGTTGATCAGCTCTTCGGCCACCCGCCGCCCCTGGTTCACCGGGATCGCGAAGCCGACGCCGATGCTCCCGCCGCTCTCCTCACCCGGCAGGCCCGAACCGCCCCCGGGCGCCTTCATCGCGCTGTTGATGCCGATCACCCGGCCCCGCGCGTCGACCAGCGGCCCGCCCGAGTTGCCCGGATTGATCGGCGCGTCCGTCTGGAGCGCGTCGACGTAGCTCATCTCGCTGCCCGGCTCCTCGCCGCCCGCCGTGATCGGCCGCTCCTTCGCGCTCACGATGCCGGTGGTGACGGTGCCGTCCAGGTCGTACGGCGCACCGATCGCCACGACCGGATCGCCCACCCGCACCGCGTCGGAATCCCCCAGCGGCAGCGGCTTGAGCCCGCCGACGCCGGAGACCTTCACCACGGCCAGGTCGTAGCCCCCGTCCTGTCCGACGACCCGGCCGGGTGCCGACCGGCCGCCGTTGAACGTGACCTGGACCGAACCGTCGGGCTCCGCACCGGCCACCACATGGTTGTTGGTGAGGATGTGGCCGCGCTCGTCCAGCACGAAGCCGGTGCCCGTGGCCTCGCCCTCCCGGCTCTCGGCGTGCAGGGTGACGACGCCGGGCAGCGCGGCACGGGCGATGCCCGCGATGCTGTCCCGGGAGCGCTTGCCCTCCGTGCCCGGCTCCGCCGACACCTGCGGCAGCCGTACGTCCCCGAAACCGCCGTTGCGCTCCAGCTGCGCCCCGACCAGCCCGCCCACTCCCCCGGCCACCAGCGCCAGCACCACCGCGCCGAGCACCAGCCGGGACCGGCGGCGCCCACCGTGCCCCGGACGGCCGGTGGCCGTGCCCGCCGGCGGCAGCGGTCCACCGGGCCCCTCCGGGCCGAGCGGGGCGGTCCCGCCGCCTCCGGGCGCCCCCGCGACCGGCAGCGCGGCAGGCAGCGGCGCGGGCGCCCCCGGGGCCGGGAGCGGACCGGCGGCCGGCTCCCGGTGTGCGGGAGCCTGCGCCGCCCAGGGCTCGTAGCGCGGCCCCGTCGGCCCCGTCGGCCCGGTGGGCACGCCGTACGGCGGGGTGGTCGTCACCGGCGGCAGCGGGACCCCGTGGGCGGGCGTGGTGTGCGGCAGTTGCACGGGCGGCGCGGGCGCCCAGGGGCCCGGCCCGCCGTACGGGGGCGTCGCATACGGGTCCTCCCCGTGCAGCGGCCGCTCCCGCGGCGGCGGCACGGACGCCCCGGCACCCCGCCCGGACGCTTCGAGATCCGGCCCGGCGGCCTCGGAGCCCGGGCCGGACGGCTTCGTGGCCCGGCCGTACGGCTCCGGGGCCCGGCCGTCTTCAGCCTCGGCGGCTCCGGTACCGGCCCCGGGCCGGGGTCCGGCTCCGGCACCTGGTGCGGCTCCCCCTCCCGCTCCGGACGGCCGCTCGGGCGTGGATGCCTCGGCCCCGGGCGCGGAAGCGGCCTCCCCCGGCGCGGCCGTGAAGGGCGGCAGGGGGCCGGGGCCGGGTGTGGTCGGTGTGCTGGAACTCGCGTACCGCGGGGGCGAATTCACACCTTCCGGGGAACGTCCGTCCCGCTGTGGGGCGGACGCGGCAGCGTCGGCCTCCCGCGCGGGCCCGGCCGCGGACGAGCCGGAGCCGGGCCGGGGGCTGTCGGCGCGCTCCGGCAGGGCGCTCTCCGGTGCGGTGTGCTGCGCTGCGGCCTCGTCCGGTGCGGTGTGGCCGGTCCCTGGCCGCGGGCCCGGCTGTCTGCCCAGCGCCCTGCGTGGACGGCTCCACCACTTGGGCGCCTGCTTGCCGGCCTTCCCCTCGTCCATGCTCTCCCCACTGTTCACCCGCACTGCTCGCCCGGGCACCGCGTGCGCGCCGGGCGACCGTTGCCGGACAGTGATTCAACCAGGTGCGGGCGGAGCCGCACAGCGGCGCCGGGGGCTCAGCCGCCGGCCGGGGGGCCGGGGAACCGGGGGCTGCCGGAGGCGGACACCGCGGCGGCGGAGGAGAGGGGCGCCGGGTCCTGCCGGGCACGCGGCGGCGCCGGGTCCTGCGTGCTGAGGGCGCTGGGGGCGCGGTACGGGCGGGGTGTCAGCAGGCTGTGGCCGCCGGTGAGGGACGGGGCGGCGGCCAGGCCGGGCGGCGACGAGGAGAGGGTGAGCCCCTGCGGCGCGGGGCCGCGGCCGAGTGCCGTGGTGAGGGAGGCGTCGACGGGACGCTGGAGGGGGCCGCGGGGCGGGGCGTCGACGAGGGACAGCAGCGAGGGCGTGGCCGTCTCGACGCCGTACCGGCTGCCGGGCCGGGAGATGCCGCGGACGGCCCCGGCGGCGAGCGCGGAGGCGGACAGGGAGCGCAGCGCGCCGTCGTCCTCGCCCGCGCTGCCGCGGGTCTCGTCGGTGCCGCGGCGCCGGGTGTCGCGGGAGCTGCCGCCGCCGTTGGAGGAGGCGGAGCGCACGGGGCCGGCGGAGGCGCCCGAGCCGTCCCCCTGCGCGACGGTGGAGGTGCCGGCCCCGGAGGCCAGGGTGCCGCCGAGGGCGAGGGCGGCGAGCGAGAAGGCACCGGCCGCGGCGAAGGCGAAGCGCCGGCCGCGGGACGCGGAGCGCTCCGCCCGCTCGGCGCGGGCCGGTTCATGTATCCGGAAGCCGCGCTGCGGGGTGAGCGGACTGCGCCCCCGCCCGCCGGTGGGGAAGCCGCCGCCGGCCGGCGGGCCGAACGCCCAGGGCGCGCCGTCGGGCGTGCGGATGCCGGACGTCTCCAGGAGCGCGGGCTCGGCCGGGCCGGCGGAGGAGCCGGGGCCGTCGCCGGGTGATCCGGGCCCGTCCCCGTCCTCGGACCCGCCCGGCAGCAGATCGCCTCCGGCGGGCAGGCCCTGGAGACGCGCGAGCAGCCCCGCCGAGGGAGGTGGCGGGGCTGTCCCGGCGAAGACGTCCTTGAGACGGCGTTGTTCGTCGGCCTCGGCCTTGCAGCCGGCGCAGGTCGCCAGATGCGCGAGGACGCGTTCGCGGGCGTCGTGCCCCAGCTCGCCGTCGACGAGCGCCGCCAGTCGGTCTCCGAGATGGTGCTCGGCAGGCGTCACTCCGCTCCCACCTCCCCGGTACGGGCCGCAGGCACCATCGCGCTCAGGGCGCGCTGCTGCTCGGCGCGGGCGGCCGGCGAACGGTGCTGGAGGGACTTGCGCAGATGCGAGCGCCCGCGGTGGATCCGGCTGCGGACGGTGCCGAGCTTGACGCCCAGGGTCGCGGCGATCTCCTCGTAGGAGAGGCCCTCGATGTCGCAGAGGACGACGGCGGCGCGGAATTCGGGCGCCAGCGTGTCCAGCGCCTGCTGCACATCGGCGTCGAAGTGCGTGTCGTTGAAGTGCTGTTGCGGGGTGGGCTCACGGCTGGGCAGCCGCTCGGCGGCGTCGTCGGCGAGGGCGTCGAAGCGGATGCGCTGCTTGCGCCGGACCGTGTCCAGGAACAGGTTGGTGGTGATCCGGTGCAGCCAGCCCTCGAACGTGCCGGGCGTGTAGGTGGACAGCGAGCGGAAGACGCGGACGAAGACCTCCTGTGTGAGGTCCTCGGCGTCGTGCTGGTTGCCCGTCAGGCGGTAGGCGAGGCGGTAGACCCGTGCGCTGTGCGTGCTGACGATCTCCTCCCAGGACGGAGGGGTCCACGCCTGCGCATCCGCATCGGTGTCGAAAGTCGCCGTGGTCGCGGAGTCGGCGGTGCGGGCCTGGTCAGCAGTGTTGTTCACGGATTTCGGCTGCCCCAGCGTTCTGCGCAGTCGTGCGACGACCGAGCGGTCCTGGATCGCAGCCGCACCTCCCCTGTCGGCTCTGGTGGTGTCCAGTGGAGCCCCTACCATAGCCACTACTCCTGTTAGCTCGGGATAAGCAATTTTGCCCGGCCTTTACGAACCCCGGATCCTCACCGGCGTTCCCGCCGCGCACCGGTCCGACCAGGGCGGCCGACCGTCCGTTTCCGTCTCACCCCCGCTCAACGCACGGTCCCATCAGCGGGTTCCCGGGGCAACGGATACAGTCACGATTGCGTGAAGGACGGGGACAGGAGAGGGCCATTACCGGCAACCGGCAGACGAGCTGGGAGTTCGCCGACGCGTACGGCGACGAGCTGGCCGGCGACGCCGAGGGCGCCGCGCTGCACTGGGCCCGCGAGCGGGCCCGTCAGGCGGGCCTGCGCTCGGTCTCTCCCGGAACCGGTGCGGCCCTGCGGATGCTGACGGCCACCGTGGAGGCGAAGGCGGTGGCGGAGATCGGCACCGGCACCGGCGTCTCCGGGATACACCTCCTCGCCGGCATGCGGCCCGACGGCGTCCTCACGACCGTCGACACCGAGCCCGAGCGCCAGCAGTTCGCCCGCGAGGCGTTCCGCGCCGCCGGCTTCCTGCACAACGGCGGCAACGGCGGGGGCACCGGCGGCGGTACGGGCGCGGCCGGCGGCGGCAGCGGCGCCGGGAACGTCAGCAGCATGGGCAACATCGGCAACCGTGTGCGGTTCATCCCCGGCCGCGCCCTGGATGTGCTGCCGCGGCTGGCCGACGGCGGGTACGACCTCGTCTTCTGCGACGGCGACCGCGCCGAGTGCCTGGCGTATCTGGACGAGGCCCTGCGGCTGCTGCGGCCGGGCGGACTGGTCTGTTTCGCCGGGGTCTTCGCGGAGACGGCGGGCGCGACGGCGCAGCCGTCCGAAGTGCTCAGGCTGCGCGAGCTGTTGCGCACCGTGCGGGAGAGCACGGTGCTGCTGCCCTCGCTGCTGCCGGTCGGTGACGGGCTGCTGTGCGCCGTCAAACGGGGCTGAGGGCCCGGTGGTCGGGGCAGGGCGGCGGGCCGAGCGCGGGCGCGCGCGGCAGCAACGAAGCGGCCCCGGGACGCACACCGCAGGGGGTGCTTCCCGGGGCAGGCGCGCCGCACCGGATGCGGGGGCGCACGAGGTCACGGCATCGACAGCGTCAGCCGCAGACCTTCTTCAGCTCCTCGCCGAGTGCCGTCGCCTCGTCCGGTGTCAGCTCGACGACGAGTCGCCCACCGCCTTCGAGCGGAACGCGCATGACGATGCCCCGCCCCTCTTTGGTCACCTCGAGCGGGCCGTCGCCCGTCCGCGGCTTCATGGCCGCCATGCTCGTTCCCCTTCCTGAAACCAGCTGAACGCAGCCGGCGGCCCGCAAGCAGGCACAGTCTCACCGGCATCGAACACATTGCTTCCTGGCCATTATCCCGCATGCCAGGACCCGATGACCAACATCGGTCCGTATCTCTTGCGGTCCCGGAACGCCCAAAACCGCCCAATGCGGGGA
Organism: Streptomyces cacaoi; assembly: GCF_006539165.1. GTDB lineage: Bacteria > Actinomycetota > Actinomycetes > Streptomycetales > Streptomycetaceae > Streptomyces > Streptomyces cacaoi. The sequence goes on along the minus strand of NZ_BJMM01000028.1, from coordinate 31,860 downwards.
TCAGCCTGCGATACTGCCCCGCCGGCCGTGCCCGGCCGTCCCGCACCGATTTGACGCAGGTCACACCGGCCGGGCCCGCGGGGCGGGACGCGCCCCCTGTCCGGGCCGTGGGTTGTGGGCCATCCTGTGCGCATGTCCGACACCGTGCGTTACGAAGTCACCGACGGTCTCGCCACCGTCACGCTCAACCGTCCCGACGCCATGAACGCCCTCGACGTCGAACTCAAGGTCGCCCTGCGGGACACCCTGCGGGAGGCGGCGGCCGACGAGGGCGTCCGGGCCGTGCTGCTCACCGGCAGCGGGCGCGCGTTCTGTGTGGGCCAGGACCTCAAGGAGCACACCGGCGCGCTCCAGCAGGGCGGCGGCAGCGCCCTGCGCACGGTCGAGGAGCACTACAACCCGATCACGCTGGCGCTCGCGACGATGCCCAAGCCGGTGGTGGCCGGGGTGAACGGGGTGGCCGCCGGTGCGGGGGCCGGCTTCGCGTTCGCGGCGGACCACCGGGTGATGGCGGACACCGCCGCGTTCAACACCTCGTTCACCGGGGTCGCGCTGAGCGCCGACTCCGGCGTCTCGTGGACGCTGCCGCGCCTGGTGGGCCCGGGCCGGGCGGCGGATCTGCTGCTGTTCCCGCGCACCGTGCAGGCGGACGAGGCGCTCCAGCTCGGCCTGACGAACCGGGTGGTGCCGGCGGACGCGCTCGCCGAGGAGGCGGCGGCCGTGGCGCGCAGGCTCGCGCAGGGGCCGACGGCGGCCTACGCGGCGCTGAAGGAGTCGCTGGCCTACGGGGCGGCGCACTCGCTGGCCGACACCCTGGCCAAGGAGGCCGAACTCCAGGTGCGCGCGGGCGCTTCGGAGGACCACCGGATCGCCGTCGACGCGTTCGTCCGCAAGGAGAAGCCGCGCTTCACGGGCCGCTGACGGGCCGCTCACCGAACCGCTCACCGGGCCGCTGCGGACCACCGACCGGCCGCCGACCGGGCCGCGCAGGGCCCGGCCGGGGCGGCTCAGCGGCACCAGCAGTCCGCCAGATGGTCGTTGACCAGGCCGCACGCCTGCATCAGCGCGTAGACGGTGGTCGGCCCGACGAAGCGGAATCCGCGCTTCTTGAGGGCCTTGGCCAGGGCCGTGGACTCGGGTGTGATCGCCGGGACGTCCGCGAAGACGCGCGGGACGGGGCGGCCGGCCGCTTCCGGCGCGTAGGACCACACCAGGGCGTCCAGCTCGCCCGGCGGCCACTCGGCGGCGACCCGGGCGTTGTGCAGCGCGGCAGAGATCTTGGCGCGGTTGCGGACGATGCCGCTGTCGGCCAGCAGCCGCTGCTCGTCCTCCTCGGCGAAGGCGGCGACGGCCGGGATGTGGAAGCCGGCGAACGCGGCGCGGAACGCCTCGCGCTTGCGCAGGATCGTCAGCCAGGAGAGCCCGGACTGGAAGCCCTCCAGGCACAGCCGTTCGTAGAGCGCGTCGTCGCCGTGCACCGGGCGGCCCCACTCGGTGTCGTGGTACTCCGCGTAGTCCGGTGCCGTCGTCCCCCAGGGGCAGCGCAGCCGGCCGTCCGGGCCCGGCCGGGCGCCGTCGGGCACGGCTGCGGGTTCGGGTGCCGGTGCGGTCATCGCGCTGTGCCTCCCTGTTCACCGGGGGCGTCGGCGGGCCCGGCCTCCCGGGGTGCTTCCTGTCCGCCCTGCCCGTCCTGCCCGGTCTGCCCGGCCTGCCCGCCTTCCTGCCGGCCGCCGGGGCGTTCGCCGGAGCCCGCCTCGTGGTGCATGGCGACGGCCTGCGCACCCGCCAGGGCCGACTCCAGCTCGGCGATGCGGGAGTCCCGCTCGGCCAGTTCGGCGCCGAGCCGGTCGAGCACGTCGTCCACCTGCTGCATGCGGTAGCCGCGGACCCCGACGGGCAGCCGCAGCGCGGCGACGTCGGCGTGGCCGACCGGGCGGTCCGGCGGCAGCGGCTCGTCCAGCAGATCGGGCGGGGCTCCGGCGAGGCCGCCGCTCGCTCCGCGGTCCGCGGAGTCACCGCTGCCGATGACGGCGAGCGTGACCGCGGCCACGACCACGACGAGGGCGATCAGCAGGAACACGAACACGGACGACTCCCGGGCGTAATCCGACGGTGCGGACCCCGATCGTGCCACGGGCCGCCGACAGCTAGGGTCGTGCCCGGTAGCAGGGAGAGGATGGCTGATGCTGCGCCTGGGCACGCATGAGTTCGGGGCCGACGAGCCGGTGATCATGGCGATCGTGAACCGGACACCGGATTCCTTCTACGACCGGGGGGCCACCTTCCGGGACGAGCCCGCGCTCGCCCGGGTCGAGCAGGCGGTCGCCGAGGGCGCCGCCGTCATCGACATCGGCGGGGTGAAGGCGGGCCCGGGCGACGAGGTCACCGCCGAGGAGGAGGCGCGCCGCACGGTCGGGTTCGTCGCCGAGGTGCGGCGGCGCTGGCCGGATGTGGTGATCAGCGTGGACACCTGGCGGCACGAGGTCGGCGAGGCCGCGTGCGAGGCGGGCGCCGATCTGCTCAACGACGCCTGGGGCGGGGTGGATCCGCTGCTGGCCGAGGTCGCGGCGCGGCACGGCGCCGGGCTGGTGTGCACACACGCGGGGGGCGTGCGCCCGCGCACCCGTCCGCACCGGATCTCCTACACGCCGGCGGACGACGCACCGGACACCTCGGGCGTGGTGGACGACATCCTCCAGACGGTGCTGGGGCTCGCGGACCGCGCCGTCCGGCTCGGGGTGCGGCCCGACGGCATCCTCATCGACCCCGGGCACGACTTCGGCAAGTCGACGCGGCACTCGCTCCAGGCGACGCGGGAGCTGGGGCGGCTCGCGGAGACGGGCTGGCCGGTGCTGGTGTCGCTGTCGAACAAGGACTTCGTCGGGGAGACCCTGGACCGGCCGGTCGACGAGCGGCTGGTCGGCACCCTGGCGACCACCGCGGTCTCGGCCTGGCTCGGCGCGCGGATGTACCGCGTGCACGAGGTGGCCGAGACCAGGCAGGTGGTGGACATGGTCGCCTCGATCGCCGGGCACCGTCCGCCCGCGGTGGCCCGCCGCGGCCTGGCCTGAGCGGCCGGCCGGTCCGCAGGGCCCGGGAACGGCCGCGGTGCGCGGGCAGCGGGCGCGGGCCCGGAGCGGGCGCGGGTGTCAGATGCCGACTTCCTTGGTGACGAGCGCGACCGCCTCGTCGACGTCGTCGGTGACGTGGAAGAGGTCCATGTCCCGCTCGGACGCCTTGCCCTCGGCGACGACGGAGCCGCGCACCCAGTCGACGAGGCCCTTCCAGTAGTCGGAGCCGACCAGCACGATCGGGAAGCGCGTCACCTTGCGGGTCTGCACGAGGGTGAGCGCCTCGAACAGCTCGTCCATGGTGCCGAGCCCGCCGGGCAGGACGACGAAGCCGGAGGCGTACTTGACGAACATCGTCTTGCGCACGAAGAAGTAGCGGAAGTTCACACCGATGTCGACATAGCGGTTCATCCCCTGCTCGAAGGGCAGCTCGATACCGAGCCCCACGGAGGTGCCGCCGGCCTCCAGCGCGCCCTTGTTCGCCGCCTCCATGGCGCCGGGGCCGCCGCCGGTGATCACCGCGAGCCCGGCCTCGGCCAGCGCGCGGCCGATGCGCACGCCCTTGTCGTACTCCGGCGAGTCGGCGGGCGTCCGGGCGGAGCCGAACACGCTGATGGCCGGGCCGAGTTCGGCCAGGGCACCGAAGCCCTCGACGAACTCCGACTGGATGCGCATCACCCGCCAGGGGTCCTGGTGGATGAAGTCGGACGGGCCCGCGGTGTCCAGCAGCCGCTGGTCGGTGGTGCCGGGCTGCACCTGCCCGCGCCTGCGGACCACCGGCCCCAGCCGCTGTTCCTTCGGCTCGTCGCCGGACTTGCCGGTCATACAGTGCTCTCCCTCCGCCTACGATCTTTCCGCTCAGGGTACGCACGAGCGGCCGGACTCCGACGGGGATTCCCGCCACCGATGGGCACGGCCGTACGAAACGGTGAGCGGCCGGAGAACACCGGCGGCGGGCCGGGAAAACGCCCGGTGGGAGCCCGGTGGCGGCCCGGTGACGGCGGGAGGACCCGGACGCTCAGCTCGTCAGCCAGGCCCGCAGCCGCTCCTCGCAGCGCAGGATGAGCGCCGTGTCCACCCGCTCGTCCCGCCGGTGCGCGAAGTTGGGGTCGCCGGGGCCGTAGTTGACCGCGGGGACGCCCAGGGCGCTGAACCGGGAGACGTCCGTCCAGCCGAACTTGGGCCGCGGCTCGCCGCCGACGGCCGTGACGAACGCCTGGGCGGCGGGGTGCGAGAGGCCGGGCAGCGCGCCGGGCGAGCTGTCGTCGACGGTGATCTCCTCGACGCCGCAGTCGGCGAAGACCTCGCGCACGTGGTCGAGCGCCTCCTGCTCGCTGCGGTCGGGCGCATAGCGGAAGTTGACCGTGACGGTGCAGGCGTCCGGGATCACGTTGCCGGCGATACCGCCCTCGATGCGCACGGCGTTGAGTCCCTCGTGGTACTCCAGCCCGTCGATCACCGGGCGGCGCGGCTCGTAGGCGGCCAGCCGGGCGAGCACGGGCCCGGCGGCGTGGACGGCGTTGCTGCCCATCCAGCCGCGCGCGGAGTGCGCCCGTACACCCGCGGTGCGCAGCAGCACCCGCAGCGTGCCCTGGCAGCCGCCCTCGACCTGGGCGTTGGAGCCCTCCAGCAGAACGGCGAAGTCGCCCTCCAGCCACTCCGGGTGGGCCGCCGCGACGTGCCCGAGGCCGTTGAGCTGCGCGGCGACCTCCTCGTTGTCGTAGAAGACGAACGTCACGTCGCGGTTGGGCTCCGGCACGGTGGCGGCGATGCGCAGCTGGACGGCGACGCCGGACTTCATGTCGGTGGTGCCGCAGCCCCACAGCATCCCGTCCTCGTCCAGCCGGGAGGGCACGTTGTCCGCGATGGGCACGGTGTCGAGATGCCCGGCGAGGATGACGCGTTCGGGACGGCCGAGCCGGGTGCGCGCCACGACGTTGTTGCCGTACCGGTCCACGCTCAGGTGCGGCAGCGCACGCAGCGCGGCCTCGACGGCGTCCGCGAGCGGCTTCTCGGTGCCGCTCTCGGAGGGGATGTCGACGAGCTGCGCGGTGAGCCGCGCCGCGTCCTGGTGCAGGTCGAGTGGGAGATCGAGTGCGCTGTCGGCCATGGCGCCAGCCTACGGGGCCGCCGGGTCCCCCGTACCGGAGGGCGGGCGCGGGACGGCTACCTTGGAGCCGTGCCCCAGCAGAGCCAGGACACCTCCGGCGCCCCTCGCGCACCGTTCTCCGAATCCGAACTTCCCAGCGTTCCCGGCGTTCCCGGCGTTCCCGGCGATCCCGGTGATCCAGGCGGCCCCGGTGCTCCCGGCGGCCCCGGTACTCCCGGCGGTTCCGGCCGCCCCGGCGTTCCCGGCCCCCGCAGGCGGCACGGCAGGGTGCTCAGATCGGCCCTGGCGTGCCTCGTGCTGCTCGGGGTCGTCACCTACGCGCTGGTGGTGAAGCTGACCGAGGACGAGCGTGCGCACTGCACGGTGCGCGCCGGAGACGGCCGCGACGAAGCGGACCGGACGCTCGGTCCCGACCAGGCCGCCAACGCCGCGACCATCGCCGCCGTCGCCGCCCGGCGCGGGCTGCCGGAACGGGCCGTGACCATAGCCCTGGCGACTGCCATGCAGGAGTCGCAACTGCGCAACATCGGCCACGGGGACCGGGATTCGCTCGGCCTGTTCCAGCAGCGCCCCACCCAGGGCTGGGGCACGGCCGACCAGATCCGCGACCCGGTGTACTCGGCCGGACGGTTCTACGACCACCTGGTGAAGATCCCCGGCTATTCGCGGCTGCCGCTGACGGTCGCCGCACAGCGGGTGCAACGCAGCGGCTACCCGCAGGCGTACGCCAAGCACGAGGCGGACGCCGCCGCGCTGACGGCCGCGCTCACCGGGCGCAGGGCCGCGGCGCTGTCCTGCACCCCGGAGCCGGTCGGCACCCGGCACTCCGGGGACCCGGAGCGGGTACGCGCCCAGCTGGTACGGGAGTTCGGCTCCAGGATGCTCGGCGGGGAGCCGGACGCCGCGCCGTCGGAAGCCGCCCGGGAGACGGCGTCCGGGCGGGGCGCCTCCCGGACCGCCGTGACGGTTCCGGCGCCGGGCGAGCGGCGCGGCTGGGAGCTGGCGCACTGGGCGGTCGCGCACGCCGGGGAGCTGGACATCGACCGGGTGCGGTACGGCAGCCGGGAGTGGCGGGCCGACCGCGGACGGGAGGGCTGGCGCGCCGTCGGGGGCACCGCGGCGGCCGGCGCGCAGGGTACCGGCGCCGGCGGCGGAGGCGGCCGCGTGGTGCTGCGCGTCGGCACCGGTCACTAGTACGCCCCGTCCTCCGCACGCGTCACACCGGTCCACTCGCGCACGCTCCCGTCGCCCGCCCGGCTGACGGCGCCACGCGGTGCAAGTGCGCTGGGTGCGGCGGGTGCGACTCCTCGGGTACAGGTCAACCGGCGCACGGAATGCCCAGTTTGCGGGCGCCGGGCCCCGGGTCGCGTTACCGATCCTTTACCTTCCTCTCCCGCAACCTGTGCGGCGCCCCGCCCGATAGGCACGGCGGTCCGGCCGGACACCGGCCGGACCACTCCACGAACCTCTCTCCGTCTAAGGAGCACCATGCTGACCGGGAAGTCCTTCCCCCGCCGGATCGCCAGGACCGCGCTGCTGACGGCCGTGGGCGCCGCCTCCGTCGTCGGCGCCGCCGCGGGCGCCGCGAGCGCCGCCGAGCAGCCCAAGAACCCCGTGGGCGGGCTGAGCAACCTGGACGGCAAGGGCGTCGGCAACACCCTGGACAAGGCGTCCCGGCACGCCACGGGGCTGGCCGGGCGGGTCGGCGGCAACGCCGTCGAGAGCACCGTCCCGGGCGCCGGCAAGACCCTCGGCAAGACCGCCAAGACCGCCACCCCGGCCGCCCAGGAGGTGGCGGGCGGCGCGGCCGGCCAGGCAGGCGAACTGCTGGGCGACACCGCGGCCTCCGCGACCAAGGACGGCCTCCCGGTCGGCGGCCTCTCGCTCGGCTGACCCGGGCAGGCGCTCCGGACGCCGACAGGGGACGCCGACAGAGGACACCGACAACGGAACCGGCGGGGCGGCCGGCACCGGCCGCCCCCGGCAGACACGAGGCAGGCGACGACAGGCAGACACAGGACGCAGACATACGGAAGGGCCCGGACCGGGGCGGTCCGGGCCCTTCCCCTGTGCTCTCCCCGCGGGTCCCCTGCGCGCGGCGCAGGGGTGCGTCAGGGCGCCAGCCGGCGGACGGCGGCGGAGACCCGCTCGTCGGACGCGGTCAGCGCGACGCGGACGAAGCGGTCACCGGCCGGCCCGTAGAAGTCGCCGGGCGCCACCAGGATGCCCAGTTCGGCCAGCTTGCCGACGGTGTCCCAGCAGGGCTCGTCACGGGTCGCCCACAGATAGAGCGACGCCTCGCTGTGCTCGATGCGGAACCCGGCCGACTCCAGCGCGCCGCGCAGCGCCGTGCGCCGGGCAAGATAGCGCTCGCGCTGCTCGGCCACATGGGCGTCGTCGTCCAGCGCGACGGCCGCGGCGGCCTGGACGGGCGCCGGCGTCATCATGCCGCCGTGCTTGCGGATGCCCAGCAGCTCGCCGAGCACCTCGGCGTCGCCGGCGATGAACGCCGCGCGGTAGCCCGCCAGGTTGGAGCGCTTGGAGAGCGAGTGCACGGCCACGACGCCCTCGTAGCTGCCGCCGCACACCTCCGGGTGCAGGACGGAGACCGGCTCGGCCTCCCAGCCCAGCTCCAGGTAGCACTCGTCGCTGAGGACGAGCACGCCGTGCTCCCGCGCCCAGGCCACCGTCTCGCGCAGCTTCTCCTTGTCCAGGACCTGACCGGTCGGGTTGGACGGGGAGTTGAGCCACAGCAGCCGCAGCCCCGTGGGGTCGAGCGCGGTGGGATCGTCGTAGACGGTGTAGGAGGCTCCGGCGAGCCGGGCGCCCACCTCGTAGGTCGGGTAGGCGAGCCGCGGGTAGGCCACCGTGTCCCCCGCGCCGAGACCGAGCTGGGTCGGCAGCCAGGCCACCAGCTCCTTGGAGCCGACGACCGGCAGCACGTTGCGGTGCTCGATGCCCTGGGCGCCCAGCCGCCGTTCGCACCAGCCGGTGATCGCGTCCCGCAGCCGGGCGGTGCCCCACACCGTGGGATAGCCGGGGCTGTCGGCGGCCTCGGCCAGCGCCGCGCGGATCCGCTCGGGCACCGGGTCGACGGGGGTGCCGACGGACAGGTCGACGATGCCGTCGGGGTGCGCGGCGGCGGTGGACTTGTACGGGTCGAGCCGGTCCCAGGGGAAGACGGGGAGCCGGTCGGAGACGGCAGACACAGCGGGCTCGCTTTCTTCACATGCGCGGTGGGCGCGGGCAACGGGTGCGGACCGGACATCCGCAAACGCCGCGGTCCCGTACGGCGGTTCTCGGACAGCCGTACGGGACCGCGGCGGAAGTGCTGCCGGGGCCGGCCGGTGGCCGGCCGGCCCTCGGTGGGTCAGGAGCGCGGGCTCACTCGTCGTGCTCCTGCGGGGGGAGCGCGGCGATCAGGGGGTGGTCCTTCTCGATCAGGCCGAGCTTGCTGGCGCCACCGGGCGAACCGAGGTCGTCGAAGAACTCGACGTTCGCCTTGTAGTAGTCCTTCCACTCCTCAGGGGTGTCGTCCTCGTAGAAGATGGCCTCGACCGGGCAGACCGGCTCGCAGGCTCCACAGTCGACGCACTCGTCCGGGTGGATGTACAAGGACCGCTGGCCCTCGTAGATGCAGTCGACCGGGCACTCCTCGATGCAGGCCTTGTCCTTCAGGTCGACACAAGGCTCCGCGATGACGTAAGTCACGCTGTCGTTCCTCCTCGATTGGGCCGGCGGGCCGGTGTCCGACTCCGCCGCGGGCGCGCGGGAGCGCTGCTTCACCTCGGACGGCGGCTATGCCCACACCTAGTATCTCCGTTCCGGGTCACTGGACGCACAGGAGGGGCAGCTAGAGCTGTGGGATTCACCACGAGCGGACGGCTCGAAGTCCGCATCACAGGGTCCGACGTGGGAAAACGCGTCTCGATACGGTCTTTGACGACCGGTGGCGAGCGGTCGGAGCGGTTCACGGACACGGTCGGCATTCTCACATCGTGGACGGCCGGGACGCTCACCGTCACCCGACGGGACGGCCGGCACGTCGAGATCGACGAGGCCGCCCTGGTCGCGGGGAAGGTCGTGCCGCCCGCTCCGGCCCGCCGCCGGGGCGCACCGTCGGCGAGCGTACGGGAACTCACCACGGTGGCGGCCCGCGGCTGGCCCGCCGTGGAGACCGCCTCGCTGGGCGGCTGGACGCTGCGCGCCTCCGCCGGCTTCACCTCCCGCGCCAACTCCGTCCTGCCGCTCGGTGACCCCTCGCTCCCGCTGCCCGAGGCGCTGGCGCATGTGGAGCGCTGGTACGGGGAGCGTGGGCTGGCCCCGCTCGTACAGGTGGCGCCCGAGGAGAACGCCGTACTGGCCCGGGAGTTGGAGCAGCGCGGCTGGACGGCGCTCCGGCACGCCCTGATGCGCACGGGCGCCCTCGCCCCGCTCGCCGACCGCGCCCCCGACGACCGCGTCCGGCTGCACCGCGCACCCGACGCCGCCTGGGTCTCGCTCTACCACCGGGCCGCCGACGCGCTGCCCGAGGAGGGGCTGCGGGTGCTCGCCGGCGGGCCCTCCGTGTGGTTCGCGACCGTGCCGGGACCGGATTCCGAGGCTCCGCCGGCCGCGATCGGCCGGTGCGTGGTGGACGGCCGGTGGGCCGGGTTCGCCGCGCTCGAAGTCGCCCCCGCGCACCGCAGGCAGGGGCTGGCGACGGCGGTGATGGCCGAACTCGCCCGCGCCGCACTGCGGGAGGGCGCCTCCGCCGCGTACCTCCAGGTGGAGACCGGCAACAGCGGTGCGCTCGCCCTCTACGACGGGCTCGGCTTCGCCGACCACCACGCCTACCACTACCTGCGCGCCCCCGGAGCCTGACCGATGGACGGTGACACCGACGAGGGGAGCAGCCCCTCGGCCAACCGCCGCCGGTTCGCCGAGGCCGCCCGCGAGGAGCGGCCCGACCTGGCGCTGCTGTGCCTGCTGATCTGCGTCGAGGCCGCGCAGTCGCCGGGCCCCGCCGCCGGCCTGTCCCCGGGGCGGTCCCGGCCCGGGACTCCCCCGGCACGGACGGCGGACGGCGCCGGGGAAACGGCCACCGAAGGCACGGAGGCAACGGAAAGCACAGGGGCCACAGGAGCCGCGGAGGGCATCGGCGGCGGTGGCGGCGCCGATCCCGGGGCGCGGCTCGTGGACACCGCGCAGGCCGAACTCGACCGGCTCTCCGGCCTGTTGCCCTACCAGCGCGGCAGGAGCCCGCGGCAGTGGGCCGAGGCCCTGCGGCACCTGCTCGGCACCCGGCTCGGCTTCCACGGCACCGCGGCCGACTACCGGCGGCTCGACGCCTCCCTCCTCGACGCCGTCCTGCGGCGCCGGCGGGGGCTGCCCATCCTGCTGTCCGTCGTCTGGACGGAGGTCGCCCGGCGGGCCGGTGCGCCGGTGTACGGGGTGGCCCTGCCCGGGCACTTCGTCGTCGGCTTCGGCGACCCGTCCGGGGACCATGTGCTCGCCGACCCGTTCGACGGCGGCAGCACGCTGTCCGACAGCGGCCTCGACGCGCTCGTCGCCGGGGCGACCGGCGGGCGGGGCCGGGTCTCGGCGGCCTCGCTCCAGCCTGCCGGGCCGCTGGAGACCGTGCTGCGGGTGCTCAACAACATCCGGGCCTGGGCCGGGGGGCGGCCCGAGCAGTCCGCCACCCATCTGTGGGCCGTCGAGCTGTCGCTGCTGCTGCCGCACCATCCGGGACGGTTGCGGTACGAGCGGGCCCAGTTGCTCGTCGAGCGCGGGGAATTCCTGCGCGGGGCCCGGGAGATGGAGGAGTACGCGGAGGTGGTGGCCGCGATGGAGCCGAACGCGGCCGAGACCATGCGCAGAGCCGCCCGCGCGGCCCGCGCCCGGCTCAACTGAGCCTCCGCCTGCGCGGTTTCGCCGCCCGCCACCGTCGGGGGCCGTCGCGCGTCGCCCGGACGACAGGGGAGAGCGCTACAGCCAGCCCTTCTCATGAGCGATGCGTACGGCCTCGGTCCGGTTGCGGGCGCCGGTCTTCTGCATGGCGGTGGACAGATAGTTCCGCACCGTCCCGTGCGAGAGCCCCAACTCGGCGGCGACCTCCGCGTTCCCGGCCCCTCGCGCGGCCGCACCGAGGACGTCGCGCTCCCGGTCGGTGAGCGGACTCGCGCCCTCCGCGAGTGCGGCGGCGGCCAGGTCGGGGTCGATGACCCGCTCCCCGGCCAGCACCCGCCGTACCGCGTCGGCGAGCCGCGCGGCGGGCGCGTCCTTGACGAGGAAGGCGTCGGCGCCGGACTCCATGGCCCGGCGCAGATAGCCGGGCCGTCCGAAGGTGGTGAGGACGACGACCTTCAGCGACGGGTGCGCGGCACGCAGACCGGCCAGCGCGTCGAGCCCGGACAGCCCCGGCATCTCGATGTCGAGCAGGGCCACATCGGGACGGTGCCGGGTGACCGCGTCGAGCACCTCGTCGCCCCTGCCCACCTGGGCGGCGATCTCGATGTCCGGCTCCAGTCCCAGCAGCGCGGCGAGCGCCTCGCGGACCATCACCTGGTCCTCGGCGAGCAGCAGCTTGATCACGGGGTCAGGGTACTGAGGGGACGGTGGCGCGCAGCGTGAAGCCCCCGCGTTCGCCGGCCGAGGTCTCCAGCGTGCCGCCGGCGCCGGTGAGCCGCTCGCGCAGGCCGTCGAGCCCGCTGCCGTGACCGGTGCCGGCCGGGCCGCTCCCGTCGTCACGGACGGTCAGGGTGACGGCGCCGGATCCCTCGCCGGCTCCCTCGGCGCGGGCGTCGGCGGGTGCCGGGTCCAGGGTGACGGTGCAGCGGGAGGCGCCGCTGTGTCGCACGACGTTGGTGACCGCCTCCCGCAACGCCCAGGCCAGCGCGGCCTCCTGCTCGGCCGGCAGCCGCTCCCACGGCCGGGGCCCGGCGGGCGCCGAGTCGTGTGCCGGGAGGTCGGCGGCGATACCGGCGGCGGCCAACGCGGTGCGTGCCCCGGCGAGTTCGACGGGGAGCGTGGGCCGCCGGTAGCCGCTGACGGCCTCACGGACGTCCACCAGGGCCTGCCGGCTGACCTGTTCGATGTCCGCGACCTGTTCCGCCGCCCGGCCGGGATCCCCGGGCAGCATCCGGCCGGCCAGCTCGCTCTTGAGGGTGATGACCGACAGTGAGTGGCCGAGGAGATCGTGCAGATCCCGGGCCAGGCGCAGCCGTTCCTCGTTGGCCGCGAGCCGGGCCACGGCGGCCCGCGCCTCGCGCAGCTCACGCAGGGTGCGCACCGTCCGGCGGGCGGACATCAGCGCGTACCCGCCCAGGACCACGGGGATGATGAACGAGGTCCACACCCCCCACCAGGGCCGTGCGCCGAAATCCGTGCCGACCGCGGCGAGGGCCACGACCACCCCGATCACGACCGATACCGCCTGCCGGACGGGCAGCACGGCGCCCGCGGCCACGGCGACGTAGACGAACAGCACCAGCCAGGCATCACCCAGCGTCAGCGACAGCAGCAGCCCGAGCCCGTACAGCGTGCCCAGCAGCGTCGCGACACTGCGCGGGGGCAGCGGGACGGCGGTGTGCCGGAAGACCAGCGCCATGTAGCCGACGACGAACGCGAGCAGCCCGGCGACGCCCCCGGCCACGGCGGCGCCCGAGTGGTCGCCGGCGCCCAGATCGCGCACCGGGGCCCCGAGGAAGACCATCCACACGCTGATCAGCGCGGCCTTGGCCAGCTTCTGCTTCCGGGTCTCGGGCGGCTGGGCGATGACCGGCAGCCCCTCCCTGCCGGGTACGCCCGGGCCCCGTCCGGCCTCCGGCGCGGCGCCGCTCCGCCTGTCCGTCATGGCTCTCCTGGACTCCTGCCGTGCTGCTGTGCTGTGGCGCTGTGCTGCTGTGGCGCTGTACTGCCGTGCTGCGTGCCGTGTTGCCGGTCGCTGCCGTGCCGTCCCGCGTGTCCGTGCGCGCGGCGCGCGCCGGGCGTCACGTCGTACGGGTGTCCTTGCGGTAGAGCCAGGCGGCGGCCCCGGCGAACAGGACGAGGTAGCCCGCCAGCAGGCCCACGTCGCCCGCGTGCGGAGCCTGGCCCCTCTCGACGGCCCGGCCGAGCGCCGTGTAGGCGTGGGTGGGCAGCCAGTCGCCGATGTGCTGCACCCAGTCCGGCATGACCACCGAGGGCATCAGCAGACCGCCGCCGAAGGCCAGCGCGAAGTAGACGAGCATCGCGATGGGGCGTACGGCGTCACCCGTCGCAAGGTAGCCGATGGCGACACCGAGCGCGGCGAACACGAAGCTCCCGGCCCAGGAGCACAGGGCGAGGGCGACCCACTGCCAGGCGTCCAGCCGGACGCCCATCACCCCGGCGCCGGTGAGCAGTACCAGCACGATGGACGGCAGGCTGAGGGTGGCGGCTGAGGCGACCTTGGCGCCGACGTAGCCGCGCCCGGGCAGTGCCGTCAGCCGCAGCTGCCGCACCCAGCCCAGCTCGCGCTCCTTGGCGATGCGTTCGCTGTTGCCGAGCACGACCGCGGTCATCGCGCCGAAGGCGGCCATCGCGACCATGTAGTAGAGCGACATGCTGACGTCGAGCCCGGGGAGCACGGCGTCGGCGTTCCGGCCCGCGATCAGCAGATAGAGGAGCGGCGGGTAGATCACCGAGAAGAACATGAACTTCTTGTTGCGCAGTGCGCGCAGGATCTCCAGCTTGACCAGGTGCTTCATCAGACGTTCGCCTTCTCGTGCGCGGGACGGGCGGAGGGTGCGGGCCGGGCGTGGCCGGAAGGTGCGGCGTCGGGTCCGTCCTGTGCCTCGGCACGGTCGGTGAGCGTAAGGAACGCCTGTTCGAGGCCGAGGCCGGCCACCTCCAGGTCGCGGGGGTAGAGGCCGAGCCCGTAGAGCGCGTGCACGGTCGCGTCCGGGTCCTCGGAGCGCATCCGCACCGAACTCCCGGCCAGCTGCACCCGGGTGAGCCCGGGCAGCCCGCGCAGCGCGGTTTCCAGCCGGCCGTCGGGCACGGCGTCCAGCGTGAAGGCGATCCGGCGGGCGCCTGCCATGGCCTTGATCTCGGCGGCGCTGCCGTCCGCCAGCAGCTGCCCGCGGTGCAGGACGAGGACCCGGTCGGCGACCTCGTCGGCCTCCTCCAGGTAGTGGGTGGCGAACAGGACGGTGCGGCCGGCCGCTGCCTGGTCGCGCATGGCGGCCCAGAACGTCTGCCGGGAGGCGACGTCCATGCCGGTGGTGGGCTCGTCCAGCACGAGCAGGTCGCTCGCCCCCGCCGTCGCCAGGGCGAACCGGACGCGCTGTGCCTGGCCGCCGGAGAGCTTGTCCACCCTGCGGTCGGCGATCTCCGTCAGCCCGGCGGTCGCCAGCACCTGCTCGGGCGGGTAGCCGCGCGGGTGCAGCGAGCAGCCGAGGGCGACCAGTTCACGGACGCGCACGCCTTCCATCAGCCCGCCGGACTGGAGCACGGCGCCCACCCGCCCGTCGGTGACGGCCTGCCGGGGTGTGGTGCCGAACAGCCGCACGGTGCCGCCGGGGTCCGGGGTGCGCAGCCCCAGCAGCAGATCGAGGGTGGTGGACTTGCCCGCTCCGTTGGGGCCGAGCAGCGCGACCGTCTCGCCCGCTTCCAGACGGACGCTGAGGCCGCTCAGCGCCCGCACCGAACCGTAGGTCTTGCTGGCGTCGGTGAACTCCACGGCCGATGCCGTGGCCTGCGTCGATGTCATGCCTTCAGCATGGCCGGGGCGGGGGTACGGGCGGCAGTGCCGCCGGTCGTGACCTGGAGCTGACAGATGTCATACGCCGGACGTGATGTCCGTCCGGAAGGCGCCGTAGGCAGGACGCCGTAGGCAGGACGCCGTAGGCCGTAGGGAAAGCGCCGTAAGGAAGGCGCCGTAAGGGAGGCGCGGTACGGGGGGTGCCGTACGGCCTGGTGAGCCCGGCGGCGGACACGGCGACGGGCGCCCCGCCACTGCGGCGGAGCGCCCGTCCGTCCGTCTGTCCGTCCCGCTCAGGCCGGGGACGGGGGCGCGGCGCGCTCACTGGGAGCGGGCGCCCGGTACCTCGGCGACGCGCTGGCCCGGCTCGGGCGGCGCCTTCTCCCGCAGCGCCTGCATCATCGCGGCGGCGGCGTGCCGCGGGGTCATCTTGACCGTCCCGGCGCCGCCCTCGATCACGACGTTGTCGAAGGCGTTGCCGTAGGTCGCCTTGAGCTTCCGGGTGTCGATGTGCGGCTGGAGCTTGCCGCCCCCGTCGACCATGGTGAGGAACGTGCCGATCGTCTTCTGGCTGAACGGCACCTTGACATCGCCTGCCTTCAGCCAGACCCAGCCGGACATCGCCGTGCGCCCGAAGCCGTTCACCGCCTGCTGGAGTTCGGCGTCGCTGAACTTCGGCTGCTGCCGCCCGCTGACGGGCAGCTCCACCGGCTCGTTCTTCCCGGTGGTGGCGCGCTTCCTGAACGCCTCCTCCAGCGCGGCGGGCGCCTTGTCCATGTCGACGCTCTGATGCGGCTTGCCCTTGACCGCCCGGGCCTTGCCGCCCTTGAAGGTCACCATGCCGTCGCCGCCGTCCCCGCTCTGCGCGACGGCGGTCCGCAGGGCGGAGCGCATCTTCGCCTCGTCGACCTTGACGGCCGGTTCGGCCTTCCGCTCCTGGCCGAAGAGCGAGCCGATGACGGAGACGGGGTTGTAGTCCCGTCCTGCGGCGTTCCGCACGGTGGCGTCCGTGTCGAAGGTGAGCCCGGCCACGCTCGGCTTGAGCTGCGCCTTCTGGCCCGTCGCCACCACGGTGAACGGCTCGGTCGTCCGCGCGCCGAGGCCGTCCTTGAGCTTGTTGGTGGCCTCGTGCTTGCTCAGGCCGCCGATGTCGACACCGAGCACCGTGGTGCCCTTGGGCACGTCGGCGTGGTCGAGCAGCAGCCCGGTGCCGTAGGCGACGCCGACGATGCCGACGACGGCCGCACCGGCGAGCACGAGCTTGTTGCGCCCGCCCTTGCCCTTCTTGGCCGCGGGCGGCGCCGGTGCCGGCGGGGCGGGCGACGGCGCGGCGGCCGGGGTGCCCGGTCCGGCGGGGGCGCCGGAACCGGCCGGTGCGTCGGGGGCGCCGCCGCTGGGGACGCCGCTGACCATCGTCTTCCCGGAGGCCGGCGCTCCGGTGCCGCCGGGCGCTCCCGGTGCCGCCGTGCCGCCGTCCGGCCCGTCGTCGCCGTACAGCGCCGTGCCGGGCCCGTCGGGCGCGAACGGCGCGGGGCCGGTGCCGAGCCCGAGGGTCGAACCGGCCGGTGCGTCCCCGCGGCCCGCGGCCGCCTCCGGCACGGCGGGCGTGCCCGCGGCCGGGGTGCTGCCCGGCCCGTCCGGCGCGGCGAGCGGACCGGGGACGCCGCCGGAGCCGGGGACGGAGCCGTCGGGGCCGCCGTCCGCCGTGCCGGGGACGGGCGGCACGTTCATGTCACCGGTGGCCGGGCCCGTCGTGGGCCCGTCGGGGCCCCCGCCGAAACCGACGGAGGGATCGAGCAACGGCAGCGCGCCGGTGGCCTCCTGCTGCCCGGCGGCACCGAACGGGCCGCCGCCGAACGGGGTTTCACCGGTCGTGCCCGCGGCGGACCCGTCGGCGTCCACCGCGGGCATCTGCGCGGTCTCCTCGGGGCCGCGGCCGGCCCCGGCCGGTACCGACGCCCCGGAAGAACCGGAGGAACCGGAGGAACCGCCCGGCGAGGAGGCGCCCGAGGACGCCGAGGAGCCCGAGCTCCTGGGGGGCTTGCGCGGTGCGAACCAGTCGCTGGTCCCCTGCGAGAACTGCTCGCCCTTGCCGGAAGTCCCGCCCCCGCCCTGGCCGTTGCCGCGCCCCGAGGACGCGGAAGCCGAGGGGGACGAGGGCGCCGAGGACCCCGACGGGGACGAAGCGCCCGCGGACCCTGGAGCCCCCGTGGAGGCCGAAGCGCGGAGGCCGTCGCCGACCGTCCCGCCCCCGGCCGGGGCACCGGACCCGGCCGTCGCCGCGGCGCCCTCCCTGAGGGACGCCGGGGAGACCGACGACGCCCGCGCGGACCGGCCCGCCGCCGCGCTCCCGGCGCCGGAACCGGAATCGGCGTCCGCCGCCCCGTTCTTGCTCTTCTCCTTGTCCTCGCCCTTGTCGTCGTCGGACACGGGCGTGCGCATCACGACGGGCGGAATGGGCCGCGAGCCGGGGATGTTGATCCGGATACGCGTGGTGAGCGTCGTCTCGGTCTTCGGCTCGTCCGGCTTCGCGCCGGCCGCCGGGTCGGTCCCCTGGTCGGCCTGGTCCACGCCCGCGCCGGAGGCGCCGTACGGCTCGGTTCCCGAGGGGTACGCGGAACCGCCGCGCCTGTGCGGCCCGGAGGACGAACTGTCAGTTTCACGACTCAATGCAGGTACTCCCGGATGGATGCGCCGTCTTCACTGAGTGCCCGAAGGCGGCTCGCCGGCGGCACCACAATACTGGGGGTGCGGAACGCCGGGTCCCGGGCCGCCGAATCCCCCCGAAGGGCTTGCGCGGGACGCCTGTTCAGCGACGCCGGTCCGCCGCCACGGGCGGCGCGGGCAGCGCGAGCGTGGTACACATCACAGCCGCCAGGATCCCGCCGAACAGATAGATGTACGAGGCGATTCCGGCGGCGAACACGAAGTCGCCCTCCGGCCGCGTGGTCGTCATCGCCAGCACCGTGAGCGTCCAGGCCGCGCCCGGCACCCCGGCCCCGGCCTTCGTCCGGCACAGCGTGGCGCCGCCGTGGAACAGGCCGACGGCGGCGGCCAGCCCGAGCAGCAGCCCGAGCGGGAACCAGGCGGCCTGGAACAGCGCGCCGGCCGCACCGGTCAGCACGCCCAGCACGGCGAGGCCGGCATAGACCAGGAACCGGAGGCTCCGCGCGGCCGGGAAGACCGTGCGTCCCGCCGGCTGCCCCGCGGGCGCGCCCGACGGCGCCCCGGTGCCGCCGACGCGGCGCGGGCCGCCGCGTTCCGGCCGGTCGCCGCCGCCGGGCTGCGCCTGTGCCGCGCTCATGCCGCCACCCCCGCGAACAGATCCGTCAGCCCGCCGCCGGTGCCCGTGCGGGCGCCGTCCGCTCTGCGGAAGTACTCGATGCCGCTCAGGGGCTGGCCGAGACCGTTGGAGAGGGCGAAGAACGTGCCGCCGGGGCCGGTGCGCACGGACACCTGGGTGGCGTGCGCCGCCATGGCCGCCGCCTTGGCCCGGGTGTACTCCTCGGCGTGCACCGTGACATCGACGTCGGCGAGGCTCTCGACGACCCCCGGCACGTCGTCGGGCGCGGCGAACCCGGTGTCGCCGGTGAAGCCGGGGAACGGGAAGACCTCCCCGTCGGCGGCGGCAGCACGCAGCTGTGCGAAGCCCTCCTCCAGCACGGGGCGCGGCACACAGTTCCAGTAGACGCGCTCGACGTGGTGCGCCGCACCGCCGGGGCCGGGCTCCCGGGCGTGTTCGACGGCGCGCATGGCCACCCGGTGGGCCTGGATGTGGTCGGGGTGGCCGTAGCCGCCGTCGGGGTCGTAGGTGACGAGGACCTGGGGGCGCACCTCGCGGACGATCCCGGCCAGCAGCCCGGCGGCCTCGTCCACGTCGGCCTGCCAGAAGCAGCCGGGGCGGTCGTTCTGCGGGGCGCCCATCATGCCGGAGTCGCGGTAGCGGCCCGGGCCGCCGAGGAAGCGGTGGTCGGTCACACCCAGCTCCCGCATGGCGTCGGCCAGTTCACCGATCCGGTGGGGGCCGAGCGCATCGTCCCGGTCGGGCGCGAGGTGCGCGAGAGCGGCCGGGATGACCTCGCCCTCCTCACCCAGGGTGCAGGTGACGAGGGTGACATGGGCCCCCTCGGCCGCGTACTTGGCCATGGTGGCGCCCGTGGTGATCGACTCGTCGTCGGGGTGCGCGTGCACCAGCAGCAGGCGACGGCCGGAAGCCGCCGCACCGGGCGAGGTGCCCGGCACCGTGTCCGGCGAGGCCGCCGAAGACGTGGGGCGGGCGGGATCCGCGGGGGGCACTGCGCTCATGCCCCGAGCCTACGATGTCGCACGACCCCCGGCGGAACGCCCGGCACTGCGGGGACCGTGGCCCACGAGCGGCCCACGAGCGGCCCCACGAGCGGCGCCGTCAGAACTTGAGGTCGCCGATCATCCCCGCGACGTTCGAGGTCACCTCGCTGATCGTGGGAGCGATGGACGAACTGGCGAGGTAGAACCCCAGCAGCATGCAGATCAGCGCATGGCCTGCCTTCAGCCCGGATTTCCTGACCAGCAGGATGACGATGATCGCCAGCAGCACCACCGCCGAAATCGAGAGTGCCACGGCGGTTCACCTCCAAGTACGCGCGGTCGGGACAGGATCGGTCATGCGGACAACAGGAACCGCTCGGAACTACGACGAACCAAGACGTACAGCAGCGAGCCCGGACGAGCAACAGCGCAGGTAGTACAACGACGACATCGGCGACAACCACGGCAGGAACGACAGGGACGGCAACGACGACTGGGACGACACGGACGACAGGGACATGACGGCTCGGCTCCGCAGGAGGGGGCCACCGGCTTCATACCCAGCCCCCGCCATGCGCAACGGATCATAATTATCCGTGCGACCGCACGGGTCGGTGCACAGGTGCAGAGGAGGGGCGCATATGCAGTTCCAGCCACCTGTGGCCCTCTTGCGTGACGCCCGGCTCCGGGGCAGCACAGCGGCCGGGGCCCGGGCGCCGGCCCGGGCCGGCGAAGTACGGTCGGCCGCATGGCTTCGACTTTCCCGCAACAGCGTGCGCGTACCCACCGGTTCACACTCGGGGCGCCGCGCTCGTTCACCGTCTCCCCGGACGGCTCACGCGTCGCGTTCCTCCGCTCGCGCCACGGCACCGACCTGGCACATCTCCTGTGGGTGAAGGACCTGGACGACGGCACCGAGCGGCCGGTGGCCGATCCGGCCGTCCTGCTGGAGGGGGCCGCCGAGGAGCTGTCGCCCGAGGAGCGGGCCCGGCGCGAGCGGAGCCGTGAGGGCACCGCGGGGGTGGTCGGATATGCCACGGACAGTTCCGTGGAGTTGGCCGCTTTCGCTCTTTCGGGCCGTCTGTTCGCCGTGGAACTGCGCGCCGGCACCGCGCGCGAACTGCCCACGCCCACCCCGGTGGTGGACCCGCGCCCCTCCCCCGACGGACGCCACATCGCCTACGTCGCCGGCGGCGAACTGCGGGTGGTGGCGGTGTCGGGAGACGCCGGAGCAGTCGGGGAGGCCGGGGAAGCCGGGCAGCACAGCGGGGAGGCGGGCACCGACCGCTGCCTCGCGGCGCCCGAGGCGCCCACCGTCACCTGGGGGCTCGCGGAGTTCATCGCGGCCGAGGAGATGTCCCGGCACCGCGGCCACTGGTGGTCGCCGGACTCCGACCGGCTGCTGGTCGCGCGGGTGGACGACGCGCCCGTCGACCGCTGGTGCATCGCGGACCCGGCGCGGCCGGAGGCGGAGCCCGCCCGGGTCGCCTACCCGGCGGCGGGCACTCCGAACGCCGAGGTGACGCTGCACCTGGTGGATCTCGCCGACGGCGCCCGCACCCCGGTCGAGTGGGACCGGGAGCGTTTCCCCTATCTGGCCCGGGTGCACTGGTCGGCTGACGGGCCGCCGCTGCTGCTGGTGCAGTCCAGGGACCAGCGCAGGGCCCGTTATCTGACAGTTGACACCGAGACGGGTGCGACGACCGTCACACAGGAGGAAGAAGATCGAATCTGGCTGGAACTCTTCGGCGGAGTCCCGGCCTGGGCGCCCGACGGAAGCCTCGTCCGCATCGTGGACCGCACGGGTTCCGAGGACGCCGGTGACGGGGCCGAGGACGCCGAACAGGCGGGCGCACGTGTGCTCATGGCGGGCGCACGGCAGCTCACCTCGGCGCGGCTGCATGTGCGCGCGGTGCTCGACATCGGCCCGGAGGACATCCTCTTCTCCGCCTCGGAGGGCGAGGCGGACGGCCGCCGCACCCCCGGTGACATCGGCGTCCACCGGGTGCCGCTGACCGGCGGCGAGCCGGAGCGGATCGCCGCCGAGCCGGGGGCGCACATCGCCTCGGCGGTGCGCGGTGGCAGCACGCTCGTCCTCAGCCGGGCGACGCCGGAGCGGCCGGGTGCGACCGTCACGGTGCTGAAGTGCCCGGCGGGCGGCGGTTCCTGGGAGCCCGCCGGGGTGATCGCCTCGTACGCCGAGACGCCGGTGCTCACCACCGCGCCCCGGCTGCTGCACACCGGGGACCGCCGTATCCCGGCCGCCGTGGTGCTGCCGCACGGGTACCAGGAGTCGGACGGTCCGCTTCCGGTGCTGATGGACCCGTACGGCGGGCCGCACGGGCAGCGGGTCGTCGCCGCGCACAACGCACATCTGGAAGCCCAGTGGTTCGCCGACCAGGGCTTCGCCGTCGTCACCGCCGACGGCCGGGGCACACCAGGGTACAGCCCCGGCTGGGAGAAGGCCGTCCACCGGCGGATCGCCGAGGTCACCCTGGACGACCAGGTGGCCGCGCTCCACTCGCTGGCCGGCGAGTTCCCGCTCGATCTGACCCGGGTCGGCATCCGCGGCTGGTCCTACGGCGGTTACCTCGCGGCGCTGGCCGTGCTGCGCCGGCCCGATGTCTTCCACGCCGCCGTCGCGGGGGCGCCCGTCACCGACTGGCGGCTGTACGACACGCACTACACCGAGCGGTACTGCGGGACGCCGCAGGACGACCCCGAGGTGTACGCGCGCACCTCGCTGCTGACCGACGCGGGGCTCTCCGGCGTCGAACCCTCCTTCGAGCAGCGGCCGTTGATGCTGATCCACGGGCTGGCCGACGACAACGTGGTCGTCGCGCACTCCCTGCGGCTGTCCTCCGCGCTGTTGGCCGCGGGGCGGGCACACGAGGTGCTGCCGCTGTCCGGGATCACCCACATGGCGAACGACGCACAGGTCGCGGAGAATCTCCTGCTGCTCCAAGTGGGCTTCCTGAAGCGGGGGTTGGGAGTGAGCTGAGGTGCTCGCCGGGGTGTGCGGGCTTCACCTCGTGGCGCCGCGCAGCGAGGTGTCGAGGACGATGTCCTCCTTGCGGGCCGCGGCGGAGAGGGTGGGCTCCTCCGGGTAGTGGCAGGCCGTCAGATGGCCTTCGGAGCTGCCAGGGATGCGGACCAGGGGCGGCTCCTGGGTGGCGCACCTGTCCCGGGCCTTCCAGCAGCGGGTGCGGAAGCGGCAGCCGGAGGGCGGGTCGATGGGTGAGGGGACGTCCCCGGCGAGCCGGATGCGCTCCTTGGCCCCGCGGCCCGCCGCGCCCTTCTCGGTCTCCGCTGCCCCCTCCTCGTCGTCGTCCCGCAGCACGGCCTCGGGGACGGCGGACAGCAGGGCATGGGTGTAGGGGTGCCGGGGGCGCTCGTAGATGTCCCGGCGGTCGCCGGTCTCGACGATCTTGCCGAGGTACATCACGGCCACCCGCTCGGAGAAGTGGCGGACGACCGCGAGGTCGTGGGCGATGAAGACGAAGGCGATGCCCAACTCCCGCTGCACGTGCTGGAGGAGGTTGACCACCTGGGCCTGGATGGAGACGTCCAGCGCGGAGACGGGCTCGTCCGCGACGATCAGCCGGGGCTCCAGCGCCAGCGCGCGGGCGACGCCGATGCGCTGGCGCTGGCCTCCGGAGAACTCGTGCGGAAACCGGTTGTAGTGCTCGGGGTTGAGGCCGACGGTCTCCAGGAGTTCCCTGATGCGCTTCTCCCGGCCGCCGGGCGGGGCGATGCCGTTGACCTCCATGGGACCGCCGATGATCGTGCCGACCGTCTGCCGCGGGTTGAGCGACGAGTAGGGGTCCTGGAAGATCATCTGGATCTCGGAGCGGATGGGCGCCAGCTGTTTGCGGGTGGCGTGTGTGATGTCCCGCCCGGCGTAGGTGATGCGGCCGGCGGAGGGCTCCAGCAGCCGGGTCAGCAGCCGGCCCGTCGTCGACTTGCCGCAGCCGGACTCGCCGACGAGGCCGAAGCTCTCGCCGTGGTGCACCGCCAGGTCGATGCCGGAGACCGCCTGCACCTCGCCGACCTT
Source organism: Streptomyces cacaoi (assembly GCF_006539165.1). GTDB lineage: Bacteria > Actinomycetota > Actinomycetes > Streptomycetales > Streptomycetaceae > Streptomyces > Streptomyces cacaoi. Next base: position 8,635 of record NZ_BJMM01000028.1, on the reverse strand, counting down.
CCGTTTGAACGGGAAGCCGCCCATGATCGGGAAGTGCTTGCCGAGGTTCTCGGCCCGCAGCAGCGGCTCACCGTCCCGGCCGGGCACCGCGTCGCGCGGCGCCCCGGTCCCAGCCGTCCGCGCTGTTCCCGGCGCCTGTGCCGCTGCCGCCGCTTCCGCTGTGTGCCGCTCCGCCAGGGTGGGGTCCTCGCTCATCGGTGTCTGTCTCCCTGTCCTAGCTGAGCCTGGGCTTGATCTGCTCGGTGAAGAAGGTGTGTTTCTGCTCGGCCGTCAGATGGCAGGCGGCACCCCGGCCGGCGGGCGGTGCGGGGCGGTCCCGGTGGCAGGAGCGGTCGCCGGCGACCTCGTCGGTGAAGGCGCAGCGCGGATGGAAGGGGCAGCCGGGCGGCGGGGCGAGCAGGCTGGGCGGGGTGCCGTGGATCGGCGACAGCTCCTCGCCGACATCGCCGGTCAGCCGCGGCATGGACGTCAACAGCCCCCAGGTGTAGGGGTGCTGGGGCGCGCGCAGCACCTCGCGAACCGCGCCGCGTTCGACGGCCCGCCCGCTGTACATCACGAGGATGTCGTCGGCGATGTCCGCGATGACGCCGAGGTCGTGGGTGATGAAGACGATCGCGGAGCCGAACTCCTGCTGGAGGTCCTTGAGCAGGTCGAGGATCTGGGCCTGGACGGTGACGTCGAGCGCGGTGGTCGGCTCGTCCGCGATCAGCAGGTCCGGGTCGCACACCAGCGCCATGGCGATCATGGCGCGCTGGCGCATGCCGCCGGAGAACTGGTGCGGATAGTCGTCGACCCGGGACTGCGGGTGGGGGATGCCGACCTTGTCGAGCATCTCGATCGCACGCAGGCGCGCCTCGCGCTTGGAGGCCCCCGTGTGCTTGCGGAAGGGCTCGGCGATCTGCCGGCCCACCGTGTAGTACGGCGACAGCGCGGTCAGCGGATCCTGGAAGATCATCGCCATCTTGTTGCCGCGCAGCGTCTCCAGCGTCTTCTCCCGCGCGCCGATCAACTGCTGCCCGTCCAGCAGGATCTCGCCCGCCACCTCGGTGGAGCGCGGGTTGTGCAGCCCGAGCACGGCGAGGTTGGTGACGGATTTGCCGGAGCCGGATTCGCCGACGATGCCGAGGGTGCGCCCGCGTGCGACATCGAAGGACAGCCCGTCGACGGCCTTGACGGTGCCGTCCTCGGTGGCGAAGTGCACATACAGATCGCGCACCGAGAGAAAGGCGTCACCGTCGCCCGGCCGGTCCGGGCCCGGGGCGTCCGCTTCCGTGGTCAGGGTGGTCATGCGCAGGGCTCCTAGGACAGGCGTACGCGCGGATCGATGAACGCGTAGGCGGCGTCCACGAGGATGTTGAAGAGGATGATGAACGTGGCCGCGAAGAGCATCACGCCCATCACCATGGGCAGATCGGTGTTGCGTACCGAGTCCACGGCGAGCGTGCCGAGCCCCGGCAGCGAGAACGTCCACTCGGTGATCATGGCGCCGCCGAACAGCGAGCCGAGGTCGACGCCGAAGATGGTGACGATCGGGATGAGCGAGCCGCGCCAGGCGTAGCGGAAGAACACGAACCGGCCCGACATGCCCTTGGCCCGGGCCGTGCGCACATGGTCCTCCTGGAGCTGTTCGATCAGCGAGGAGCGGGACAGCCGGGTGTAGTTGGCGGTGAAGATGATCTGCACCACGAGCCAGGGGATCAGCAGGCCCAGGAACCAGCCGGCCGGATCCTCGGTGAGCGGCACGTACTTGGGCTGGTCGAGCAGGTCCAGTTGGTAGACGACGAGCGCGAGGACGAGCGGGCCGACGAAATAGATCTGCATCGAGGAGAGCACGAGCGAGGCGGAGCTGAAGACCTTGTCGACGACCGTGCCCCGCTTCCAGGCCGCGATCATGCCGGCGCCCAGCCCCACGACGAGGAAGACGACGGCGCCGCCGAGGGTGAGCGAGACGGTGGTGGGGAACCGGTCGAGGATGGTCTGCCACACCGGGTCCTGGGTGGCGAACGAGTAGCCGAAGCACGGTGCGGGGCAGGCGCCCTGGGCGAAGTCGCGTCCGGCGAAGATGCCGACCATGAAGTGCCAGTACTGGACCGGTACCGGCTCGTCGATGCCCATGTTCTTGCGGATGACCGCGAGCGCGTCCGGCGTGCAGTTCTTGCCGCAGGCCAGCATCGCCGGGTCCCGTGGGACGGCGTAGAAGAGGAAGAAGGTGACGGCGCTGATGACCAGCAGGATCACCAGGGCGCCGAGTGACCTGCGGAGAAGGAATCGCAGCATGACCGATACGCAGCTCTCGTGCGACAGCGGAGGAGGACGGGGAGCGGAGGGGCCGGGCGGCTCCGGCGTGCGCGGGTGCCAAGGCGGCGCCGGAGCCGTCCGGGACGTGCCGGAGGTCCTGGAGACCCTCGCTACTTCTTCACGTACAGCGAGGTCGGCATGAGGTCGTGCAGGGATTCGTCGAAGTAGGCCCCGCCGATCTTCGAGCCGTGCAGCTGGATGGTCTTGTAGTACTGGAGCGGCACGGCGGGGACCTCCGCCTTGAGAATCCTGTCCGCGAGCTTCATCCACTCCGCGGCGGCCTTGTCCGGATCGGTGATCTTCCTGATCCGGTCCATCTCCTGCTGGAACTTCTCGTTCTTCAGATGCGCGTAGTTGGCGGCGCCGTCCTGCACCTGCCGGCCGTCGAAGAGATTCGGCACGACCGTCGAGGCGCTCGGCCAGTCGGCACCCCAGGAGTGGTGGTAGATGTCGAAGCCGTTCTTGATCTTGCCGATCTGGTCGTAATAGGTGTCCGCGATGATGTCCTTCTTCTGGACGTCGAAGCCGGCCTTCTTCAGGTTCTGGGTGGCCGCGACCGAGAACTGCTGCCATTCCGGGGCGTTCTGGTAGGCGAAGGTGAGCTTCATCCCGCTCTTTCCGGACGCCTTCAGCAGCTTCTTGGCCTTCTTCACATCGCCCTGCGGGTTCTTGATCTTCCCGAACGGGTCGGTCGGCTTGTGCCCCACCAGCGTCGGGCTGATGTAGTTGCCCGCCATTTCCGCCGCCCCGGTGCCGCCGAACGCGCCGACGAGCGAGTCGGCCGGCAGCGCGTAGGCGATGGCCTGACGGACCCGCTTGTCCGTGATCCGGTCGGTGTTGATGGCCATGTAGCCCACATAGCTCTGGTAGCCGCTGACCGAGCGCTTCTCGACCTCCGGATTGCTGCGGACCTTCTGCATGCTGGAGGCGTCCACGCTGTTGGTGAACGACGTCGCCGTCCGGTTCTCACCCGAGTCGGAGATCAGCCGCTTCGTGGAGTCCTCGAAGGAGACGCCGAACTGGACGTCGAAGGCGTCCGGGTACTGGTGGCGCTGCGCGTCCGTCTTCGGGTCCCACTCGGTGTTGCGCACCAGCTTCATGCTCTTGCCGGACTTGAACGAGGCGATCTTGTACGGGCCGGAGCACAGCGGCTTCTTGTCGTACTTCTCCTTGGTGTCCTTCTTCGCGGAGACCACGCCGTAGCCGGACATCGCCAGCGCGTAGGGCACCTCGGCCTGCGGCTGCTTGAAGTGGAAGACGATCGTCTTGTCGTCCGGTGTCTCCAGCATGCTGTCCGGCAGATGGTCGCCCTTGTACGGCCCGTCGGGCAGCGACTTGCGGGCCTCGGTGCCGCCCTTACCGGTCATCCACTCCTGGAGGAAGGTGGGCCCCTCGGTGATGAACGGGGCGAAGGTCCGCTCGATGGTGTGCCGGATGTCCTTGGAGGTGATCTCGGATCCGTCCTCGAACCGGATCCCGTCCTTCAGCTTGTACGTCCAGGTCTTCCCGCCGTCCGACTTCTTGCCGCTGTCGGTGGCCAGATCGCCGACGACCGAGTACGAACCGTCCTTGTTCCTCTTGTAGTTGGTCAGCCGGCGGTGTATCAGCGTGGACAGCGAGATCTCGTCGCTGACATATATCTGCGCGGGGTCGAGGTGGGAGAACGTGTCCCGCTGGAGCATCTTGATCGTGCCGCCCTCGCGTGCGCCCTCCACCTCGGGCGCCGGGCCCTTGGAGGCCGCCGCGTCGGCGAAGCTGTAGGAGATGTCCTTGCCCTGCTTCTTCGCCTCGGTCTCGCTCTGTTCGTCACCGCCGCCACCGCTGCTGCATCCGGTGAGGAACAGGACGCCGGCGGCGAGAGCCGCGAGAGCGGACCTCGCCGTGCGTGTGCTCACTGCGCTCATGGTGATGGTGCACCTGCCTGTCGGTTGTCCGTAGCTGCCTGACTGATGCGGTACGGGGGATGCGCCGCGGCCCCGCGGAGCCCGGCCGCACCCCGCCGCGCGGTCGGTGGTGCTCAGCGGCCCGTCTTCGGATCGAAGGCGTCCCTGACCGAGTCGCCGAGCAGGTTGAAGGCGAGGATGAAGATCACCATCGCGCCGCCCGGGAAGAACATGTAGGTGAGGTCGCTTTGGTAGACCTCGGCGCCCTTGGCGAACATCCGCCCCCAGTCCGGGGTGGGTTCGAGCATGCCGACGCCGAGGAAGGACAGCCCCGCGATGGCGGTGACGTTGTTCGGCAGCATGTAGGTGGCCTGCACCAGGATCGGTGTGACCAGGTTGGGCAGCAGCTCCTTGCGGATGATCCGGGCCGGGGGCGTGCCCGCCACCTTGGCCGCCTCGACGAACTCCCGCTCGCGCAGCGAGAGCGTCTGGCCGCGCAGCAGCCGGGCCAGCGTCATCCAGCCCAGCAGCCACATGACGTAGACGAGCACACAGGCCCGCATCCAGGTGGGCATCTCGTCCTGCGGGTTCACGAACAGGGCCATCACCACGGGCGTGAACGCGATGAAGAACAGCTGGTTCGGGAAGGACATCATGAGGTCGGTCAGCCGGCCCAGCAGATAGTCCGTCCGGCCGCCGAAGTAGCCCCCGGCCACGCCGATGACGATCGCGGTGAGCACCGACAGCAGGGTGATGGCGACCGCGAGCGAGAGCGAGGTGCGGATCCCGTAGACGAGCTGTGTGAACACATCGCGGCCGAGCCCGGGTTCCAGCCCGAACCAGAATTCGCCGTCGATACCGCCGTTGGGTTTGATCGGGTACTTGTTCTCGTTGAGCAGGCCGGGGCGGATCTCCCCGTACCGGGTGTACGGATCCTTGCCGTACAGCCAGGAGATCACCGGCGCCAGCGCGGCAATCAGAAAGAACGCGAGCACGATGCAGGCCGATACGACCCCGGTGCGGTCGCGCTTGAAACGCACCCACATCAGCCGTCCCGGAGAGCGCCCCACGAGTTCCTTCTGGGGGTCCTTCACCGGTGGCGCGAAACTCGGATCGGATTTCTCGGGGCCGGGGCTTCCGGCCCCCGGCACCGCGGCCGGGGAAGTACTCGTCATCGCTTTGTGCTCCCGCGCTCACGTATCGCCGGAGCCCGAATCGTTGGGCGATGCGGGCAGGGATGAGCGGACTTTGGCAAGCGCTTTACGGCCGAGTCAAGAGGTGGTCGGAGCACTCGGCCGGGCCGTGCGCTTTCTTGAGCGAAGATTGCGCAGATCGAGGTGCACACGTGCTTGACACCTCGCCCGGCGAGGCCGCACAGCACCACAAAGCAGCACCAACTGCCGCCCCACCCGGGCGACTTGGGCGGAAGGCCGCCCGATATCCGAAGCCGGCGCCCTGAAGTGCGTACGGCCCGGCGGCCCCGCCGGCGGTTCACCACCCGCGGCTTCCGCCGAGCGCGGGGCGGCCACCCGGCCCGCCCGGGTGCTCCGCGCGCCGCATACCGGAACGTGCCGGTCCCATGGGCGGCGGGTGGAAACCGTGCAACGATGACGCGCACGGTCGCAGGTTCGTCACTCTCGAAGCGGACGGCTTGCTGGACGGCGACGATCACGCGTAGACCTGAACCGCACGCGTGATCGACCTGAACAGCACGCACCGTCGTGCACACGCGTCACGGAGCGAACGGACCGCGACACGGCACCCACGGGGGGACCTTCAGGCCATGGGCCAGGACAGCACACTCGCGCGCGGTGCGCGCGTCTTCGGAGCAGCGCTGATCACCGCCCTCGCGCTGGTCAGCCTGGGCTGGATCATCCGCGACTTCGCCACGGCCGAGGCCGTCACCGACGTCTGGTGGAACTGGACCGGCCGGCTCGCCCGCTCCGAGGACGGCGTGTGGACGACCTCGTACATGGAGCCGACGCTGCTGCTGCTCTACGCCGTCGCCGCGACGACCGTCGTCCGCTCCTCCTCGGCCGCCGGGATCCTCACCGGCACCGGCCTGCTCACCGTGGTGCTGCGCGCGCCCGGGCTGTGGAACCTCAACGCCGACTGGATCCAGGGCGTGCCGGACGGGCTGCTGAGCAAGGCGCTGTTCACCACCATCGGCACCGTGGTGGCCGGCGTCGTCCTCGTCGTCACCGCCGTCGCCGGCCGCCGCACCGGGGTGCTGGAGACGCCCCCGCCCCCGGGCTGGGGCCCGGCGGCCCGGACGGAGCCCGAGGAGCCGCCGGCCGGGCCCACCCGCGGCGGGGCCGTCGCGGCCTTTCTGCTGCTGGGCGCCGGCGCGGTGGTCATGGCCGCCTGGGAGATCCGGGACGCCCAGCAGGCCGGCTGGGAGCGCTACCGGAACCTGCTCACCGGTGAGCGCTCCATCGTGGGGCTGCTGGACGTGCCCTCGGGCTGGGCGACCTGGACCGCCGTCGTGCTCGCGCTGGTCGTCGCGGTCGGCGCCCTCTCCTCCGCGGCGTTCTCCCGCCCCCTCGGCCTGATCACGGCGGCGCCCGTGGCCGCCTTCGGTGTCTTCTCCACGGCGTACGCGGTGAAGATGAAGCTGTGGGAGAACTTCGGCAGCCTCGGCATGGAGGGCCAACTGCGGCTGCTGACCGGCCTGTTCGAGATCGTCGTCGGGCTCGGTGTGCTGCTGGCGCTGGCCCGCGGCGAGCGGCAGGCACCGCGTGCGCTGCCCCGCCTCCACTCCGGCGGCGTGCCCCAGGGGGCGCCCCCGGCCCGGTAGCACCGGCCCGGGGAGGCGAGCGGACGGGGCAGCGACGGCAGACGGGGCCGGCAAGGGCAGGGGCGGGACAGCCGGAGCCGACTAGACCGCCGGAGACAGCAGCGGCCCGCCGGGGATCAGCCGCTGACGCCCGGCGGCACCACGGCGGCACGCTCGGCGGCGAAGTGGCAGGCCGAGGGGTGGTGGACGGCCTCGCCGGGGCGCGAGTCGGCGAAGTTCTCCGGCACCGCCAGCAGCGGTTCCTCCACGACGCAGCGGTGCTGGGCCTTCCAGCAGCGGGTGCGGAAGTGGCAGCCGGAGGGCGGGTTGGCCGGCGAGGGCACATCGCCCTCCAGCACGATCCGCTCGCGTTCCTGCTCCGCCTCCGGATCGGGCACCGGGACGGCGGACAGCAGCGCCTGCGTGTACGGGTGCGTGGGGTGCTCGTAGATCTGTTCCTCGCTGCCGATCTCCACGATCTTGCCCAGGTACATCACGCCGACCCGGTCGGAGATGTGCCGGACAACGGACAGATCGTGCGCGATGAAGACATAGCTCAGCTCGAACTCGTCCTGGAGCCGCTCCATCAGATTGATCACCTGGGCCTGGACGGAGACGTCCAGCGCGGAGACCGGCTCGTCGGCCACGATGATCTCCGGCCGCAGGGCCAGCCCCCGGGCGATCCCGATGCGCTGGCGCTGACCGCCGGAGAACTGGTGCGGATACCGGTTGATGTACTCCGGGTTCAGCCCGACCACGTCCAGCAGCTCCTGCACCCGGCGCCGCCGGTCGCCCTTCGGCGCCACGTCCGGATGGATGTCGAACGGCTCCCCCACGATGTCGCCGACCGTCATCCGCGGGTTCAGCGACGTGTACGGGTCCTGGAACACCATCTGGATGTTGCGGCGCACGGCCTTCAGCGCCCGGCCGGAGAGGCGGGTGATGTCCTCGCCCTTGTACCGGAGGGTCCCGGCCGTGGGCTCCTCCAGGTGCGTGATCAGCTTGGCGACGGTCGACTTGCCGCAGCCCGACTCCCCCACCAGGCCCAGCGTCTCGCCCCGGTGCAGATCGAAGGAGACCCCGTCGACCGCCTTGACCGCGCCGACCTGCCGTTTGAAGACGATGCCCTGGGTGAGCGGAAAGTGCTTCACCAGATCCCGGACCTGGAGGATCGGCTCCCCCGCCGCATACGAGGTCTCCGCGTGCGCCCGGGCCATCAGATGCTCGGCGGCCTGCCCCTCCTCCCGGGCCTCCCGGCGTCCCGAGTGGTCAGCGTGCATCGAACATCTCCTTCCAGAAGTGGCACGCGCTGGCCCGCTCCTCGCTGACGGTGTACAGCGGCGGCTCGTCCTTGCGGCACACCGGCCGCGCCATGGGGCAGCGCGGATGGAAGGCGCAGCCCGGCGGGATGGCCAGCAGGCTGGGCGGCAGCCCCTTGATGGCGTCGAGTTCGTGCCCCTTCTGGTCCACCCGCGGGATGGAGTCCAGCAGCCCCCGGGTGTACGGGTGGGCGGGCGCCGCGTACAGCTGCTTGACCGGGGCCGTCTCCACGATCCGGCCCGCGTACATCACCGCGATCCTGTCGGCGACGTCGGCCACCACGCCGAGATCGTGCGTGATGAGCACCAGCCCCATCGTGTACTCGCGCTGGAGATCGGCGAGCAGCTCCATCACCTGT
>NZ_BJMM01000027.1 GCF_006539165.1 Streptomyces cacaoi | reverse complement strand
ACCGAGGCGGCGTGCGCGCTGCCCGAAGTGATCAGCGGGAGCACGATGCCGGCGCCGCTCGCCGTGAGGGCGAGCGCGGCAGCACGACGCATACGGCGCCGCGACTTGTGGGCATGGGTTCCGGACATAGGGGAGTTCCTCTCCTACGCCTGCGAGGTGAGCTGTCGGATTCGGGCCGGAGCAGTGGCCCGGCCGTGCGGTCACGCGCCCTGCGCGTCCAGCACGGCTTCACCCCAAGCCCCTCGGGCCGTCCGGCCCTCCGGGGCACTTACCTGGTTCCCCCGCTCCTGCCAACGGTGGTGTTTTCGCAGATCAGCGGCAGGATTCGGCGTCTGATCGCGAACTGCCGCACTCCTGGCGCGCGACAGCTCGGGCACCTTAAGCACAGGGAATTCCCATGGACAAGAAAATGATCGTTTACACGGCGCTTGTCGCAATGCGACCGAATTCACGCCCCGCTTCCTTTTCTTGATCGCATATGTGCAGTGCGCTGGGAAAACACAAAGGTGTCGGTTACCCGTTCCGGAATCCCGGAACTGCGCCGGGTGTTGGGAGCTGTGAGTCGACTCACGGAAAGGCGGGGGCGCGGCGGCTTCGCCGGACCGGTGAAGTCCGGCCCCGGAGGGGCGGATTGCGGAGCCATTGATGATGGTTTGACCGTTTTGCTCGCGCTGCGGCAGTCCACAGTGGTTCTGCGGCAGCCCACGGGCAGTCCTACGGCAGGCTGCGGCAGTCCTACGGCATCCCTACGTCACTGCTGCGGCATCCCTGCGGCATCCCTACGGCAGGGCTGCGGCGAAGCGGGAGGCGATCGCGGCCGGTGCGGTGATGGCGCCGCCCACGACCACACCCCAGGCTCCGGCGTCGATCGCGGCGCGCGCCTGCTCCGGCGTGTGCAGTCGCCCCTCCGCGAAGACGGGCACGTCCACCGTGCCGGCCAGCTCACCGACCAACTCCAGGTCGGGGCCCGGACCCTGGCGGCTGTACGGGGTGTACCCGGAGAGCGTGGTGGAGATCAGATCGGCCCCCAGCGCCGCCGCCGTACGGCCCTCTTCGGCGGTGGAGACATCCGCCATCAGCAGCGCGCCCGCCGCGTGCACGGCCTCCACCGTCTCGCGCAGCGGTCGCCCGTCCGGACGGGGCCGCTCCGTCGCGTCCACGGCGACGATCTCCGCACCGGCCCGGGCGACCGCCAGCGCGTGCCGCGCGGTCGGTGTGATGTAGACGCCCTCGGCGCCGTCCTTCCACAGCCCGATCATCGGCAGCCCGACGACCTCCCGCACCGCGCGGATGTCGTCCACCCCCTGCACCCGCACGCCCGCCACCGGGGCGCCCGCCGCCACCGAGGCGGCCATCGCGGCCATGTGCGCCGGGTCCCGCAGCGGATCGCCCGGAGGCGCCTGGCAGGAGACGACCAGGCGGCCCCGGAGCGCGGAGAGCAGCGCGTCCGCGCGCTCCCGGGGCGCGGTGCCCGCGGCGCCCGCGGTGCCCGCGGTGCCTGTCGTGTTCGCGGCGCCCGTCGCGTCCGTGGTGCCCGCTGAGTTCGCTGAGTTCGCCATGTGGGCTGCGCCGTTCGCCGTGTTCGTCGTGGTGGTGCCGGGGTGGTCCCCGCCGCCACCGGCTTCGGCCTCGGTCATGCTCCGTCCTTCCTCATGGTTGCCCGCCGACGGTCGTCCGCCGTCGGACGCCGGTCGTCCGGCCCCGCCGTCCGCACCGGTCAGTGCTGACCAGCGCTGACCAGTGCTGAGCAGTGTTGATCAGTGCCGGTCAACCCTGCTCAGGGCCGCCCCTCACCCGTCCTCCAGGAGCAGCGTCGCCGCGCCGATCACGGCGGCTCGCGGGCCCAGTGCCGCGGGCACGGGGCGCAGCTGTGCGGGCCCGGGTAGCAGTTCGGCCGCGAAGGCGTCGGTCAGCGGCTGCCAGAACGGGGCGCCGATGGAGGCGACTCCGCCACCGATCACCACACGTTCCGGGTCGACGGTGTTGACCAGCCCGGCGAGCGCCCGGCCGAGCGCTCGTGCGCCCTCGGTCAGCGCGGTACGGGCTGCCTCGGCCGTCGGCCCCGTCCCGTCCGCCGCCGCGACGGCCTCGCGCAGATCGGCCACACCGTCCCGCCCGGTCAGCGCGGCGAACCTGGCCGCCATGGCGGGGCCGGAGGAGACGGCCTCCAGATGGCCCTCGCGCCCGCAGTTGCAGGGGCGGCCCGCGGCCTCGGGCACCGCGATGTGCCCGAACTCCCCGGCCGTCCAGTGCGCCCCGCGCAGCAGCCGGCCCCCGGCGACGAGCCCGCCGCCGATGCCGGTGCCCACGCTGACGCAGAGCGCCGAGTCGCTGCCCGCGCCCGCGCCGTGCACCTGCTCGGCCAGTGCGAAGACGTTGGCGTCGTTGTCCGCCGCCACCGGGAGGCCCAGCCGCGCGTTCAGCTCGGCGGCGAGCCGGGTACCGGCCCAGCCGGGCAGCAGATCATTGGCGGACAGGACGACGCCGGCGTCCCGGTCGACCACGCCGCCGGTCCCGATGCCCAGCCCCGACGCCCGCTGCCAGCCCGGCAGTTCGGTGACGGCCGCGGCGACGGCGTCCAGTACGGCGGTCGGGCCCTCGGCGGCCGGGGTGGGCCGCACCAGCGAGTCCAGCAGCCCGCCGTCCGCGGTGACGAGCCCGACCGCGATCTTCGTCCCGCCGACGTCCGCACCGATCAGCGGGCGACCGGCACCGGCGGACGCTCCCGCACCGCTCGTCGTCCTGACGCCGGCCATGCCGCCCATGCCACCCATGCCGCCCCTGTCGCTCGTCCCGCTCGTCCCGTTCGTGTCGCCCGTCCCGTTCGTGTCGCCCGTCCCGCTCGTCCCGCTCATGACTGCGCCCTGCGGACGGTGAAGCGGATGTCGTAGCGGTCGGCCCGGTAGAGGGTGGTCGTCGCCTCCACTGGGGCGTCCCTGCGGTCCCGGCCGACCCGCTCGACCCGGAGGCCCGAACTGCCCAGCGGCACCCCGAGCAGGGCCGCCTCGGTGTCCCCGAGGTCGACGGCCCGCACGATCTGCTCGGCCGAGCGGATCTCCAGCCGGTACCGCTCGGCGAGCAGCGTGTACAGCGAGCCGCCCAGGTCCTCCTCGGTGAGGCCGGGCACCCGATCGGCGGGGAAGTGGACGTTCTCCAGGCACATGGGGGAGCCGTCGGCCAGCCGCAGCCGGCTCACGCGGACGACCTCGGCCTCCGGTGCGATGCCGAGCCGTTCGGCGAGCTGCTGCCCGGCCCGTACCGTCTCGGCGGCCAGCAGCCGCGAGGCGGGTTCGAGTTCGCGGGCACGCATGTCCTCGGAGAAGGAGGTCAGGGTGAGCGACTTGGAGACGACGGCGGGCGCGATGAAGGTGCCGGCGCCCTGCACGCGGTAGACGCTGCCCGCCGCCTCCAGCGCGTCCAGCGCCTGCCGCACGGTGTTCCGCGAGACGCCGTGGCGCGCGGAGATCTCCCGCTCGGTGGGGAGCGGGGTGTGCGGCGCCGAGCCGGACATCTCGGCCAGCAGTGCCCGCCGCAGTTCCTCGTGTTTGGCCGCTCTGGCCACGGTGCGCCTCCCACGTCGAGCCCCGAGCCCTGCCGCGGGCCCGTATAGGTACCAACCAATGTGAGGATTCTACGGCAGTCTCTTGCGTTTGCCCAAGACAGATGCACAATTGGTCTCATCCAATTCAAGGGTGAATGAGGAGGCGAGTGTGATGGCCCCAGCTGGTGCCACCGCGGCCCGGGACGGTGGAACGGGCCTGCGGCCGGTGATCGGCGTGGCCCTGGTCGCGGCCCTGGGCGGACTGCTGTTCGGCTACGACACCGGGGTCATCTCCGGGGCGCTGCTCCAGATCGAGTCCGATTTCTCGCTGTCCTCGTTCAGCTCGGGCGTCGTCGTCAGCTCGATCCTCGTCGGCGCCATGATCGGCGCGGCGGGCGCCGGCAACGTCTCCGACCGCTACGGGCGCCGCCCCGTCCTCATCGGCGCGGCCGGCATCTTCCTCGCCGGCTCGGCCCTGGCGGCCTTCGCCCCCTCGGCGACGCTGCTCACCGCCGCCCGGATCGTGCTCGGCCTGGGCATCGGCGCCGCCTCCAACCTCGTGCCCGTGTTCATCGCCGAGGTCGCCCCGCCCCGCGTCCGGGGCCGTCTGGTCGGCCTCAACCAGCTGATGATCACCCTCGGCATCGTGCTGGCGTACGTCGCCAACTACGCGCTCAAGGACGTCCCGCACGACTGGCGCTGGATGTTCGGGCTGGCCGCCGTGCCCGCGGCCCTCTTCGGCCTCGGCATGTGCGCACTGCCCGAATCACCGCGCTGGCTGGCGCTCAACGGCAGCACCGAGAAGGCCCGCGCCGTCCTGACCCGGGTGCGCGGCGGCGCCCCGGCGACCGTCGAGGCGGAGCTGGCCGAGATGACCGCGGGCACCGCCGGTGCCGCACGCGAGGCGAGCGGCGCGCCCCGCCGCGGACGCTGGCGGGCGCTGGCCGACCGCTCGGTGCGGCCCGCGGTCGTCGCGGGCGTCGGCCTCCAGATCCTCGGCCAGGCGTCCGGCGTGAACACCGTCATCTACTACGCGCCGAAGATCTTCGAGAGCAGCGGACTGGGCTCGTCCTCGTCCATCCTCGCGACGGTCGGCGTCGGCGTCGTCAATCTGCTGATGACGCCGGTCGGCATGGTCGCCGTCGACCGGTTCGGCCGCAAGAAGCTCCTCGGCACCGGCGCCGTCGTGATGGCCCTGGCCCTCGCCGGGCTCGCCGCGACCCTCGCCGCCGGCGGTCAGAACTCGTCGTTCGCCTGGCTCGCCGTCGTCTGCGTGGCCGTCTTCGTCGCGGCCGTCGCCACCACCCTCAACGTGGTCGTGTTCATCATCCCGTCCGAGCTGTATCCGCTGCGGATCCGCGGAACGGCGATGAGCGCCACGATGTTCTCCAACTGGACGATGAACTTCCTGGTCTCGCTCACCTTCCTCACCCTGCTGGACACCCTCGGCGGCGCGGGCACCTTCACCTTCTACGCGGCCGTCTGCGCCCTGCTCGCCCTGTTCACCGCCCGCTGCATCCCGGAGACCCGCGGCAAGAGCCTCGAACAGATCGAACGCGAACTCACCCCCCGCGCGGCCCGCGTCGGCTGACCGCGCACCCGAGCGCCCCGACACGGCCGGGTCCAGGGCCGGAGCCGGGGCAACGGACCGGGGCCGGGGAGCACAACCCCGGCCCCGGTTCCCGTGCGCGGCCCGGTCCCCGCGCGGGTGAACCCGCCACGCCTCCCCTCCCGCCGGCCGCCCCGCACGCCGCCGTCCACCGACCCCGCCGGGGCGAAAACCGCCCGTACCTCTTCGCCGGGGCGGCGAGCTGTGGCACAGTCTGCGTCCGTACGACGACCGTCAGCGACACGGGGTCGTACGGCCGGGGGAACACCACGTCGAACGCGCCCCGCGAGGGTACGGAACACCGGCGGCGCGAGGGGACGTGAGGGGACGCGAGGGGACCTGAGGGGAGGGGCACCGTGACGGCACTCCGCGCCACCGCACCGTGCCCCGGCGAACTCCCGCCGCCCGCACGGTTTTTCGCCGCGGCCCGTTTCGACGGCCCCCGGGGCGTCAAGAACCTCCGCAGCGCGCGTCCCGCCGCGCGCACGCCCGCGCCCCGCACCGGTGATCCGCGCCCGTGCGCCGCCCGGGCCCCGCAGCCGCGCGCACCGGAGGGGGAAGCGTGACGTGACACCACACCGGCACGCCTCCCGTGCCCGCACGCCCGCGCACACCCGCACCCCGCTCCGGGCCGGCCCCCGGAGCGCACCGGGCCCCGCACCGCGTCCCCCGGGGGACCCGGAGTCAGCCGCCACCGAAGGAGAGACCGATGTCGAACGCAGTGCGCCGCTGGTGGACAGCCGTACGCAACCACGCACGAGCAGGCGACCGTGGCGCCAGCTCGATCGAGTACGCGGGCATCGTCATCCTGGTGGCGGGCATCATCATCGCCATCAGGGCGCTCGGGCTGGACGCGCTCATCTCCGATGCGATCCTCAAGGGCGTGAACCAGGTCCTCGGGAACTGAGGCGCAGGGGAGTACGGGGCGACGGGGGCCAAGTCGTCATCCTCTACGGCGGGTTGGTCGGGCTGCTGCTCTTCGCCGCGTTCGCCTTCTTCGCCGTCGCGCAGGCCGGTGACGTCCGCAACCGCGGGCAGTCGGCGGCGGACGCCGCCGCGCTCGCCGCGGCGCAGGACGACCGGGAGCAGCTCTACGACGGCTTCCTGGACGCGCTGGAGGACAAGGACGCGTTGCAGGACTGGCTCGACGGCCTGGGCGACATCACGGGGGACGGCTGTGCGGAGGCCGACCGGTTCGCCGGGCGGAACGACGCGGACGTGCTGAGCTGCGAACAGGTCGCCCGCAACGGTGACGACGGCTACACGGTGCGGATCCGCACCCGCTTCGACACGGGGAAGACCTTCGTGCCCGGCACCGGCGGCAAGAAGGCCGAAGCCTCGGCGACAGCGGTGATCAAGCCGCTGTGCGAGATCGACGAGGACGCGGACGAGATCGAGATCGGCTGTGCGGAAGAGGACTTCACCCTCGACCCCGACGCGGACGACGTCGAGGTGGAGCCCTCCGACCTGTTCTCGGTCGTACTGGTCGACTGAGTACCTGACAACGGACAGAGGACGAGCGAGAGATGAGAGTTCGGCGCACCAAGAAGGACCGCACGCGCATCACGGCTGCGGTAGTGACGGCCGGCCTGGTTCTTGCGGTCGCCGGGTGCAGCAGCGACAGCGGAGAGGGCGGGGACGACAAGCAGCCCGCGTCCGCAGCGGACGAGAAGTCCGGAGGCGACAGCGGAGGCGGCCAGGGATCGGACTCCGGTGAGGACGGACCGCTGGCCGAGGTCAAGGGCAGCGACGGGATCTCGCTCACCATTTCCACGGCCAAGCGCGACCAGGGCGGCTTCGTCACTCTGACCGGAAAGGTGACGAACACCGGTAACGACCCGTGGAGCGGCGTCTCGTGGAAGTCGGACGAGCGGGAAGTGGGAAGCGCCAACCCGGCCTCCATGGCCGCCGCCAAGCTCGTCGACAAGAAGGGCAAGAAGCGCTACTACATCCTCCGGGACACGGAAGGCCGCTGCCTGTGCACGGCGTTCAAGGGCGGCATCATGTCCGGCGACTCCAAGACCTGGTACGCCCAGTTCCCCGCCCCGCCCGAGGGCAACGACACCCTCGACTTCCAGATCGCGGACATGCCCACGGCCAGCATCACGGTTTCGGGGGAGTGAGGGACACGATGGGGACGATGGGGACGACGAAGCCCGCCCGCGTCCGTCTCGTGCGCACCCTCGCGTGCACCTCGGCGTCCACCGCGCTGGTGCTGGGCGTCCAGCCGCAGTTCGCGCACGCCGACGACCCGGCCCCGCGGCCGACGTTCTCCCAGTCGGCCGGGCTGCCGGGCCAGGGGGCGGCGGACGGCGAGGACCCCACCACCATCCCGACCGGCACCGCTCCGTCCCTGCCGGGGGAGACCGGCCCAGGGGACAAGGGGTACAGCGAACCGCCGGACAACATCGGGGACTCGGAGCCGCCGGTGAAGGTCGACCCGCAGGCGGCGGGGCTGCGGCTGGCGGACGGGGCGAAGCTGGCCGAGCCGAAGGTGCTGGACATCAAGTTCGTCACGGAGGATCTCGGCGGTGAGGAGCGCCGCGAGGACAGCACGGAGAAGACGAAGTTCACGCTCCAGGCGGAGGTGCTGTTCGCGAAGGACAGCGCGAAGCTGAACAGCGGGGCGAAGGCGCGGATCAAGACGATCGCCGACGAGGTGAAGAAGCAGAGCAGCACCAAGGTGAACGTCTTCGGGTTCACCGACGATCTCGGCTCCTACGCGCACGGCAAGACGCTGTCGAAGAAGCGGGCGACGGCGGTGCAGACGGAGCTGTCCCAACAGCTGGGCCCGGACGTGGCGTTCAACGTGCGCGGCTACAGCGAGGACTACCCCGTGGCGGACAACCGGACCGAGGAGGGCCGGAAGAAGAACCGCCGCGTCGAGGTGTCCTTCCCCCGCGAGGAGTGAGCAGCGCCGACCGTCCCCTGCGAGGGCTGAGCGGGGCCGGGGCGCGTGCGGCTACGCGTGCGCCGGGGCAGGCGGGGTGCCCTCGGCGCGCAGGACGACGGCGGCGACCGGCGGCGCCGGATGGGTGCGGGCGACGAGGTGGAGGGTGACGCCGTGGTCGGGGAGGTCGGCGGCGAGTTCCCTGGCCGTGAGCGGGATCCCGGCGGCGGCGAGGTCGGCGGCCACGTCCTCGTACGGGCGGTCGAGCAGCGGGATGCCGTCGAGCAGGGCGGTGCCGCGGCGGCCGACGTAGGAGACGACGAGCGTGGTGAGCCGGTCGTCCGCGTCGAAGGTGAGGACGAGGCCGTGCTCGTAGTACCAGTCCTGGGCCGCGCCTCCGTACTCGGGCGTGGACTGGAGGGCGGGCCCGAGCCGGGCACGCAGCACGGCGCGGTCCTCGCCGAGCCGGACGGTGTCGGTGCCCCGGTGCGGGACGATCCGGTGGCTGTCCGTCCCGGCGGAGCGGGGCCCGTCCGTCATACGGGGCAGCGGTGCGTCGAGCGCGCTGCGGGTGAGCAGGCTGACGGACTCGGCGGGCTGCGCGGGCTCGTCCGGGTCGCCGGTGAGGTGGAAACCGGCGTCCGGGGCCAGACAGCCGGTGTCGTCCGTGGCCAACGGGCATCCTGCGGCGGTCAGTTCGTCGACGACGTCGCCGAAGGGCCGCTCCAGCAGCGGAATGCCCCGGTATGCGACCGGTGCCGGTGCGAACGCCTCGATGTGCACGAGGCGTTCACGGTCGTCGTGGAAGAGGGTCAGTCCGGCTTCCGGGTACTGGTCGCACAGCCCGGTGGACCAGGCGGCCTTGCGGAAGGTGCGCCGTTCGCCCAGCTGTGTGCCGAGGGCGGCGGTGAGGCGGCCGGCGAGCGTCCGGCGGTGAGCACCGAGGTGCACGCCTCCTGGTACGTCTGCGGGACCGTCTCCGGGGACGCGGTCGGCTGCGTCCGCGGGGGCGCGGTCGGGGACTGCCTCGGGGACGCCGTCGCGTGCGTCTCCGGGGGTGCCGCCGGGAAGGACGCCCTCCAGCCCGTCGAACGGCCGGATCCGCCAGGCCGGGCGCGCGGGCTGACCGGTGGAGGGCCCGGCGGGGAACGGCGGGGCGATCGGTCGGGTGTTCGTCACGGGTGCATGGTGGCAGGGCCGCCCGGTGCGCCCGGCGGCGGGGCGGTCCTCACTTTCCGCCGCCCACCTGGAAGAGCAGGAACAGGAAACCGGCGAGCAGATGGCCCGCCACGATGTACGCGAACAGCCGCAGGGCGAGGCCGCGTGGGAAGCGCCCGTCGCCGCGCTCCGCTCCGGGCTGGTCCTTGACCCGCCGCTGCGGGCCGGGGGTTGACGACGTCACAGCGCCGACCTCCTCTTTCACGAGGTGTGGTGAACGGTTCCGGTGGGGCGGCCCGGCGTGGGCCGCCCTCGTCAGCGGCCGGCGGGTCCGTGCCGCGGCAGGCCCGTCACACACAGGTCGGCCGCCGGGGACTGGAGCAGGGTGTGGACGAAGAGCAGATCGGCGCCCTGGGCGTCCGCCGCCTCCAGGCGATGGGGCGTGAGGGAGTCGAAGTGCGCCGAGTCCCCGGGGCGCAGGACCTCCACCGTTTCGCCGAGCGTGAGCCGCAGGGCCCCGCGCTGCACATGGATCCACTCCTCGCCGGGGTGGACGCGGACGAGCTCCCGCTGCGGCCCGCGCGGCACATGCACCCGCAGCGCCTGCATGGCGCGGCCGGCCTGCCCTGCCTGCCGGTAGCGCCAGCCGCCGGCGTCGACCGGTTCCATGTCGTCGGCGCGGATCACCGGGTCGGCCGCCGTCGGATGCTCACCGAGCAGCTCGCCGACCGTCGTGCCGTAGGTTCGTGCGAGAGTGAGGAGAAGCGGCAGGGACGGCTGCCGCTTCCCGGTCTCCAGGCGGGACAGATGCGCGGGGGAGAGCCCCGCGCGGTGTGCCGCGGCCTCCAGGCTGAGCCCGCTGCGGCGCCGCAGATTGCGCATCCGCGGGGCGAAGACGGGCAGCTCGCCCGGGTCCGGCTCGGCACCCCCGGGCGGGGGCTGGGTCGGGCTCATACCGTCGATTAAGGCACGCCCTTTCCAACAGGGCAAAAGTTTTGCCTCTGGGGCAAAAAATCCTCGCGAAGGCACCGCGTACCGGGCCGTCGCCCTCTCGACGGGGACGGCCCGCACCCCTGATCATGAAAGCCGCCGCAGCACGCGGACGATGGGGGGTTGGGCGATGGCCGCGACGACGGACGCGGAGGGCCTCCGGGGCGCAGCCGCAGCGGACGGGAGCGACTCCGCGCACCGATCCGCCGCCGCGGACGCGGCCGGAGACGGCACCGGGAGGACTGCCGGGGACGGCACCGGGGACGGCCCCCGGGACCCCGCCGGGTTCGCTGAAGGGGACGCCGGAAGAGGCGCTGGACAGGGCGCCGACGGGAGCGCTGCCGGGAGAGCCGTCGAGGACGGGGTCGACCTCGGCACCGGGAGCGGCAGCGGCAGTGGCAGTGGCACCGAGCCCGGGTCCGGAGTGGGCGGTGGCGGGCGGCTGCGGGCGTGGACGGTCGGCTGGGCCACCGGCCTGGCGCACGCGGTCGGCGCCGCGGTGCTGCTGGTCACCGAGTTGGTCCGGGACGACGTCGGCGGCCCGGGCGCACGGCTGCCGGACGGCGTCGAACTGCCCGGCTACGCCGCCGGTTTCCCGGAGCTGGTCTCCCGCCTCCAGGACCAGTTCTGGTTCCGGGCGGCGGGCGAGGTACGGGACGCGCTGGGCCTCGGCGAGCCCCGGGCCGCGCTGTGGGCGGCCGTGTGTGCCGCGCTCGTGGTCCGGCTCAACCGCTACGGGCCGCCGCGCACCCAGTGCTTCCTGTCCGTGGCCGGCGCCGTGTACTGCGTGCCGAACGCGCCGGCCGCCGTGCCCCAGCTGGCGTTGGCGGGGTGGGCGCTGCCGTTCGCCTTCCTGCTGGGCGCCCTCGCCGTCGCCACGCCCGCGCTGCTGCACGCCGCCCTGGACCGGCGCCGGAGCGCGGACGAGGCGGGCCCGGCGCCCGGCTGAGCCGCACCGCGGAGGGGCGCCCGGCTGAGCCGCACCGCGGAGGGGCGCCCGGCCGCGGAGCCGCTCAGGGCAGGGGCTCGCCGGTCTCCAGCAGGGTCTTGAGCCCGGCGACGATGGCGGGCCAGCCCTCGCTGATCATCGACCGCAGCGTGCTGTCGGCCTCGAAGTCCTCGTGGACCACGGTGAGTTTGACCGTCTCACCGGCCGGCTCGATGTCGAACGTCACCTTCGAGCGGCGCTCGGCGGCGAGCCGGGCGCGCAGCTCCTCGCCGATACCGGCCGCCTCGGCCCACTGCGGGGTGAAGGTGTGCCAGGTGTACGACAGCCGCCGCCCGGGGTCGGCCTCCAGGACGGTCTGGGCCGGGTCGGAGATCGTGTTGCCGTTCTCCTCCCAGGTCATCGGGGAGCCCGGCCGCCAGTCGGTGGTGAAGGAGACGCCCCAGTAGCGGTGGGTGAACGCCGGGTCGGTCAGTGCCTGCCAGAGCTTCTCCGGGGTCGTTCTGATGTAGGTCGTGTAGAGATACGCGTCGGTCATCGGGGACGCCTCCAAGGCGGTCTTGAGGTCGGCGAGTGCGTGGGCGCGCTCGCGGTCGTACTTGTGGATCCAGCGGTCGGCGAGGGCGTTGATCGGTCCGGCGTCGAGGAAGTGCAGCTTCTCCCGCCCCCGCCGCACCGTGGTGACCAGCCCGGCCGCCTCCAGTACCGCCAGATGTTTGCTGACCGACTGCCGGGTCAGCGCGGCCCCGGCCGGGCCCGTGCACAGCTCGCGCAGGGTCTGCCCGTTCCGCCCGTACAGGCTGTCGAGCAGCCGCCGCCGGCTCGGGTCGGCCAGTGCCTTGAAGACCTCGTCCATCTCCGCCACTCGGTTCCGTCACACCCCTCCCGGAAAGGCAACCAATGGGCTGCATTTCCAGCGAAACAGCCGCCGGATCGCCTGTCAAACGCACCGGTCAGGAGGCGGTCCCCTCGTCCGTCGCGAGGGCGTTTCCGCAGGTCACGGCGGGAGAGCCGGGCGGGTCAGCGGTCGGAGGCGCCGACCTCGGCCGCGCACAGCAGCCGCTCGCCGCCGTCCACCTCCCACGTCCAGTAGCGCGCGTGCCCGTCCGCGCCCGCGTCCTCGCGGCAGACGCGCGGCGAGGCCGGGAGATCGTGCAGCCCGGTGACGGTCAGCAGCCGGTCGAACCGGCCCTGCGCCGGCGCCCTCTGCGAGCACGCGGGCGCCGACATCAGCGCCGCACGCACGCCCGAGCCGTCCGACTCCGCGAGCAGACACTGATCGGTGCGGAACTGCCTGGTCAGACAGAGCGTGGTGCCGCCCCGGCGCCACTCGGCGCGCCCGTTGCCCGCCGGGCAGGTGCCGGTCTCCTCCCGTACCGCCGTCACGCGCACATACGCGCGCTCGCTTCCGCAGTCGACGCGGGTCGCGGCCGTCGGCGCGGGGCGGCTCCACCCGGAGCCGTTGTCGTGCACCGACAGACACTGGCCCGCGCGCACCGAACGGAACGCCCCCGCACCGGAGTCGGCGCTCCCCGGCGCCCCGGACGGCGGGGACGGCAGGGCGCCGGGCGAGCCGGGGGCCGGCGCGGTCGGCGGGGCGGACGCGGACGGGCCGGGCAGGCCCGTCGGCGAGCCGCTCGGGCCGGGGCGGGCCGAGGCACCGGTCGCGCTCGGGGCCGGGGAGGGACCCGCGTCCGTCGCACCGGCCTGTCCCGCGGTGCTGACGACGCGCGGCAGGATCAGCGTCGCGAACAGGGCCCCGGCGACGACCAGCCGCCAACGCCCGCGCCGTGCCCGCTCCTCGGGGGTGTCCGGGTCCGGAACCTCGGCCACGTCCGCTGCGTCCGGTGTGTCCGGCGGGCTGGACGCCTCCGGTCCGTGCGCGGCGCCGCCGACGGCGCTGTCGTCACGGGCGGGGCCGTCGCCAGGGGCGGTCTCGTCGCGCGCCGCGCGGCGTCGCAGGAACCATCCGCCACCGCGCCGTACTTTCTGCTGCGCCACCCGAGCTCCCCGCCGTCCGTGATCCGCGACCCGTCCATGCTCACGGATCAACGAGCCGTTGACGAGACCGCGTTCAGCGCGAAGGGCCCCGGGCGGCGGAGCCCGGGGCGAGACGGTGAAACGGCGAGGCGCCGGGGAAGCCTGATCCGGAGAGCGGGAGGCCGCGGTCCGCGGTGGAACGCAGGCGGAACGAGCGGGCGGCTCAGCGGGAGGTGGAGATGGTCAAGACGGCGGCCCTCACGCCGCCTTGACCATCTCGGCCCGCACGGCGCGCTGCCACTGCCCGCGCAGGCGGTCCAGCTCGGCGAGAGCCTCCTTCGACCAGACCGTACGGCCGGCGACGAACCGGCGGATCGCCTCGTTCGCTGCCGTGGACGAGGGCGCGGCTCCCGTGCCGGCCTCCGGGGTACGGCCGGGCTCTCCCGGCCCGGTAAGGGTCGATGTCATGCGTTCCACAGTACGTTGCCGCACTGACAACGGCAGTCCGTTAACGAGGCGTCTGTGGCGGCTTGTTGGTGCTGCGTCGCAGGTGCGGGCGGTATCGGCCCCGTTCCGGCGCGGTGACGGTGTGAGATGAATCGCTCACGTGAGCGTCCGTATGGCGGACCAGCCGTCTCACCGGAAGCCCTCCGGACGTGATGCGGATCGCCAAGTTGCCTGCGTCACAGGAGGGTTCGCCCCGACCGGGTGACGGCCCGCGCGGACCGCCCCGGCTCCCCGTAGGCTCACCGTGTGTCGCTGCCATGGGGATGGATCGTGAGCGCCGCCGTGTACGGGGCGGCCGTCGGAGCGCTGCTGCCCCGCGCCGTGTACCGGCTGGCCGTCGAGCCCGAGCAGCCGTGGCGTACGGCGTGCCCCGCGGGCCATCCGCTGGGCTCCGGCGTACGCGGACTGCTGGGCGCCGCCCGGTGCCCGCGGTGCGCCACCACAGGACGGACGGGGCCGGACGACGTCCACGAAGGGGCGCCGGCCACCGGGCCGCAAGGGGCGTACGGAAGCGGACGGGTCGTTCCCGTCGTGGTCGGAGCGCTGGTGTGCGCTGGGCTCACCGCGGCCGTCGGCACGCGCCCCGAGCTGGTGGTGTGGCTGCTGGCCACGCCCGTCGCGCTGCTGCTGACCGAGGTGGACCGCCGCGTCCAGCGGCTGCCCGACCTCCTCACCCTGCCGCTCGCCGCCGGCGTCGCGCTGCTGCTCGGACCGGCCGCGCTGCTGCCCGGCGCCGCCGGCAGCTGGCCCCGCGCACTGCTCGGCGGGCTGGTGCTCGCCGGAGCCTTCTTCGTGCTGTTCCTGATCAGTCCGCGCGGCATGGGCTTCGGTGACGTCAAGCTCGCGCTCACGCTGGGTGTAGTCCTTGGGTGGTACGGCTGGGGTGTGCTGTTCGCCGGAGCCTTCCTCGGCTTTCTGTCCGGCTCGCTCTATGGCGTCGCACTGATGGCCACCCGCCGTGCGGGACGCGGCACGGCCATGGCCTTCGGTCCGTTCATGGTGCTCGGAGCGCTCGGGGGCGTCCTCGTCGCGGCGCCGGCGGCCTGATCCACGCGGATCCGCAGGCGCGACACGGCTGTTGATGTACGGCCGGTGTGCGGACCACCGCGCACAACGAGCTATGGTGGAAACCCCCCCTCGGGCCGGTCCGTACCCCCCCACGGACCGGCCCGCTTTCTTTTCCGGGCCCTGCCGTGGCCGTTTCCCGCCGTTTCCGGTCGTTCCCGGCCGTTCCCGGTCCTTCTCAACCGTTCTCCGCAGCTCCGGGCAGCTCTCGGTAGCTCTGGGTGGCTTGGAGCAGCTGTCGGCATTCCCGGCTGCTCTCGGCGCCCCGCGGCGCCCCTCGGCAGCTGCCGAGGGGCTCGGCGGCTGTCAGCCGTCGCTGCTGGCGGCCCAGATGTTGGTGCCGGGCTCGCTGACGGCCAGCTCGTCGATCTCGGTCAGCTCCGCCTCCTCCAGCGGCGCGGCGCGCAGGGCCTCGACGTTGGCCTCCAGCTGGGCCACGCTGCTGGCGCCGATCAGGGCCGAGGTCATCCGCGGGTCGCGCAGCACCCAGCGCAGCGCCAGCTGTGCGAGGGACTGGCCGCGGCGCCGGGCCACGGCGTCGAGCCCGCGCAGGCGCCGCACGACCTCGTCGGTGAGCAGGCCCGGGTCGAGGGACTTGCCCTGCGCGGCACGGGAGCCCTCCGGGATGCCGTCCAGATACTTGTCGGTGAGCAGCCCCTGGGCGAGCGGCGCGAAGGCGATGCAGCCCATGCCCTCGTCCTGGAGCGTGTCGAGCAGACCGTCGTCCTCGGTCCAGCGGTTGATCATCGAGTACGAGGGCTGGTGGATCAGCGCCGGGACGCCCATCTCCCGCAACAGCTGTGCGGCTTCCCGGGTGCGGGCCGAGCTGTAGGAGGAGATGCCGGCGTAGCGCGCCTTGCCCTGGCGGACGGCGGTCGCCAGCGCGCCCATCGTCTCCTCCAGTGGCGTCTCCGGGTCGAAGCGGTGGGAGTAGAAGATGTCGACGTGGTCCAGACCCATCCGGCGCAGGGACGCGTCGAGCGAGGACAGCAGATACTTGCCCGAGCCCCACTCGCCGTAGGGGCCGGGGTGCATCAGGTAGCCGGCCTTGGTGGAAATGACGAGTTCGTCCCGGTACGGGCGGAAATCCTGGGCGAAGATCCGGCCGAAGTTCAGCTCGGCCGAACCGGGCGGCGGGCCGTAGTTGTTGGCCAGGTCGAAGTGGGTCACGCCGAGGTCGAAGGCGCGCCGCAGGATGTCGCGCTGGGTCTGCAACGGCCGGTCGTCGCCGAAGTTGTGCCACAGGCCCAGGGAGATGGCCGGCAGCTTGAGCCCGGAGCGGCCGGTGCGCCGGTACTCCATCGTGTCGTAGCGGTCGTCGGCGGCGCGGTGGAACGTGTCCGACGGGACGGCCGTCGGATCGGGCAGCGAGAACGGTGAGGCGGAAGAGGTGGCGTGCGTCATAAGCCATTTCTTATCACCGCGCTGACCGGCCCGGCTTCGTACGCCCGGCCGAGCGGCAGTAAGGTTCTGGAATTCCGAATCGGCACGGAGGGGCTGGCCATTCCCATGAAGCTGCGCGACCTGGTGTACAAGCTCTATGCGCGCCGGGTGGAGTACCGCCTCGACCACGACCGGGCGCCCAAGCACATCGGGGTCATCCTGGACGGCAACCGGCGCTGGGCCCGCGCCTCCGGCGGCACCACCGAGCAGGGGCACAAGGCCGGCGCCGACAAGATCCAGGAAATGCTCGGCTGGTGCGCCGAGACGGATGTCGAGGTCGTCACCCTCTGGCTGCTGTCGACCGACAACCTCAACCGCCCGGAGGGCGAACTCCTCCCGCTCGTCGGCATCATCGAGGACACCGTGCGCGATCTGGCGGCCGACGGCCGCTGGCGCGTCCACCACGTCGGCCAGCTCGATCTGCTGCCCGACACCACGCAGAAGGTCCTCAAGGAGGCCGAGCAGAAGGCCGGTGACATCGACGGGATACTCGTCAACGTCGCGGTCGGCTACGGCGGCCGGCAGGAGATCACCGACGCGGTCCGCTCGCTGCTCACCGACCGCGCGGCCCACGGCGTCAGCCTGGACGAGCTGGCCGAGAGCCTCACCGTCGAGGACATCTCCGAGCACCTCTACACCCGGGGCCAGCCCGACCCCGACCTGATCATCCGTACCAGCGGCGAGCAGCGTCTGTCCGGATTCATGCTCTGGCAGAGCGCACACTCCGAGTACTACTTCTGCGAGGTCTTCTGGCCGGGCTTCCGCAAGGTCGACTTCCTGCGGGCCCTGCGTGACTACGCGGCCCGCCACCGGCGCTACGGCAACTGAGGCCCGGCCGCCCGGCGTTGACCCGCGGGCGGCCGGAAAGCGACGGTCGCGGCGACCGCGCGGCGGCGACGGCACCCCACCGGACCCGGCGTAGCGGGGTATTCCTCCCGAACTGCCGGGAATCACCGGTGCCCTACGTCATTGCATGCCCGGCCACCACGGCGGGAATATCACCCCCAGGCCGCGCCCCGTCGACGCGTCGTCGACGGGCCGCCGGCCCCGGGAGGCCCGATTGCGCACCACGGACGCCCGCCCGGGCCGCGGAGCTCCCGCTCCGTCCGGCACGGGCGCAGCAGGCGGAGGGCCGGCACCCGGCCCGTGGCGTGCGGGCCCGGACCGGTCTCTTCCCCCGCGACGCCGTCGCTCCCCGACCTCATCCGAGGGGGTACGTCCCACCGTGGTGATCAGCAAGAAGCGCAGCGAGTCCGACCGGCGCACGTATGTGATCGACACCAGCGTGCTGTTGGCAGACCCGACGGCCATGGACAGGTTCGACGAGCACGAGGTCGTTCTGCCTCTGGTCGTCGTCACCGAACTGGAGGCCAAGCGCCACCACCCGGAGCTGGGGTACTTCGCCCGGCAGGCACTGCGCCGGCTCGACGAGTACCGCATCAGGTACGGGCGGCTGGACGCCCCCATTCCGCTCGGCGAGACGGGAGGCACACTCCGCGTCGAGCTGAACCACTCCGATCCGGCCGTCCTCCCGGCCGCGCTCTTCAACGGGCACGGGCGGATCCAGGACAACGACTCGCGCATCCTCGCCGTCGCGCGCAACCTCCAGGCCGAGGGGTACGACGTCACCGTCGTCTCCAAGGACCTGCCGCTGCGCATCAAGGCGTCCTCCGTCGGGCTGCTCGCCGAGGAGTACCGCGCGGAGCTGGCCCTCACCGACTCGGGCTGGACGGGCATGGCGGAGCTGACCCTGCCGGGCGAGGACGTGGACGAACTCTTCGCCACGGAGAGCGTCGCCCTGCCCTTCGACGCGCCCGAACTGCCCGTCCACACCGGTCTGGTGCTCCAGTCGGAGAAGGGCAGGGCGCTGGGCCGGGTCACGCCCGACGGGCGGATCAAACTGGTGCGCGGCGACCGCGAGGCGTTCGGCATCAAGGGGCGCAGCGCCGAACAGCGCATCGCGCTGGACCTGTTGCTCGACCCGGAGGTCGGCATCCTGTCCATGGGCGGCCGGGCCGGCACCGGCAAGAGCGCGCTGGCGCTGTGCGCGGGTCTGGAGGCCGTGCTGGAGCGGCGGCAGCACCACAAGGTGATGGTCTTCCGGCCGCTGTACGCGGTGGGCGGCCAGGACCTGGGCTATCTGCCCGGCACCGAGGCCGAGAAGATGAACCCGTGGGCGCAGGCCGTCTTCGACACCCTCTCCGCCGTGACGAGCCGTGAGGTCATCGACGAGGTCGTCGGCCGGGGCATGCTGGAGGTCCTGCCGCTGACGCACATCAGGGGCCGCTCGCTGCACGACGCCTTCGTCATCGTCGACGAGGCCCAGTCGCTGGAGCGCAACGTCCTGCTGACGGTGCTCTCCCGGATCGGGTCCGGCTCGCGTGTCGTGCTCACCCACGACGTGGGGCAGCGGGACAACCTGCGCGTGGGGCGCCACGACGGGGTCGTCGCCGTCGTCGAACGCCTCAAGGGGCACCCGCTGTTCTCGCACATCACGCTCAACCGCTCCGAACGCTCCCCGATCGCCGCGCTGGTGACGGAGGTGCTGGAGGGCGGCGAGTGAGAGGGGACCGAGAGAGGTGAGGCGCGGGTGAGACATCTGCCCGCGCGTCCCTCGTCCGGGTACTGCTGAGCGGCGGAGACCGGGGCCCCGCGGTCCCCGTTGAACCCCGGCGACCCCGGCAACCCCGGGAAACGCAGCGGTACTCGGCCGGACACGGCGCCCCGTCGCGGGGTGCCGGAGTACGGGCTCGGCCGGGTCCCGGCGCCGAAGGGTCCAGCACCCTAGCGCCCGGGACCCGGCCGCGCGCGCATTTCCGCCCATCCTCAGCCTCAAACGCCGTGTGAGCTTTCCCACGCAACACGGAATTGATTCCTCGCGTCCGCGTCCGGCAGGGTGTGGTTCCTGTCAGGCCCCGCATACGGCACACCCGCACCGCCAACGGTGCGACACCGCAAGGCAGTACAGAACTGAAGAGCAGTAGCGCCGTATGCCGCCCGAAGTACCACGCGGGCTCTCCTCTCGGGGGACCCAACCGGGCCAGCACCTCCCGTGGCCATGTACGAGGGAGGTCAGTGCCAGGGGCACGATTGCGCCCGCGAGGTCACCCCAGCGGGCATGTTGGAAGGAAACCGTGTGACTGCTCGGATTTCGGTCCGGGGATTCGCCGTGGCGTCCGCCACCGCGGTCACCACCGTCGGCGCCGTCGTCGGTGTTGCTGCGGGCAGCGACCAGGGCCAGACGTCCAACGACGTCGAGGCCACCGCCGCTGAGGCGACGCTCCTCGAGGACATACCGGCGGGCTCGCAGGCCCAGGTGCAGACAGCTTCCCTCACGCAGCAGGCGGACTCCGCTTCCGCGGCCGCCGACGCCGAGGCGAAGAAGTCCGCCGAGGAAGCCGCCCGCAAGCAGGCCGCCGAGGACGCGGCGGCCAAGAAGGCCAAGGCCGACAAGGAGGCCGCTGCCAAGAAGGCGGCCGAGAAGAAGGCCAAGGAGCGCGAGAAGCTGAAGACCGCTTCGAGCCGCTCGGAGTCCCGTGGCAGCGTCGGCGACTTCCCGCAGAAGTCGTCGTACTCGACGGCCGAAGTCCAGTCGATGGCGAAGCAGATCGTCGGCGGCGGGCAGTACCAGTGCTTCTCGAACATCGTGGACCACGAGTCGAGCTGGAACTACCAGGCGACGAACGCGTCCTCCGGTGCCTACGGTCTCGTGCAGGCCCTGCCGGGCTCCAAGATGGCCTCCGTGGGCGCGGACTGGAGGACCAACCCGGCCACGCAGATCAAGTGGGGCCTCAACTACATGAACGACCGGTACGGCAGCCCCTGTGAGGCCTGGAGCTTCTGGCAGGCCAACAACTACTACTGATCCGGAGCGTCACACTCCGCCCGGGCCGGCCGACGGCCCGGAGGTCCGATGCCTCCCGGACGACCTCTCCGGCTCCCCGAGCCGGCCGTGGTCGACCGGGAGGCATCGCCGTTTTCCGGCGCTCTCCCGGGGGTGAGCGGTCCGGAAGCAACCATCGGCGCGGGTAACGTCGTCCCTCACACGGCGAAGCCCATGCCCGAGGGGGGCGGAGGAAAGCGGAATGACGAGCAGAGTGGACAGGCTCAGGTCGGCCGTAGGCCGCTGGGCCGCCAAGGCCGCCGAGCGGCGTGCCGAAGCGGAGCGTGCGGGCGGCGGGCCCGGCCCCGACGGGGTCGACCCCGGCCTGTCGAACGCGGAAGCCGGCCGGGCGCAGGCCGACGCCGAGGCGGACGCCGGGCAGGCGGGCCGGGGCTTCGTGCCGCCGCCGCCCGAGTACGCGCCCGCCATAGCGGCCAAGCCCGAGCCCGCGGCCGCCGTGCCGTGGGGGGTCCGGGTGGCGGCCGAGGCGGGCTGGCGGCTGCTGGTGCTCGCCGGTGTCGTCTGGGTGCTGATGAAGATCGTCAGCGCCGTCAGCCTGGTGATCGTGGCGTTCTCGGCGGGGCTGCTCATCACGGCGCTGCTCCAGCCGACCGTCGCGCGGCTGCGCCGGATCGGGCTGGGCCGCGGGATCGCCACGGCCATCACGTTCATCGGCGGCTTCGTCGTCATGGGCCTGGTCGGCTGGTTCGTGGTGTGGCAGGTCATGGAGAACCTCGACACCCTCACGGACAAGGTCCAAGACGGTATCCAGGAGCTGAAGAACTGGGCGCTGAACGGCCCGTTCCATGTCTCCGAGGACCAGATCAACGACATCGCCAAGAACCTCAGCGACTGGATCGGGGACAACAGCAAGGAGCTGACCTCCGCCGGTATCGAGGGCGTCACCGTCGTCGTCGAGTTCCTCTCCGGCGCGGTGCTGGCGATGTTCGTGACGCTCTTCCTGCTCTACGACGGCCGCCGCATCTGGAACTGGGCGCTGAAGTTCGTCCCCTTCGCGGCGCGCGAGGGTGTGGCGGGCGCCGGGCCGCGCGCCTGGGCCGCACTGACGGGCTATGTGCGCGGCACGGTGATAGTGGCCCTGATCGACGCGATCTTCATCGGGATCGGCCTGTACTTCCTCAAGGTGCCCATGGCGGTGCCGCTGGCCGTGTTCATCTTCCTGTTCGCGTTCATCCCGATCGTGGGTGCGGTGATCTCCGGGGCGCTGGCGGTCGTCGTCGCCCTGGTCACCGACGGCATCTTCACCGCCGTGCTCACGCTGGCCGTGGTCCTGGCCGTGCAGCAGATCGAGAGCCATGTGCTCCAGCCCTTCATCCTGGGGCGGCTGGTGCGCGTCCATCCGCTGGCCGTGGTCCTCTCGGTCACCGCCGGCGGGCTGATCGCGGGCATTCCGGGCGCGGTCGTGGCGGTGCCGCTGGTCGCCGTCGCGAACACCGTCGTCGGCTATCTGCGGGGGTACGCGAACGAGCAGGCCGTACGCACGCTGCGGGAGGCCGCACCGGCCGGGGCCGGGCAGGGCACACCGGCCGGTGCACCGGGGGCGGCGCCGCCGCCCGGGTCCTCCGGCGGCTCCGGGAGCGGGGCCGGTGAGCGCGGGACGTCCCGGGGCGAGCCCGGCGACCGCGGGGACGGCGGACCCTCGTCCGGTCCGAGCGGGCCCACCGGCGCGGGCGGCGGCACCGGGGGCGGTTAGCCGATCGCCGCACCACCCCGGCACTCACACGAACGGGGCGCTCCGTCGACGCGGGGCGCCCCGTTCGTGTGTGCGGAACCGCGCGCGCACGGGCCTCGGATGCGTCGGGGCCCGGCGGGGACGCCCCGTCTCCGTACCGGCCGATGCGGCCACCGGCGGGGGAGAGGGCGGTGACCGATGTGGCGTCAGGCCGGAGTCCGCGATTCCGCCGGTCCGGGCCGGGCCGGGACCGTCACGGAACTCCGGTACCGGGGTTGGTGCGGCTCAGTACGGGGCCTCGCGCTGTTCCATGAACTCCCTGAGCCGTGCGGTGTCCTCGTCCGTCCAGCCGTCGGCGGGGGCCACGGCGGCCCAGCCGTCCACGGAGCCGTTGCCGTACCGGTGGCCGTGCGGTGCCTCCACGCCGTAGGAGACGGCCATGTCCACCGTCGTCTGCCAGAACGTCACCACGGGGAACCAGGTGACCGAGTCGGTGACGTCCGGGCCGACCGGATGGCGCAGCCAGTCGGGCCGGTGGACGGCGAGGTCCGGGTTCCACCAGGCGATCGCGTCGGAGGCGTTTTGCAAATGGACCACCCGCGGATGCTCCCAGCGGGAGAACGGCCCGGGGCGGGCCAGATCCCGGCGCGGGTACTGGGCGAACCGGAAGTGCCGGCCGTTCTCGTACTCCGGGCGCCACACCGGGCTGCCCGGATCGCGGTCAGCGGTGAGCTGCCGGCGGACGGGCGAGAACTCGGGGGTGCCGGCGAGCAGGGCACCGTCCACCTTGGCCAGCATGTCGTCCGGGCCGTCGAACGACGCCTCGATCCCGTACGCGCCCAGGCTCTCGCCGAACACGACCAGCTGGGGGCGGTCGTCGGCCGGTTCCCGCAGCCAGCGCTCGCGGACGGCCTCGACCAGCGCCCGGGTGGCCCGCCCGGCCTCGTCCTTGTCGACGAGGAACGAGAGCCAGCTGGGCAGGTAGGAGTACTGGACGGCGACGATCGCCGTGTCGCCGCCGTGCATGTACTCCAGCGGCTCGGCGTCCGTGGAGTTGACCCAGCCCATGCCGGTCGTCCCGGCGATGGCCAGGACGTCGCGGTCGAACGCGCCGGTGCGCTCCAGCTCGGCGACCGCGAGCCGGGCGCGCGCCGTGGCGTCGGACGCCGCCTGCTGGCCGACGTAGACCCGGATCGGCTGCCGCGCCGGTTTACCGGTGACGGCGGTGATCGTCTGCGGCGTGAGCGACGAGCCGGTGAAGTTGCGGCCCTCGTAGCCCAGGTCGTCCCAGTCGACCAGGGAGTCCGGGCCGCCGGACACCCGGTGCGAACCGGGCCTGCTGATGCCCTCCTTGGTGCCCTGGTCGGTGCTGTGCGCGATGCGCGCGGCGATGTCCACCACGCCCCGGTCGAAGACGACGTCGCGGGTGCCGACGAGCACCGCCGTCGCGCTCACCAGCACGCCGACACCGATGGCCAGCGGCCGTGGGACGTACCGGCCCAGCGCCCGTATCAGCTTCCTGGTGGCCAGCCGCACGGCGCGGGCCGCGGCCACCAGCACGGCGCAGATCGCCATCGCCATCAGCGCGATCATCATCGAGTGCCAGGTCAGCGTCTCGGGCATCTCCTGGAGCCGGCGCAGGGTGCGCTGCGCGTCCGCGCTCCACGACAGCGCGGCGATGGTGAGGCCGATGCTCAGCGCGTAGTACGCCAGCCAGGCGCGCGCCCGGGCCCGCGCGCCGGGGAAGAGCCCCGGCCGCCGCCGGCGCAACGGGCGCAGCGCCGCGCGGACCAGCCAGTCCAGCAGTGCGCCGATGGCGTAGCCGAGAGCCGCGTTGATCCCGCCGATCACGCCCTGGAGGAACCAGGGGCGCGGCACCAGCGAGGGCGTCAGCGAGACCCAGAAGAAGAGCGTGGCGCAGCACAGCGCCGTCAGCCCGGGCCAGCGGCGCACGATCCAGGCCGAGCTGGGCGGCTCCCAGTACGGCCGCCGGGCCAGCGCGGCCCCTACGCGGACGGCCCGCCGCAGCGGGCAGATCCACCCCGCCGCCACTCCGCGGGGCGCCCCTTCCGCCGGTTCGGCCGTCCCGTCCGTCGGCTCGGCTGCCCCGCCTCTCGGTCCGGGGATCCCGTCCGCCGGTCCGGCAGGTCGCTCGGCCGTGTGCTCGGTCGCCTGCGCCTGCTCGGTCGCCTGTCCGGCCGTCTGTCCGGCCGTCTGTTCGGTCTCGGCTTCGGCGGGGCCTCCGTCCGGCTGCGGTGCGGGCGGTGCGGCAGGGCTCTGGCCGGTGTGCCCGGCGGGGCGGTCCAGCTCCTCCGTCGCGGGCCGGCCTGTGGTGTCCTGCCGCATCGTCCCTTTCCTGCCTGCTCCTGCCCGTTTCTGTTCTTCTGTGTGCCGTATGTGTTTCGGGCTGCTCGTCCCGGAGGAGCCGTTCGGTGCCGGCCGCCCAGTATCGCCACCACCCGATCCGGCTGACGCAGCCGGGGGCGGCGGGGTTGCCCGGGCCGGCCGGGCGGTCCCGGAGGGGGAGCGCGAAGGGGGCGGAAGGGGCGCGCGGGCCGAGCGGGAGGGTTTTCCACATGGGTTGCCGACACGGTGTCGGCGAGTTTTGCTGGGAGGCCGGACCCGTCACCACCCTCGTACGCGGGAGGACGCTCCATGACGGACTTCACCACCACGAACGCCGGGATCCCGGTCGAGAGCGACGAGCACTCCCTGACCGTCGGGCCCGACGGGCCGATCCTCCTCCAGGACCACTACGCCATCGAGAAGATGGCGCAGTTCAACCGGGAGCGCGTCCCCGAACGCGTGGTCCACGCCAAGGGCAGCGGCGCCTACGGCTTCTTCGAGGTCACCAACGACGTCAGCCAGTTCACCAAGGCGGACGTCTTCCAGCCGGGCCGGCGCACCCGCATGCTGGCGCGGTTCTCGACCGTCGCGGGGGAGCAGGGCAGCCCCGACACCTGGCGGGACCCCCGCGGCTTCGCGCTGAAGTTCTATACGCAGCACGGCAATTACGACCTGGTCGGGAACAACACCCCGGTCTTCTTCGTGCGCGACACCCTCAAGTTCCAGGACTTCATCCGCAGCCAGAAGCGGCAGATCGGCAGCGGCCTGCGCGACCACGACATGCAGTGGGACTTCTGGACCCTCTCACCCGAGTCGGCCCACCAGGTCACCTGGCTCATGGGCGACCGCGGCATCCCTCGCACCTACCGGCACATGAACGGCTACGGCTCGCACACCTACATGTGGGTCAACGCCGCCGGCGAAAAGTTCTGGGTCAAGTACCACTTCAAGACCGACCAGGGCATCGACTTCCTCACTCAGGAGGAGGCCGACCGGCTCGCCGGTGAGGACGCCGACTTCCACCGCAGGGACCTGTGGCAGTCCATCCGGCGCGGCGAGCACCCGGCATGGACGCTCAAGGTCCAGATCATGCCGTTCGAGGACGCCCCGGACTACCGCTTCAATCCGTTCGACCTGACGAAGGTGTGGCCGCACAGCGACTACCCGCTCATCGACGTCGGCCGGATGACGCTGAACGAGAACCCGGAGGACTTCTTCCTCCACATCGAACAGGCCGCGTTCGAGCCGTCGAACCTGGTGCCCGGCATCGCCCCGTCCCCGGACAAGATGCTGCTCGGCCGGCTGTTCTCCTACCCGGACACCCACCGGTACCGGATCGGCCCGAACTACACCCAGCTCCCGCCGAACCGGCCGCAGGCGCCCGTCCGTTCCTATGCGAAGGACGGGCCGATGCGGTACGAGCCGCCGAACGTGGCCCGCCCCTACGCGCCCAACTCCTACGGCGGCCCGGCAGCGGACAGCCGCCGGTTCCGGCCCGCCGGCTGGACGGTGGACGAGGGCGAGATGGTGCGGCACGCCTACACGCTGCGCCGGGACGACGACGACTTCGGCCAGCCCGGGACGATGGTCCGCGAGGTCCTCGACGACGCGGCGCGCGACCGGCTGGTGAACAACATCTCCGGACATCTGCTCGACGGGGTGAGCAAGCCCGTGCTGGAGCGGGCCGTCCAGTACTGGCGCAACGTCGACAAGGCACTGGGCGACCGGGTGGCCGCCAGGGTGAACGGCGGCTGAGGCCACCACCGGCCCGCCGGCACCCACCGGCCCACCGGCCCGGCGACGCCTGCCGGTTGGTCGGCCCATCGGCTCACCGGCCCATCGCCCCCTGACCCGCCGGTTCGTCTGTTCGCCGACCCGCCGGTTCGCCGGTCCATCGCCGCTGTCTCCGGGCGGCTGTCTCCGGGCGGCTGCCTCCGGACGACCCCGGACGGCCGCCTCCGGGGGCGGAGGCGTGCGCACGCGCACCGACCGGCTCCCGTCGCTCACTCCGCCGCTCACCTGCGGTTTCTCCGACGGGAGGGTCACTCGATCCGGGTATACACCAGGTGTATACGCATGGTGTACAGTCGTCGCCATGTCCATCAGCCATACGTTGCTCGGCCTGCTGGAGACGGGGCCGCGGCACGGATACGACCTCAAGCGGGCGTTCGACGAACGCTTCGGCCACGACCGCCCGTTGCACTACGGCCAGGTCTACTCGACGATGTCGCGCCTGCTGAAGAACGGCCTCGTGGAGGTCGACGGCATAGAGGCGGGGGGCGGCCCGGAGCGCAAGCGGTACGCCATCACCGATGCGGGGATCACCGATGTCGAGGAGTGGCTGGCCACTCCGGAGAAGCCCGAGCCGTATCTCCAGTCCACGCTCTACACCAAGCTCGTCCTCGCGCTGCTGACCGACCGCGACGCGAGCAGCCTGCTCGACACCCAGCGCTCCGAGCATCTGCGCCTGATGCGTGAGCTGACGCGGCGCAAGACCCACGGCGATCTCGCGGACCAGCTCATCTGCGACCACGCGCTCTTCCATCTGGAGGCCGATCTCCGCTGGCTGGAGACGGCGGCGGCGCGGCTCGACAAGCTTGCGAAGGAGGTGCGCCGATGAGCGCCACCCCGACCCCCTCGCCCGCCCACGCGCCCGACGCGGCACCCCACGCGGACGGCACCTCCGCGCTGCTGCACGCCGAGGGCCTGCACAAGACCTACGGCTCGACGCCCGCCCTCGCCGGTGCGGACTTCTCCATCCGGGCGGGCGAAGTGGTGGCCGTCATGGGCCCGTCCGGCTCCGGCAAGTCGACGCTGCTGCACTGCCTGGCCGGAATCGTCCCGCCCGACTCCGGCCGGGTGCTCTACCGGGGACGGGACCTGTCGGCCCTCTCCGATGCGCAGCGCAGCGCCCTGCGCCGTGGGGACTTCGGCTTCGTCTTCCAGTTCGGCCAGCTCGTCCCGGAGCTGACCTGCCTGGAGAACGCCGCGCTGCCGGTCCGCCTGGCCGGCGCGGGCCGCAAGCAGGCCGAGGCCCAGGCCCGCCAATGGCTGGAGCGCCTGGAGGTCGACGACATACGGCACCACCGCCCCGGGCAGGTCTCCGGCGGCCAGGGCCAGCGGGTCGCGGTGGCGCGCGCCCTCGCCGCCCGTCCGAGCGTGGTCTTCGCGGACGAGCCGACGGGCGCGCTGGACTCGCTCAACGGCGAGCGCGTGATGCAGCTGCTCACGGAGGCCGCACGGGATTCCGGCGCCGCTGTCGTCCTGGTCACCCACGAGGCACGGGTCGCCGCCTATTCCGATCGCGAGATCGTCGTCCGGGACGGAAAGGCACGTGACATGAGCGCCATGGCAGGTGTCGCATGACAGACCCTCGGCCCCCGCACGGTCTGCGGGTGTGGGTGCGGGACCTGGCGATGGGCTGCCGGTTCGCGACCTCCGGCCGTCAGGGCTGGGCCCGGACGCTGCTCACGGCCGTCGGCGTCGGACTCGGTGTGGCGCTGCTGCTCGGCGCCGCGTCCGTGCCCACTTTGATGAACGAGCGCGACGCCCGCGGCAACGCCATGTCCGTCTTCCCCGATTCGCTCCGGGGCGAGTCCGCCGAACCGTCGGCGGGCGACCGCACCATTGTCACCGGCGATGCCAACACCACCTACCGCGACCTGGAGCTTTACGGGAGGACGCTCCAGGCCGACGGCGCGCACCCGGTGACCCCGCCCGGTGTGGACCGGTTCCCCGGCCCGGGCGAGATGGTCGTCTCGCCCGCCCTGGAGAAGGTGCTCGCCTCCGGCGATGCCCAGGGCCTGGTGAAGCGCCTGGACGCCAAGATCGTCGGGACGATCGGCAAGGACGGGCTCCGGGGCCCCGGCGATCTGGCCTTCTACCGGGGCACGGACAAACTCGTCGCGGGGCAGGGCGCGCACCGGATCGACTCCTTCGGCACCTCGGAGGGTGAGACGAAGCTCGACCCGTCGATAGTGCTGCTCGCGGTGGTGGCCTGTGCGGTGCTGTTGATGCCGATCGCCGTCTTCGTCGGTACGGCGGCGCGTTTCGGCAGCGAGCGGCGGGACCGGCGGCTGGCCGCCCTGCGCCTCGTGGGTGCGGATGCGGCGATGGCACGCCGGATGGGGGCGGGTGAGTCCCTGGTGGGTGCCGTGCTGGGGCTGGTGCTGGGCACCGGGATCTTCCTGGCGGGTCGGGGCCTGATAGAGCGCATCCAGCTCTTCGACGTCAGCGTCTTCGCCACGGATCTCGCCCCCAGCCCGGCGCTGGCCGCACTGGTCGCCCTCGGAGTGCCGGCGGTGGCCGTCGCGGTCTCGCTGTTCGCGATGCGCGGCATCACCATCGAGCCGCTCGGCGTGCTGCGGGAGAGCGTGCCCCGTCCCCGCCGCCTGTGGTGGCGACTGGCCCCGCCGGTGGTCGGTGCGCTGCTCCTGCTCCCGCTCTCCGGGAAAGTGGGCGGCGATTCCCCCAGCTCCGTCAACGAACTCCAGGTCGCCGCAGGCGTGGTGCTGCTGCTGAGCGGTGTGGCGCTGCTGCTGCCGTGGGTGGTCGAGCGGCTCGTGCGGCGGATCCGCGGTGGCGGCATCTCCTGGCAGCTGGCGACCCGCCGGCTCCAGCTCAGCAGCGGCTCGTCCACGCGGGCGGTCAGCGGTATCACCATCGCCGTCGCCGGTGCCATCGCGCTCCAGATGCTGTTCGCGGGCGTGCAGTCCGAGAACACCGAGACCGTCGGTGGTTCGGGCAGGCCCCAGGCGGGGCGTACCGAGTTCGACATCTCGATGCCCGGCATGTCCGATCTCGGCCGCAGCAAGGAGCTGGACCGGGCGCTGGAGCGGACCCCCGGTGTCCGGGAGGTCAGCGGCAGCATGAGCGGGATGCTCAAGACCAAGGGCAAGGAGGAGTACACCAGCGTCATGATCGGAAGCTGTGCCACGCTCCGCGAGCTGGCGCATCTGGACTCCTGCCGGGAGGGCCAGGTCTTCCGTCTCCGTCCCACGTCCGGCAACGACCAGGAGAAGCCCCCGGCGGTCGGCACCGCGATGAAGCTCAAGAAGATCCACGGCTCCGGGACACAGGAGTGGCGCGTGCCCGCGTCGGCCGCCTCCGTGCGCCCCAAGCCGGACGAGCGGACCGGCTACGACGCCAGCGGCCTGCTGGCCACGCCGTCGGCGATCGCACCGGAGCAGGCCGAGGCGCAGTACGGCGGCTGGGTGAGCATCGACAAGAAGGACGAGCAGGACGCGCTGGAGCAGGTACGCACCACCGTCTTCCACCAGGACCCGGCGGGCGCGGTCTTCTCCTCGGCTCCGATGAAGCGCAGCTCCCAGGACTTCGCGGGGATCAGCCGGGCCATATTCGCGGCCTCCGTGGCGGTCCTGTTGATCATCGGCGCCAGCCTGGTCGTCTCGATCGTGGAACAACTGCGGGAGCGGAAGCGGCAGTTGGCGGTGCTGGTGGCCTTCGGTACCCGCCGGTCCACGCTCGGGGCCTCCGTCCTGTGGCAGTCGGCGGTGCCGGTGGTGCTGGGCCTGACGCTGGCGTCCGGGTTCGGGCTGGGGCTGGGCTGGATGCTGCTGCGGACGATGGACCGGAAGGTCACCGACTGGCTGGTGTTCGCCCCGATGGTCGGGGTCGGCGCCGGGGTGATCGCGCTGGTCTCCCTGCTGAGCCTGCCGTCCCTGTGGCGGACGATGCGGCCCGAGGGGCTCCGCACGGAGTGAGGCCGGCCCGGGCTCCGGGTGGAGCCGGTCCGGAACGCGGCGAGGGCGCAGGGGAGTTGACCACTCTTTGCGCCCTCGCGCCGTTTCGGGCAGTCCGCGCACTGGCCAGAGCGGCACGCTGACGGTAATCTGCTATCACATTGCTAGAGCAGTGCGATAAGTCGAGGTGCTCGGACGTTCGGTGTCCCCGCGCCCGCCCGCACCGCGTCGACCACGGAAACCAAGGAACGGGGGAGGCCCCATGAGCCTCGACGACACCCAGCGCACGGAGCGGGGACGGACAGCGGAGCCGGCCGGCGGGCCGGAGATGCCGACCCCGGAGGTACGGGAGGTCACCGCCCGCAGCGTGCACGGCGGGCTGGCCCTCTTCCTCGGCCTGGTCGGCGTGCTGGCCGGGGCCGCCGCCTGCGTCGGCGGCGGCCGGATGCTGGCCGACGGCAGCACCGCCGGGGGAGCGGCGCTCCTGGTCGTCGGGGTGCTGGTGGTGATCGGTTCGGTCTTCGGGATGGCCGGGCTCAACATGGTCGCCCCCGGTGAGGCCCGGGTCGTCCAGCTCTTCGGCCGCTACACCGGCACGATCCGGGTGGACGGCCTGCGCTGGGTCAATCCGCTCACCACCCGGACGCGGATCTCCACCCGGGTCCGCAACCACGAGACCGCCGTCCTCAAGGTGAACGACGCGTACGGCAACCCGATCGAGCTGGCGGCCGTCGTCGTCTGGCAGGTGCAGGACACCGCGCAGGCCACCTTCTCCGTGGACGACTACGTCGAGTTCGTCTCCACGCAGACCGAGGCCGCCGTCCGGCAC
Source organism: Streptomyces cacaoi (assembly GCF_006539165.1). Classification (GTDB taxonomy): domain Bacteria; phylum Actinomycetota; class Actinomycetes; order Streptomycetales; family Streptomycetaceae; genus Streptomyces; species Streptomyces cacaoi. The sequence continues at coordinate 70,320 of NZ_BJMM01000027.1, read as the reverse complement.
ATCGCGATCGAATACCCCTACGACGCCCACGAGGAGGACGCCCTCTCCCTGCGCGGCAACGCCGAGGAGATCACCGAGAAGCTCGCGGCCGAACTGACGGCCCGGGTGCAGGCGGCCGGCGTCACCATCGTCGAATCGCGCTTCACCCACCTCGCCTACGCGCCCGAGATCGCCTCCGCGATGCTCCAGCGGCAGCAGGCGGGAGCCGTGATCGCGGCCCGGCGGAAGATCGTCGAGGGGGCGTGCGGCATGGTGGAGGACGCGCTGGCACGCATCACGGCGCAGGACTACGTGGAACTGGACGAGGAGCGCAAGGCGTCGATGGTGAGCAATCTGCTGATCGTGCTGTGCGGGGACCGCGCTCCGCAGCCCGTGATGAACACCGGGTCGCTCTACCAGTGACGGCCGACCGGTGACCGCTCGGGACGAGGGCGAGGAGCCCGCCTCGCCGGCCCCCCGGCCGCGGCAGCGCAAGCAGGTGCTGCTGCGGCTCGACCCGGCGATGCACGACGCGCTGGCACGCTGGGCCGCCGATGAACTGCGGTCCACCAACGCCCAGATCGACTACCTGTTGCGGCGTGCCCTCAAGGAAGCCGGCCGCCTGCCCGGCGAGGCGCGCCCCCACCCCCGCCGGGGCCGCCCGCCCCGCGAGGACGGGTGACCCGAGGGGCGAGGCCACCGGCACGCCGTCAGGGCAGGACGAGCCGTACCGGAAGCCCGCGCAGGGCGCCGCGGAGCGCATCGGCGAACGCGCCGAACTCCTCCTCGCGCGCCGCGCCCGCGCGCAGGGCCAGCCCGACCCGGCGCAGCGGCGCCGGGTCGGTGAAGTACCCCGTGCGCAGCGCCTCGTTGCGCCCCGCCTCGACCTGGACGGCGGTCCGCGGCAGCAGCGTGACGCCCATGCCGCCGGCGACGAGTTGCACCAGTGTGGACAGCCCCGCCGCGCTGGTCGTCACCGTGTGACCTTCCGCACGTCCGGCCTCCCGGCAGATGTCGAGGGCCTGGTCCCGCATGCAGTGCCCCTCATCGAGCAGCAGCAGATCCAGCTCGCGCAGCACGGAGCGGGGCAGATCGCGACGGCCGGCACAGGGGTGATCGTGCGGAGTGACGAGGACGAAGTCCTCCTCGAAGAGCGGGATTTCCCGTATCCGGGAGGTCCCCGGCGCTCCGGTCGCGCCCAGCGGCAGGGCGAGCAGCAGCAGATCGAGCCGCCCCTGGGAGACACCGTCCAGCAGGGAGGCGGTCTGCTCCTCGTGGACCTGAAGATCGAGGTCCGGATACCGTTCGTGCACCAGCCCGAGCACCGTGGGCAGCAGATACGGCGCGACGGTGGGGATGACGCCCAGCCGCAGGACGCCGGTGAACGGCGCTCGCGCCGCCTCGGCCTCCTCCAGCAGCTCGCCGACCGCGTGCAGTACGGTCCGTGCGCGGGCCGCCATGCGTTCACCGGCCGGGGAGAGCAGTACCTTTCGGGTGGTTCTCTCCAGCAACTGCACCCCGAGCGTCTCCTCCAGCGCGGCCACCGCTCCGGAGAGGGCGGGCTGGCTCATGCCGATGGCGCCCGCCGCGTCACGGAAGTGCAGATGCTCCGCGACGGCGGCGAAGGCCCTCAGTTGGGAGAGGCTCGGCTGCTTTCCCCGCGCGGGCTGTGCGGCGCGGGGTGCCGGTATGCCGGGCGCCGGGGCCTCCTGACCGCGGGGACGGCCACGGGTGGTGCTGCGGTCCGGCACTGAGGTCACTGATAACTCACTCCAATCAACGGCACCAAGCTTAGCTATTTCCGCGATCAATGCGGCCTGTGGCAAGGTGGGGGCGTCCAACCCCGAGGAATGCCTGCAAATAGGGGCGTTCCGCCCTGCAAGGAGTGCGCGTTGCTCACTGTCGGTGACAAGTTCCCCGAGTTCGATCTCACTGCCTGCGTCTCGCTGGAGAAGGGCAAGGAGTTCGAGCAGATCAACCACAAGACCTACGAGGGCAAGTGGAAGGTGATCTTCGCCTGGCCGAAGGACTTCACTTTCGTCTGCCCGACCGAGATCTCGGCCTTCGGCAAGCTGAATGACGAGTTCGCGGACCGCGACGCGCAGATCCTGGGCTTCTCCGGCGACTCCGAGTTCGTGCACCACGCCTGGCGCAAGGACCACCCGGACCTGACGGACCTGCCGTTCCCGATGATGGCCGACTCCAAGCACGAGCTGATGCGTGCCCTGGGCATCGAGGGCGAGGACGGCTTCGCGCAGCGTGCCGTCTTCATCGTGGACCAGAACAACGAGATCCAGTTCACGATGGTGACCGCCGGCTCCGTCGGCCGTAACCCCAAGGAGGTCCTGCGGGTGCTCGACGCCCTCCAGACCGACGAGCTGTGCCCCTGCAACTGGAGCAAGGGCGACGAGACCCTGGACCCGGTCGCGCTGCTGGCCGGTGAGTGATCACCATGGCGCTCGATGACCTCAAGCAGGCCCTTCCGGACTACGCGAAGGACCTGAAGCTGAACCTCGGCTCCGTCATAGGCAACTCCGAGCTGCCCAAGCAGCAGCTCTGGGGCACCGTTCTGGCCTGCGCCATCGCGTCCCGCTCGGGCATCGCGCTGCGTGCGCTGGAGCCGGAGGCCAAGGAGAACCTGAGCGACGAGGCGTACGCCGCCGCCAAGTCGGCCGCCGCCATCATGGCGATGAACAACGTCTTCTACCGCACCCGGCACCTGCTGTCGGACCCCGAGTACGGCACCATGCGCGCCGGCCTGCGGATGAACGTCATCGGCAACCCCGGTGTCGAGAAGACCGACTTCGAGCTGTGGTCGCTCGCCGTCTCCGCGATCAACGGCTGCGGCCAGTGCCTGGACTCGCACGAGCAGGTGCTGCGCAAGGCCGGTGTCGACCGCGAGACCATCCAGGAAGCCTTCAAGATCGCCTCGGTCGTGCAGGCCGTCGGCACCACCCTGGAGGCCGAGAACCAGCTCGCCGGCTGACCCTCGCGCCGCCGCCGCGCGCGGCACCCGGATCCACCGGGACGAACGCCCCGTGCACGGCCGCCATGTCGCGGCCGGCACGGGGCGTCGGCGTGCCGGGCCCCTCCCGGGCCTCCCGAAGACCCAGGGCGCCCGGGAGAGTTCAGCAGCGTTCGCGAACGGTCAGGACAGGGCGAGTTCGAACCAGACGACCTTGCCGGTCGACAGCCGGGTCGCTCCCCACCGCCGGGCGAGACGGTTCACCAGATACAGCCCGCGCCCGCCCTCGTCCGTGGCGCGCGCCTGCCGCAGCCGGGGCAGCTGCGGGACGTCGTCGCCCACCTCGCAGCGCAGCGTGTCGGTACGCAACAGCCGGAGCGTGATGGGGCGTTCGGCATACCGGACGGCGTTCGTGACCACTTCGCTGACCAGCAGCTCGACCGAGTCCGTCAGCTCCTCCAGGCCCCAGCGCGAGAGCGCACGGCGCGCGAGTCTGCGCGCCTGACGCGCCGTCTGCGCCCGGGGATCGAGGTACCAGTACGCGACATCGCTCGGCGCGATCCCGTCGAACCGGGCGGCCAGCAGGGCGATGTCGTCGTCGCGGTCACCCGGGCCGAGGATGTCGAGCACCTCGTCGCAGAGCGGCTCCAGCGGGGCGGCGGCACCCGGGCGGGTGAGCCGGGCCGTCGCCGAGAGCTTCTCGCGCAGATGCTCGATGCCGGTCCACACATCGCGCTGCCGGGACTCGACGAGCCCGTCGGTGTACAGCAGCAGCGTCGCACCGGCCGGCGCGTCCAGCTCCACCGCCTCGAAGTCCACCCCGCCGACGCCGATCGGCGCACCCGCCGGGATGCGCAGCACCTCGGCGCGGCCGCTGCGGTGCAGCATCACCGGCGGCGGATGCCCCGCGTTGGCCACGATGATGCGGTGCGCCACCGGGTCGTAGACCGCGTACATACAGGTCGCCATGCGGTCGCTGCCGAGCCGCTGGGCCTGCTCGTCCAGGTGGTGCAGCACCTCCTGCGGCGGCAGGTCGAGACCGGCCAGGGTCTGTGCCGTCGTCCGCAACTGGCCCATGATCGCCGCGGAGGTCATCGAGTGGCCCATCACGTCCCCGACGACCAGCGCGACCCGGGAGCCCGGCAGCGGAATGGCGTCGTACCAGTCGCCGCCGACCCGCGCCGTCTCCGCCGCCGGCAGATAGCGGCTCGCCAGCTGGACGCCGGTGGGCTGGGGGAGTTCGTCGGGCAGCATCGTGCGCTGCAACTCGTCGGCGATGTACGCCTCGCGGCCGTACAGGACGGCCTTGTCCACACCGAGCGCGGTGTGCGTGGCCAACTGTGCGGCGATGAGCAGATCCTCGTGCTCGAACGCCGGGCGCTCCGGCCTGCGCAGGAAGACCGCCGCACCGATCACCCGGCGACGGCCGCGCAGCGGCGCGAGGATGGCCCGGTTGCCTTCGGGAATGTCCCGGCCCGGGCCGAGGAGTTCGGGCAGAGCGGTGCCCGCCGCGGGGGAGTCCGCGAAGACCGGCCGGACCCCGCGCAGCACCTCGGCCAGCGGCCCGCCCGGCCGCACCTCGGTCAACTCGGCCGCGCCGCCCCCGAGCCCGGGAGCGGCCACCGGGTCGCCGCCCGCGAACTCCTGGCCCGGGATCACCGGCGGCACCAGGTCGGAGAGGGCCGCCGCCGTGGGCGCGGCCAGCGGGCCCTCGGGTATGCGGTCGCTGCGGCGCAGCCGCAGGACGAACGGCCCGGTCGGTCTCTCGTCACCGACCGGAAGCGGATCGCGCAGATAGACCAGGATCGCGTCGGAATAGGCGGGAACGCTCGCGCGGCACAGGCCCAGCACGGTCTCGTCCAGATCGACACCGCGGGCGATCCGGCGGGTGGCGGCGCCGACGAAGCGCAGCCGGTCACCGCCCCGCCGCTCCCGCTCGGCCCGCTCGCCGCCGTCCTGCCCACCGGAACCCGCCGCTCCAGGACCGCCGTTCGGCGCCGTGCCGCCCGCCCCGGCCTCCTCCGCGGCGCGGGCGCCCGGAACCGGCCCCTCGGCGGGTACGGCGTCATGGGTACGCGGGGCCGCCGGCGTGCCCTGGGGGCCACCGGGGACCTGTGCGGCGGCGCCGGGCTGCGCAGGCTCCGTCGTGCTGCTCGCCGCAGGCTTTTCGTGCTCCGTCACGCGTTCGGTTTCCATCCATCCGGGGCTGCGCGCCGGCGCACGCCCAGCGCTGGGTGCTCGCGGTCTATGGGCGTCGCCGGCACTGAAGGAAGAGCTGCATCTCGGGCGGCACATCCGTGCTCGCGGGAGCGAACGCGTACGCGTCCTCCCCGACGACCTCGAAACCCGCTCCCTCGACCACCTGCCGCAGCTCGTCCCGCAGGAAACCCGACACGCGGAGGGTGTGCCCCAGGAACGGGACGGCGAAGTCGTCGACGTCCGACTCCACCATGCCCAAGGCGAGGGGCCCGCCCTCCCGGATCAGCCCGTGCAGCGCACGCAGCGCCACCGGGATCTCCGCGCGGGGGAGCATCAGCAGCGAGAAGAACGCGACCGCGCCGTCGAACGGGCCCAGGCCGGCGGTCTCCGCGTCGGCCAGATCCAGCCGGCGGAACTCGGCCTCGGGAACGTTGTCCCGGCTCAGCTTCAGCATCGCCCGGGACAGGTCGATCCCGACGACATGGTGGCCGTCGTCCGTGAGCTGCCGTGCCGTGGGCAGTCCCGTACCGCAGCCGACGTCCAGCACACGGGCACCGGCCGGAAGTTGCCCGCTGAACCACGCGGCCGCCGACACCTGGCCTTCCTTGTGCGGGAACGCCTCGTCGTACCGGTCGCCGATTGCGTCGAACGCCTCGGCCTGGCCGGACCTGTCGATGCTTGCGCGGTCGAAGCCGTCGTACGCCCGGGAAGGACCGTGCGCCCCCGCGCTGCTGGCCACAGCCTGCTCCTCTCTGGCCGCCGGTCAATTCCCCGGATCATCAGGGGAGTTACGGCGGCACGCTCACGGACGTTGATCCTACGTTTGCAGTATGGGGGCGTATCAAGGGGCATCGGGAGGTGGGTGCAGTCACGTGTTGAACGGCGAGCGGTCCCAGTCGTCCGGGAGTTCGGGCACCGGCCAGTGCGGATCCGGCCGCCACCGCTCCCAGCCGTCCGCGAACGGCGTGCCCCACGCCCGGACGGCGGCCACGGCGCGACGGCCGGCAGCACGGACCCGCTCGGCCTGTTCCCCGTCCAACAGGCCGACATGCTGTGCCTGCGCGAACTCGTCCTCGTCCCGCCAGCGCCAGCTGCCGTCGGGGCCGACCTCCAGATCCAGGAAGTGATCCTCGGAGTCCACCCCGCCCGCCCAGCGCGTGCGTGGCTCCTCCAGGTTCACGTAGAAATTCCGGAACTGCCAGTCCCTGTCCCAGAAAAGCCACACCGACCACGGTTCGCCCGGGCGTGCCAGCTTCAGGACTCCCGTACCGAACCACCGGGAAAGCGTGGTTCTGCGGGGCTTCGTGTACCTCGTGGCCAGCGGCTCGCGGTGCACCGGCGTACCGTCCGCGAGCTCCGGCTTCACACACACCGTGCCCGGCGCGACCCAGACCGCGAGCAGAGCGGGCGTATCGCGGACGACGGTGACGGGGCGACAGATATGGGGATGTGTGGCGCCGTTGGCCCGGTAACGCCACAGGATGTGGGCGCCGACGGGCCAATGGGCGGGTGGCGCCGAGGTTTCCGCTGTCATGGCCGGATACTAGTCCTCCTCCGGCGGCCACCTCCCGCGTCCGCTCGGCCCCACCGGACGAAGGCGCAGGTCACGGCCGCCCTCGGCAACACCCCGCCCAGGGGGGCGCACCGGCGCGGGCGGCGGCCCGGAGGTGAGCTGCCGGCTCAGGGACGGGTCATACGCAGCACGTCCAGCGCCTCGTCCAACTGCTCGACCGTCAGCTCGCCCCGCTCGACATGGCCACTGCGCAGCACCGCCTCGCGGATCGTCAACTGCTCGGCCATCGCCTTCTTGGCGACCGCGGCGGCGTTCTCGTACCCGATGTACTTGTTCAGCGGCGTGACCACGGACGGCGACGACTCCGCGTACGCACGGGCCCGTTCGGCGTTCGCGGTGATGCCGTCCACCGTGCGGTCCGCCAGCAGCCGCGAGGCGTTCGTCAGCAGCCGGACCGACTCCAGCAGATTCTTGGCGATCACCGGCAGCATCACGTTCAGCTCGAAGTTGCCCGCCGCGCCCGCCGTGGCGACCGTCGTGTCGTTCCCCGTGACCTGCGCGGCGACCATCAGCACCGCCTCCGGGACGACCGGATTGACCTTGCCCGGCATGATCGACGAACCGGGCTGGAGATCCGGCAGCGCGATCTCGGCCAGCCCCGTCCGCGGCCCGGAGGACATCCAGCGCAGATCATTGGCGATCTTCGTCAGACCGACGGCGATCGTCCGCAGCTGCCCGCTCGTCTCGACCAGGCCGTCCCGCGCCCCCTGCGCCTCGAAGTGGTCGCGCGCCTCCGTCAGCGGCAGGCCCGTGACCCGCGCCAACTCCTCGATGACCGCGGCCGAGAAGCCGGGCGGGGTGTTGATCCCCGTGCCCACCGCCGTGCCGCCCAGCGGGAGTTCGGCCAGCCGCGGCAGCGCGGCGCGCAGCCGCTCGACCCCGCGCCGCATCTGCGCGGCATAGCCCCCGAACTCCTGGCCGAGCGTCACCGGGGTCGCGTCCATCAGATGCGTACGCCCCGACTTGACGACGTCGGCGAACTCCTCGGACTTCCGCTCCAGCGCGGCGGCCAGATGCTCCAGCGCCGGGATCAGATCCGCCGTCACCGCGGCCGTCGCCGCGACATGGATCGAGGAGGGGAACACGTCGTTCGACGACTGGCTCGCGTTGACGTGGTCGTTCGGGTGGACCGGGGCGCCCAGACGCTCGCTCGCCAGCGTGGCCACGACCTCGTTCATGTTCATGTTCGACGAGGTGCCCGAACCCGTCTGGAAGACGTCCACCGGGAAGTGCTCGTCCCAGCGGCCCGTCGCGACCTCCTCCGCCGCGCCGCGCACCGCCTCCGCCTGCTCGGCGCCGAGCACCCCCAGCCGCCCGTTCACCACGGCGGCCGCCGCCTTGATCCGGGCCAGCGCCTCGATGTGCGCCCGCTCCAGCCGCTGCCCGCTGACCGGGAAATTCTCCACGGCCCGCTGCGTCTGCGCCCGCCACTTCGCCTCCGCCGGAACCCGCACCTCCCCCATGGAGTCGTGCTCGATCCGGTACTCAGCGCTCTCACTCATCTCGTGTCGCACCTCCATGCCTTCCAGCATCGTGGAGGCCGCGCGCATTCCCGGCGCCGACGCGGGGCGGGGCGTCAGGACGCGGCGGCGCCGGACGGGCGGGGCAGCCCGTCGCCGGAGAAGAGGTCTTCGGCCGTCCGGGCCGTGAGCGCCCGGTCGGTCCAGCGGGCGAGAAGCACGCAGTCGCGGCACGAGCTGATGCGTTCGCGGTCCGTCTCGGAGAGGGCGATCCGGCGCAGTTCGAGCAGCCGGAGGAGCGTGTGCGTGAGGGCGTACACGCGCCCCTCGCGCCATCCTTCGGTCCAGCCCTTGGCCCACCCCTGGGAGCGTCCCTGGTCGCGCAGCCCCTCGGCCACGAAGCCGCGAAATGCGAAGAGTCCTGGTGCCATGGTCCTCACCATCGAAAGCGGCCGGACCGGTGCGCTGTCGTGCCCGGCCGGTCCGCGGCGTACGAGTCGGTCAGCGGACGGTGTCGTCCGGGCGTGCGGGGACGCCCTCTCCGGCGAGCATCTCCTCGGCCGTCTCCACCGTGGCGGCCCGGTGGAACCAGCGCGTGATGAGGCCGCTGTCCTTGCAGGCGGAGATGCGAGCCCGCTGTTCCTCGCTGAGGGTGATCCCCCGCGCTTCGCACAGCTGGAACAGGCACATCAGCCGTCCCTCGAAGCGGCCCCGGCCGAGCCCCTTCTCCAGGCCCTTCTCCAGCCCTGCGGCGAGGCCCTCCTCGCGGCCTTCTTCCCGGCCCTTCTCGCGCCCTTCCTCCCGCAACCCTTCGGCCACGAAGCCGCGGAGTTCGAAGAGTCCTGCTGCCATGAGTTCCCTCCACAGTTCGCCCGCCGGGGAGTCGGCGAGGCCGCTGGCGGTGATGTCGGCGCAGACGGTGACGCGCTCGGGGTTGTCGCTCGTCTTCAGAGCCGTTGCGAGGACGTCCAGTATCTCACCGATGCGTGGGTCGTCACTGTGTGTCAGAGCGGAGAAGACCGCGAGCGGCAGATCCGCGGACGCGCGTTCGATGTCGGTGATGACGGGCACGTTGTCCGGCCCCAGGACGAACGGCGTGATGTGCATGTTCGGCTGGTCCGGGTGGCCGATGCGGAAGGGGCCGGCGGCCCATCGCGCGGTGCGGCTGTCCCGGCAGACGACGAGCAGCACCGGCTGCTCGCGGGGGTACTTGTTGGCGAGGAAGCCCAGATAGTAGCCCCAGCTGAGCGCCTTGTCGGGGTCCTTCCTGGTCTGCGCCTCGACGATCAGCAGATAGGTGGTGTCCGCGCAGCTGAGGCGCAGCAGTGTGTCCACCCGCCGCTCGACGGGTCTGATCTCGGTGAGGTCGCAGTTGAGGACGTCCACGCGGGCCCGGCCCGGTGCGGGCAGACCGAGGAGTCGGAAGGCGCTCGCGAACAGTCCGGGAAGCTCCTGGAAGGCCCGGTGGTGCGCCTCGTGCGGGGAGTTGACCATGGGCGCGAAGCTACGGGCCCCAGGTGTGCTTCCCCGCTTGTCGGATCGTCCTTCACTCGTACGGACGCGGCCGGCTTGCGGCCGGGGCGGGCGGTGTGGTGGGCGCGGGGCGGGCGGTGTGCTCGCCGGGCCCCGCGCCCAGCGTCGAGGGGCCGGAACGGCCCCGTGCCCGGGTCAGGCCCCGGTGCGGACCGGGATCGAGGTGACGAAGGGCTGTTCGGGGGCCGGGTCGGCGAAGAAGTCGTTGCCCTTGTCGTCGACGACGACGAAGGCCGGGAAGTCCTCGACCTCGATGCGCCAGACGGCCTCCATGCCGAGCTCCTCGTACTCCAGGACCTCGACCTTCTTGATGCAGTCCTGCGCCAGCCGGGCCGCGGGGCCGCCGATGGAGCCGAGGTAGAAGCCGCCGTGCGTGGCGCAGGCGTCGGTGACCTGCTTGCTGCGGTTGCCCTTGGCGAGCATCACCAGGGAGCCGCCGGCCGCCTGGAACTGCTCGACGTAGGCGTCCATCCGGCCGGCCGTCGTCGGCCCGAAGGAGCCGGAGGCGTAGCCCTCGGGGGTCTTGGCCGGGCCGGCGTAGTAGACGGGGTGGTCGCGCAGGTACTGCGGCATCTCCTCGCCCGCGTCGAGCCGTTCCTTGATCTTGGCGTGGGCGATGTCCCGGGCGACGACGAGCGTGCCGGTGAGCGAGAGCCGGGTCTTGACCGGGTGCTTGCTCAGCTCGGCGCGGATCTCGGACATGGGGCGGGAGAGGTCGATGCGGACGGCGTCCAGGTCGGGCCCCGCGCCCTCGGTCAGCTGTTCGTCGGTGGTGTCGGGCAGGAAGCGCGCCGGGTCGGTCTCCAGCTGTTCCAGGAAGACGCCCTCCGGGGTGATCTTCGCCTTGGCCTGCCGGTCGGCGGAGCAGGAGACGGCGATGGCGACCGGGCAGGAGGCGCCGTGCCGGGGCAGCCGGACCACGCGCACGTCGTGGCAGAAGTACTTGCCGCCGAACTGCGCCCCGATGCCGATCTTCTGGGTGAGCTGGAAGACCTTCTCCTCCAGCTCCTTGTCGCGGAAGCCGTGCCCGGAGGGCGAACCGCTCTCGGGCAGCTCGTCCAGGTAGTGCGCCGAGGCGTACTTGGCGGTCTTGAGGGCGTACTCGGCGCTGGTGCCGCCCACGACGATCGCCAGGTGGTAGGGCGGGCAGGCGGCCGTGCCGAGGGAGCGGATCTTCTGCTCCAGGAACGTCATCATCGACGCCTCGTTCAGCACCGCCTTCGTCTCCTGGTAGAGGAAGGACTTGTTGGCGCTGCCGCCGCCCTTGGCCATGAAGAGGAACTTGTACGCGTCGCCGTCGGTGGCGTACAGCTCGATCTGGGCCGGCAGGTTGCTGCCGGTGTTCTTCTCCTCCCACATGGTCAGCGGGGCCATCTGCGAGTAGCGCAGGTTCAGTTCGGTGTAGGCGTCGTGGATGCCGCGGGAGAGCGCCTCCTCGTCGCCTCCCTCGGTCAGCACGTTCTGGCCGCGCTTGCCCATGACGATGGCGGTGCCGGTGTCCTGGCACATGGGCAGGACACCGGCGGCGGCGATGTTGGCGTTCTTCAGCAGGTCCAGGGCGACGAACTTGTCGTTGGCGCTGGCCTCGGGGTCGTCCAGGATGCGGCGCAGCTGGCCGAGGTGTTCGGGCCGCAGATAGTGCTGGATGTCGTGCACGGCCTCGGCGGCGAGCTTGCGCAGGGCCTCCGGCTCGACCTTGAGGAAGGTGCGCCCGCCGGCCTCGAAGGTGCTCACGCCCTCGCTGGTGACGAGGCGGTACGGCGTCGGGTCGGCGCCGGTGGGCAGCAGGTCGGTGTAGGTGAACTCCGGCCCGGCGGGGCGTGAGCTGGCAGACATGACGGGGGCTTCTTCCTCTCGCTTACGGCTCTCGGCGGTGGGAGCGCGGCCGCCCCGGGGCGGAGGGTCCGTCCGGAACCGCCCGGGCCCGTGGGCCCTTCCGGGACAGGGACAGGGTAGAACCCCGCCGTGATCCCGGTCTGCGGGGGTAGTCGCGATCTATCGCGTTTGGGTACGCTGGCGTGGTGACTGAAGAGACTCCGCGCACCTCTCTCGACAAGCAGCCGTCCGCCGGGCGTGTGCCGGCCCCCGCGCCCGTGGCGCAGGCGGATGTGCGGGCCTCGGACGCCGACCGCGACCGGGTGGCCGACATCCTCCGTGAGGCCCTCGCCGAGGGGCGGCTGGACGCGGAGGAGCACTCCGAGCGGGTCGACGCCGTCTACGCGGCCAAGACGATGGGCGAGTTGGAGCCGCTGGTGCGCGATCTGCCCGCGGGCCAGGACGGTTCCCGCTCCGCCGGCGGGCAGTCGCGGGAGCCGGCCGGTGAGCGCCCGTACTCCTCGGCCTCCGCCAAGTTCACGGCGGCCTACTCGACTTCGGACGCCGGGGAGGACGACTCCGCCGAGAACCTGGTCGCGATCTTCGGCGGCTCCGTGCGCAAGGGTCGCTGGCGGGTCCCGCGCAAGGTGAACGCCTTCGCGCTGTTCGGCGGTGTGGAAATCGATCTGACCGAGGCGCTGTTCGAGCACCGGCACGTGGTGATCAACGCGACGGCGATCTTCGGCGGTGTCGAGATCCGCGTCCCGGAGAACGTCACGCTGCAACAGAAGGGCTCCGGGATCTTCGGCGGTTTCGACGTCAAGGTCACCGAGTCGCCCGATCCGGAGGCGCCGACGGTGCTGGTCCAGGGCGCGGGGATCTTCGGCGGTGTGGAGGCGAAGCCCAAGCGCGGCAAGTTCATCGAGAATCTGCGGGAGCGCTTCCGCAAGGAGATGTGACCGTCCGTGCGCCCCGTCGCACGGGGGCGTAAAGGGGCGCCGACGGCGCACCGGTGAGCGCCACGCAATGCATACCGCCGCGTACAGCGGGTAGGGCTCGGGCATCGTCTCTCGTACGGCTGCCTCGTTGAACTGCCGTGCGTAGCAAGACGGGTGAAGGGGAACCTCCGTCGTCTCGTCAGGAGCAGACCGTGCTGCAAACGCCGCATCAGTCCCTGCAGGCAGCCGCCACCATCCCCGTTCAGCGAACGCCCGAACGCGATGACCAATCGGGCCCCTGGCACGCGGAAGCCGTCTGCCGCCGCGACGAGGCGGGTCTCTTCTTCGCTCCCTCCAAGGAACCCACCGCCGCCCGGCTCTCCCGGGAACAGGCCGCCAAGCGGCTGTGCGCCCGCTGCCCCGTGCTGACCGAGTGCCGCGAACACGCGCTGCTGATGCCCGAACCGTACGGGGTGTGGGGCGGGCTGACCGCCGCCGAACGCCGCGTCGTCCTCTCCCGGCGCCGCCGCGCCGCCGCCGCGGCCGGAGCCTCCGAGGTGTCGCGGATCGCCTGATGCACACCGGGCGTATGGGCTCCGCCCGTGCCCGAGCGGCTGAGCGAGGGGCGCCGGCCGGCGCCCCTTTCGCCTGCCCCGGCCGCCCGGACTGCCCGGCTTGCCCGGGCTTGCTCGATCTGCCCGCCCTTTCGCTGTTTTCGCCCTCTTCCGCCTCGCTCCGGCCGCTCCTTCGCGTGCCCGCGTGCCCGCCGTCCCCTCGGGCCCGCGGGGAACGCCGAACGTGCGGTCCTGCCGAACCGGCCGCTCTGCCGTAGGGGCCGCTCTGCCTGACGGCCCGTGTCGCCGAAGCCTGACGGGCCGTGCTGCCGAACGGGCCGTGCTGCCGGGCCGGTTCGGGGTCGGCCCGGATCGCACGGCCCGGGGTGCGGGTGGCTCAGCGTGCGCGGTCGAAGTCGACGGCGCTGTAGGCGCGGAGCTTCGACAGCTGGTGCACGGAGTCGATCTGGCGGATCGTGCCGGACTTCGAACGCATCACCAGCGACTGGGTGTACGCGCGCTCGCCCCGGTAGTGGACGCCGCGCAGCAGATCGCCGTCGGTGATGCCGGTGGCGACGAAGAACACGTTCTCGCCGCTGACCAGGTCCTCGGTCTGGAGCACCCGGTCGAGGTCGTGGCCGGCGTCCACGGCCCGCTGCCGCTCCTCGTCGTCCTTCGGCCACAGCTTGCCCTGTATGGCGCCGCCCAGGCACTTGATGGCGCAGGCGGCGATGATGCCCTCCGGGGTGCCGCCGACGCCCAGCAGCAGATCGACGCCGGTGCCCTCGCGCACCGTCATGATCGCGCCGGCGACGTCACCGTCCGAGATGAACTTGATCCGCGCGCCCGCCTCGCGGATCTCCTTGACCAGGCCCTCGTGCCGGGGCCGGTCCAGGACGACCACGGTGACGTCCTCCACGCCGCAGCCCTTGGCCTTGGCGATGCGCCGGATGTTCACGGCGGGCGGCGCGGTGATGTCGACGAACTCGGCCGCCTCCGGGCCCGTGACCAGCTTGTCCATGTAGAAGACGGCGCTCGGGTCGAACATCGTGCCCCGCTCGGCGACGGCCAGCACGGAGACGGCGTTGGCCATGCCCTTGGCGGTGAGCGTCGTGCCGTCCACCGGGTCGACGGCCACATCGCACTCGGCGCCCGTCCCGTCGCCGACGCGTTCGCCGTTGAACAGCATCGGGGCCTCGTCCTTCTCGCCCTCGCCGATCACCACGACGCCGTTCATGGAGACGGTCGAGACGAGCGTGCGCATGGCCCGGACCGCGGCTCCGTCCGCGCCGTTCTTGTCGCCCCTGCCGACCCACCGCCCCGAGGCCATGGCCCCGGCCTCGGTGACCCTGACGAGTTCCAGCGCGAGGTTGCGGTCCGGCGCCTCCGGACTGACTTCGAGCGGGGACGGAAGGTGGTGGTGTTCAGGCATCGGAACACACCTTTCTCTACGGCACGGAGGCCGTCTGGGCTGGTGAGGGTTGCCCATGACTTTACCCGCAGGCGGCAGTGTGAGCAGGGGTGCCCACGTATGAGCGGCTTGTCGCACCGGTGAGCCGCGGGGGAGGGCCACATGCGGGGCGGCGCACGGCATAAGGGACGATGGGGGCGTGGCAGCAGACAAGAAGCGCGGCGCACAGGCCGTGCGGGACATGGTCCTCTCGCTGGTGGTGATCATTCTCGCCGCCGGGGTGATCTACCTGTTCGTCCCGCACGACGAGGACGACAAGAGCAACCCCGCGGTGAAGACCGTCGGTTACGGCGTGGAGCTCAAGTCCGCGCGGCGGGCGGCCCCGTACCCGGTCGCGGCACCGGTCGGGCTGCCGAAGGAGTGGCGCGCCACCTCCGTCCACTACACCGCCGACGGGCCCAAGGGCGCCGCCTGGCACCTCGGCTTCATGACGCCGGACAACGAGTACGCGGCCGTCGAGCAGGGGGACGGGCCGCGCCGTACGGCCTACATCGAGGAGGTCACCCAGGGCGCCCGGAAGACCTCCGCCACGCAGCGCGTCGGCGACGAGGAGTGGGAGCGCTGGAAGGGCGACAAGTACGACGCCCTGGTGCGGCCCGCCGGTGCTGAGTCCGCCGACGGCGGCGACGGCGGCGACGACAGCAGGGGCGGCAAGGACGGCGACGAGGGCGCGGCCGGGGGCAGCCGGGAGGCGCGGCACCCGGTCACCGTCGTCACCGGGACGGCCACCTTCGATCAGCTGGCCACCCTCGCCGAGTCCCTGGAGGCCAAGCGCGAGACCGTGCAGACGGACACCGGCCGCTCCTAGCGCCTAGCTCCCCTAGCTCTTGGTCCCTGGCTCCCGGCTCCCGCGGTTCCCGGCTCCGGGGCCGCTCCGGGGTCCAGTGGTTCTCTCGGGGGCCCAGCGGCTGCCTCCGGGAGCCGGGTGGTTCCCTCCGGGATCCGAGGGCCCCGGGCCCGTTCCCGGTACCGGCCGGAACGCCGCCTTCCGGTGGCCGGACGTCGGAAGGCCCCCGCGCATCGGGGGGAAACGCGCGGGGGCCGTCCGGTCCCGGCCGGCGGAGGGGAGAGCCGGCCGGGAGGCGGCAGGCGCTCGCGGGGGTACGCACCGCGGCCTGCCGGGTCCAGGGGAGGTCAGAGAGTCGTGACGACGTCCTTGTAGGCGAGGCGCGGCGCACGCGGCCGGAAGGCGTCCGCGCCGGGCTTGCCGATGTTGACGACCATCAGGACGCGCTGCCGGCCGTCACCGAAGAACTCCTTGTTCACGCCCTCCGGGTCGAAGCCGGTCATCGGGCCGGCGGCGAGCCCCGCGGCGCGGATGCCGAGGAGGAAGTACCCGGCCTGGAGCGTCGCGTTGAAGCTGCCGGCGGCCTCCCGGACGGGCTCCTCGGAGAAGAAGGCGTCCTTGAGGTGCGGGGCGTGCGGGGCCAGCTCGGGCAGCCGCTCGTGGAAGTCGACGTGGTAGGAGAGGACGGCGGTCAGCGGGGCGGTGCTGGTCTTGGGCCGGTTCGTCTCCGCCATGTGCGGGATGAGCCGCTGCCGGGCCTCGGGGCTGCGCAGCAGGGTGACCCGCAGCGGGGACTGGTTGAACGCCGTGGGGCCGTACTTGACCAGGTCGTAGATCGCCTGGACCTGCTCCTCGGACACCGGCTCCTCGGTGAAGGTGTTGGCGGTGTGGGCCTCCCGGAAGAGGAGATCCTGCGCTGCGGGGTCGAGGACGAGAGCCATGAAGCGGTGCCTTTGCTGACGCGACTGTCGATGTGCGTCTATCAGTGTAACGACCACTAGTTCAACTTTTAATGATGGCCCGGGAGACGTGACGTACATCGCCCCGGGCGGATGCCCCGCCCCGCAGTGCCCCGCCCGCCCCGGAACGCCCCGCAGCGTCCGGGGAGCCGTCCGGGGAGCCTAGGTGCCGTTGCCCGCCCAGCCCTCCGTGGCGCCCTCGGCGTCTTCGGCCTCTTCGGCGTCCTCTTCCTCTTCTTCCTCCAGCACGGCGTCGAGCCGGGCCCGGGCGCCCTCCAGCCACTCCCGGCAGATGCCCGCCAGCTCCTCGCCGCGCTCCCACAGGGCCAGCGACTCCTCCAGCGTGGAGCCCCCCGCCTCCAGCCGCTGCACCACCTGCACCAGCTCGGCGCGCGCCTGCTCGTAGCTGAGCGCGTCCGCCGTGGCGGCCGCCGCCGCCCCGCTGCCCGCGCCCTGCGTGCCGTCCGTCTCCGTCGTCATACGGCCAGCCTATGCGGGAGGTACGACGGTCACGCCGAACTGTCCCTCGGCCACCCTCGCCCGCAGCGCGTCCCCCTCGGAGACCTCGGCGGCGTCCCGCACCACCGAGCCGTCCGGGCGCTGGAGCACGGCGTACCCGCGCTGGAGTGTGGCGGCGGGGGAGAGCGCGACCAGCCGGGCGTGCGTGTGCACCAGGGCGTCCTCGCCGCGGGCCAGCCGGTGGTCCAGGGTGCGCCGGGCCCGCTCCAGCAGGCCCGCCACGTCCTCCTCGCGGTCCTCCAGCAGGGAGTGCGGATCCGCCATCACCGGGCGGCTCAGCACCTCGGAAAGCCCGCGCTCCTCCCGCTCCAGCAGGCCGGTCATCACCCGGCGGGCCCGCTCGCGCAGCCCGAGCACCCGCTCGTGCTCCTCGCCGACGTCCGGCACCGTGTCCTTCGCCGCGTGCGTCGGTGTGCGCGAGCGGACGTCGGCCACCAGATCGAGCAGCGGGGCGTCCGCCTCGTGGCCGATCGCGGAGACGACCGGGGTGCGGGCCGCGGCGACGGCCCGCACCAGCCGCTCGTCCGAGAACGGCAGCAGATCCTCCATACCGCCGCCGCCCCGCGTCACGATGATCACGTCCACGTCCGGCCGGGCGTCCAGCTCCCGCAGCGCCTCGATGATCTGCGGGACCGCGTAGGCGCCCTGCACCGCCGTGTTGCGCACCTCGAAGCGGACCGCGGGCCAGCGCTCGCGGGCGGTGTGCAGCACATCCCGCTCGGCGTCCGAGGCGCGGCCGGTGATCAGCCCCATCCGGCCGGGCAGGAACGGCAGCGGCCTCTTCCGCTCGGCGGCGAACAGCCCCTCGGCCGCCAGCGCCTTCTTCAGCCGCTCCAGCCGGGCCAACAGCTCCCCGACGCCCACCGGACGGATCTCGGCCGCGCGCAGCGAGAGCCGGCCGGCCTTCTCGTACCACTCGGGCTTGGCGTGGACGACGACCCGGGTACCCTCCGCGACGACGTCCTTGACCTGCTCGTACACCTGCCGGTAGCAGGTCACGCTCAGCGAGACCTCGCGGGAGGGGTCGCGCAGCGTCAGGAAGACGATGCCGGCGCCGGGGCGGGGCGACAGCTGGATGATCTGCCCCTCGACCCAGACGGCGCCCAGGCGGTCGATCCAGCCGCGGATCAGCCGCGACACCTCGGCGACGGGAATCGGGGCCTCGGCTGTGGTGGTGAGAGCCATGCGAGAAGGCTAGATGCTGCCGCGGACATCCCGGCCGGGCCGTCGGCCGCCCGCCGTCACAGCCGCGCGGCGTCCCTTCTGTGCAGCACGAACAGCGCGACCAGCCCGACCGCCAGCCACACCAGGCCGACCCAGTGCGCCTCGCGGTTCGCCGTCACGATGACCGCGACGATGATCCCCACCCCCACCAGCGGCACCACCCAGTCCCGCAGCACGCCCACCCGGTGGCCGCCCGCGTCCGCTCCGCGGCGCAGCCCGTAGTAGCCGACGACCGACAGATGCAGCAGGCCGAAGGCCGTCAGCGCGCCGATGTCCACGATGGACGTCAGCCGGTCCAGCCCGTCGGCGGCGCGCGCCGCCCACACCGCGGCGCACAGCGTCAGCACCGCGCTCACCAGCACCGCGCGGCCCGGCACCCGGGTGTGCGCGGAGACCTGGCCGAGCACGCGCGGCAGCCGGCCGTCCCGGCCCATGGCGTACAGCAGCCGGGACGCGGCGGCCTGGCCCGCCAGCGCGGCGAACGCGGCGCCGATCGCCTTGCTGACCGCCACCGTCGTCTCCAGCCAGCCGCCGATCCCCGCGCTGACGGCGTCGTAGAACGCCGAGTCCTGCAAGGCCGGATCGGCGGCCAGCTCGCGCGAGGAATCGGCGGACAGCAGTGCGGCCAGATACGTCTGCGCGATGAACAGCACACCCGTCAGCAGCAGGCACCACACCAGCGCCCGCGACACCAGCGACGCGCCCTCGCCCTTGCCGGAGACGGCCTCCTCGACGAAGTTCGCGATCGCGTCGAAGCCGAGGAAGGAGAGCACCGCGACCGACACCGCGCTCAGCACCGCCGTCATCGAGAACGCGCGGTCGCCGGTCAGCGGCGAGAGCCAGCCGCGCTGCGGCCCGTCCTGCACCAGGACCACGACGGCGGCCACCACGAACACCAGCAGGACGGCGATCTCCATCGCCAGCACCAGCATTCCGACGATCGCCGCCCGGCGCACCCCCGACAGGTTCAGGGCCGTCGTGATCACCACGGCGAGCGCCGTCCAGACCCACTGGTCGACCGAGGGCACCAGCTGTGCCATGGCGATACCGCAGAACAGATAGGCGACGGCCGGGATGAGCAGATAGTCCAGCATCATCATCCAGCCCGCGATGAAGCCCGGCCCGTTGCCGAGGCCCGCGCGCGCGTAGGCGTAGACCGAGCCGGCCTGCGGAACGGCGTGGATCATGCGCGCGTACGAGTACGCGGTGAACGACATCGCCACCGTCGCCACCGCGTACACCAGCGGCACCACGCCGTGGCTGCGGGCGTCCAGTGCGCCGTAGATGCCCACGGGGGCCATCGGCGCGATGAACAGGAGCCCGTAGACGATCAGATCGCGGAGGGTGAGGCTGCGCCTCAGACCGCCCCCCGGCTGCCTCGCGGTCAGTGCCGCCATGCGGTCGCGCGCTTCAGACATGCCGCCCAGCTTGCCGCAAAATGTCCGTCGCGCAACGGAGCCTTCCGGATCACTGCCCCGGCCACCGTCCGGGCACGCCCTTACGATGGACCGCATGACTGGAACCCCCGCCCGCCAGACCGACGCCACCGCGGAGGGGGACGCCGCGCCCCGCCCCGCGGACGACCGTCGCCGTGTCCTGCTGGCCGCGCCCCGCGGCTACTGCGCCGGCGTGGACCGGGCCGTGATCGCCGTCGAGAAGGCACTGGAGCAGTACGGCGCTCCCATTTACGTGCGGCACGAGATCGTGCACAACAAATACGTCGTCAAAACCCTGGAGAAGAAGGGCGCGATCTTCGTCGAGGAGACCGAGGAGGTCCCCGAGGGCGAGATCGTCATCTTCTCCGCGCACGGCGTCGCACCCGCCGTCCACGAGGAGGCCGAGCGGGGCAAGCTCGCGACGATCGACGCGACCTGCCCGCTGGTCACCAAGGTGCACAAGGAGGCCGTCCGGTACGCCAAGGAGGACTACGACATCCTCCTGATCGGCCACGAGGGCCACGAGGAGGTCATCGGCACCAGCGGCGAGGCCCCCGAGCACATCACCCTGGTCGACGGCCCGGAGGACGCCAAGAACGTCGAGGTCCGCGACCCGGAGAAGGTCGTGTGGCTCTCCCAGACCACGCTGTCGGTCGACGAGACGATGGAGACCGTCGAGGCCCTCCAGGGCCGCTACCCCAACCTCCTCTCGCCGCCCAGCGACGACATCTGCTACGCCACCCAGAACCGCCAGACGGCCATCAAGCAGGTCGCCGCCGAGGCCGACCTGGTGCTCGTCGTCGGCTCGAAGAACTCCTCCAACTCCGTCCGCCTCGTCGAGACGGCCCTCGGCCACGGCGCCAAGGCCGGCCATCTCGTGGACGGCGCCGAGGAGATCGACGAGTCCTGGCTGGAGGGCGTCACCACCATCGGCGTCTCCTCCGGCGCCTCGGTGCCCGAGGTGCTGGTCGACGGCGTCCTGGAGTGGCTGGCGCAGCGCGGCTGGGAGGACGTCGAGATCGTCCAGCCGGTCAAGGAGCACATGCAGTTCTCGCTGCCCAAGGAGCTGCGGCGGGACCTGCGGGCCGAGGCGGCGCGCAAGACCGCCGGGCCCGAGGCGGCTGCCGACGCGGCGGCCGCCGGGCGCGCGGCCGGCTGAACCGTCCGCCCGCGACGGCTCCCGGCCCGCCCCGGTGCGCCCGGGGGTCACCCGGGCCGGTGCCCCCGCACACGGCGCTCGTCGCCCCTGCGCCTTCTGCGCAGGACGGCGAGCGCCGCTTTGCGTGCCAGGACGATCAGCGCGGCGGTCAGCGTGCCCGCGTACAGCCATCCCGCCTGGAGCGCGAGGTTGGTGAACACATCCCGCAGCAGCCCCAGGAACCCGTCGCCGTCCCCGCCGGCCGGCAGCCGGCCCAGGGTGAACGCGAGCGGCGCGACGACCGGTGCCGCGAACAGCTCGGCGGGGCGCACCCACAGGCCGCAGGCCACACAGGCCAGCACGAAGAAGATGCCGTAGAAGACGGGCGCACCGTCGGTGAGCAGCCCCTCGATGCCGCCCACCGCCAGCATCACGGCCCCGGCGAGCACGCCGGCGCCGAGCCCCGTGAGCCGCGGCGCCGGAATCCCGCCGCCGCTCCCCGGCGTACGCCCCCGGCCCCCGCCGCGCGGGGCGCCGGACGCCGGGGAGCCGGATGCCCGGCCCGCCTGCCTGCGGCGTCCCGAGGGATCGCCCCGTGCGGGGGCGCGCGGCGCGGGCGTCGTCGGGCCGGGGACCCGGGGCGCACGCCGGGGGCGGCGGTCCCCCGCACTCCGCCCGGCGTCCGCCCCGCGCTCGTCCTCCGGGGTCCGCGCCCGGGCCGCGCGCCCGGAGCCCTCGGGCGCCGGGGCTCCCGGGACCGGCCGGCGGGGCGCCCCGCCCGGTGGCTGTGCCGTGCGTGCCGCGGGGGCCGGCGCCGGACGGGGGGCGTAGCCGTCGGCTCCGGGGACGTGCCGGGTCGTGCGTGCGCTGCGTTGCTCCACCGGGCCACGGTAGGACGGCCGCGCTCCGCGCCACCGTCATGGACACGCTGGGCACGCGATGTGACCCGTCCCTCCCCGCCGTCTCCACAGCGGCGCCCCGGCGACCGGGCCGGCCGTGGGCGCCCAGGCGGCGCGGTCACCCCGTCACCGGGCGGCAGCCGGCGCCCGGGCCGCCCGTAGACTGGGAAGTCGGCCCCGTGCGGGCCCGTCCCACGACCTCTACGAAGATCCCCGCCAGGGGCAACGGGAAGTAGTCGCAACGTGTCGCTCACGATCGGAATCGTCGGCCTGCCGAACGTCGGCAAGTCGACCCTCTTCAACGCCCTGACCAAGAACGAGGTGCTGGCGGCCAACTACCCGTTCGCCACCATCGAACCGAACGTGGGCGTCGTGGGCGTGCCCGACCCCCGGCTGGACAAGCTCGCCGAACTCTTCGAGTCGCAGCGCGTGCTGCCCGCGACCGTCGACTTCGTCGACATCGCCGGCATCGTCCGCGGGGCCAGCGAGGGCGAGGGCCTCGGCAACAAGTTCCTCGCGAACATCCGCGAGTCCGACGCGATCTGCCAGGTCATCCGCGCGTTCAAGGACGACAACGTCGTGCACGTGGACGGAAAGATCTCGCCCAAGGACGATATCGAGACGATCAACACCGAGCTGATCCTCGCCGACCTCCAGACCATCGAGAAGGTCCTGCCCCGGCTGGAGAAGGAAGCCCGCGTCAAGAAGGACAAGCAGCCCCAGGTCAAGGCCGTCCAGGAGGCCAAGGAGATCCTGGAGGAGGGGCGCACCCTCTTCTCCGCCGGCATCGCCCAGGGCACCGAGCGGCACGAACCGCTGCACGAGCTGCACCTGCTGACGACCAAGCCGTTCCTCTACGTCTTCAACGTCGACGAGGACGAGCTGACCGACGAGTCCTTCAAGGAGGAACAGCGCGCGCTCGTCGCCCCCGCCGAGGCCGTCTTCCTCAACGCCAAGCTGGAGGCCGACCTCGCCGAACTCGACGAGGAAGAAGCCCTCGAACTCCTCCAGACCGTCGGCCAGGAGGAGCCCGGCCTGGCCACCCTCGCCCACGTCGGCTTCACCACCCTCGGCCTCCAGACCTACCTGACGGCAGGCCCCAAGGAAGCCCGCGCCTGGACCATCAAGAAGGGCGCCACCGCCCCCGAAGCCGCCGGAGTCATCCACACCGACTTCCAGAAGGGCTTCATCAAGGCCGAAGTCATCTCCTACGACGACCTCATCGAAGCCGGCTCCGTCACCGAGGTCCGCTCCCGCGGGAAGGCCCGCATGGAGGGGAAGGAGTATGTGATGCAGGACGGGGATGTGGTGGAGTTCCGGTTCAACGTGTGAGCGCCCGGCGGTCGGCCCGCCCGGGGGAGTTCCGGCCGTGACGCGCCGCCTCACCGCCTAACGACGCATCCGCGGTTCGCCCACCGGTGGAAGGTCCTCGGGGGAGGATGCCGGTGGGTTTCGGTAGAGGGTGTGTTCTTCGGGGGTGAGGTGGGTGGTGTCCAGGGTTGCGGGGGTGGCTTCGTGGTGGTGGAGGAGGTCGGCCAGCAGGTCAGGGGTGCGGGTGCGGTCGTCCCGGGGGACGTGTCCGAAATCTACGGTGATCTTCCAGGTGCCGGGCTCGGCGCTCACCGGGTCGGACACGTAGGAGGGGGTCACCTCGCCGCCCGGGCCCACCTCCCACAGCGCGTGCCAGACGGCGCGTACGGCGGGGACGAGCCGGTCGTCCGGGGCGGTGGACGCGATGCGGAAGGTGACGTCCGCGTACTCGTGCAGTGCGTCCCGCAGGGCGCGGGTGATGTCGACGCCGTCCGGCATCTGCTGCTCCTTCCGTGCCGCTCCGCTACACCGGTACCACCGGGGGCACGCGGATCGGGATGGGGAGGGGGAAGAACGGGTCCTGCATGCTCTGCTTGTGCTCGCGTTCCCTGCGGGCGTCGTCGGCCCTGCCCTTCATTTCGTCGTTCAGCCGATCGTCGTCGTCCTTGTCCAGGTAGATGTGGCCGGCGGTGTTGCCCATGCCCCAGACGTAGACGATCTCCTCGCTCCAGGGCCAGTGCAGCCCGGTGATGACGTCGATCGAGTCGGCCCAGTCCTCCAGGTCCTTGCCCTTGTGGAGCACCAGGTTCAGCACCGCGCCGTTCAACAGGTAGCTGTCCAGCTGCTGTTCGACCTCCCAGTAGGCCGCGCCGCCCTTGTACTGCTTGACCTCCAGCATGTTCTCCTCGTCGACGAGGATGTCGATCCGGAACCACGGCGGCGGGTCGGCCTTGGACCTGGTGCCCACCTCCCAGTCGACGTCCTCGCTGATGGCGCGGCCCATGCCGAGGTCCTCGCCGAGACCGCGCCAGAAACCCTGCTTGCGGCCGTTCAGTTCGTACAGGGCCATCGCGTGGCCCATGGCTTCCTTGCGGCCGCTGTGCCACAGATCGACCAGTGCGTCGTGGTCGGCGTCGAGCTGCTCCTCGGTGAAGTAGCCGCGGGTGTGCAGGCACGTCCTGCCCTGGAAGCACTTCTTGTGCGACTCGATGCCGTTGCCCGGGTTCCCGCACCCGCTGCACCCGGTGGCGGCCTGCCGCAGCACGCTGCCGACCAGCTGGGCGGCGGCCGGTACCGGTGTCGACCAGGTGCCCTGCGGGTCCGTCCGGTTCAGCGGGTCGTTGAGCGCGTAGACGTACGGGTGGCTCCGGAGCGTGCCCGCGCCGAGGACGGAGACCGGGTCGCGGGTGGTGAAGCGGCCCAGCGTGGTGTCGTAGTGCCGGGCGCGGAGGTTGAGGACGGGACCGAAACCGAGCTCCCCGCGGTAGCCGAAGCGCGGTATCCGTGCGGACAGGTGCGGTTCGGGCAGCGGCTGGGCCCCCGCGGCCGCGCCGAATCCGTCGTGGGGCCCGTCCTGCACCCACGGCAGGGTCGCGCGCGTGGGGACGGCCGAACCATAGGCGTCGCGGGCGAAGTTGACCGAGCCGTGGGCGGTCGTGGCGAAGGTCCGGGCGTAGCCGTAGGTGAAGCGTGCGGTGGCCAGGTCGCGGCCCGGCGGGGCGGTGTTGCTGCTCTGCGGCACGTCCGTGCGGACCTGCTGGTGCAGGATCTGGGGCACCGCGTCGCCGGTCGTCCACTGGTAGCGGACGTCGGTGTGCGGTGCGTCGTCGTCGCCGGTGCGGTTGCGCCAGTGCACCAGGAAGCCGTCGCCGTTGTACTCCATGTCCGTGCGTTCGACGGCCCAGGCGCGGCTGGTGACGGCGCGGACGGGGTGGTGGAAGCCGTTGTAGGTGAGGTGCTGCCGGAGTTCGCCGTCGTCCGCGTCGACGAGCCGGCCGGCTCCGTCGTAGCCGTAGCGGATGTGGCGGCCGGCGGTCTCGACGGCGGTCAACTGGTCGGCCGCGTCGTACAGACAGCGGGTGGCGGTGCCGTCGGTGACGGTCATGGTGCGGTTGCCGGCGATGTCGTAGCCGAGGTCGGTCCGGGTCCGGCCTCCGGGGCCGTCCAGGCTCTCGGCCACGAGCTGGCCGACCGGGTCGTAGGCGAACTCCCGTACGACGCCGTCCTCTTCGTGCCGCACGATCCGGCCTTCGCTGTCCCGGGTGAGCGTGACGTGTGCCGCGCGCACCCCGCCGGAGCGCAGCTCGCTGAACGAGGACAGCAGCCCGCCCTCGTACGCGTACCGGCGTGCCCAGCCGCCCGGCAGTTGCTCGGTGAGCAGCCGGCCGTCGGGATCCACCGCGTACACGGCTTCCCCTGCCTGTGAGTCCCGCAGCGCGGCCAGCCGGCCGTTGAGGTCGAAGCGGTAGTGGACGTGCGCGCCGTCCGGGTAGGTGAGCGTGCGCAGTTGGCCGGCCGCGTCGTACTCCCAGCGGTAGGTGGCGTCCGACGGCCAGGTCACCGACGTCAGCCGTCCGTACGCGTCGTAGGCGTACCTGGTGGTGCCGCTGCTGTCCCGCATGGCGGTGCGGCGGCCGGCGTGGTCGTAGGTGTAGCCGACCTCGTCGCCCTCGTCCGTCCAGCGCCGCACCAGTAGGCCCGCCTCGTCGTACGCGAAGTGCACCGTGTCGCCGGCCGGGCTGGTGACCGAGGCGAGCCGGCCCTGGGCGTCGAAGGCGCGCCGGGTCGTGCGCCCCAGCGGATCGGTGACGGACACGCGCCGCCCCGCCCTGTCGTAGGCGTAGGTGGTGGCCACGCCCTTGGCGTCCACGACCTTGGTCAGATTGCCGCGCGCGTCGTAGCTGTAGGTGGTCACGCCGCCGCGCGGGTCGGTGACGCGGGTCAGCGCGCCACGCTTGTTGTAGGCGTAGCAGGTGGTGGCGCCGGAGGGGGTGATCACCCTGGTCCGGCGGCCGTTGCGGTCGTAGCGGTAGCGGGTGATCCAGCCGCGCGGGTCGGTGACGGCGACCAGCCGGCCGTCGCGGTACTCGAAGCGGGTGGTGAGCCCGGCCGGGGTGGTGCGGGCGACGGCGCGGCCCAGGCCGTCCCGGACGAAGCGGGTGCGCCCGCCCTCCGGGTCGACGACCTCGCGTACATGGCCGTCGGCGTCGTGCCGGTACTCGGTGCGCCGGCCCAGCGCGTCGATGGTGGCGGTGGTGCGCCCGTCGGCGTCCCGGATCTCGGTGCTGCGCGCCCCGTCCGGGCCGGTGCGGGTGAGGGTGCGGTGCGCGGTGCCGTAGGCGATGCCCCAGTGCGCGCCGGACGGGTCGGTCCGCCCGGTCAGCCGGTCGGCCGCGTCGTAGGCGAAGGTGGTGGTGGCGCCGCCGGGCGCGGTGACGGAGACGGGATTGCCGCGCTCGTCGTAGGTGGCGGACGAGGTGCCCTGCGGGGTGCGGACGGCGGTCCGGTTGCCCGCGGCGTCGTAGGTGAAAGCGGTGGTGCCGGCATCGGGCTGGTCCACCGCGACGACGCGGCCCACCGCGTCGAACCGGGCCGTGACCCGCACCCCGTCCGGCTGCACCAGCCCCGCCGGCCGTCCGGAGGTGTCGTACTCGTAGGTGGTCTCCAGCCCTTCCCGGTCCGTACGGGACACGAGCCGGCCCGCGGAGTCGTAGCGGTGGACGGTGCGTTCGCCTTCCGCGTCGGAGTGGTCCAGCAGGCGTCCGGCGGCCGACCAGGTGCGGGTGACGGTGGTGCCGTCGCTGCCGGTGACGGCGACCGGGCGTCCCGCGTCGTCGAATGTGAGGGTCGTCGACTCGCCCGTCGGCTCCTCGATCCGGTTGCGGCGGCCGGCGTCGTCGTAGCCGTAGCGGGTGCGTCGGCCGTCCGCCGCGGTCTCCTCGACCAGGTTGCGAAGGCCGTCGTAGGTGTAGCGCACGGTGTCGCCGGAAGGGCCGGAGCGGGAGACGATCAGGCCGTCGCGGACCTCGAAGCGGGTGACGGAGCCGTCCGGCCCCGTGACCGTCGTGGGCAGATGGCCGCTGCCCTCGTAGCCGTAGCGGGTCGTGTCGCCCACGGGGCCGGTCAGTTCGGTCGGCCGGCGGTGCGCGTCGTAGCGGTAGCGCGTGGTGGAACCCGCGACGGTGGCGGAGACGAGCGCGCCGTCCTCGTACACCCTCTCCAGGCGGCCCGAGCCGGGGAGTTCGGCGCGCACGAGGCGGCCGTCTGCGTCGTAGGCCATGGTGCTGGTGTGGCCCAGCGCGTCCGTCGCGCGCACGGTGCGGTGGTCCGGACCGTGCACGTACACGCTCTCGGCGCCGGAGGGCTCGTGCGTCACGGTCGTGCGGGAACGGCCGTGCGGGGTGCGGTCATCGGCGGCGTGCTCCTCGTAGGCGAAGTGCAGCGCGCCGGCGCCCGCGAGCTCCTGCCGGGCCACCCGGCCGTGCTCGTCGTAGGAGTTGGCCAGGAGCACCACGCCGTCGGGGTCGGTGACGCGGGTGATCCGGCCCTCGTCGTCCGAGGCGTACACGGTGGTCGCGCCGCCGGGGGCACGCACCTCGCGGAGTCTGCCGCCGTCGTCGTGGACGTAGCGCACCGAGCGGCCGTCGTCGCTGGTCACGGAGGTGAGGCGGCTGGCCTCGCCGTACTCCAACTCCAGCCGGCGGCCGGTCGAGTGGACGGCCCGGCCGAGGCGGCCGTGCTCGTAGTGGAGGGTCACGGACCTGCCGTCGTCGCGCAGAGCCAGCAGGCTTCCCCCGGTGCCGAACTCCCAGGTCTCGCCGTGGAACCAGCGCAGCACCCAGCCGTCGTCCGCGTCGTACAGGTCCGCGTCGATGTCCTGCGGGCGCTCGTACGAACCGTCCTCGCGGCGGCGGAAGGTGAGGGCGCGGCCGTGCGGGTCGTGGAGGACGACGGCCGGTGGCTCCGTCCGCGGTTCCGGCTCCTGCGCGTCCGGGGGCACGTCCTGCCCGGCCGCCCCCGGCCCGACGGGCTCCAGCCACGAGCTGAGGGCGTGGGTCCAGCCGGGCGCCGGTCCTCCCTCGTGTGCGGCGCGGGAGTTGTAGGTCCGCCACCAGCTCAGCAGGGCGTCCGGCATGGGCAAGTCGGTCTCGGACCGGGTGAAGTTGCCCGTCGCGGTGTGCACGCCCGAGCCCGCATAGGCGTACCCGGGCAGGCCGCCCCTGACTTCACGCTCCGGCCTGGTGTGGTTCGGCATCCCGGTCCTCCCTCGCCCTGGGGCCCGCGTCCGGCACTCGCGTGACACCACGCTCCCAGAGGTGGCGGGAGCCGGCGGCGGTGCGATTCGGTCGCTTCGGCACGGCCCTGTTCGCGCAGGTCGTGGGGCGGTCGGGCAGAAAGCGGGCACACACCGTAGGCGTACGGGCGCCACCCGTCGGAACAGGGGCAGGTCCGCCGGGTGGCGCCCGTACGCGGCGTCACCGGACCACCGTCGGGCCGGGGGCGCTCGGGTGGGCGCGGTGGCCGGAAGTGGCCGACGGCGCGTGCGCCGCTCAGGCCTCCGGCGCCGCTTTCCCCCCGGTTCAGCCCCCGTCGCCCAGCCAGGCCAGGGTCGCTGCGGTGAGGGCCTTGATGCCGGTGTCCAGGGTGGGTTGGGGGAGTGGGGCGAAGGTGGGGCTGTGGTTGGTGGGGATGTCGCGGTCGAGGGTGCCGTTCTGTTCGGCGGTCGCGTAGCGGTCGGGGTCGGTACCGCCGAAGCCCCAGTAGGTGAAGGGGACGCCGAAGGCAGCGGGGATCTCGCTGAGGTCCTCGCTGGCCGTCTGGAGGCCGAAGGTGCGGGCGTCGTCGCCGAAGCAGTCGGTGAAGGCGCGGGCGACGGTGGCCGTGACCTCGTCGTCGTTGACGGTCGGCGGGAACCGGGTCAGCTGCTCGAACTCCGGCTCCTGCGGCGCGTCGGAGGCTTGGCACTCGGCTCGGACGATGCGCTCGACGGCGTCCAGCACACGGCGGCGCACGGCCGGATCGTAGGTGCGGACGTTCAGCTCCAGTTCGGCCTGGTCCGGGATGACGTTCGGGCCCGAACCCGCCCGGATCCGGCCGACGGTGACGACCGCGGGCGAGGTCGCCCCCACCTCCCGGGAGACCACCGTTTGCAGCCGCACCACGCACATCGCGGCGAGCACCACCGGGTCGACCGTCGATTGCGGGGCCGAGCCGTGCCCGCCGCGCCCGTGCAGGGTGATGCGGAGGCTGTCGGCGGCCGAGAGGAAGGCGCCCGCCCGGGTGCCCACCTGGCCGGCCGGATAGGGCAGCACGTGTTGCGCCAGCACCACGTCCGGCCGGGGCACCCGGTCGGTCAGCCCGTCGTCGATCATGGCTCGGGCCCCGGCGCCGTCCTCCTCCGACGGCTGGAGGAGGACGACGAGGGTGCCGTGCCAGGCGCCCTCGGGGGCCTGGGCCATCAGGCGGGCGAAGCCGGTCATGCAGGCCACATGGATGTCGTGGCCGCAGGCGTGCATCACCGGCTGCTCGTGGCCCTCGCGGTCGGTGGTGGTGGCCGTCGAGGCGTACGGCAGTCCGGTCCGCTCCCGCACGGGCAGGGCGTCCATGTCGGCACGGAGCAGCACGGTGGGGCCCGCGCGACCCTCCTCCCGGCCGTCCCGGTTCTCCGTGCCGTCCTGGCCCTTCCGGCCGTCCCGGGTCAGTACGCCGACGACGCCGGTGCCGCCGATGCCCTCGGTCACCTCGTAGCCGAGGTCCCGCAGCGCCGCGGCGGCCTTCCCCGCCGTCCGGTGCTCCTGGAGGCCCAGCTCCGGGTGGGCGTGGAGGTCCTTGTAGAACTCCTCGACGTCGGAGCGGATGCTCTCCAGCCCGCGCAGGACCGTGGTGACGCTGTTGTCCATGGTGTGCCTCCGGACGGGGCGCCCGTGCCGTGCGCACCGGGCGCGCGGTGGGGGAGTGCAGTGCTCGGCGACGGTGCGTACCGAGCGTAGGTGTCGGTGCGGCACCGCGCAGGGCCACCGTGTCGAACGGGTGCCCACCCCCCCCCGCACCGACTTGCCCTCGTTCCGGCGACGTTCCCGGGACACAGACGTTTCCGCCGTTCTTCCCGCGACGCACGCGTTTTCGCGTCTGCGCACCGGACGTGCCCGCGCATCGGACGTCCCGCGCATCGGACGTCCCGCGCACCGGACGTGCCTGCGCACCGACGTACCCGCGCCCGTATGCCTCGTACTTGCGCGCCGCACGCTTCCGCGTCCCGCACGCTTCCGCGTCCCGCACGCTTCCGCGTCCCGCACGCTTCCGCGTCCCGCACGCTTCCGCGTGCCCGCGCCCGCCCGGACCGGCTCACGCCCCCATCCACCCCACCACCAAATAACTGTTTGACGGTCATGGGCCGGCGCCGCAGACTCGGGGTGTGACGGTGTTGACTCCGGCCTTTCGTCGGCTGGTCCTGGCCCGCTCGCTGAGCTGGTTCGGGAACTCCATGGCTCCGGTGGTGCTCGCGTTCGCCGTGCTCGACGCGGGGGGCTCGGCCGTGGAGGTGGGGCTGGTCGTCGGGGTCCGCTCGGTCTGCAACGTCGTACTGCTGCTGTTCGGCGGTGTGCTGGCGGACCGGCTGCCCCGGGCGTTGGTGCTCCAGGGCGCGGCGCTGCTGGCGGCGCTGGTGCAGGGCGCGGTGGGGGCCGCCGTGCTGGCGGGGCGGTCGCCGCTCGCGGTGTTGATGCTGCTCGGTGCGGTGCAGGGCGCCGCTTCGGCGGTCTCCGTCCCTGCCTCGTCCGCGCTGATCCCGTTGACGGTGTCCGCCGGTGCGCTGCGGCGGGCCAACGCGCTGTCCCGGATGGGGATGAACGCCGGGATGATCGCCGGTACCTCGCTGGGCGGTCTGCTCGCCGCGGTCGTCGGCCCCGGCTGGGGCATGGTGCTGGACGCCGCGGCCTTTCTCGCCGCTGCCGTCGGCTACCGGCTCGCCGGGCGTGCGTTGCGCTCCGGTCGTGGGGCGGCTTCCAGTGGTGCGGTTCCGGTTCCGGTTCCGGTTCCGGTGGGGCGTGCCCGGCCGTGGCACGAACTGCGCGAGGGATGGCGGGAGTTCGCCTCGCGTACCTGGGTGTGGGTCGTCGTGGCGCAGTTCTTCGTGGTGAACGCGGTGGCGGCGGGCGGCGTCCAGGTGCTGGGGCCGACCGTCGCCGATGCCACGTTCGGGCGGACGGCCTGGGGCCTCGTACTGGCCGCGCAGATGGCGGGTGCCCTGGCCGGCGGGCTGCTGGTGGCGCGGTCGCGGGCACGTCACGCCCTGCGGATCGGTGTGGCCGTCGTCGCGCTGGACGCGCTGCCGCTGCTCGCGCTGGCTCAACCGGCGGAGGTGTGGCTGCTGTCGGCGGCGATGTTCATCAACGGGATCGCCATCGAGCAGTTCGGCGTCGCCTGGGACGTCTCGCTCCAGGAGAACGTCCCGCCGGCGCGGCTGGCGCGCGTCTACTCCTACGACGCACTGGGCTCGACGCTGGCGCTGCCGGTCGGTGAGATGGCGGCGGGCCCGCTCGCCGAGCGGTTCGGGACGCGCGCGGCGCTGCTCGGCGGGGTGCTGCTCGTCGTGGTGGCCACGGCGGCGGCGTTGAGCAGCCGCGAGGTGCGCGGGCTGACGACGGGCACCGGCAGCACGGGCTCGGGTGCGGCCCCGGGTGCGAAGGGGGATCCGGACCCGGGCGCGGGCCGTGAGTCTCCGGGTGCGGCGGGCACCGAGGGCGGGCCGGGCGGTGGTGCGGTGCTGCCCGGCGGCTGAGGCGCTCTGTCACGGCTGAGGCACACTGGGCCGCGTGTCCGAACCCGAGAACCCCGAGCGTGCGGCGGCCCGCGAGCCGGCGGAGCCGACGGCGGACGCCGGCGGCGGTGCGTCCCCGGCGGGACGCGACGCGGGGGAAGAGGCGGGGCGCGGCCCCGGCGGGGCGGCTGCGGACACCGTCGTCGGTCTGCGTGTCCTGGCGCATCCGCTGCGGCTGCGGCTGCTGTCCCTGCTGACGGGCCGGGCCCACAGCGCGGCGGAGGCGGCGCGGGTGCTGGGCCAGTCGCAGGCGAATGTGAGCTACCACCTGCGCCGGCTGCACGCCGCGGGGCTCGTCGACGCGGTGGGCGAGGAGTCGGTGCGCGGCGGCACGGCCAAGCGGTACCGGCACGATCCGCGCACCGGTCCGAAGGTCGGCCGGGGCCCGGCGGAGGGCGTGGACGCCTATCTCGCGCTGGCGGGCGCGCTCGCCACGGAGCTGCGGCGGCGCACGGCCCAGCGGGACACGGCGGTGCCCGGGGAGATGACGGACGCCGAGGTCTGGCTGGAGCCGGAGGTGTGGGAGCGGATCCGGCGGCGCGCGGACGAGTTGGGCGAGGAGCTGCACGAGAGCGCCCTGCCCGCGGGTACGCCGGGCGCGGTGCGGGTCAGCGCCACGATGGTCCTGTTCGCCATGGAGGCGGGCGGCGCGGGCGGCGCGGGAGAGGCGGAGCGTCCGGGCGGGGCCCGGCGGGAGGCCGTCGAGGAGTGAGTCCGGGGGCGGGGCGGGCTCGGCCCCGGGGCTCGGCCGGGATCGAGGGCCAGGCGGGGAGCGGGGTTCGGCCGGGTCCGGGAGCCGGTCCGGGGTTCCGGTGGGCCGGGGGTCCGGGCCCGGCGGTGTGTGCGCATCGAGTGGCGGGCGGGGGCGGTCGGCCCGTGCGCCGGATTGCGTCGAACTCCGGCTTTTTTCGCGGGAGTTCGCCCAGTCGGAACCTGTCCTTCCGGCGACGGACCGTTTCTTCAGCGGAGGCTGACGAGAAAGCGTTCACTTCGGTGCGCTTCTGAGCAGCAACTCATCACATCGGGTGAAACGTTGGCCGTTTGTTGCGGTCAACAACGCTGTGTTGTCAAGCTGTTGCTGTCTGTCAACCCGGGTGCCGGGGTCCGCAGTGCCGGACGCCGGGACCGAGTGCCGAACGGGGAGGGCACAACGTGCCATTCGGTGAGCAGCCCGCCTATCTGCGCGTCGCCTCGGATCTCCGGAAGAAGATCGCCGACGGTTCGCTCCCGCCGCACGCGCGGCTTCCCTCGCAGGCCCGTATCCGCGAGGAGTACGGCGTCTCGGACACCGTCGCGCTGGAGGCGCGCAAGGTGCTCATGGCGGAGGGCCTGGTGGAGGGCCGGTCCGGCTCGGGGACGTATGTGCGGGAGGTGCCGGCGCCCCGCCGTATCGCCCGCACCGGCTATCGCACGATGAGCGAGTGCACGCCCTTCCGGCAGGAGCAGTCCGACGAACGGGTGCGCGGCACCTGGGAGTCGCACAGCGAGCAGGAGGACGCGGCGCCCGCAATCGCGGACCGGCTGGATCTCGCTCCGGGCGAGCGGGTGATGCGCACCCGGTACGTGTTCCGGGTGGACGGGGACGCGGCGATGCTGTCCACCTCCTGGGAGCCGCTGTCGGTGACGGGCCGTACGCCGGTGATGCTCCCGGAGGAGGGGCCGCTGGCGGGCCGCGGCGTCGTCGAGCGGATGGCGGCGATCGATCTGGTGGTGGACAACGTCACCGAGGAGGTCGGTACGCGTCCCGGCCGGGCGGAGGAGACCGCGGCGCTGGGCGGGGTGCCGGGGCACGCGGTGCTCGTCGTCGCGCGGACGTTCTTCGCGGGGAAGCGGGCGGTGGAGACGGCGGACGTCGTCGTCCCCGCCGACCGCTTCCGGATCGCCTATCACCTGCCGGTGCGCTGAATCCGCGCGCCGGTCCGCCGGTGCGGTGCTCAGGGGCCCCGTGGCCGTCACCCGTGAGGGACGGCCACGGGGCCCCAGCTGTGAGGGCGGGCTGCGCGGGTCGTGTCGCGGAAAGCCGTCACGGAAGGTGAGCGCTGCGGGGTGTGGCGGGGGAACGTGTGGGCGAAAAAACTGGCCCGTTGTGCAAAGCCGAATGCGGTGCGTGAACGTCGGGCGTAGGCTCCGGCATATGCGACATGTGAGCGGCGACAGCAACGCGGTGCTGCCGTGGCAGGTCGTTCGCCAGGACGCGAACGGGAACCGCTACCGCGTCGGCAGCTATGCCACCCGGGCGGAAGCCCTGCATCTGGCCGAGCGGCTGGGGGGACGGGGAGCGGGAGCCACCGGCGCGGACGACGGCGCGGGAGCGGCGCCGGGCGACGACTACCTGGTCGAGCATCTGGAGCACCTGGAGTCGGCCTACGGGGGTGAGTCCGGGCACGGACGGTGAGCGGGCGGGGCCGCTCCCGGACGTGCGGTGTCGGGCTGCTCGGATACGTTGATAATTGTCCTGCTATCGGAAGTTCGTCCGGGGTGGGACAGCCCGACCCGTTCTCCGACACGGGGGAGTGGCAGCGTGAGCAGCAGCGATCCCGCCGAGGGCCCCGAGGGCGCCCGGTCCGCCGAGCCGGCGGCCGGGAGCCCGCGGGTTCCGGACGGCCCGGGGTCCTCGCTGCTGGACACCCTGCGGGTCGGGATCGTCATGCTGGACGGCCGCGGCACGGTGACGCTGTGGAGCCCGAAGACGGAGGACATCCTCGGCTGGTCCGCCGCCGAGGTGATCGGGCGGGACATCGAGGAGTTCATCGAGGGCGGGGCCGAGGAGCGGCGCGAGGTGCTCGTCCGGACCCACGGGTGGCGCGGGATGATGTACGTCCGGCACCGGGAGGGCCACCTCGTGGAGGTCGAGGGGCGGGCCTCGCTGCTCCGGGACACCGACGGGAACCCCTTCGTGCTGGCCAACATCGTCGAGGCCAGCAGGCTGCGGGCCGTCGAGCACGATCTGGCGGCGCTGGACGCGCTGTTCGCCTCCTCGCCGCTGGGGATCGCGCTGTTCGACACCGAGAAGCGGTTCGTGCGGTTCAACGAGGCCCTCGTCCGGCTCAACCGGTCCGCCGGGGAGCAGATGCTCGGCAGGACCGTGGCCGATGTGCTGCCCGCCGGGATGGCCGACGAGATCCTCCGGGTGCAGTCGACGGTGCTGGAGACGGGGCGGTCGGTCGTCGACATGGTGACCTCGGCGCCCGACGGCAAGGGGGCGCGCTCGGTCTCCTACAGCAGGCTGACCGATCCGTGCGGCGAGGTGCTCGGGGTGAGCTGCACCGTCATGGACATCACCGAGCGGCTGGAGGCGCTCAACAAGGTCGAGGCCGCGCGGGGGCGGCTGGCGCTGCTCGACCAGGTCGGTGTCGCGCTCGGCGATCTGCTGGACGTGCGGGCCGTCGCGCAGGCGCTCGCCTCCGCGCTGGTGCCGCAGTTCGCCGACTACGCGGTGGTGCAGCTGCGCGGTGAGGTGGTGCGGGGAGGCGATCTGCCCAGCCCCGTCATCCCCACCGGAACGCCCGTCCACCAGGCGGGCGTCGCGGCGCGCTACAGCGGGGAGCGCGTCGACAGGCTGCTGCGGATCGGCGCCGAGACGGTCTTCCGGCCCGGCTCGTTCCTCGGCCGTGTGCTCGCCTCCGGCGAAGCCCTGCTGGCCGCGTCCCCCAAGGACATCCGGGGCGCCGCCCGCACCGGCGACCCGCGTGTGGACGCGCTGCTCGACCTCGGCATCCACTCGCTGCTGGCCGTCCCGCTGCGGGCGCGCGGCACCGTGCTGGGGCTGCTGCTGGTCAGCCGGTCGGGCGAGCGGGAGTCCTACGACAGGGACGATCTCGCGCTCGGTCTGGAGCTGGCCGACCGGGCGGGCACCTCGCTGGACAACGCGCGGCTGTACGCGCGGGAGCGCGAGGGCGCGCTGATGCTCCAGCGCAGTCTGCTGCCCCAGCACATCCCCGAGCCGCCCGGGGTGCAGGTGGCCTCCCGGTATGTGCCGGGGGCCAGCGGTACCGAGGTGGGCGGGGACTGGTTCGACGTGATCGCGCTGCCCGGCGGGCGGGTCGCGTTCGTCGTCGGCGACGTGATGGGCCACGGGCTGCACTCCGCCGTCACGATGGGACGGCTGCGCACCGCCGTGCGCACCCTGGCCGGGCTGGACCTGCGGCCGGACGAGCTGCTCGCCCGGGTCAGCGACCTCGGCGACGATCTCTCCCCGGCCGGCGACCCGCTCATGGCCACCTGTCTGTACGCGGTGTACGAGCCGGCGCCCACCGCCGCCGGGGACCGGCGCGGGCTGCTGACCCTGGCGCGGGCCGGGCACGTGCCGCCGCTGCTGGTCGTCCGGGAGCCGTCCGACGACGGGGGCCCCGAGGTGTGCCGGACGCGGACGCTCGACCTGCCGCCCGGGATGCCGCTGGGGGTCGGGCCGCAGACGGCGGGGCCCGGCGGGTTCGAGGCCGTGGAGCTGGAGGTCGACGAGGGCAGCGTGCTCGTCCTGTACACCGACGGCCTGGTGGAGCTGCGGGGCGAGGACATCAGCGAGGGCATCGAGCGGCTGCGCTCGCTGCTGTCGGGCCCGTGTCCGGGCGAAGCGCGGAGGACGGCCTGCGGCGGTATCCAGGAGACCTGCAACGCGATGATCGCCAGTCTGCGGCGGTCCGGTCAGGAGCCGGCGTCGGGCGAGACGCCGATGACGGAGGACGATGTCGCGCTGCTGGTGGCCCGGCTGGGCGGGCTGCCGCCCGGGACGGCCGCCTCCTGGTCGTTCGACACGGGCAGCTACGCGGTGCGCCGGGCCCGCGAGGCGGTCCGCGCGACGCTGGCCTCCTGGCAGCTCCACGCGGTGCAGGACACCGCGGAACTGCTGGTCAGCGAGTTGGTGACCAATGCGCTGCGGTATGCGCACGGCCCCATCGGGGTGCGTCTGGTGCGCGATGTGCCGCGCCCGTCCGGCGCGGGGGTGAGCGTGCTGACCGTCGAGGTCTCCGATCCGCTGCACGAGCCGCCGCGGGAGCGGGCCGTCAGCACGGAGCAGGAGGGCGGCCGGGGAATTCAGCTCGTGGCGAGCGGTTCGCACCGCTGGGGCACCCGGCACGGTCCGTCCGGCAAGACGGTGTGGTTCGAACTGGTGCTCCCCTGACGGGAGATGGCGCCTGCCAAACCGGACGCGGCCGGACCTTCCGGGCGGATGTCCGGTGGCCCGCACACCGCTGCCCCGCCCGGAAAACCGGGAGGTCCGAGCGGGTGTACGGGTGTATGGGGCACCTGCGTATGCTCCTGGGGTTCGGTGCCGCCTTCGCTGGTTAGGAGAGAAGGGTGCCCCGTCGACGGCGGGGCGCAGCGGGGCCACGGCGAGCGACCGCGAGCAACGGCCCCGGGCCGCAACGGCGTGCGGCGATCGGGACGAGCGGGACCGGACGGCTCTCCGGGCTGTCACACTGCTCGGACCGGAGCGAGAACCGGCAGGTGGAAGGGGCGGCGTTGAGCGACATCCCAGTGGAGGCGGCGGGTAAGCAGGACGACGTACGGCGTGCCCTTGCCCTGCTGAACGCCGCGGGCGCCCGGATCGGCAACTCGCTGGACCTGGAGACCACCGCGCGCGAACTGCTGGATGTGGCCGTACCGCAGTTCTGCGATCTCGCCTCCGTCGATCTGTACGAGAACGTCCTCGCCGGGGACGAGCCCCGGCCCGTCGGCCCGCGCGAGGGAGCCGAGGACGGAGCCGGAACCGCCGGTGCCGCCGGGGCGCCCCGAGGCACCGGGACCGCCGCGGGGCTGCCGCGCCGCCGCAGGCCCGTCGGGGCGCCCAGCGGGGAGCTGCGCCGGGTCGCCTTCGCCAGCGCCGTCGCCGACGCGCCCTACGGGTTCGGCCGCGAGTCCGAGGGCACCGGCGCCGCGGACGGCGCGGGCGGCGGGGACGGCCCGGGCGGTGCCCAGGCGGGGCAGCCCGCCGAGGTCGGCGCCACCCACTGCTACGCCGACCACTCCCCGTACGCCGCGGCGCTGCGCAGCGGCCGGGTGCAGAACATCCAGGCGCAGGACGGCACCGTGCCCGCGCAGTTCGGCGCCGTCGTCCAGTCGACGCTCGCGGTGCCGATGGTGGCCAGGGACCGGGTGCTCGGGCTGGCGCAGTTCTCCCGCGCCAAGGGCAGCGAGCCGTTCGGCGAGCGGGACGGCGCGCTGGCCGCCGAGCTGGCCGCACGCGCCGCCGTGTGCATCGACAACGCACGCCTCTACCGCAGGGAGCACGCGCGGGCGCTCATCCTCCAGCGCAGCCTCCTGCCGCCCGGCGACCCGGAGGCGCCCGGCCTGGACATCGCCTGCCGCTATCTGCCGGGCAACCCGGCCACCGAGGTCGGCGGCGACTGGTTCGACGTCATCGAGCTGCCCGGGCACCGCACCGCGATCGTCGTCGGCGACGTGATGGGGCGCGGGCTGCGCTCCGCCGTCGCCATGGGCGAACTGCGCACCGCCGTACGGACGCTGGCGCTCACCGACATGGAGCCCGCGGAGGTGCTCGGCGCCCTCGACGAGATCGCCCGCGGGCTGGGCGGCACCCCGCGCTCCCAGCGGGGCGGCGACGCCGACCGCTCCGAGGTCTACCTCGCCACCTGCATCTACGCCGTCTACGACCCCGTCTCACGGCGGTGCACCTTCGCCAACGCCGGGCATCTGCCGCCCGTGCTCGTCGAACCGGACGAGCGGGCGCTGCTGCTGGAGGTGCCCAAGGGCGTACCGCTCGGCGTCGGCGGCGAGCCCTTCGAGGAGATCGAGGTCGTGCTGCCGGACGGTGCGATGCTCGCGCTGTACACCGACGGGCTCGTCGAGTCGCGGGACCATCCGCTCGACGAGGGCCTGGAGTCGCTGCGTTCGCTGCTCGACGGTGCGGGCACGCCGCTGGAGGACGCCGCCGACCGCGTGCTGCGCACCCTGAACGTGCACCACGGCGAGGACGACATCGCCCTGCTGATGGCGCGGGTGCACGGGCTCGACCCGGCGCACGTCGGCGACTGGCGGCTGCCGCCCGAGCCGCGCTCGGTCGCGCGCGCCCGCGAGCTGGCCCGGGAACAGCTGGCCGCCTGGCAGTTGGACGCCCTCGGGGACACCGCCGAACTCCTGGTGAGCGAGCTGGTCACCAACGCGCTGCGGTACGGCGAGGGCACCATCCGGCTGCGGCTGCTGCTGGACCGGACGCTGGTGTGCGAGGTGTGGGACGCCGGGCAGGTGCAGCCGCGCAGGCGGCGCGCGCACGACACGGACGAGGGCGGCCGCGGTCTGCAACTGGTGGATCTGCTGAGCACCTCCTGGGGCAGCAGGCGTACCCCGTCCGGCAAGGCCGTGTGGTTCCAGATGCCCCTGCCGGAGGAGGGCGCGGCCCCGGCGGACCCGGCGGAGGCCCTGCTCAGCCTGTTCTGAGCCCGGGGCGGGACGGACGGCCGGTGCGGGCCTGCGCCGAGCCGGTGCAGAGCCGGTGCAGGGCCGGTGCAGAGCCGGTGCAAAGCTGCGAGCCGTTGTGCGGCGGGTGGCGTGCGGCGGGCGGCGGTCCGGTTCCGCCCTCGTCGGCCGGTCTGCTGCGCGCCGTCGTGGCCGGGTGTCAGCCGTGTCGCTCGGGGATGCTCAGCCGGACCCGGAAGCCGCCCTCGGGCGTGGGCCCCGTGGTCAGTTCGGCGTCGAGGAGTTCGGCCCGCTCGCGCAGCCCGAGCAGGCCCTGCTGCGAGCCGGGCAGCGGCAGACCGGGCCGGGTGGGCGGGGTGTTGACCACCGTCACACCGAACCGGCCCTCCGCCCGCCACAGTTCGACCGTGGCGCGGGCGCCGGGCGCGTGCTTGCGTGCGTTCGTCAGCGCCTCCTGCACGGTGCGGTAGACGGTGCGCTGTGCCGGGGTGCCGATCTCCGGGGGCAGACAGCCGGTCAGTTCGGCCTCGACGCCGCTGGTCTCCACCAGCCGGCGCAGATCCGCCAGCCGCGGTTGCGGCGTCAGCTCGCTGCCGCTGCCGCCGGAGGCACGCAGCAGCGTCACCATGTGGCGCAGCTCGTCGAGCGTGTCGACGCTGAGCGCGCGGATGGTGCCGGCCGCCTCCCGTGCCTCCGCCTCGTGCGCTGCCACCTGGAGCGCGGCCGAGCGCACCGCGATCAGGCTGACCTGGTGCGAGACGACATCGTGCATCTCCCGTGCGAGCTGGGCGCGTTCCCGGGCCACGGCCGCCTGCGCGTGCAGCGCCCGCTCGTGCTCGCGCGCCTGCTCGGTCTCGGCGAGCTGACGGGACAGATCGCGCCGGGCCTGGACGAGCTGACCGAGCAGCACCGGCGCGGCCGCCGAGGCCAGCAGATAGACGAAGTCCACGAGCGCCCAGGTCTGTTCGTCCGGGGTGTACGCCGACAGCGGCCACGGTACGGCGGAGACGGCGGCGAACAGGAACGCGCAGGCCGCCATCACCCGGCGGTCGCGGGACCGGTCGGCGAGCGTGAACAGGGCGGCGATCGGCGCCACGACGACGTCCAGCAGCAGCGCGGCCGGCAGCGAGGCCAGGAACACCACCAGGGGGAAGCGCCGGCGCAGCACGAGGGCGCCGCAGGCGGCGGCCGTGGACAGGATGTTGCCCGCGGTCAGGTCGAACGGCGGTACGTAGGCGTCCACGAAGGCGAGCAGGACCAGCGCCGCGTCCACCCCGGCCGGGGGCACCCGGCGCCAGCGGCGGGTCCAGGGGCCGGTCCGGGGAGCGGGCGCGTCCGGGCGGTGGCCGCCGGCCGGGCCGCTCTCCCCGCCCGGCTGCCGCGGCCCGGCCCCGGGGGCCTCCTCGTCCGTCATCGCTCCCCGTCCAGCAGGCCGGCGCGCTGTGCGACGAGGGCGGCCTGCACACGGCTGCCCACGCCGAGCTTGGTGAGGATCGCGCTCACATGGTCCTTGACCGTGCCGGCGCTCAGATGGATACGGGCGCCGATGTCGGCGTTGGACAGGCCGTCGGCGACCAGGACGAGCACCTGCCGCTCCCGCGCCGTCAGCCGGCTCACCCGCGCGGTGACCGGGTCGCCTCCGGCGGGCGCCTCCCCCGGGCCCCGGCCCTCCCGCGGACGCGCCGTGCCGAGGATCGCGCGGGACGCCTTCGGGGACATGACCACGCCGCCCGCCGCCAGCGTGCGGACGAGCTGGGCGAGCTGCTCCGGGTCGGTGTCCTTGAGCAGGAAGCCGGCGGCGCCCGAGCGGAGCGCCGCCAGGATGTACTCGTCCGCGTCGAAGGTCGTCAGCATCGCCACCACCGGCGCTCCGGGGAGGGTGCGGACCTCGCGCAGCACGGTCAGGCCGTCCACATCCGGCATCCGGATGTCCAGCAGGACCACGTCGGGGCGGGTGCTGCGGATCGTCTCGACGGCGTCGGCGCCCGCCGCCGTGGCCACCACGCGGATGTCCTCCGCCGCGTTCAGGATCAGCTCGAAGCCGGACCGGACGAGGGCCTCGTCGTCCACCACCGCTACGTGGATCACTCGCGCTCCGTCCCCATCCTTGCCGTGCGTGCTGTTCTTGCCGCTGCCGCTGCCGCTGCCGCTGCCGCTGCCGCTGCCGCTGTTCTCGCCGTGTGTGCTGTGTCTGCTGTGTGTGCCGTGTGTGCTGTGTGTGCCGTGTGTGCTGTGTGTGCCGTGTGCCGGTCCGCCCGGGTGTGGCCGGGTGCGCCGGTGTGCCGTCCCCGAGCCTAGGCCGGGCCGCGTGCCGGTGAGGCACCCGTTCGGGAGAGCGCCCCGCCGGGTGGGGGGTGTTTCCCGCCGGGTGGGGGGTTGATCCCGGACAGCTGCCGGATGGCAGCGAAGGCGGGCCGTCGCCAGGGTTGCGGGGGTACGTACCAGGATGAACGGCTCCAATGAAGATCATTTTTCTGCTCCACAACGCCTACGGGATCGGCGGCACGATCCGGGCCACGGTCAATCTCGCCACGGCGCTCGCCGAGCGGCACGAGGTCGAGATCGTGTCCTCCTACCGGCCGGCCGACCGCATGCGGCTGCCGGCGGGACCCGGCGTGCGGGTGCGCGCGCTGGTCGATCTGCGGCCCGGCGCGCGCCGGTACGCGGGGGACGACCCGGGGCAGAGCGAGCCGGGGGTGTGCTGTCCGCACGATGTGCCGTACCGGGGCAAGCTGCCGCCGAGCCGGCTGCTGGAGGACCGGCTGGCGGACTTCCTGCGCCGCACCGACGCCGATGTCGTCGTCGCCACTCGGCCCTACCTGGTGTGCTTCCTGGCCCGGCACGGCGGCGGCTCCTATCTGCGCGTCGGGCAGGAACACCTCACCCACGGGTTCCACCGCGAGGAGGTGCGCCGCGACCAGGACGCCGCCGTCGCGGACCTCGACGCCTTCGTCACCGTCTCGGAGGGCGACGCGCGCACCTACCGCGCCGCCCTGCCCGCGGCGCGGACGCGGCTCACCCACATCCCCAACTGCTGCCCGGCGCCCGAGGCGGAGCCGTCCACCGGTGACTCGCGGACCGTCGTCGCCGCGGGACGGCTGATGCCCGTCAAGCGGTACGAGCGGCTCGTCGACGCGTTCGCGAAGGTCGCCCGGCAGCACCCGGACTGGACGCTGCGGATCTACGGCCGGGGCAGGCGGGAGGCCGCGCTGCGCCGCAGGATCGACGAACTCGGGCTGCACGACCACGTGTTCCTGATGGGCGCGCGCACCCCCATCGACGCGGAGTGGGCCAAGGCGGCCGTCGCCGCCGTCTCCAGCTCGACCGAGGCGTTCGGGATGACCCTGGTGGAGGCGATGCGGCTGGGCGTCCCGGTGGTCAGCACCGACTGCGACCACGGGCCGCGCGAGATCCTCACGCACGGCGAGGACGGGCTGCTGGTCCCCCAGGGGCCCCAGGTGGAGGACGGCCTGGCGGACGCGCTGTGCCGGCTCATCGAGAACGACGCCGAGCGGCGGCGCATGGGCGAGGCGGCGCGCCGCAACGCACGCCGGTTCCTGCCCGGCCATGTGGCACGGCAGTACGAGGCGCTGTTCGTCGACCTCGGCGCCCCGCGCGACTCCCGCGGGCCGCGCACGGTGCGCACCCCGGTGGGCGCGCGGGAGCGGCTGGGGCGCTGGGCCGAGCGGCTCGGGGTGGCCCGGCTGCTGGGCAAGGCGCTGCCGCCCCTCGCCGTGGACTGCCGTGCCGCCGCCGACGGCACGCTCGCCTTCCGGGTGCCGACCACCGGACTCGGCCGTGGCCGCTGGGAGTTGGTGCTGTGCCCGGGCAAGGGCACCGACGGCGACGAGCTGCGGCTGCCCTTCCGGACGCCGGCCGAGGGCGCGGTGGCGCTGATGGCCGTGCCGCCGCAGCCGCTGCCCGAGGGGCGCTGGACGGTCCGGCTCCGGGAGGGCGGGCGCGGCGGCCGGACGCGCACGGTGTCCGCCGGGCTGGTGGAGACCGCCGCGCTGCTGCGGCCCGGTGCGCGTCCCCGGCCGGGCGCCGCCGGCGGTCCCGACGGGCCGGACGGCGCCGCAGGGCCGGGCTGTGCGGCGGCCGTGCCGTACGCGACGGACGCGGGGCTGCTCGCCGTCCGCACCTGGAACCGCCCAGAGCACGCCGAGCTGTGGACCCTCACCGTCGAGGAGGACGAACTGGTGCTCACCGGGAGCCTGCACGGCGCGGGCGCGGTGGGCCGGGACCACCGGATGACCGCCCGGCTGCGGGGCGGGGGAGCGGAGCCGGTGCGGGCCCGGTGCCGGGTCGACGAGGCCGGGATGTTCCTGGCCCGGCTGCCCGCCGCCGAACTCGCGGCCCGCCATCCGGGCGGCGAGGCGGTGTGGAACGTGCAGTTGACGCCGTCCGGCGAGGAGGGCCGCACGGTGCGGCCCGCGCGGCTGTTCGGCGATGTCGCCGACCGGAAGCGGACCGATTCCTTCCGGCAGCTGGTGCTGCCCGCCGCCGAGGGCGAGGTGCGGGTGCGCCCGTATCTGACCGTCCGCAACAATCTCGCGCTGGAGGTGACCGGCCCCGCGGCCGGGCCCGCCGCCGGCCGCACGGCCCGCCCCGCCGTCGTCACCGAGGACGACGGCGAACAGGGGCACGCCGTGCGGTAGTTCACCCCTCACGCACCGCACCCGTCCCGCCGGCGCCGTACCGGCGCGCGCCACCGCTGCCGCCCTGCCGTGTCACAGAACCGTCCCGGCCTGCGGAAAGACGGACGGTGCGTACATCCATCCACCGCCCCGAACGATCATGTATGACGACGCGATCATGCATGCAGAAAGCACCCGTACATGCCCCTCATACCCCGCGCCGCCCTCGGGCGGCGGCTGACCGCCCTGGTGTGCGCCGCGACCGTCCTGGCCGGCGCCTCCGGATGCGCCACCGACCGGAGCGCGCACCGGGCGCACTCCCGGCACGAGAGCGGCCCGGCCGACGAGACCGGACCCGTCCCCACCGGCACCTGGGCCGGCGCCGGCGAGCCGGTCCGCACCTCCGAGTCCGTGCTCCAGATCGTCGCCCACCCCGACGACGACCTCTTCTTCCTCAACCCGGAGACGGCCCAGTCGCTGCGCTCGGGGCGGCCGTTGACCACCGTCTTCCTGACCTCCGGCGAGGGCGACGGCGTCAACGCGCCACGCAAGAACGTGCGCGGGGCGGCGGCCCCCGCACGCAAGCGCGGCGAGCGGGGCGACAAGGCC
Organism: Streptomyces cacaoi; assembly: GCF_006539165.1. Classification (GTDB taxonomy): domain Bacteria; phylum Actinomycetota; class Actinomycetes; order Streptomycetales; family Streptomycetaceae; genus Streptomyces; species Streptomyces cacaoi. Next base: position 26,119 of record NZ_BJMM01000027.1, on the reverse strand, counting down.
GTCTACACCGAGGCACGGCAGAACGGGATACGCGCCGCCTACGCCGAGATGGCCACGGGCGACCGCGACGCCGCCTGGCGGCGCACCGTCCTGCGCACGGCCGGCGGGGGCCGCGCCGAACTCGACACGCTCCGCGGCCACCCGGACGTCCGCCTCGTGTGGAACCTGCTGCGCGAGGCCGGCAGCCTCACCAAGCACCGCCCGCACAGCCTCTACGGACTGTGGACCGGGGAGACCCGCCGGCTCGGCTCCCAGCTCAGCTCCGCCGGGCCCGTCACCGGGAACTTCCACTACACCCGCGCCCAGCTCGTCGACACCCTCGTCGGCTATCTCCAGCGGTTCCGCCCCACACAGATACGGATGCAGGACCCCACCCCCGGCCGGCTGGACCGCAACGGCAAGTACGCCGACCACCAGGACCACTTCGCCGGCGCCCGGTTCGTGCAGGAGGCGCTCGTCCGGCACGCCGACGACGCGGCACGCGGCCGCGCCCCGCACTTCACCGTCTCGACCTACCTCGGCTACTTCAACGGCGGGCTGCCGCACGTCCTCGGCGGCCGGACGGCCCGTGGCAAGCTGCGCACGCTGGAGACCTACGCCTGGGCCGACCGGGCCGAGCGGGCCTGCCGGTACGCGGCCGGCTGCGGCGATCTGAAGATGGTGCCGAGCACCCAGCACCTGGGCTGGTCCCACGGCATCCGGCACACCGACGGCGAGTCCACGGCCTGGCTGCGCGCCGCGAAGGACGGCTCGCTCACCGCCTACTCCGTCCTCGACGGCCGGATCGCCGTCCGGCACCGCCCGGCCGGCACCGGCGCCCGGTGGGACGCGCCCACCCTGCTGCCCGCCACCGGCATCGACCCCTCGCTCACCTCCGTCGACCTGCCCGACGGGCGGACCGCCCTGTTCGGCACCCGCACCGTCACCGAGGACGGCCCCGGCGGCTACCGCAAGGAGGTCGGCTGGACCGTGCAGGCGGCCGGCGGGTCCGGCGGTTCCGGGTTCGGGCCCTGGCAGTCCCTCGGCACACCCGAACCGGGCGACCTCGCCGGCCTGTCGGACATCAGCGCACCGGCCGTCGCCGTCACCCCCGACGGCACCGTGACGGCCGTGGTCCGCACCAGCCGCCACCAGCTCAGCGCCAGGACCCGGCAGCCGGACGGCACCTGGACACCGTGGCAGGCGCTCGGCGGCACCGGGCTGCACGGCGCCCCTTCCGCCGGCGTCGACGAGGGCGGCCGCCTCTACGTGTTCGCCACCACCGCCAAGACCGTGCTGGCCTGGACCCGGCCCAGCTCCGGCGGCGCCCTCTCCGGCCCCCGCGCCACCGGACTGCCCGCCGTCACCGGCCGGGTGGCGGTGCACCCCGACGGGCACGCGGCCGTGCGGCTGCACATGCGCGCACCCGTCACCGGGCATGTGCGCACCGCCCGGATCGGCGCCGCCGCGCTCGGCGACGCCTCCGGCTCCAGCGCACCCGTGCGGCCCGCGCGCGTCACCGACCTGGGCGGCGCGGCCGGCTACGGGCCCGTCTCCGCCACCCCGCTCCCCGACGGCCGCACGCTGCTCGCGGCACGCGCCGGGAACGGCGACCTCCAGACGGCCGTCGTCGACGAGCGCCGCGGCAGGACCGGCCGGGTGCAGCCGGCCGCGGCACGGGTGCGCTGGAGCCGGACGGGCTTCCTGTTCGCCGGGGCGCCCGCGAGCGTTCCGGCCCCCGGCGGCCGGGGCGGTGACGTCGCCGTGCTGGGCCTGGACGGCCGGCTGTACTGGGCCCGCACCGGCACCCAGGGCACGGCGGGCTGGCGCGCGGCCTGAGCGCCCGGGGCCGCACCGGTGCCGAACCGGCCCACGGAGGAGGGGAGTTGAGGCGCGGCGGCTCGGGGCGCGGGACGGGATGCACGCGCACGTCCCGCACGGCCGCCGCGCCCGCGACACCCGCCGCGTCGGGAGGCTTCGCGGAGGCCGAACGGCCCGAGAGGCCGCCGCCCGGCGGGAGTTCACCGCCCCGCGGCCGGCCCGGCCGGCACATAGGCCGAAAGTCGGGGGTCCCCGCACGACTTCCGGGTCACCACCAGGCCCGGAGTACGCCTAGGTTCGGCGTATGCAAAGAACGACACGAACCACGCTCGGTGCCGTCGGTGCCGCCGCCGTCGCCGGAACCTCGGCCGTCGTGCTGGCGCCTGGCGGCCCGGGCGCAGCGAACCCCGTGCGGGTCACCGGCGGCGCGTCCGCCGAGCTGTATCTGAGCGTGAGCGGGGCGGCGTCCGAGGGACCCGGACTGCTCGCGACCCTCATGGAAGCCGCCACCGAGGGCACCCTGCTGCTGCTCGGCCTGCTGCTGCTGTGGCAGTTGTGGACGACGCTGCGGGCCGGGGACGCCCCCGCGCTCGGCCGGGCCGTACTCGCCGGCTTCGGCATGGTGCTCGCCTACGCCGGGAGCGAGGCGCTCAAGCTCGTCATCAACGAGGAGCGCCCGTGCCGCGCGGTGCCGGGCGCCGACCCCGTCGCGGACTGCCCGCCGCCCGGCGACTGGTCCTTCCCCAGCAACCACTCCACCATCGGCGCCTCGCTGGCCTGCGGCCTCGCCGCCGCCCGGCCCCGGCTGGCGGTCGTCACCCTGCCGCTCGCCGCTGCGGCGGCCCTGCTGCGGGTGCTGCTCGGCGTGCACTACCCGCACGACGTGCTGGCCGGCGCGCTGTGGGGCGGCGGCATCGCCCTCGCCGTCGCGCTGGCGCTGCGCACCCCCGCCACCTGGGCGGCGGACCGGGTGCTGGGCATGCTGGCCGGCGGCGGGCGCCGGCGGGCCGGCTCAGGAGGGACCCGGCGGGGCGGGAACGCCGGGCACGCCGGGCACGGAGGGCACGGCGGGGACGATGCCCGCCTCGTGCGCGACGACGGCCGCCGCGGCCCTGTTGTCGACGCCCAGCCGGGCCAGTACGGAGCTGACGTGCGCCTTGACGGTGGCCTCGGCCAGGTGCAGCCGCCGGGCGATCCGTCCGTTGGACAGCCCGGCGGCCAGATGGGCGAGCACTTCCCGTTCCCGGGCGGTGAGGGCCGCGACCCGTTCCCGGGCGTCGGCCCGGCGCCCGGCGGCGCGGCCGGCCCCGGAGGCCGACAGATGGGCGACGACCCGGGCGGCCACTTTCGGTGAGAGATAGGCGGCGCCCTCGGCGACCGCCCGCACCCCGGTGATCAGCTCCTCGGGCGGGCCGGCCTTGAGCAGGAAGCCGGTCGCGCCCGCGCCGAGGGCCTTAAGGATGTAGTCGTCCTCGCCGAAGGTCGTGAGCACGACGGTGCGGGTGTCCGGTGCCGCCCGGGCGAGCGCTTCCGCGGCGGCGATGCCGTCGAGCCGGGGCATGCGGATGTCGAGCACCGCCACATCGGGGCGGTGCCGCCGGACCAGTTCGACGGCCTCGTGCCCGTCGCCGGCCTCCGCCGTCACCTCGATGTCGTCCGTCGTCGCCAGGATCGCCCGCACTCCCGTACGGACCATCGGCTCGTCGTCGGCCACCAGTACCCGGATCACCGGCCTCCCCCTTCTTCCTGTGGTGCGTGGAGCGCGGGCGCTGCCGCAGCCCCGGGCGCCGCCCGGGACACCGGCAGGGCTTCCGGACGCGGTTCCTGCCGCGGCGGGTGTGCCGAGCGTGCCTCGCCCGCCCGCAGTGTCTCGGCCGTCAGCAGGGTGCTGTCGGCCGTGTCCCCGGCGCCGCGGGGTGTCCGGAAGCACAGCCGGTAGGTGTCGCCCGACTCGTCCGCGAACGGGTCGGCTGTCATGACGTAGTACTCGCACGAGAGGTTGCCGCCCGCCGGCTCCGGCGGGGTGCCGGCCGTGCGCCGACGGGTCGGCTCGGCCGGCAGATACGGCTCCACCTCGGCGCGGGACATCCCCGGATGCAGCCGGGCGAAGTCCTCGCGGGCCAGCACCGAGCGCTGGGCCACCCGCATGTCCCACCAGGTCAGCACCGCGCCCAGCACGGTCGCCGCGAGCAGCGAGGCGGTCAGCGCGACCAGCACCGTCCGGCCGATCCGCCGCCGCCCCGCCCGTCGCACCGGCGCGAGCCCCCACTCCTCCGCTCCCCGGCCCGTCCCGGACGGCCGCCCGTCGCCCGGCAGTTCGGCTGCCCCGTCCGCGGGTGCGGGCTCCGGGCCGGGGCGGGCGCCGGTCGGGACGTCCCGCGGCGGGGGCGCGGGGCGGCCGGGGCCCGGGTGGGGGAGGTGGGCATGGACGGTGAAGCCGCCGTCCGGGCGGGGGCCGCACCCGAAGGTGCCGCCGGCCAGGCGTACCCGCTCGTCGAGGCCGACGAGCCCGTGCCCGCCCCGGGAACGCGCCCCGCCCGTGCGCCCGGTGGCGGGCGGGGCGTCGTTCTCCACCGTCACCCGGGACGCGGCGCCGCCGTACGCCACCCGCACCACGGCCGCCGAACCGGGCGCATGCCGGGCGACGTTGGTGAGCCCCTCCTGGGCCACCCGGTGCACGGCCCGCAGCACCGCGTCCGGCACGGCCTCCGGTTCCCCCTCGATGTGGAGCCGCACCCGCAGACCCGCGGCGGACGCCTCGTCGGCCAGCCGCCGCACGTCGCTCCCGGCGGCTCCGGCGCTCCCGTGGCTCCCGTCGCTCCCGTGGCTCCCGGCGGTTCCGGCCGGGGCCAGCGGAGCCGTGGCGGGCTCCTCGCGCAGCACCCCGATCACCTCGCCGAGCCGCTCGACGGCCGTCTCCGCGCGGCCCCGGATGTCCTCGGCGGCACGCCGCTGCTCCGGGCCGAGCCCGGGGGAGAGCTTGAGCGCGCCCGCCGAGAGGGCGAGGAGGCTCAGCTCGTGGCCGAGCACGTCGTGCATGTCCCGGGCGATACGGGCCCGTTCACGCAGCCGCGCCTGCGCGGCCACCAGCCGCCGCTCCCGCGTCAGCCGCTCGGCGCGCTCCCACCCGGCCCGGCTCAGCTCGACGTACTGGAGCCACAGCCGTCCGGCGAACCAGAACAGCATCCCGGCGCCGATCACGACGGCCACGAACCGGCTGCCCGCCGGCAGCCACCCGGGCACGGCGAGCACCGCGGCCATGTCCGCGGCGAGCACCACGGCCAGCGCGAAAGCGGCGTGCAGCGCCCGTCCGGGGTGCCGGCCGGCGACGAAGGCGCACAGCGCCGTCGCCACCGCCCACCGCACATCGGCGAGCACCGCCGCCACGGCGGTCACGCCCGCCGCGCAGGTCAGCACCGGGCCGGCCGACGGTCCGCACCGGCGCAGCAGCGTGCGCGGACCCCGGCCGGCGGCGGATATCCAGCCGTCTGTCCGTCCGCCGCCGGATGTGCGGCTCCTTGTCCTGTTCCGTCCGTCCACGGCATCGACGGTACGGGGCGCCGGCGGGGCGGGATACCGCCGGAAGTCCTCTCCGGCGGCGCGGCGGGCGGCGGGCCGCGTCCGCCGGGTGGCGTGCTCGTGCGTCGGCCCGCCCCCGGAAGACCGGGCGCGGGCCGACGGCGGGAGCGGGCCGGGACGGGCGTCACGCCCGGCGGCGGATCTTGTTGCCGAGCCAGACCAGGGGGTCGTACTTGCGGTCGGCGGCGCGCTCCTTGAGCGGGATCAGCGCATTGTCGGTGATCTTGATGCCTTCCGGGCACACCTCGGTGCAGCACTTGGTGATGTTGCAGTAGCCGAGGCCGTGGGTGTCCTGGGCGCTGGTCTTGCGGTCCAGGCCGGACTCCTCGGCGGCGTCCAGCGGGTGCATGTCCAGCTCGGCGACGCGCATCAGGAAGCGGGGGCCCGCGAAGGCCGGCTTGTTCTCCTCGTGGTCGCGGACCACATGGCAGGTGTCCTGGCACAGGAAGCACTCGATGCACTTGCGGAACTCCTGCGAGCGCCCCACGTCCTCCTGCTGCATCCGGTACTCGCCCGGGCCGAGGCCCTGCGGCGGGATGAACGAGGGCACCTCCCGCGCCTTGGTGTAGTTGAAGCCCACATCCGTCACCAGGTCCCGCACCACGGGGAAGGCCCGCAGCGGTGTGACGGTGATCGTCTCCGCGCGGTCGAAGACCGACATCCGGGTCATGCACATCAGGCGCGGCCGGCCGTTGATCTCGGCGCTGCACGAACCGCACTTGCCCGCCTTGCAGTTCCACCGCACCGCGAGGTCCGGCGCCTGGGTCGCCTGGAGGCGGTGGATGATGTCGAGGACGACCTCGCCCTCGTTCACCTCGACGGTGAAGTCCCGCAGGCCGCCGCCCTCGGCATCCCCGCGCCACACCCGGAAGTGCGCGTCGTAGCGCTCGCCTCCGCTCTCGGGCGCGGGGTTCACCTTCGCCCCGCCCGCGTCCTCCCCTTCGGGGCCGTCCTTCGCGCCGGCTCGGGTGCCGGAATCCGCGGCAGTGCTCACTTCGTCGTCAGCTCCTCGTCGGTCAGGTACTTGATCAGCTCCTCCTTCTCGAAGAGTTCGAGGAGGTCGCTGCGGATCGGCGGCATCTCGCGGCGGCGCAGCGCGATGCGCCCGGAGCGCACGTCCTCGGCGGCGTCCGCGAGGGTGCACACGAGGTTCGCGCGGCGCCATTCGCGGTCCATGTCGGGGAAGTCGTCCCGGGTGTGCCCGCCGCGGGACTCGGTGCGGTTCAGCGCCGCCCGCGCCACGCACTCGCTGACCAGCAGCATGTTGCGCAGGTCCAGCGCCAGGTGCCAGCCCGGGTTGAACTGCCGGTGCCCCTCGACGGCCATCCGCTGGGCCCGCTCGCGCAGCGTGGCCAGCCTCTCCAGCGCCGCCGCCATCTCCTCCTCGCGGCGGATGATGCCGACCAGGTCGTTCATCGACTGCTGGAGTTCCTGGTGCAGTTGGTACGGGTTCTCCGGCGGCCCCGCGCTTCCCGCGCCGCCTGCCGTCTGCGGGGCCTGCTCCGCCCCGGTGCCGAACGGGCGCAGCGCCTCGGCCGCCGCCGCGTCCACCTCGGCGTCCCGGACGACGGGCCGGTCGTCCCCGCACGCGCGGGCGTACTCGGCCGCGTGCAGGCCCGCGCGCCGGCCGAACACCAGCAGATCGGACAGGGAGTTGCCGCCCAGCCGGTTGGAGCCGTGCATACCGCCCGCGACCTCACCGGCGGCGAACAGCCCCGGCACACCCTGCGCCGCCGCGGTGTCCGAGTCGACGTCGACGCCGCCCATCACGTAGTGGCAGGTCGGGCCGACCTCCATGGGCTCGGCGGTGATGTCGACATCCGCCAGCTCGCGGAACTGATGGTGCATCGAGGGCAGCCGCCGCTTGATCGTCTCGGCGGACATCCGGGTGGAGACGTCGAGGAAGACACCGCCGTGCGGGGAGCCGCGCCCGGCCTTGACCTCGGCGTTGATGGCGCGCGCCACCTCGTCGCGGGGCAGCAGCTCGGGCGGGCGGCGGTGCCGGTCGGGATCCTCGTACCAGCCGTCCGCCTCCTCCTCCGTCTCCGCGTACTTCTCCTTGAAGACGTCCGGCACGTAGTCGAACATGAACCGCCGGCCCTCGGAGTTGCGCAGCACACCGCCGTCCCCGCGCACGGACTCGGTGACGAGGATGCCCTTCACCGACGGCGGCCAGACCATGCCCGTCGGATGGAACTGCACGAACTCCATGTTGATCAGCGAGGCCCCGGCCAGCAGCGCCAGCGCGTGCCCGTCGCCGGTGTACTCCCAGGAGTTCGACGTCACCTGGAACGACTTGCCGATGCCGCCCGTCGCCAGCACCACCGACGGCGCCTCGACGACGAAGAACCGGCCGCTCTCGCGCTCGTAGCAGAACACGCCCGCGACCCGCTCGCCGTCCTTGACGATGCGGGTGACCGTGCACTCCTGGAAGACCTTGATACGGGCCTCGTAGTCGCCGGTCTCCCGGAAGTCCTCCTGCTGGAGGGAGACCACCTTCTGCTGGAGCGTGCGGATCAGCTCCAGGCCCGTGCGGTCGCCCACGTGTGCCAGCCGCGGGTACTCGTGCCCGCCGAAGTTGCGCTGGGAGATCCGCCCGTCCTTCGTCCGGTCGAACAGCGCGCCCCACGTCTCCAGCTCCCACACCCGGTCCGGGGCCTCCCGGGCGTGCAGTTCGGCCATCCGCCACTGGTTGAGGAACTTGCCGCCGCGCATCGTGTCGCGGAAGTGCACCTGCCAGTTGTCGCCCTCGTTGACGTTGCCCATGCTGGCGGCGATACCGCCCTCGGCCATCACCGTGTGGGCCTTCCCGAACAGCGACTTGCAGATCACCGCCGTGCGCAGGCCCTGCTCCCGGGCCTCGATCGCGGCCCGCAGCCCGGCGCCGCCCGCGCCGATGACCACCACGTCCCACTGCCGGCGTTCGGCGTGCGTCATGTCTCGTCCATCCTTCTCGTCCGTTGCGTGGGTCCGGCTGCTTTCAGAACAGCCGTGGGTCGGTGAAGGCGCCGGACGCCAGCAGGTAGACGTAGAAGTCCGCCAGCGCCACGCTGATCAACGAGGCCCAGGCGAGCTGCATGTGCCGTGCGTTGAGCTTGCCGACCCAGCCCCACAGCCGGTAGCGCACCGGGTGCCGGGAGAAGTGCTTCAGCCGCCCGCCGACGATGTGCCGGCACGAGTGGCACGAGAGGGTGTACGCCCAGATCAGCACGATGTTGACGAGGAACACCAGCGTGCCCAGGCCCATGTGGCCCCACTCGTAGTGGGCGTCGCGGAAGCCGAGCAGGGTGTCCCAGGACAGCACGAGGGCGACCAGGACGGCCGCGTAGAAGAAGTAGCGGTGGATGTTCTGGAGGATCAGCGGGAACCGGGTCTCGCCGGTGTACTTCTTGTGCGGCTCGGCGACCGCGCAGGCCGGGGGAGAGGCCCAGAAGCCGCGGTAGTACGCCTTGCGGTAGTAGTAGCAGGTCAGCCGGAAGCCCAGCGGGAAGATCAGGATGATGAGCGCGGGCGAGAGGCCCCACCACTCGCCGAACAGGCCGATGTTGGGCCCGCCGCGCATCTCGTGGCAGTTGTCCGCGAGGCAGGGCGAGTAGAAGGGCGAGACGTAGGGCGCCGCGTAGTAGTCGGCGTTCGCGAAAGCGCGCCAGGTCGAGTAGACGACGAACGCGAGCAGCCCGAGCGCGGTGCCGGCGGGCGCCAGCCACCAGCGGTCGGTGCGCAGGTGCGGCGCGGCGATGGCGGCGCGGGAGCCCTCGCGCACCCCGCCGGGCCGCGGGCCCGCGTTCTGTTGGGGTTCGGTGCCAGTGGCCAACGGTCTCTCCGGGAGTCGGGACAGGGGTCGGGGGTGACGGGACCCGAGTGGTGGCTCAGGGTGCGCGCCGGCCGCTGGCCCCCAGCCCCTCGTCGTCGACGTCGGTCCACAGCCCCTGGTCGTAGGGCTGTTCGGGGACCGGCACCATCTCGACGAGCGGTGCGGGAGCCTGCCGCGGGGCGGCGTCCCGCAGTAGAGCCAACGACTCCTTCAGGTGCTCGGTGTCGCTGCGCACCCGGCGGATCTCCAGTCCGGCACCGACCTGCTGTGCCAGGCGGTCCACGCTGCGCGCGAGATCGTCCAGACAGCGCTGAGCCGCCGTCAGTTCCTCGTGCAATGCCATGAGTTGCTCTCCTCCGGGTGGTGACCGGCGAGGTCCATGCGCCTGGCGAGTGTTGCGCGTCACACTCGCGATGTGAAGGGTGCGGCACGCCATTCCGCCGTACGGGCCAGCGCGGCCGCCGGGGTGACGGCGCGCGGCGGCGGGGGAACGCCGGGCGGCGGGCCGGCCCGGGGCCGACGGCTCAGCGGCCGGGGCGGGGCGGCCGGGGCCCGCCCAGCAGCTGGTTGCCCGGCGCCGCCGGATCCGCCGCTGTGAGGAACTCCGCGAAGGCGCGGTGCAGTTCGCGGTGCTCGACCGCGCCGCCGCCGTCCCGGTCCAGGCTGTGCCAGGCGGTGCGCAGATCGTGCTCGGAGGTCAGCCGGAACGCCGCCGTCAGCAGCGCCCGCAGCTCCCGCTCGCCGAGCACGTCGTCGCCGTCCCGGTCGGCGGCGTCCGCCAGCGCACAGCAGAGCGCGTGCACCGCGGCCGTCAGCGCCCTGCGGTCCTGCTCCAGCGCCCGCGCGTGCGCGGCGAGGAAGGCGGCGCGGTCCAGCGTGCCGCTCCCGGCGCGGTCGTGCCGGCGCCACAGCCGGCGGAAGGCGGCGCGCAGCCGCCGGTGCGCCCGGCCGCCCACCCTGTGCCGGAAGGCCCGCACCGTGCGCAGCGCGGCGAGTTCGTAGTCCGTCCAGGTCAGCCGGGGGTCGCCGGGCGTGTCCCGGGTGGCGCACAGGCAGTCGAACCAGCGCTCGGCCTTGCGGCGCAGCAGCGGATCGAGCCCGTACGGCCCGTCCGACGTCCGCGCGGGGACGTGTGCGCCGCGTGATCTGCGGCGTGCCCACCGGGAGGGGCGGTGCCCGGAGCACGGGGCCACGGCGCTCACCTGTCCCCTTCCCGCAATTGGGCCTGGACGGCGGTGAACGCGTCGGGCCGTACGCCCGCCTCGCCGGCGAAAGGCCGTTCGAAGGAGGTGACGAGGAAGACGGAGAGCGCGACGACGCCCGCCAGCACCGAGACGATGAGCCGCTGGAGCCAGTCGCGGCGCACGCCGAAGAAGAACACCATGACCACCGCGAGCGCCCCGCCGCAGTGGAACATCACCCACACCACGGTCGGGACGGCCCGCGCGCTGGCCCGCAGCCGCAGCCTGCGGTTGTCGTCGAGCTGGCCGAGGCGTTCGATGGAGGGGCCGTACAGGGCGTTGCCGCGGTCGTCGGGACCCATGCTGGTGTAGATCGTCCACAGCTCGCTGAGCGCGGCGTGCGCCTGCGGTGCCGAGTCCCGGCGGGCCATGGCCGGCCACTCGTCGTTGATCACGACGGCGGTGTAGGTGAGCGAGGTCTCCCGCACCTGGCGGTGCACGGGGCCGGAGAAGCCGTGCGACATCCGCTCCAGGTCGGCCAGCGCGTTCGCCTCCTGGACGACGGTGGTGTCCGCCTGCGACCAGCCGTTCCAGACGACCACGACCGAGAAGTGCACCAGCGTCGCGTACAGCGAGCCGACGATCGCGAACACCGCCGTCTGCACCGTGCTGTTCTGGTCGGCGACGACCCGCCGCACCCCGTGACGGGCCAGCGGCAGCGCCGAGTTGACCAGCAGCACGGCCGCGCCCACCAGCAGCAGACAGGCCGCGACGGCGGGCAGCCGCGCGAGCCGCACCGCCACCAGCGCGGCGGCCGAGCCGGCGAACAGGAGCCAGTGGCGCCACAGCCCGTGGTGGATCACGGTGCGCCGGGCCGCGATTCCTGGGGCAGCAGCCGGCCGCCGGGCGGGCGTTCCCAGCGAGCGCCCCAGCCGTGGTACAGGTAGCGCACCAGGGCGTCCCACTCCTGCTTGCTGCGGTAGGGGCTGTAGGGCGCGGGCCGGATGACCGCCTCCGACGACCAGACGGGCTCCACCCGGCCGTCGAGCCGGATCCGGCCCACCCGCGCCCGCTTCCACAGATGGCGGTTCTGCCGGTCGGCGTAGACCGTCCCACCGGGCGCCGCCAGCGAGGCACCCCGCACCGCGCGCAGCACCGCCTCCGGCGCGGCGTCCTGCGCGGAGCGCACCGCGTGCGCCCACAGATGGACGCCCGCATAGGCGGCGGCGATGGTGTCGGACACCCGCCGGGCACCGTAGCGGCGTTTGTACTCCCGGACGAAACGGCGGTTCGCCGCATCCGGCAGCGACTCGAAATAGTTGGCCGCGACGAAATCACCCGCCACATACGCACCGGCTTTCCGCTGCGCCTCCGCCGAACGCAGCTCCCATTCGTCGGAGACGAGGTTCAGCGTGGGAATGCGCCGGCCGTCGGCATCGCCCCGCAGTGCGGTGAAAAAAGGCCCGTTGGTGGCGCCGGCCAGCGCCGAGACGATGACGTCGGGTTCGGCCCCGCGGATTCTGCGGACGACGGCCGACACCTTTTCCGTGTCCGGTTCCAGATAGTCCTCGCCCACCACGCGGGCGCCGCAGGAGGCGAGTTGGGAGCGCACCAGGGCCAGCGAGACGCGGGGATAGATGTAGTCGGAGCCCACGAGATGGAAGGAGCGGGCGCCGTTGTCCAGGAACCACTGGATGGCCGGGGTGATGTACTGGTTGGGCGTCGCACCCGTGTAGACCACCCGGTGCGAGGTCTCGCCGCCCTCGTACACCGCCGGATAGAACAACAGCCCGTCGTACCGCTCCACCACCGGGATCATGCTGCGCCGTGCCGCCGAGGCGTACCCCCCGAAGATCGTGCGCACCGCGCCGCCGCTGAGCAGTTTGCGGGTGGCCTGCGCGAACGTCCGCCCCCGGGACGCGCCGTCCACCTGCACCGGGACCACCTCGCGGCCCAGCAGGCCACCGCGCGCGTTGATCTCGTCGATCGCCATCAGCGTCGCGTCCGCGAGCGGCTTCTCCAGATGCGCCAGCCGTCCGGTCTGCGAGTGCAGGACCCCCACCCGCAGCGGCGGCCGCTGCCGGGGCTCGGCCGGTGTCATCGCCGACACCAGCAGGACGTAGCCGAGGACGGCGACGGTCATGAGCGCGAACATGCCGCGCTCGCGCCTGCTGGGTCCGAGCGCGGTGGGGGACGGCGGGGACGGCGGATCCGGTTCGGCGCATTTCCCCCACACCGCGCCCTCCCTCCCTCGCCGGGCCGTCGGCACCCGCTTCCGTGCAGCATCCAGCACATTCCGGGGACACGCCCACGCATTCCCCCCTTGCTGCCCGAAAGGGTGAAGTGGCTCCGGAGTGGCCGGACTTCGGAACGGGTGCGGCGCCGGAGTGTTCGGCGTTCTCCCGGTGAATCCCGTTGAATGCGGGTGCCTCCCGCCGAATTCCGGTGAACTTCCCGCCGGGCGCCACCCGTTCCCCGTTGCCCGCTCTTTTCCCGGCCGCCTCTGTTCTTTCCCGGGCCCCGCCTTCCGGACCTTCTCCCGGTCCTCCCGGGCTCTCGGTCCTCCCGGTCCTCCCGGTCCTCCCGGGCCGTCGCTCAGCGGGCCGCGCGCGAGGAGCGGGGGCGGTCCGGGCCGGCCGGTTCGATACCGCGGGAGCGCATGTGTTCGTAGACCAACGTGGTCTGCACATCGGCGACTTCGCGGCGTTCGGTGAGCCGGTCGATGACGAACGCGTACACGCTGTCCACGTCCGGGACGGCCACGTGCAGCAGGAAGTCGTGCGCGCCCGAGGTGACGAACAGGCCGATCACCTCGGGCAGCCGGGCCGCCCACTCCCGGAACCCCTCGATGACGGGGCGGGCCGGCGGCCGGATGCGTACCGAGATGAGCGCCTGGACGGGCCGGCCGGCCGCGTCGAGATCCAGGGCGGCGTGGTAGCCGGTGATCACACCGCGCTGCCGCAGCAGCCGTACCCGCTCCAGCGAGGTCGAGGGCGAGACCCCGGCCTTGGCCGCGAGCTCGCGATTGGTCTGCCGTGCGTCCTTCTGCAACTCGCGCAGCAGGGTCCGGTCCAGCGCATCGAGGTCCATGCCGCCCGACGGTACGCCGCACGGTGTGCGCCCCCGGGGCGCCGTCTCCGCCCCTGGGCCCGGCCCGCGCCCGGCCGCGCGGCCACCGCGCCGTACGAACGGCGGGATATCGGGCCGGACCGCCGCACCCTGTACGCCGGGAACGCCGCCCCGGGGCCGTGCTGCGAACGATGTACGGAGAGCGTGCCGCCGCCTCGCACCCCCGCCTAGCGTTGCCGCATTCCGCCGAACGAACGCAGGAGGGCAGATGTCCGTGGGGAACACGGGGGACGTCGGGGAGGCCGGGAGCGCCGGGAGCGCCGGGAAGACAGGGGACGCAGGCAACGCAGGCAGCGCGGCGGGCGTGTCCGGGGACGCGGTGGCGGTGGGGTTCGCGCCCGGGGAGCGGGACTTCGGCCTGTCCACCCGCCGGGCGCGGCTGAAATGGGTCGTGGTCGTCCACGCCGGTCTGCCTCCCGGGCGGGCCGCCAACGCCGCCGTCTGCGCGGTCGCCCCCACGGTCGCCGCCGTGCCCGGGCTGCTGGGCGACGCGGCCGCCGACGCGGACGGGACCGTCCATCCGGGCCTGCCCTGGGCGGGCTGCTCGGTGCTCGTCGCCGACTCCGCGGCCCTGCGCACCGTCCGCGCCAAGGCGGCGGCGCGCCCCGACGTCTTCGTCGCGGATGTGCCGGCGGCGGCCCAGAGCACGCGTGTCTACGGCGACTTCCTGGCGACCGTGGGCCGGGCCCGTACCGAGGAGATGGAGTACTGCGCGGTCAGCATCGTCGGCCCACGCAACCCGGTCGACAGGATCGTCGGCAGGCTCCCGCTCATGCCCTGAGCCGCCGGGCCCCGGCCGGTCAGCCGACGGCGTCCGCCGTCCCGCCGGCGGTCCGGCCCTCCCGGAGCTCGTGGCCGTCCCCGCTCTCCCCGGCCTCCTGCGGCAGCAGCAGCGCCGAGTCCGCGTGCACCGTGAGCCGGACGGGGACGAACTCCACGGCGTCGGCCGGGGGTTCGGCCGTACCGGAGGAGCGGGCGAAGCGGGGGTGGGCTCCGCCGCTCACCTGGAGGCGGACGCGGTGCCCGGCCGGGAAGCGGTGCGCGGTGGCGCTCATCGGGACGGTGATCCGCGCGGGCGTGTCCTGCCCGGTGCCGAGCCGGGCCAGCCCGTCGCAGATGTTCCGGGAGCGGCCCCGCGCGTCCACCTCGCACAGCCGGACGAACACATGGGCGTGCCCGGTGTCGGCGGCGACGTCCAGCCGCGCGGAGACCGGCCCGAGGAGGTCGAGCGGAGCGTCCAGGGGCGGCCCGGTGAACGTCAGCACGTCGTCCCGCGCCTCCAGCGCGCCGTTGTCCCGCGGGCCCGCCTCCGGGGAGAGCAGCGGTCCGCCGACGGAGGGCGTGGGGTCGGCCGGGTCGTAGCGGAAGGACGCCAACGGGCCGTCGTCCGTGGGCGCCTGGCGGGTCAGATGCCCGTCCGCCGTCGGATACCAGGGGGTGACGGGCGCCTCCGCCGGCCAGTCGTCCATCTCCCGCCAGGCGTCGGCACCGCCGGTGTGCACCCGGACGGGGCGCTGCCGCAGCCCCGAGGGGTCGCCGCACAGGTGGGCGCGCAGCCAGGCGAGGCTCTCGGCGAACACCTCGGGCCAGCCGCGCTGGAACGCGGAGGTGTGCGTCCAGGGGCCGATGAGCAGCGAGGCCGGGCAGCCGGAGCGGCGCAGCCGGGCGTACTGCTCCAGCGTCTGGCCGAGGAGCGCGTCGTGCCAGCCGCCGATCAGACAGGTGGGGACGGTGAGCCCGTCGGCGGCCCCGCCCGTGGAGGCGCCCTGCCAGTGCGGGTCGTCGGCGTCGGGGTGTGCGAGGACGCCGTCCAGCCACGGCGGTTCGTCCCCGAGCGCGGCGGCGTAGGCGCCGCGCAGCGGCCGCGCGGTGGTGATCTGCTCCAGCCGCTTCCGCAGCCGCAGGGTCGCCTTCGCGAGCGGCCAGGCGCCCTGGTGCTGGTGGGTTGTGCCGACGCCGCAGACGAGGGTGTTCTCCAACTGGGGCACACCGCCGGAGTGGAAGAGCGCGTGCGGGTCGTGCAGGCCCATCTGGACGACCATCGCCTGGAGTTCGGGCGGCGGGTCCAGCGCGAGCGCCCACTGGACGTAGCCCAGATAGCTGGGGCCGATGGTGCCCAGCACGCCGTTGAACCAGGGCTGTTCGCGCAGCCAGGCCACGGTCGCCTGCCCGTCGCCGGCCTCGTGGCGCCACAGGTCGAACCCGCCCCCGGAGCCGCCGGTGCCGCGGCAGCTCTGGAGGACGACGTGGAAGCCCTGTTCGGCGAAGAGCATGCCGAACTGCGGTGCCCACGGCAGGCCCCTGCCGTACGGCGAGCGCACCAGCAGGGTGGGGAAGTCGCCCGTGGCGCGCGGGAAGTAGTGGTCCGTGAGCAGGGGACTGCCGTCGGCGCCCGGCACCGGTGCGCCGGCCTCCCGGCCGGCCTCGTACCGCCGCGGTGGCAGGCCGCGCCAGCTCGCCCTCATCAGACGGGAGGCCGGCGAGGGCTTTCCCGTCGGCGGCCGCCAGTCGGCGTGCGGTGCGGCGTCGTGCGTGGGTGTCGGCATGGCGCTCTCCCTCTTCTCGTACGGTGTACTAGAATAAGCACGGAGACGAGGACCACAAGTCCCTTCCCTCCGGGGCCCCGGCCCCGCAGCATCGAGGAGCCCGCCGCCGGCACACCGCCGGCGGCGGACAGGGACAGGACGGACACGACGGCCGCCGCCACCGAGGGCCCCGCGCGGCGCCGAGGCCGGCGGCCGTCGGGGAGAGGAACGCGGTGACCCACGACGGCGGCCCGGGCATCGACCCGCAACAGCTCTGGCTGAGCGACGGACGCCCGCGCCGAGGACGCCGGCCGGCCTTCAGCCGCGAGGCGATCACGGAGGCGGCCGTCGCCCTCGCGGACACCGAGGGGCTCGAAGCCGTCTCCATGCGCCGGGTCGCCGCCCGGGTCGGCGCCGGCGCCATGTCGCTCTACAGCTACGCGCCCGACAAGGAGACGCTGCTGGAGCTGATGGTCGACCACGTCACCGGCGAACTGCCCGCCCCCGAGCGGACATCCGGCGACTGGCGCGCCGGGCTGAAGGCCGTCGCACACCTCCAGCGCGCCCACATGCTGCGCCACCCCTGGCTGCCCGCGGCCCTCGCCACCCACCGGACGCCGGGTCCGCGCGCACTGGCCTTCCTCGAACACGTCCTCGCGATCCTGCGGCCCAGCGGACTCGACGGCGCCGCACGGCTGGAGGTCTTCGCCCAGCTCACCGCGTTCGTCGCCGGATACGTCACACACGAGAGGGCACAGGCCGCCGCGGCCCGGTCCACCGAGCGGGCCGCGGCCGAGGCCCGCTATCTCGCGGCGATGGCCGCCGACGGCCGGCACCCCGAACTCGCCGAGGCCCTCGCGGCGCCCGCCCGCCCCGTCGACGCCGACGCCACGTTCACCCGCTTCCTGGACCGCCTCGTCGACGGCCTCGACGCGGTCTGACGCCGCTGACCGCGGCACCGCACCGGACGGCGGCACACCGCACACGCGGCCGGTACGCGCGCGTGCTCCGCACGGGTGGGCGGCGCCGGGTGTGCGCCGTGTCTGCGTGAAGCGCGCGCGGGGCTCGCCTTCAGTGGGGCCGAAAGATGTGATGAGCCGCCAATGCCGCTGAACGAGTGCGGGCGCGCGGCCGGCCCCCGGAGGTTTCAGCATGCGACGCGTCCCAGCCGCCCGAGCCGCAGCAGTCGGACCACCAGCACGAGGGAGGCCCGGACACCCGGTCCGCACCCGGACCGCGCACCGGTACGCGGCCGTACTCGCGGCCGGGCTGCTGGTGCCGCTGCCGCTGGCCGGCTGCTCCTCGGACCAGGGGAGGACCGACAGCGCCGCGCCGGCCCGCGACCCGGGCGAGATCCGCACCACCGACCGGCAGCAGATCTCCACCGGCGGCACCCTGCGCTGGGCCGTCGACGCGGCGCCCGGCACGCTCAACGTCTTCCAGCCCGACGCCGACGAGGCCAGCCGCCGCGTCGCCGGCGCCACCCTGCCCACCCTGTTCACCCTCGACGCACAGGGCGAGCCGAAGCCCGACGAGGACTATCTGCGGGGCGCCGAGGTCACCTCGACGGAGCCGCGGCAGACCGTCGTCTACAAGCTCGCGCCGAAGGCCCGCTGGAACGACGGCCGGCGCATCTCGGCGGCCGACTTCCGCGCCCAGTGGAAGGCGCTGCGCGGCAAGAACGACGCCTACTGGACGGCCCGCAACGCCGGCTACGACCGTATCCGCACGGTCCGCAAGGGCGAGGGCCCCGGCGAGGTCGAGGTCGTCTTCAACAAGCCCTACGCGGACTGGCGTTCGCTGTTCGCGCCGCTCTACCCGAAGCAGACCATGGGCAACCCGTCCGCCTTCAACGACGGCGCCCGGAAGAAGCTGCCGGCCTCCGCCGGCCCCTTCCGGGTCGCGCGGGCGGGCGGCAAGGGCAAGACCGTCCTCGAACGCGATCCGCGGTGGTGGGGCAGCCGGCCCAAGCTGGAGCGGATCGAACTGAAGCCGGTGCCCCAGGGCAAGCGGGCGAAGGCGCTGCGCGAGGGCGAGGTCGACCTGGCCCGGATCGACGCCCGCACGGCGGAGAAGATCGAGTCGGCGGGAAGCCTCGGCGGCCCGGGGCACCCGCACCGCAAGGGCGAGCACGGCGAGCAGGGCGAGCACGCGGATCACGACACGGCGGCGGCCGGAGCGCGGCGCGCGGCGAAGCTGCCGAAGGGGGTGCGCGCCCTGCGCAAGTACGAGGTGCGCAAGGCGATGGAGCCCGCCTACACCCAGCTCGCGCTCAACGGAGCGAGCGGTCCGCTCTCCGACGAGCGGGTGCGCCGCGCCGTGGCCCGCGCCCTGGACCGCGACGAGTTGGCCTCCGAGGCCCTGCACGGCACCGGCCTGCCGGACGAGCCGCTCGGCAACCATCTGCGGATGGCCAACCAGGACGGCTACAAGGACAACAGCAAGGCCGTGGGCGGCAAGGACCTGGACTCCGCGCAGTCGCTGCTGGCCGAGGCCGGCTGGGAGACGGGCGGCGGCATCCTGCGGGGGGCGGGCCGCGGGCACGGCAAGTCCGGCGGCGACGGCGCCGAGGGAGCCGACGGCCCTGAGAACGGAGCCGGCAAGAGCGGCGGCAAGCAGGGGCAGGGCGGCCCGGCCGAGCCGCCCTCCGGCGCGGGCAAGGGCAACGTCTCGGGGGTGCCCCGGTTCCGCGCCGAGGCGCAGGCGGCGGCCGTCGCCCTCAGCCCCCGGCAGCTGGAGCAGGTCGTCGACCGGCCGCTGTCGCTGACCACCTCCACCACCGTGCAGCGCGGCGCGCTCCTGGCCCAGGCGGCGCAGGCCCGGCTGGCCGCGGCCGAGGAGAGCGGCGGCAAGCGGGCGCTCAGCCGGGCCCGGTCGGCGCAGACGGTCGCGCGGGACGTGCGTGCGCAGGGCCGCGAGATGCGGCTGCTGTCCACGGGCCGCGCCGCCGCGGTGCGGACCAAGGAGGGCAAGCCGCTGGCGCTGCGCTTCGTCCTGCCGGACGGCGACAACTCCCGGCGGATCCGTGCGACGGGCAAGCGGATCGCCGGCATGCTCAACGAGGTCGGCATCCGCACCCAGATCAAGAAGGTGCCGGACGAGTCGTACTTCAAGGACCACATCGCGGCCGGCGAGTACGACCTCGCGCTCTACTCCTGGCCCGCGAGCGCCTACCCGGCCACCGACGCGCGGCCGATCTACGCCAAGCCGCAGCCGGCGCCCGACGGCTCGCTCCTCGTCGAGCAGAACTACACCCGGGTCGGCACCGACAAGATCGACCAGCTCTTCGAGCGGGCGGCCGGTGAGCTGGACGAGGGGCGGCGCAGGGAGCTGATGCAGAAGGCCGACGCCCGGATCTGGGCGGTCGCGGGATCGCTGCCGCTGCACCAGAACGGCCAGCTCGTCGCCGCCGACCGGCGGCTGGTCAACGCCGGAGCCTTCGGCTTCGCCGACCCCCAGTACGAGGACATCGGCTTCACCCGGCACTGATCCCGCCAGGCACCGGCACCCGCCGGCACCCGCCCGCGACCAGGCCCGACGCCCTCCCGGCCCCCGCACCCCGGGGGCCGGGAGGGCGGCAGGTTGGGGGCTCGGGGGGACGGGCCCGTACCATGGTTGACGAGGCCGAGGCGAAGATCAGCCCGGCGAAGGGGACCCACCCCACCCCATCAACCCGGGAGAAGCGCCGCAGTGCCCACGCGCAACGACATCCGCAACGTCGCCATCGTCGCCCACGTCGACCACGGCAAGACGACCCTGGTCGACGCCATGCTGAAGCAGGCGGGAGCCTTCGCCGCGCACCAGCTGGAGTCGGTCGACGACCGCGTGATGGACTCCAACGACCTGGAGCGCGAGAAGGGCATCACCATTCTCGCCAAGAACACCGCGGTGCGGTACCACCCCAAGGACGGCGGCACCCCGGTCACGATCAACATCATCGACACCCCCGGTCACGCCGACTTCGGCGGCGAGGTCGAGCGCGGCCTGTCGATGGTGGACGCGGTCGTCCTCCTGGTGGACTCCTCCGAGGGTCCGCTCCCGCAGACCAGGTTCGTGCTGCGCAAGGCCCTGGAGGCACGGCTTCCGGTCATTCTGTGCATCAACAAGACGGACCGCGCCGACGCCCGTATCTCGCAGGTCGTCGACGAGACCTACGACCTGTTCCTGGACCTGGACGCGGACGAGGACCAGATCGAGTTCCCCATCGTCTACGCCTGCGCCCGCGACGGCATCGCCTCGCTCACCCAGCCCGCCGACGGCGAGGTACCCGGCGACAGCACCAACCTGGAGCCGTTCTTCACCACCCTGCTGGAGACCGTCCCCGCGCCCACGTACGAGGAGGGCGCCCCGCTCCAGGCGCACGTCACCAACCTCGACGCGGACAACTTCCTCGGCCGGATCGCGCTGCTGCGCGTCAAGGAGGGGACGCTGAAGAAGGGCCAGACGGTGGCCTGGATGAAGCGCGACGGCACGGTGCAGAACGTGCGCATCACCGAGCTGCTGATGACCGAGGCGCTCACCCGCAAGCCCGCGACCGAGGCCGGCCCGGGCGACATCTGCGCCGTCGCCGGCATCCCCGACATCATGATCGGCGAGACGCTGGCGGACGCCGAGAAGCCGGTCGCGCTGCCGCTGATCACCGTGGACGAGCCGGCCATCTCCATGACCATCGGGACGAACAACTCCCCGCTGGTCGGCAAGGGCGGCAAGGGGCACAAGGTCACCGCGCGCCTGGTCAAGGACCGGCTGGACCGCGAGCTGATCGGCAACGTCTCGCTGCGTGTCCTGCCGACCGAGCGCCCCGACGCCTGGGAGGTGCAGGGCCGCGGGGAGCTGGCGCTGGCCATCCTCGTCGAGACGATGCGGCGCGAGGGCTTCGAACTGACCGTCGGCAAGCCCGAGGTCGTCACCCGGGAGATCGACGGAAAGCTGCACGAGCCCGTCGAGCGGATGACGATCGACGCCCCCGAGGAGCACATGGGCGCCATCACGCAGCTCATGGCCACCCGCAAGGGGCGCATGGAGACGATGACCAACCACGGGTCCGGCTGGATCCGCATGGAGTGGATCGTTCCGGCCCGCGGTCTGATCGGCTTCCGTACGGAGTTCCTGACCGAGACCCGCGGCACCGGCATCGCACACTCGCTCTTCGAGGGGCACGAGCCGTGGTTCGGCGAGCTGCGCACCCGGCACAGCGGCTCGCTGGTCGCCGACCGGTCCGGCTCGGCCACGCCGTTCGCCATGATGAACCTCCAGGAGCGCGGCACGATCTTCATCGAGCCGGGCACCGAGGTGTACGAGGGCATGATCGTCGGTGAGAACTCCCGTGCCGACGACATGGACGTCAACATCACCAAGGAGAAGAAGCTCACCAACATGCGGGCCGCCTCCGCCGACACGACGGAGAACCTGGTGCCGCCGCGGAAGCTCTCCCTGGAGCAGGCGCTGGAGTTCTGCCGCGAGGACGAGTGCATCGAAGTCACGCCGGAGACGGTGCGGATCCGGAAGGTCGTGCTCGACATGAAGGAGCGCGGGCGGGCCGCCGCCCGGGCCAAGCGGTGATGTTCCTTCCGTAGTTCTCCGTGCGGCCGGACCCACGCCGTCGGGGCCGGGCGCCGTGACGGCCGGCCGTTGTCGAGGGGCGGGGAGCTCTGCCGGGCTCCCCGCCCCTCAGCTGTCCCCGCTCCTCGACGCTCCCCGGCGCCTCAGTCGTTCCTGTGGGGCGGAGTGGCCGGTTCCGGGTAGCTGAGGGCGCCGGGTCTGGGAAGCTGGGACCGATAAACCGGTTGCGGCGCGGGGGAGTTGGTGCATGGTTGCGCTGAGTGAGGACCCGGGTGCGGCGAGGCAGGGCACCTGCTGCGACGTGCGAGGACGGTGCAAACGCGCGCTTGCGTCCGGATAACGGTCCCCTCACGTTGCCTTATGCCCGTTTTACTGTCGTATGGGGGGTCGTTCGTGACCGATCACCGAACAGGCGGTTGCGGGTGTAATCAAATAGAGACCCTGACCCTCTGGTTCACCGGGGGCGAAAGGGTCGATAGTGGGGACCTAAAGCTCGGGTTAATGGGTCACGCACCGTATTGAGGGCGCCGACTCCGAGCGCGGGGGCGTGTGCACTGCGACCAGGCATGACGAGTCATCCAGTCGTGGCACCGCCCCTTCTCCCTAGGTGAACTACTCCTCGGAGGAGGCCCCCATGCGTGGTGCCAGAACATTGCAGTGGTCGGCTCTGGCTGCGGCCGTGGCCCTGGCGGCAACCGCCTGCGGCGGCGGCTCGGACAGCGGAGGTTCTTCGGCCTCCGGAAAGCCGGAAGGCTACGTGTCGATGTTCAACGGTGAGCCGCAGCACCCGCTGATGCCGTCCGACACGAACGAGAAGTTCGGTGGCTACGTCATCGACGCCCTGTTCACCGGTCTGGTCGCCTACGACCAGAAGGGCGGGCTGATCAACGAGAACGCCGAGTCGGTCGACTCCAAGGACAACAAGACGTGGACGGTCAAGCTCAAGAAGGGCTGGAAGTTCCACGACGGCACCGAGGTGACGGCCAAGTCCTACGTGGACGCCTGGAACTGGATGGCCAACGTCAAGAACAAGCAGGCCAACAGCTACTGGTTCGGTGACATCAAGGGCTACGAGGACGTCCACCCGGAGAAGGGTGACCCGAAGAAGGACTCGATGGAGGGGCTGAAGGTCGTCGACGACCACACCTTCACCATCGAACTGACCGACGCCGTTCCGTACTTCGAGTACAAGCTCGGTTACAAGACCTTCGCCCCGCTGCCGAAGTCCTTCTACAAGGACCCGAAGGGCTTCGGCCAGAAGCCGGTCGGCAACGGCCCCTACAAGTTCGAGAAGTGGACCCACAACAAGCTGGTCCAGGTCAAGGCCGTGGGCAGCTACAAGGGCAGCAACAAGGCCAAGAACAAGGGCATCCAGTTCAAGAACTACTCCAAGGTGGAGTCCGCCTACCAGGACGCCCTCTCCGGCAACCTGGACCTGGTCGACGGCGTCGGCCCGAAGGACCTGCCCAAGCGCAAGGCCGACTTCGGCGACCGCGCGCTCGACGTCCCGTACGCCGGCACGCAGAGCATCGTCCCGACCGTCTACTCCAAGCCCTTCAAGGACGTCGACCCGAAGGTGCTCCAGGGCCTGTCGATGGGCATCGACCGCAAGACGATCACCAAGACAGTGCTCCAGGGCACCCGCGTGCCGTCCACGGCCTTCACTCCGCCGCAGGTCAGGGGCTACAAGAAGCTGGACTCCGACGTCCTGACCTACAACCCGAAGAAGGCCAAGAAGCTCGTCAAGGAAGGCGGCGGCGTTCCGGGCAACAAGATCTGGATCCAGTACAACGCCGACGGCGGCCACAAGGAATGGGTCACCGCGGTCTGCAACAGCATCACCAAGTCCACCGGCGTCCAGTGCGTCGGCGACTCCAAGCCGGACTTCCAGACCGACCTGAACGCACGCCAGGACAACAAGGTCAAGGGCATGTACCGGGGTGGCTGGCTCGCGGACTACCCGCTGAACATCAACTTCATGCAGGACCTGTACAAGACCGGTGCCTCCACCAACTACGGCCGGTTCTCGGACAAGAAGGTCGACGAGCTGTTCGAGAAGGGTGACCACGCCGACTCCCTGGAGGCGTCGGTGAAGGACTACCAGGAAGCGGAGAAGGAGCTGGCCAAGAAGATGCCGGCCATCCCGCTGTGGGACTACGCCGCCAACATCGTGCACGGCGAGGGCATCGACGGCGTCAAGGTCGGCTACGACGGCAACGTCCTCGTGACCGACATCACCGTCAAGTAGCAGGACGCGGCGCGCAGTCGGAGCCGTCCGGTCCCCGGGCGGCTCCGGCCCGTCGCTCGATCTCCCTTTCCGTTACGGAGGCACTATGGGGCGCTATGTCGCACGGCGACTGCTCCAGATGATCCCGGTCTTCATCGGGGCCACACTGCTGATCTTCTGCATGATGTACGCCCTGCCCGGCGACCCCGTCGCGGCGTTGTTCGGCGAGAAGGCGCCCGACCCGGCGCAGGTCGCCGCCATCAAGCATCAGCTCGGACTGGATCTGCCCCTGTGGCAGCAGTACTGGAACTACCTCACCGGTCTGTTCCAGGGAGACTTCGGTACCCAGATCGCCACCCAGCGGCCGGTCGCCGACGTCATCTCGCAGGCGTTCCCCGTGACCATCCGGCTCACGCTCTTCGCCTTCGTCTTCACCGTCGTCGCGGGCATCCTGCTGGGGCTCATCTCCGGCCTGCGTGCCGACAAGGCGTTCGACCGTGTGGTGCTCTTCTTCACGCTGCTGCTGATCTCGGTCCCCAGCTTCGTCCTCGGCTACTTCTTCCAGTACCTGTTCGCGTTCCAGCTGGGCTGGACGACGCCGACGGTGCAGAACTCCGAGGACCTCGGGCAGTTGCTGCTGCCGGCGATCGTGCTGGCCGGGCTCTCCCTGGCGTACGTCACCCGGCTCACCCGCACATCCGTCGCCGAGAACCTGCGGGCCGACTACATCCGCACGGCGATCGCCAAGGGGCTGCCGCGCCGCCGCGTGGTCGGCATCCACCTGCTGCGCAACTCGCTCATACCGGTGGTGACCTTCCTCGGTACCGACGTCGGTGCGCTGATGGCGGGAGCGGTCGTCACCGAGGGCATCTTCAACGTGCACGGCGTCGGCAACACCATCTTCGAGGCGCTCAACCGGCGCGAGGGCTCGACGGTCGTCGGCATCGCCACGCTGATCGTCATCGTCTACCTCGTCGCAAGCCTGCTCGTCGACCTGCTTTACGCGGTCCTGGACCCGAGGATCCGTTATGACTGAGACCCTGAACGCGCCCGCGCCGGCGTCCAAGGAACCGGGCCCCGGCCCCGCCGGTGCGGACGCCAAGCCGGCCAAGGGGCGCAGTCTGTGGACCGACGCCTGGCACGATCTGCGCCGCAAACCGCTGTTCATCATCTCGGCGGTGCTCATCCTGCTGCTGCTGGTGATGGTCGCCTTCCCCAGCTGGTTCACCTCGGCCTCGCCGACCGCGGCCGACCTGACGAACCACTACCAGGGCAAGCCCGAGTACAGCCACTTCTTCGGCGAGGACTGGTTCGGCTACGACACCCAGGGCCGCTCCGTGTGGGCGCGCATGGTGTACGGCGCCCGCGCCTCCGTACTCGTCGGTGTCCTGGTGACCCTGTTCGTGACCATCCTCGGCGGCATCGTCGGCCTGATCGCGGGCTACTTCGGCGGCTGGCTCGACAGCGTGCTCTCCCGCATCACCGACATCTTCCAGGGCATCCCCTTCCTGCTCGGCGCCATGGTCGTGCTGACGACCTTCACCGAGCGCAGCCTGTGGGTGGTCATCGCGGCGCTGCTCTTCCTCGGCTGGACGCAGATCGCCCGTGTCGCCCGCGGTGCGGTGATCACCGTCAAGCAGAGCGACTATGTGCACGCCGCGCAGTCGCTCGGGGCGAGCACCGCGCGGATCATGTTCCGGCACATCGTGCCGAACGCGCTCGCGCCGGTCGTGGTCGTCGCCACCACCGCGCTCGGCGGCTACATCGCGGCCGAGGCGACGCTCTCCTACCTCGGTATCGGCCTGGCCGAGCCGACGGTGTCCTGGGGCGTGGACGTGGACCAGGGCAAGGACGCCCTGCGCACCGCGCCTCACATGATCATTTCCCCGGCCGTCATGGTGTCCCTCACCGTGCTGGCGTTCATCATGCTCGGCGATGCGGTCCGCAACGCCCTCGATCCGAAGAGCCGTTGAGGAGGCGCGGACGATGTCACTCCTCGAAGTGCGCGACCTGCACGTCGACTTCCACACCCGGGACGGCGTCATCAAGGCCGTCAACGGGGTCAACTACAGCGTGGACGCGGGCGAGACGCTCGCCGTGCTCGGTGAGTCCGGCTCCGGCAAGTCGGTGACCGCCCAGGCGATCATGGGCATCCTCGACATGCCGCCCGGGCGCATCCCCAAGGGCGAGATCCTCTTCCACGGCAAGGACATGCTGGCCATGGGCAAGGAGGAGCGGCGCAAGATCCGGGGCGCCCGGATCGCGATGATCTTCCAGGACGCGTTGTCCTCCCTGAACCCCG
>NZ_BJMM01000026.1 GCF_006539165.1 Streptomyces cacaoi | reverse complement strand
CGGGTTGCCGGGGAGCCCGTGGGCTCGATGGCAACCCGGGAGACTTTACGGTCCGGTGCTACCGGTGTCAACCGGATGGCCCAGCGGGGACAGCGGGGCGCGGGTTTCCCGGCTCCGCGGAGGCGTGGGAGTCGGGCGGCTGCTCAGTCCAGGTCGGTGAGGCGGCCGCCGGCGTCGGGTTGGGCGTCCTCCACGCGGCGCAGGAGGCGGGTGAGCATGTCGCCGAGGTGTGCGCGCTCGTCGGTGGTGAGGTCCTGGAGGAGGTCCTCCTCGAACACGGACGCCTTGCGCATGACCTCCAGCCACTTCTCACGGCCGGTGTCGGTGAGGCCGATGATGACGCGCACCCGGTTGTCCGGGTCGCGTTCCCGGGTCACCAGGCTCTGGCCGAGCATGCGGTCGATGCGGTGGGTCATGGCGGCCGGGGTGAGGCCGAGCCGCTTCGCGATGGTGCCCGGCCACAGCTGGTAGGGGCTGCCGGCCATGACCAGCTCCTTGAGGACCTCCCACTCGGGGTTGCTCAGTCCGAGGGTGGCGAGCTGGCGCCCGTAGGCGACGTTCATGCGGCGGTCGAGACGGCTGACGGCGTTGACGACCTTCTCCACCTGGGGGTCCAGGTCGCGGTACTCCCGCTGGTAGATCGCGATCTGCTCGTCGAGCGTCGGGTGGCGGTCAGGCATGTGCGGAGTATCGCATGTGAACCCGTTGGACCTAAACGCTTGCTCTGTGTACTCTTTAGCATCGAACTTTAGCTTCGAAGGTCGATGCGGTTGTACGCCGGTGTAACAACTGGGAGCGTCCCCGTCTTCCTTCGAAACTCCCTCTTCCGCCGCGGGGTGCCGCGGCATGTCCACGACGACCTAAGCAGGTGAGTGTTGTCCACGGTGATGGCGGCCGCCCTTCGGCGGATCCAGCTCGGTAACGCGTTGGCCGCGTTCGGGAACGGCTTCACGGTGCCGTTCCTGTTCGTGTACGTCGCGCGGGTACGCGATCTCGGCGACGGGACCGCGGGCGCGGTGCTGGCCGTGTTCGCGGCCGCCGCGCTCGTCGTGCTGCCCTTCACGGGGCGGGTGATCGACCGGCGCGGACCGCTGACGATGGTGGTCGTCGGCGCGGTCTCCGCCGCCGTCGGCGCGCTGGGCTTCGGGCTGTCCTCGACGGCGCCGACCGTCCTCGCCTCCTCGGCGCTGATGGGGGCCGGTATCGCCGTGCTGCAACCGGCGCTCGCCACGATGATCGTGTGGTGCTCGACGACGGCCACGCGCTCGCGGGCGTTCGCCACGCAGTTCTTCCTCAACAACCTGGGGCTGGGCGTCGGCGGGCTGCTCGGCGGGTTCCTGGTGGACGAGAGCGATCCGGCGAGCTTCACGCTGCTGTTCTCCATCGAGGCGACCATGTTCCTCGTGCTGCTGACCGTGCTGATGACGGTGCGGGTGGCGCGGCCCGCGCCGGCCGGCGGGCAGGCCGGGGCAGCGGCGGGGCAGGGCTCGGGCTGGGCCGTGCTGCTGCGGGACCGTTCGATGGTGCTGCTGTGCGTGCTCGGGTTCGTCGTCTTCTTCGCCTGCTACGGGCAGTTCGAGTCGGGGCTGTCGGCGTACGCGGTGGAGGTCACCCGGATCTCGACCTCGACGCTCGGGGTCGCGCTGGCCGCCAACACCGCGACGATCGTCCTCGCGCAGTTCTTCGTCCTGCGGGCCGTGGAGCGGCGGCGGCGCAGCCGGATCGTGGCGCTGGTCGGGCTGATCTGGACCGTCGCCTGGCTCGCTGCGGGGGCGTCCGGGCTGGTGCACGGGGCGCAGGCGGTCGCCACGGCGCTGCTGATCGCCACGTATGCGCTGTTCGGCGTCGGGGAGACGATGCTGTCGCCGACCATGGCGCCGCTGGTGGCCGACCTGGCTCCCGCACGCTTCGTCGGCCAGTACAACTCCGCGTTCGCCCTGGTCAAGCAGCTCGCGTTGGCCGTGGGGCCGGCTATCGGCGGCATGATGGCCGCCGCGGGCGCCTACGGCGTCTACATCGGGATGCTGCTGGTGTGCACGCTCGCCGTGTCCGCGCTGGCGCTGGTGCTGGGCCGTCGCCTCGCGCCGGGGGTGGACCGGCCCGTCTCGGTGGTCGTCGCACGGGGCGGTGAGCGCCCCGCGGAGCCGGAGACCGCCGTGCCGGAGCGCGAGGGGCAGGCCGTGTGCGCGGGCGCGGAGCCGGGTTCCGACGATCTGCCGGCGGACGACGGCCAAGCGCAGGACGGGGCCTCTCCCCGGGTTCGGGCCGCCGTCTGACGGAGGCCGGGCCGGTGGGAACCGGCTCAGGGGCCGGAGTGGGCCGAGTGCGGGGCCGTGGCGGCGTGTGTGCCGTCCCGGCCCCGCAGCTGTGTGCAGTTCTGCCTCAGCCGGCGTTACGGGGTGCCGGCGGCGGGGAGGGCGAACTCGCACCAGACGGACTTGCCGCCGTCGGGGGTGCGGCGCGATCCCCAGTTCGAGGCGATCGTGGCCACGATCGAGATGCCGCGGCCCGCCTCGTCGGCCGGTTCGGCGCGGCGGCGCCGCGGCAGATGCTCGTCGCCGTCGGTCACCTCGACGATCAGCCGGCGGTCCGTGCGGCGCAGCCGCAGGCGCATCGGCGGGGTGCCGTGCTGGAGCGAGTTCGCGACCAGTTCGCTGGCGGCCAGGACGCCCAGGTCGCACAGCTCGGGCGGGAAGCGCCAGGAGGCGAGGACGCCGGAGGCGAACGCCCGGGCGCGCGGGGCGGCTTCGGTGCCGCCGAGCAGGTCGAGCGCGGCGTTGTGGAACAGCTCGGCGTCCGGGCCGGTGCGCACCGGGTGCTGGAGGACGAGCAGGGCGACGTCGTCGTCGTGTTCGGCGGTGATGCCGAGGGAACGCAGCAGACGGTCGCAGATGATCTCGGGTGAGCCGGTGGCCCCGGAGAAGGCGTGCTCCAGGGCGGCGACGCCCTCGTCGATGTCGGCGTCGCGGCGCTCGATCAGGCCGTCGGTGTAGAGCACGGCGGTGGCGCCGGGCGCGAGCGGCAGGCTGCCTGAGGTGTGCAGCCAGCCGCCGGTGCCCAGGGGCGGGCCGGTGTGCTCGCCGGTGCGGTGGACCGTGCCGTCCGGGTCGCGTACCAGGACGGGGACGTGTCCCGCGGAGGCGTAGCTCAGCAGTCCCTCGTTCGGGTCGTGGACGGCGTAGACGCAGGTGGCGATCTGGTTGGCGTCGATCTCGGCGGCGAGTCCGTCCAGCAGCTGGAGCACCTCGTGCGGCGGGAGGTCGAGACGCGCGTAGGCGCGTACGGCGGTGCGCAGCTGGCCCATCACGGCTGCCGCGCGTACGCCGCGCCCCATGACGTCGCCGATCACCAGGGCGGTGCGGCCGGCGCCGAGGGTGATGACGTCGTACCAGTCCCCGCCCACAGCTGCGTCGGTCCCGCCGGGCTGGTAGGTGGCGGCGACGCGGAGGTCGTCGGGCTGTTCCAGTTCCTGCGGCAGCAGACTGCGTTGCAGGGTGACGGCGGCCTCGCGCTGCCTGCGCTCGCTGGCGCGGAGCCGTTCGGCGGCCTCCACCTGGTCGGTGACGTCCGCGGCGAACACCAGGACACCGCCGCTGCCGCCCGTGCTGAGCGGGGTGCAGGTGAACGTGTAGTAGCCGTCCCTCGCGCCGCCGTCCGAACGAGCACGGACGCGACGGGACTTGACGGTGCGGGGCCGTCCGCTGCGCAGCACCTGGTCCATCAGCGGCAGCAGTCCGAGTTCCGCCAGCTCGGGCAGTGCCTCACGCGCGGGCGCGCCCGCCGGGCGGCTGCCGAAAACCGCCGCATAGGCGTCGTTGACGAACACGATGCGGTGCTCGGGCCCGTGGACGACGGCGACGAGCGCCGGAACCTGGCCCAGCAGATGGTGCACGGACAGCTCGTCGAGCCCGCGGGCGCCCGGGCCCGCGCTCGGCTCGCGCGGCGGGCGCGCTCCGGCTCCGGAGCCGTCTCCCGTGCCGGCACGGGTGCGGGCGCCCGGGACGGTCGGCGCCTCACCGGTGACGGGGACGGCGGGGCCCGCGGGCAGCAGCGGGCCGTCCGCTTCGGCGTCGTCCCGGCCGGTGCCGTCGCGGGAGTGCGAGCGGCCGTCGGATGTGCCGCTGCCGGACGCCCCGGCTTCCGCTGCGCGGGCCGCGTCGGACGGCTGCTGCGCCTTTATCGCCGCCCGGGCGGCGGTGCGCCGCTGTGTGCCGGGCAGTCGGGCGCTCCAGCGCGTGAAGTTCACGTCGTCCGATTCCTCGTGTGGTTCGCTCGGTTCGCTCGCTGTGGGTCGCGAACCGCTCTTGGGCGGGATCACTCTTCGCAGATGCGGGCCCACCCATGGTCACACGACCAGTGTGGCCCACCGCTGCAACATCCGTCAGACGCCGCCGTGCAGCGGGCAGTTCCGCTCCGCGCTCAGCTGTCCTCGGAAGGTCTCCTGCCTCCGGCCGCCAGTTCGAACTCGGCCCGCGGGTGTTCCAGGGAACCCAGCGAGACGATCTCCCTCTTGAACAGCCCGGAGAGCACCCACTCCGACAGCACGCGGGCCTTGCGGTTGAAGGTCGGGACGCGGCTGAGGTGGTAGATCCGGTGCAGCAGCCAGGCCGGACGGCCCTTGAACTTCCGTCCGTACACGCGCGCGACGCCCTTGTGCAGCCCCAGGGAGGCGACCGAGCCGGCGTGCGCGTGACGGTACGGCGTGAGCGGCTTGCCGTCGAGGGAGGCGACGAGATTGTCGGCCAGTCTGCGGGCCTGGCGCACGGCGTGCTGCGCGTTGGGCGCACACAGCTGTGCGTGCGGGTCCCCTCCGCCGCAACTTCCGCTTCTGTGCGAGTTCTCCGGCTCTTCGGTCTGCTCCCCCGCGCCGTCTTCGCGGGCTGCCTCGGCGGCGGCCAGATCGGGTACGGCCGCCGCGTCGCCCGCTGCCCAGGCGTGCGGCGTGCCCTCCACGCGCAGGGTGGGCTCGCACAGCAGTCGGCCCTTTTCCGTCAGCGGCAGTCCGGTGGCGGCCAGGACGGGGTGCGGTTTCACCCCGGCCGTCCACACGATGGTGCGCGCCGGGTGGCGGCTGCCGTCGCTGAGGGCCGCGACGCGTCCGGTGCAGGAGTCCAGGCGGGTGCCGAGGCGCACATCGATGTTGCGGGAGCGCAGCTCGCGCAGTGCGTGGCCGCCCATCTCCGCGCCGACCTCGGGCAGGATGCGGTCCTCGGCCTCGACCAGCAGGAAGCGCAGATCGTCGGCGGAGACGTTGTGGTAGTAGCGGCAGGCGTAGCGGGCCATGTCCTCCAGCTCGGCCAGCGCCTCGACACCGGCGTAGCCGCCCCCGACGAAGACGAAGGTGAGGGCGGCGTCGCGGACGGCGGGGTCGCGGGTGGAGGAGGCGATGTCCAGCTGTTCCAGCACGTGGTTGCGCAGCCCGATGGCCTCCTCGATCGTCTTGAACCCGATGGCGTGCTCGGCGAGGCCGGGTACGGGCAGCGCGCGGGACACCGAGCCGGGCGCCAGGACCAGTTCGCTGTACGGGAGTTCGAGGGTCC
Organism: Streptomyces cacaoi; assembly: GCF_006539165.1. Classification (GTDB taxonomy): domain Bacteria; phylum Actinomycetota; class Actinomycetes; order Streptomycetales; family Streptomycetaceae; genus Streptomyces; species Streptomyces cacaoi. The sequence goes on along the minus strand of NZ_BJMM01000026.1, from coordinate 98,498 downwards.
GGGGTTCGGGGGCGCGTCCGCCGTCGTCGGACCGCGGCGGGCCGCCGGCCGGGCGGGCGCCCTGCGGCGAAGCGCCGAGCGGGGGCGGTACCGGGGCGTCGGAGCGCGTGGCGGTGTCCGTCTCGGCGGTGGCGAGCGTGCTGACGTAGGCGATGCGGCGGTCGTGGTCGATACGGCGGGCCTCGCCGACGAGTACCCGGCAGCCGGGCAGGACGCGGCGCAGCGGTACGACGACATGACGCGGGGAGAGCGAACCGGCGGCGGCCTCCGGCAGGAACGGCTGGTACGTCATGTACGGGTCGGGGTCGAGGACGGTGATGGTGACCTCGGAGGGCGGCTGCCCGTCGCCCTCCGCGCCGTCGTCCGCGTGCTCCGTCCCGCCGTCCGTCGCCGTACCGGCGTGCCCGCCGTGCGGTGCCCCGGACGGGCCCGGGAGCGCGGCGTCGTCCCGGGCCGCGCCGGAGGCCGGTTCCGCGGCGTGCGGTGCCGTGTCGGCGTGGTCTGCCGGGCCGCGGGGGCGGGGCGGCCGGTGCTCCGGCTGCGTGTCCGAACTCCCTTGCAACTCCCGTGCGTTGGGCGCGGCGTCCGGGGGCGTGACGGGCTGCTGGGCAGGGTCACGGAGGAGGTCGTGGGCCGGTACGAGGCGGCCCTTGAGTCTGCGCTGGAGGCGCAGCGCGGTGTACATGCCGACGTAGCCGCCGCCGACGACGAGGATGTGCGCAGGTTCCTTCGTGGCCTTCGTCACGCGTCCATGACGCACCCTCAGCCCCGGGTTTGTCCACAGGCCCCAGGAATCATGTGACTGCCGTGCGCCGCGCGCCGGTTGTGCATCCGGGGCCGCGCGGAGCGGGAATTTTGCAGGTCACCAGGGGCGTGAAGGGAGTGCAACGGCCGGGCGAGCGGGGCGCATCGGGCCTGTCGGCCCGTCGCCGGACGCTCCGTACGGAACCGCCCCCTTCTCTCAACTCCCGGGCTCAACTATGTTCGTACCCTAGCGGGTGCGACATGTGACGATGCTGATGTTGCTTGGCCCACGACGTGACCGCGACGTGGGGGCGCCGTGAGCGCACAGTCGCGCACCGCAACGAGGCGGGGGTCTCCGGGGGGAGACTTTTTCATAACCGGGGGAACAGATATGCACATTCAGAGTGTCCACAGCTCCCAGCTTGCTCCGACGGCCGTCCCTGGCGTGCGCGACAGCAGGGCCGCCGCGGGTTCGACCAGCCCGCGCGCCGAACGCGGTCCCCTGGACCGCGGCTCCTCGGGCGTCGGTCACGCCCCGGCAGGCCGGGACGGAACGGGACAGCGCTCCGCGCCGCTGCGCGTGGACGCCCAGCGGAACCTGGAGCACGTGCTGCGCGCGGCACGCGAGGTCTTCGGCGAACTCGGCTACGGCGCACCGATGGAGGACGTGGCCCGGCGGGCCCGGGTCGGCGTCGGCACGGTGTACCGGCGGTTCCCGAGCAAGGACGTCCTGGTCCGGCGGATAGCCGAGGAGGAGACGGCCCGGCTGACCGAACAGGCCCGGGCCGCGCTGGGGCAGGAGGAGGAGCCGTGGTCGGCCCTCTCCCGCTTCCTGCGCACCTCCGTCGCCTCGGGGGCCGGCCGGCTGCTGCCGCCGCGCATACTGCGCGCCGAGGGCTGGATGGACGATGCGGTGCGGGTGCCGCAGCAGCGGCTGCCCGGCACCCCCGGGCAGGACGGCCGGGCGGGTCTGCGGCTGATGGAGCAGCCGTCGGTCACCGCCGTCGCGCCCGCGCGGGACGCCGCACCGACGTCGGAGGAGCTCGACGAGGACCCGGGCGCCGCCGAACTGCTCGACGTCGTCGGTCAGTTGGTGGACCGGGCGCGGGAGTCGGGCGAGCTGCGCACCGATGTGACCGTGGGCGATGTGCTGCTGGTGATCGCCACCGCGGCGCCGTCGCTGCCGGATGCGGCACAGCAGGCCGCGGCCTCCACACGGCTGCTGGACATCCTGCTGGAGGGGCTGCGCTCGCGTCCCGCCGGACACTGAGGGGTTACGCACCGCCGACCTCGCCTGTGAGGACGGCTGCCGGGCCGCGTGGAGGCGTGTGGTGCGCCGAGCGGTCGGGTGGCCGTCATCGCGCCCTGTATGCCGGGCGGTTGGCGTGCGGTCGGTGATCGCCCCTGCGGGATGACGGCTGTCTGCTGCCGCCTGGCTACCGGGCGTTGTTGTCGTGGCCGTCGTACTTGCTGCCTCGCCGCGCTTGCCAGCCGTCGTCCTCGCCGAACCGTTGTCCTTGCCAGCCTTTGTTGTCGGCCGTCTGTCACTGTCGCCGGTGCGCTGCCCTTGGCTGGGTTGCTGACGGACGGAAGCTGCGGCCCACCGGAGGCTTCGGCCCGTCCGGGGGCTGCGGTCGGGGTCCGGGGGGTGCTCTGTCCGCTGCTCGTTGCACTCACCATCGACCGCCGCTCACCATGGAGAGTTCGGACGGCTGTGCGGTGTTCCCCGGACGGGTGGTTGGTGTGCTTGTCGGGTTCACGTTCGTGGACACTGTGACACGCTGACACGATGTCCAACAGCGGCGGGCACAGGAGCGGGGGCCATGGGTGTTGACGAAGGGCAGGGCCGGGAGCAGGAGTCGGGTCAGTCGTCACGCCAGGTGCCCGGGCAGGGCGGCGCGCCGTCGCACGAGCAGCGGCCGGAGGCGGCGGAGCACGGCCAGGACCTGACGGGCCCGTCCGGCGGCGGCGACGAGCCCGGTGAGGCCAGGTCGGAGCAGGTCCCGCAGCAGGGCCAGCGGACCGGCGGACCCGCGCGAGGACAGGAACACGGCTCCGGCGCGAGCCCCGGACAGGGCACCGCCGGGACGGACACCACAACGCGGCAGTCCGGGGAGCAGGTACCGGCGCAGGGGAATCCGGCAGGCACCGGGCACCGGGAGTCCGCTCGCTCGGGAGGGGGACGGGCCGCTGATCCGGCGCCGGCTGTCGGTGCCGGGTCCGACGGGCCGGGCGCAGCCGGGGCCACCGGTTCCACCGGGGCCGTCGGGGCTGCCGAGACCGCCGGGGCCCCCGGCGCGACCGGGACGGACGCGGCTGCCGGGGCGGCTCGGCGCCGGGCCGACGGCAAGGTGCCGCGTGCCCGCAGCCGGCCGTGGCGGCGCCCGGGGACGCGGGGCGGCGACGACCCCACGGCCGGGCCCGGCGCGGCGGCGGACGCCGGGGTGTCCGACGCGCTGCTCGTCGCACGGATGCGGGAGGGGGACGCCACCGCCTACGAGGAGCTGTACCGCAGGCACGCGACGCCCGTCCGCCGGTACGCCCGTACCTGCTGCCGGGACGCGCACACCGCCGAGGACCTCACCAACGAGGTGTTCGCGCGCACGCTCCAGGCCGTGCGGGGCGGCAAGGGCCCCGAGAGCTCGGTGCGCGCCTATCTGCTGACCTCGGTACGGCATGTCGCGGCGGCCTGGGCACGCACCCGGCGGCGGGAGCAACTCGTCGAGGACTTCGCGGTGTTCGTGCAGTCCTCGGACACCGCGGTGACGGCTGCGGAAGCGGAGACGCTCGATCTCGGTGCCGATGTGCGCGCCATGCACGAGGCCGAACAGACGCTGGTCGTCAAGGCGTTCAAGAGCCTGTCCGAGGCCGATCAGATGCTGCTGTGGCACACGGCGGTGGAGGGCGCGAAGCCGCAGGACGTGGCGCCGCTGCTCGGCAAGAGCACGGGCGCGACGACCACCGCCGCACACCGTGCCCGCGAGAACCTCAAACAGGCGTACCTCCAGGCGCATGTGAGCCGTGCCCGGACGGAGAGCGGGGACTGCGCGCGCTGGGCGGACCGGCTGGGCGCGTACGCGCGCGGCGGGCTGCGGATGCGGGCCGAGCGGGGGCTGGCCCAGCATCTGGACCAGTGTGCGCAGTGCCGCCAGGCCGCGCTGGAGGTCAAGGACCTGAACGAGCACATCAGGCTGCTCGTCCCGGTCGCGCTGATCGGCTGGTTCGCGACGGCCGGCGGTGCGAAGGGGCTCGCGGTGCTGCTCGGCGGCGGTGCGGCGGCCGGCGGCACCGGTGCCGCCGCCGCTGCGGGGGCGGCCGGTGCGGGAGCGTCCGGGGGCGCGGCGGGGAGCGCCGGTGGCTCCGGGGCTTCCGGGGGCGCGGCGGCCGAGGGCCTGGGGGCGCCGGCGAAGGTGGGCATCGGGGTCGGTGTGGTGGCCGTCGCGGGCGCCGCGCTGGCGTGGGCACTGGCCGGCGGCGGCGCCGAACCGCCGAAGAAGCCCGAGGCGCGTCCGGCCGCGCCCGCGCCCCGGCCACCGTCCGAGAAGCCCCAGCAGCCGGAGAAGCCGGCGCCGGCGCCGGTCGTTCCGAAGCGCCCCTCGCCCCGGCCGGAGCCCTCCGCACCGCCTGCCGAGCCGGAGCCGGAACCCACGCCGCGCCCGACCCCTCCGCAGGAGCGGCCGAGCCCGGAGCCGACGCCGACACCCACACCCACTCCGCCCGAGCCGTCGCACCCGGCGCCCGAGCCGCCGCGGCCGGAACCGCCGGAACAGCACCAGCTCAACCAGCTCGACTGGGACCTCCTCTCCCCCGACGATCCCCCGACGGCGCCCACCATCCGCACGAGGGGCAGCAGTTGGGTGTGGCAGCGCGAGGGGCCGGAGATCGCCGGCACCCGGTACGCGCACGGGATCAGCGTGCACCCGGACTCGTCGGTGACGATCGACCTCAACCGGCCGTGCACCCGCTACGCCGCGCTGGCCGGGGTCGACGATCTGACGGCAGGCCCCGGCGCGGTGCGGTTCACCGTGTACGGGGACGGCGACCGGCTGTGGCAGTCCCCCTACCTGCGGCGGGGTGAGGCGCCGGTGCCCGTGCAGGTGCCGCTGACCGGAAAGCGGACGTTGCGCCTCGTCGTCGAACCGCGCACGCCTCTCGACCGGCCGGCGCTGGCCGACTGGGCGCGCTCCCGGATCGCCTGCGAGGGGGGACGCGCCGACGACGCCGGGCCGGGACGGGGATCCGACGCCCCCTCCGGGGTGGGCGACGTCGGGCCGGAACGTTCTGAGGACGGCCCGTCGGATTCCGACACCGGCCTGTCGGGTTCGGACGGCGATCCGTCGGGTTCGGACGGCGGGCCATCGGGGTCGGACGTCCGACCGTCGAAGTCGGATGCCGGGCCGTCGACGTCGGATGCCGTTCCGTCGGATTCGGACGGCGGGCCGTCGGACGCGGGCGGCGGCACAGCGGATGCGGGCGTCGGTCCGTACGGTCCGGGGAGCGGGTCTCCGGGACGTTCCGGTGGTGGTGCCGGGCCGGGGCGCGGGGGCGGCGGAGCGCCCTGGGGTGGTGGCAAGCCGCCCGGTGGCGGGTCCGGCTCCTCCGGGGACTGATCCGGCCGCCCGGGGTCCGGTTCCCCCCGGGGGCGGCTGATCCAGCGCTTCCGGGGCGGCTGATCCGGCGCCTCCGGCGGCTGCGCTGCTCTTCTTCCGCCGCGGGACGGCCGGTCGGTGAACGGGCCCCGACCGGTGAGCCGTTGACCGGGCCGACGCGGATCAGCGCAGAGAGAGGGCGTCCAGGCGGGCGGCGGCCCGGGCCGGGGTGAGGGGCTCACGGCGCGGCGTCCGGGCGCTGGGTTCGGCGGCGTCCGGGGTGCCGGGGCCGGGGGCAGAGGTGGTGGAGTGGGCGCGGACGGTGCTGTCGAGGCGGAGTTCGGGGACGCTGAGCGGCAGTTCGCCGCGCAGGGCACGGGCCGCGTCGGCGAACTCGACGGCCTCGTCACGGTTTCCGTGCAGATGCAGCAGATATCCGGCGACCATCAGGGTGTTGACGACGATGCTCTCCGGTGCACTGCCCTCCAGGGCGGTGTGCAGCGCCGTACGGATCCGTCTCAGGGCCTCGGTGATCCGGTCGGCGTCCTCCTCGGCGAGGACCCGGGCGTCGAGCACCTGCATCACCAGGCGGAACATGGGCGGCGGCGTGCCGGCCGAGGCGTTCTTGTCGCACTCGGTCAGCAGGAGCCGGGCCCGGACGGCGTCCCCGCGCTCGATCGCGACGAGCGCCCGGAGGTAGGTGGCGAGGGTCTGTGCGTCCCGGACGCCGAGCCGTTCGGCGTCCTCGTGGGCGCGCACGGCGAGCGAGTCCGCCTGGACGGTGTCGCCCTGCCGGTACCAGATGTCGGCGATCCGGGTCAGCAGCACCGGGATCTCGGTGAGCGCGCCGAGCTGTTGGGCGTAGCGCAGGGCGGACCCGCACTCGGCGCGTGCGTCGTCGTAGCGGCCCTCCTCGATGGCGACCTCGGCGCGCAGCCCGCACAGCTGGCTGAGCAGCCAGCGGTCTCCTGTGCGCTCCGCGATGCCCTGGATCTCGGTGATGTCCTCCATGGCGGCGGCGAGCCCGTCGGGCTGGTCGATCAGGACGTGAGCGCGGAACAGCAGGGCCACGGCCAGCTCCCACTGCTCGCTCCAGCGACGGCAGTTGTCGACCGACTCGTCCATCATGCCGAGGACGGTGGCGAACCCGTCGCCCAGGTAGGCGGCGAACGGCCACAGCATTCCGGGGAAGCGGGCGGACGCCGGTCCGGGGCGGCTGAAGAAGTCGATGAGCTCGCGGGCGATTCGGCGGTGTGCGGGGTCGTCCAGCAGGTACTGGCTCTGCTGTTCGACGACGAGGAAGTAGCTCAGCAGCTGGAACTCGCGGTAGAGCCCCTCCTCGTGCTCGTCCCGCTCGTCCTGCCGTGCGGGAAGCATCCGCATGACGGCGCGGACCCAGTCGGCGCCCTCGTCCCGGTAGTTGCGCAGCCACCAGAACCAGCCCACGCCGCGCACCAGTTCGGCCATGGTCTCGCGGTCGCCGCGGCGCAGAGTGCGGTGCAGGGCCGCGCGGACGTTGTCCAGGTCCGCCTCCAGCCGGGGCAGCCAGGTGAGCTGGTCGGCTGTGCGGATGCGGACGGACGCGGTGTCGAGGAAGCGCGCCATCTGCCGGATGTGCCGTACCTCGGCCTGCTCGCGTTCCTCGGGGTACTCGGCCGCACGCTCGTTCGCGTACTCGTGGATCGTCTCCAGCATGCGGTAGCGCACCCCTGCCCTGGACCAGGCCGGGGGCTGCTCGGCGACGACGATCGACTTGTCGACCAGGGAGGAGAGGATGTCGAGGACGTCCTCCTCGCACAGTCCGTCCCCGTCGCTCGCCTGGCCTTTTATGTCCTCCTCTTCCCGGTCTTCCCGGTCTTCCCGGTCTTCCCGCCTGTCCTGTACTTCGTGTCCGTCCTGGCCGTCCCGTGCTGCTGTGCGGTAACGACCGTCCGGGCCCTCCGGGCTGTCGGGGTCGAGGGGTGCGGTCGCGCACACGTGTTCGGCGGCGGGGAGGGTGCAGCCGCCCGCGAAGACGGACAGCCGGCGCAGGACGGTGCGCTCGCGCTCGTCCAGCAGATCCCAGGACCAGTCGACGACGGCGCGCAGCGTCTGCTGACGGGGCAGCATCGTGCGGCTGCCGCTGGTCAGCAGGCGGAACCGGTCGTCCAGCCGGTCGGCGATCTGCCGCGGGGTGAGCGAGCGCAGGCGGGCGGCGGCCAGTTCGATCGCGAGCGGCAGCCCGTCGAGCCGCCGGCAGATCTCGGCCACCGCGTCCGCGTCCTCCTCGACGCGGAAGCCGGGGCGCGCGGCGGCGCCCCGGTCGGCGAACAGACGGTGCGCGGGCGCCGGCGGCAGCGGCTCGACGGCGCGGACCGTCTCCCCCGGCACACCGAGCGGCTCGCGGCTCGTCGCCAGCACCGTGAGCCCCGGACAGCGGCCCAGCAGCACCTCGCCGAGGTGTGCCGCGGCCTCGACGACGTGTTCGCAGTTGTCCAGCACGAGCAACAGCCTGCGGTGCTCCAGGCGTTCGACCAGCAGCCTCGTCGCATCGCCGTCCCCGTGGCTGCGGGCGCCCTCCTTCCCGGCCGTCGACAGCGCCGTCTCGCGCCGCCCCAGTGCGCTCAGCACCGCGCCGGGGACGGCCGTCGGATGGTCGAGCGGCGCCAGCTCCACCATCCATGTGCCGTCCCGGTACGGCACCTGCGGGGCGGACGCCGCCGTCGCCGCGACCTGCTCGGCCAGGCGCGTCTTGCCCGAGCCGCCCGGGCCGGTGAGCGTGACGAGGCGGGAACCCGCGAGATCCGCCGTGATCGTCGCGATGTCGGACTCCCGGCCGACGAAACTGGTGAGCCGGGCCCGGAGATTGCCCGGCCGGTTCGACGAGCCGCTCCGGTACGGGATGCCCGGCGCGATGTCGCCGGGATCCGCCGCTCGTGCTGCCGGACCGGGCCCCTCGCCCGCGGGATCTGCCGCGCGTCTTGTCGGATCTGCCGCGCGTCCCGTCGTTTCTGACGCTCGTCCTGTCGGGTCTGCCGCATGTCCCGTCGCTTGTGCCGCACGTGCTGTCGGGTCTGCCGCATGTCCCGGCGGGGTCGGCTCCGGTCCCGGCGGGGTTCGTGTGTCCGCGTCCGTCGCGTGGCGAACTGCCGGGGTCTGCGCCTCTGTTACCGCGTTCGTCACGCTGTCTGCCGGAGCCCTCGGAGCGTCGCCGGGGGCTGTGACGCTGCTGCCGGGGGCCGACAGGGGACGGGGTCCGTGGGCTCCGGCGTGACCGGTGCGGTAGGCGGGATCGGCGGGGCCGGGGCGGTCGATACGGTCGATACGGCCGGTGCGGTCGGTGCGGTCGGTGTCGCCGCGGAGCAGTTCGGCGTGCAGGGCGCGGAGTTCGGCGCCCGGGTCCGCGCCGAGACGGTCCGCCACACGATTCCGGATCGTCTCGTACACCTCCAACGCCTCCGCCGTACGGCCGCTGTCCCGCAGCGCACGCAGATACAGCGCCTGCACCGGCTCGTCGAGGGGGCGCTCGGCCGCCAGTTCGCGCGCCTCCGGCAGGACCTGCGCGGCGCGGCCGAGCGCGAGGTCCGCGGTGATCCGGCGGTGCAGGGCCGTCCGGCGCAGTGCCTCGACGCGGGCGGCGGCGGACAGGCGGTCGGGCAGATCGGCGAGGGCCGGTCCGCGCCACAGCGCGAGGGCGGAGCACAGCACGGTGGCGGCCTCCGCCGGGTCGCCCTCCTCCAGGGCGCGCTCCCCATCGGCGACGAGCCGCTGGAAGCGCAACAGATCCACCTCGTCCTCCGGCTTCCGGCCCGCCAGACCCAGCCGGTAGCCACCGGGGACGGACTCGACGCTCTCCTTGCCGAGCGCCTTGCGCAACCTGCCGATCAGCGCCTGGAGCGCCGCCGCCGTGTTCTCCGGCAGGGCCTCCGGCTCCGTGTCCGCCCACACCTCGCTGATCAGCGTCTCGGGCGAGACCGGGCCGCGGTTGCCCGCCCGCAGCGCGAGCGCCGCCAGCAGCGCCCGCAGCCGCTGGCCTCCCAGAGGGAGGGTCCGCCCTGCCTCGTCACGGGCTTCGCTGGCCCCCAGGATCAGATACCGCACCCTCCCATTGTCGCCTCACGGGCGACGACGGTCTCAGGGGTTTTCCTGGCCCGGCACCAGGGAAGGCAGGGGCGCTGCCGGTCGGGCGAAGCCGGACGCCCGGGGTGGGGAGCGGTGGGGACGGTGGCGCCCAGGGCAGGGCGGGGCGGGTGCAGAAACGGTCAGCCGCGGGGCGGGGGCGGCAGCGTCGGCGTCGTCGGCAGCGGACGGCCGGGCCGGCTGCCTGCCGGGACGACCCCCGCGGCGGCGGCGCGCGGAGCCGTCGAGCCCGTCCAGCAGGTTCCGCGCCGGGCGAGCAGCCGGCCGAGCCAGAGCTCCATCGCGACCAGATCGGCCAGCCCGTCCAGCGCCAGTGCCTCCCCGTCGGCCGCCCGACGGATGGCCTTGCGGACGACGCGGGCCTCCACCAGCCCGGCGTCGGCGAGGAGCGGCGCCTCGAACAGCTGGAGGAGCTGATCGGCGGCCAGCCGGAGGCCGGCGCGTTCGGCGGCGTGGTGCGGGGCGTGGACGGGCGCGCCCCAGCCCGGGGGCAGTTCGTGGATGCCGGCGCCGGCGAGCACGGAACGCAGCACGGCCGCGCGGGCGCCCGGTCTCACCCGGAGGGATTCCGGCAGCGCCCGGGCAGCCCGCACCACCTGGTTGTCGAAGTACGGCGCGTGCAGCCGCTGCCCCCGGATCTCGGCGGCCTGTTCGAAGACGCGGTGATCGGCGGCGCGGCGGGCGAGGGCCGCGCGGGCCCTGCGCTCCCCCGGCCGTTCGACGGAGGGCCGGGCGTGCGCGGCGGCGTCCAGGCGGAGTGCGACCTCGGCGAGCGCCTCGCCCGTCAGCCAGCGCGCCGCCGGGCCCGGACGGCACCAGGTCAGCGCGGCGACGGACGCCTCCGCTGCGCTCCGGCCGCCGTCCGGGTAGGCGTCGGACGCGGTGGCGGCGACCGTCCCGTCGCGCAACTGCGCCGCCGTCTCCTGGAGACCGTCCCGGTAGGACGTACGCCCCAGACGGCGCGCGGCGCGGTAGACGGTGACCGGGACGAGCAGCGCGCGCCCCGCCGTCCGCCCCTCCGCGCGGGCGAGCGCGGCCACGGGACGCACCAGATGCCGACGGCGCCGGTCCAGCAACAGATCGGCGAGCCGGGCCGGATGCGCGTCCAGCACCTCACGCGCGCCCAGCCCCACGAAGTGGTCGGCGCTGCCCGCCGACAGCCGGTGCCGATGGCGCTCGGCGAAGACGAGGGAGGGCCCCGGCTCGTCGGTCAGCGGGCCCGCCGCGAGGTCCGCGTACGGCAACGCCTCCTCGCGTCCGGTGACCACGACGTGGTGCAGGCGCGGATTCTCGGCGAGCACGCGGGCCCGCTCCAACTCGGCGTTCTCGTCGAGAGGACGGCGCCCCGGGTCGTGCTCCTGCTGCCCGTCGTCCCCGCGCCGCGCACCGCCCTGACGCCTCGTGTCGTCGTGGTGCCCGGTGTCCCCGTGCGGCCGCGTGCCGCCGGGGGCGGAGCCGCCGCCGTGCGGGCTGCCGTCGGCGGAGCCGTGGTGCGTACGGCCGTGGTAGGTGAGGTCGTTGAACGTGACGGCGAGGAGGCGTTCGCCCGCGCCCGCCGCGCCGGCGCCGAAGACCGTGCCCGGCATCCCGGGGAGCCCGGCGGCGAGCAGTGCGAGGGTGCCGGAGGCAGGCCCTCCGGAAAGATCGGCGCCGACCCCGGGGGCCGGGCCGCCCCGGGCCGCACGCCGCTCGGCCGGCCCCATACCGGGGACCGGGCCCGGATCGCGCGCCCCGGCTCCCTGGCCGGGCCCGTCGAAATCCTGCTCGGTCGCATGCCGGGGCGCCGTCAGCCGGGTCCGGACCGCCTCGACGAGCGCGTCCCGCACGCCCTCGACCGCCGTCTCCGGATCGGTCGGCGGCGCACCGACGACCAGCGAACCGGACGTCTCGTACGCGGCGATCTCCCGGCTGCCGCCGTCCCGGACGATCAGCGCGTGCCCAGGCGGCACCCGGCGCACCCCCTGATACGGCGTACCGTCGCCCAGCGCCTCGGGAGCATCGGGGCAGGCGAGCATCGCCGCCAGATGCCCTATGTCGAGCTGCGCCTCGATGAGATCCGCGATCGGCAGCGCCGCCGTCGCATATGCCGTGCCACCGGCCCAGGGCGCATGGAAGACGGGGCGCACACCGGCCAGATCGGCCAGCACGGTGATCCGGCGCCCCACGCAGGCCACAGCCGTGTAACTGCCAGGCCAGGCCGACAGATGCCGGAACGCACCGCCCCGGGCCGCCACCAGCCCGATCCGCAGCTCCTCGTCGGACGCGCCACAACAGCCGAACACCGCGAGCCTGTTGCCCGGCTCGGCCTCCACGACGCGGATCTCGTCGGGCCGCCAGTCCCCCACCGCCCACAGCGGATCGGGCCCGCCCCACAGCACCTGGGCGCCGACCGGCTGCAACGCCCCGTCGTCGAACTCGCTCCCGTCCGGCACGAACGCCGTGTGCGGGGCATAGCCGTACGGACCATAGGAGTCATAGGGGCTGTACCCGCCGTACGCACCCCGCCCCGCACGCCCGTCGGGCCCGTCCTGCCCGTTCCCGTACCTCTGCGCACGTCCGTGCCCGGCGGATCCGCCGCGCCCGGCGTCCCCGCCGAACCCGTTGCCGCCGGAGCCGCCGCGGGACGAACCCCGGCCGTGCGCCGTGTCGTTGGCGCCGGGGCCCCGCGCACCGCTCCGCCCGTGGGGCACCGCGGCGCCGCTCCACCCCACCAACCAACGCATCGCCGGCCCGCCTTCACTCGTGCTCTTGCCGCTGTTCCCGCCGGTCGCCCCGGCCTTCCTGTCTGTTACCGCCGACCCGGGCCGGCTCGGGCTTCCCGCTGTTCCCGCAGCCCCGGTCGCCCATGGCTCCCTTACGACTCTCCACCGCCCCGCCGCTGTCGGCCGGGCCCGGTTTCCCAGACGCACTCCGGGCTGCGCGACGTTGAGTGCCTCGGCGCCGCAACGGGCTCACCTCAGCGCTATGTTGCCACGAGAGTGGCGCACGGGAGGCGTACCTGGGGCGCGCGCCCATGCAGCGTGCGCCGGACTTTTGCCGGGGTCCGAGCCGGGGAGTTTCCGCCGGGGCCCGGGCCGGGGGAGTTGAGGCCGGACGCCCCTCCGGAGGGCGTGCCTCGGAGGCTGTGCGCCGTGCGGAGGTGTGCGTGTGCCGCGGGTCGTCGCGCCGTACTCCTGGGGAGGGCCGTTGCCTCCGCCCGGGGGTCGCCTCGCGAGGGTCGGGGTGAGGGCCTACGACCGTGAAGCCGGGCATATACCGGAGGCTTCGGCCACGGGCACCGCACAGCCGACCGATGTCATTCGGCCAAATCCGGCCTACCTCGCCCCGGGGCCAACAGAGCCTTGACGGGCTCCCGCACAAGGGGCGAACCGGCGACTCCAGCGGCGCACCGACGGACCTCACGGCTCACGATCACAGCATGCGCGGGGCTCACGGAGCGCGTCCATGCGCGGGGTCTGCTCCCCGGATTCGGTGGGGGCGGGGGAGGGCGGACTGGGTGTTGCTTTCGGGGGAGGGAGGGGTGGGGTGGGGGTGGGGGGTGGTCGGGTGGGGGCATACCAAAACCGTGCGCGGGGCCCACCCTTCAAGGAAGCCGCGCCCACCACCCGCCACCTCCTGACCTGCAAAAACCGTACCCCGCACCGGCTCACCCCCAGCCCCGCCCACCCCCAACTCCCTTATGCGCAAGCCCCCGCCCAAACCACCCGACCCAGCGATTCACCCCGCCCAGGTCCGCCCCAAGCCCGGTAGCCCCCACCCCCGCAGCACAACGAAGCCGAGAGGTCCCCGGGGCAGGGCCGCACCAGCCGCTACAGCCCAGGCCGGACTCGCAAGCCCGTACCGGCCTCGAAACCCCAGGCCAGAAGGCAACAGGAGCCACCCTCAAGAGATGGAAGGAGCAGGGACCAACCACCCCTCGACGGGATGGGGGGCGGAGGAGCCCGGAATCCGAAAGGCCAGCGACCAGAACCCCAGACAGCAGGGGCCAGAGACAAACGGCCAGAGACAAGCGGCCGACGCCCAGAGCCCGGAACCCAGAGCCCCCCAGGCAGAAGCCAGGAGACGGGAGGCGGGAGACGGGAGACGAAGCCCCCACCCCACATCCGAAGACCCGAAGGGCCAAAGGGCCAAAGGGCCAAAGGCCCCGGCCGCGGCCCCGGTCCGGCCCCCACTTCTGCACCCCGGCGGAGCAGCTCGCACGCATGTCGGCCCGGGAGGCCGAGCGCCTCCCGGGCCGAACCGCCGTCCGCGGGGAAATGAGACGGCGGTGTCCCCCAGCCCGCTGATCCTGAACAGCGGGCCGACCCACGCAAGTTTCATGGAACCGCTCACCCTCCGTACCGGGCAGGCGCATGCGTAGGCGCACGGCCACACGCCGGGAGCACGTTCCCCGGGGGGTCGCGCACTCGTTTCCGGCCGGGTGGGGGCGTGCGGCGCGAGGTTGTCACGTGCCCCGCGCACGTACACGCGTACGGACACAGTTCCCGCCATCCGGGAGAGCGCCCCTTAACGGTCGGGATCCGGCGAACTACGCTGTGTTGGCAGTGCTTTCCGTGCGGCGCGCAGGCGTCACGACACGGGAGGGGGCCCCGCGCCTCTCGCGGGGCGGTCGTCGGTGTGTGTCAGGGGTGCGCATGTCCAGGGAGTCACGCGGGCCGAATGAGAAGCTCGGCACCGTCCTCGCCCTAGCAGGGATCAGCAACGCCGGGCTCGCCCGTAGGGTCAACGACCTCGGGGCCCAACGCGGCCTCACGCTCCGGTACGACAAGACGTCGGTGGCCCGCTGGGTTTCGAAGGGGATGGTGCCGCAGGGCGCGGCCCCCCATCTGATCGCCGCTGCCATCGGCAGCAAGCTGGGCCGGCCGGTTCCGCTGCACGAGATCGGTCTCGCGGATGCGGATCCGACGCCCGAGGTGGGGCTGGCCTTCCCGCGTGATGTGGGGGCGGCCGTCAAGTCCGCGACGGATCTCTACCGGCTGGATCAGGCGGGGCGGCGCGGTGGCGGCAGCATCTGGCAGTCGCTGGCGGGCTCGTTCTCCGTGAGCGCGTATGCCACGCCGACGTCCCGGTGGCTGATAACCCCGGCGGACAGTTCGGTCGCACGCCATGTCGAGCATCTGGAGGACGCGGGGGGTTCGCGTGCGCACGCGGTCAACGGTGCGGCGGGCGGGCCGGATCCGGTGGACGAGCGCGACGGTGACGACGGCGAGGATCTCGGCGGCCGTGATTCCCGGCAGGAGCGGAACGGTCAGGCGGACGCCGCCGGGCCCGCGCCCCTGCGGGTGGGGCACGCGGATGTCTCCAAGTTGAGAGAGGCGGCCGACGAGGCGCGTCGCTGGGATTCGAAGTACGGCGGCGGTGACTGGCGTTCGTCGATGGTGCCGGAGTGTCTGCGGGTGGACGCGGCTCCGCTGCTGCTGGGTGCCTACACGGACGAGGTGGGACGTTCACTCTTCGGTGCGACGGCCGAACTGACGCGGCTGGCGGGCTGGATGGCGTTCGACACGGGTCAGCAGGAGGCGGCGCAGCGGTACTACATCCAGGCGTTGCGGCTGGCGCGTGCCGCGGCGGATGTGCCGCTGGGCGGCTATGTGCTGGCGTCGATGTCGCTCCAGGCCACCTACCGCGGGTTCGCGGACGAGGGGGTGGATCTGGCGCAGGCCGCTCTGGAGCGCAACCGCGGTCTGGCGACGGCCCGCACGATGAGTTTCTTCCAGCTGGTCGAGGCGCGTGCGCACGCGAAGGCGAACGACGCGCAGGCGTGTGCGGCGGCGCTGGCTGCGGCGGAGAGCTGGCTGGAGCGTTCCCGGGCGGGCGATCCGGATCCGTCCTGGCTGGACTTCTACTCGTACGACAGGCTGGCCGCCGACGCCGCCGAGTGCTACCGCGATCTCAAGGCCCCGCGGCAGGTGCGCCGGTTCACGGAGAAGGCGTTGTCGAAGCCCACGGAGGAGTTCGTGCGGTCGCACGGGCTGCGGCTGGTGGTCTCGGCCGTGGCCGAACTGGAGTCGGGGAATCTGGACGCGGCCTGTGCGGCGGGCACCCGCGCCATCGAGGTCGCCGGGCGCATCTCGTCCGCGCGGACGACGGAGTACGTCCGCGATCTGCTCAACCGGCTGGAGCCGTACGGGGACGAGCCGCGCGTGGCCGAGCTGCGCGAGCGGGCGCGTCCGCTCCTCGCCGCCCCGGCGTGACCGCGGCGGGGTGTGTCTCGCCCGTCCCACCTGCGGTGGGAGTCGGCGCAAGATCGTGCGTACCGTGACGGGCACCGCTGCGCGGTGTCACCGTTGGGGTCCATGATGGGACCCGTGTCCACGACGTCCCACGGCTCCCACGGCTCCACCGGCCCCGACGGCTCAACCGGAACCACCGGATCCACCGGGCCCGCCGGGTCCGCCGGAACGACAGGCTCCGCGCGCAGCTCAGGATCCGCGGCCCCGGCCGCCCCCGAGGTCTCCGGCATCCCGAAGGGCGCGGCGCCCGGCGCGTCCCGGATGCAGGACGTCGTGGTGATCGGCGCCGGCATCGTCGGGCTGTCGACGGCGTACGCGCTCACTCGCGCCGAGCCCGGCGTCCGCGTCACCGTGCTGGAGAAGGAGCCGGGCCCGGCCCGGCATCAGACGGGCCGGAACAGCGGGGTGATCCACAGCGGTATCTACTACCCGCCGGGCTCGTTCAAGGCGCGGTTCGCGGTGCAGGGCGCCGCCGAGATGGTGAAGTTCTGCGCGGAGCACGGCGTTCCGCACGAGGTCACGGGGAAGCTGATCGTCGCGACGGAGCGCTCCGAGCTGCCCCGGCTGCACGCCTTGATCCAGCGCGGCCGTCAACACGGCCTTCCCGTGCGCGAGTTGGGTCCGGCGCAGATAGCGGAGCACGAGCCGTATGTGCGCGGCCTGGCGGCGATCCACGTCGGCACCACCGGCGTCTGCGACTTCCGCGCGGTGGCCGGCACGCTGGCGCGGCTCGCCTCGGACGCGGGGGCCCGGGTGCGGTACGGCGCGGCGGGCACCGTCACCGCGGTCGACCGCCGCCCGGGGCGCGGCGTCGCCGTCCGTACGGCGGACGGCTCGGTGCTGCGGGCGCGCGCCCTGGTCAACTGCGCCGGGCTGCACTGCGATCGCATTGCACGGCTGGCGGGGGACGCGACGCCCGCCCGGATCCTGCCGTTCCGCGGCGAGTACGCCGAACTGGTCCCCGAGCGCGAACACTTGGTGCGCGGTCTGGTGTACCCGGTGCCGGACCCGGCCTTCCCGTTCCTCGGGGTCCATCTCACCCGAGGGGTGCACGGCGGGGTGCATCTGGGCCCCAACGCGGTCCCCGCCCCTGCCCGCGAGGGCTACACCTGGCGGGACGTCCGCCCCTCGGAACTGGGCCCGTTCCTCACCCACCCGGGCGCCTGGCGGCTGGCACGCCGTCACTGGCGGTACGGCGCGGGGGAGTTGCACCGTTCCCTGTCCCGCTCCGCGTTCACGGCCGCGGTCCAACGTCTGCTGCCCGAGGTCACGCCCGCCGATCTGCGCCCGGCGCCCGCCGGGGTGCGGGCCCAGGCGGTGCTGCGGGACGGCACCCTCGTCGACGACTTCCTCTTCGCGGACGGCCCGCACACCGTCCACGTCCTCAACGCCCCGTCCCCCGCGGCGACGGCCTCCCTCCCCATCGGCCGGGAGATCGCCCGTCGCGCGATGGCCTCGATGGCGGCGTGACCGCCCCGCCCGGGAAACGGGGCCGGGCCAGGAGCCGGGAACCGGCAGCACCCAGCGGCGGCCGGCGACCGGCGGCGTCACGGCGCCGCACCTCCTGTCCCACCCGACACCCGTAAAATCGGGGCACTGTGTGCAAGCCCGAGAACTTCCCCCAGCATGATGACCGCGTCCACGCCGGAGTGACCGGCTCGGCCCCGGCGCACAGCGCACCCCCACGCGCCGCCGCCACACCCCCGACGGCCCCCTCGGCCCCGCCGTCGAACGGGCCCGCCGCCCGGTCACCGGAGACGGTCCGCACAGCGCCCGACACACACCGTCGCGCCCCCGCCCCGGACGCCGAACACCCCGCACCGGGCCCGACCGCCCACCACCCGGCCGACGGCACCCCCGGCGGCAGCGGCGGCGGCAGCAGGAACCACGGCGACGACGACCACAGCGGCGGCGACCGGGCCGACGGCACGAGCCACGCCCGCGAGTCCGCCGACGAGGCCACCGATGAGGCCACCGCCCCCGACAGCCGTCCTCCCCGCGAAGGTGCCCGTATGTTCCCGCCCGGCGAAGGTCCTTCGCCCGACCCGGCCCGTGGCCACCACGAGCGCCGTATCCGCACCTTCCAGCCCCGCCGCAGCCGGGTCACCACCGGCCAGCGGAACGCCCTGCGGCGGCTGTGGCCGCGCTGGGGTTTCGACATCGACGGGCTGCGCCGCCTCGACCTCGGTGCGCTCTTCGACGACCCGGACCTGCCCATCGTCCTGGAGATCGGCTTCGGCATGGGCGAGGCCACGGCCCGGATGGCGGCGGCGGACCCGGGCACGGGCATCCTCGCGGTCGACGTCCACACTCCTGGCCAGGGCAATCTGCTGCGCCTCGCCGACGAGCAGGGGCTGACGAACGTCCGGGTCGGCAACGGCGACGCCATCATCCTGCTGCGCGAGATGCTCGCCCCCGACTCCCTGTCCGGGCTGCGGATCTACTTCCCGGACCCGTGGCCCAAGGCCCGGCACCACAAGCGCCGGCTCATCCAGCCCGAGTTCCTCGATCTGGCCGCGGGCCCGCTGCGTCCCGGCGCCCTGGTGCACTGCGCGACGGACTGGGAGGAGTACGCCGAGCAGATGCTCGACGTCTTCACCGCGCACCCGGACTACGAGAACACCGTCCCCGACGGCGGTTTCGCGCCCCGCCCCGAGGCCCGGCCGCTGACCCGCTTCGAGGGGCAGGGCCTCGACAAGGGCCACCGGGTCCGCGACCTCCTCTTCCGCCGCCGCTGAGCTGCCCTCCCGACCCGGCCCGCCCTTCCGGAGCAGTTCCGGGAGCCGGGTCGGGGCGGGGTGGCGCGGACCGTGCGGCAGGAAACCTCCGGGCACCAGCGCACCCCCGTTTCACTCGTTAGTGTCGATGCGTGCATGACGAGGCAAGCGGCGCGACCGGCGCATCCGGCGCGCCGTCGAATCCGAGGACCGAGGGGCGCCCGCCCGGTCCGGCACCCGCGCCGGGCGCCCCGGCGGACACCCGCGGAGAAATACCGGAGGACCACATTCCGGAAGGCCGACCGACCTCGCCGTACACCACGCCCGACCCTCCGGCGCAGCCGCTGCCACCGCCCCCGAACCACCCCCCGGTCCTCCACCAGGCACCGCCCCCGGGTCACGCCCCGCATCCGGCCCCGACGCCGCCCCCGGCCCCGGCACCGCCGTTCCCCGGCCAGGTCCCCGGTTTCGCCGCCCCGGGCCACGCCCCGTGGGGCCCCGCCAACCCCACGGAACACCCGAGCCCCACGGACCCCGCAAGCACCGTCAACACAACCGGCCCCGTCAACACGACCGGCACCGGAAACACGACCGGCGCCGGGACCCCGGCCGGCACAGTGCACCCGACCGGCGCCGTGCACCCGACCGGCACACACCTCGGACAGCACCCCCCGATCGGACAGCACCACCCGACCCCCTCCTGGTGGCAGCGCAACCAGCGCGGAATCCGGGCGACGGCGCTGGCCGCCCTGCTGGGGCTGTGCGGGCTGGTGATACTCGGCATGGTCCGCCAGCAGACCGGCACCCGCGGGCTGCTGGTCGGCTTCGGCCTCGCCCTCTTCCCCGTGCCGCTGCTCGTGGCGGCCTTCCGCTGGCTGAGCGCGGCCCTGCCGACGCCGTGGAAGGCGCACGTCTTCGCCTTCGCGTGGGGCGCGTGCGCGGCCACGCTCGTGGCCCTCCTCGCGAACGGCTTCGCCACGGACTGGCTGGCGAGCAGCGTCGTCGTCGACTCACCGACCGAGGCGGACACCCTCGGCGCGACGGTCATAGCCCCCGTCGTCGAGGAGACCACCAAGGCGGCAGCGGTCCTCCTGCTGTTCCTCTTCCGCCGCAGGCACCTGGACAGCGTGGTCGCCGGCATCGCCGCCGCCGGTATCACCGCGACCGGCTTCGCCTTCACCGAGAACATCCTCTACCTCGGCACCGCCTACGGCGAGGACTCCCTCCTCAACCCGGACAGCCTGTCCGACTCGGCGACGGCCGCCACCTTCTTCATCCGTATCGTCCTCGCCCCGTTCGCGCACCCGCTGTTCACGGCGATGACGGGCATCTCGTTCGGCATGGTCGCCGCCCTCCCCCGACGGCGCCGGGTACTGCGCCGCCTGCTTCCACTGCTCGGGCTGCTCACCGCGATCCTGCTGCACGCCATATGGAACGGCTCGGCGTCCTTCCCGAACGTCACCTTCCTCGTCGTCTACGCCCTGTTCATGATCCCGGTGTTCGGCGCGCTGACCTGGCTGGCGATCTGGTCCCGGCTGCACGAACTGCGCGTCGTCCGCACCACGCTGACCGCCTACGCCGAAGCAGGCTGGTTCAGCCCGCCCGAGCCCTGGTCGCTCTCCTCGATGCGCGCCCGCTCCATGGCCCGCGCGATGGCCCGCCGCAGCCACGGCCCCCAGGCCGCCCGCACCGTCGCGGCCTACCAGCACGACGCCACCGCCCTGGCCCTCCTCCGCGCCCGCGCCGACAACGGCGCCACCACCCCCGACTTCGCCACCCGCGAGCACGCCCTCCTCAACACCCTCCACACCACCCGCCCCCTGGCAGCCCCACCCACCACCAGCGCAGCCCTGGCCCTCTCCCGCCCCCACCTACCGCGGCAGTGGGGGGCGGGGCACGGAGGCTGAGGGCAGGCCCGGCAGCACTCTCAACGGCTCAAGATGTCTGCCGGAAGCGCTACCGAGCTCAGTCCAGATAGCGGGCGGCCTGGGCTACGAAGGGTCTGTCCTGTTCCAGCCAGTCGACGTTGGGGGCCTCCCGTACGTCGACCCAGCGCACCTGGTCGTGGTCCTGGAGCGGTCGGGGTTCGCCGCGCTCCAGCCGTGCGAGCCAGGCGCACAGCACCAGCCCCTGACCGAGTTCGACCTCGCCGGGAAGGCGCTCCCCTACGGTCACGTCCACGCCGAGTTCCTCGTGCAGCTCACGGGTCAGGGCGGCCTGGGGAGATTCTCCGGGGTCCACCTTGCCGCCGGGGAGCTCCCAGCGGCCGGCCAGCGCGCTCGGTGACGTCCTCCGTGCGGCAAGGAGCTTCCCGTCGCGTACGACGGCTCCGGCCACCACGATCCGCTTCGTCCGACTGTCCTCCATGGGTGGACCCTAGGCCCTCTCCTCCCCTGTCCCCTGACCGCTCCCCGCTCGGGGGCCTGCTGCCTCGGGGTGCGATGTGGTGTGGTGGTGGGACGTGTCGGTCCGGTAGCGGGGGTGGGAGGTCGGTGTGGTGGTGCGTGTTGGTGGAGGGTTCGGTGCGGGTGGGCAGGACGGGGCGCTGCACGGGTTGTTGGCGGGGCGGAGGCTCGGGGTGTTGGTGACGTTGCGGCGGGACGGGCGGCCGCAGTTGTCGAACGTCAACCACACCTATGACCCGGAAACGGGGGTGTTGCGGGTCTCGGTGACGGACAGCCGGGCCAAGTCGCGGAATCTGGCGCGGGATCCGCGGGCGAGCTACCACGTCATGAGCGATGACGGCTGGGCGTGGGCGGTGGCCGAGGGCAGTGCCGAGCTGACTCCTGTCGCGCGGGAGCCGGACGATGCGACGGTCGACGAACTGGTCGAGGTGTACCGGGCGATCCTCGGGGAGCACCCGGACTGGGACAAGTACCGGTCCGCGATGGTCGCCGACCGCCGGCAGGTGGTGCGGCTGCACGTGGCCCGGGTGTACGGGCAGCCGCCGAGGGGCTGACCGGCCCGGGGAGACGGGGCCGGCCCGTCTCCCCCGGGGAGGGCGGCGCCGGCCGGGTCAGGCCGAGGCGTCGGTGAGGAGCTGGAGTTCGTCCTCGGTGAGGGCGAGTCCCGCGGCGGTCGTCAGGGGCGGGAGCTGGTCGGTGGTGCGGGCGCTGGCGATGGGCGCCGTGACGGTCGGCCGGGACAGCAGCCAGGCTAGGGCGACGGACGCCTCCGGCACCCGGTGTGCGGCGGCGACGGAGGACAGTGCGGCGAGCACCCGCTGACCGCGGTCGGTGGCCAGGTACCGGGCCGCCTTGCCGGTGCGCGCGCCCTCGGGCACCTCCTCGCCCGGCCGGTACTTGCCGGTGAGGAAGCCGGACGCCAGGGCGTAGTAGGGCAGGACGGCCAGCGCGCGGTCGCGGGCGACCTTCTCCAGTTCGCCCTCGTAGGTGTCGCGGGAGACGAGGTTGTAGTGCGGCTGGAGGGCCCGGTACGGGGCGGTGCCGTGGGACTCGGCGAACGCCAGCGCCGCCTCCAGCCGGGCGGCGGAGATGTTGGAGGCGCCCAGTTCGCGGACCTTGCCCTCGCGCACCAGCTCGTCCAGCGTCGCCATGAAGTCGGGGACCTCGACGGACTCGTCGTCGTAGTGCGTGTAGAAGAGGTCGACGTGGTCGGTGCCGAGCCGGCGCAGCGACTCCTCCAGGGAGAGCCTGATGTCCTGCGGCGCCAGGCCCCTGCGGCCCGGGAAGGCGCCGGCCTTGGTGGCGATGACGACCTGGTCCCGGACGGCGGAACCGCGTGCGGCGAGCCACTGGCCGATGACGGTCTCGGACTCGCCGCCCTCGTTGCCCTCGGCCCAGGCGGAGTAGACGTCGGCGGTGTCGATGTGGTTGCCGCCGCTGTCGCGGTAGGCGTCGAGGACGGCGAAGGACTCGGTGCGGTCCGCGGTCCAGCCGAAGACGTTGCCGCCGAGCGCGAGCGGCGAGACGGTGAGCGCGCCGATCGTCCGGTCGGGGCGCATCGCCGGGCCGACGGCGGTGCCGGCATCGGCGTCGGCCTGCGGGGTCGGGTTGTCAGCCATGCGCTGACGGTAACGCGCGAGGTGGCGTGCCGGACGGAAGCCCTCCGGATGCCTCGCCTTCCCTCGTCCTCCCCTCGCCTTCCCTCGCCTTCCCGCCCTCCCACCTCTCGGCCGGGCCGAACCCCACCGCCGGTACCGAACCCTCCCGGGGCCCGGACCTTCGCCGGTGCCGCCCCTCCCGGTGCCGAATCCTCGCCGGGCCCGAACCCGCGTCGGGGCGGTGCTGCCGGGTTCGCGGCCGGAGGAGTGGCCGGTGCCGTCGAAGCCGCCCGCGCGTCGCCGCCCCGTCCCCTCCTGTGCGCGCCAAGGGACGACGACCACCGCGGTGCGGCGGGCCCGGCTCGACGGACGTGTACGAGGCGGCGACGCGGATCGGGGGCGGGAGGTGAGTCGCTGCCAGGGGCGGACAGCACGCCCGGTTTCCCCGACGCCGGAAGCCCGTCCAGGTTCCGGGGCCGGGCGCCCGCCCAAGCTCCGGGCCGGAACGAGGCCCGAGCCGGGCCGGAGCAGGGCCGGTGCCGGGCCGGAAACGGGTATCGCGGATGCGCACGAGTGTGCGGATGTACGCGAGTGTGCGATCGGCCCGGCGGTCGGCGGGGCAGGGGTGTCAGACGTCGATGCCCTTGGCGCGGAGCCAGGGGAGGGGGTCGACGGGGTCGCCGCCGCCGGGGCGGACCTCGACGTGGAGGTGCGGCCCGGAGGAGTTGCCGGTGGAGCCGACGCGGGCGATGACATCGCCCGTACGGACCTTGTCGCCCGCGGACTTGGTCATCGACGACAGATGGCAGAACCACAGCTCCGTGCCGTCGTCCAGCTCCAGGACGATCCGGTAGCCGTAGGACCCCGCCCAGCCGGCCTCCTTGATGGTGCCGGAGTGCACGGCCTTGACGGGGGTGCCGTTGGGCGCGGCGAAGTCCTGGCCGGTGTGGTCGTTCTGCCACATGCCGCCGGCCTGGCCGAAGCCCGCGCTGAGCTGGTAGGAGGCGAGCGGCGCCGTCCACATCCGGGCGAGGCGGGCGCGGCGCTCGGCCTCGGCCTTGCGCTTCTTCTCCTCGGCGATCTTCCGCTTGCGTTCGGCCTCCGCCTTCTTCTCGGCGGTCGCGTGCTTCTCCGCCTGCTCGGCCGCCTGCCGGGCCGCGACCCGCTGTGCCTCCTCGCGCGCCTCGGCCTCGTCGGCCGCGCGCTGCTGCTCGGCCTGGGCGAGGATGCGGGCGCGCAGGACCTCGCCCGCGTCGGCGCCGGTGGCGGCCTCGTCCTCGGTGAGCCCGGCCTGGGTGAAGGGCGCGACCCGTGTGCCGCTGTCGGTGGATCCGGAGTCGTCGGAGACGAGTTGGCCGATGCCGGGGAGGTCCTCGGCGTCGGGCAGATGGTCGGGGAGGTCCTTGACGGCGCCGGCGGCCGAGGCGAGGTCCGGGACGGAGATCGCGGCAGGGCCCTTGTCCTGCGCCGTGGCCATGCCGCCGGCGCCGACCGCGGCGATCATTCCGACGCCGAGCACGGCACCGCCGCGCGCCATCCCGCCGGAGCGCTGCTTGCCGACGCGGTGCCGGCCGCGGACCGGGCGGAGGGAGTCCTCGGTGGGGTTCCACTCCTCCCAGGACTCCTCACCGGAGCCGGGCCCGTCGGTTCCGGAGCCGTCGGCACCGAAGCCGGAGACCCCGGAACCGTCGGCCACGGAACCGTCGACTCGGGGACCGTCCGCGCCGGAGCCGCCCGTTCCGGGTGCCTGCACGCCGGGACGTGCCGTTCCGGGGACGGCCGCGCCGAACTCCTCGCGTGCGGCGGCCGGTCCGGCGCCGTACGGGCCCGTGGCCGCGTGCGCGTCGGTGGCGTGTGCGCCGTACGCGTCGGCGGCGTAGGCGTCCTTGGCGCCGGGGGCGTACGGGCCTCCCACGCCATGGGCGTCGTGGGGCGCGTACGCGTCGTACGGGGCGGGAGCCCCGTCGTCGTAGTAGGGGCCGTACGAGACCTCGGGGGCCTGTCTCCTCGACCTGGACGCCACGGCTGGCGCTCTCCTTTCCTTCCTTCTCGCCTACCGGGTTAGCTGTCGGGTTCGGAGCAGGAAGGTCTCCTACGGGCGCCTCGTACGAGACGGCCCGATTCACCCCGTCCTTCCGCGTCCTGACCGCTGACGGGAAGGGGTGGTTCCCCGGTTCCCCGTACGGCTCGTGCCCGGCACCCGTGCGCTGGTGCGCTCGGTGCACGTGGTGCCGTGTGTGCTCGGCACAGCCGTACGTGAGGGATTCGGCGACGGCGCACGGTGCCGTCTTCCGTGACGACAGTGACAACCGCGCTGCGTTATCGGACGTTAATAGAAGCGCGGCCGTGATTCCAAGCCGTACGGGTGAATTCATGGGGCGCGGACGGGTGTGCGAAGCCCCAACGGGCCCGGTTGTCAACCCATTTGGTATCGGCCGCTGCACAGGGTGACGGGCCTCGGTGCCGAGGCCCGCCGAACCCGGGGTGCGCCCGCTGGAGGGGGAAGGGCCGTCACCTCACACGCCTTCACCCTGCGGGCCGCCCGGCCGCGGACCATCGTCCGGTCCCGAACCGTCCTCCGGCCGCGAACCGTCGTCCGGCCTCGGACCGTCGTCCGGCGTGCCACCCGCAGGGCCACCTGTCGGGCCACCCGGCGCACCGCCCGCCGGGCCGACCGGCGGACCGTTGCCGACGACGTGTGGTCGTCGTCCACCGGGGGCGTGCGCCACCGCGAGCAGCGCCATGTCGTCCGCCGCGTCGACCGCCTCGACCCCGCCTCCCTGCTGCCCATGGCCGTGTCCGTGACCGCCGTTCGCCTCGGCGGTGTGGGCCGCGACGTCCGCGAGGACCGTGTCCAGGAGTTCGTCCGGGTCCGCGAACCGGCGGCCCGCCAGCCGGACCTCCGGCTCGTAGAAGGCGCCGTGCGCGTCGCGTGCCTCGGACAGGCCGTCGGTGTAGAGCAGCAGGTGCGCACCGGGCGGGAAGGCGACCTCGTCCACCCGGTCGGGCCAGACGCCCAGTTCGGCCAGGCCGAGCGGCAGTGCGGCCTCGCTCGCCTCCAGGAGCGTCGCCCGGCCGCGGTGCAGCAGCAGCGGCCCCGGATGCCCGCGGTTGACCATCCGCACCACCCGCTCGCCCCCTCCCCCGTGACCGCTCCCCTCGCCCCCGCTGCCCTCCTCGCCGGCGTGCCCGCCCCGGCTCTCCTGCCCCGTGAGCGCCTCGCCCCGGCCGACCGGTGCGGGGACCGGGATCTCGACGAGGAGCGCCGTGGTGAAGCCCTCGAACAGTGCCGTGCCCAACTGCCGCCTGCCCTCCCGCTGGAGCGCCCGGTCCAGGCGCGCGGCCACGTCGGCCAGCGTCGGCTCCTGCTCGGCCGCCTCCCGGAACGCCCCGACCACGATGACGACGGCCTCCACCGCGCCGAGCCCCTTCCCCCGCACATCGCCGATGATCAGCCGGATGCCGTGCGAGGTCTCCTCGGCGGCGTAGAAGTCGCCGCCGATCCGGGCGTCGGCGCGCGCCGCACGGTAGCGGGCCGCGAGGGCCAGCCCGTCGATGTGCGACGGCGGTGCCGGCAGCACCGCGAGCTGGACCGCCTCGGCCACCACCCGCGCCGAGGCGAGCTGTTCGCCGCTGCGGCGCAGCACATAGTTGACGCCGAGGGCCAGCAGGGTGACGGTCACCACCGTCAGGGTCCGGCCGCCCACCTCGTAGCCGCCCACGGTGTCGTGCAGCTCGACGACGAGGACGAGGCAGCCGCAGGTCAGCACCCCGACGGCGAGCGTTCCCCGGAACGAGAGGAACGCCGCGGCGACCAGCGGCGCGGCGGCGAACGGAGCGGAGACCGTCACATGGCGGGGCGTGAGCAGTTCCGCCGCGATCCCCACCGCGATGATGAGGTAGGGCAGTCGGCCCGCCCAGCGGCGGAGCGTGCCGATGGTCTCGTCGTAGCCGTGGTGCCCGGCGGGGCCGACCGCACCGGCCGGTCCGACGGGGGTGGCCAGCGCGGCCGCCTCTGCCGCCACCGCACCGTCGCCCCCGCCGTCCGCCCCGACGCTCCCCTCGCCCCCGCCGGTGCTCCCGCCTCCCTCGCCCCCGCCGGTGCTCCCGCCTCCCTCGGCCTTCCCGGCGCGGTCGGCGCTTCCGTCTGCGCCGCCCGGACCGCCGGAACCGCCCGGACGGCCCGGGCTTCCGGGGCCACCCGGATCGGAGGGACGGCCGGAACCGCCGGCTCCGCCGGATCCGCCGGGACCACCGGAACCGCCGGATCCGTCGGGACTGCCCGAACCGCCGGAACCGCCGGGACGACCCGAACCACCGGCACGACCCGAACCGCCGGGACGGCCGGTGCCGCCGGCCGCACCGCCACCTGCTCGGCCGCTCGGACCGGCCGGTCCCTCCGGGCTGCCGGGCCCCTGCGCTCTGCCCTCCACCGTCCCAATGTGGCCCGGGCGGAGGGCCGGGGCCACTCGGCGCCCGCCGGCCGACGGGCCCGTGCCACGCGACCGCGCCCACCGCAGGGGCCGCCGCACCGCACGGCAGCCCCGGCGGAGGGCGGACCACCGTGCAGGGGACCCACCGCGTGGCAGAGGTCCGGCCCGGCCGGGGTCAGTGTGCGTGCTCCGGGAGGCGGGCGTGCCGGCACAGGGTGTCCAGGGACGACCGCCACAGGGCCGGGAGTTCCGTGGCACCGGGCACGGCGGCGTCGGCGAGGAACGTGGCGTGCAGCCGTTCCCCGTACACCGACCAGACGACGAACAGCGGCTGTCCCGGCACGGAGACCGGCACCGGGAAGAAGGCGACGGCGTCGCGTCCGGCCCAGCTGAGCCGGGAGCGCATCCGGACGTCCGCGAGGGTGAGCGGCACATGGCGGGGGTCGATGCCACGGCTGAGGCCCAGCCGTCCGCACCAGTACGGCATCCGTTCGAACAGCACGCGGTGGCGTCGTCCGATGGAGCTGAGCCGGGCGTGGCCCGCGTCCCGCGCGAGCAGCCGCAGCCGGCGCAGCGGTGCGGGCTCGCCGCAGGGCAGCGGCACCGTGGCCACGCCTCCGCGGTTGCCGAGCAGCCGCAGCGGGTCGTCGTGGGGCCGCAGGCTGATCCCGAACGTGGCCCGCAGGACGCGCTCGCGGGAACCGCCGCTCCCGCTGCCCGTGGCCACGGCGGCTTCCGGGCCATCGGCGTACGGGGGCGGCACGGTGCCGGGGCCGGAGGGGCCGGATGGGCCGGTGTTCCCGTCGGCCCAGGTCTCCGGGTGCCAGTCGCGCAGGGCGCCGGTCATGACGGACAGGCAGACCTGGGTGAGCCCGGTGCGGGTGGCCCGCGCGACGTCGTAGAGCGGGGCGAGGGGGTAGGAGCCGGTGACGGCCAGCCGCTCCCGGCCCTCCACGGCGTCGATGGCCGGCCATCGGGTGCCGGGGACGCGGCGCAGCGGTGGCAGCAGATCCCTCAGCACGGTGCGGCCCCAGTCGCGGCGGGCCGGGCCGGTGGCCAGCTGGGTGGCGTGCGGCGGGGCGGGACGCTGGTACCCGAGCGGACCGAAGAGGCGTTCGATGGTCTCGGCGGCGGCGCGACCGTCCTGGAAGCCGTGGTGCGCGCGGTAGCACAGGGCGAACCCGCCGGCGCCTGCTCCGCCGCCGTCCGGGAGCGGGCCGCCGCCGGACGCCTCGTCCGCCGGGTCGCACTCGATCAGCCAGACGCCCCACAGCGGGTGCTCCCGGTCGAGCGGCCGGTCGAGCACGGCCCGCAGTGCCGCGTCCGCCCAGGCCGTGGTGGCGTCCGGGCTCTCGGCCGAGGGCCGCCCGGGGCAGGTGATCCGGTGGACGTGCCGGCGGACGTCGAACCGCGGGTCGGGCGCCCAGGCGGGGCGGCGGCCGGAACCGCCGAGCCGGTAGGTCAGCTCGGGTGCGGCCAGGACGCGGGAGGCCAGGTGCGCCACCAGTTCCTCGCGGTCCGGCGGCGGGCCGGGGAACAGCAGCAGACCGCCCAGGTGCAGGGCGCTGTCCGGTCCGCGCCGGGCGATGTCGAGGATGAGCCGGTCGCGGACGGACAGCGGCCGGGGGGCGTCCGGGGCGGCCGGGGGCCGTGCGGGTCTGAGGGCTTCGGGCATGGTCTCCGCTCTCTCCGGTCGGGCGCGGCGCCGCGCGCGGTGGTGGTACCGCCCGGACAACGACGGCGCACGGGCCGCGGCATCGCGCGAGGGGCCCGCACACATCAACGGGCGCACACCGGGGCGCGCACTCCGCCGGGCGCACACCACACACGGACGCCCGCCACGCCGGGGACACACCTGCGCTCCCTCTCCCGCACCCGCCTCTCCCGTACACGCCTCTCCCGGACCCCCCTCTCCTGCACACGCCTCTCCCGGACCCGCCTCTCCTGGACCCGCCGGGACGCCCGCCCGGACCGCGTCCCGAACGGCCCGCCGTGGACACATCCGCCGGGACGGGACCGCCAACGACCCGACCGGACACGCGTGTTGGGGCATGAAGTCCGCGCCGTGCGCCCGATGACCCGTCGGCAGCACGGAGTCGGAGCGGAGCCGGGGCGGGGCCGGAGGGAACAAGGAGGAACGAGGAGAAACTAGGAGGAACAGGGAGGGGCAGGGAGGGGGGTCAGGCCGGGGCGAAGGCCAGGGCCGTGTTGTGGCCGCCGAAGCCCGCGGAGACGGAGAGGGCGAGGCCCGCCTTGTGGTCGACGCGGCGGGTGGGGAGGTTGAGGGTGCACTCCGGGGAGGGCTCGACGAGGCCGGTGTTGGGCGGAACGGTGCCGCGCTGCACGGCGAGCGCGGTCAGCCCGGCCTCGACGGCCCCGGCGGCGCCCAGCAGATGGCCGGTGACGCCCTTCGTGGAGCACACGGGCGGGGCGTGGGGCAGCAGCCGGGCGAGCGCCGTGGCTTCGACGGCGTCGCCGAGCGGGGTGCCGGTGGCGTGCGCGTTGACGTGGTCCACCTCGTGGGCCGCGGCGCCCGCGCGGGCGAGCGCCTCGGTGACGGCGGCGTGGATCCCGGCGCCGTCGCGGCGCGGTTTGACGGGATGGTGGGCGTCACCGGCGGCGCCGTAGCCCACGAGCCGGGCGTGCACGCGGGCGCCGCGCGCCGTCGCGTCCGCGAGGCGTTCGAGGACGAGGACGCCCGCGCCCTCGCCGATGACGAAGCCGTCGCGTCCCGCGTCGAACGGGCGGGAGGCGGTGGCGGGGTCGTCGAACCGCCGGGAGAGGGCGCCGATGCGGTCGAACCCGGCGACGTAGAAGGGGGTCACGGCGGCCTCGGCGCCGCCGGCGACGGCGATGTCGCACCGGTCCATGAGCAGCAGGTCCATGGCCGTGCCGAGGGCCGTCGCCCCGGCGGCGCAGGCGGTGTTGACGGTGAAGCTGGGCCCCTCGGCGCGCAGTGCGACGGCGAGCTGCGCGGCGAGCGAGTTGCCGAGGGCGCTGGGCACAGCGTACGGGGACATGCCGGTGGGGCCCCGCTCGGCGTAGGCCCGCTGCTGTGCCTCGTAGGTGCGGGCGCCCCCGGCGCCGGAGCCGACGACGACGGCCACGCGTGCGCCGCCCCAGTCGGGCGGCTCGGCCCCGGCCAGGCCGCCGGGCCAGCGGCCCGCGTCCCGGGCGGCCTCCTCGGCGGCGAGCAGCGCGTATCCGGCGGAGCGGTCCGGGCGGCGGGTGAGCGCCCGGCCGAGCCGCTCGGGGTCGAACTCGGGTGCACGGCAGGCGAGATGGGCGGGGCCTGATCCGCCGAACTCGTCGTCGAACCCGGTCTCCAGGCGGGTGGTGGGCTCGCCGGCGCACACCCGTGCCCAGGTGGCCTCGGTGCCGTCCCCCGCGGGGGTGTACAGGCCGATCCCGGTGAGGGCGACGGCCGGGGCGGGGGCGGTCATGCGGCGTCGCCTTCCGTGCGGCCGGCTTTCACCGGTTCGACGGTGGCGCGGACGGTGGCCCGGCTGAGCAGCGCCGCGACGTCGGCGAGGGTCACGGTGGCGTGCAGCTCCTCCTCGGAGACGGGAACGCCCCGCTCCCGGCTCATGACGAGCGCCAGTTCGGCCACGCCCAGGGAGTCGAGGCCGGCTTCCTCGCGCAGGGCGTCCGGGACGACGAGCGCCCCGTCGACTCCCATGGACACCAGCACGGCCTTGAGTTCTTCGACGGTCATGTCACTTCCCTCCGGGACGGATCAGGGGCGAGGCGGTGGGGCGGGGGCCGCGACCCGGCCGGCGCCGTGCAGGCACTCGGCGGGATGCGGCCGGGCGGCGGCGCGCGCCGGGCCGGGTACGTGCGCGCGGTCGCCGCCGTACGGGCGGGGTTCGCCGTACGGGCATTCGCCGCCGTGCGTCCGGGGGTCGACGCCGTGCGGACGCGGGTCGCCGTACGGGCGCGGTTCGCCGTGTGCGCGCTCGCCCGCGTGCGCCCGGTCGGGGCCGCGCGCGGGAGCGGGACGGCGGGGCACGGCGGTCATCCGGGCGTCGTCGAAGCTGAGGGAGAAGGCGGCCACGGCGCGCGGCAGCCGGCGGCGTACGGCGCGCAGGTCCCAGCGGGCGGCGAGGGAGGCGAGGACGAGCGTCATCTCCGTCCAGGCGAAGCTCTCGCCGAGGCAGCCGTGCGGCCCGAGGCCGAAGGGCAGATAGGCGTCGCGGGCGGCCCCGCAGACGGCGTTGCCGCCGCCGTCGCCGGCGGGCTCCCAGCGCTCCGGGCGGAAGGCGTGCGGGTCGGGGAAGAGGGCGCCGTTCCGTTGGAGGACGTAGTAGGAGAACATCACCATCTGCCCCGCGCGCAGCGGGAGTTCGCCCAGGCCGTCGGCGCGCAGCGCGGTGTCGCGCACGGCGGAGCGGGAGACGAGGTAGCCGGGCGGGTAGAGGCGCATGCTCTCGCTGAGCACGCAGCGGGTGTAGGGGAGGCGGGGGATGTCCTCCCAGCGGGCGGCCCGCCCGTCGAGGACGGTGTCGACCTCCTCGTACAGCCTGCGGCGGGCACGCGGGTTCCGGGCGAGGAGGTGCAGCGCCCAGGTGAGGGTGCGGGAGACGGACTCGATGCCGGCGACGAGGAACGACATCGTCTCGTCGTGTGCCTCGCGCGCGGTGAGGCGTTCCCCGGTGGCGGTGTCGGTGGCGCCCAGCATGGCGTCGAGGAGGTCGCCGCCGGGTCGGCGGGTGCCGGGCGGCGGGGCGTCGCGCAGCCGGTCGGCCACGAGGGTGCCGACGAGGGAGTCGAGGGTGCGCATGGCGGTGCGGAAGCGGCGGTTGAGGGGGCTGGCGACGGCGGGGACGCGGGCCAGCAGTGACGTCGGGTCCATGCTGCGGCTGCCGGCCCACTCCATCAGGACGGGCACGGCCTCGGTGACGCGGCGGACCTGCTCGGTGCTGACGCCGGAGGAGAACAGGCAGCGGGTGACGATCTCGGTGCTCAGCGCCATCAGGGCGCGGTCGGCCTCGAACGGGCCGAGGACACCGGCGTACCGGGCGGCCGGCACGCGGCCCGTGGGGCCGGTGCGTCCCGTGCGGCCGGTGGTTCCGGTGCGGGCGGCGGATCCCGCGGGGACGGCGGGTGCGGTGAGGCCGGCGAGGTGGGCGAGCCGCTCGGCGGTGAAGTCGGACAGCTGGGACATGGTCTCGGCGTGGTCGCGCAGCCGGGAGCGGTGCAGGGCGGGCATGAGCTGGCTGCGCCTGCGGCGGTGGAAGGCCCCGTCGGTGGCCAGCAGGCCGTCCCCGATGATGCGTTTCATCACGCGGAAGTGCGGGCTGAGGCCGAAGTCGCCGGAGCGCGCGGTCAGTACGTCGCGCACGAGCCGGTGGTCGTTGAGCACCACCACCCGTTCCCGGCCCAGCCGGACCGTGGCGGCGGGGCCCAGTTCGGGCAGGGACTGGAGGAACGCGAGCCTGTCCCGGAGCATCCGGGGGGCGTGGCCGAGTACGGGGAGCCCACCCGGGGCGGGCGCGGGTTCGATGGGCATAACGCGGACATCACAGCAAAAAGCCCGGTCCGCCAAACGGCCCTGGGGGAAGGGCACTTCGAACGAGTGAAGAGCTTCACCCCTGGGGGTGGCCCTGCGCGTGGCGGGGAGACGCGCTCGGTAGCGGCCCCGTTGAGGTCCGGCCCGCGCATACCGCGGACGGCCCCGACGACCCGCCGGCTCCCGAGGAGAACCC
The DNA here is from genome assembly GCF_006539165.1 of Streptomyces cacaoi. Classification (GTDB taxonomy): domain Bacteria; phylum Actinomycetota; class Actinomycetes; order Streptomycetales; family Streptomycetaceae; genus Streptomyces; species Streptomyces cacaoi. The sequence continues at coordinate 65,955 of NZ_BJMM01000026.1, read as the reverse complement.
GTGCCATCCGACGAGATCGCCCGACCCCCGCACGACCCGCGTTCCGGCGGACCGGCCGCCCAAGGGCCCGCGCGGCACGATCCGTTGACGAGGCTCCCCGCGCAGCCGGGGACGCGCGGCTCCGCCGACCGGCCGCCGCCCCGGCGTACGCCGTCGGCGTCCGGCCGCCCCGAGCGCCCCCCGCGCCCGCCGCGGCTGCCGGACGCGCCCGGCGCGCTGCCCGTCGTGGGGCACGCGGTGGTGTTCCTGCGGGATCCGCTGTCGTGGCTGCGGCAGTGCGCCGGGTCCGGGTCGGGTGAGGGGCTGCACCGGCTGCGGCTGTGGGGGCGCCCCAGCTATCTGGTGACCGACCCGGAGCTGGTGCACCGCGTCCTGGTGACGGACGCACCGGACTTCGACAAGGGCGGGCAGTTCTACCGCAACGCCCGGGAGATCTTCGGGGAGACGCTGGTGACGGCGGCGGCGGACAAGCACGCACACCAACGGCGGCGGATCCAGCCGGTGTTCCGGCGGGCCCGGATCGCGGCCGCCGTGCCGTCGATGCGGCTGGAGGCCGAGCGCACGGCGCAGGCCTGGCTGCCGGGCAGGGCCGTGGACATCCTCCAGGCCACCACGCACTACGCGCACCGCACGGCCGTCCGCACGCTGCTGCCCGTGCTGTCCACCGACGAGGTCGACCGGCTCGCCGCCGCCTCCGCCCGGCTCATCGAGGATCTGTATCTGCGCACGATGCTGCCGCCCGCCGCCGGCCGGCTGCTGCGGGGCCGGTTCGACACCTCGCTGCGCACCCTGCGGGAGGCGTGCGTCGCGGCCGTGCCGAAAGCCCGCGCCTTCGCCTCCGACGAGCGCTCGGGGCTGCTGGCCGCGCTGCTGGAGACCAGCCCGCACGGGGACGGGCCGGCCGAGGACAGCGAGGTGCGCGACCACTTCGTCGCGCTGCTGATGGCCGGCACGGAGACCACCGTCAGCGCGCTGGCCTGGCAACTGCACCACCTCAGCCGCGATCTGCCGCTCCAGCAGCGGCTGCGCGACGAGCTGCACGAGGCGACCGGGGGCCGCGCGGTCACCCTCGACGACCTCGGCCGGATGCCGCTGCTGCGCCGGACGACGGCGGAGACGCTGCGCTGCCGTCCACCGCTGTGGATGCTGCTGCGCACCAGCGTCCGCGAAGTGCGCCTGGGCGGCTACCGGTTCCCGGCCGGCACGGACTTCTACTTCAGCCCGCACCAGATCCAGCACGCGGCCTCGGGCCCGGACGGGTTCGCCGACCCGGGCCGCTTCGATCCCGAACGCTGGGCCGAGCGCGGGCCGTCCGCACGCGATCGCGGCTTCCTCGCGTTCGGCGCGGGGCCGCGCAAGTGCCTGGGCGACCACTTCGCGCTGACCTCGCTCGCCGTGGCCACCAGCACCCTGTTGGACCGCTGGACGCTGACCCCGGCGGCCGACGCGCCGCCCCGCGCGCGGCTGCGCACCATGCAGATGCCGGCCGGCCGGTCCGGCCTGCGGCTGCGGGTCGACAGGCGGCACCTGGCCCGGTGAGGCGGACGGGCGCGCGGGGCAGCGCGCCCGTCCTCAGCGGTGCCGCAGCGCGCGGTGCCCCGGCCGGCCGAGGGCGTGCCCCCAGGCGAGCAGGACGCAGATGTCCGCCAGCGCGGGCGCGTCGTAGAGCAGCGGACGCGGCCCCGCCTGGTCGGGCACGGAGGTGAACCCGCCGTCGGGCCGCTGCCGGCCGGCCAGGTAGCCGACGGCGCTGCGCAGCGCCCCGGTCCGGGAGCCGCCCCGGGAGCGGGTGAGCGCGACGACGGCGTAGGCGGTGCTGATCGGGTCGCTCTCGCCGGCGCCCTCGTGCCCCCAGCCGCCGTCCGGCAGCCGGCGGGCGACGAGCTGCTCGACGAGCCGGTCGCGCAGCCCGGCGGTGCGCCGCCCGTCCGCGGCCAGCCCGGCCCGCAGCAGGGATTCGCACGCCAGGACGGTGCGGTGCACGGCGTTGGTGGCGTTCCGGCTCCAGCTGCACTCGAACGGGTCGGCCTGGCCGTCGTGCGGGAAGGAGCCGTCGTCGCGGGCGGTGGAGCCGTCGGCCCGGCCGGCCCCGCACACATGGGTGCGGTCCGGGCAGCAGCCGGTGAGGTACCGGCCGCCCGCGGCGGCGACCGCGCGGGCGTGCGCACGGTTGCTGGGGGCGAGCGCGTTGACGGCGCCGGCGGTCATGGCCGTCTCGGAGTCGACGCCGCGCGCGAACGTGGGCACCCCGCCATCCGGGTTGGCGAGGTCGACGAGGTAGTCCTCGGCGGCGGCGACGGCGCCCGCGTGCCGGCGGGGCGCGGTGGCGCGCAGGAACTCCAGGGCGTACGCGGTGTCGTCGGCGTCGCTCTGCCGCACCCCGCGCATGAAGCCAAAGCCGCCGTCGGCGTGCTGCTGGGTGGCGAGCGCGTCGGCCATGCAGTGCACGGCGGGGTGCGCCCCGTATCCGGCGGCGGTGAGCGCGAGCCCGCCGGTGGCGGTGGCGAAGACGTCCATGCCGGTGATGAACGGCAGCCCGCCGTCCGGCCGCAGCTGGCGGGCGACCTGGGTGACGGCGGCGGCGGTCTCGTTCCGGCGGGCCGGGTCGGTGCGCAGCGCGAGCAGCGCCAGCAGCCGGGCCAGGTGGTTGGCCTCCCAGGCGGGGCCGGGGCGCAGGGCGGGCGACAGCGCGAGGAAGTCGCCCTCGCACAGCTGCCCGGTGCGGCCGGTCCCGTGTGCGGCGATCACCTTCAGCGCGGCCATCTCCAGGCCCAGCCAGGTCTGCTGGCCCGGGGCCTCGTAGCGCTCCAGCGGGACGCGGGGCCAGGGCGCCGAGCCGAGGTGGGCCAGCAGGGTCTGGAACATCAGCCGCTTGCGTCCCGCGGTGAAGTGCGGGAAGTCCGCGAGCACCCCGTCGCCGCCCTGCCGGGGCACCGTGGAGCGCGCTGTGGACGGGCACGCGCCGAGCAGTTCCGCCGCACGTCCGCCGGAGACGGCGGCGGTGCGGGGGGCGGAGTGGGATGCGGCGTGGGGGGCGGTGTGGTGGGCGGTGCCGTCGGACCCGGCCTGCTGCGCGGGCACCCCGGCGGGCGCTTCCCGTGCTTCCCGTGCCTCCCGTGCCTCCCGTGTTTCCGGTGCTTCGGGCCCGTCGCCCGGTGCTCCCGGCACCCGGGCCGGCGCCCCGGGCACGTCGGCCCGGGCGTCCGCCGGGACCTCGGCCGGGACCTCGGCGGGAACCTCGGCCGGGAGATCCACCGGGATCTCGTCCGGAAGCTCCGCCGGGACCTCGCCGAGGACGGCCCGGGCGACGGCTGTCTGCACGGCGTCCGGTGGGTCGGTGTCGAGGGTGTGCTTGAGGTAGCGCACCAGCTGGTCGCGCGCCGGATCGGCGGGGACGAGGCTCGTGACGAGCTCCAGCAGCAGCGCCGATTCGAGGACGCGGCTCTCGCAGGGCGCCGCCACCAGGCCGTCGGGGCCGATCCGGGCGACGACCCGGCGGGCGAGCCGGTCACGTGCGGCCGTCAGCCGCGTGGGCGCAGGCGCAAGGGTCAGCGGGGCAGGGGCCGAGAACAGTCCAGCAGTGATCATGTGTGCCTCTTGTCAGGGCCGGGACGGCGGGGACACCGTCCCGGCGGTGCTCCAGGTGGCCGAGAACGCGCAGGACGTGCAGGCCGACGGGGTTGAACGGGGCGATGGGGTCGAACCCGGCGCACGGGTGGGCCGGTCGGCCGCCGCCGTCCCCGTCGGTGGCGCCCAGGGGTGCGGACGCCGGGGTCTGTGCCGGACGCGCGGAATCCGGGTGCTGCTCGGGCCGTGCGCTCCACGGGCCCGGCGCACCCTGCCCGGGCCGCGGCTCCCGGGCCGGCCGCGCCGGCTGCGCCGAGGGGAGGTCACGCGCGGGCCGCGCGAGGGGAGAGGGCATCGGCGGCGGCGGAGGTTGCGGAAGCCGGGCGGCGCGTGGAGGCGAGGCGGGGCGTGCGGAGCGTGCGGGGTGCGCGGGGCGCGGAGGGTGCCGGGGCGGCGTTCTCCGTGCGCCGGGCCCGCTCACCGCCCGGAAGCCGAGCCCCTCCGTCCCGCCCGCCCCCTCCGTCCCGTCCGCACCGGGTGGCCGGACCCCGCCCGCCTCCCCCGCTGCGGGCCCGTTCCCCCGCACCAGCCGGGCGTACGGGACGAACCCGTGCCAGGCGATCTCCGCCGGGTCGGCCTGCGGGGGTCCGCCGGGGCCGAGGCGCAGATGGTGCACGGCCAGCCAGCAGGGCCCGTTGGGCCCGTCGAGGCGCTCCCGCCACAGCTCCCGGGGCGGCGGGCCACCGGTTCCGACGCCCAGCTCCTCGGCCAGTTCCCGGGCCGCCGCCGCCCGGTAGCTCTCGCCGGCGCGCACACAGCCGCCCACCAGCACGTCGTGGTGTCCGGGCAGGACGGGGGCGTGTGCGGGGCGGCGGTGGACGAGGACGCGTCCCGCCGGGTCGGTCAGCACGGTGGCGGCGACGCGGTGGTGCAGTCCGATGGCGCGTGCGCCGCCGCGCGGCCCGGTACGGACCGGCCGGTCCTCGGCATCCACGTAGTCCACCTGCTCGTCCGCCCGTCCGTCCGCCGATCCCCCCGGCAACTCCCCCACGTGTCTCGTCCCTTCAGCCGCTCGCCCGGCGGCACAGCGACCGCGGTACGCCTTCGGCGCGGCCGGTCCCGCGGGCCTCGCGCCGGGCCCGGGCCCTGCGGCCGGGCGGACAACACTCTCCACAAATAACTACGCAGCGCATCGAATAAGATGCACAGCGCTATGTCAAAGACTGCGCTCATCGATCACCTGTACGAGGCTTGGCACCGGGGGCCCGTGAGCCCGCTCCGGCTCGGCTCCCAGGACGCCGTCCTGGTCACCGGACCCGAGGCCGTACGGCAGGTCCTCGTCCACGACGCCGCCCGGTGCACGAAGCGCTCGCACCGGGCGCGTTCCCTGCTCGGGGACGGTCTGATCACCGCGACCGGTGAGCGCTGGAAGCGCCAGCGCCGGGCCCTCCAGTCGCACTTCACCGCGGTCGGCGTACGCCGCTACGAGCGGCACATCGCCGGGGCCGCCCAGCACATCGCCGACCGCTGGGAACGCTGCGCGCGCACCGGCGAACCGACCGATGTCGCCGAGGACATGCGGTACTTCGCGCTCGACACCATCTGGCGGCTGCTGACCGGGACCCCCCTCGACGCCCGCACCCACGACGACCTCTCGCCGCTCGCCCGCGTCGTCGCCGCCCTGCCCACGCTCTCGGCACCGGGCCGCACCCCGTCCGCCGCACCGCAGACCCAGCAGACACAGCAGACCCGGCAGACGCAGCAGACACAGCAGACGCAGCAGACCCGGCAGGCGCCGGAGCGGGACGGCGCGGCCGAGGGGCCGGAGCGGGTGGAGGAGGCCGCGCGCCGCGCGGTGGCGGCGGCCCGCGCGGCCGGGCCGGGCGACGGACGCGGCATCCTGCACGATCTGCTCGACTACCCCGACCAGCTGCTGCGCGACGAGCTGGTCACGTTGATCGTCGCCGGTCACGAGACCACCGCGACCGCGCTCACCTGGCTGCATCTCCTGCTCGACCGGCACCCCTGGTGGCGCGCGTGGGCACTGCGCCGGGGCCCGGCCGGACACCGCGCGCTGATCACCGAGACCCTGCGGCTCTACCCGCCGGTCTGGCTGATCCCCCGGCACGCGGACGAGGACACCGTCCTCGACGGCCGGCCGGTCGCGGCCGGCACCCGCGTCCTGGTGTGCCCCTACCTCACCCACCGGGACCCGGCGCTGTGGCCCGCGCCGCTCGCCTTCGACCCCCGTCGCCCCGCGGCCCGGCCGCAGAGCGGCGCCTTCCACCCCTTCGGGACCGGGCCCCGCGCCTGCCTCGGCCAGCACTTCTCCCTGCGCGAGATGGAGATCCTCACCACCACCCTGCTGCCCCGTTTCGTCCCGCGCCCGACGGCCCCCGCCTCCCTCTCCCCCACGTTCGCGGCCACCCTGTACGCCGCAGGACCCTGCACGGCCACCGTGCACCCGGTGGCCCCCGACGGACCGGGCCCGGCCGCCCTGCCCGGCCAGGAACAGCCGCGCGACCGCGAGGGCGCCGGGTAGCCGGACGAGCAGCGGGCGACACGGCGACGGGCGGCGACGCGGCGAGCGGCGGGAAGGCCGTCGTGGGCGCGGGCGGGTTCGCCGTCGTCACCCGGACGGGGGCGGGACGGTGCGCCCGGCTCGCCCGTGCCGCCGGACGACGGTGCACTGGACGTACGGCCGCGCCGGCCGCGCCCCGCGCGGGACGTCCTGCGCGCGTGCGCGGTCCTCCGCGTCCGCCGGACCGGTGCGCCCGGCCGCTCACCCCGATACGCCGCAGGAGCCGCGATGACCGGCGAACTCCCCGTCGTCCGCAGCGCGTCCGCCGCCCCCTCGGCCGGGCCGGCGGCGCGTACCGACCGTGCCGCGCCGCCGTGCGCGGGCCTTCTGGTCTCCCTGATGGCCGCCTGCCTGGTGGCCTTCGCCGCCCTGTCGTACTACGTGCTCGCGCACGGCGCCGGCGCGGTCGACAACCCGGTGCTGCACGAGGCGGTGCGGCAGCGCGGCGACCTGCTCGACGCGTTCATGGCGCGGGTGTCGCAGCTCTCCGAGCTGCCCCTGAGCGTCCTGTGTGCGCTGGCCGCCGCGGGGCTCGCCCGGCAGCGGCGCTCCTGGCGTCCGCTGGTGCTGGTCGTCGCGGCGGGCGTGCTGGCCGTCCTCGTGGCGTCCGCCGCCAAGGATCTGACGGACCGCAGCCGTCCGCCCTCGGCGCTCTGGGGCGTTCCGGAGGACGGCTACTGCTACCCGTCCCGGCACGTCGTCGTCGGCACGGCCGTCCTGCTGATGCTGGCGTTCGTGTGGACGGAGCGGGTCGCCTCCCGGCGGGCGCGGACGACGGTGTGGGCGGGCACGGCCGCCGTGTGCGGCCTCGTCGGGTACAGCCGGATCCATCTCGCCGTGCACTGGCCGACGGACATCGCCGCCGGGCTGTTCCTGGGCGCGAGCCTGATGCTGCTCGTGCTGCTCGCGGCGACCCTCCTCGCCGCTGCCGCCGGGCCGCCGGTCACCGCCGCGACCCCCGCGGCCCGCCACCGCGACGTCGACCCGGGGCTGCCGCCACCGGGCGGCTGACCGGCCGGGCCGAACCAGGCGGCCGACCGGTCGGCCCGCCCGTGTCCGGACGCGTTCGCCCGCGCCCGGACGTGCCGGTCGGCTCACACCCGGGTGTGTTCCGGACGCCGAGGGGCAGACGTTCCGTGCTCGTGATCGTGTACGGAGACGAGGGGGCCGGCTGTGGCGGAACGGCGGCGACCGTGGTGGGAGAGGCAGTGGGCGCCCGACGCGCGGCGCACGGGCGGGGGCGCGGGCACGGGCGCACCGTCGTCCGGGACGCGCCCCGCGCTCGCGGGGCTGACAGGCGCCCGCCGGGCCCGCGGCGGCACCCGGGCCGCCGAGGCGCTCGGCGCCTGGGACCGTGCGCTGTTCCGGCGGGTGGCCGAGCGGCACTGGCCCCGGGCCGAGGAGGTGCTGCCCCGGCTGAGCCGCGGCGCCGACCACAGCAAGCTGTGGCTGGGCGTCGCCGCCGGCATGGTGCTCTCCGGCGTCGGCGGGCGGAGTGCCCGGCGGGCGGCGGTGCGCGGCACGGCGTCGCTGGCCGTCGCGTCCGTCGTCGTCAACACCGTCGGCAAGGGCGCCTTCCGCCGGGAGCGGCCCGTGCTGGACGAGGTGCCGGTGATACGGCGGCTGAAGCGGCTGCCGCGCAGCACGTCCTTCCCCTCCGGCCACTCGGCCTCCGCGGCGGCGTTCGCCACCGGGGTCGCGCTGGAGTCCCCCGGCTGGGGCGCCGCGGTGGCGCCGCTCGCGGCCTCCGTCGCGTTCTCCCGCGTCTACACGGGCGTGCACTACCCCAGCGACGTCCTCGCCGGGGTGACGCTCGGGGCGGCCTCGGCGCTGGCGGTGCGCACCGTGCTGGAGGCGCGGCGGCGCGTCCCGCCGGCGCAGCCGCTGGTCGAGGCGCCCGCGCTGGAGGAGGGCCGCGGCCTGTCGGTCGTCGCCAACCCCGGCTCGGGTTCGGCCGACCTCCTGGAGGAGGTGCGCAGGGCGCTGCCGCAGGCCACGGTCACCCGGTGGGAGCCGGACGCCGACGGCGGGGGCGACCTGCCCGCGCTGCTGGACGAGCAGGCACGCCGGGCCGCCGGACAGGGCGGCGCGCTGGGCGTGTTCGGCGGGGACGGCAGTGTCGGCGCCGCGGCACGGGCCGCGCACCGGCACGGCGTTCCGCTGGCCGTACTGCCCGGCGGCACGTACAACCACCTCGCCCAGGACCTGGGCGTCACCGGTTGCCAGGACATCGCGGACGCCGTGACGGCGGGCCACGCCATTGCGGTCGACCTGGCCCGCTTCACCCCGCTCCGGGACGACGGCGGGGCAGGCGGAACCGACGGAACCGGCGCGAGCGGCGAAACCGGTGGAACTGACGAAAGCGGCGGAACCGGCGGGACCGGCGGACACTTCGTCAACACCTTCAGCCTCGGCGCCTACGGGGACCTCGTCGAGGTGCGGGAGCGGTGGAGCGGGCGGGTCGGGCCGTGGGCCGCGGGGCTGATCGCGGCCGTCCATGTGCTGCGCCACTCCCGCCCGTTCGAGGTGCGGGTCAACGGGCGGCCCCGCTCGCTGTGGCTGCTGTTCGCCGGGAACTGCTCGTACCACGGGCCGGGCGGCGGGACCGGGGGCGCCCGGCGGTTCAACCTCGCCGACGGCATGCTCGACATCCATCTGGTGCGGGCGGGCCGCTGGGCGCGCACCCGCCTGGTGGCCTCCGCGCTCGCCGGGGTACTGCACCGCTCCCCCGTCCACGCCGCCGTACGCGGCCGGCGGCTGCGGCTGACCGGCGTCGAGGCCGGCACGGTCTGCTCCTACGATGGCGAGACGGCGCCCGCGCCCTCCGCCCTCCTCCTGGACAAGGAGCGCACTCCCCTGACCGTCTACCGCCCGCTCCCGCCCTGGCTCGACGGCCCGCTCCGCCCGGACACCTGACGGGAACGGGGGCGGAGAGGGGCGGCTCGCGGACGGTCAGCCGGCCAGCACCCGCGCGACGAACCCGGCGACGCGCTCGCGCACCTGCTCGGGCGTCAACCCGCGTTCGGTGACGAGGTGTTCGACGAGGTCGGCACGGACGGTGGCGAGCAGCGCGTCGGCGGCGAAGGCGCTCTCGGCCGCGCTCCAGCCGGGGATCCGCTCCAGGATGTCGCTCAGCGTGCGGTGCCACTGCTCGTAGTGCGGGGCCCGGTAGGGGCTGCCGCTGCCGAACTCCTCCAGGGCCAGCGAGAGATGGCGGTTGGCGAGCTTGAAGCCGAGCACCGCGTCGAGCAGCGCGGCGGCCCGCTCCCGGGGCGGCGTCCCCGGGCCGAGCGGCGGATCGCCCTCCTCGACCTGGCGGCTCAGCGGCTCCAGCCGGGCCGCCATCAGCGCGACCAGCAGCCCGGAGCGGTCGCCGAAGCGGCGGAAGAGCGTGCCCTTGCCGACGCCGGCGGCCGTGGCGACGGCCGCCATGGTCACCTCGGCGGGGCTCGCACAGCGGGCGAACAGCTCGTCGGCCGCGTCGAGCACGGCCTTCTCGTTGCGGGCGGCGTCCGCGCGCGGTCTGCGTTCGGGCACGGTTCCTCTCCTCCGTCTCTCCCCTGTCGTCCATCGACACCGTCGTCGCCATCGGCACCGTCATCGCCGTCGCCGTCGCCGTCGCCGTCGCCGTCGGCACCGTCGTCGCCGACGGCACCCCCTGTCAGCAGCGTCGGCACCGTCGGCGCCAGCCGTCCGCGGTGCCCCGTCGTCCGCGACGCCGCGGACCGGCCTTGCAAAAACGGACCGGCGGTCCGTATTGTTGCGGACGTCAAACGGACCGTCGGTCCGGATTCTAACCCGTGTCCGGATGCCGGCCGTCCCCGCCTGCACCAGGAGACCGCCATGCCGAGCGCCCCCGCGCCCCCGACCGACCCCGCCGCACTCTTCCGGCACAGCCTGCGTCTGCTGCTCGACAAGGACATCCCCGGCTGGGTCGCCCTGTGGGACGAGGACGGGATCATGGAATTCCCGTTCGCCGCCGAGGGGTTGCCGCGCCGGCTCGACGGCAGGGAGGCCGTCGCCGCCTATATGCGCGACTACCCCGACCACATCGACCTGCACGACTTCCCCCGGGTGGAGATCCACCGCACCACGGACCCGCGCGTCCTCGTCGTCGAGATGCGCTCCGCGGGCCGCATCGTCGCGACCGGCGCGCCCTTCCAGATGGACTACGTCGCGGTGGTGACCGTCGAGGACGGGCGCTTCACCCGGTACCGCGACTACTGGAGCCCGGCCACCGCCCCCGAGGGCTCCCTCGACTTCGCAGGAGACGCACGATGAGCACCGCACACCCCGCACAGGACCCGGCACACCACACGGACGGACCGGCGGACGGCTCCGTGCGCGACGCCGTGCTGGTCACCGGCGCGAGCGGGACCACCGGGAGCCGGGTCGCCGCCCGGCTCGTCGCACGGGGCCTGCCCGTCGTGGCCGCCACCCGCCGGGCCACCCCGGTCCCGGGAGCCCGCGCCGTCCGCTTCGACTGGACGGATCCGAGCACCTTCGCACCCGCGCTCGACGGCGTCGGACGGATGTACCTCGTGCCGCCCGTCGGCTCGACCGACCCCGCCGCCGCGATGCTGCCCTTCCTCCGGCAGGCGCGCGCGGCCGGGGCGCACCGGGTGGTGCTGCTCAGCGCGTCCTCGGTGCCGCGCGGCGGGCCCGCCGTCGGGCAGGTGCACGAGGAGCTGCCCGGGCTGTTCGAGGACTGGGCGGTGCTGCGGCCCTCCTGGTTCATGCAGAACTTCACCGGTGACCATCTGCACGCCCACAGCGCCCGCACGGAGGGCGTCATCCGGACGGCCACCGGCGACGGCCGCGTCGGGTTCGTCGACGCCGACGACATCGCCGACGTCGCCGTCCACGCCCTCACCGACCCGGCGGCGCCCCGTACCGACCTCGTCCTCACCGGGCCCGAGGCGCTCGACTACGCCGATGTCGCCGCCACCCTCACCGCGCTCACCGGGTCCCGCGTCGTCCACCAGCGGCTGACCCGCGACGAGCAGTGCGCGCACTTCCGCGACCGGACGGGCGTCCCCGGCCCGTTCGCCGCGCTCCTCGCCGACATGGACGTCGCGATCGCCGGCGGCGCGGAGGACCGCACCACGGACACCGTCCACCGCGTCACCGGCCACCCGCCGCGCCGCTTCGCCGACTGCGCCGCACGGGAGTTGGGCCTCCCGGCCCCCTCCACCGACCGCCCGGCGGCCCACTGAGGAGCACGGTCCGCCGGCGGCCACCGAGGAGCACGGCCCGCCCGGCGGCCACCGAGGAGCACGGCCCGCCCGGCGGCCACCGGGGAGCCCGGTCCGCCCGGCGGCCCCGTCACCGGCCCGCCGGATCCCTCTCCCGCGGTTCCGGACCGGGCTCGGCGGACCCCCGGGCGCCCCGGGGGCGCGGCAGCGTGGAGCGCGAGCGGCGCAGCAGCCGGGGCGTGCGCGGCAGGCGCGGCAGCCACCAGTTGGCGCGGCCGGTGACGGCCATCAGGGCCGGGGCCAGCAGCAGCCGGATGACGGTGGCGTCGATCAGCACCGCCATCGCCACCCCGACGCCGACGACCTTCAGCACCATCAGCCCGGAGGTGGCCAGCGCCGCCATGACGACGACCACGATCAGCGCGGAGGCGGTGAACAGCCCGGCCGTGCGCTGGACGGCGAGGGCCACCGCCTGCCGGGTCGGCGCGCCCCGGGCGTGCTCCTCGACGGTGCGGGACAGCAGCAGCACCTCGTAGTCCATGGACAGCCCGAAGGCGACACACAGCACCAGCACGGGTTGCAGCGTGTCGGTGACCCCGGTCGGCGTGAACCCGAGCCAGCGGTGCAGATGCCCCTCCTGGAAGACGAAGACCATGACGCCGAACGTGGCCGTCAGGCTCACCGTGTTGAGGACCAGCGCCTTCACCGGCAGCAGCAGACTGCGGGTGCTCCAGCCGAGCAGTGCCAGGGTGAGCGCGGCGATCAGCGCGAGGGCCGGTGCGAGCCGGTCGCGGAGGGTGTCCTGGAGGTCGACGAGCCACGCCTGGGTGCCGCCGACGAGGACGGGCGCCGGGGACGGCAGGGCCCGCACGTCCCGGACGACCCGGGTGCCCTCGGTGCTCTCCGGCCCCACGTCCGTGACGACGGCCGCCCAGACGCCCGCCGGGGAGGCGTGTCCGGCGGGCGGGCCCGCGACCCGCTGCCCGTCCCGGTAGACGCCGGTGGCGGTCTCCACCCGCCGCACATGCTCGATCCGCGACATCTTCCGTGCGTACCGGCCGAGTTCGGGCCCGTCCCGCTCGGCGTCCAGACCGGGCAGCGCGACCTGGACGGGGTGGAGTGCCTGGTAGTCGAAGTCGGAGCGCAGCGTGTCGGTGGCCTGCCGCACGGGCGAATCGCCCGGCAGGGCACGGTCGTCGAAGCTGCCGAAGCGGGCCGAGCCGAACGGCAGCACCAGCACGGCCAGCAGCGAGCCGAGGACGAGCACCACCGGCACGGGGCGGGCCATCACCCGGTGGGCGAGCCGGTACCAGCGGCCGTCCCCCGGGGACCGCGGGGTGCGGCGGCGCCGGAAGGACAGCGCGTCGATCCGGTCCCCGAGCAGCAGGACGGCCGCGGGCAGCGCGGTCAGCGCCAGCACCGCGCTCGCCGCCACGACGGCGATCCCGCCGTAGGCCACGGACCGCAGCATGTCCACCGGGAACACCAGCAGGGCGGCCAGGCTGCCGATGACCGTCAGCGCGGAGACGGTGACGGTGCGGCCGGTACGGCGCACCGTGGCCTCCAGCGCCGCGGCCGGATCCGGTGTCCTCGCTCTCTCCTCGCGGTAGCGGGCGAGCAGGAACAGGCTGAAGTCGACGGCCAGCGCGAAGCCGAGGGCCGTGGCCAGGTTCAGCGCGATCAGGGACACATCGGTGAAGCCGTTCAGCGCCCGCAGGAGGGCGGCGGCCCCCACCATCGCGCACAGCCCGACCATCAGCGCCAGCCCGGCCGTGACGACACCCCCGAAGACGACCACCAGGACGGCGGCGACCAGCGGAGCCTCCAGCAGCTCGGTGTGCACCAGGTCGTCCCTGGTCTGCTCCTCGATGGCCAGCCGGACCGGACTCGGCCCGGTCGCCCGCACCTGGAGGGGCCCGTGCCGGCCCGTCAGCGCGTCCAGCAGCGGCTGCACCCTCTCGTGCGCCTCCGACTCCGAAGCCGTCACCCGCACATGGACGACCGCCGCGTGGCCGCCGCGCCCCCGCAGGGCCGCGTCCCGGCCGGGCCAGTACCCGTGGACGGCCACGACGTGCGGGAACGTACGGGCCCGCGCCACCAGTTCGGCACCGGCCCGTGCGGCGTCGGGCGCGTCCACCGAGCCGGACGTGGTGGCCACCAGCGCCACCGACGGGCTGCCGCCGTGGAAGTCGCGGGAGAGCGTCTCGTCGGCACGCGCCGACTCGGCGTCCTCCACGGCCGTCCCACCGTGGTGCAGCTGCTCGGTCACCCCGGCCCCCGCCACCCCGGCCAGCAGGACGAGGCAGAGGGCGGCCAGCAGGGTCAGCCGGGGCCGGCGCAGCGTCAGCCGGGCCAGACGGGCGAGGGGGTCGAACGCGGGGCGTTTCATGAGTGCTCACTTGCGAGGGAGGTGTGGGGGGAGGTGCCCGGGGGCGTGGGGGGGCGCCAGGGGCGTGCGCGCCGGATCGGGGGCGGCGGCCGGACCTGTGTGCGGGCCCGGGCGGAGTCAGTCCGGCGGCGCTCCCTCGGGGGCGGGCGCTCCGGCGGACGGTCCGGAAGAAGGGGCGGAGGACGCACCCTCGGACGCGACGGCGGACGGACCGGAAGGAGGAGCGGCGGACGGGCCGGAGGAAGGAGCGGCGGGCGGCTCGGAGCGAGGCGCGGGAGGCGGGGCGGCGGAGGGGCCGGAGGGTGCGGCCGGGAACGGGGTGGCGGGCCGCTCCGGGCGTGGGGGCGGGGCGAGTTCGTCGAGGGCTTCGCGCCAGTACGCGGCCAGGTCGCGGGCGCCGGGCGTGGCGGCGTCCACGGTGAAGGCGCACACGGCCCGGCCGCCGTGCAGGCTGAGGACGGGCTGGTACGGGAAGTGGGCGGGCAGGCAGTTGAGGCCGGTGAAGTGCCGGGCGGGGCGCCCGGCGAACCCGACCTCGCCGGCCAGCGGAAGCACGGTGGTCTGCACACCGCAGCGGGCGTAGAGGCGTTCGGAGAACCGGCGGGTGGCACCGGTGCCGAGCCGGCCGAGCGCCCGGGCCAGCGCGGAACGCACCGCCGGGTCCTGATAGCGCCGCACCTCGCGGGCCAACAGCTGTGCCCTGCGGCCGAGATCGGGCTCGTCCCAGGGAACGGGCAGCCGCACGAGGGAGTAGCGGTTGCCCCGGTAGGGCCCCGACCGGGTGTCGGTGAGCGAGACGGGCAGCGCGATACCGCGCGAGCGGCGCTCCCGTGTCCACCCGGTCACATCGGTGCTCCGGCAGGCGTGCGAGAGCGCGCTGAGGTGCACACCGAGCACCGAGCACCCCCATTCCGCGGCGGCGCCGCGCAGTTGGGCGGCGGGCACTGTGACCGCCGAGACGATCCGCCGCCCGGCCCGCTCGGCGGGTGGCAGCGGACGGCGCGGCCCGGGCAGGAACAGCCGTGCCGAGTCGGCGGCGTGCCGCAGCTGTGCGCCCGCGCGGGCCCGCGCCTGCCCCGGTGCCTGCCCCTGCACCTGCCGCTGTGCCGGGGCGCGCTCGGGGGGCGGCGCCGCCCGGGCCTCCTGCGCCGCGTGCGCCTCCCGCGCCGGGCGCGCGGAAGACGGGGCGGCGGGCGCCGGGCGTTCGGTGTGCGCCGCGCGCGCCGCGGCCTGAGGAGTGAGCGCGAACAGCACTCGCAGCAGCAGGGCGAGGCCCACTCCGTCGTGCACACCGTGGTGGACCCGGTGGAACAGCAGATATCCGTCGTCCCCGTGGCCGTGCACCAGCCACAGGCCCCACGGCTGTGTGCCCGGCACCGTCAGATTGGGCAGCGCGTCATAGGCGCGCCGCCGGCTGTCGGGGCCCGGCGGTACGGTCAACTCCCGCACCTGACCGGCCACATCGAGCTCGCCGTAGAACGGCGGCAGCAGCGCGAGCCGCTCCCGGACGTGGGCGCGTACCGCGTCGAGCGCGGGCGCGGGGCCGTCCATCTCCAGGGCGGCGCCGATGTACAGATAGTGGCCCGCGCCGTCGTCCTCCATGTCCAGGATGACCCTGTCCACCGCCGGGAACGCGGCGGTGCCGGCCGCAACCATGCCTCTCCTCACCTCTCCCGGTGCCTGCCCGGCGCCCCGCGCGGGTGCCGGTCCGTCACGCGCCGGACGCCAGCCGGGGCCACACCGTGCTGGTACCGGCCCAGGCCAGGCCCGCTCCGAAGGCGGCGAGCACGGTGCGGTGCCCCGGCCGCAGGGCGCCGGCGGCGTTCGCGTGGTCGAGCAGCAGGGGGACGGAGGCGCCGCACGTGTTGCCGACCTGTTCGATGTTGGACAGCCACTTGTGCTCGGGAAGCGCCAGGCTGCGTGCGAGGGCACCGGAGATCCGGGCGTCGGCCTGGTGCAGCGCGAACCGGTCCACCTCGGCCAGCGGCCAGCCCGCCCGCGCCGCCGACTCCTGTACGGCGGTGCTCATCCGGCCGAGTGCCTGTTTGAAGACCTCTCTGCCGTCCATCCGCAGATAGGGCAGGGGAGCGCCGCCCGTGCAGCGGTAGCGGTCGAGCGCGCCGCCGCCGTCGGCCTGGATCAGATGGCGCCGCCCGCCGTCGCTGCCGAGGACGAAGGGGCCGAGAGCGCCGGGTTCGGCCGCGTCACCGGCGCGCAGCACCGCGGCGCCCGCCCCGTCGCCGAAGATGGGCGCGGTACCGGGGTCGTCCGGGTCCAGGAGGGCCGACATGGTGTCGGCGCCGATCACCAGGACCCGCTCGAAGGTGCCGGCGGCGAGATATCCGGCGGCGGCCGACAGGCCGTGCAGGAAGCCGGCGCACGCGGCGGAGACATCGAAGGCGGCGGCGCCCGTCAGGCCCAGTTCGGCGGCGACCTCGGGGGCGCCGGCGAGACCGAGATGGTCGGAGGTCACCGTCGCGAGCAGCACGGCGTCCACACGCGCGTGGCCCTGCGACTTCAGTGCCCGCGCACCGGCCTCGACGGCCATCGCCACGGTGGCGGTGCCGGATGCGGCGCGGCGCCGGCTGCGCACCCCGATGCGCTGCTCGATCCATGCGGCCGTGACGCCCAGCCGGTCGCACAGCTGCTCGTTGGGCACCTCGACGGGCGGCAGCCACGACCCGAGCCCGCACAGCACGGCGGCGGGACGGCCGGTTTCCGCGCCCCCGAGGTCTCCCCCGGCGGCTGCGCCGGCGCTTCCCCGGGCGGCTCCCTCCGCGCTCATCGGACCACGGGCTCGCCCCGCGCCCCGGAGCCCGACCGGGCCTCCAGGAACGCGGCGATGTCACCGATCGTGCGCAGCTCGTACAGCTCGTCCTCGTCGACGGTGACGCCCAGTTCGTCCTTGAGGACCATGACCAGCTCCGTCACGGCGAGCGAGTCCAGCCCCGCCTCCTCCGGCGTCGCCTGGGGCGTGATGCCGCCCTGGGGCAGGTTGAGCCTGGTGACCAGCGTCTTGTGAAGCCACTCGTACATGGGGTTCCCTTCGCGCCCGAGGCGCCCGGCGGGTGGACGCCCCGCCGTACGGCGCCGAACTGTTGCTCAAGACGGCCATTGTGACGGCGGGCACAGGGACAACTTCCGGATACGGAACAGGAACACACGAACAGGCGACCACAGCGCACGGACGGCCGCCGCGCTCAGCCGGTCCGCTCCCGCGCCCCGCGCGCGGGGACGGACGCGGGGCGCACCAGGACCGTCGGGCGGTGCGCGTCCGGTGCGAAGCCGACGCTGGCGTAGACGCGTGCGGTGCGCGGCCCGGTCGCGAACGCCACCAGTCCGACACCGTGTTCGTCGGCCCAGGCCAGGAAGTGCCGGCGCAGCCGCCCGAGGGCTTCGGGGCGGCCCTCCGGCCCGGCCAGCAGCCCGGCGCGGTACCAGTCGCCGCCCCGCCCCCGCAGCCGCCGCACCGTCCGGCGGGCCCGCCACACCTGCACGAACGCCGGTGCACAGCGCGCCAGTTCGATGAGCAGGAGCGCACCGGCGAGCAGCGAGGCGACGGCGAGCGCGAGCGGCCAGGGCCCGCCCAGCGCGAAGGTCGCCGCGGCCACGGCCAGCGGGGGCAGGGCCACCACCGCGAGCAGCCCGGCGACGGCCGCGGTCGCCACGGCGCACCCGGCGGCCGCCGTCAGCCGCCGTCGCCGCGCGGGCCGGAACCCGGCGAGCGCGACGGTGGCCCCGTCGCACACCAGCAGGCCCCCGCGCACCCGTGCGGACAGCAGCGGCACCGCCCACAGGGCGTAGACGACGGGCCAGGTGAGCGGGGTGAGGGGCCGGCCCAGCCGGCGCGTCAGCAGCCGTCCCGCGGCGAACGTCTGCCGCCAGCCGGGGCGCAGCCGTGCCGGAAGGGGCGGGCTGTGCCCCGTGCTCTGCGTCATCACCGCTATCAACCCCTGGACGCCCGGCCGGACGCGACCGCTGACGGAAGCCGTCCATTCTGCTGGCCGGTGCGCGCCGACACGTGCTTCTCACCCGTCGGGGCCACGAACGGGCAGCAGGGGGAACGCAGTTGCGAACCGGGGTCAGCCCGGCGGCGGTGCCGGCCCCTCCGGTTCCCCGGGCTCCTCCCACTGGGTGCGCAGCCGCCGCAGATGCCCGCGCATACAGCCTTCGGCCGCCTCGGCGTCGCGGGCCGACACCAGGTCCAGGAGGCGTTCGTGTTCCTGTGCGGACTCCATCAGCTGGCCGCTCTCGGCGAGCCGGGACAGCCCGTAGAGCCGGGAGTGCCCGCGCAGATCGCCGACGACCTCCACCAGCCGTCTGTTCCGGCCGAGTTGGAGCAGGCCGAGATGGAAGCGCCGGTCCGCCTCCAGGAAGGCGACGAGATCGCCCCGGCGGGCCGCGGTGACGATGCGGCGGGCCACGGGGCGCAGCTCCTCCAGCGCGGAGAGATCGGCGCTGCGGGCTATCTCGCCGACCGTCGGCACCTCGATCAGCTCCCGCACGGCCAGATAGTCCGCGAGATCCCGGCGGGACAGCTCGGTGACCCGGAATCCCTTGTTCCGGACGGGTTCGACCATGCCCTCGCGCACGAGATCGAGCATCGCCTCGCGCACAGGCGTGGCCGACACCCCGAAGTCGGCGGCCAGTTGGGGCGCGGAGTAGACCGTGCCGGGACGCAGCCGGCCGGCGATCAGCGCCGCGCGCAGGGCGTGCGCCACGTGCTCGCGGATGCTGAGCCGCTCGGGGACGGCGGGCAGCTGGAGCGGGCTCTTGGCGGTCATGTGGCGCGCTGCTCCTCAGCTGGCGGGGCGAACCGACGGCCGGTGGTGCCGAGTGGGAGCCGGTCGGACCGGGCGGACAGGATCGGCGGGATCAGCGGGATCTCCCGCGCTGGGCGATCGGGCCGATCGTACGACAGGGGTACGACAGGCGCTCCGGTGCGGAACGGGCCTCCGTGCGGGTTCCGGAGCGATGTGATGTGTGAAATTGTACTGCCCGCACAGCGTGTCCACGTCAAATGCGGGCAGCTCGGGCCGCGGAGCCGCGGGCTCGCGTGCGGCTGCGTGAACCGCGCGCGGCTGCGTGCAGCCGGGTGCCGGCTGGGTGCCGGCTGGGTGCAGCCGCACGGACGCGCACGAGCGCACGAGCGCCCGGCCGCGTCCGCGCTCGCGCGCCCCGGCCCGCGCCGCCCGCACACACCCCACAGGAGTCCCGGATGATCCGGAACAGCCGAAGACGTCGCACGACACCGCTGCTCGGCCGGACGGCAGGCGCCGCCGCCCTGGCCCTGCTGTCCGCACTGACGCTGGGCCCCCTCGGGCCCGCGTCCGGCCCGCTGGGCCCGCGGCCCGCCGCCGCCGCTGACCGGACACCGGCGCACGCAGCCGCCCGGCACCCTGCCGGCGCACGGCTCGACACCCCGTCCCCGACGGCGGATTCCGCACGGCTGCCCGAGCCCGGACCGATGACCGCCGGAGGCACACCGGACACCGCGGGCCGGCGCCGCGACGGGCTCGACGCCGCACACCGCGCCCCGTTCGCCGCCACTCCGCGCACCGCGGCACCGGCCGACGGCTCCGCGCGGACGGCCACGCCACCGCGGCCCGGCCACCCGAGGCCCTCGATGCGCCGGGCCGGCGGGGCGGACGACCGGCCGGGAAGCCGGGCGGAGTGCGCGCCTGAGGACTTCGGCGGCAGCACCGGCCCCGCGCTGGTCGACCTGATCACCTCGTCGACGACCGCGTGCGTCAACACCCTCTTCTCGCTGACGGGCACCGACGCACGGGGCGCCTTCCGCGAGGAGCAGATGGTCACCGTCGCCGACGCGCTGCGCACCGGCTCGGCCGGCTACCCCGGCGACAGCAGCACCGGCATGCCTCAGCTGGTGCTGTATCTGCGCGCCGGCTACTACGTGCACTGGTACCACGGCCCGGACGTGGGCGAGTACGGCCCCGCACTCACCGCCGCCGTACAGGGCGGCCTCGACGCCTTCTTCGCCGCCGAGCACGCCTGGGACGTGACCGACGCCAACGGCGAGACGCTGGCGGAGGCGGTGACGCTGATCGACAGCGCCGAGCAGAACGCGCGCTATCTCGGCGTCGTCACCCGCCTGTTGAACGGCTACGACAGCTCCTACGACGACAAGTGGTGGATGCTGACCGCCGTCAACAACGTCTACACGGTGCTGTGGAGGGGCCATCAGCTGCCGGAGTTCGTCGACGCGGTGCGCGCGGACCCCACCGTGCTCACCACGCTGCACGACTTCGCCCGTGAGCACCTCGGCCTGCTCGACGGGGAACGCGCCCATCTGACGGCCAACGCCGGCCGGGAGCTGGGCCGGTTCGTCCAGCACACCGCACTGCGCGAGACGGTGCGCCCCCAGCTGAGGGACCTGTTGGACGCGACGTCGATGACCGGGCCGACGGCTCAGCTGTGGGTCGGCGTCGCGGAGATGGCCGACGCGTACGACCGCGACAACTGCGCCTACTACGGGGTGTGCGATCTGCGGCAACGGCTGCGGGAGGCCGTGCTCGCCGACCGGGACGAGTGCAGCGCGAGCATCACCGTCACCGCGCAGTCCATGGCGGCCGGCGACTTCTCCGCGGCGTGCACGAGCCTGAACGGGCAGGACGCCTGGTTCCACGACGTGGCCGGCGACCGGGGCCCCGTCGCGGACGACCGGAACACCCGGATCGAGGTGGTGGTCTTCGACTCCAGCACCGACTACCGGACCTACGCCGGAGTGCTCTTCGGCATCGACACCGACAACGGCGGCATGTACCTGGAGGGCGACCCGTCCGCCGAGGGCAACCTCCCCCGCTTCATCGCCTACGAGGCGGAATGGCAGCGCCCGGATTTCCGGATCTGGAACCTCAACCACGAATACACGCACTACCTCGACGGCCGCTTCGACATGTACGGGGATTTCGAGGCCGGGGTGTCCACGCCGACGGTGTGGTGGATCGAGGGATTCGCCGAATACGTCTCCTACGGGTACCGCGGACTCCCGT
This sequence comes from Streptomyces cacaoi, assembly GCF_006539165.1. GTDB lineage: Bacteria > Actinomycetota > Actinomycetes > Streptomycetales > Streptomycetaceae > Streptomyces > Streptomyces cacaoi. The sequence goes on along the minus strand of NZ_BJMM01000026.1, from coordinate 45,210 downwards.
ACGAGGAGGCGCTGGAGGAGGCGGGCAAGAAGACCTACACGCTCAGCGAACTGTTCGACACCACCTATGAGAACGGCGACACGACGCGCGTCTACCGCTGGGGCTACCTCGCCGTGCGCTACATGTTCGCGCACCACCCCGGCGATGTGGACACCGTGCTGGCCGCCTACCGGACGGGCGACTGGGCCGCGGCCCGACGCCATCTGAAGGAGACCATCGGCACCCGCTACGACGCCGGCTTCGCCTCCTGGCTGGACACCGCGGCGAAAAACTGAGGCCCACGCGAAAGGAAATCACTCAACAATCGCAGCTTGTTGAAAGCCGAGCGGGCCTTGTTGGACAACTTCTCACCGTCCTGGTCTTCTTGAGGCCGAAGCGGGGAGAGCCGGAATCCCTGAGCCGGCCTCCCCGCCTTCCCCCTTTTTCCCTCGCCGACGGAAAGCTGCGCCATGGCCAGGACCCCGAAATCCGCCCCCGCGACCGGCGAAGCACACACCGCTCCCGGTGGCGATTCCCGCCGGTGGTGGGGGCTGGTGGTCATCAGCATGGCGCAGCTGCTCGTCGTCATCGACGCGACGATCGTCAACATCGCGCTGCCCTCGGCCCAGCGGGACCTGGGCATGTCGGACGCCGACCGGCAATGGGTCATCACCGCCTACACGTTGAGCTTCGGCGGGCTGCTGCTCCTCGGCGGCCGGATCGCCGATCTCGCCGGGCGGCAGCGGGTGTTCGTCGTCGGGCTCGTCGGGTTCGCGCTCGCCTCGGCCGTCGGCGGCGCGGCGCCCGAGCCCACCGTCCTCTTCGCGGCGCGTGCCCTCCAGGGCGTCTTCGCCGCGGCCCTGGCACCGGCGGCCCTGGCGCTGCTCTCCACGATGTTCACCGACCCGCGGGAGCGCAGCAGGGCCTTCGGGGTGTACGGCGCGCTCAGCGGCGGAGGCGCCGCCGCCGGGCTCCTGGCCGGCGGTGTGCTGACGGAGTACCTGGACTGGCGCTGGTGCCTGTACGTCAACGTCCCCGTGGCGCTGGTGGCCGCCCTCGGCTCCGGGCTGCTCCCCCGCGACCGCGGCACCGCCGGGCCCTGGCGGCTCGACCTGCCCGGCGCCCTGCTCGGGTGCGGCGGCCTGGTCGCCCTCGTCTACGCCTTCGCGCGGGCCGAGCACGGCTGGGGCGATCCGCTGGTGCTCGGTCTGCTGCTGCTCGGGGTGCTGCTGCTGGTGGGCTTCACCGCCGTCGAGCGGCGCTCCGCGCATCCGATGCTGCCGCTGCGGGTGGTCGCCGACCGGGGGCGGGGCGGCTCGTTCCTGGCCGTGGCCCTCTCCCAGGTCGGGCTCTTCGGGCTGTTCCTCTTCCTGACGTACTACCTCCAGGTGATCCTCGACTACCCGCCCGCGCTGACCGGTGTGGCCTTCCTGCCGCTCGCCGTCGGCATCGGCCTCGGCTCGTCCGTCATCGCGGCACGGCTGCTGCCGCACACCCAGCCCCGGTTCCTCATCGTGCCCGCGCTGCTCGTCGTCGCGCTCGGCATGGGGCTGCTCACCCAGCTCAGCCCGGGGGCGGAGAACATCTACCTCCGGCTGCTGCTGCCCGCCCAGATCCTCATCGGGCTCGGCATCGGCTGCGCCATGATGCCCGCCATGAGCACGGCCACGGCGGGGCTCGCGCCGGACGAGTCGGGGGCCGCCGCCGCCATGGTCAACAGCGCGCAGCAGGTGGGCGGTTCACTCGGGCTGGCGCTGCTCAACACCGTCTCCACCTCGGTGACGGGCGGCTACCTCGCGGCACACGGCAGGTCACCGGACGCCGTCGCGGCGGGTACCGTCCATGGCTACACGGTGGCCATCGCGCTCTCCGTCGGCATCCTGGCCGTCACGGCGCTGCTCTCCTGGATCCTGATCAACACCCGCCCCGCGGTGGACGCGACCGGAGCGCCCACCGACGCCGGGGACGGCCCGCGGCCCGCGGCCGACGGCGCCTCCTGACAGCGGGGCCACCACGCGGGCAGGCGGGGCCCACGGTCGCCCCGCGGCCGGTTTCCCTCCGTTGACAACCTCCGCTTGTCGCATGACAGTTGACGGTTGTGGACCTGGATCTGGACCTCGCGCTGGTGCGCTCCTTCGTGGTCACGGCCGAGGAGATGCACTTCCGGCGCGCCGCGGAACGGATCGGCATCACCCAGCAGGCCATCTCGCAGCGGGTACGCCGGCTGGAGTCGCAGCTCGGCGCCGCGCTCTTCCACCGCGGCCCCCGCAGCGTCGAACTCACGGACGCCGGGCAGCGGTTCCTCGGGCCCGCGCGGGACGTGCTCGCCGCCGCCCGCGCCGCGGCGGAGGCCGTCCGGCCCCCGGTCCCGCACCCCCTGCGGGTCGATGTGGTCGACGGCCGGCTGGCTCCGCTGCACCTGGTCCGCGCCCTGCTGGAGGAGGACCCGGCGCTGCCGGTGAACCTCAGCATGCGGCAGGCGCTGCACGCCTCGCTGCCCGCGCTCGTCCGCGGGGAGATCGACTGCGCCTTCGGCCGGGTCCATCCCGGCGCCGGTATCCCGCCCGAGGCCACCAGCCGGCTGGTGCGCCTGGAGCCCGTCTGCGCGCTGCTGCCCCGGACCCATCCGCTGGCCGACCGGGACCGGCTGACCATGGCGGACCTGCGGCAGACGGGGATCTGGATGCCGCACTACGGCCAGGAGTCGGAGTGGAACGCCTTTGTGCGGCAGCTGGCCGAGGAGTTCGGGCTGTCGCTGACGTTGTCGGGGCCGGCGCTCTCGGAGGAGCACTTCGTCGAACTCCTGTGGGAGCACGGGGAGATGGCCTGTCCGGGCGGGGCCGACGTGTCGTACAGTTATTCTCCGGACATCCGTTGCCTTCCCCTGGTGGAGCCTCGGCCCGTCTACCCCTGGTCGCTGGTGTGGCTGCGGCAGCACCGGCACCCGCTGGTACAGCGCATGATCGGGCTGGCCCGCGCGGCCGCCACGGAATGGCTTGCCTGCGACCCCTCCAGGGACTGGCTGCCGGGCCCGGACCGCGCCCTGCTGGGGGTTTTCGAGGGCACACCCGGCTGATCCGGCCATCATCACAAGGCTTCCACCGGCCAACTGCGGCCGATAACAACCGGTTTGGGACATGGCGCCGCGGGAAACCCGAGGCGGCGCCGTGGGGATCTCCCGGCGCCCCGGCACCGTCCCGGGGCCGGTCTCCCCGGGAGGAACAATCCGTTCCGGCCACTCCGGGCAGAACGCGGCAATCATGAGCCCGCCTTTCCTGTCAAGGCGATCCCGCGACGGCCGGTACCGCCCGTGCCCTGAAACGTCCCCGCCGCCGGCGATGTAGTGTCGACACAGAAATGCGGGTTCCACCGCGTTGCCGAAATGGCGTGCCACCGACGGCATTTCTCGCTCCCTTTCTCACTCCCTTCTTCTTCCCTTCCGGCAGCGGCTCCTCCTGCCCTGCCGCCCTCGACTCGTACGGACCCTTCGGAAATCCTGTGGTGGTGGTCGAGTGTCCAGCGGTAATCGAATCCACAAAGGCGCGGTCATAGGCGCGACGATCGCACTGTTCTCGGTGCAGTGCATATTCTCGTCGGCTGCTTCGGCCGGTGCACACGCGCCCGGGAAGGCCGTCGGAAAGAACGGCGGTATCACCGAGAAGGCCATAGCGAAGCACCTGGAAAAGTTCGAGAGCATAGCCGAAGCCCAGGGCGGCCACCGGGCCTCCGGAACCCCTGGGCACCGGATATCGGTGGACTACATCGAACGCCTGCTGAAAAAGGCCGGCTTCACGACCGAACGACAGCGCTTCCCCTTTCTCTACACGGAAACGCTGAAGGAGAAGCTCACGCTGCGGGACGGCACGTCGCCCGACGTCGTCGTCACCGGCTACTCGCCGTCCACACCCAAGGGCGGGACGGCGCGGCAACTCGCCGTACCCGGCGGCCCCCGACCGGCCACGGGATGCTCGGCGGACGACTACCGGGGCACTCCGGTCTCCGGGCGGACAGCACTCGTACAGGCAGGTGCGTGCGACATGGACACCAAGGAACGCGTCGCGGCCGATGTGGGCGCCGGCGCCGTGCTCGTGGCCAACACCGGCCCGGGTGAGCTGCACTCCTGGCTCGCCGAGCCGGGGGAGGCGCGCATCCCCGTCGGCGGCGTCTCGGCGACGACCGGGCAGCGGCTCGTGCGGGAGGCGGCAGCGGGACGCCCGGTGCGCCTGGAGCTGCGCTCGCTGACCGAACGGCGGACCACCGAGAACCTGATCGCGGAGAGCCCGCGGGGCGATCCGGAGCACACGGTGGTCAGCGGCGCCCATCTGGACTCCACACCGGACGGGCCCGGCATCAACGACAACGGCGTCGCCGCCGCCGTGCTGCTGGAGAGCGCCCTCTCCGCGGCCCGCGCGGGCGGTCCCGGGCCGGCGAACCGCCAGGTCTTCGCCTTCTGGGGCGCGGAGGAGTTCGGGCTGCTCGGCTCGGAGCACTACGTCGACGCCCTGTCGGCACCGGAGCGGGAGCGGACCGAGCTGTATCTCAACCTGGAGATGATCGGGAGCCCCAACTACGCGCTGTTCACCCTCGATCCGGACGCCACCGATCCGGTCTCGGGGCAGCGCCCGGCCCCCGGCTCCGACCGCATCGCCCGCCGGCTGACGCAGGCGTTCGCCGCACAGGGCGCCGCCTCGCGGGACGCACCGGCCGACGGCCGCTCCGACTACGTGCCGTTCCTGGCGGCCGGGATACCGACCGGCGGGCTGTACGGCGGATCGTTCGAGGCGAAGACCCAGGAGCAGGCGGAGTTGTGGGGCGGCGCCGCGGGGGCGCCGTTCGACGCGTGCTACCACCTGCCCTGCGACCGGACGGACCACTACAGCCCGCGTGCCGCGCTGCTGCACGGGCGCGCGTTCGACGAGGTACGGCGGCACTACGCACGGCATCCGCTGCCCGGCCCGGAAACCGGTGAGAACGGCGAGACCGGTGAGTCCGGTGAGGCCGGTGAGTCCGGTGGGACCGGTGGCGCGGGCGGCGCGGGAACGGGAGGGGGCGGGTATGCCGGGCGGGACTGAGCCACGGCCCGTGGTCGGGGCGCTCATCCGGGACGCACAGGACCGGGTGTTCGTCCAGCGCCGGTCCCCGGACCGGCGCCTCTTCCCGGGCTGCTGGGACGTCGTCGGCGGCGCGGTGGAGTACGGCGAGGACGCCCTGGGGGCGCTGCGCCGGGAGATCGCGGAGGAGACCGGCTGGCAGCTGCGCCGGGTGCTCGCCGAGGTGTCCCGCCAGGAGTGGACGGCCGGCGGCGTCCGGCACATCGAGACGGACTTCGTCGTCGAGGTGGACGGGGACCTGACCTCTCCCCGGCTGGAAGCGGGCAAGCACACCGACTTCGCCTGGGTGGGCCCCGGCGGGCTCGCCCTGCTCGACGAGAACACCCGTCGTACCGGGAGCACCTTCATCAAGGACCTCGTGTCCGCGGCACACAGATGGCTCGCCACCACCGCACCGGAGCGGGGCGGCAGAGCGGGCTGAACGACCGTCGGCCGCCGGCGGCGACTGGAAGGCCGGCGGCCGTCGGTGGCGGCTGGAAGGCCGGCATTCGCCGGTGGCGGTCGCAAGGCCGGCAGCCGCCGGTAGCGGTTGGAAGGGCCGGCAGCCGCCGGTGGCGGTCGCAAGGCCGGCGGCCGCCGGTAGCGGTTGGAAGGCCGGCAGCCGCCGGCCGCTCCACCGGAGACCGTGTGTCCGCGCCCACGCCGAACCGTCCTCGAACACGCTGTGCGGTCCTTGGGTCCGTCGCTCGCACCCTGCTCACCGGACATTTCAGCTAGGGGGAACATCCGCATGTCCACGAGCGCACTGTCCGCACAACCGGCACGTCCCCAGGTGTTGATGGTCGGTTTCGCCGGCCATCAGGGAAAGGAATATCTACCCGTGGTCGGCGAGTTGGCCGAGGTCGTCGGCGGGGTCGATTCCGCACCGGCTGCTCCGGCGCTCGCCGACTCCTGGGGGTTTCCGCACTTCTCGCGGCTCGGGGAGGCACTCAAACGCGTGGATTTCGACGTGGCCGTGGTCACCGTCCCGCACAGCGCGCATTTCCCGGTGTGCCGGGAACTGCTGCTGCACGGAAAGCACATCGTCAAGGAGAAGCCTTTCGCCGTGTCCGAGCCGGAGGCCCGGAAGATCGCGGAACTCGCCGAGGAATCCGACCGCGGCGTCTTCACCCTGCTCCAGCGCAACTTCAATCCGGTCTTCGCGTTCGCCGAGCAGAATTTCCGGCGCATCGGCGAGCCGTACTGGTTCAGCTACGACTACCACCTCAACCTGGCCCAGCCGACGAGCGGTTGGCGTGCCTCACGGGAACAGGCGCTCGGTGGGGTGCTGCTCGACATGGGCTACCACCTCATCGATGTGCTCGGCGGGATGTTCCCCGAGCCGACACGGCTGCACGCCGCCTTCATGCACCACTACCGCGAGATGCGCGACCGCCGGCTGGAAGACCTCGTCAGCGTCATGTGCAGCTACGCCACCCCGTCCCTGGCGGGATCGCTGCGGATCTCCCGGCACAACCACGAGAAGACCGAACGGCTGTCCATCCTCGGCACCGAGGGGGCGCTCAGCGTCACCCCCGAGGCCGGCACGCTCTTCTCCCCCGGCGGGACGGCGGTGGACAGCCGGGAGCGTGCCGTGTCCAAGGGCGCGGTGGTGCGCACGATGTTCGCGCACTACCTCGCGCGCCTGGAGGACCGTGCGTACCGCGCCGCGCATCTGAGCCGCCAGCTGTCGACCGTCCGCACGATCGACGGCATCTACCGCAGCCACCTCACCGAGCCCGGCGCGCTCGCCGACCGGTGCGCCTGAACCACGCGCCCCGACGGGCCCCTTGGGAGGGAATGTGACGCCGACCATCACGCTGGCACGCACCCCCGGTGAGTCCCTGGCGATCGCCCTGGACCGGTACCGGGACGCCGGGGGCGACCCCGTACTCACCGCCTTCGATCCGCGCGGACACCATGTGTGGCCCCGCCGGATCGCCGCCCGCCTGGGTGTGCCCGTCACCGGGCCGCCGGAGGCTCCCGGCGCCCGGCAGGCGCCGCTCGGCGAGGCCGTCGCGGCACTGCGCCACGCCCGCGCCGAGCACCTGGTCGTCGCCCTGCTGCCCGACGGCGGCACCGCGGGCGGCGGAGCCCCGTCCGGCGCGGACCCGTCCGGCGGAGGCCCGGACGGCGGTGCCGGGTTCGGCCATTCCGCGGCCGTCTTCGCGCTGGCCAGGAACGCCCGGCTGGAGATCGCCCGGAGCGAGGACGCCGTGCTGCGGGCCGTCCGGCGCGCGGCGCCACGCTGGGTGACGCTCGTCGGCTCCGCCGACCTCCTCGGCTTCGGGCTGACCACCCGGCTGCGGGCCCGGTTCCCCGGTGTCGAACCGGGCGTGCTGTACGCGCACACGCCGGCGAAGCTGAGCGAACTCGTCCTCAAGGCGCTCCTGTACCCGAGGCTGCCGGGCACCGAGGACGTGCTGGTCGCCCCGCTGCTGAAGGGCGGCGCACCGCTGCGCAGCGGCCGGCTGACGGTCTACCCGCAGGACGCGATCGACGCCTCAGCCTTCGCCCGGCCCGCGCCCGGCAGCGGAGCAGGGGCCGGTGCCGGTGCCGGTGCCGGACCGCAGACGAAGTCCTCGCACGGGCACGGGCCGGACTCCCCCGGCCTGCTGCGGATGTTCAGCATCATCACGCACGGCAGCGAGGACTACCTCCGGCTCACCTCGCGTGACCTGCTGTGCGGCCGTACCGGGGACGCCGCCCAACTGGCGCTGGCACGCCGCGAGTCGGCGACGCTGCCGGCCTGTATGCACGGGGACGACTGCGTCTACCCGGACGCCCGCCGCTGGTCCCCGGCCTCCGTGCCGGCACAGCTGGTCTTCGCCAACGCCTGTCTGACCGTGAAGCTCGGTACGCAACTGTTCGGCCGCGGGAACCGGTTCACCGTCGCCCAGCGGTTCCTCGACGCCTGGGCGGGCGCGTACATCGCCAGCCCGCTGCTGAAGGACGGCACGCACGGCGAGAATCTGCTCTTCCACCATCTGCTGGAGGAGGGCGCCACCGTCGGCGGCGCCGTCCGGCAGGTCAACGACAGCCTGGTGCACTGGGGGATCGACGCGCCCGAGGTGCTGGTCGTCGGCGACCCCGAGGCGCGCTGGACGGCGGACGGGGCCCGGCCGCTGCCGGAAGCGGTGAGCTGCCAGGAGACCCCCGGCCGCGCGGAGATCACCTTCGAGGGGCTGCTGCCCGCCTTCGCCCGCGTCCGGCTGAAGGACCCCGAGCTGCGCGAGGCGTACCGGAGCGGCGGGCTCGCCCTCACCCCGCTGGTGCCCTTCGGCGGGCGGCTGCCCTTCTACGGCACCCTCGGCGAGGGCCCGGACGGTGAACTCAGCGCGCTGGTCTTCGGGTTCCAGGAGCGCCGGCTCACCGGCACGGAGGAGTCCCGCACCCTCGTCGTCGCGCCGCACGGCACGCGCCCGGCCGACCGCATCGTCCGGGCCGTCGAGCGCTACGAGAACCTCGCCTGCCTCGACATCAAGCTCGACAAGGCGCGCTCCGTCCTCACCGACACCGCCAACAGCCTGCCCGCCATCGCCCGCAGGGCCCGGGACGCGGCCGGTGAGCTGACCCGGTCCGAGCCGCTGGCCAAGGCCACCGACCGGGTGCTGGCCAACTGCGCCCGGCTGGACCGGCATCTGCTGGAGACCCTGCTGCGGCTCACCGAGACCCGCGAGTACCACTTCGTCGAGTCCTACCGGCCCGCCTACGCCGTCCGCCACGTGGAGAGCCCGTACGCGGCCTGCCGCTACTGCCCGGAGACGACACACCGCTACACCAGCGCGCACGTCCTGCGGCCCCGGCTGCGCCGGCTGCTGGTCAGCTGCCCGGTGTGCGGCGCCACGCAGGACACCGAGGACGAGACCGTCGATCTCACCCTGGAGGGCGAGGCGGTGCTGGTGCCCGGCGGCACGACCCGGCTGCGGGTCCGGCTGGCCAACCGCGGGCCGGACGCGCTCGACGTCCTGCTGGGAGCGCGCATCACCCGCGGCAAGCAGCACGGCTTCGGCTTCGCGCTGGACCCCGGACGGCTCCGGGTACCGGCCGGCTCCACCGCGGAGGCCGCGCTCACCGTGACCACCGGCCATCCCACGACGCGGCACGCCATGCTGCTGCGCTGCTACGCCGTCGGCGAGGGCCGCATCGACTTCGCCGGCCGCGACCTCCGGTTCGCCCCGCACGCCATGGACGCCCCCGCTGAACCCGCAGCACCCGTCGCACCCGCGGCACCCGCCGCACCCGCCGCACCCGCCGCACCCGCCGCACCGACCCTTCAGGAAAGGCCCCATGAGCACTGACGAACTCGCTCTCCTCGGGGGAGAGCCCGTCATCCGGCAGCCGCTGCCCCACGAGGTGTGGCCACCGCCCGCCGGTGAGGACGAACTGGCCGAGCTGGCCCGCCAGCGCAACACCGACATCTCCATCAAGGGCAACGCGGGCCCCGTCGGCGCGCTGGAGGAGGACTTCCTGCGCTTCCTGGACGGCCGCGTCCGGCACGCCGTCACCTTCAACTCCGGGACGAGCGCCCTGTTCGCCGCCTACTTCGCGCTCGGTGTGCGCGAGGGCGCCGAGGTGATCGGCCCTGCCCTCACCTACCACGCCGCGCTCAGCCCGGTGTTCGCGCTGCGCGGGGACGTCGTCCTGGCCGATATCGACCCCGCGACCCGGTGCCTCGACCCCAAGGCGCTGGAAGCCTCGATCACCGAACGCACCAGGGTCGTCACGGCCGTTCACCAGTGGGGCCACCCCTGCGACATGGACGCCGTGCTCGACATCGCCGGGCGGCACGGGCTGCGGGTGCTGGAGGACTGCTCGCACGCGCACGGCAGCCGGTACCGGGGCCGGCCCGTCGGCACGTTCGGCGACGCGGCCGTCTTCTCCCTCCAGGCCAACAAGGCCGTCTTCGCGGGCGAGGGCGGCATCCTGGTCACCGACGACGCACAGGTGCACGACCGGGCCACGCTGCTGGGCCACTACCGGGACCGCTCACGGGACGCCGTACTCGACGCTCAGCTACGTGCGTTCTGGGTCACCGGCTACGGCCTCAAGCTGCGCATGTCGCCGTTCAACGCGATCGTGGCCCGGCACGCGCTCGCCGCCTTCCCCGCCCGCAAGCAGGCCCGGCACCGCTGTCTGCGCCACTTCGGCGAGCGGCTGGCGACCGTGCCCTATCTGGAGCCCGTGCACGTCGCGGACGAGGCCGACATGGGCGCCTGGTACGGCTACAAACCGCTCTACCGCCCCGGGGCGCTGGGCGGTGTGCCGCGCGCCACGCTGATCGAGGCGCTGCGTGCCGAGGGCATGGAGGTCGGCGCGCCCTCCGGGCCCCGGCTCGGGACCCTGCCGCTCTACTCCAGCCCGGACAACCCCCTCTTCCCCGGCGCGGACAAACGGCCGAGCACCCCGGCGCCCGGCTCCCACGCCGAACACGTCGAACAACACGCGCTGTCCCTGCCGACGTTCACCGCCTGGCCCGACGACGTACCGCTCATCGACGCCTACGCGGAGGCGTTCCACAAGATCGCCCGGAACCGGGACGCGCTCGTCCGCCACGCCGCCACCCGCGGCTGACCACGGCCGGGCACCCCGGACCGCCGAACACCGGGACACCCGGACCCCCGGACGCCCCGCGGCGAGGCCTCCGGACACCGAAGCCCAGGCGCTGAGAAGCCGAGAAGCCGAGAAGCCCGACCCACACCACCTCTCCACGGCAGCACAGCTCGCAGAAAGGCCGGACATGACCGTCAAGGAATCGCCCGAAGCGGCGGCAGAGGTCCTCCAGCACGCCCTCACCGGTGACGACCTGCCCGACTCGTTCCATCTGCTGGGCCGTGAATGGGCCCTGCACCGGGGCGTGTTCCCCGGCACGCTCACCGCGGCCACCGAGGTGATGGCCTCCGTGCTCCCCTACCCGCAGGACGGCTCCTTCCTGGAGGTCGGCTGCGGCACCGGCGTCATCTCGGTGACGGCGGCGCTGAACGGCTGCAAGACCGTCACCGCGCTGGACATCAACGAGAAGGCCGTGGCCAACACCGAGGCCAACGCCGAACGGCACGGCGTCGGCGACCGCGTGCGCGCGCTGCACAGCGATCTGTACGCGGCGCTCGACCCGGGCGAACGGTTCGACGCGATCTTCTGGAACGTGCCCTGGACCTATGTGGAGGACGGCTTCCCGCTCTCCACGGATCTGCACTCGGCCGTCTTCGACCCCGGGTACCAGGGCCAGGCCCGGTTCATCGCCGGCGCACAGGACCATCTCACGGACGGCGGGCGCCTGTTGATGGGCACCGCGGACCTCGGCGACCGCGAACGGCTCGACGGGTTCGCCGCCGAGCACGGGATGCGCGTCGAACTGCTGCGCAAGGTGCGCCGGATCGAGGTCGTCCGCGTCATGGAGTACCACCTCCTGGAACTCCACCCCGCCTGACCGAGGCGACCCGCCTGACCGGAGCGACCGGGGCGGGCGCACCGGCTGTGCCGGACGGGGCGCACGGCCGCACACCGCTGCCCGCCCCGGTGCGCCGACGCCCGCCCCGCCGCGCCGGCCCCCGCCCGTCCGCCCGCGCACCGGAACTCCGTCCGCCCGCGCACCGGAACTCCGCCCACCCACGCACCGGAACCCGTCCCCGCCCCGCCGCCCGCCGTCACCCCGCGAAAGGCGCCCATGCCCGAGCCCGCCGATCTGGATCTGGCCCTGCACCTCGCCGACATCGCCGACGAGATCACCCGCCGCCGGTTCCGCGCCCGCGATCTGCGCGTGCGCAGCAAACCGGACCGCAGCCCGGTCACCGACGCCGACACGGCGGTCGAGACGGTGCTGCGCGAGGCCGTCGCCGCCCGTCGTCCCGCCGACGGGTTCGCCGGCGAGGAGACCGGCGGCAGCCCCGGCGCCGGGCGCACCTGGATCGTCGACCCCGTCGACGGCACCAAGAACTTCCTGCGCGGCGTACCGGTGTGGGCCACGCTCATCGCGCTGCTGGAGGACGGCCGTCCCACCGTCGGTGTGGTCAGCGCGCCCGCGCTGCACAGCCGCTGGTGGGCGGCCACGGGCCGCGGCGCCTGGCTGCGCCGCACCTCGGAGGCGCCGGCCTGGCACACCGGGAGCGCGGACGCCGCCGGTGGCCGGGCCCGGGGTGCGGAGCCCCGGCGGCTGGCGGTCTCCCGCGTCACCGAGCCGGGCGACGCCTATCTGTCCACGACCCGGGTGCACACCTGGCACACCTTCCATGTGCGGCAGGCGTATCTCCGGCTCGCCGACGCCTGTTGGGAGGACCGGGCCTTCGGCGACTTCCTCCAGCACTGCATGGTCGCCGAGGGGACGGTGGACATCGCGGCCGAGCCGGTCGTGAGCCCCTGGGACATCGCCGCCCTCCAGGTGCTCGTCGAGGAGGCGGGCGGCGTGTGCACCGATCTGTACGGTGCCGACCCGCAGCACGGCAGGGGCGCGCTGTCGGCCAACCCGCGCCTGCACACCCGCGCCCTCGCGCTGCTGCACCCCGGGCCGGACACCGTCACGGCGCACGCCACGGCGGCCGCGCCCCTGCCCGCTTCCACGCCCTCACGGGCCCCGTCACCGATCCTCTCCCCGACCCCGTCCGTCAGATCCCACGAGGAGCCGAGCACGATGAAGCAGCCCGAGCCCGCCGTCCGCCCCGCCGACGAGAGCGACATCCCGCACGCCGCCCGGACCCTCGGCGCCGCCTTCGCCGCCTACCCGGCCACCCGGCACACCGTCGACGCGGAGCGCCACGAGGAACGCGTCACCGCCATCCAGGAGTTGCTGCTCACCCGCCTCGGGCTGGGCGTCGGCCGGGTGTGGGTCGCCGGGGACGGGGACGCCGTCGCCGTGTGGACCACCCCGCGGAGCGAGGCGGGCCCCGTCTTCGCCGAGATCGGGCCGCGGCTGGCCGAACTGGCCGGGTCCCGGCTGGCCGCGCACGAACAGATGGAGGAGCTGCTGCGGCCGCACCGCCCCACCGTCCCCGTGTGGTTCCTGGCCACCGTCGGAGTGGCCCCCGGACGGCAGGGCCACGGCCTGGGCACCGCCGTCGTCCGCCCCGGCGTGACGGCCGCGCACCAGGAGGGCGTTCCCGCCTATCTGGAGACCTCCGACGTGCGCAATCTGCCCTTCTACCAGCGGCTCGGCTTCACCGTCGACGCCGAGGTCGCGGTGCCGGACGGCGGCCCCCGCACCTGGTGCATGACCAGTCGCCCCTGACGGAGAGGACCCCTGCCATGGCCGAACCGGAGACGGTACGCGCGGAGCCCGACGGCCCCGCGCACACCGCACCGCCCACCGCGGACGCTCAGCCCGCCGCGCGGGCACAGCACGCCGCAGACGCTCAGCAGACCGCACAGGCACAGCGGCCCGCCGCGCCGCACGCCGAACAGTTCGCCTCCCAGGAGCGGATCCTCGGCCTGGTCTGGGGCTACATGTCCAGCGACATCGTCGACGTGGCCGTCCGGCTGGGGATCCCCGAGCAGCTCGCGGACGGCGCGCACACCGCCGGGGACGTGGCGGCGGCGGCCGGCACCGACCCGGTCGCGACGCTGCGTTTCCTGCGTGCCTTCGCGGTGCTCGGCCTCGCAGAGGAGACGCAGGACGGCCGCTTCGCGCTCACCCCGGCGGGCCGCCGGCTGCGCCCGGACGTCCCCGATTCGCTGCACGCGTTCGTCCGGCAGGGCTCCGGGGTCTTCCGGCGGGCCTGGGCCCGGCTGGAGCACAGCGTCCGCACCGGCGAGCCCGGCTTCGACGAGGAGTTCGGCACGGACTTCTTCCACCATCTCGCCGGGCAGCCGGAGTTGGCGGAGACCTTCGCCTCGTCCATGCGGGAGGCCACGCGCACGCTGAGCACCGCGCTGGCCGAGGTGTACGACTTCTCCGCGCACGGCCGCGTCGTCGACGTGGGCGGCGCCGACGGCACGCTGCTGACCACCGTGCTCGGCGCCCACCCCGGCGTGCACGGCGTCGTCTTCGACTCGCCGGCCGGCGGCCGGGACGCTCCCGCGACGGTGCGCAAGGCCGGGCTGGCCGGCCGCTGCCGGGTGGAGACCGGCGACTTCTTCGACGCCGTGCCGCCGGGTGGCGATCTGTACGTGCTCAAGAGCATCCTCCACGACTGGAGCGACGAGCGCTCCGCCCGGATCCTGCGCTCCTGCCGGGCGGCCGTACCCGAGCACGGCCGGCTCCTCGTCGTCGAGGTGCTGCTGCCCGAGCGGGCGACGCCGGACGCCCATCCGCTCGCGTTCCTCAGCGATCTGTACGTCCTGGTGAACATGGGCGGCCGGGAGCGCAGCGCGCGGGATCTCGACGCGCTGCTGACCGCGACCGGCTTCCGCACCACCCGGGTCGCCTCACCGCCGGCGCTGGCACCGTTCTCCCTGGTCGAGGCGGTCCCCGTGCCGGACGCCTGACCGGCGCCGCCCTCGCCACAACTGCTCCTTGTCACCGCCCACTTCGGACTTGTTGGACAGCGAAGCGCGGGGCTGGTGTCCTGGAGACTCCCCGTGATGAGGACGGGCCCGGAACCCGTTTCCGGGCCCGGCACGAGCGCTCCGCGGCCGGACCGGCCGCCCCCCTCGGCAGGCCACTGCGGAGCGCTCCTCGACAGCGGGCTTCCTCTCCCCCTCGCTCCTCCCTTCCCCTCTCCTCTCCTCCCCTCTCCTCCCTTTCCCCTCCCGACGGAGAACACCGGGTGCGGAAGGCCCCGCCAGGCCGCATTCTGGGACGAAAGCTCCCACGGTTGCCGGGTTCTCCTTGGAGGGACGTTGACGGGGGAACTGAACAGGTCGGAGGCGCTCCTGCGGGCGGGCCTCACGGCCTCGGCCGACCACGGCATGGACCGCTTCGCCCGGCTCGTGGCCCGGTTCGTCCGCGTCCCGGTCGCCCTGGTGTCCCTGCTGGAGACCGACCGGCAGGTCTTCCCCGGCATGGCCGGGCTGAAGGAACCGTGGGCCGGGCGGCGCGAGACGCCGTTGAACCGCTCCTTCTGCCAGCTCGTCGTCGACAGCGGCGCACCGCTCGTCGTGCCCGACACCCGGCAGGACCCGCGCACCCGGGGCAGCCTGGCGGTCTCCGACCTCCAGGTCATCGCGTACGCGGGGATGCCGCTGACGGACGCCGACGGCCACGTCCTCGGTGCCCTGTGCGCGATCGACCACCGGCCCCGCGACTGGTCGGAAACCCAGTTGCAGGACCTCTCCGACCTCGCGGCGGCCTGCTCCGTCGAGCTACAGCTGCGCATCGCCGGCGAGCAGATCTGCCGCGACCGCGACCACGCCGGTGTACTGCTGCGCGCCTCGGTAGAGCTGGGCCGCTCCCGCGATCTGACGGACCTGGTCCGCCGGCTGCGCCATCTGTTCGACGGCGCCACCCGGCCGTTCTATGTGGGCCTGCTGCTCGCCGACGGGCCGCTGCTGCGGCGCGTCGTGGAGCCGGACACCGTCCAGCCCGTGGAGAGCGCCCTCCCGACCATCGAGCTGGACGCCCGCTTCCCCAGCGCGCGGGCCATGCGGGAGCAGCGCACCGTCCTCGTCCGCGACCGTGCGGAGCTGGCGGCCGGCTACGGGCCCGACGCGGTGACCTGGTACGAGGAGATGGGGCTGCGCTCCGCGTTCTGTGTGCCCCTGGCCGGCCGGCGGGGCGTGCTGACGTGGGCGTGGTCGGGCCCGCACAGGATGGGCGTGACCGAGGAGGCGGTGCTCACCGCGGTGGCCGGCTATGTGAGCCAGGCCGTGGAGCGCACCCTGTTCGTGGAGAACCGCCTCGGCGTCGCCCAGCAGCTCCAGTCGGCCATGCTCACCGAACTCCCGGACGTACCGGGCCTGGAGATGTCCCACCGGTATCTGCCGGCCGCCGACCAGGACATGGTCGGCGGCGACTGGTACGACGCCTATCCGCTGCCGCCCGGCGGGGACGAGCGGCGCCCCTGTCTGATGCTGTCGATCGGCGACGTCATCGGGCACGACATGCACGCCGCCGTGGTGATGGGCCAGGTCCGCAGCATGCTGCGCCAGGCCACCCTCGGCCACGCGGCACGCTCTCCCGCCGTCGCGCTCCGGGACGTCGACGCGGCCTTCGACGCGCTGGGGCTCGGCCCCGGCGCGACCGCCGTGCACGCCCGTCTGGACCCGCACGGCGACGGCTGGCTGCTGACCTGGTCCAACGCCGGCCACCCGCCCCCGCTGCTGCGCACGCCCGACGGCCGGGTCACCCGCCTGGAGGGGCACGATCTCCTGCTGCTCGACGGCTCGGGCACCCCGGACAGGCACGAGTCCGTCTGCGGGATCCCGCCCGGCGGCGCGCTGCTCCTGTACACCGACGGGCTGGTCGAGCGCCCGGACGGCGACATCGACACCGGTATCGACCGGGCGGCGTCCGTGCTGGCGGCCCACGGCGGCGGATCGCCGGACGAGCTGCTGGAGGCGCTGGCCGGGGCGGTCGGCAGCGTCCCGCAGCACGACGACGTGGCCGTCCTCGCGCTCCGCGTCACCCCGCACGCCCGCTGACGCCGGAACCGTTTCCTCCCCCGAACCGCCCCGGCGTCCGGTGCGTCCCCGAGGAGGAAGCCGGAAACGAGCCCCGCTCCCGGCATCCGGTGTACGTTCGCGAAGGAGCGACCAGGGAGTGACGGTAGTGAGGCAACAGCAGCAGCACGCGCAGCGGGCGACCGGGCGGCCGGCACGGCACGGGCCCGCGCGAGGACGCACAGCCACCAGCACCCGGCTCGCAGCCGTCGTCGCCGCGGGGCTGTCCGCGGCCCTGCTGGCCGGGTGCGGCAACGAGAAGGCGGACGATTCCGCACCGAAGAAGGTGGCCGGGGACGCGGCGCCCGCGCCCGGCGATTCGCCCGGCGGCGGCTCGCACAAGAAGGGCGCCTCGCCCTCGTCGTCGTCCTCGGCGGCCGACTCCGGCCACGGCGACGAGAAGGGCGGCGACACGGCGCAGCCCGGTGCCCCGGGCAAGAACGGCGGGGGCTCCTCGGGGGGCAAGGGAGGCGGTGGCGGGGGGCCGGCGGCGCCCGGTGGCTCCGGTGGCGCCTGCAAGACCTCCGAGCTGGGGTTCAGCACCTCGCACGGCATGGGCGAGGGCACGCTGCTGGTGAATCTGCGGAACAACGGCTCGGCGGCCTGCACCCTCCAGGGCTTCCCCGGGGTGGATCTCCAGACGGAGGGCGGCGCGCTCAACGCCGGCCGCAGCGGCCTCGCCGCCCCGCGGGTGAGCGTCGCACCCGGCGAGGAGACCCGGTTCACCCTGCACTACCCGCCGAACGACACCGGCGGCAGCGGGGTGAACGTCACCGGCCTCGTGGTCACCCCGCCCGGCGAGACGCAGTCGCAGTCCGTGCCGGCGACCCTCAATCTGCCGGTCACCGAGGGCCCGGGCTCCTCGGTCACGGTCGACCCCGTCGGCGTCGGGAAGTGACCCCGGCGGGGCCGTCCGCACGGCCTCGGCGGGGCCGTCCGCGCAGGGCCCGGGCGGCGCTACGGTGACGACGCACCGGCGGCGCGTCGGCGCCGCGCCCGCACGGTCGCCGCTCCGATCCCCACGAACAGCAGTCCCGTCCCGCCGAAGATCAGCGGCAGCATCCACAGCGACGCGAAGCCGTTGATCCGCGCGTCCCCCGGGGAGCCGGGCCGGTAGAGCACCTCGACCTGCTCGCCCTCCTCGTACGACGGCGGGTTGGAGCCCGTCGAGCCGCGGAACCTCGTCGGTACGCCGCCCTCCGGCGTGTACGCGACCACCGGGTACGCCACGACCTGGTCCCTCGGGCCGTCCCGCGACGTCTCGTGGCCGCCCTTCCGCCACTCCAGCTTCACGACCGTGCCCGGTACCCGCTCCGAGTCCGCCAGCAGCGAGGCGGACATCCCGGCCGTGACCAGGCCGACGATCAGGAAGACCGTCCCCAGCGCGAGCATCCCGAAGGCGACCGCCCGGCCGACGCCGCGCCCCCGCCGCTGAAACCGCATGCGTGCCCCCTCACCAGTCACTGCGGGGACGCTACCCCGGACCGGCGGCCGCACCGGGCGCGTTGCCGGAACCGGTGCCGGAACCGGTGCCGGAACCGCCCATACCGCGCCTGCGGTCCCGGCGCCGTCCCCGCTCGGGCACGCGCGCTCGGGCGGGCGCGCGAGCAGCGGGCGCGCCCAACGGGCGCGCTCGTGCGGGCGCGCTCGGGCAGACGCGCCCGGCCGGGGTCAGGCGGCGGAAGCGGTGTGGCGGGCGGCGAGTTCGTCCAGCAGCGCGTACTGACGCGGATGCACCCGGCGGGACAGCTCCTCGATCCGGCGGGCGTGCTCGGGCCGGGAGCACCAGAGGGTCTGGGCCAGCACGAAGCGTCCGGGGCGGCGGAAGAGCACCAGGTCGGGCCAGAGTTCCTCGGTGGCGGCGACGGTGGCGGCGACGGCCTCGTCGAGCGGGCCCTGCCAGCCACGCGGACGGACGAAGGCGCCGTCGCGGGCCATGGCGGCGAACCACTCCCGCATATCGGCCGCGCACGCCGCGCGCAGCGCCGGTTCCGTCGAGGCGTCGCCCAGCGCGTCGAGCACGCCGCGCGCGGACCGGGCGGAGTCGAACTCGGCGAGCGTCTGCCGTTGCGGCCTGGCCGTACGGTGCCGGCGGGTGCCGGTGTCCTGGAGGAGCAGCGCCGTGCGCTCGGTCGTAGTGGTGAAGGCGACGCCGGCGTCGGCCAGGCGCAGCCACAGGTCCCAGTCCTCCAGCCCGGCGCCGTCCCGCCAGCCGCCGACGGCCTCCACGACACCGCGCCGGTGGGCGACCCGGGACGGCTCGAACAGCGGCCCGAGCAGCTGGAGTTCGGGGTGCCAGCACAGGCTCAGCGGCTCGGTGAGCGAGGTCGTCGCATCGTCGGCGGTGCGGTACTCGCAGCCGGTGGCGACCAGCTGGACACCGTCGGCGTCCCGGCCCGTGCCGTGCTCACGGAACAGCCGGTCGAGCGTGGCCAGATGGCCCGGCAGCCAGCGGTCGTCGTGATCGAGGTAGGCGACGATCTCGCCGCGGGCCTCGGCGAGCGCCGCGTTGCGCGGGCCGCTGGGGTGGCCGTGCCGCTCGGTGCGCAGCAGCCGGATCCGGGCGTCGCGGTCGGCGGCGGCCTCGACCCACGCGTCGGTGTCGTCGCTGCTCGCGTCGGAGACGACCAGCAGCTCCCAGTCGTCGGCCGTCTGGGCCCGCACGGAGTCGAGGGTCGGGACGATGTCCGCACCACGGTTGTAGGTGGGGCAGACGACGGTGAACCGGGGCATGGCTGACCTTTCTCGGATGGCGCCCCCGCCCCCGGCGGGGACCGCTCCCAACGGCGGCCGCACCACCGGCCGGGCACGGGCACCGGGCACGGACACGGGCGCGGACACCGGGCGCCGGGAGACGCCCGGGCACGGAGCTGCCCGCGCGGGGAGACACCGGCACCTGCACGGCGGGCTCCCGGACGGACGGGTTCCGGGACGGCGGGTCCAGGACGGAAGCGGACCGGACCGGAGCGCGCTCCCGGGCCGCGAGGCGTTCCGGGCTGGGCCGGGCCGGGTGCCCGCCGGGTGCGGGTTCCGGCCGGGGCGAACTTCCGCACGGTACCGGGCCGTTGTTCCCCCGGGAGCCCTTCCGCTTCCACGGCCGCCGGGGCGGCCGTCGCCGCGCGGGCGGTCCGGGCGAGCCGGGACGGACGATCCGCCGATCTTGCCACACGGTCGCCCTTTTGTTCCCCGTCCCCGGACGGGGAACAAACCGTTCCGCCGCCGGGGGTGCGCCCCTTTCCCGTGCTCTAGGTTCCTGGGTAGCCGGTGCGAGCCGGCGGGCGACGCGCGACGGAAGCTGTCCGGACGCGTCCGGAGCCGGGACCCCAGCGGGCCCGTCGCCGCCACGGCCCGCGCGCCGCACGGCACAACGGGGAGTTCAACGCGTACGCCTGTCCGCAGGCGTGCGATCGGGGGAGAGTACGTGAGCGCACTTCCGGCGTGTTCGGTTCTGCTGCCGTTTCTGCCACGCAGACCGGAACAACTGCTGCCTTACGCGGCGCTGGTGGAGTGGACCGCCGCAGAGCGGCTCTGGCAGGGCCAGTCGCTGCTCGTCGAGCCGTTCCAGGGCTTCGCCGCCGCGGCCGGCTCCGGGTTCCGGGTGCCGACCGGCACCGGCGTGACGCTGATGCCGCTGCGCCACCCCTACGAGGCGGCGCACCAGGCGCGTTCACTGGCGCTGACCACCGGAGAGCCGGTCGTCGCCGGGTTCGGCCCGGGCGCCAGGTCGTTCCAGCGCAGCCTGCTGGGCGCCCCCTACGCCAGCCCGCTGACCGCGGCACGCGAGTATCTGACGGTCGTCCGCGGGCTGCTGGAGGGGCGGAACCTGTCCTTCTCCGGCACGTACTTCTCCTGCGAGGGCGCCATGACGCCCGCCGTCACGCCCCGTATCGAGCTGGGCCTGGGCGTGCTGCGCCCCGGAATGGCCCGGCTGGCCGGGCAGATCGCCGATGTCGCCATCACCTGGCTCACGCCGGCGTCGTATCTGAAGGAGACGCTGGTGCCGGCGCTGCGCGCGGGCGCCGAGGAGGCCGGGAGGCCCGTTCCGCGCGTCACCGCGATGGTGCCGATGGCGCTGCGCGCACCGGACCGCGACCCGGCCGAACTGGTCGTCGCCGGCAACGCCCCGCACATGCGGGCCCCGCACTACATCGACATGCTGCGCACCGGCGGGATCGACATCTCCGGTGACGAACTGCCCGCCGCCGGCAAGCGGATGGTGGAGGGCAAGGCGTTCCTCCACGGCGATCCGGGGGAACTCGCCGGGCTCCTCGCCGAGTACCGGGAAGCCGGTGCGGACGAGGTCGTCCTCAATCTGACCGGCGTCTGCAACGTGCACGGGCCGAAGGCGGCCATGAGCGAGCTGAAGACGATTCTGGCCGCGGTCGCGTGACGAAGGGACCAGCAAGTATGACCAGGGAAGAGATGTCCCGTCTGAAGCGCCACGTGATGTCGTGGGGCACCGGCAGGCCCGGCCCGCTCGGCGGCGGGCTGCCCGCCCGGGGCGCGGCGACGGTGGTCCTGGAGGACGCGGCCCACCTCGGCGCGGTCCTCGACGGCGGACTGGCCGGACCGGGCGGTGTCGTGCTGGTGCCGGGCGGCGAGGAGGCCACCCGGGACGCCGAGGTTCCCGGGGGCCCCGACGGCACCGACGGCCCGGTGCGGATCGCCGGCTACACGGGGTCGCTCAGCGAGCCCAGCGGCGACATGTCGCTCGCGGACACCTTCTACCTCCAGACGCAGGACTACGCCACGTCCGCGTACATGTCCGTCATCGGCGCCACGCTGATCCGGATCACCGAGGAGGCCGACTTCGAGGCGTTCCTCGCCGACGCCGACGACGCCCGCGCCACCGGCGAGTTCGCCTCGTTCGTCACCGACCCGGCCGTCCAGCTCGCCGACGTCACCGCGCTCGGCGCCGGCCGGCACGGCGACGGCCCCGCCCTGCGCCTGCACGTCGACGCCGAGGGCGCCGTCTCCACCGCGCCCGGCGGCACCCGGCTCGGCGTGCCCGGCGACGGCCTCGACGCCCTCGACGCCGCCTGGGAGCAGGCCAACGCCGAGGCCGCACACCCGTGCGCCGTCGCGCTGGGCGGGATCGTGCCCGGCGCGGTGCGCGACGCGGCGCTGGACGAGCGGCCCTGGGCGGCCCGCTACCTCGTCGCGCTGGACGCCGTGCGCGAGCTGCGGGCCCGCGGTGCCTCCGGCGTGCGGGCCTCCGGGTTCGGCGGCCGGGCGCTGCCCGCGCTGGGCGACGCCGACGACGCCCGCGAATGCGCCGACCCGACCGTCCCGCTCGTGCTGTGGGCCGACGGCGGCGCCCCGGCCCCCGGTGCCGCCGGCGGAAGCGGCGAGACCGGCTATGTGCACTGCCCGCGCACCGGGCGCACCCTGCGGGTCTCCCCCGCCGGGGCGCAGCTCGCCGAGGCGGTCGTGGTGCACGGCTCGGCCGAGGCGGCGGCCGGCGCGCTCGGCGCCGGATGGCAGGAGCGGCTGATCGCCGTCGAGAAGCAGTTCGCCGAGGCCGGGATGCCGCTGGGCGGCGACGGCCCCGCCGGCGTGGGGGCGTGAACCGGTGACGACCTCCGCTCCCGCCCGGCACACGGTGCCCGGCAGCGCCGGCCTGCGGCTGGCCGCGCTCGGCGACCGCGCCGTGCTGCACGACCTGTACGACGAGACGGGCTCCGCCGTCTACCACGACCTCTCCGCCCAGGACACCTTGGAGGTCAGGGAACTCCTCGGCCGGGTGCGCACCGTCCCCGGTCCGGTGCTCGAACTGGCCGCCGGGTCGGGCCGGTTGACCTTTCCGCTGCTCGCGCTGGGCCGCGACGTCACGGCCCTGGAGCTGTCCTCCGGAATGCTCGCGCTGCTGCGGCAGCGGCTGGACGAGGCGCCCGCGCGGATCCGGAACCGGTGCACGACCGTGCACGGCGACATGAGCGACTTCCGGCTGGAGGGCACCTTCGGCGCCGTCGTGCTCGGCACCACCTCGATCTCGCTGCTGGACGCGGCGGGCCGGGCGGGTCTGTACGAGGCGGTACGCGGCCATCTGGCGCCCGGCGGCCGGTTCCTCCTCTCCACGGTCGAACGGCCGGCCGACGAGGCCGAGGGGACGGACGGGAGCGACGGAACCGACGGGGCCGACGACACCGAGGTCGTGCTGGACGTCGTCGGCGCGAGCGGGCGCGGCTACCGCATGCACGAGCACTGGCCCGCGGGCGCCGACGCCCGGGTGATCACCGTCTTCCCCGCCGAGGAACCGGCGAGCGGCACCGTGCCGGTGGCCACGTCCACCGTGGGCGTGCTGCCCGTCGCCCGGCTGACCGCCGAACTGGCCGCGCACGGCCTGACCGTCACCGCCCGGTACCCGCTGCCCTCCGGCGGCTGGCGCCACCGGGACGTCCTGCTCGAAGCGGAGGTGGCCGCATGAGCCGCGAACGGCACGGGACACCGGCAGCCGGGACGCACACAGCGGACGCGCACGCGGCCGACACGCACCCGGCCGGGACGGCGCAGGCCGGGCCCGCGCGGGGCGGTGCGCTGTGGCCGGCGCTCCTGGAGCCGTCCGCGCACGGGGACGACGCGCTGTGCGCCGTCTCCGCCAAGGGCACCCGGGTGCGGTTCGCCGACGGGCGTGAACTGCTGTGCGGCGCCAGCGGGTTGTGGAACACCAACCTGGGCTACGGCAACGAGGCCGTGGCCGAGGCAGCCGCCGCCGCGCTGCGCGACGCCTCCTATCTGAGCGTCTTCCGCTACGAGAACAGCTACGCGCGCCGGGCCGCCGAGGCCCTCGTCGACGCCGCCGGGCCCGCGCACTACGGCCGGGTGCTGTTCTCCACCTCCGGCGGCGCCGCCAACGACCTGGTGATGAAGCTGGCCAGGCACCATCACGCGCTGCGGGGCGAGAGCCGTCGCAAGCTGGTCGTCGGGCTGCGCGACAGCTACCACGGGCTGACCTTCGGCGGCTTCGCCCTCACCGGTGAGGACCTGGGCCAGCAGCTGTACGGCGTCGACCAGCGGCTGGTGCGGCACGTCGCCGCCAACGACCCCGACGACCTGGCGAAGTTGCTGTCCCGGCAGGGCGCACAGGTCGCCGCCGTCGTCGTCGAACCGGTGCTCGGCACGGGCGCCGTCCCGCTGACCGACGAGTACATCGACGCGCTGCTGCGGCTCCGTGCCGAGCACGGCTTCCTGCTGGTGGCCGACGAGGTCGCCACCGGCTTCGGCCGCACCGGCGCGTTCTTCGCCTCCGAGCGCTGGCCCGAGCGTCCCGATCTGCTCATCACCTCCAAGGGGCTGACGAACGGGACGAGCGCGGCGGCGGCCGTCCTCGCCTCCCGCGAGGTGGCGGACACGTTCGACGCGGCCGGGGCGCTCCTCAGCCACGGCGAGACCCAGGCCGGAACCCCGGTCACCTGCGCGGCGGTGCTGGCGACGCTGGAGGAGATGCACCGGCTCGACGCCGTCGCCCGGGCGCGCAGGCTCGGCCGGCTGCTGGACGCCGAACTGGCCCGGCTGGTCGACGAGCACCCGCGGGTCACCGGCACCACCGGCGTCGGCTGCTTCCGCTCCGTGCGGGTCTGCGGCCCGGACGGAGCGCCGCTGCCGCAGGCCGAGGTCCCGGCGCTCGTCGCCGCCGTGCGGGACGCGGGCGCCCTCGTCCACCCGGGGCTGCACGGCGTCCAGCTGTTCCCCGCCCTCGTCTACACCGACGCGGAGCTGCACGAACTGCTGGAGTGCGTCCGGGCGGGCATCAGCGCACACACCGCGGCGCACGCCTCGACGGACACCTCGACGGACACCTCGACGGGCACCGCCGCGCACACCGCGTCGGCCGACACCGCTGCCGGGGCCCGCTGATGGCGCTCGGCTGGCACTGCCCCACGCTCACCATGTACGGGCTCGACGGCTTCGGTCCGTGGCTGCGCAGCCGCGGCGAGACGTCCGTCACCGTGCTCACCGACCCGGCCGTCACCGGGGCGCCGATCGCGGAGCGGATCCGCGGGACGCTCGCCCGGCACGGCCGCACGGTGCACACGGTCGAGGCGGGCGGCCCCGACGACACGGGCGGCGTCGAGGCCCTCGGGGAACTGGCCCGGCAGCTCGCCGGATCCGGGCTCGTCGTCGCCGTCGGCGGTGGCGCGCTGCTCGACCGGGCCAAGCTCGCCGGCTGGCTGTGCACCGGCCCGCAGGCCGCCAAGCGGCTCGCGGTGCCGCAGCGCAGCGGGCTGGTCCTGCTGCCGCCGCGGGGCGAGGGGCCGCGTCCGGCGCTGGTCGCCGTGCCCACGACGCTGGGCACCGGCTCCGAACTCAGCTCCGTGGCCTGCCTGGACCATCCGCGCGGCAAGCGCCTGGTCATGGGCACCACGCTCCAGCCGGACGCCGCCGTCGTCGATCCGCTGGCCACCTCGACGCTGCCGTACGCCGCCGTGGCGGAGGGTGCGCTGGAGGTGCTGTTCCGGCTGGCCGGACTGTACGTGGGCGACCTCGCGGACCTGCCCACCGAGGACGCGCTCGTCGAGGCGCTGGCCGTGCGCACCGTGCAGCTCGGCGAGGAGGTACGCGCCGCGCACGAGCGGTCCCGGGCCGTGGACGACACCGTGCGGGCCGAACTCGCCAAGGTCAGCGGCCTCGCGCACGCCGGCTGGACGGTGCTCGGCCGGGAGCCGTACGCCAACCGCGGCTGGTACGTGGCCAACGAGCTGTCCTCGGCGCTGGGGCTGCGCAAGATGACCGCGGTCGCCGCGCTGCTCCCGCCCCTGTGGCGGCGCGTGGCCGACGGGGACGAGCGCTACGGCTCGGCCCGCCGGCTCGGCCGGCTGTGGCAGCGGCTGCGCACGGCCGTCCCCGAGGGCCTGCCCGCCGACGCGGCGGACGGCATCGCGCACCTCGCCGACCGCTGGCACATCGGCCGGACCGTCACCGCGCCGGCCGGTACCGCCGCCGGGGTCGCGGCCCGTGCGGTGCGTGCCTGGGGCGCCGGGCTGCCGATGCTCGGCCGGCTCACCGCCGACGACCTGGCGGGGCTGCTGGCCGGGGCGGTGCACGAGGAGCGCCAGGAGCACCAGGAGCACGAGGAGCCGGCGCGCACCGGGACGGTGCACACGGCCCGCGCCGGAGCGGCTCGCACAGAAGCGGCCCACGGGCCCGCGGCGCACGCTCAGCGCCGTCCACAGACTTCCGCCGCCGGGCCTCCGGTCCCGGGCGGCGGATGCCAGGAGAAGGAACTAGTGACCGGGAGGGGGAGATGAACGTGCAGGATGTCGAGACCTTCGGCGGCGCCGAGGGCGCCGGGCTGGAGCTGGGCATGCAGGAGCTGGAGGCCATGGAGGCCCCGGGCTTCTGGTCCGTCACCGGCTACATCAGCGGCGCGGGCGTCAGCGGCGCCGTGACCTACAGCGTCGTCGCGTCGGTGGTCACCTGATCAGGAGCCCCTGATCAGCGCCACGACACGTCGTCACCACTGCTGTCGAGCAGCCTCGGGGGAGGTGAGGAAATGCAGGACGAGCTGAAGAACGACATGTCCGCCCTGGAGCTGGACATGCAGGAGCTGGAGGCCATGGAGGCCCCGGGCTTCTGGTCCAACTTCAAGGACGGAACGATGGCTTCGATCGCCGTCAGCGCCGTCTACGGGGGCGTGGCCTCCGCCATCGCCACCTGATAAGGCCGCGGCCTTCAGGCACGCACAAGCAGTCCCGGATCCGGCAGGCGCCTGCCGGATCCGGGGCCTTGGGACGTATCCGGGCCCCACTCCCGGGGCCGAAAGGAATGTGGGATCCATGCCCGACAAGAACCCCGGTACCAGCGGGAACTCCGGAGGCGGGAACGGGGCCTGGTACGAGTCGAACAGCAGGATCAGCTTTCTGATCCCGTTCCTCGTCATCGGTCTCGCCTACTGCCAGATCTCTCTCCAGGGCAGCGCGAGCACCGTCGGCATGGCGGTGTTCTCGGTGGCCCTGCTCGCCTGCGTGGTGCGTACAGCGCTCAACGTCCGTACCGCGAGGAAGCGATGACCAGGCAGCACGGGCAGATCGGGCAGCCCGTGGCCGTCGCCGAAGGTCTGAGCAAGACCTTCGGCACGGTCACCGCCGTCGACTCGGTGTCCTTCGAGGTGCGGCCGGGCCGGATCGTCGGCCTGCTGGGGCGCAACGGCGCGGGCAAGACGACCACGCTGCGCATGCTTCTCGGCCTGACCGCGCCCAGCGCCGGCCGGGCCACCGTCTTCGGCCACCCCTACGACGAACTGCCGCACGCGGCGCACCGGGTGGGCGTCAGCATGGACGGCATCGGCGCCCTGCCGGGCGTCAGCGGCCGGCGCGATCTCACCATCTGGGCGAAGACGCTGGGCCTGTCGTCCCGCCGGGTCGACGAGGTGCTGGAGCGGGTGGGCCTCGGCGACCGCGCCGACCGGAAGATCAAGGGCTACTCGACCGGTATGCGGCAGCGCCACGCGCTGGCCTCCGCGCTGCTGGCCGACCCGGAACTCCTCGTCCTGGACGAGCCGGCCACCGGACTCGACCCGGACGGCATCCGCTGGCTGCGCACCTTCCTGCGCTCGCTCGCCGACGAGGGCCGCACCGTCCTCATCTCCAGCCATCTGCTGGCCGAGGTGGAGCAGACCGTCGACGACGTCCTGATCATCCAGCGGTCGCTGCGCTACAGCGGCACGCTCGCCGAGCTGACCGACAACGGGGCCGTCCGGCTGGAGGACCGGTTCTTCTCCCTCGTCGGCAACGGAAACGAAAGCGGGGTCGGAGCCCATGCATGACCTTCGACGCCTCCTGTCCGCCGAGTGGTCGAAGATGTGGACCGGCCGCGCCTGGTGGTCGATGGCGCTGATCGGCGTGCTGATGGGGGCGCTGGCCGGCAGCGGCTACGTCACCGAGGCCGACAAGGACATCGCCAAGGGCGCCACCACCATCGAGGGCGTCACCGACCAGGTCGTGCGGTCCTGGTTCATGATGCTGCTGTTCTCGGCGCTGCTCGGCGCGATCTTCGTCAGCCGTGAGTACCAGTCCGGCGCGATCGGCAGATCCGTGCTGCTGAGCGGCGGACGCGGACGGCTGCTCACCGCCAAGCTGCTGGTCGGCCTGGCCATGGGCGTCGTCTTCGGCGCGCTCACCGTCGCACTGGCCGCCGCCTCGCCGTCGGTGTTCCTGCCGCAGGCCCAGCTGGAGCCCGCCTGGACGCACGAGACGACGCTGACGCTGATCGGCGTGTTCGTCGTGACCACGCTGGGCGCCCCCTGGGGCGTGCTGCTCGGCTGGATCATCCGCAACCAGGCGGCGACCGTGGCCACCCTGCTCGGGCTGACCCTCTTCGTCGACGAGGCGCTGCTGCGACTGGCCCCGGCCGTCGGCAAGTTCACCCTGACCATCGCCATGAGCTCGGTCTACCGGG
This sequence comes from Streptomyces cacaoi, assembly GCF_006539165.1. Classification (GTDB taxonomy): domain Bacteria; phylum Actinomycetota; class Actinomycetes; order Streptomycetales; family Streptomycetaceae; genus Streptomyces; species Streptomyces cacaoi. The sequence goes on along the minus strand of NZ_BJMM01000026.1, from coordinate 17,215 downwards.
ACGGCAAGCCGGAGCTGCTCTCCGTGCCCGCCGCCTCGCTGACCATCGCCGCCTGGCTGGTCGCCGCTGGCATCGCCGCGCGGGCCCTCTTCCACAAGCGGGACGTGCTGTGATCACGCGCGGGCGCGGACGGCACCGCCGGGTACCCGAGCGCCGCTTCGGCTACCAGCGGGTCCTGCGCCACGGCACCCGCCGCGGGCACGGCTCGACGGCCGGCCGCACCGCCGAGCCGGACACCGCGCTGCTGACCCGCCCGCGCCTCGCCTCCGACGTGCTGGTGCACGAGCCGATCGAGAAGGGCGCACCCTGGGTGGTGCAGCGCGGCGCGCAGCAGTACATCCGGGTGGGCAGCGACCTCGTGCGGCTGCTGCACACCATGGACGGCGCCCGCGACCACGCCGGGCTCGTGGACACCCTCGGCCCGCCGTGGACCGAGCGGGACGTGGAGCGCGCGGTCCGCAATCTGCACCGGATGCGGCTGCTGGAGGACGGCACACCGCGCCGCCGCAGCAGCACCTGGTTCAAGTTCGTCCCGCCGCTCACCCTCCAGTTCACGATGCTCAAGCCGGAGCGGCTGCTGCGTGCGGCCACTCCGCTGCTGCGGTCGGTGGCCAACAGGTTCGGTGCGGTACTGGCCGTGTGCGCCGCGCTGGGCGGGCTGCTCGCGCTGGCGCTCCAGGCGCCGGTGCTGCGCAGCGCGCTCGGCAAGCCGCTGCCCCTCTCCTTCCTGATGGTGCTGGGCGTCGCCTCCCTGGTGACGACGGCGCTGCACGAGATGGGGCACGGCGCGGTCCTCACCTACCACGGCGGGCGGCCCAGCCGGATGGGCGTGATGCTCTTCTACATGACGCCCGCGTTCTTCTGCGACGTCTCCGACGGCTGGCGGCTGCCCCGCAAGGAACAACGCGTCCATGTGGCGCTCGCGGGCATCGTCACCCAGATGGTGATCGCGGGCAGCGCCGCCATCGCCGCGCTGATCGCCGGCGCGGACGGGACGGGCGGCGCCTGGGACGCCGTGCTGGTCTTCGCCGTCTCCACCTATGTGACGGGCACGCTCAATCTGCTGCCGTTCGTCAAACTCGACGGCTACATCGCGCTGATGACGCATCTGGACGTGCCGCATCTGCGCGACCGCGCGATGACCGACGCCCGCCGCTTCCTCGCCCGTGTCCTGTTCGGCGGCCGGTACGAGCGCGAACTGCCCTCCGTGCGCTGGTCGGTGCCGTTCGGGCTGGCCTGCATGGTCTTCCCGCTCTATCTGATCGGGCTCGCCTCCTCGCTCTGGCTCGACCTGCTCCAGGGCATGGGCGTCATCGGCGCCGCCGTCGTGCTCACCGGCATCAGCTATCTGCTGTACCGGGCGTGGACCGGCGGCCGGAAGATCGTCCAGGAGGCCCGCGGCGGCGGCGCGCACACCGGGCGGATCGTCACCGCCGGGGTGCTCACGGCGGCGGCCGTCACCGCCGCGCTGACCCTCGTCCAGGTGCCCTACAAGATCACGGCGGGCTTCGTCCGCGACGGGGACCGCACCACGCTGGTGCTCTCCGAGGCGGCGGACCGGGACAGCGTCACACCCGGCACCCACGTCACCCTGATCCGGCGCGGCATGGTCACCCGCTCCCCCGTCGGCACGGCGGTCGTCGCGGACGGCTCCGCCGGCGAGGCACGCAAGGGCACGGCACCGCTGTCCGCCTTCATCCCCGTCCGGGAAGCGGGCGCCCTGCCCGTACCGGCCTACCGCGTCGGCCTGGAGACACCCGCAGCACCCGACGACCCCGACGCGGGGGCCGAGGGCTCCGCGGGATCCGCGGGATCGGCGGGGTCCGCGGGGAAGCGGACGGCCGCCGAGCGCGCGACGGACGGCGCCCGCGCCGGCATGGCCCAGGTCCCGGTCGGTGACCGGCCGCTCGGCTCCTGGCTGTACCTCACCTACATCGCGCCGGCCCTGCGCTGACGGCCCGCGCACCGCACACACCGGCAGCACCCGGCAGCACCGCACCGGAGAAGAGACCATGGACATCCTGCGACACCTCAGCTTCTGCCCGCCCGGTACGCCCTGGTTCGACACCCACGCGGCGGCCGGCGCGGCCGAGGAGGAGGACTTCGCCGCCACGCACGACCCCGTCCCCGACGGCTGGGAGCGCACCCCGGGCAGCGAGTGGGTGCTGCTGACCCCGCCCGGCGTCCGACTGCCCGGGCAGGGCTGGAAGATCCATGTGTCGGCCACCCCGGAGAGCGCCGAGCGGGTGCTCGGCACCACGGTGAAGTACTGCACGGCCGAGGGCCTCACCTTCAAGTTCCTGCGCAGCCCGCGCGCCCTGCTGCGGCGCAACAGCAAGTACGGCGAGCGCAGCGGCAGCGGCAAGTTCATCACCCTCTACCCGCTGGACGAGGCGCAGTTCGCCCGGGTGCTCGACGAACTCGGCGGCCTGCTCGACGGCGAGCCGGGCCCCTACATCCTCAGCGATCTGCGCTGGCGCTCCGGGCCGCTGTACGTGCGCTACGGCGGCTTCGCGGTGCGCACCATGCGCTCGCCCTCCGGCGAGACCGTCTACTGCATCGAGAATCCGGACGGCGAACTCGTCCCCGACCGGCGCGGACCCGGCTTCCGCCCGCCCGAGTGGGTCACCCTCCCCGACTGCCTCGCGGAGGCGATGGCAGCGCGCAACGCGGGCACCCTGCGCGACTTCCCCTACCGGGTCACCAAGGCCCTGCACTTCTCCAACGGCGGCGGCGTCTACCTGGGGACGGACACCCGCACCGGCCGGCAGGTGCTGCTGCGCGAGGCACGTCCGCACGCGGGCCTGGACAGCGAGGGGCGGGACGCCGTCGCCCGGTACCGCAAGGAGCACTGGGCGCTCGAACGGCTCGCCGGGCTGCCCGCCATCCCCGAACTCGTCGACCACCGCAAGGGCCACGAGCACCACTTCCTGGTCCGCGCCTATGTCGAGGGCACCCCGCTCTCCCAGCTGATGCGCAAGCGGAACCCGCTGCTGAACGGCGTGACCGCGCCGGAGAGTTACGCGGAGTACACCGCGTGGGCCCTGCGGGTGCTGGAGCGCATCGAGGAGGGGGTGCGCGGGATGCACGAGCGCGGCGTCGTCTTCGGCGATCTGCACCCCGGCAACATCCTCGTCGGCCCGGACCCGGAGACGGACACGGACGCGGAGACGGAGACGGACACGGCGGGGACGGCCCCGGGCGCCGGGCAGGGCGGGCCGGACGGGCAGGGCGGCCCGGCCGTCACCTTCATCGACTTCGAGACGGCGAGCGCCGTCGAGGACGACGCCGTCCAGCAGATGGGCGCCGTCGGCTTCATGGCGCCCGCCGGCTACACCGGCACCCACGTCGACCGCTACGCGCTGGGCAGCCTCCGGCTCGCCGTCTTCGCCCCGCTCGCGGGCGCCCTCCAGTGGTCCCCGCAGAAGGTCGAACAGCTCCTCGACCTGATCACCGCACACTTCCCCGTCCCCACCGACTACGCCGCCCGCACCCGCAGCGCCCTCGCCCCGCCCCCGGCCGCCACCGCTCCCGGCACCGCTCCCGCCGGGGCGATCGCGCCCGCCGAGGCACCCGCTCCGGCCGAGGGGCGCGCCCGCACCGAAGGGCGCGCCCCTGCTCCCGGCGAGGCGGCGGACGAAGCCCCCCTGTGGACCGTCCCCGAGCGGGACACCTGGCCCGCGCTCCGCGACGCCCTCGCCCAGGGCATCCGCGCCGCCGCCACCCCGCAGCGCCTGGACCGCCTCTTCCCGGGCGACGCCGAGCAGTTCCTGCGGACCGGTGGCGGCACCGGCTTCGCCCACGGCGCGGCCGGTGTGCTGTGGGCGCTCGCCCGCACCGGCGCCCGCGTCGAACCGGAATGGACCGACTGGCTCGTCGAGCGCGCACACGCACAGCAGGACCCCAGGCCCGGCTTCGCGCACGGGCACAGCGGGATCGCCTACGCGCTCGCCGAACTCGGCCGCGTCGACGAGGCGGCCGACCTCCTCGCCCGGGCCGGCACACCCCCGGCGGACGCGGGCCCCGAGGACGGCGGCCCCGCCGCCACGGCGCTCGGCGAGGGCCTCGCCGGCATCGGCCTGACACATCTGGACCTGGCCCGGCGCACCGGCTCCACCGACCTGTTGGAGAAGGCCGTCGCGATCGGCGCCCGCCTCGCGGAGCGGCACACCCGGCCGGCACGGGAAGAGCCGCCCGCACCGGCCGACCCCGCCGGCAGACGCGGCCCGGCCCCGGCCGGGCTGCTCGACGGCGCCACGGGAGAGGCCCTGCTGCTGCTCCGGCTGTACGAGGAGACCGGCGAGACGGGACTGCTGGACGCGGCCGGTGCCGCACTCGACGCGGATCTGACGGCCCTCGGGCTGCGGCCCGGCGCCCCGCTGCCGTCCGAGCCGCTCGGCCGGCTGCCGCTGCTCGCCGTCGGCATCGGCGGCACCGGCATGGTGCTCCACGACCACCTCGTCCACCGCCCGGACTTCCGGTGGGCGCCGGTGCGCGACACCGTGCGGGAGGCGACGGCCCTGCGGTTCACCACGGAAGCCGGTCTCTTCCTCGGCCGGGCCGGGGTGCTCACGGCCCTGCTGCACCTGTCGGACGGCGAGGTACCGGCCGAGGCGCTGCGGCCCCAGCTCGCGGCGCTCGGCCTGCACGCCGTACGCCACGAGGACCGGCCCGCGTTCCTCGGCAGGGAGTGTCTGCGGCTGTCCACGGACGTCGCGACGGGCACGGCGGGCGTTCTGCTCGCCCTGCACTCCGTGTTCGAGGGCGGACGCGTCCAGCTCCCGTTCTTCTGAACCGGCACGCCCGCACCCGAGTCCGCCGCACCCGCACCCGGGTCCGCCGCGCCCGGGCCCGACCGCACCCGCCGCACCCGGGCCCGTCGCACGGAACCCGTCCCCCGAGCCCCTCGTTCCGCATCCGTCGTCTCCGAGCGTCCGGGCGTCCCGGGCACACCCGCCCCGGCCGTCCGGGAGCGCCGGGCCACCCCGCCGGCGCCACCGCTCCACCCGACCGCCACCGAGCACCCCCGGCCACACCGCCGACCGACCCCCGACCGACCCGGACCACTCCCGACCGACCCCGACCGTCTCCAACCGACCCCGACCGACCCCGTTCCACCAGGACACTTCGACCGTTCCGTCCGGCCCACCCGGAGGTTTTGTGCGCCGGACGGCGGAGAGCAGGACACCATGGACCTCACACTGGGCGAGCAGCTCCTTCTCCTCACCCTCGACGCCGACTCCGGCCGGTTCCGGCACCAGCTCCAGACCGAGTACGCCGCCTCGGCCGCCGCGCTCCTGGAGCTGGCGCTCGCGGACAGAATCCGGCTGGAGGGCGACCGCGTGCTGGTGCGCGACGCCGCGCCCCTCGGCGTGCCCGGTCTGGACGGCCCCCTGGAGCAGCTCGCCCAGCAGGGCGAGAAGGACGATCTGCACCGGTGGATCTTCGCCCTGCGCCGCCCCGCCTTCGACCCCGCGCTGCGCGCCCTGGCCGACAAGGGCGCACTGCGCGAGGAGCGCAAGGGCGCACTGCGGCGCACCCGGTACGAGCTGCTGGCGGGCGAGACCGTGGCGGCCACCCGGGAGCGGCTGGCCGCCGTGGCCACCCGGGGCGAGGAGCCGGACGAGCGCACGGCCTGCCTGGTGGTGCTGATCCACCACGGCGGCCTGTGGGAGACGGTGCTGCCGGACGCCGACCAGGAGGCGCTGGCACGGCGGGTCACGGAGATCACCCAGGGCCACTGGGCGCATCCCGCGCTCCAGCAGATCACCGACTCCATCGTGACGACGCTGTCGTCCTTCGCCTCCACCACGACGGCGACGATCATCGTCAACTCCTGAGCGGGGCCCCGGCGCACGGCTCCTGACCCCCGCCCGCGCACGGCGGACACCGCGCCCCCGCCGACACCGCGGCCCCCACGACACCGCGGACCCGGGACATCCGGCCCGGGCCCGCGGTGCTCCGGCCTGCCCGGACGGCCGGGCACGGGGCACATGTCCGCTCCGCTCCCGTTCCACAACCGTCACCGGACGACCGGCTGCACCACGCGAAACGCATGTTAGGTTTTGACCGATGTTCAAGTGAGTGCACGGGGAACGAGTGCCTGGTCGTCCAGGGGCTCGGCACTCGCCCCCCGGCATGGATCATCGGGGGAGAACATGGAGCGCATAGCCCTCGCCATTTCCACACCGTCCCTGCACCGCCGGGTCGGTGACGCACTGGCGGAGCCCGGCTGGGAGATCGTCGCCTGCGACGGCCCGACGGAGGTACCGGCCCGGCAGGCCCACGTGGTGGTGGCCGAATCCGAGGTGCTGACGACCCGGCCCGTACTGCCCGACACGGTGCCGCTCATCGTCCTCGTCTGCGGGAGCGACGACGCCTTCTGGCGGTCCCCGCTCAGCCGCCGCGCCGCGGGCGTCGTGGACCGCGACGACCCCGACCGGGGGTTCGTCTCGGCCGTGCACCAGGTGCTCAGGGGCCGCGGCTGGATCTCACCGGAGCTGGTGCCGCACGTGCTGGCGGGCATGACGCCGCAGAGCGCGCCGAGCGGCCGGTTCGAGCAGCTCACCGACCGCGAACACGATGTCGCCGCGCTGGTCGCCGCCGGTATGTCGAACTCGGAGATCGCCAAGAAGCTGACCATCGAGCGCTCGACCGTGAAGTTCCACGTCTCGAACGTGCTGCGCAAACTGGAGTGCCGGGACCGGGCCCAGCTGGCCGTCCTGTTGAACTCCGGCCGCCCGACCCCGCGGCTGCGGGCCGTCTGACGCCCTCCCGGCCCCGCCCGCGCGCGAGCGGCGAGGCGGGCGCCCCGAGGCGGAAAGCGAAGAGCTGGTATCCGTGAACTCCTCACCTGCCCCTGTGCCGTCCCGGGTGTCTCCCCGCGTGCCTTCCCGCGTGCCTCCCCGGGTGTCGGTGATCTGCCCGACGTACAACCGGTCCCGGGCGATCACCGCGACGCTCGACTCGGTACGGGCCCAGACCATGCCGGACTGGGAGATGCTCGTCGTCTCCGACGGCAGCGACGACGACACCGACGCCTGGGTGGAGCGGGCCGCACGCGCCGACTCCCGCATCAGGCTGCTGCGCACCGCCCGGCACGGGCACCCCAGCGGCCCCCGCAACCTCGCGCTGGAAGAGGCCAGGGGCTCTCTCATCGCCTACCTCGACCACGACGACCGATGGCGCGAGGACCATCTGTCGATCGTCGTCACCGCCCTCGACGGGGACGGAAGCGGCGACGGCGACGCGGGCTGCGGCGAGGGCGGCGAGACCTCCGGCGCGGGAGCCCGGCCTGCCGGGCGGGCCGACATGGTCGTCACCGGGTTCGTCCGGGAGGACGGCGCCGGGCGGATCACCGCGCGCTCCCGTCCGCACGAGATGTGCTGGCACCCTCAGTTCCAGACCCTGGGCGTCCTCATGGAGCCCTCCCGCGTCGCCTACCGCCGTGCCCTCGGCGAACGCGCGGGGCCCTGGCACGCGGGCGGCGGCATGGAGGACTGGGACCTGTGGCTGCGCATCGCCGACCTGGCGCCCCGCGTGACCACGGTGCTCGACCGCACGGCCGTACTGCTGGACGACACCGGCACCCGCCGCCACCACATCAGGCCCGCACACCACGCGCCGCTCGCCTGGTTCGACGATCCGCGGCACGCGCACGCCACCCTGTGCGCGCTGCGGGACGGGCGGTACGACGAGCCGTTCCGCGCGGCACACGCCGCCGACACCGCGGAGTGGATCGAACGGCTCGCCCGCACCCCCGAGTTCGTCACCCCGAGCGGCCGGGGCACCGTCCCCACGGCGGAGCTGACCAGGGAGCTGACCGCCGCGATGACGGCCCGCACCCCGCCGTTCCACGATCTCGTCGTCACCCGCAAGGACCGGCGCTGTGTGCTGGCCCAGCCGCTGCGCTGCCGCACCGCCGAACACGCCCGCCGGATCGCCGCGCTGGTCCGCACCACCCAGCCCCGGGTGTGCGCGCTGATCGAGGAGGTGGCCGCGGCGTGCGCCCCGGCCGCGCCGGCGTCCGCACGCGGGCGGAAGGCGGGGACCCGGTGAAGGCGCTCGTCCTGGCCGGCGGCACGGGCAGCAGGCTGCGCCCGCTGACGCACACGGCGGCCAAACAGCTCGTGCCCGTCGCCAACAAGCCGGTGCTGTTCTACGGCATCGAGGCCATCGTGGAGGCGGGCATCACCGACATCGGGGTCGTCGTCGGGGCGACGGGCGAGGAGATCCGCGCCGCTCTCGGCGACGGCTCCCGCTTCGGCGCGCGGATCACCTACCTCCCGCAGGACCGCCCGGGCGGCCTCGCGCACGCCGTGCTCGTCGCCCGGGACTGGCTCGGCGACGACGACTTCGTCATGTACCTCGGCGACAACTTCGTGATCGGCGGGATCAGCGCCTGCGTCCGCGCGTTCCGCACCGAACGCCCCGACGCCCACATCCTGTTGACGAAGGTGCCCGACCCGTCCCTGTTCGGGGTCGCCGAACTCGACGCCGACGGCTCCGTCGTCCACCTCGCGGAGAAGCCGGCCCGGCCCCGCAGCGACCTCGCGCTGGTCGGCGTCTACCTGTTCGGACCCGCGGTGCACGAGGCGGTGGCCGCCTGCACCCCCTCGGACCGCGGCGAGCTGGAGATCACCGACGCGATCCAGCGGCTCATCGACACCGGCCGCGACGTCCGCGCCACCACGATCACCGGCTACTGGAAGGACACCGGCAACGTCGAGGACATGCTGGAGGTCAACCGCCGTGTGCTGGAGGGCCTGTCGCCCGCCGTCGAGGGGCACGTCGACGACGCCAGCGAGCTGGTCGGCCGGGTCCGGGTGGCCGCCGGGGCCCGCGTCGAGCGCTCCCGCATCGTCGGCCCGGCCGTCATCGGCGCCGGCACCGTCGTACGGGACGCCTACATCGGGCCGTTCACCTCCGTCGCCGAGGACTGCGCCGTCACCGGCAGCGAGGTCGCGTTCTCCATCGTCCTGCGGGACTCGACGATCGAGCACGCCGGGCGGCTGGAGGGCTCCCTCGTGGGCCGGTCCGTCCGGGTCGCCGGCACCGAACGGGCGCCGCGCGCCCACCGGCTGGTCCTCGGCGACCACAGCCGCGTCCACCTCGCCACCTGACCCCGCCTGCCGCCGCCGGACCCGACACCGGTCCCCGCCGAACCCGGCCCGCCCACCACCGACCGCCCCGCCTGCGCCGCCTGTCCCGGAAGCGCACACCCGCGCCCCCACCACCACGGACCACCAAGGACCACCATGCGCGTTCTCGTCACCGGAGGAGCCGGCTTCATCGGCTCCCACTTCGTACGGACCCTGCTGGCCGCCCCGCACGCCCGCACCCCCCGCACCCGCCGCCCGGAGACGGTGACCGTCCTGGACTCCCTCACCTACGCGGGCAATCCGGAGAACCTGCGCGAGGTGGAGGGCGACGCACGGCTCCGCTTCGTCCGCGGCGACATCCTCGACGCCGAGTGCGTCGGCCCCCTCGTCGCCGCGCACGACGCCGTGGTGCACCTGGCGGCGGAATCCCACGTCGACCGCTCCATAGCCGGCGGCGCCCCCTTCGCCTCCACCAACGTCCTGGGCACCCAGACCCTCCTGGAGGCCGCGGCACGCACCGAACACCCCGTCACCTTCCTGCACGTCTCCACCGACGAGGTGTACGGCTCCCTGCCCGTCGGCTCCTGGACCGAGGACCAGCCCCTCGACCCCGCCTCGCCCTACTCCGCGGCCAAGGCCGGATCCGACCTCCTCGCCCTCGCCTACCACCGCACCCACGGGCTCGACGTCCGCATCACCCGCTGCTCCAACAACTTCGGCCCCCGCCAGTTCCCCGAGAAGATCATCCCGCTCTTCCTCACCCGCCTCATCGAGGGCCGCACCGTCCCGCTCTACGGCGACGGCAGCCAGGTCCGCGACTGGCTGCACGTCGAGGACCACTGCCGCGCCCTCCGGCTCGTCCTGGAGGGCGGACGGCCGGGCGAGATCTACAACATCGGCGGCGGCACCGAACTGAGCAACAAGATGCTCACCGACCGGCTGCTGGCCGCCTGCGGCGCCGACTGGGACAGCGTCGAGCACGTGCCCGACCGCAAGGGGCACGATCTGCGCTACAGCGTCGACTGGACGAAGATCCGCGACGAGCTGGGCTACACACCCCGCCGGACGTTCGACGAGGCCCTCGCCGACACCGTCGCCTGGTACCGCGCCAACCGCGCCTGGTGGGCACCCCTCGTCGGCTGACCGCGCCCGCGGGCGTGCATCGAGGCGGCACGACGCCGCACCCCGGACGGCACGACGGCGCACACCTCCGGCAACAGGCGCCCCGGAAGGCTGTTACAGGACACGGACACGATCGCGTGAACAACCCCCGGCCGACCGCCATCTCACAGGACGTACCGAGCAGAGAAGGCGGCCGGACACCCCCGCGGAAGCGGGCGGCCGCGCCGGAACCGACCCAGGGGGAACACACCATGAAGACCGCTCGCCGCACCCGCCGCACCGTCCGCACCGCCGGCCTCGTCGCCGTGGCCGCGGCAGCCGCGTTCTCGCTCACCGCCTGCCAGGACGACGGCACCGGCGCCGACGACGCCGCCGGCTCCCCGTCCGCGTCCGCCTCGTCCCAGGACACCGGCGGCAGCACCTCGGGCCAGGACGACTCCGGCACCGGCGGCTCCTCCGGCTCGGACACCGGCTCCGGCGGCGACCGGACCACCTCCGGCAGCGGCAGCGACGGCGGCTCGACCGCCGGATCGGGCGGCGGGGACGGCGACGTCCAGCGCAAGCCGTGCGACGTACGTACCACCACCGTCCGCTTCCAGCAGACGGGCGGCTCCGCACCGGTCATCCTGCTCAAGGCCACCAACACCGGCGGCGACCGCTGCGACCTGTACGGCTACCCCTTCGTCGGCTACCCCGACGCCCAGGCCCCGATCGAGGCCGGCGGCGGACAGCCCCAGTCCGTGGTCTCCCTCGACCCGGGCAAGTCCGCCTACTCCGCGCTCTCCCTGGAACCCGGCAACAACGCCAACATGCACCGCGAGAAGAAGCTCACCGTGGAACTGGCCACCCGCGACCAGCACGGCACCGGCCACACCGCCACCCTCACGGCCCCCGGCGCCGGCCTCTCCCTCAGCGGCGAGAGCAGCCGCGTCTCCTACTGGAACACCACCCCGGAACTGGCCATGCAGTGACCGGACTTCCGCCGTCGCGGGTCCCGGCCCGGGCTCGGACCAGGACCCGCGACGGCATGACGGAAGGCCACGACGGAAGGCCATGACGGCAGACCGGCCGAAAGCCCCGGCCGAAGGGCCCCGCCGGAAAAGGCGATGTGCCGCCCCCCGGACCGCCGCATACTGGGCCGGCCGGTCGGCACGGTGGCCGTCCAGGGCCGGGGAGGGAACGACGGACTCCCCGCCCCGGACAACCACCGCGCCCCGCCAACCGTCCGTCTCCGGAGAGGAAAGCCAGCCGTCATGCCCGCCACCCCGGCCGGCCCGGACCCGACCGTCCTGCACCCGATGCCCGGACAGCCCCGCGTGGTGCTGCTGAAGCCGCTGGTGACCTCACCGCTGATCGAGGTGGGGGAGTTCTCCTACTACGACGACCCCGACGACCCCACCGCCTTCGAGACCCGCAACGTGCTCTACCACTACGGGCCGGAGAAGCTGGTCATCGGAAGGTTCTGCGCGCTGGGCGAGGGCACACGCTTCGTGATGAACGGCGCCAACCACCGCATGGACGGCCCGTCCACCTTCCCCTTCCCGATCATGGGCGGCTCCTGGACCGACCACTTCGACCTCATCACGGGGCTGCCCGGACGCGGCGACACGGTCGTCGGACACGACGTGTGGTTCGGCCACGGCGCGCTGATCATGCCGGGCGTACGGATCGGCCACGGCGCGATCATCGCCTCCGGCTCCGTCGTCGTGGACGACGTACCCGACTACGGAATCGTCGGCGGCAACCCGGCCCGGCTCATCCGCCGCCGCTACACCGACGCCGACATCGCCCGCCTCCTGACCGTCGCCTGGTGGGACTGGCCACTCCCCCACCTCACCGAGCACCTCCGCACCGTCATGTCCGGCGACATCACAGCCCTGGAACAGGCCGCACCCCGCACAACACCCCCCACCTCCTGATCACACCCCCGGAGTTGAGGACCCCGCGCCGCAACCGGGACCCGCCGACGGAGCCTTCCGCCCGACCTCCGGTCACTGCGCGAAACCCCGCACCGGCGGGCGCCCGGCCGTAGAGGATGGGACGGACATGTCCATGAGGGTGCGACCGCCGACGCGCGACGTCCGGTCGTCACCGACGCATTGGAGACTCGTATGAGTGCGGAGCCCCCTCCGTCCCCGGGCTGGCAACCGGTCGAATCCCGGCCTCAACCCGCCCTCCAGCCCGGCCCGTTCCCGCCCGGCACCGGAAGACCGCGCATGCCCGCCGGTGCGCAGGCCGCCCGCGTCCTGGCCCTCGTCCTGGCCGTGGTGTGCCTGGCGAACCTGTGGCTGGCCGCCTCCCACGGCGGAGCGAGGAGCGCCGGAGCCGCCGCCCCGCTGACCCTGCTGAACGTGCTCACCGGAGTGCTGGCCCTCCGCTACACCTCAGGACGCGACGGAGTACGACGAGGCTCCGTCCTGCTGGCCGTCCTCCAACTCGTCCTGTCCTTCCTGTCGCTGGCCCGCACCCCCGCCGGCGTCGTCCCCCTCCTCGGCAACCTCGTCCTCGTCATACTCCTGACCCAGACCTCGACACGACACTGGTTCACCCGCCCCCGCTAGCAGAGCCCGGTCCCGGCCCGAACCCGCCCGGCCACCGGGACCACGGATCCGGCAATGCCTCCCTGCCCGGCCGCCAAGCCTGGCAGGATCCGTGGCATGGCCGACGAGACAGACAGCGGCGCCGTCCCCGCACCGGAGAGAATCTGGATCTCGCCGCACGGCATGGCGCACTTGCCGGACAAGTGCAATCACCATCCCCACGTGAGCCATTCCGAAGCAGGGTGGGGATGGGTCATGTGGCCGGACAGGAAAGACTGGGACCTCATCAGCGAACAGCGTCCCCTGACGGCCACCCACGGCAGGACCGACCGCGTAGCACGGAAACGGTGCAGGCACTGCGGAAGCAGGGCGTGACATAGCTCTGCTTGGGAACGCCCGGGTAGTGCTTGTTGACTCCGGCGATCCAGGTCTCCCGGAACAGGCGGGCGCCCTCGATGTTCGACATTTCTACCCCTCTCTCATCGCACCACGTGCAAGTCGCCGATATCGGCGGCCAGTTCGGCTACGCGGCGATCACGACCGTCGGAGCGGAGATCGTCCCGTAGCGCCCGTCCCGTAGCGTCCGGAGTCCACGAGCGACGTAGCCGGAGCCCCGACGTGCTCCTCACTCTTCAGGGAGGCGGGAGCCGTCGTGGACGGGGCCGTGGAGATCGGTGACTTTCTGCGCTTCGTCGAGCGCCCGCCGACCGGTCTGCTACACCTCCCACCGCGGAAGCGGACGCTGGAGGGCCGGGCACCGCCCGGGATCTCCCGGGCCCGAGGGGCGGCGCAGGCGCATCCGGCTCCCCGCACACACCCCGGAAACGCCGCAGCGCCCGAGCCACACTCCTGTGATCTCGGGCGCTGCGCAGCAGGTCGGAGGGGGGAAGCCCTCGTCCCTCGCGGTAGGCCGTGTGGGACTCGAACCCACAACCAATGGATTAAAAGTCCACTGCTCTGCCAATTGAGCTAACGGCCCGCACCGAGCAGCATAGCCCGGCTGCCGCGCGCGCCTCGAAGGCATTCCAGGTTGAACGCCTTCGAGGCTGTACTCGGCCATGCCTTCGACAGCACGGGCCGGGTGCGCGGGCGGGCCGGACGGCTCAGCTGTTGCGCTTCCAGCGGGGCTTGTCGGCGCGGCGGTCCGAGCTGCGGGCCGGGCCGCGGCCGGGGCCGTAGGAGCTGGAGCGGTGGTCGGCGCCGCGGCCGGGGCGACGGTCGTCGCGGCGGTCCCGGTGGTCGCGGTGGTACGGGCGGTCGCCGTTGCGGAAGCCGCGGTCGCGACGCTCCTCGCGGCGGAAGCCGCCGCCCCTGGCGCCGTTGTCCCGGCGGTCCCGGTCGCGGTCGCGGTCCCGGTCGCGGCCGTAGGAACGGTCGTCGCGGTCACGGCCGAAGGAGCGGTCGTCGCGGTCACGGCCGTAGGGACGGTCGTCGCGGTTGCGGTCACGGTCGCGGCCGTAGGGGCGGTCGTCCCGGTTGCGGTCGCGGTCCTTGCGGTCGTCGCGGCGGAAGCCGCCACGGTCGTCCCGCCGCTCACCGCGGTCGTACGGCCGGCGGCCGTCGCGGCGGTCGTGGGAGCCGCCCCGGGGGCCGCGGTCGCCGCGGTCCCGGTCGCGTCCCTCGCGCTGCTCGCGCTCGCGGCGCTCCCGCTTCTCCCGCTCGGCCCGCTCCGCGCGTTCGCGGCGCTCGGCCTCGGCCTTCTCCTCGGCTGCGGCTTCGGCGGCCGCGGCCTCGGCCGCGGCGGCGACGGCCGTCTCCGGGTCCTCGCCCCGCTCCCGCGCGGCGCGCGCGATCAACAGCGTGGCCTCCTCGCGGAGTTCACCGGCCCGCTGCTGGAGCTTCTCCAGCTTGCGGGTCAGCTGCCGTGCCTCCCGCTCGGCCTGCCGCGCGGAGTTCGTGGCCGATTCGGCCTGCACCTCGGTGAGCGAGCGGGCACCGGTGATCCGCGCCACATCGTCGTCGAAGACGTCACCGCGGGCGATGAGGTGCCGCGACGCGTCCACGCCGGCGTCCTCCATCAGCCGGAAGATCTGCCTGCGCTGGTGCGGGAGCGCCAGCGAGACGACGGTGCCGGACTCGCCGGCGCGCGCGGTGCGCCCGGAGCGGTGCAGATAGTCCTTGTGGTCGCCGGCCGGGTCGACGTTCAGCACCAGGTCGATGCCGTCGACGTGGATACCGCGGGCCGCGACGTCCGTGGCGACCAGGACATTGACCTTGCCGTCCTTGAAGTCCGCCAGCGTGCGGGTGCGCGCGCCCTGCGTCATACCGCCGTGCAGCGCGTCGGCCCGCACCCCGGACTCGCACAGCTGCTCGGCGACCCGGTCGGCACCGAGCTGGGTGCGGACGAAGATGATCGTGCGGCCCTTGCGCGCGGCGATGGCGGCCGTGACGGGCGCCTTGTCCCGCGGCTTCACCACGAGGACGTGGTGCGTCATGGTCGTCACCGCGCCCTGTGCGGCGTCCACCTCGTGCGAGACGGGGTCGACCAGGTACCGCTTGACCAGCGAGTCGATCTCCTTCTCCATCGTCGCGGAGAAGAGCATCCGCTGGCCGCCCTCGGGCACCAGGTCGAGGATCTCGGTGACCTCGGGCAGGAAGCCCAGGTCGGCCATCTGGTCGGCCTCGTCGAGGATCGCCGTCTCGACGTCGTCGAGCGAGCAGGAGCCGCGGTTGATCAGATCCCGCAGCCGGCCCGGCGTCGCGACGAGGATGTCCACGCCCCGCTCCAGCGCGGAGATCTGGTTGCCCATCGACGTACCGCCGCACACGACCTTGAGCTTGAGGCCGAGCGTGTCGCCGTAGGGCTGGAGGGCGTCCGAGACCTGCATGGCCAGCTCGCGGGTGGGCGTGAGGATGACGCCGCGGGGCCGCTTGCGCTCGGTGCGCCCGCCGGTCAGCCGGGCCAGCAGCGGAAGGCCGAACGAGAGGGTCTTGCCGGAGCCGGTGCGGCCCCGGCCGAGCACGTCCTTGCCGGCCAGCGCGTCGGGGATGGTCGCGGCCTGGATCGGGAAGGGCGCGGTCACCCCGTTCTGCGCCAGCTTGCGGACGACGGACTCCGGCAGCCCGAGATCGGCGAAGGTGATCTTCGTCTCCTCGGCTCCGCCGTCGGCCGCCACGTCCTCGTCCTCGACGGCGGTGTCGATGTCGTGGTCGGTGTCGTGGTCGGCAGCGATGTCGGCGGTGGCCTCCGCTTCGGCGGTGAAGGCACCGGAGGCCACGGTTCCGGCCTCCGTGTGCTCGGGGTGCTCGGGGTGGTTGTCCGGGTTCTCGGACAGGACGGTGTCATGCGTGGTGACGGACATGCGAAATGCGAAACCTTCCGGAGTCGATACGGCACGCGCCCAGAACTCCGTGAATTCGCAAAGACCGCCTCCATGCGGTCAGCCACGGCCAGAGAGGAACGCGCCACGCGGCGCGCTCTGATGACGGCGCCGGGCAAATGGGATCAAACGATCTACCAGCATACGCGGCCGGTGAGCAGCCACGCAAATGGGCCCCCGACCGGCCCGCACCGCTCTCCTGTCCCCGGGGAGCGGGGCCGGCGGGGGCGGGGCGGCGCGCTCCCCGTCAGGCCGACGGGGAGCGGGAGTGATCCGAGGCGGACAGCGACGGGGAGGCCGTCGTCCGGGTCGGAGAGGGGTCGGGGTCGGTCTTCGTCGGCGACGGGTCCGGCGGCTGCGTGGGCGAACCGGAGCCTCCGTCTCCACCGCCGTCGCCGCCCGGGGTCCCCGGATCCTCCGGGGAGTGCGTCGGCCGCGAGCCCGGCCCGCCCCCCGACGACGAACCCGGCGACCCCGAGGAACCCGGCGAGCCGGACGACCCCGATGAGCCCGATGAACCCGATGAACCCGATGAACCCGACGAGGACGAACCGTCCGAGCCTCCGCCCGGACCTCCACCCGCGCCCCCGTCCCCGCCGTGCTTCACGCCCTTGCCGTGCCCGCCGTGCTTCCCGTGCTTCCCGTGTGCGCCGCCGCGCTCGCCGTCCTCGCCCTCGCCGCCGCGCCCGCGCCCCTCCGGCCCGTCACCGCCGCGGGCCCGCTGCCCCTGGCCGTCCACGCCGCCCTCGGGCTCCGCCGCACCGCCGTCGTCGTCCGACCTGTTGCCCACCGGGGTCGCGTTGTCGCCGCCGCCGCCCGCACCGCCGTCCCCGGACACCGTCATACAGCCACTGAGTGTGGAGACCGCCGCCAGTATCAGCGCCCCCACCGTCGCCCGGGCGGCAGCTGTGGGAGCGGTACGGGAACGGCGCACGGGGACCTCCAACGCGGGGCATCGGCGAGCGTCTTGCCCAACTCTTTGTCACCCCAACAGGTCACGCCCGCCCGTCGCCCCACCACCGCCCCGTGGGTGGGGGTGGAGAACGAAGGTTGGGGTACCGGGGCTGGTCTCCGTCGCCCCACCACCGCCCCGCGGGTGGGGGTGGAGAACGAAGGTTGGGGTACCGGGGCT
>NZ_BJMM01000025.1 GCF_006539165.1 Streptomyces cacaoi | reverse complement strand
GGAGCTCAGAGCCCGGCTCTGAAACAACAGCGCGCCAACCAGAAGAACCGCACAAGGCACGGCAACCGGCCAACAAGATGCGAGGGCGGAATCACCGCAAGACAAGGGCTCGAAGAGCAAGCGCAACGGCAAAGGCGGGCCCCGCCCCCCGTACGGCCCAGCACAAGGCGGCAGGCATAATCCCACCCGCCTAGCGTGCGAAAGAAGGCTCCACCCGGGGAGGAAGACGATGGCCGCAGACAGCGCCCCCCACGCCGGCGCAGCCCAACGCGGCCCGTGGCGCACCCCGATGACCCCCCGCTCCCCCGCGGAACCCCACCGCGCCGCCACCCCCCTTGAACTTCTGTTCGACCTCTGCTTCGTCGTCGCGGTCTCCCAGGCCGCCGCCCAACTGCGCCACGCCCTGGCCGAGGGCCACATCGGCGAGGGCGTCCTCGGCTACGCGATGGTGTTCTTCGCCATCTGGTGGGCGTGGATGAACTTCACCTGGTTCGCCTCCGCGTACGACACGGACGACGTCCCGTACCGGCTGCTGACCCTCGTCCAGATGACGGGCGTCCTGGTGCTGGCAGCGGGGGTGCGGGACGCCTTCGACTCCTACGACTTCGGCCTGGTCACCGCCGGATACGTGATCATGCGGGTGGCGATGATCCCGCAGTGGCTGCGGGCGGCGGCCGCGGACCCGCCGGGCCGCCCGGCGGCGCTGCGCTACGCCGTGGGCATCACGGTGGTCCAGGTCGGCTGGGTGGCCCGGCTCGCACTGCCGCACCCCGGCGACTACATCGGCTTCGCCGTCCTCGTCGCGGCCGAACTGGCCGTGCCGGCGTGGGCGGAGAGCGGGGGCCGGCAGACCTCCTGGCACCCGTCCCATATCGCCGAACGCTACGGGCTGTTCACGATCATCGTGCTCGGCGAGGTCCTCCTGGCGACGCTCGCCGGAATCCGTACGTCCGTCACCGAGCACGGGCTGTCCACCGCGCTCCTCGTCGTCGTCATCGGCGGGCTGATCCTCGTCTTCGGGATGTGGTGGATCTACTTCGCCGGGCCCGGCCCCCGGCTGCCGTCCCTGCGGGCCGCACTGACCTGGGGGTACGGACACTATGTCGTCTTCGCGTCGGTCGCCGCGCTGGGCGCCGGGCTGGAGGTGACGGTGGAGGCCGTCGAGCACCGCGGCCATCTGACCGAGACGGCCACCGCCTGGACGGTGGCGGTGCCCGTCGCGCTGTATCTGCTCGTCCTCGGGCCGCTGCACCGGCTGGTCCGCTCCGGCGCCGTCGCGCACCTCGCCCTGGTCGTCGCCGGGCCCGTCGTCGTGCTGGCACTGGCCGCGCTGGCCGGGCCGCTCACCCTGGAGGGGGCGGTGCTGGGCATGGGCGTCGCCCTCGCGCTGTCCCTGACCGCGAACCTCGTCCTCATCCATCGCCGCTCCTGCCGGACGGGCGGCCGGACGGAGTGACGCGGGCCCGCGGCAGGGGAGTTGAGACCGGAGCCGAGGCTCCCGTCGCCCCGGCCTCGGCGGAACGCCCCCGTCCGGCACCGGGTCGCTCCTAGGCTGAAGGGCACCGGCGCGGGGGCGCCGCGTGTGAGGAGGGTGAGGGACATGAGCGAGCGGCGAGGGCCTCCCGTCGCCCTGTTCAAGGCAGCGAACCACCTGGTCGGGCCGCTTCTGCGCTCCCCGCTGCACGGGCTGCTGAGCCGTCGGCTCCTGGTGATCCGGTACGAGGGCGCCAAGACCGGGCGCCGGTACGCCGTTCCCGTGGCCTACTACCGGTACGCGCAGGACGAGGTGTGGGTGTTCGGCGCCCGCACCGGCTGGATGTCCCACTTCCGCCGGCCCCGCACCGCCCGCCTGGTACTGCGCGGCCGCGAGACGAGGGCCGAGGGCACCGCCGTCGAGGACCGCGAGCAGGTGGCCGATCTCCTCCAGGAACTGGTCCGCCGCCTGGGGCCCCGCGCGATCCTGGACCCGTATCTGGCGCTGCCGCGCGACCGGCCGCCCACCCGGGAGGAGGCCCTGTCGGCGGCAGGCAGAGCACGCATCGCCCGCTTCCGCCTGACACCGCCCACCCCCTGACACCCACCCACGGCGAAACCGCCACCGACCCGGTGCCCCCGGCTGGCACCGGTTGACACCGGGGCACCGGTTGACCCCGGCCGGCACCGCCCACAGCACCGGCCGGCACCGCTCACCACCGGCAGGCCGCCGTCCCGCGCCGGGCCGCACCGGCGCGTGCGGTGTTCACGGCAGCGAGAGGGAGTCGTTCACGGCCGCGAGGCGGAGTCGTTCACAGCCGCGAGGCGGAGTCGAAGTCGCTCGCGGTGGCGCGGCGCAGCGCGGCCCGCAGGCGCCGGGGGAACCGGGGAGCGGGCACGGTGAGGACCGGGCACGTCGCCCGGGCCAGCACGCGGCGCGTCGTCCCGTCGTGCCGGAACAGGCCGCGGCGGCCGGCCCGGACACCGAGCACGAGCCGGTCGTGCGGCCCGTCGGCGGCCGCGCACAGGGCACGCCACGCCTGGTCGCGTACGAGGCGCCGCTCGACGCCGACACCGCGGGGCGGCACCCCACCGAACGCCGCGTCGAAGGCCCGTTCCATACGGTCCCGCGCCTGCCGGAACCCGTACTCGGCCCACACCGGGTCGGGCCGCAGCATGTAGCCCGCCTCCCCGCCCGGCGGCTCCCAGGCGACGACCGCCACGAGCCGCCGACCGGTCGCCCGCGCCTCCCGGGCAGCGGCCCGCAACGCGGCCGGATCAGCCGGCGAACCGCACAGCCCCACGACGACGACCCCCTGACCCCTCTCAACTCCTTCAGCCCCCTGAGCCCGCTGAGCCCGCTGAGCCGCCTTAGCCCCTTCAGTCCCTTCAGTCCCTTCAGTCCCTTCGGACCCTTGAGCCCCCGCCCCTCGCCCGGGCCCCAGCAACGGCCCGTGCCCCGAGGCCTGTTCGGGGCCCGACGTCCGCTCGGGGCCCGACGTCCGCTCGGGGCCCGGCTCCTGACCGTGGCCCGGCACCTGCCCCTGGCTCCGCGCCTGCCCCGCCCCGGCACCCGACTGCCGGGGCGACCTGCTCCGCCGGCGGGATCCGGTACGCCGTCTGCCGAGCATGGCCGTCCTCCTCCGCTCCGTCCCGTGCACTCCTCCGTCCCGGGAAGAGTGTTGCGACGGACGCACGGGCCTCCCAGGGCCAATCCCGGCACGGTGGCCCGATCCACCGGGCGGGACCGAGCTGTACCGGGGCACGACCGGGCGGGACCGGTCGGGACCGGACGGTGCCGGGCGGTGGCCGCCGGGCGTGAGCCCGTGGACAGCCGAACAGGCCGTTGCCTAGCGTCCCCGCACATGGGCACACGCACGGAGCAGGCCGGCCAGGAGCCGTGGACACAGACGGAAGCACGGGCCGGAACGGGCCCACGGGCCGAACCGGGAGCAGGGGAGGGGAACCCACCGGCGGACGGAAGCCGGGCCGCGGACGAGCACGGGGGCGGGTGCGGGGCCGAGCAAGGGAGTGAGCACGGGGGCGAGTGCGGGGCCGAGCACGTGGGCGAGTGCGGGGCCGGGCACGGGAGCGGGCACGGGGGTGCGGACGAGCGGGCGCGGGTCGCCGCGTTCCGGGAACGCAACGGTCTGCCCCAACTCATCGACATCCACACGCACTTCATGCCGGAGCGGCTGCTCGCCAAGGTGTGGGCCTACTTCGACGCGGCCGGCCCCCTCGTCGCCCGGCACTGGCCCATCCGCTACCGCCACGACGAGCGGCGCCGACTGGACACCCTGCGCGGCTTCGGCGTCCGCGCGTTCACGTCCATGCTCTATCCGCACAAGCCCGGCATGGCGGCCTCACTGAACGCCTGGGCCGCCGACTTCGCCGCCCGCACCCCCGACTGCCTGCACACGGCCACGTTCTTCGCCGAGCCGAGCGCCGCCGCCGACGTCCGCACCGCGCTGGACGCCGGTGCCCGCGTCTTCAAGTGCCACATCCAGGTCGGCGGGTTCGACCCGAACGATCCGCAACTCGACGAGGCGTGGGGCCTGTTGGCCGACGCCGGCGTGCCCGTCGTGACGCACTGCGGCTCCGGCCCCGTACCCGGCCGGTACACCGGTCCCGGCCCGATCGCCGCGCTCCTGGACCGGCACCCCCGGCTGCGCCTGGTGGTCGCGCACCTGGGCATGCCCGAGTACGACGACTTCCTCGCCCTCGCCGAACGCCACGACCGGGTCCTTCTCGACACGACCATGGCCTTCACCCCCTTCGTCGAGCAGGAGGCCCCCTTCCCCGACGCCTCCCTGCCCCGCCTCGCCGCGCTCGGCGACCGGGTCCTGCTCGGCACCGACTTCCCCAACATCCCCTACAGCTACGCCGACGCCCTGGACGTACTCGAACACCGCACCGGGCTGGGCGCCGACTGGCTCCGCGCCGTCTGCCACGACAACGCCGCCCGGCTGCTGGGGATATGACACCCGTCCGCCGTGCAGCCGGACCGCCTCCGCCCGTGCTCAGCCGCGGTCCGGCCGGTGGGCCAGGAAGAGCGTGTGCCCGCCGTCGCCCTCCGGCACGAACCGCTCGTCCTCGACACACATCCCGGACGCCTCCAGCCAGCCGTGGTAGTCCGCCGCACCGGCCTGGCTCCACCACATGGGCACGCCTCCGCCCAGCCAGTCCGGGTCCGTTCCCGTGAGCGCCACGGAGCCCGTCGTCGCGATCAGGAGTCCGCCCGGCCGCAGCCAGGAAGCGATCCGCCCCAGCAGGACGGGCTGCTCGGCGACCGGAATGTGGATGAGCGCATACAGACAGACGACGGCGTCGAACGAGCCCGGGGCGAAGTCCAGTTCGACGGCGTCGGCGCGTACGAACCGCGCCCGCCGGTTGGGCACCCGCCGCCGCGCCCTGCGCACCTGCTCCCCGCTGATGTCGACCCCGACGACCCGGTGCCCCGCCGCCACCAGCTCCCGCGCCACGGGAACCCCGCCCCCGCACCCGAGGTCCAGCACCTCGCCCGCACGCCCGCGCAGCCGCTCCCGCAGCACACCGAGCCAGGCGCCGTACTTCGTCTCCGACCCGAACACCTCGTCGTAGCGCGCCCCGAGTACGTCGTAACCGCGCCGCACGAGCGCCTTGCACTCCGCCTCCCCCGCGCCCGCCCCGTCGGCACCGTCCGCCCCATCCACCCTGTCCGCCCCCTCCGCACCGCACGAACCCCGCCGACCGCCCACCGTCGTCCCCGCCTCCCGCTCGGCCGAGCCCGTCTCCCGACCGACCGCCCCGCCTGCCGCTCGGCTGCCACCGCCCCAGCATGCCGCCGTAGCCAGAGAGACCCCACCGCATTTCCGCCCGCGTCCCGGCCGCCGTTCCGTCGACGCTTCCGCAGGACCGGGACGGGAAGGCAGGCCGCCCGGACGGGCACGCTCGGGGCGCGGGGCGGCCCCGGCCGTCAGTCCGCGAGGGCGCTCATCCAGCGGCTGAGGCCACCGTGCACAAGCGAGACGTTCTCCTTGTACGTACGGTCGCCGGGCAGCGCCACGATGAGCCGGCAGAACGGCGGATACCAGGTCATCTTCACCCGCACCCGACGTTCGAGGACCGCCTCCAGAAACGCCGGCGTCACCGAGCGCGGCAGATCGTGGAAGGTGATCCCGTCCACCGTGATGTGCGCGTCCCCCTCCTCGAAGAGCTGCACGGTGATCTGCGGAGTCGCCGGGCCACCGGACGGTCCGTCCGTCGCCGGGATCTCCAGCAGCGCCTCGTGCGGCAGCGAACCGTCCTCGTCCGTGACCGAGAACGCCCCCGCCGCGCTCCGCCGGGACGACTCGTCCGCCCCGATCGCATGCTCGACGGAAACCTCCAGGCCCCGGCGCTCCGCCACCTCCCGCAACGCCGCCACGGCCGCCTCGGTACTCGGCAGCTCCGGCAGGCCCCCGGCACCCTCCTTCTGGTACATGCCGGACATCATGCCTGGCCGGGCGAGCCGGTGCGACACGGCGGGGGAGGGCCGGAGCACGGGCCGGACAGGCGTCGGGCGGGCACCGGAGCGGGCGTGCGTAGGCTCGCGGTATGCGTCTGAGCACAGTGATCCTGCCCGTGCGCCGCTGGTCCGAGGGCGGACGGGACAGATGGCAGCGAGCCGAACAGCTCGGCTTCCACACCGCGTACACCTATGACCACCTGACGTGGCGCCCGCCCTTCCGGGACGGACCCTGGTTCGGGGCCCTCCCCACCCTGACGGCCGCCGCCACCGCGACCACCCGCATCCGGCTCGGCACGATGGTGACCTCGCCCAACTTCCGCCACCCCGTCCCCCTCGCCAAGGAACTGCTCACCCTCGACGACATCAGCGAGGGACGGCTCACCCTCGGGATCGGCGCCGGCGGCTCCGGCTTCGACGCCACCGCACTCGGACACGCGGCCTGGTCCACCCGCGAACGCGCCGACCGGTTCGGCGAGTTCGTCCCCCTGCTCGACCGTCTCCTCACCGAGCAGGAGGTCAGTCACGACGGCACCCACTACTCGGCACACGAAGCCCGCAGCCTGCCCGGCTGTGTGCAACGGCCCCGCATCCCGTTCGCCGTGGCCGCCACCGGACCGCGCGGCATGCGGCTCGCCGCCCGGCACGGCCAGGCATGGGTGACGACCGGAGACCCCGAAGCCAACGCCTCCGGCAGCCCCGCCCGTTCCCACGAGGCGCTGGCCCGGCAGATCGACCGCCTGGAGAAGACCTGCGCCGACGCCGGCCGCGACCCCTCCGACCTCCACCGCGTCCTGCTCACCGGCTTCACCCCGGACCGCCCCCTGGACTCCGTCGAAGCCTTCGCCGACTTCACCGGCCGCCACGCCGAGCTGGGCTTCGACGAACTCGTCCTGCACTGGCCACTCCCCGACACCCCCTTCGAGTCCGACCCGACCGTCTTCGAACACGCCGTCACCAGCCAACTCCCGTAACTGCCCGTACGCGGTGACGCGTTGGACGGCCGCACCCGGGAGCCAGGTGGGTGCGGCACCCCCTCGGGGCGCGGGAGGGCCGGCGCGAGGGGACAGCTCGCGATGGACGGGCCCGGGGCCTCGGAGGAGGCAACGACCAGGCCGCGAGAGACCCGGAGCACGAGGTCCCGCAGAGCGATCAGGGAACTTCGCGGCTCGGCCCGGGACTCCGTGCGCGGGCGGCGTTCCGGGCGCGAGGGCCGCCATACGAAGGCCGGGACGCGGGGGCCGGGACGCGTAGACCGGGCGCGAGGGGCGGGGCGCGAGGTGAGGGGCGCGGGGACCGGGCGCGAGGGGCGGGGCGCGAGGTGAGGGGCGCGGGGACCGGGCGCGAGGGACGGCGCGCGAGGTGAGGGGCGCGAGGTGAGGGGCGCGAGGTGAGGGCAGGCGTACGGAACGACAATGGGGGGGGGAACGGGCTCAGCCGTAGCGCTCGATCCGGAACCGGGTCTGCTCGGGGCCGGTGTTGCGGGTGTGCCCCACCGACCACGCACCACCGGTACCGGGCACACCGCAGACATCCCGCACGGTCACGTCCTCACCGTTCGCCTCGCCCCGCTCCCCCGACCAGGCGGCGCCGTCCCAACGCAGATACGGCGCGGTCGAGTCGTCCCAGAAATCCCACCCGGCCGCGAGCGCCGCACCGGTTCCGGGGCCCCGACCGGTACCGACGGCGCAGACGGCCTGCAACGCCCCGACGGAGAACGGAAGTCCGTCCCCGCTGACATGTGACCACGCCGACCCGTCGAACCGCGCCAGCACCACCCCCGGAGGCTTGCCCGGCGGCCCTCCCACACCGAACGCCCCGCCCACCGCCCAGACATCGTCCGGCGCGAACGGCAGCAGGTCCGTCACGACCAGCCGTATCCCGGGCACCGCCGGCAGCACCGTCCAGCCCTGCCCGTCCCAGCGAGCGAGGTCCCGCCCCACGAGGTGTGCCTCACCCGAGGGCGACAGCCGGACCCGCCCCGGGGCCTCCGCCGTCGACTCCCCCCGGGGACCGGCGGCGTCCACCTGCCCGCCTCCCCGTCGTGGTGCAGCAGCCTCGTGCCGTCCTCGAACCGGCCGGCCACCCACACCGAGCCGTCGTCGGCGGCCTCCGCCCAGGTCAGCTCCGTGCCGGGAGTCTCCTCCCCGGGGTAGGGCACCCGCTGCCAGCCCGCACCGTCCCACCGCAGCAACCGGGCCACGCCCGCTGCCCCCGCCCCGGCGACCGCCCACACCACCTCCGCACCCGCACCGGCATGCGCACCCGCACCTGTCGACGCCCGGCCGCCCGACGGACCGTCCGGCCCGCCCCCGCCGAAGGAGCCCGACACAGCGGAAGCGCCGGACGAGGACGAACCAACCGGCGCAGCACCGGAGTTACTCGCTACCGGCCGGGAACTCACCGAGCGCAGCGGACCCTCCACCCCCGCATCCCCCAACTCGCTCTGCCTCCACTCCGCACCGTCCCACTGCAACGCCAACGGCCGCCCCACATCGTCCGCGCCGAGCCCCTGCTCACCCACCGCCCACGCCCGCCCCTCCGACGAGGCCGTCACACTCAGCAGCCGTGCCCCCGGCTCCGTCACCGGACCCGGCACCAGCCGCCACCCCGCGCCCGCCGCGTCCCCGGCAACCGGCCCGCCGCCCGCACCGGCGGCACCCGGCACCCCGCGACCGGCGGCCTCCGCCCCACCGGCGCCGTAGCCGGACACCCCCGCCGTCGCCGCCAACACCCCGGCCCCGCCCAACCCGCGCAACAACGTACGTCTCCGCATGAGACAGCCCCCTCCATGACAACCCGGGCAACTCACGGTGACGCCCCACCCGTCGTCAAACAATCCGCCGATACGACCCCGCCCACCTACGCCCCCACGCCGACCAACCCCCACCAAAACGCGCACCCACCCCCACACCCCACCCCTGCCAGACCACACCCCAGCTCCGCCCAGCCGCCTCCCACAGGTCAGCCACAGCCCGCTCTGCCGACCCCGTCAGCCGCACCCCGTCCCGCTGCACGGGGTTCAGCTACTCCCCGACAGCACTCACCGCGCCTTCCATCCCTCTCCCGGCGCCCTCAGTCCTTACGACCGGTGACGGCCATGGACACACCGAGGCCGATCACCGACAGCCCTCCCACCCCGCCGACCACGGCCAGCCGACGCGGCGAACCCGCGAGCCACCCGCGAACCGCCCGCGAGCCGTGGTCGCAGCCAGCCCCCACACGCTGTCCGACACCAGCGCACCCCCATGGCGGCCACCCGCACGACGGCTACGCCCACGGCGCCCTACCGCACGACGGCTACCGCGCCGCGACCCCCGCACCCCGCTCCTCGCCCCTCACCCGCCCGTGCCCGGACGCTCCGTCTCCTGGTGCGGCGAACCCTGGTCTCCGGTGCCTTCCCGCACCGCACTCACCCCCGCCATACGGTCCATCGCACGGGCCCGCACCTCGCGTTCCGCCGCCGCGGCGACGAACTCGGCGACCTGGGCCTCCCCGACCAGCGCCCGCACCGCCTCGACCGTCTCCGCCGGCAGCCGTACCTGCTCGGCCGGCTGTACCTCCTCCGGTGACGGCGGGAGCGCGGCCGCCGTGCGCAGGTGGTCCCGCAGGTTGCGGGCCGCCAGCTTCTGCATGGCGCGGGCGAGTTCGGCGTCGACCGTCTGCTGGGCGAGTGGCCGAAGCCGGCGTACCAGGTCGGCGGCCTCCGAGGCGTCCACGTCCGACGGGTGTGCTCCCAGGTAGCGGATGAACACGTGCTCGTTGGTGAAGTCCAGGAAGCGGGCCGCGATGTGCTCCATGTGTCCGCGCAGCTCGCGCAGGTGTCCGGTGATCGCCGTCAACGGGACCCCCGCGCGGTGCAGTTCCGCGGCGACCGCCAGCTCCTGCGGGCTGGGCACCAGGTACTCGTCCCGGTCCGGCAGCGGCACCAGCACCCCCAGGGTGACCGCTTCCGCGACCGCTGTGTCGTCGTGCTCACCTCCGAACAGTTCTTCCAGCTCCGCCCGGGAGATCCGGTCGGATTCCTCGTCCGTCCATGGGCCGTCCACCTCTGTGACCAGGCCCAGCACCCCGCCGAGGCCGCGCCCCTCGTCCCACGCCTCCAGGAGCTCCTTGATGGAGGCCAGGGTGTAGCCGCGTTCCAGCAGGTCGGCGATCTGCCGGAGCCGGGCCAGGTGGGAGTCGTCGTACACGTTGGCCCTGCCGCGCCGTTCGGGCTTCGGCAGCAGGCCCCGGTCCTGGTACGCGCGGATGGTGCGGACCGTCGCCCCGCTGCGGTGCGCCAGATCCTCGATGCGGTACTCCGACCCCTGTGGGGAAGGGTCGGGGTCCCGCCCGCCGGAGGGAGTGGAGCCGGGCGGCGCTTCCCGCTGGGGTGCGGGCGGAGGCTGCCGGTCCGGGGACCGCTCTTCCGACGCGGGGTCGCCCTGCGGCGCGCTGGGGGACGGGGGCATGGACCGTATCTCCTCGCTCAACCTGCCACGGCGCGACGGCCTATCGCCCCTGCCGCGGCCCGCGCTGCGGGGGACGTGGCGAGGTAGTCCACGGCCCGGCGCAGCGAACCTTCCTGCGAGGGATGGTACGAGCGCCGGAAGTAGCGGGGTATCGCCGCTCCCAGCTCCCGCCAGGTCGGCAGCAGTCCCTTGGCCACCGCCCGGTTGTGCTCGCTCAGGGAGTACCGCAGGCGTCCGCCCAGCTGCGGGTCGTTGTGTATGAGGTACGAGGCGCCTCGCAGCCACAGCCAGGCCAGCACCGGGGCCGTCACCGTCATGGCCCCCGCGCGGCGCAGATAGCGGGGCAGACCGTGGCCGCCGCAGTGCTGGAACATGTCGAAAGCGACGGCGCGGTGTTCGACCTCCTCGGCTCCGTGCCAGCGCAGCAGGTCCAGCATCACGGGGTCGGGGCCGGCGGCGTCCAGTCCGTCCGCCCGGAGGACCCAGTCCCCGAGAACGGCGGTGAACTGTTCTATCGCCGCCACGAGCGCCAGCCGGAAGCGCAGCCATTCACGGGCCGACACGGGCAGGCCGAACGGTGGTGTCTCGCCGAGCAGTTGCTCGAAGAGATAGTCGACGTGCCGGGTGTAGGCCGAGGTGTCCAGGCGCTGGGCGGCCAGGTGGTCCAGGACGTGGGAGTGCTGGACGCTGTGGGTGGTTTCCTGGCCCATGAAGCCCTTCACATCGCGCAGCATCGCCTCGTCCCGCACCAGTGGCAGGGCCTCCTTGAAGACCTTCACGAACCACCGCTCCCCGGCGGGCAACAGCAGGTGCAGCACGTTGATCACATGCGTGGCGGTGGGTTCGTCCGGGATCCAGCGCAGCGGGGTGCTGTCCCAGTCGAAGGAGACCCGGCGCGGGGCGATCTCGTAGTGGAAGTCGTGGTCCTTGTCGAGGGTCTCTGCTTTCTCGTCGCTCATGACGACGCTCCTTGATCGGCAGGTGGAGGGCCGGACCGGCGGGCGCGAGGGTGCCCTCGGGCGGCCCCGGCACCTACAGGGGCGGCTGGATGCGGGCCACGGCACGCCGCGTGTGCGGCGCGAACCGCGCTATCAGGCGGGCACTGCGTGCCTCGGCGGTGACCGGGACGACCGCCTGGTTGCGGACGACGGCGCGGAGGATCGCGTCGGCGACCTTCTCCGGCGGGTAGTCGCGTATCCCGTACAGCCGCGTCGCCCGTCGCCTGCGCCGCTGTTCGGCGTTCTCGTCCAGCCCGGTGAGCCGTGCGGTCCTGGCGATGTCGGTGTTGACGAAGCCGGGGCAGACGGCCGTGACGCCGATTCCCTTGCCGGCGAGTTCCGCGCGGAGGCATTCGCTCAGCATCAGTACGGCTGCCTTGGAGGTGCTGTAGGCGGGGAGGATCCGCAGCGGCTGGAAGGCGGCGGCGGACGCGGTGTTGACGATGTGGCCGCCTTGGCCGCGCTCGGCCATCTGCCTGCCGAAGAGCCGGCACCCGTGGATGACGCCCCACAGATTCACATCCAGGGTGCGCTTCCAGTCCTCCGTGCTGGTGTCCAGGAAGGCACCCGCGACCCCGATGCCGGCGTTGTTGACCAGGACGTCCACGGTGCCGTACTCGGCGGCCACCTTCTCCGCGAGCTTCTCCATCTGTTGTTCGTCGGAGACGTCCACGGTCTCGGCCCAGGTCTGCCGGGCGCCGACGAGCCGGGCCATGTCGGCGGTGCGTGCCGCGCTCTCCCCGTCGCGATCCACCGCGATCACGCGGGCGCCCGCTTCCGCGAAGGAGAAGGCGGTGGCCCGGCCGATTCCGCTCCCGGCTCCGGTGACCAGGACGAGCTGACCGGCGAAGCGGTCCGCGTGCGGGCCCTTGGGCGCCGGCTCGCGTGCGGGCACGCCGGACTCCCTGGCGGTGACGAACTCCGCGATCCAGGCGGAGAGTTGATCGGGCCGGGTGCGTGGTACCCAGTGTTTGACCGGGAGCGTGCGCCGGGTGAGCTGCGGTGCCCACTGGTCGAGTTCGTCGTAGAGGCGTTCGCTGAGGAAGACGTCACCGGTCGGGGTGATCAGCTGCACCGGGACGTGTGCGTAGCAGTCCGTCCGGGGGCGGCGGGCCCGGGCGCGGACGTTGTCGCGGTAGAGCCAGGCGCCGTGGGCGGCGTCCCGGGGAAGTGACCGGGTCGGATACCCGTTGGCGGGGACCCGCTCGGCGCGCTCCATCATCTTCGGCCAGCTCTTGCCGAGCGGGCCCCGCCAGGCGAGCTCGGGCAGCAGCGGCGTGTGGAGCGCGTAGACGTACCAGGACCTGGCGCCCTGACCGAGGAGCTGGGCGGCGCGACGCGGTGTGGGGCGCTTGAGCCGGTTCTTGATCCAGTGTCCGAAGTGGTCGAGGGAGGGGCCGGAGATCGAGGTGAAGGACGCGAGGCGGCCCTCGGTGCGGTGCACCGTCGCGAACTCCCAGCCCTGCACGGAGCCCCAGTCGTGGCCCACGAGGTGCACCGGCGCGTCCGGGCTGACGGCGTCCGCCACGGCGAGGAAGTCGTCGGTGAGCTTCTCCAGTGTGAAGCCGCCGCGCAGCGGTTTCGGCGCCGTTGATTCGCCGCAGCCGCGCACGTCGTAGAGCACGACGTGGAAGCGGTCCTTGAGGCGGTGGGCGACGTCGGCCCAGACCTCTTTGCTGTCGGGGTAGCCGTGCACCAGCACGACCGTCGGCCGGTCGCTGTCGCCGAGTTCGACGACGGACAGTTCGATCCCGCCGGTGTGCACCCGGCGTTTCCTGCCGCCTTCCAGCAGCTGTTCCACGCCGGATGCCGTCTTCTGCTGCTCTGCGCCGGAGGGGCGGTGCGTGCGGCTCTCCTGCTTCCGGTTCATACGGTTGTTGCCTCCTCGCGCCGGCGCCGCACGTGCGGCAGATCGTCGTCCAGCCAGAAGGCGCTCTCGCCGGGGTCCCGGGAGTCGGTGACCACCAGGATCTCCTCGAACTTGGCGCCGGTTCCCCGGAAGCCGAGGTGCGGTTCGACCGCCCACAGGCCGGGTCGGGGCGGGTGGTCGGAGAAGCGGTAGGGGCTCCACAACGGGGACCAGCCGTCACGGTGGCCGTGCAGCGCGTCCTTGGCCAGGCCCCTGAGGGCGTTGGTGCCGAAGCCGAACACGGTGGGGGACCAGCGGCGCTCCTTCACGCGGTCGATCTTGTGCGCGATGACGCCGAAGGGATAGGCGCGGTGCCGGTTCACGTATCCCTGGCCGGCCATGAGGCGCTCGACGTCCTCATAGATCTCGCGCAGCGGGCGGCGCTCCCGGACCTCTCTGAGGATCAGTTCGCGGTGTTCCCGCAGATCGGTCATGAGGCGTTCGTGTACGGGGTTGAGGCCGAGACAGCCGGAGTACCCGATGTCGGAGGTGTATCCGTTGTGGATGGGAGCCATGTCCAGGATGAAGGGCATCCCCGGCTCCAGTGCGCGGTTGGTCGGGAAGAACTGCAACGGGATCTTGAAGCCGGTGAAGGCCGTACGGTCCCCGAACCAGGCGAAGGGCAGGTGGAACCAGTCCCGGACGCCGCGTTCGCGGAGCCACTCGCGCTGCATCCGGGCGGCTTCCCGCTCGGTCACCCCCGGTTCGAGACGGGCGGCGACCGACTCCGCGCAGGCGTAGCTGAGCTGCTGGACTTCCCTGAAACCCCGCAGGTCGGCGGGGGAGTATCCGATCGTCGCTGGGCGCATGGCCTACCGTCCGTCTCCGAGTCGTGCCGGTGAGTCCACAAGCTGACACCGATGAATGTGACATCGCTCCGTGGCGGGGTCAAGAGGTGTTCCCAGCCTGTGGATAACTTCGCGTGGGTCGCTTTTCCGGGGGGTTCAGGGAGGGTCCGGGCGATGCCGGGGTGTGCCCGCTCGCTCGTCGTTTCCGGTGAGCCGGAAATGCCAGGCTGAGGGCATCATGACTCAACTTCGGGGATTCGGTGGCGATTTGCTCCGATAGTGGGTTTTCTCATCGCCCTGCCCGGCCCGCTGTCGCCTCCCGGGGCGGGCCGGCGCGCCCCCTACTTCCGTCCCGGTGCCCCTACGGGCGCCTCCGACCTGAGGCGTACGCGGAAACCGACGTCCTGTCTGACGCGGCCCCGACGACTCGCCACTAGCGTCGAACACGTGACTGTGATCGCGACCGAAAGCCTCAGCAAGCGGTACCCCCGGGTGACCGCGCTCGACCGGCTGACCCTCGACATCACGCCGGGTGTGACGGGCCTGGTGGGAGCGAACGGCGCCGGGAAATCGACCCTCATCAAAATCCTTCTCGGCCTCTCGCCCGCCACGGAGGGCACAGCGCGCGTCCTGGACATGGACGTGCACACCGAAGGCGCCGCGATCCGGGAACGCGTGGGCTACATGCCGGAGCACGACTGCCTGCCACCGGACGTGACGGCCACCGAGTTCGTCGTGCACATGGCCCGCATGTCCGGGCTGCCCGGCACGGCAGCGCGGGAGCGCACCGCCGACACCCTGCGCCACGTCGGGCTCTACGAGGAGCGCTACCGCCCCATGGGCGGCTATTCGACGGGGATGAAGCAGCGCGTCAAGCTCGCTCAGGCCCTCGTGCACGACCCCCGGCTCGTGCTCCTGGACGAGCCGACCAACGGGCTCGACCCCGTGGGCCGGGACGAGATGCTCGGCCTGATCCGCCGCGTCCACACCGACTTCGGCATCTCGGTGCTGGTCACCTCGCACCTGCTCGGCGAACTGGAACGCACCAGCGACCACATCGTCGTCATCGACGGCGGCAAGCTGCTGCGCTCGTCCTCCACGCGGGAGTTCACCCAGCACACCGCCAGCATCACGGTGGAGGTCACCGACACCGATGCGCATCCCGACGGCACCGCGGCGCTGCGCGAGGCGCTCGCCCGGGCCGGTCTCTCCCCGCAGTCCCCGTCCGAGGCGAACGCTCCCGGAGCCGGCCACCTGCTGACCCTCCCCCTCGACGACGAGTCGGTGTACGACACCGTGCGGGACGCGGCGGCCGAACTCGGTCTGGGCCTGGTGCGCATGGAGCAGAGCCGCCACCGGATCGCCGAGGTCTTCAAGGAAAGGAGCGGCGCCGATGCCGCCTGAGCGCACCGCACCCGCGCCTGCCGCCCAGCGCGGCCAGGACGTCATCCACAACATCGGATACCGGTCGTACGAAGGGCCGCGGCTGGGCCGCTCCTACGCGCGGCGCGCCCTGTTCACGCAGTCCCTGCGGGGCGCCTACGGGCTGGGCCGTTCGGCCAAGTCGAAGGTGCTGCCGATGCTGCTGTTCGCCGTGGTGTGCGTCCCGGCGGCGATCATCGTCGCGGTGGCCGTGTTCGCCAAGCAGAAGGAACTGGCCGTCGGGAACGCCGAGTACGTGCTGATGCTGCAACCCGTCATCGGTATCTACCTGGCAGCTGTGGCTCCGCAGGCGATCTCGCTGGACCTGCGGTTCAAGACGACGCCGCTGTACTTCTCCCGTCCGATCGAACGGGGCGACTACGTCGCCGCGAAGTACGCGGCACTCAGTGCGGCACTTTTCGTGTTCACCGCCGTGCCGGTCCTCATCATGTACATCGGTGCACTGCTGGCGAAGCTCGACTTCGGTGAGCAGACGAAGTTCCTCGCGCAAGGCATCGTCTTCTGTGCCCTGTTCGCACTGCTGCACGCGGGAATCGCCGGCTTCATCGCCGCGCTCACCCCGCGCCGCGGCTTCGGCATCGCCGCGATCATCGTCACCCTGACGATCCC
Source organism: Streptomyces cacaoi (assembly GCF_006539165.1). Taxonomy (GTDB): domain Bacteria; phylum Actinomycetota; class Actinomycetes; order Streptomycetales; family Streptomycetaceae; genus Streptomyces; species Streptomyces cacaoi. The sequence continues at coordinate 89,848 of NZ_BJMM01000025.1, read as the reverse complement.
GTACTTCCTGATCAACGCGCTCCAGGCCATTCCCGGTCCCGACTCCCACGTGGTCGGCTGGCTCGGGCTGGGCTCCCCGGGAACGCTGATGGACGGTATCCAGAGCAGCTTCCTGGGCGGCGACTCGCAGTTCCCGTACGGGGCGAAGCCGACGGGCGGTGAGGGGATCGCCTACCTGCTGGTCTACGTCCTCCTCACGGTCGGCGCGTATCTGCTGCTGACCCGCCGCTACCGCAAGGCCGGACTGTGAACGCGCTTCCCCGGCCCCCGAGGACACCGCGCGCCGGGCAGGACCGCGCGCCGCTCCGACCGCTTCCCGCCCCTACCCTCCGAAGGAATGGGCCGCGCCCATGAGCACTCTCCACATCGACCGCGTTTCGCGTTGGTTCGGCAACGTCGTCGCCGTCAACGACATCACCATGACCATCGGTCCGGGTGTGACCGGACTGCTCGGCCCCAACGGTGCCGGGAAGTCCACGCTCATCCACATGATGAGCGGATTCCTGGCACCCTCCAGCGGCAGCGTCACCCTGGAGACGGGCGGGACCGCCTCCGGCGCACCGGCTCCGGTCGACGGCGCCGGTGACGGCGAGCGGACACCGCCCCCCGGCACCCCTGTCTGGCGGCACGAGGAGAGCTACCGCCACATCGGCCTCGTGCCCGAGCGCGAGGGGATGTACGACTTCCTCACCGGGCACGAGTTCGTGCTGGCCAACGCCGAACTCCACCAGCTGTCCGACCCCCGGGCCGCCGCCGCGGAAGCGCTCGCGACGGTCGAGATGGAGCACGCGCAGGACCGCCGGATCTCGACCTACAGCAAGGGCATGCGGCAGCGCGTGAAGATGGCGTCCGCGCTGGTCCACCAGCCGTCCGTGCTGCTGCTGGACGAGCCGTTCAACGGGATGGACCCGCGCCAGCGCATGCAGCTGATGGAGCTTCTGCGCAGGATGGGCGACGAGGGCCGCACCGTGCTGTTCTCCTCGCACATCCTGGAGGAGGTCGAGCAACTGGCCTCCCACATCGAGGTCATCGTGGCCGGACGGCACGCGGCCAGCGGCGACTTCCGCAAGATCCGGCGGCTGATGACCGACCGCCCGCACCGCTACCTGGTGCGCTCCAGCGACGACCGCAAGCTGGCGGGCGCGCTCATCGCGGACGCCTCCACCGCAGGCATCGAGGTCGACCAGCAGGAGGACGCCCTGCGCATCCAGGCCGTCGACTTCACCCGCTTCACCGCGCTGCTCCCGCGCGTCGCCCGCGAGCACGGCATCCGGCTGTACACCGTCTCGCCCTCCGACGAGTCCCTGGAGAGCGTCTTCTCGTACCTCGTCGCGGCCTGAGCGGCGGAAGGAGACCCACAGATGTTTCATCCCACCGTCGCGCGGCTGACGTACCGCGCGCTGCTCGGCCGCCGCCGCGCACTGCTGCTGTGCGCGCTGCCGGCACTGCTGATCGTCGTCGCCTGCGCGGTACGCGCGATGAACGGCGCGGACGACCAGGTCACCACACAGCTGTTGGGAGGTTTCGCGCTCGCCACGATGGTCCCGCTGATCGGAGTGATCGCGGGTACCGGCGCCATCGGGCCGGAGATCGACGACGGTTCGGTCGTCTATCTGCTGTCCAAGCCGGTGCGGCGGACGTCCGTCATCCTGACCAAGCTCGTCGTCGCCTCCGGGGTGACCGTCGTGTTCTCGGCGGTGCCCGTCTTCGTGGCCGGCTTCGTCCTCAACGGCAACAGCCAGCAGATCGCCGTGGCCTACACCGTCGCCGCGGCCGTCGCCTCCCTCGCCTACAGCGCCCTGTTCCTGATGCTGGCCACCCTCAGCAGGCACGCCGTCGTCATCGGGCTCATCTACGCGCTGATCTGGGAAGCCCTGTTCGGCTCCCTCGTGTCCGGCGCCAAGATGCTCAGCGTGCAGCAGTGGTCCCTGGCACTGGCCGAGAAGATCGCCGGAGCCGGTGCCGAGATCACCTCGGATGTGGCGCTGCCCGCGGCGATCGTCCTGCTCCTGGTGGCGGTCGTCGGCAGCAGCGCGCTGGCCGGCCAGAAGCTGCGCAGCCTGACGCTGGCGGGTGAGGACTAGGAGACGGAAAACTCCCGCAGCTGTGTCGAGTTGCATCCCACGGCTGCGGGACGTCGTCCCGACGGAGGGCGTCGTGCCCCGGGTACATGGAAAAGCGCGGCACGCGCGCGAGGGAGAGGTTTTCTCACTCCTCGCGCGCGTGCCGCGCTCTTTCCGGTCAGCCGGCCGCCGGTTCGCCGATCCTGCGGTTACGGCCCGCCCCCAGGCCGAGCAGCACCAGACCGGCGCACACGCACAGCAGCAGCACGATCGGCACAGTCCAGCCACCGGTCACCTGGTGGACGGCACCCAGCGCCAACGGGCCGGCCGCGGCGAGGAGATAGCCCCACGTCTGTGCCATCCCGGAAAGCCGCGCAGCTGTGTGCGCATCGCCGGAGCGCAGCACCATCAGCGTCAGCGCGATCCCGAGCGCACCGCCCTGCCCCAGGCCGAGCAGCGCGGCCCACAGCCAGGCGCCGCTCACCGGCGCGACCAGCAGCCCGCTGATGGCCACCGCCATCAGCAGCGCCGTCACCGCGCACAGCAGCCGCTGCCTGCGCATCCGGCCTGCCAGGGTCGGCACGATGAACGAGCCGCCCATTTGCAGCAGATTGCTGAACGCGAAGACCAGCCCGGCGGATGCCTTGCTCATCCCGTGATCGGTGAAGATCGTCGGCATCCACGCGACGGTTACGTAGGCGATGAGCGACTGCGACCCCATGAACAGCGTGATCTGCCAGGCCAGCGCCGACCGCATGAGCCGCGGTGCGGCCGCGTCGCCGCCCGCTTCCTGCGAGCCGTGGCCCTTCCCGGAACCGGCCTCCGTGCCGGAGGGGGTGGCCGCCGCGGAGCCGTGCGGTGTGCCGCGCCGCGAGAGGAACGCCTGCGGCAGCCAGGCGACGGCGGCCACGGCAGCCAGCAGCGCCCAGGAGACCAGCGAGCCGCGCCAGCCGCCCAGCGCGTGCTCCAGCGGCACCGCGACGGCCGCGGACACCGTGGCGCCCAGGATCATGGCCGTCGAGTACAGCGCCGTCATTCCGGCGGCCTTCTCGGGGAAGTCCCGCTTGATCAACCCGGGCATCAGCACATTGAGCAGCGCGATCCCCGAGCCGACCACGGCACACCCGGCGAACAGCGTCACCAGCGGCGGGGCGATGCGCAGGGCTATGCCGCCCGCCAGCAGGATCAGCGCCCCGAACAGCACCGCTTCCGTGCCCCAGCGCCGTGCGAGCTTGGGCGCCAGGGGCGAGACGAGGCCCATGAAGATCAGCGGGATGGTGGTCACCAGGCTGCTGACGGTCGACGTCATCCCGAAGTCGTCGCTGATCTCACCCAGGACGGGCGAGACCCCGGCGAGTGCGGCCCGCATGTTCAGCGACGCCAGCACGATGCCGACGAGCAGCAGCACCGGATGTGTCCGCAGCTGCCTGCGCGCCGCCGCCACGGGTGGCGAGGGCGTCAGATCCTCCTCGGCGTCGATCAGCTCGGCCTCCAGGAGGCGTTCGGCGCCGAGCTGCTCCTGTCGGCGTTCTCCGCCGCGGAACCTGTCCTCGGGGAGTCCCGCGTCCGCGAGTCCTTCCTTCGGGGTCGATGACATCAGTGCTGGGTGCCTTTCTCCTCAACAGTTGTTCAGGCCGACGGACAGCGCCCGCAGACGCCGCCCTTTTCGGCCCGGCCCGCGCCGCGCGCACGACGGAGCCGCGCCCACAGCGGGGCAGGGCAGGGCCCGGTTTCCGACCGCTGTTCGCGCGCACCGGATGTCCCGCGCGGCGCGCAGCGGCAACGCGTCGACGTCGACAGCTGTGCCACTCCTCGCCGCCCGGCAGCTCCCGACTCCCCGCCGGAAGGGGCGACGGGCCCAACAGCCGCCTTCCGTAGGCTCGTTCGCAGCAGACGGCAGTCCGCAGGCGCCTGCGCCGTGCCCACCGCCGACAGCCGCAGCTGTGTCGGCGGGCGTGCCACGCGCGTAACTCAAGACCGCGGCAACCGGACGGCTGCCGTCCCGTCCGGACACGGCTGTCCGAGACGCCGGGTACTTCCACAGCTGCGCTGCTGCGGATCGAGTCACGGCTGTGCTGCGCACGTTGAGCCGTCCCGGCTGGGACGAGTGCTCACTCCGCGTCGAGCAGCGCGTCCACCGCCTGTTTCGGCTTCGCGAGCAGCGCCCTTGCCGCTCGCTCCGCGACCTCCGGGTCACCTGTCGCGATGGCGTCCACCAGGTCGTGGTGGTCCGTCTTGTGGATCTGCGGCATCTGCTGGTCCTGCAACGCCGCGACCAACGCGTCCCGGACGGAGCTGCTGAACCAGCGGTACGTCGCGCTCAACGCGGTGTTGTGCGCGGCGTCCACGACGGCGATGTGGAACTCGATGTCGTGCTCCGCGTACATCTCGTACTGCCCGCTCGCCGGCTGGCCCTCGTCGTCCTGGAACGCGGCCTGCGCGGCGAGCGCCGCCCGCATCCGGTCGAGATCCTCCGGCCGGTGGCGCAGTGCGCCCAGCCGGGCACCCTCCGCCTCCAGGGCGATCCGCAGCTCCAGCACATCGCGTACGTCCGCGCGCTGCACGCCGCGCACGATGTCACCGGGGTCGGCCGTCGCGACGACGAATGTGCCCTCGCCCTGGCGCGAGCGCAGCATGCCCGCGTGCACCAGGACACGGACGGCCTCACGGATGGTGTTCCGGCCGACCTGGAGCTGCTCCGCGAGCGCGTGCTCGGTGGGGATGCGCTCGCCCACCGGCCACTCGCCCGCCGTGAGCTGTGCCCGTAGTTCGTCGACGACGGTGTCCACGAGCGACTGCCGTCCGGCGGCCTTCAGCGTCATGCCGTCCTCTCCTGCGTCTGCGTGCCCCGGGTCTGCTCGGCGACGCTTCCGCGGGCTCCCGGGGCCGTCTCGCGGCGCGTCTCGGGTGGAGAGCACGCGGTGCGTGCCTGTGCTCCGGCGGTCGGACGGGCCCCATGGATTGGGCCCGGTCACCGGATTGCCCAGTCATCCTACAAGTGCCTGCCGGTTGCCCGACGGCTCCACCCGGGAGACTCCGCTCACACCGGGAGGCGGGTGCCGGGGCGCAGGGGCCCGTGGCCCGCTGTGCGCTCCACCTGCCTGGTTTCTCCGTCGGCCCGCTCGGTGACGCGTCGGCTGGCTCCGCTGTGGGCCGGCGCCCCTCCCCGCCGCACGGAGGGCGCCGCCGCTTACCCCTGGCCCCGCTTCTTCCTCCGCTTCCTCCGCCGCGGCATCTGCCTACAGCTGAGGCGGACCGGTGTCGTCAGCCTCAGCAGACCGAAGCCAGCGCCCGGGACAGCCCGCGGCTGTGCAGAGGGTCGAACCGGCGCTGCACGGCCTGCCCGGCGGCTTTCGTCGTCAACGCGGCTCGGCAGCCTGGTGTCCCGCGCCGAGGCGCCACCTCGGTCAGTGCGTCGATCAGCCCGGTGGTGATCCGGTCCAGGGCGGGGCGTACCTCACCCGCCAGGTCCGGGCGGCCGGTGGGGCGTTGCTCCGGGTGCGCCCGCCAGCGCTGGAGAAGCCCGCGTTGCACGGCCTTGCTCGCCTCGATCTGGTCACGGAACACCCTCCTTGCGACCACCGGGTCGAGCCCGCGCGCCGTGGCCTTCCGGGCGGCCTCCTCCAGCACCACCCGTTCCCGCGCTGGGTCAGCCACAGGTGTCCCCGATCGCAGCTTCGCCGCGGCCACTTGATCCGCCAACTCAAGCCTCTCGGCGGAGAGTCCGGCCAACGCGGCGAAACCCCGGCCGTCTTCGCCCTGCACCCGCGCCGCACGATGGCCGGAGGCCGGCGGTGCGCCGGAGGTGTGCCCCGGTCCGGCCGCCGAAGACAACGGGAGCGGGGCGGCGGACGCCGGGCACGCGGTGAGCAGGACGACTGCCGCGGCCGGTCCGGCCAGCCATGCCACGGCTCGGAGCGCGGGCCGTGGACAGCGGGCACGAGCGCTCGGAGCCCTGACCGCGGACCGGCCCTGGACGGACGGACCCGGGTGTGCGGAACGAGTGTTCACCGGCACGGTGACCTCCTCGACGACGACAGCTCGACGGTTCTCCCAACTCCTCGGAATCGAGTGGGGAAATGGCCGGGGGGTCGAAGGAGCCGAAGAAGGCCGGGGCCTGACCCCGCGCTGAGTCCCATAACCGCAGGTGAGAGGCTCGGTGGCCGCTGCGAGGCCACGAGCTCACGGTCGGGCGGACCCGGTTGTCGGGCAAGTTATCCACAGGCTCTGGACATCGCTGGCGCGAACGGCCTTCCTCGTGAAACATGGTTCGTGCGCGGACGCCCCGCGGCACCAACCACCGGGCGGCCTCGCGTACTTGGTGCCCTGTGCCCGGGCCTTTTCGTCGTCTGCGCGCCCGGCCACCGTGCAGACGCTCTCCTGTACCGACCTCAGTAGACCGATCCCCCGACCGATCACCCGGCCCCGACTCGGACTCCGTACCAGCTCCTCCCCGCACGCGCCGATTCCGCACGCCTCGAACCGACCGACAGTTCACCCGGACGCTCAGCCGGCCGGGCTGCCAGGAGGTGACCGCCCTACGATGAGGAAATGCCTGAACTGCCCGATGTAGAGGGATTCCGCCGGACTTTGGACTCCTGTGCGCGCGGCAGGACGATCCGGCAGGTGGCCGTGCAGGACGCCGGCGTCCTGCACGGGGTCAGCACCGAAGGGTTCCGCAAGGAACTGGAGAAGCGCCGGTTCACCGAGTCCGACCGACGAGGAAAGTGGCTCCTCGCCCACACCGGGGGCCCCACGGTGCTCATGCACTTCGGTATGACGGGCCGGCTCGTGTGCGCGGAACCGGACGACACCCTGCACGCCCATGACCGCATCACCTTCACCCTGACAGGAGGCCATCAGCTCCGCTACCGCGACCAGCGCAAACTCAAAGGACTCTGGCTGGCCGACCGCCAGCAGGTCGCGGATCTGCTCGACGAACAGGGCCCCGACGCCCTGTCGATCAGCAGCCGAGACTTCGACGAGGTGCTCTCAGCCCACCACGGCGGCCTGAAGTCCACACTCACCAACCAGTCGGTCCTCGCCGGCCTCGGCAACCTGCTCGCGGACGAGATCCTCTGGCACGCTCGCCTGGCGCCGTCTCTCCGCGTGCAGGACCTCTCCCCGGACGAACGGGCAACGCTGTACAAGTCCATGGGCCAGGTCTTGAAGGCGTCCGTCCGCGAAGGGTGTGTACCGCCGCGCGACAACTGGCTGACCGGGCACCGCGACAACGGAGTCTGCCCGCGCTGCGGCACCCAGCTGCGGACCGGCCGTGTGGCAGGCCGCGGCACCGTCTGGTGCCCCCACTGCCAACCGTCCCCCGACCAGGACAGCACCGGCCGAGCCTGAACCGCCCGCCTTGCAACGGGCCGCCCGAAGATCCCGAATCGGTCGAGGGCGACCGACCGATCCCCGCACCTGGCGTCCCCGAATGCTGCACATACGGAGAGGAGTTGATGCGTAACCTTCTGATGGATTCCCTGAGCTGGTGTCGGGGGACGGGCCGTGCGCTCCCGGCCTGCCGCACCGCCGGCGCGCGCTGTAGCCTCCCCGCTCATGGGGAGGGAAACCACATGACCGCGGAGACCACGGGAAGGCCAGTTGTTCCGTTGCGGTTGGTGTCCGTCAGCAAACGCTTCGTCGGAGGTCGTTGGGCGCTCCGTGAGGTGCAAGCGGAGATACGGCCCGGCGAAGTGGTCGCGTTCTCCGGAAGCAACGGCTCAGGAAAGACGACGCTGCTGCGCATCCTCGCCGGCCTGTCACAGCCGACCGCCGGAAGAATCACCGGCCGACCGTCCCGAGTCGGTTACGTTCCCGACCGGTTCGTTCCCGACGCCCGTATGTCCGCCCGCTCCTACCTCCACCACATGGGCCGCCTCCAGGGGCTGCCCACCCGCACCGCGGCGGCCCGCGCCGAACGGTTGCTGGACCGTCTCGTGTTGCCCGACGGCTCCGAGGCCCCGATGGGCATCCTGTCCAAGGGCAACGCCCAGAAAGTCGCCGTAGCCCAGGCGTTGTTGGCGAAGCCGGGGCTCCTGGTGCTGGACGAGCCGTGGTCCGGACTGGACGCCTCCGCGCACGGTGTCCTGGCGGAACTGATGACCGAAGTGGCGGACGCCGGCGGGGCGGTGGTCTTCACCGACCACCGGGAGGCGATCACCCGCGCGTACGCCACCCGGACCTACCTGGTGGCCGGAGGACGCGTCACCCCCTACCACCCCGAGTCCCACGGCCGCCTTCCTCGACCCACCGACCACCCACCGACCGACGAACCCTCCGCCCACGGCCGACCCGCCCCGGCACAGGACGCTGCCGACCCGCATACCGCCGACCCGCACCCCGCCGTGCCCGGCATCCAGTCGGGCGCTCACACGACGATCACCTTGGCCATGCCGGGGCAGGGCCCGGGACCCCGCCCCCTCGACTGGTACGCCCTGCCCGGCGTCCGTGCCGCGACCGCTCAGCGGCGGACCTCCTCCGACGAGGATCCACCGCGAAGTCCGGGCGGACCGCTGCTGGAACTGACCGTTGACAGGGCGGCAACCGACACCGTCCTGCTGACCGTGCTCCAGCACGGGTGGTCGGTGGTGACCGTCAGCAGAGGCCCGGAAGCAGCCTCCGACACGGAGCGGCCGTCCGGCACCGGGACTTCCGGCAGCGGAGCTTCCGAGGCCGGGGCTTCCGACGCGGAGGCTGTCGGTGACGGGTCTGCTGCCAACAGCCCTGCTACCGCTGACCATTCCGGCACCGAGGAGGCCGAGAACACCGACGAAGGCAACGCATTCCAGAAGGAGGCCGGAACCGGGAAAGGACCAGAGGACGGGCCGGATCGCGACCGGCCCCGCCATCGGGCGGGGGACGAGCCGGAGGACGGGTCGGACGACGCGTCACACGAGTGGCCCGGGCGCGGGCCCGGCTCCACCGGGGACGCGCCGGGACGTGGACGTGCCACGGACGAGGACACGGATGAGGAGGGAGGGCCGCGGTGAACGGTATGCCTGCGCTGGTCCGGTACACACTGGCCACGGCGTTGCACTCGCAGCGCTATGTGGCGCCGATGCTGTTGTTCGCGGGCCTCCTGGGAGTGCTGACGGTCAACGGCAACGGACCGCTCCCGCCCGCTTACGCGGCGAGCGCGGGTGCGCTGTTCGTCTGCTCGACATGGTTGACCACCTCAATGCTGGCGATGGACGCGCCGAGCCAGCGTGCGATAGTCGCCGCGAACGTGGGCGGTACGGCGAAAACCCTGATCGGGACGGTGGTGGCCGCGCTGCTCAGCTGTCTCGGGCTGCTGGCGCTCGGTCTGCTGTTCCCGCTGTGGGTCGGGGCGTACGACCCCCTGCCGGCCGACTTTCTGCTGGGCGCCGAGGTGCAGCTCACCGGGGCGCTCGCGGGAGCGGCCGTGGGGGTGCTGTGTTCCCGGCTGGTCTTCCGACGGCAGGGCTACGCCCTGGTGACGGCCCTGACGCTGGTTCTCGCCCTGCTGTTCATCAAGGGCCTCCCACCGATGAATCTGCTCCTCACCGAACTCGCCACGACGCCCGACTCGTTCGCACTGATACCGGAGGCGACGGCGCAACTCATCCTGTCCATAGCCCTCCTGGTGCTCTCGGCGACGGTCGCGCACGCCGTGACCCTCTACCGGGATTGACCCGAAGCCTCGGCGGCCGGTCCGTGGTGGTCGGCCCGTGGCGGGCGGCCGGTGGCGGCAAGTCCGTCTTGGTGGTCAGTCCGCGACGCCCTGGAAGCTCACGATGTTGTCGATCGTCGCCCGAACCAGATACTCACCGGGCACGGCGTTGCGCTCGCCGTACTCCGCGGCCCTGTCCGGCCCCATGTAGCGCTCCGCGATACGGGTGGCCCAGAACCGCACGGTGTCGGGATCGTCGGTGAATCCGGCGGTGCACTCCAGCATGACGTAGCTGAACGGAGGGGCTTGATCGTCGATGCACAGGGAGAAGCGGGGGTCGCGGCGCAGGGCCTTGTGCTTGAGGGACGCGTGCCACGTGGTGAAGACGACCATCGGCACGGCCTGTCCGTCCCCGGTGCCGACTCCACCACCTGTCCCTGTCCCTCTTCCTGCCTCGCCGCCCTCGCCCTCGTCGAGCAGGAACCAGACGGGGGTGACGTGGGGGCGGCCGTCGGCACGGTGTGTGGCGAGCTTGCCGGTGCGCGTCCCGGTCAGCACGAACTCACGCCACTCGCTCTCGCCCATCGTTCTGATGACGAACCACTGAACCTTTCTCGTTCTGTCTCTCGGCTGTTCTGCCTTCTGCTGTTCCGTTTCGCGTCCCGCGCTCCAGGTCCCGCATTCCGCGTCTGAACTTCTGCGCCCGGCGTCCCGCGTCCCGTCCTTTCCGCTTGCCGTGGGCCTGTTATCGCCTGTCGCTGGTCCCTTCGGTATCAGCTCGGGGCTCGGGGGCGGTGCAGGCTCGGTGTCGATCATTGGGCGGGGAGGCTCTCGGGCTTCAACTCCGCGCTGCCTGCTGCTCGTTCGGCGGGGGCCCGGGCAGCGGGCGGCCGTCTGTCCGCTGTCGGTGCTGCGTGGTCCACTGGTGGGGCGAGGGGGTGGACTCGGCCGTGTCGGGTGGGCCGGATCGAACCGGAGGGGGCAGCACCGTGAGCAGCGTGAGTCCCGGAAGACACGTCGGACTGCACCGCATGAGGCCGCAGCGCATAGGACTGCATCCTGCACGGCTGCACATCGTACGGCTGCGCCGCGGACGGCCGCCGCGTATACCGCTGCGCCATGTACGGCGGTGCGTTCGCTGGGGCGTGGGGGCCGGTCAGGACGGCAGGCTGGAGGGGCGGGTCCGTGGTCAGGAAGGTGGCGGCGGCCGGGGGCGCGGATGTCGGCCGGGGCGAGGCGTTGTTCCGGCGCTCCGGGTGCTCGGGTGACGGGGCAGTGAGCGGGCGGAACCCTGCTCGGCGTCCGGGGCGGCGTGCGTCCGGGTATCCGCAACGTGTGCCGGTCAGCCGGTCCGCGGTACCTCGTGGGACCGGTAGGTCGGGTACCAGGGGCGCTGCCCGGTACGGGCCGGGGTCGCGGAACTCGTGGGCGGTACGGGCCCTTTCGGGCTTACGTCTCTTTCGGTGGGGTCGGTGGGGTCGGTGGGGTCGGTGGGGTCGGTGGGGTCGGTGGGGTCGGCGGGGTCGGAGGCGACGGCGGGGCGGTCCCGGGGCGCTGGGTGCCGTGGTGGTCGGCCTCGTGCTGGGGCTGTATGCGGTGGGTGCCGCGGTGCGGTGGCTGGCGGAGCACTGGTGGATACCGGCGGGGTGCGCCCTGGTGGCGGCGGCCGTGGGCGCCGCATGGTGGCGGGTGCGGGCCGAGCGTCGCCGCTGGGAGGCGGTCAGGGCCGCGGGCCTGCGCATGAGCCTGGACGAACTCGACGCCCTGCACCACACCCGCTTCGAATACGCGGTGCGCGACCTGATGTACCGCGACGGCTGCGCGGACGCGGTGCGGACCGGCGGACGAGGGGACAACGGGGCGGATGTGAAAGCCACCGATCCGCACGGCCGTCACTGGGTCATCCAGTGCAAGCACCGGGCGGCCGGCTGGGGCGGCGCCGCGATCGGCACTCCTGACCTGCATGTGCTCAACGGCACCGCACGCCAGGTCCATGGGGCCGATGTGGTGGTGCTCGTCACCAACGGTCGCTTCTCCCGCAACGCTGCGCCGTTCGCACGCTCCCAGCGCATCCATCTGGTGGACCGGCATCTGCTCGCCCGTTGGGCAGCGGGCCCGCAGCCCCTGTGGACCCTTCTCGACCATGTCCCGCCCGCACGCTGATCCACCGCGGTCACGGCTCGGCCCCGTCTGCCCACTTGTGATCCGGTTATGGCCCTGCACCGTTCACTTCCGAAACCGCCACCCCGGAGTCACTTGGAGCCATCCCGGAGCCGCCCCGCGCCGCCACAGCGCCCTCCGCTCGGCTCGCCTCGGTTCAGGCCCGCCCCTGCTCGGACGTCGGACCAGCTCCGGCCGGGACCCGGCTCATCCGGCACCGGCCAGGACCCAGCTCATCCGGCCCCGGCCGGGGCTCAGTGGGCGCGGAAGCGTGGCCGGGCGCGCAGGGGCGTCGTCGGCAGGGTCGGCGCGGGAAGGTCCGGCCCTTCGTATCCCTGCACGGCCCCGAACCGGTCGTCGGAGCCGGGGAGTTGACCAGGGGCGGCGCGGTCGGGGTACGGATCGGGAGCAACGCGGGACGAGGAGCCGGAGGTCGAGGCGTCGAGGGTGTCGGCGGCCTCGCGGGTCGTGCGCGCCTCGCGGGCCCGGCGTTCGGCCTCCCACGCGCTCCGGGCCTCGACGATCTCCTCATGGCTGCGGGCGACGAAGTTCCACCACATGACCAGCTGTTCCTCGAACGGCACACCGCCGAGCAGCAGCGCCCGCGTCGCGGTCTCCGCCGACAGCGACACCTCCCGCCGTCCGCGTCCCAGGTACAGCATGGCGCCGGGCGCGACCTCCCGGCCCTCGACCGTGACGGGATCCGCGACCGCGAGCACGGCGTGTTCGAAGTCGGCGTCCAGCGGCAGGCTCGGACGTGCGCCGGGGCGCAGGGCGATCTCGGCGCCGACGAGCGGGGTGGAGCAGCGTGCGGGCGAGGTGACGCCGCCCAGGTCGCCCATGAGGACGGTGACCGCGCAGCCCGATTCCTCGCCCTGCGGCAGGTCCGCATGGTGTTCGAAGCGGGCGGGTCCGTGCCGGTCCTGCTCGGTCTGGGCGACCCACAGCTGCACCCCGTGCAGGACGCCGGAACTCCCGGCAGGCGACTGCTCCGAATGGGCGATACCGGCCCCGGCGGTCATCAGGTTCAGTTCGCCGGGCCGCACCATCTGCCGGTTGCCGAGCGAGTCCTGGTGCCACACCTCGCCCTCGAACAGCCAGCTCACGGTCTGCAACCCGGTGTGCGGATGCGGCGGCACCTGCATGCCGGGCCCCCGGGCGACATCGTCGGGGCCGTAGGCGTCGGCGAAGCACCAGGCGCCGACCATCCGGCGGTCGCGGTTCGGCAAACTCCGCCGGACCAGCATGGCCCGTGGCCCGCCCAGCGGGACCTCTCGTGGGTCCAGCAGTTCGATGTCGGGCTCGCGACCACCGGTCTGCGGGCCCTCGCACACGGTCTGTTCGGCGGGACGCGCCTCCACATTGCTCACCCGGGAACCGTAGCCCCGCTCGTCCGGGCACGTCAGCGCCGCATCGCCTCGCCCCGCCTCACCCCGCCTCGTCCCGCCCCGCGGTGTCAGCCCTGTCCGCCGTGTCGGCCCCGCCCCCGCCTGGTCGGCCTTGGCCTTGTCCGGTCCTGCCAGCGCTGTCCGGCCCCGCCGCGGGCCCGTGTCCTGTCGCAGCGCGCCGCTTCCTGTCCAGCGGCAGCCTTGTCCGGCGCGGCCGTGGGTCCGTCCTCTCCAGCGGCAGTCCCGTCCGGCGCGGCGGCCGTAGGTCCGTCCCCTCCGGCGGGACCCCGTCCCGCTTCTGCCGCAGGCCCGCCCTGCTCCGCCGCGGCCCCGCCCGCCTGCTCTGCGACGGCTCCAGCTCACTGCGGTGTGGCCGGCGGATCGGCCAGCACACCCTCCAGCATTCCGGTCGCCTGCCCGACCTCGATGAGATAGCCGTCGGGATCGCGCATGTAGCACCGCAGCTCGGCCTTGCGGTCGATGGGCGGGGTCAGGAACTCGGCACCCTTCGCGCTCCACTCCCGGTGGCAGGCCGCGATATCGGCCACACGGATGTTGAGGAAGCTGGAGGCCCGCCCCGGATCGTCCGGGGTCTGCAACGTCACCTCGGGCTTGTCGGGTGTGGGCCCGCCACCCGGGTTCATGATCAGCCAGGCGTTGGCCAGCTTCACGATGCACGGGTTCTCGGCGAGCACCACTTCCCCGCCGAGCACCTCGGAGTAGAAGTGCCGCGAGCGGGCCACGTCCGCCACGGTGAGGAAGTGCGTGAGCAGGATCCCCGTCCGGGGCGCGGGCAGGTCTTCGTAACGCATGCGATCTCCCGTTCTCCGACCCCCACCTCCGGCCGGAGCGCACACCCGAGACCGCCGCCACCATCCCCGACGTCCTCGGACGCCCATCCGCCGCACGACGGCACCATCCGGGCAGGCCCTCCGCTCGCCATGGTGGGGGACGGCCGCGCAGCGCGAAAGCCGGGACCTGTGCCGGCCCCTTGCGGCGCCGTCCTACGGCTCCACCCCCGGTACGTCGGGAGTGGCAGCACCCGGCTCCCCGGGGGACGTCTTCGCCGAAGGCTCACCGGACGTGGACGGCGACGGCCCGGAGGGCGAAGAGGGCGAAGAACGAGAGGAAGACGACGAAGGAGAGGAGGAAGGAGAAGCGGGGGCGGAGGACGGTGAAGGGGAGTGCGGCGCGGTCGGTTCGGAGGGCGCGGGGCTGCCCGAGATGCCGGGAAAGTCCGCCGGGGGCTCCGGCTCCGTACGTCCCGGACTTCCGGGCAGCAGCAGGTAGCCGAGGACCAGCACCGCCGCCACGGCGGCAGCGACAGCGAACGCGGTCCGCCGCGCGCGACGTCCGCCCCGACGCCCGTCGCTCGGCGGCTCGTTGGGCGTCAGCGTATGCGGAGTGATCAGGTCCGCACGGGCCCGGAAGGCCGCCCGGAGCCGTACCTCCACGGCGCGGTGGTCCGCCGGCTTGCCGGATCCGAGTGGTTCACCGGAGCGGTGTGGTCTCACCGGCCCTCCTCCTCCAGCACCTTCTCCAGGGCGTCGAGGGCCCTGCTCGCGGTGGACTTCACCGTGCCGCGGGACAGCCCCAGCGTGTCCGCGATCTCGGCCTCCGACAGCTCCGACCAGTAGCGCAGCACGAGCACTTCACGCTGCCGCGAGGTCAACCGTCCCAGCGCGGCCAGCACTTCCCGGTGCTCCTCGGCCAGCAGGACCGCTTCGTCGACGGGTGCCTGGTCCGCCTCGTGCGGCGGCGTGTAGGTACGGCTCGTGCGCCGCCGACGCAGCACCGAACGCGCGGCGTTGACGACGGCGGTGCGCAGATAGGCGGCCGCGTCGTGCAGATCGTCCAGCGCGGTGCCGTACCGGCGGAACACGGCGGCGAAGGCGTCCTGGACCACGTCCTCGGCCGTGTGCCGGTCGTCGACGAGGAAGACCGCCATGCGCACCATGTCGAGCCGCCGGGCCCGGTAGAGATCGTCGAGCGAGGGCGGCGGCTCACCGTCCGCCTCGTCCGGCCCGCGGAGCATCCGCAGCCGCGGCTGCGTGTGGTCTCTCCCGGCCGGCGGCCCGTGCGGCGGCGATTCCGGCGTGACCGGGGGCGCAGCGCGCGACCAGCGCGCCAGGCGGAACCCGCCGCGCACCAGGCGCAGCCACCCGCGCGCGGCCGGCGTGTGCGCCGCCCCACCCGGCGGGACGAAAGCGAGCCTCATCTGTCTCGTCTACCTCATCCGACAGTTCGCATGGTTCCCGACCCCGAGGGCCCTGGTCCCCTGGGTCTCTGAGCCCGTGGGCCTCTGGGGCGTGCGCCGTGCGCCGTGCGCCCGGTGACCGGTCCGGGCCCACGGAAAGGCCCGGACCCGGTCACCCGGTGATCGTCAGCCGTCGTCCGCCGTCCGCCACTCGCGGACCGTCCGCCCCGGATGGCCCGACGGCACTGACGGCATCGATGACACCGGCTGCGTCGACGGCACCGACGGCACTGACGGCATCGACTACTTCGGCGCAGGGGCGGGCACAGCGCTCGACTGCCCCGGCTTCGTGGGCGCGGGCGCGGGGGCGGGCTGCGAGTGCCCGGGCTTCGTGGGCGCGGGCGCAGGGGCCGGCCGCGAGTGATCCGGCTTCGCGGGGGCGGGCCGCGAGTGGTCCGGCTTGGCGGGGGCCGGCCGCGGATGGTCCGGCTTCGCGGGGGCAGGCGCCGGCGCGGAGTTCGAGTGCTCGGGCTTCGGCTGCGGAGCGTGATCGCCAGAAGTGGCCTGGGCGGTGGCGACGCCACCACCGAGCAGCAGTGCGGCACCTGCGGCGAACGCCGGGATCCAGATCTTCTTGCGGCCGTGCGGCCGCGCTGTGCGAGCGTGCTTGAGGGACACGAAGTGACTCCGGAACGTAGTTGGTCACGCCGGTCGGCGGCGTAGGACTCGGCGGGCCCTCCGCCCCGGATGGCTTCCGGGGCGACGGCCCTGAACGAAAGGCGCCTTCACCCGACACGACGCGCGACCCATCCCGAGGTTGCGACCACCCCCGCAAAATTTCCGACCCGCCGCACCACGACGCACCCACCCGCCATCGCCCGGCCCCCGACACCCCGAACACCGGAACCCGAAGACCTCAACTCCGAAGCGCAGAACAGGAAAACCGTCTCCGGTACGTCTCCGAACCGGAGGTGAGCCGGACGGGAAGTCGGATGGGAAGCCGGGTGAGCCGGACCGGAAGCCGGACGTGAGGCGGGACAGGACCGGGGCAGGACCAGGGCAGGAGCCGCGGAACGCGGAGCGGCGACTCAGTCGGAGGCGAGGATCTCAGCCAGCCGAAGGGTGTCCTCGACGTAGCGTTCGTAGGGAAAACCGGCAGCGATGAGCGCGGTCCTGAACTCCTCGTCGAGCGGCTTTCCCGTGCTGTGGAACGCTTCCCGGCCGGCCTCGGTGAGGCGGACCAGCCGCCGCCGCGCGTGCTCGGGATCGACGGTGATCTGCACCAGGCCGTTCGCCTGCAACGGTCGCAGCGCACGGCTGATCGCCGGATCGGACACCGACAGGGCCTGCGCGAGCCGATGCTGCGTCGTCGGCTCGATGTCCTCCAACGTGCCGAGAAGCCGAATCTGGCTGTAGGTCAGACCGTCGCCGCCATCGGTACGCCGTCGCGCCGCCTCGCCCATCAGCAGGACCACGCGGTGCAGCAGGTCTGCGAGTCCATCATCCACGGCACCACTGTACCGGACTGTTGCGCGGTTAATATTAACCATGCAAGACTCAAGTCATGGACAACTTCTCCTACCTCGCGCAGTCCGCCTTCCCGCTGGTGTGGATCCTTGTGCCGGCCATCGGCGCCTTCGTGCGCACCCGCCACGCCTCGTCGCCCCAGCAGGCGCTGGAAACCTGGCAACGCTGGTGGGCCATCGGCGCCTTCGGCTGCGGCAGCCTGTGGATGACGGTCGCCTTCCTCGGCGTCCCGGACGTCATGGCCACGGCGATCGGCTTCGACCGGACGCCCTTCATGTTCGAGATCGCGTTCGCCAACCTCGGGCTGGCCGTCATGGGCTTCCGGGCCGCCTCGGCCTCCGCACGCGAGCGCCTCACCATCGGGATCGGCGGCGGGATGTTCCTCTGGGGAGCCCTGATCGGCCACGTCTACCAGTGGTTCGCAGGCGGTGACCACGCCCCCGGCAACACCGGCGGAGTCCTCGTCACCGACCTCCTGATCCCGGCGGTCATGATCATCCTGGCCGTCCGCTCCCGGCGTCTGGAACCGACCCCGCCCCGGTCGGCAACGCAGGCTGCCGCCACCTGACGCCGCGGGAACTGTCCCCCACCATGACGACGCAACACAGCCGCAGCCCCGCCCCCGACCCCGAGGGCGAAGAGGAGCGAACGGTCGCCACCGGCCGGCTCACCGCCTTCGTGGACGCGGCGATCGCGATCGCACTCACCTTGCTGGCCCTGGACCTCCCCGTCCCCGCCGGCGACACCACCGGTGCCATGCTGCGTTCGGCATCGGACCACAGCGAGGAGTACCTGGCCTTCGCGCTCAGCTTCGTGGTGATCGCCGCCCATTGGCGGGCCCACCACGAGGTCTTCCGATACGTCAACGCGCTGAGCAGCCGCCTCGTCGGCCTCACCCTGGCGTGGCTGTTCATGCAGGTCCTGATGCCGTTCGCGACCCGAGTGATCACCGCCGACGGCGCCTTCCCGCCCCGGTTCAGCATGTACGCGCTCGTGCAGGTCCTGGCCTCCACACTGATCGCGCTGATCACCCGCGAGATACGCCGCGCACACCTGTACCGCACCGACGTTCCACCCCGGGCGTTCGCCCAGAGCCGGTTGCGCAGCATCTGCCTGGCCGCGGTGTTCGGGGCGTCCATCCCCGTCTCGTTCCTGACCACGAGCACCGTCGCCTACCTGTCCTGGCTCGCGGCCCCGCTCGCACTCGCCCTCGCCCAACACCTCCAAAACCGCGCACCGTCCCGCCACTGACCAGCACACCGGGCAACGGCAGCCCAAGCCGCCCACGACGAGCGCGCACACAGTGCCCCCACGCTCAATGACCCCGAGACCCCGAGGCCCCGAGACCCCGAGACCCCGAAACCCGAGAGCCAAGTCGCAACACGGACACACCACTTACCCAGCAACCCCCCGACACCCCCCCCCGGTCGGGAGGGTCCCGCCCCCCGACCGCCGGTTGCCGGGACCTGCTGGACCACGCGGGGCACGGGAAGGCGCCGCCACCTGGGCCTGTCCCGAATCCGTAGCTCGTGACAACATCACGGAATGCTGCGACTCACCGACTTCATCATCGACTGCCCGGACACCATGAAGCTGGCGGCGTTCTACTCCGAGGTGACGGGCCGTCCGATCAAGGAAGGCAGCTCCGCGGACTGGGCCGGCATCCAGTTCGGCGAGGTGGAACTGGCATTCATCCGGGTCGACGACTACCGCGCTCCGCAGTGGCCCGACAGCGAGCACCCCAAGCAGTTCCACCTCGACTTCGAAGTCGACGAGATCGAGCCCGAGCAGCGCCGCGTCCTCGACCTCGGCGCAACGCTGAAGCAGGACTTCATCGGCCCCGACGGCTACGGCTGGCAGGTCTACACCGACCCGATCGGCCACCCCTTCTGCCTCTGCCGCAACAAGGGCGTCACCTGGACCGAAGACGGCCCAACCTGGCCCCAGCACAACTAACTCACCCGCCCCTTTCCGCCCCGGTACCGGGCGCCCCCCGCCGAAGGCAGGAGCGCAGCAGGGCGGTGCGGTGAAGCCGTGGAGAAAGCCGTGCCCCAGGAACCGGACGCCGAAGAACTCCCCAGCACAGAGCAGAAGCTGTCGCCCTGGCACCGTGCAAGAACGAGGAGGCGGAGACGATGCACGCGCATCAGCACCCCGACGCGGGCACAGTCATGCCCGCTGCCCTCGCAGGATGAGGCCCGACCAGCCACTCAGCACGCGGGTACTGCCCTGATGGCACCTCGCTGCGGAAACAACAAAGAACCCCCGGGTCACTGGCCTGGGGGTTCATGTCTGAGCGGGCGACGGGAATCGAACCCGCGCTCTGAGCTTGGGAATCACCATGCAACCTTGTTGTACTGCCCGTTTGACCTGTGGCTATGTCCGGTTGCCCAGGCCTGCAAGGCTCGGCTGAGACCCGTATTGACCGCCGTTGACCGCCCCTTCTGGTGCGTATCTGGTGCGCGCGCCGAGCAAGCATGTCCTCGGTCGGTGTCAGCGCTCCGGTGGCATGACCTCGCCGCCGTCGCAGATCGTCCCGCGGGGGCGTTGGTCAGCGGGTGCGACGGCCGTCACCTTCCGGTGCCCTCTGTCATCGTCGGCCACCCTCGTACAGCCCACAGAGGTCTAGACGTCATGCAGTTTCAATTCTGCTGATCTTGCAAAACCGTAACGAATGTCCACGCAACGTGCTAGGAATGCAGCATGACAGTAGATGATGCGAACAAGGCGGGGTACATATACATCCTGGTAAATTCCTCTCTTCCGAACCTCGTGAAAATTGGATTGACCAGAGGGCCGACGAAACGACGCGCTGCCGACCTGTCCCGTAGCTCTGGAATTCCAACCCCTTTCGTTATCGCCTACGATGAGTTGGTTGCCGATTGCGCGACAGTCGAAAAATGGCTGCATGAAAAATTCGCCGCCTTCAGGGAGAATGAGCGCAGAGAGTTCTTCCGAATAACGCCGAAGGAAGCGATCGACGGCCTCCAGAAAGCGGCGCGATTCTCGCCGTTCATCGATGACGAAGATATGGTGCGAATTGATGTTCTGCCGATCTTTGATGCACGCTGTCGCCGCTGGCTACGCAAGGACCTTGTTGGGCTAAGCTATCTTCAAACGCGCACACTCTGCGCCCTGGAGATGGCCACTCAGGAAGACTTCAGGGAAAGTGATTTCAAAGTAGTTCGCGAGAATCTGGATTTCATATCCGATTCGAGAGACCTTCTTTTTAGGCCCGAAGTTGAACCGGAAGAAAATGCGCGCCGCCTAGTCGCAATGGATAGCTACTCTTTGATCATGTGCTTCGATTTCATCGATAGGGAGGTGGGGATTTGGCTCAATGAACAGTCGGACGGCGATGTTCCTTTCTCGGCGCGAGCGTTCGACTCGACGTGGCAAATTCAACAGTAGTGACAGCGCGTGCCTGGGCTTTTTGTTTCCTGAAGGCAGCGGCACAAAGGTCGGTGGAGCGGCTTTGGGCTGGAGCTGCTTTGGCGCGAGAGATCAGGGGGCCTTACGCTCACCAGCGGATCGGGCAGCCCTGGCCTGCCCGCGTAGTGCCCGATCGGCCCCCTGATCTTGGAGGCTCGCGCCAAAGTGGCTGCCTAAAGCCGTGGAGCCGACCGCCCCAGCCACGACGTACCCCTTCTCTGACCTCAACTGGCCGCTGTCTGCTGTCGCGCGGGGCGGTGGGGGCGTGCCGGAGCGGGGCGGAGACAGGAGCGGCGGCGCGGTCCCGCCGCTCCGCGCGCGGGCCGCGTCAGCGGGCCGCCTTGAAGTCGTAGAGAAAGTTGTTACGCACGCGCCTCGTGCGCAGAGGGTCAGGCAATAGGGCTGATCGTCCAAGTTGCCGCCGTGGTGCGCTGCTTGAGGGTGAGTGTGTGGGGCTTGCCCGCTTCGAGGTCGTGGCCTGCTGCTTGTTGGCCGTGGTCGAGCCAGGATCGGGCTTGTTTGTAGGTCTCTTCGTCCAGCGTGATCGCGATCATCATGAGGCTGATGCGGACCCAGCGCAGGGCTTCGCGGGGGCTGTGAGCGTCGTAGATGCCGAGTCGGTGTTCGTTGACGTAGCACTCGCAGTAGTAGACCTGCGTCGAGTGTGGCGGCTGAGTGGTCATAGCGTCGGCCGTCCCGCGATTTGTGCCGTGTGCTCGTCGGTTCCGCCGGCCATTTCGACGGTGACGGTTCGGCCGTAGTCGTCGCCGCTGATCCGTACGCGACTGGCGAGCGCGGTCACGAGGCCCAGACCGCGACCGTTGATGTCGTTCTCGTCCGGTGATTCGACGTGCGGTTTGGTCTCGGCCCCGCCGGTGTCCGTGACCGCCAGGACGACCGTGCCGGGTGAGCGGTGCAGGGAGACGTGGAAGCTGCCGTTGGGGCTGCCGCTTGCGGAGTGCAGCAGTGCATTGGAGCCCAGCTCGCTCACGATCAGGGCTGCGTCGTCCGCGTACGGCGTGCCGCTCAGCACGTCGCGGGTCCAGCGGCGGACTCGGCCGATCTCTTCGGGGAGACCTGGACAGGTGAGTTCCCAGATCCTCACTTTGCTCGTATACTCGTGCATACAAGTTCCTCTGCGCTGGTGGCCGCTATGAAGAGTGGGTTGGAGCTAGATGAGTTTCACGCCGTCGTGGGCGCGGATGGCGGGCGGGGATGCCGCGTCAAGCGCGTCCAGGACGCGGACCGCGTACGCCTCATCCGCCAGCTCGGAGACTTCCTCGCGGGTCGCCCAGCGCAGGGCGCAGGTCTCCTCGCCGGTCGTCGGAGTCCCGTCCGCCACTTCGCAGCGGAAGACGAGCGAGACGATCAGCCCGGTCATGTTCTTGTAGACGCCGGTCAAGGTCGCCGGAAGCGCGATCTTGACGCCGGTCTCTTCCAGGACTTCGCGTTGAAGGGCGTCGGGGATGGTCTCCCCGGCTTCGAGGACGCCGCCCGGGGGCTCCCACTGGCCGTTGTCACGGCGCTGGATGAGCAGCGCGCGGCCCTCGTCGTCGACGATGACCCCGGCGACGCTCACGGAATGGGGGCGCTCTGCGGTGCTCACGTTCCTCGGTCTCCCCTCAGCTGACTAGGCTCTCCACCGTAGCAACACGACTCAGCATCTCGTCTAGATATCCAAAGGAGTACGACCTATGGCAGCTCTCCCGGCCGGCGTCCTGGGGACGCTGGATCCGACGAGCGATCGCGCGGTCTTCCGGCAGATCGCCGACCAGCTCCGCGAGGCCATCGACAAGGGACGCTTCAAGGAGGGCGCCAAGCTGCCGTCCGAGTCGGAGCTTGTCGACCACTTCGGCGTCTCCCGGATGACCGTCCGGAACGCGCTCTCGATCCTCCAGAGCGAAGGGCTGATCTCCTCCGAGCACGGCAAGGGCGTCTTCGTCCGGCCCCGGCCGCCCGTGCGGCGCCTCGCCTCGGACCGCTTCGCGCGTCGCCACCGCGACCAGGGGAAGTCGGCGTTCACGGTGGAGGCGGAAGCCGCCGGTTCGCGGCCCGAGGTGGACAGCCTAGAGGTCAAGGAAGAGCGGTCCACGCCGGAGATCTCCGCCCGGCTCGGGTCGGCCCGGAAGGTGCTCGCCCGGCGGCGCCGGTATCTGCTGGACGGGCGGCCGGTCGAGTTCGCTACCTCGTACCTCCCGCTCGACCTGGCGCGGGGTACGCAGATCGCCGAGCCGAACCCCGGGCCCGGTGGGATCTATGCCCGGTTGGAAGAGCTGGGGCACCGTCTCGATCACTTCGATGAGGAAGTGCGGGCGCGGATGCCTTCGCCAGGGGAGGTCAAGGCGCTGCGGCTGTCGTCCGGTGTGCCCGTGATTCACCTGGTGCGGACGGCGTACGACACCGAGGGGCGCGCGGTCGAGGTCTGCGACACGGTCATGGCCGCCGACGCGTACGTGTTGGCCTACCAACTGCCCGCCACCTGACGGCTGGAGGGCGCTGCGATGGTGCGTCCGGGTGCTTCTTGCGAACTCGTACACACCGAGAGGCATACTCGTATAGACGAGCAGGGAAGTCGTATGGCACAGTGGCTTGCATCCCAACCGAACGAGCCGGGATCGAGCTTGACGCGACTTGTCTAGACGACTAGCTCTCGCCGGGACCGGTTCACCAAAGAAGGAGTAACTACCTTGCGCACCATCCGTGTTGACACTTCCGCCGCCTCCGTCCTGCTGACCGAGGTTCCTGAGCCGAAGGTCCGGGACCGGCAGACGGGCGAGATCGCCAAGGACGCCATGAGCGGTGAGCCGCTGATGAAGGTCGGCGTCGTCTACATCGATGAGGGGGAATCCGCGCTCATCCACGTGACTGTGCCCGAGAGCGGTGTAACCGAAGGGCTCGCGCTGGGGGCTCCGGTTTCGCTGCCGGGGCTGGTCGCCCGGCCGTGGGAGTCCGTGTTCAACGGGCAGCAGCGGCACGGCATCGCCTACCGGGCCGCCGCCATCGCCCCGGGCGCCATTCCGGCGGGCGTGGGGGCCTGACCATGTCGGAGCTGGCGACGTTGATGGAGGTGGGTGGTCCGGTCGCCGCGTTCGGTGGCGGGGCCGCCTACCTCCGGGCCCGGCACCCGGCCGCCTACTGGTCCACGGTCGGCATGCCCGTCTCCGCCGCGCGGCTGCTGGGCACGTACAGGTCGGTCATGGAGGCATGTGGGCTGACCGTCGAGCCGTCGCGGTGGCGGGCGCTGGCCGTACGGGCTGTGGCTCGGCGGGAGGTGCGGCCGGTACCTCCTCGCCGTGGGCTGCTGCGGCCTACCTCGACCGGACTGCGGATACGGCTCCGGCTCGCGCCGGGGCAGGAGCCCGCCGACCTGGCCGCCTCCTGCGAGCGGCTGCGGCACGCGTGGGGTGTCCACGCCGCCTACGTCGAGCCCGTCAAACCGGGTGTGGTCGAACTGCGGCTCGTCGGGTTCGATGTGCTGCGACGGGTGCGGATGCCGCGTAAGGCCGGTGGCGGGCTGCTGCGGGTGCCCGTGGCCCTGCGGGAGGACGCGACAGCCTTCGTCCGCGACTACCTCACCGTCCCACACGAACTCGTGCTCGGTGCAACGCTGTCGGGCAAGTCCATGTACCTGCGGCACCTGATCAACGGGCTTGCCGGGCAATCGGTCGCCCTCGTCGGGATCGACTGCAAGCGCGGGGTTGAGCTGGCGCCGTTCGCGCCTCGGCTGTCCGCGCTGGCCACCGATCCGGAGCAGGCGGCCGAGCTGCTGCCCGCGCTGGTCAAGGAGATGGAGGAGCGATACGACCTGATCCGCGCCCGGCAGGGCATCGCCCCGTCCACGCCAGATGAGGAGATCACCTCGGACGTGTGGGGTCTCCCGGAGAGCGAACGACCGGTGCCGATCGTGCTGTTCGTGGACGAAGTTGCAGAACTCTTCCTCGTCGCCACGAAGAAGGACGAGGAACGGCGCGACGAGATGGTCACTCAGCTCATCCGCCTGGCCCAGCTCGGCCGCGCCGCCGGGATCTACCTGGAGGTGTGCGGGCAGCGCTTCGGCGCCGAACTGGGCAAGGGCGCGACCATGCTGCGCGCCCAGCTCTCCGGCCGCGTCTGCCACCGCGTCAACGACGAGCCCTCGGCCAAGATGGCGCTCGGTGACATCGCCCCCGAAGCGGTCGGCGCCGCCTGCACCATCGCCCCCGAACGCCCCGGCCTCGCCGTCGTCGGCGACACCTCCGGCGGCTGGTCCCGCATCCGTTCCCCGTACCTGTCGCTGGCCGATGCCGCCGCGCGCTGCCGGGAGACCGCGCACCTGGTGCCCGAGCTGCCCGCGCTGGAGCGCTTCCGGCCCGCCGTCCCATCTCGGCCGGTTGAGTCTCCGGCACCGCTGGTCAAGCCGCGCCCCGTGACCGACTGAGTTCCCGTTCCCCGATTCGGCCGGCGCGTCCGCCTCGCGCCAACTCCCTACCCCTCCCATGCCTGAAACCGGAAGGAGCGAGCCGCCATGTGCGACCGCTGCCACGACTACCGCCGCACCGCCCGCCTCCTCCTCGACCTGGCGCAGTACGTCAAACGCCCCGGCGCTGACGCGCGCTTCGCCCACACCGTCGCCTACGCCTTGGCCGCGTCCCTCCCGCGCACGACGAACACGACGCGGAAGAGGTGACGGCTGGTGCTCAAGTGGCCGCCGCGCCTCGACGCCGTACTCGTCCAAGCGATCATCGCCGCCGCGCTGTCCTTCGCGCACCTGCACGACCTTGCGGCGGCGGCCGGACAGGACGGCTGGAAGGCGTGGGCCTACCCGATCTCCGTCGACCTGCTGATGGTCGCAGCTTGGCGCCGTCTGCGGTCGGGGCGGGACAAGGCGGCGGCCTGGTGCTGGTTCCTCGTCGCCCTCGCTGCCTCACTCGGCGCCAACATCGCCACCGCCGGTCTCCTCGACTTGGGCGACGTGCCGGACTGGCTCCGCATCCTCGTCGCCGGATGGCCCGCCCTGGCCTTCCTCGGCGGAACGCTGCTGGCCCACACGGCAACGGACGCGCCCACCCCGGAAGCGAAAGACGAGCCGACGCCCGTCCCTGCTGCGGCCGACGCCGCCGAGCCAGAGCCGACACCCGCGCCCGTTGACCAGCCCCCGGAGCCGGATCGGTCGGCCCCGGTCCCCGCCGCTCTCGTCGAGCACGCGCGCAAGGTCGCCGACGCGCACCGCGTCCGGACCGGCGCCCCCATCGACCCGGACACCCTCCGCGCCCGACTCGGCGTCCCCGCGCCACTCGCCGCACAGATCACCGCCCAACTCACCTGACCGAACTGGAGGACCCGCCATGCCCGGACGTACTCCCGACGCCTTCGACTTCCTCGACGCGGCCCACGAGATGGCCACGACCGGCCGCCCCACCCTGGCCCGACTGCTCGCCGAAGAGGCCGCCGCACTCATCACCGACCCGGAAGAAGCCGCGCGTATCCTGCGCGACTTCCCTGGCGGCTCCCTGCGCCTCAAGGACTGCTGATGCCCGCCAACCGCCGCTTCCGCGCCGTGACCCGCATCGGCCCCGTCCAGGTCGGCACCGCCTACGACGCACGTGGCCGCGAGAAGCACACCGCCGCCTGCACGGCCCCGCGCTGCGGCTTCTCCGCCGACTACGACTCACGCGCCGCCGCCGAGCTGGCCGCCCGCACCCACCGCTGCCCCGTCCGCTGACCCGCCCCGAAGGAGACCGCGCTCGTGTCCGTGAACCTGCCACTGGTCGTCGTCCTGGGCCTGATCGTCTGGGGCGCCGTGAAGTTCCTCGGCGTTCGCGTCTGGCTCGTCGTCGTGATCGCGCTCTTCGGCTTCTACCTCGCCGACACCTTCCTCGCCCCCGCCATCGACAACGGCACCCGCAACGGTGTCGAGGCCGTCAACGGCACCCACGACTGAGATGGGAGAACCAACCATGCTGCTCCGCCCGCAACTGCCCTCGGCTCCCAACCTCCCGACCGCGCCGACGCACGCCCATGAACCGGCCTGCGCCTGCCAGCACACGGTGCAGCCCCCGGCGCCCCGCCGGGCGCTGCCGTCCGTGAGCACGGGCGCCGTGGCCCTCGTCCTGGTCGGCGGCGTGGTCGCCACCGCGCTCCTGGCCGCCGTCGCCGTCTCGGTCATCTCCGTCGCCGTCGCGGCCGTCGTCCTGCGCTCGCTCCTCAACAACCAGCAGCGCAACCGCTGAACGGCTCCCGGGGCGGCCTGACACCGCCAAGCATCCGCCGCCCCGGCAGCCCTCACCTTCCCGACTGCCAAGCCTGAGAAGGAGTACAGCCATCATCACGCGCCACGCCCCGGCCCCGGTCGCCGAACTGGCGAAACTCGCCACAAACGGCACCCTGCCCGGTACCCTCCGCCAGCTCTCCGGTCTCGGCGGCTGCACCAACCCTGTACGCCTAGCCGGACACCGCACCGAGCACCGCGTCGACACCACCACGGGCGAGATCGGCCCCGCCCTCCGGCGCCTCGACTCCAACGACCTTCCCGCCGGTGACCTCCTGGTCCGCTGCGGCAACCGCCGCACCACCCGCTGCCCCGCCTGCGCCGAGACCTACCGCCGCGACGCCTTCCACCTGATCACCGCCGGACTACGCGGCGGCAAGGGCACCCCGGAAGAAGTCACGTCGCACCCCCGCGTCTTCGCGACGTTCACCGCGCCGAGCTTCGGCCCGGTCCACAACCGCCCCGGCCCCCGCCCCTGCCGCTGCGGTCGGTATCACGCCCCCGATGACCCGTCGCTGGGTACGCCACTGAATCCGGATCGCTACGACTACGAAGCCGCGGTGCTCTGGAACGCTCACGCCGGGATGCTCTGGCGCCGCTTCACCATCCACCTGCGCCGCGAGATCGCCAAGCGCGCAGGACTCACCCAACGCGAGCTTCCCGAACGCGCCCGAGTGTCCTTCGCCAAGGTCGCCGAGTACCAAAAGCGCGGCGCCGTTCACTTCCACGCCGTCATCCGCCTGGACGGCCCCGCAGGCGGCGAGACCGCACCCCCGCACTGGGCTACGCCTGAGCTGCTGACCAACGCCATCCGCGCCGCCGCATCCCGCGCCCTCATCCCTGGCCCAGTCCTCGACGGCCGCGCCCCCACCTTCGCCTTCGGCCCCCAACTCGACATCCGTACGATCCACGGCCCCGACTTCAACGGCGGCCAGGCGCTCACGGATCGCGCGGTCGCCGCGTACATCGCCAAGTACGCCACCAAGGGCGCCGAGACCGCGACGGGCACCCTGGACCGCCGCCTACGTTTCGTCGCCGAGCTGGCCTCCCTCGACCTGCCCGCACACGCCGAACGCCTCATCCGCACCGCCTGGGCCCTGGGCGCTCGCAAGGATCTCGAACACCTCCGCCTGCGCGCCTGGGCCCACATGCTCGGCTTCCGGGGCCACTTCTCCACCAAGACCCGCCGCTACTCCACCACCCTCGGAGCCCTCCGCGCCGCCCGTGCCGAATGGCGCCGCCTCCAAGCCGCCATCGCGTGCGGAGACGACCCACACCCTGTGGACGGCCCGGACGAGACGACGCTTGTTCTCGCCCACTGGACCTACACCGGAACCGGCCTGACGCCAACCGAACAGTGGCTATCGGCATCCCTCGCCACGGAAGGAGACATCGCCCGATGAGCGGCCGTGACCGTTACCTCAACGTCGACCAGGTCGCCGAACTCCTCGGCACCACGTCCCGCTTCCCGCGCCGCCTCATCGCCGAGCGCCGCATCACCTTCGTGAAGGTCGGCCGGCATGTCCGCATCTCCGAAAGCGCGCTCGCCGAGTACATCTCAGCGCACACGGTCCAGCCGACCCGGCCCCGCCGTAGCCGCGTCCGGAGGGCTGCCTGATGGGGAACAAGAAGGGATCGCGCCGCCGCTTCGGCGCCGTACGCCAGTACCGATCCGGTCGCTGGACCGCGAGCTATCAGGACCGGACCGGGCAGGAGCACAGAGCGCCCGAGACCTTTGCCACGAAGACGGACGCTGAGGTCTGGCTCTCTCAGGTCGAGGCCGATCTCACACGGGGCGACTGGCGTGACCCGGACGCCGGGGCCGTGAACTTCGAGACCTACGCCCTCGAATGGCTCGACGAACGGGACCTCGCCCCGACCACCGAGGAGCTGTACCGGCGCCTGCTCCGACTCCACATCCTTCCGACCTTCGGCACGTACGATCTGGACGAGATCACCTCGCCCCGCGTCCGCGCCTGGCGAACGGAACGGCTCAAGGCCACCGACGCCCGGACTACCGTGGCCAAGGCGTACCGCCTCCTCAAGGCCGTCATGGAGACCGCCGTGGATGACGAG
The DNA here is from genome assembly GCF_006539165.1 of Streptomyces cacaoi. Taxonomy (GTDB): domain Bacteria; phylum Actinomycetota; class Actinomycetes; order Streptomycetales; family Streptomycetaceae; genus Streptomyces; species Streptomyces cacaoi. The sequence continues at coordinate 61,125 of NZ_BJMM01000025.1, read as the reverse complement.
CTGATCCGCCGCAACCCGTGCCGTATCAAGGGCGCGGGAAAGGAGAGGGCGGCCGAACGTCGCACCGCCACCGTCGCCCAGGTCGACGCCGTCGCCGACGCCATGGGCCCACGCTGGCGCCTCATGGTCTACATTGCCGCGTACGGTCCGGCCCGGCCGGAAGAGCAAGCCGCCCTCCGTCGTCCCGACGTAGATGTCGACCGCGTAGGCGTCTGGATCCGCACCGCCGAGCCGGAACTCTGCACCGGCCGCCGCGCCCCCGGCGACACGAAGTCAGAGGCAGGTAAGCGATTCCTCGTCTTCCCGGCCTTCATGAAGAAGGACCTCGAACGGCACCTCGCCTGGTTCGCCGAGAAGGAAGAAGACGGACTTCTCTTCGTCGGCGAAAGAGGCGGCGCATTCCGGCGTTCCACCTTCGGGCGGAAATGGCGCCGCGCCCGGAAGAAGGCGGGACTCCCGGACGACTTCCGGTTCTACGACCTCCGGCACACCGGGCATACCCTCTCCACCCGCTCCGGCGCCACCCTCAAGGACACGATGGTCCGCGCCGGCCAGTCCTCCGAGCGAGCCGCGCTCATCTACCAGCACTCGGACGACGACCGTCAGACCGAGGTCGCCGCCGGGCTGGACGATCTGGTGCGCACCGAGCGGCAGAAGGCCAAGGGCAAGCAGGAGAACGGACCTTCTGGTGCGCATCTGGTGCAAGGCGCCTAGCGCAGCCCAGCAACAAAGAACCCCCGGGCCTCTGACCAGGGGGTTTCTGTCTGAGCGGGCGACGGGAATCGAACCCGCGCTCTGAGCTTGGGAAGCTCATGTTCTACCATTAAACTACGCCCGCGCGGAGCCGAGGAGGCTCGGCTCGACGTCGTTCAGCTTACCCCATCGCCGACCCCGGCTGCACAGGCCGGGGTCTTCTGCTGTGCCCGGGGCCGGGGTGCGGGAGGTGTTCCGGGTGGGGGCGGGGCGGGAGTTGGGGCGTACGGTGGGGCGGAGTGCCGATGGTCGGGGCGTCGGGTTCATCCCCTAACGTGGCTTTTGTCGTCCACGCATCCAATGACAGGGGAGAGGAAGCGATGGAAACCACCGTCGTCCGGTGTGCCGAGGGCCACGTGTTCAGCACCTCGACGTTCCCGATGCAGCAGCTGGGGACCAGCCGGATCGGCCCCGGGCGGCTTCTGCGCTGTCCGCGCTGTGGACGGTTGCGGCAGGCGGTGCCGGTGCCCGGGCAGAAGCGCGGCTAGCGGTTCCCCGCAGCCCCCAGCAGTTCGGATCGTTCGGTTCAGGGGCCGGGCCCGGGAGGGTCCGGCCCCTTTCGTGTGCCGGTCGGGGACGGGCCGGCCGGTCGGAGAAGGGGCCGGCGAAGAGGGGCGGCCGCGCAGGGACCGATTGGGACGGGCTCGGCCCGGGCGCGTAGTCTCGGCCCGTGCTTCTCTCAGACAAGGACATCCGGTCCGAGATCGACAACGGCCGGGTGCGGATCGATCCGTTCGATCCGGCGATGGTGCAGCCCTCCAGCATCGATGTCAGGCTGGACCGCTACTTCCGGGTGTTCGAGAACCACCGGTACCCGCACATCGATCCGTCGGTCGAGCAGCCGGACCTGACGCGGCTGATCGAGGTGCAGGGCGACGAGCCGTTCATCCTGCACCCCGGGGAGTTCGTGCTCGCGTCGACGTACGAGGTGATCACGCTGCCCGAGGACGTCGCCTCCCGGCTGGAGGGGAAGAGTTCGCTGGGGCGGCTCGGGCTGCTGACGCATTCCACGGCCGGGTTCATCGACCCGGGCTTCTCCGGGCACGTGACGCTGGAGCTGTCGAACGTGGCGACGCTGCCGATGAAGCTGTGGCCGGGCATGAAGATCGGGCAGCTGTGCATGTTCCGGCTGGCGTCCCCGGCGGAGCACCCGTACGGGTCCGAGCGTTACGGTTCGCGTTACCAAGGGCAGCGCGGGCCGACGCCGTCCCGCTCGTTCCTGAACTTCCACCGGACCCAGGTCTGACCCGTCCGACCGGCTCCGGGTCCCTCCCGCAGGCCGCACAGAAAGAACCCCTTCCGTGAGTGACGAGCGCGAGAATCTGACGTATCCCCTCTTCGGACAGGCCATCCGGGAGCTGGCCCGGAGCATCGCCGACGACGGATACGAGCCGGACATCATCCTGTCGATCGCCCGCGGGGGCCTGTTCGTCGCCGGGGGTCTCGGCTACGCGCTCGATGTGAAGAACCTGCACGTCATGAACGTGGAGTTCTACACGGGGGTCGGGGAGACGCTCGACATGCCCGTCATGCTGCCGCCCGTGCCGAACGTCGTCGACCTGAGCCGTAAGAAGGTGCTCATCGCGGACGACGTCGCGGACACCGGGAAGACGCTCAAGCTGGTGCAGGATTTCTGCGCGGAGCATGTCGCCGAGGCGCGCAGTGCCGTGATCTATGAGAAGTCGCACTCGCTCGTGCCGTGCGACTACGTGTGGAAGCGGACGGACCAGTGGATCAACTTCCCGTGGTCCGTGGAGCCGCCGGTCGTGCGGCGGACCGGCCAGGTGCTGGACGCCTGAGCGGCTCTCCGGTCTCCGGGGCGGCGCGGTGGCCGCGCCCTCCGGCTCGCGCGGTCTGCCCGCGGCCGCGGTGGCTTCCGCTTCCCCGTCGGGGAGCGGAAAAGGGGCGGCCCGGGCCGATAGCGGCGGCCCGGGCCATCCACAGAGGTACTGCTGGGACTACTTCTCGCCCTGGTCCTGCTCGGCGCCCTCGATCTCGAAGACACCCTTGTTGTGCTTGCCCAGGATCTTGCTGACGAGGTCGCCGGTGTCGACGGACTTGTCGCCCTGCGAGGTGGGGACGCCGATCGAGTCCTCCACGTGGTTGAAGGCGAGGTCGCCCGGGCCACGCTCGCTCACGAACGGGCCGACGCGGTGCTCGTTGACGAAGATGACATCGGCCATGGCGACCGGTGCCGAGGCACCGCCCAGGGCGACGGCGAGGCCGACCACGGCGGCGACGCGTGCAGTTCTCCTCATGCCTGAACTCCTCCTTGTGTCTGTCGAGTTCGCTCGCTTTCGTCGAGCCACGGCACTTGTTCACACTTGACCGGTCGTTTACGCAACGGGTGCCGACCATTCACCTGTGAGGCTGCATGGCGTGCCGCGTCTGCCGCAGAGTCCAGGGCTGGGCGGGCGGTCGTCGTCCGGCCGCGTGTCCGGTGCGGCGGGAGCGGGGGCGCTCTGCGGCCCGGGGTCCGGAGCCGGTCGTTCCGGTGGTCGCGGTGGAGCCCCCGGTACGGATGGGCGAGGGCGCGGACGGCCGGGGCCGGGTGAGGTGTGCGGGGGTGCGGCTGAGCAAAGTCCGGTCGGGAGGGTTCCGTTGAGCACTACTTACGGGTAAGTACCGCGGGTAACAGTAGTTGGCCGGCACAAGGGAGTGCTCATGGCACGGGCGAGACCTGTGGCAGCAGTGGCAGCGGCGTTGACGCTGATGTTCTCCGGGGCGGGGGTGGCGGCGGCCGCGCCGGGAGCGCCGCCCGGGCAGGACGGCACCGGAGGGGCGCGCGCGAGCAAGCCGCTGCCGCCCGAGCTGGAGAAGATCCGGGCGGCGGAGGCCGAGAAGCTGTACGGCAGCGCGGCCGAACGCCCCATGGACGAACGGAAGACGAGCCTGATCTCGCTGGGCGACAGCGAGATATCGGGCGAGGGGGTCGGCACCTACGAGCCGGGGACCAACGGCCCCGACAACTGGTGCCACCGCTCGCCGGACTCCGCGATCCACCGTACGGGCATCCTCGCGGACGTCACGTACAACGTCTCCTGCTCGGGGGCGAGCAGCGAGAACATCCGGATCGGCGGCACCAAGCAGTTCGCCGACGAGCTGGTGCAGAGCGACAGCCTGGCGATCAAGGCGCGCAACACCCGGCTGAAGCAGATCGTCCTGGTCGCCGGGGCCAACGACGATCTCCAGTTCGGCCCGGTGATGACGGACTGCGTCACCCGGTACCTCACCCTTCAGGGGCCGTGCGAGCCCAAGTACACACCGGTCTGGCAGGACCGTGTCGACGGGCTGGTGCCCAAGATCGAGCAGACGGTCGGCGACCTCAAGTCCGTGATGCGGGACGCCGGTTACGCGGACGACGACTATCAGCTGCTCGTCGTCGGCTACCCGAGCCCCATCGGCCCGGACTTCCACGACAACCCGGACTTCCCCGGCAAGCTGATCGGTGGCTGTCTCGGTCACACGAGCGACACCCGCTGGGGCCGCGACACCGCCGTCCCCGCCTTCGAGAAGGGCATGCGGAAGGCGGCCGAGGCGAGCGGCGCCGACTACCTGGACGCCTCCCGGCTGTTCCACGGGCACGAGGTGTGCATGGAGAACACCTGGACGCGCGGGCTGTACGTGGACCTCACCAACCCCGTGCCGCCCGACGAGAACTCCGTCCGGCAGTCGTTCCACCCGAACAAGCGGGGGCACGGGGCCTTCGCCGACTGCTTCACCAAGATGTGGCAGGCCGGCAAGGACGGCGTCCGTGAGGCGTCCTGCGCCGACCCGGACGGCTCCGGCCGCCCGCAGCTGTACCGGCAGGCCTGGGACGACGTGTTCCAGCCGCTGCGCAACGAGGACACCGGCACCTGCCTCGACGCCGACGGTTCGCACAGCGCGGTCGGCACCCAGGTGCGCGGCTGGTCCTGCAAGAGCGGCCAGCGCAATCAGCAGTGGTGGTACGACACCGAGGGGCAGCGGCTCTACACGGCGCTGACCCACGACCGGTGCGTCCGCAGCGCCGGCACCGACGGGGCGGGGCTGGAGCTGGCCAACTGCTCCGGCGCCGACGACCAGAAGTTCGTCCGGGACGGCGCGACCCTGCGCCCCGCCACGGCGAAGAACCTGTGCGTGACCCTGCACGGCCTGGAGGAACAGGCCCAGCTGGCCCCGTGCGACGACTCGGCGGCGCAGCGCTTCGCGTGACCGCTCGACCGCACACGAACGGGGCCCGGCCGTCGGACGGCCGGGCCCCGTTCCGCACGGCCGGGGCGGTGGAGCTGCGGCTCAGCGGCTCACAGGGTGCCCAGCTTGATCAGGAACAGCAGGGCCAGGAGCTGGATGGCGGAGGCGCCCAGGGCGCGGGGCCAGGGCAGATCGTGCGAGCGGCTCACCATCGAGGTGAACAGATAGCCGGCCAGCAGCCAGGTGGCCCAGCCGAGGATCTGCACCAGGCCCGCGTCGCCGCCGAGGAACAGGGCGAACAGCAGCCGCGGCGCGTCCGTCATCGACATGATCAGCATGGCCAGGCCGACCGTGGGCTGCCATGCGCCGTCGCCCCCGAACTGCCGGGCGAGCGTGTGCGTCACGGCGCCCAGGATGAGACCGGCGACGACGACGGCGATGCCGCTGGTGAGGACGTACGGGATGACCTGCGAGATCGTCGAGTTGATCGCGTCCTCGCGGGCCTTGTCGAACCCGAAGACCGCGAGCAGCCCGTAGAGGAACGCGACGATCAGCGCCGGGCCCCACATGGCGTGGTCGCGCATCTGCCAGAAGGTGGCGTTGGGGCGCAGGACGAGCCCGCTCAGCAGCTCCTTCCAGTGCAGCCGCGGGCCGGAGGGCGGGGGCGGGGTGCCGCCGGCGTGGTAGGTGGAGCCGTCGTTCCAGGGCTCGGGGCCGCCCTCCGGCCCGGGGCCGTACGGGTCGGGAACGCTGAACGACTGGGTGTGGCCGGGGGCGTTGGCGTACGGATCGGCGGGCGGAGCGCCGAAGTACTCGGGCTCGCCGGGCGAGGGCGGCGGACCGCCCTGGCCACCCGGGGGGCCGTACGCCGGCTGCCCGTAGGGCGCGGGCCCCGGGCCCCGGCCCTGCCAGGGCGACGGACCGCCGCCCTGCTGCGGGTACGGGGTGCCCTGCGGGGAGGGTGCGCCCTGCGGGTGCTGCGGGGGGAACTGCCCATGCTGCTGCGCGCCCCGGGATCCCCGGCCGCGTCCGCTCCTGAAACCAGCCACGCAATCGAACGTACCGTGTCCACGCGCCACGCGGTGCCTTCGCAGGGTGAGATGGCCGGACATCGCTGCTGACCTGTGACATCCCCTAGGGGAACCCGGTGGAGCCGGCCTCACTCCGCCGGTGGTGCGAGCTCCACCGTACGCCCCCGGTGGTCAGCCTTCCGCCGGGCCCGCCTCCGGTGCTCCGGCGGGGCCCGGCCGGCGGTCGTAGGGGTGCGTGTACGGGCGCCCGGGCAGCGTGGTGCGGGCGGCGGGCGGGCCGAGCGGGGCGCCGCGTCCCGGCTCGGGCAGCCGGACGGCCAGGGTGACGACCGCGCCCTTCGCGTCGGGCCCGTCGTTGGGGGCGATCGTCAGCCGGTCGGTCACCAGGCGCGCCAGCCACAGCCCGCGCCCGGTGTGCGCGCCGTCCAGCCCGGGCAGCAGTTCGGGGATGACATCGGCGGAGAAGCCCGGGCCCGAGTCCGTGACCCGGCACTCCAGCTCCTCGCCCAGGTTGCGCAGCAGCAGATGCCCGCTGCCGCCGGCGTGCTCGACGGCGTTGGTGGCCACCGCGTCGACCGCGACGACGAACTCGCCCCTGCGCGGCTCGCACAGCCCGGCACCCGCCGCGCAGGTCTCGACCTCGATGCGCAGCCGCGGCAGATCCCGGACCGTGAAACGCAGCCGGCACAGCAGTTCGGGGGTCAGCATGCCGTTCCCTCCTCGACGACGAGGGTGAGCGAACGGAGGGAGCCCGCGCCCAGATGGCGCAGGATGCGCTCCTGGACCCCGGTGCAGCGCACCGTCGCGTCGCCCGGCGCGGCCGCGCACGCGCGCAGCACGTCCGCGGCGCAGGCGGCACCGAGGAAGTGCAGCGCCCGCAGATCCAGGCGCAGCTCCCGGCCGGACGCGGGCGAGCCCGGCTCCCCGTGCCCCGGCGCCGTCCCGGCGAGCGCGGTGCGCAGGGCGCGGGTGAGTTCGGCGCGGGTGGCGATGTCCGCCTCGCCGGTCAGCCGCAGCTGAGGGCCGTCCGCGCCGGTCTCCCGCACCGCGTGCAGGGAGCCGACGCTGCCGAGCAGATTGACGGGGTGCGCCCGGTGCATCTCGGCCAGCAGCTCGTCGGTGAACGCGCGGTCGTCGTAGGCGCAGATCTCGCTGTAGGTACCGGAGTCGAACAGGTGCTGCGAGGAGCGTTCGCGGCGCATGACGGACTCCACGTCGGCGCCGAGGTCCTCGACCCAGGCCATGTCGATGTAGGCGCGCAGCGCCGTCCAGCCCTCGGCGCGGGCGCGGGCCGACTCCTCGCGCAGCCGGGCCCACTGCCGTGCGGCGGTGAACCGGCGGTGGGGCGCGATGAGCGCCCGCATGCTGCTGAGCACCACCTGGCCGCGCTGCCAGGCGTCGGACACGGGCGGCCCGTGCCCGTCGAGCAGGGACAGCAGTTCCCCGACGCTCACCCGGGGGTGGAGGAGCACGAGCACCTTCTCGCCGTATGCGAGGCCCTGCCGCACGAAGGCGTGCACGACGTCCCACTGCGGGTGCTCGCTGCCGTAGGAGGCGAAGCCGTGCTGTCCGGGGCGGAACCGCTGGACGGGCAGGGTGCGCACATCGGCGGCCGGCCGCGCGCGGTCCGCGTCGCGGGCGTGCTGTCCCTCCAAAGCCCCGGGACGCGGGACCTCATCAGGGTCCGACACCTGTCGTCCTCTCCTGTGTGCGCACGGCGTCGCGCTGCCGGAACAGCGTCGGTGCCGTCGTGAGGACAGACCCTAGGGGGGACTTTGGGTGATGGGTATACCGCGGGGGGTGATTGGCTCGTGTGCTGCACCAACTGATCGCATCTGACCGGACGGTGTCCGAAACCCGCCAGAGTGCACCTCGCGCGGGCCCGCACACACGCCGACGGCCGGCCCCGATGTGCGGTGTGCCGGGGCCGGCCGTCGTGGTGTGGGGAAGGGGTGTCCGCTACTGCGCGGGCTCCGGCTCGGGGGCGAGGGCGCTCTCGCCGTCGTCGGCCTCGTCGGCCGGCGGCGTCCTGACGGAGTCCAGCAGCAGCTGTGCGACGTCCACGACCTGGAGGTTCTCCTTGGCCTGGCCGTCGTTCTTCTTGCCGTTGACCGAGTCGGTCAGCATCACGAGGCAGAACGGGCACGCCGTGGAGACGATGTCCGGGTTCAGGGAGAGGGCCTCGTCCACGCGCTCGTTGTTGATGCGCTTGCCGATCCGCTCCTCCATCCACATCCGGGCGCCGCCGGCGCCGCAGCAGAAGCCGCGCTCCTTGTGCCGGTGCATCTCCTCGTTCCGCAGTCCCGGGACCTTGCCGATGATCTCGCGCGGAGGCGTGTACACCTTGTTGTGCCGGCCCAGGTAGCACGGGTCGTGGTAGGTGATCAGCCCCTCGACGGGGGTGACGGGCACCAGCTTGCCCTCGTCGACGAGGTGCTGGAGCAGCTGTGTGTGGTGGATGACCTCGTAGTGGCCGCCCAGCTGCGGGTATTCGTTGGCGAGCGTGTTGAAGCAGTGCGGGCAGGTGGCGACGATCTTCTTCGAGGCCGTCGGCTTCCTCGTCTCCGGGTCCACCTCGCCCTCCTCGGTGAGGGACTCACCGAAGGCCGCGTTCAGCGTGCTCACGTTCTCCTCGCCCAGCTGCTGGAAGAGGAACTCGTTGCCCAGCCGGCGCGCGGAGTCGCCGGTGCACTTCTCGTCCCCGCCCATGATCGCGAAGTTGACGCCGGCGATGTGCAGCAGCTCGGCGAACGCCTTGGTGGTCTTCTTCGCGCGGTCCTCCAGGGCGCCGGCGCAGCCGACCCAGTACAGGTACTCGACCTCGGTGAGGTCCTCGACGGTCTTGCCGACGACGGGGACCTGGATGCCGGTCTCCTTCTCCAGCTCCTTGGTCCACTCCAGCCGCTGCTTCTTGGCGAGGCCCCAGGGGTTGCCCTTCTTCTCCAGGTTCTTGAGCATCGTCCCCGCCTCGGAGGGGAACGCGCTCTCGATCATCACCTGGTAGCGGCGCATGTCGACGATGTGGTCGACGTGCTCGATGTCCACGGGGCACTGCTCGACGCAGGCACCGCACGTGGTGCACGACCACAGCACGTCCGGGTCGATGACGCCGTTCTCCTCGGCGGTGCCGATCAGCGGGCGCTCGGCCTCGTCCAGCGCGGCCTGCGGAACGCCCTTCAGCTGTTCGGCGGTGGCCTTCTCCTCGCCCTCCATCGTCTTGCCGCCGCCGGCCAGCAGATAGGGCGCCTTCGCGTGCGCGTGCTCGCGCAGCGACATGATCAGCAGCTTCGGGGAGAGGGGCTTGCCCGTGTTCCAGGCCGGGCACTGCGACTGGCAGCGGCCGCACTCGGTGCAGGTGGAGAAGTCCAGCAGGCCCTTCCAGGAGAAGTCCTCGACAGCTGAGACGCCGAAGCGGACCTCTTCCTCGTTGTCGTCGTCCAGCGCCGTCTCGAAGTCGATCTCCTTGCCGCCGGAGGTCATCGGCATCAGCGGGCCGAGCGCCGTGCCGCCGTCCGCCTCGCGCTTGAACCAGATGTTGAAGAAGGCGAGGAAGCGGTGCCAGGCCACGCCCATGGTGACGTTCAGGCCGATCGTGATCATCCAGATGAAGGAGGTCGCGATCTTGATCATGGCGATCAGGTAGACGAGGTTCTGGAGCGTGCCCGTGTCCAGCCCGTCGAACGCGGCGACCAGCGGGTAGGAGGCGAAGTACGCCGGCTCGTAGCCCGCCACGTGGTGCAGCGCGCCCTCCAGGCCGCGCAGCGACAGGATGCACACGCCGACGATGAGGATCACGTACTCGACGAAGTACGCCTGCCAGGCCGTGGAGCCGGTGAAGCGCGACTTGCGGCCCGCGCGCGAGGGCAGGCTCAGCAGCCGGATGACGATCAGCACGAGGATGCCCACCGAGGTCAGCAGGGCGAAGAATTCGGTGAACATCTCGTACGGCGTCCACGAGCCGATGACCGGGAGCGACCAGTCGGCCTTGAACAGCTGCCCGAAGGCGTGCGCCAGCGTCAGCAGCAGGGCGATGAAGCCGACGGCCACGAACCAGTGCGCCACACCGACGACGCCCCAGCGGTTCATCCTGGTGTGGCCGAGGAACTCCTTGGCGAGGGTGAGGGTGCGCCGGGCCGGCTCGTCCGTGCGCGTGCCCGCTGGCACCGGCTGGCCGGTCTTCAGCGACCGGATGATCTCGGCGATCGCGCGGGCGAAGAGCGCGACGCCCACCACAGTGGTGACGAGCGACACGATGATCGCGGCGAGTTGCATGGCGGAGCTCCTCGGGCCTGCGGGTGCATCTCTTACTAAGCGGTAACTTATCCAGTCCGTATGAGACTACCCACTCCGTGCAGCGCGCTGTACCGCGAACCCCGGTGATTTGTGCCTCCCCGGGCCGTTCTTCTTCCGCTGCGGCCTCCCTGTGTCCGTCGGTGCCCGCGGGCGCCCGTCCGCCGGGGCATGCGCGAGGCGCCAGCAGTCAGGTTGAGCCGACTTCGCTCAGGCTTTTTGACGCGGCGCGAAAGGTGAGGCACGCTTGAGTCAGCTTCACTCAAGACATCAGCTGGAGGAACCCGAAATGGCTCGTGCGGTCGGCATCGACCTGGGTACGACGAACTCCGTCGTCAGTGTTCTCGAAGGCGGTGAGCCCACCGTCATCACCAACGCCGAGGGCGCCAGGACCACGCCGTCCGTCGTGGCCTTCGCGAAGAACGGCGAGGTCCTCGTCGGCGAGGTCGCCAAGCGGCAGGCAGTCACCAACGTGGACCGCACCATCCGGTCGGTCAAGCGGCACATGGGTACCGACTGGAAGATCGGTATCGACGAGAAGGAGTTCAACCCGCAGCAGATCAGCGCGTTCGTGCTCCAGAAGCTGAAGCGGGACGCCGAGTCCTACCTGGGCGAGAAGGTCACCGACGCGGTGATCACCGTCCCGGCGTACTTCAACGACGCGGAGCGCCAGTCGACGAAGGAGGCCGGCGAGATCGCGGGCCTCAACGTCCTGCGCATCGTCAACGAGCCGACCGCTGCGGCGCTGGCGTACGGCCTGGAGAAGGAGGACCAGACGATCCTGGTCTTCGACCTCGGTGGCGGTACGTTCGACGTCTCGCTGCTGGAGATCGGCGACGGTGTCGTCGAGGTGAAGGCCACCAACGGTGACAACCAGCTCGGTGGTGACGACTGGGACCAGCGCGTCGTCGACTACCTGGTCAAGCAGTTCCAGTCCGGTCACGGCGTGGACCTCTCCAAGGACAAGATGGCCCTCCAGCGGCTGCGCGAGGCCGCGGAGAAGGCGAAGATCGAGCTGTCCTCGTCCACCGAGACGACGATCAACCTGCCCTACATCACCGCTTCCGCCGAGGGCCCGCTGCACCTGGACGAGAAGCTGACCCGGGCGCAGTTCCAGCAGCTGACGCAGGATCTGCTGGAGCGCTGCAAGACGCCGTTCCACAACGTCATCAAGGACGCGGGCGTCCAGCTGAGCGAGATCGACCACGTGGTCCTCGTCGGCGGTTCGACGCGTATGCCGGCCGTCGCCGAGCTGGTCAAGGAGCTGACCGGCGGCAAGGAGGCCAACAAGGGCGTCAACCCGGACGAGGTCGTCGCGATCGGCGCCTCGCTCCAGGCCGGTGTCCTCAAGGGCGAGGTCAAGGACGTCCTGCTGCTGGACGTCACCCCGCTGTCCCTCGGCATCGAGACCAAGGGCGGCATCATGACCAAGCTCATCGAGCGCAACACCACGATTCCGACGAAGCGTTCGGAGACCTTCACCACGGCCGAGGACAACCAGCCGTCGGTGCAGATCCAGGTCTTCCAGGGCGAGCGGGAGATCGCCGCCTACAACAAGAAGCTCGGCATGTTCGAGCTGACCGGCCTGCCCCCGGCGCCGCGCAACGTGCCGCAGATCGAGGTCACCTTCGACATCGACGCGAACGGCATCATGCACGTGTCCGCGAAGGACCTGGGCACGGGCAAGGAACAGAAGATGCAGGTCACCGGCGGCTCCAGCCTGCCGAAGGAAGACATCGAGCGCATGATGCGCGAGGCCGAGCAGTACGCGGACGAGGACGCCAAGCGCCGTGAGTCCGCGGAGACGCGCAACCAGGCCGAGCAGCTCGTCTACACCACCGAGAAGTTCCTCAAGGACAACGAGGAGAAGGTCCCGGCGGAGACGAAGACGGAGGTCGAGACCGCGGTCAACGACCTCAAGGAGAAGCTGAAGGGCGAGGACACCGCGGCCATCCGCGAGGCGTCCGAGAAGGTCGCGGCCACCAGCCAGAAGCTCGGCCAGGCCATGTACGCCGACGCACAGCAGGCCCAGGGCGGCGCCGAGGCGGGTGCCGCGGCCGGCGGTGCCGAGGCCGGCGGTGCGAAGGCCGAGGGCGGCGGCGAGGACGACGTCGTCGACGCCGAGATCGTCGACGACGACCAGCAGAAGCCCAAGGGTGGTGCGGCGTGACGGAGGAGACCCCGGGCTTCGAGCAGAAGCCCGACGTCCCCGCCGACGCCACCGAGCCGGCCCCCGCCTCCGAGCAGGAGGCGGCGGCCGGCGCCCCGGCCGGGGACAACGACGAGCACGATGCGGACACGGCGCGGGACATGCAGCACGAGCAGGATGAGCAGGCCGGTGCCGACGGCGCGGCGAAGGACGGCGGGGAGACCCCCGGCGACCCGGATCAGCTGCGCACGGCGCTGAACGAGCGGACGCAGGATCTGCAGCGGCTCCAGGCGGAGTTCCAGAACTACCGCCGCAGGGTCGAGCGGGACCGTGCGGCGGTCAAGGAGATCGCCGTCGCGAATCTGCTGACCGAACTGCTGCCGGTGCTGGACGACATCGGGCGTGCGCGGGACCACGGCGAACTGGTCGGCGGCTTCAAGTCGGTGGCCGAGTCGCTGGAGACGGTCGTCGCGAAGATGGGCCTGATGCAGTTCGGCAAGGAGGGCGAGCCCTTCGACCCGACGGTCCACGAGGCGCTCATGCACTCCTACTCGCCCGATGTCACGGAGACCACGTGCGTGCAGATCTTGCAGCCCGGGTACCGGATCGGCGAGCGGACGATCCGCCCCGCGCGGGTCGGTGTCGCCGAGCCGCAGCCGGGTTCCGGCAAGGGCGAGCCGGGCGACGGGGCAGCTGAAGAGGAGAACGGTGGCCCGGACGAGGCCTGACCGAGGCCGGGAGGAGGGACGTCGAGGATGAGCACCAAGGACTTCATCGAGAAGGACTACTACAAGGTCCTCGGCGTCCCCAAGGACGCGACCGAAGCCGAGATCAAGAAGGCGTACCGCAAGCTGGCCCGGGAGAACCACCCGGACGCCAACGCCGGTGACCCGAAGGCGGAGGAGCGCTTCAAGGACGCCTCCGAGGCGTACGACGTGCTCGGCGACCCGAAGCGGCGCAAGGAGTACGACGAGGCGCGCGCCCTGTTCGGCAACGGTGGTTTCCGGCCGGGCGGCGCCGGCGGGCCGGGCGGCGGGTCGTTCAACTTCGACCTGAGCGACCTGTTCGGCGGCGCCCCCGGCGGGGGCGGCACGGGCGGCGGCGGGGCCGGCGGCTTCGGCGGCGGGCTCGGCGACGTCTTCGGCGGCCTGTTCAACCGCGGCGGCGCCGGCACCCGCACCCAGCCGCGCCGCGGCCAGGACATCGAGTCCGAGGTGACGCTGAGCTTCACCGAGGCCGTGGACGGCGCGACCGTCCCGCTGCGCATGTCCTCCAGCGCGGCCTGCAAGGACTGCTCGGGCACGGGCGACAAGAACGGCTCGCCGCGGGTGTGCCCCACGTGTGTGGGCACCGGGCAGGTCTCGCGCGGCGCGGGCGGCGGCTTCTCGCTGACCGATCCGTGCGTGGACTGCAAGGGCCGCGGTCTGATCGCGCAGGACCCGTGCGAGACCTGCAAGGGCTCGGGCCGGGCGACGAGTTCGCGGACGATGCAGGTGCGCATCCCCGCCGGTGTGAGCGACGGGCAGCGCATCCGGCTGCGCGGCAAGGGCGCCCCGGGCGAGCGCGGCGGGCCGAACGGCGATCTGTACGTCGTCGTGCACGTCGACAAGCACCCCGTCTTCGGGCGCAAGGGCGACAACCTCACCGTCACGGTGCCCGTCACCTTCCCGGAGGCGGCGCTCGGTGGTGAAGTGAAGGTACCGACGCTGGGCGGCCCGCCCGTCACGCTCAAGGTCCCGGCCGGCACACCGTCCGGGCGCACCATGAGGGCGCGGGGCAAGGGGGCCGTCCGCAAGGACGGCACGCGAGGCGATCTGCTGGTGACGGTCGAGGTGACCGTCCCCGGGGATCTGAACGACAAGGCAAGGGACTCACTGGAGTCGTACCGGGACGCGACGGCGGGCGAGGACCCGCGGGCGGCACTCTTCAAGGCCGCGAAGGGAGAATGACGTGGATGGCCGGGACGGACGCAGGCGGGGTCACGCGGCACGTGCCGCGGCGTACGAGCTGACCGACGAGTCGCCGGTCTACGTCATCTCGGTCGCCGCGCAGCTCTCGGGGCTGCACCCGCAGACGCTGCGGCAGTACGACCGGCTGGGGCTCGTCTCGCCGGACCGCACGGCGGGGCGGGGCCGCCGCTATTCGGCGCGCGACATCGAGCTGCTCCGCGAGGTGCAGCGGCTCAGCCAGGACGAGGGCATCAATCTGGCCGGGATCAAGCGCATCATCGAGCTGGAGCAGCAGGTCGCGGCGCTCAAGCAGCAGGTGGCCGAGCTGTCCTCGGCCGTGGAGGGCGCGGCGGCGGCGATGCAGCAGCGCGAGGCGCAGGTGCACGCCTCCTACCGCCGGGATCTGGTGCCGTACCACGATGTGCGGCAGTCCAGCGCCCTGGTCGTCTGGCGGCCGAAGCCGCGCGACTGACGCGACCGGCCGCGCGCGGTTCCGTTTCCGCCGTCCCGTACCCCGGTGGCCGCCGTTCCCCGTGGTGCGTACCGCGGGGAACGGCGGCCCGGCGGGCGGGGGTTACGCGCTGAAGGCGTGTCCGAGCAGCTTCTTGGCGTCGGCCGTCCGCTTGGCGGCGGAGGTCGAGGCGAGGACGGTGCCGGTGACCGTCTTGCCGCCGCGGGTGGCGGCGAACACCAGGCAGTACTTGGCCTCGGGGCCGGAGCCGGTCTTCACACCGGTGGTGCCGCTGTAGGCGCCGAGCAGCGGGTTGGTGTTCGACCAGTTCATGTAGCGGTAGCCGCCGCTCTTGGTGGTGACCTTCTGCTTCGTCGACCTGGTTCCGACGACCGAGCGGAACGTGGAGTTCTTCATGGCGTCCGCTGCCAGCTTCGTCAGGTCGCGCGGGGTGGAGTAGTTCTTGCCCTTCCCGATCCCGTCGAACGAGTCGAAGTGGGTGTTCTTCAGGCCGAGGGTGCGGGCCTGGGCGTTCATCTTGCCGATGAAGGACTTGACCCGGGCCGAGCGGGACGAGCCGCTGCCGAAGGTGTCGGCGAGCGCGTAGGCGGCGTCGCAGCCGGACGGCAGCATCATCCCGTACAGCAGCTGGCGGACCGTCACCTTGTCCCCGACGATCAGCCGGGCCGAGGAGGCGGTGTTGCGGACGATGTAGTCGCTGTACGCCTTCTGGACCTTGACCTTGCGGTTCAGGTTCAGCTTGGGCTGGGCGAGCACCACGCGGGCCGTCATGATCTTCGTCGTCGAGCCGGTGGAGCGGCGGGTGTCGGCCGCCTTGCTGTACGTGGTGCGGCCGTTCTTCATCGTGTAGCCGCCCTTGGCGGCGATCGACGGCTTCTTCGCCGCCGCTGCCGGGGCGGCGGCCGGTGCGGTGGTGGCCGCCGCGTGCGCGGGGGCGCTGAGCGCGCCCGTCGCGAGGACGGCTCCGGTGGTGACGAGCAGAGCAGAGGCGCGGCGCGCTCTCGCGGTGCGGGTCTTCACAGTGTCGAGATCCCTCCCCTTGCTGGTGCCGCTGTCGTGGTGCGGCGCTGTCGATGTGCGTCTACGGGAGACACCCGGGGGTGCTGAGCGGATGCGGTTCCGCACGGGATTCTGCCCGGGTACATCCGTGCGAAGGGTCGCCGGGGTCGTCCGGGAGCCGCTGCCGGCCCCGGCACGACGGCTGAAAACCGGTCGTGCCGGGCGGGAACACCGGGGAGCGGCCGGTGGTTGAGCATATTGAGTGCGGTAGACTCAAGTTGTTGCAGGCGACCCATGGCAAGCAGGCCAAGTAGCAGTAGGTGGCGAAGCCAGAGAAGGAGCGCAGGACAGTGGACGCGGAGCTGACCAACAGGAGCCGGGACGCGATCAGCGCGGCCAACGAGCGCGCCGTCGCCGGCGGCCACCCGGACATCACGCCGGCCCATCTGCTCCTCTCCCTGCTCACGGGGGAGGAGAACGAGAACATCCAGGACCTGGTCGCCGCCGTCGAGGCCGATCAGGCCGCCCTCCGCTCGGGGGCCGAACGGCTGCTCGCCGCGCTCCCGAGCGTCCAGGGCTCCACGGTCGCCCGGCCCCAGGCGGACCGCGAGCTGCTGGCCGTCGTCGCGGACGCCGCGCAGCGCGCCAAGGAGCTGGGCGACAGCTTCGTCTCCACCGAGCACCTGCTCATCGGCCTCGCCGCCAAGGGCGGGCAGACCGGTGAACTGCTGGCCGAGCAGGGCGCGACGGACAAGAAGCTGCTGGACGCCTTCCAGACCCAGCGCGGCAGCCGCCGGGTCACCACCCCCGACCCGGAGGGCACCTACAAGGCGCTGGAGAAGTTCGGCACCGATCTGACGGCCGCGGCCCGCGAGGGCAAGCTCGACCCGGTCATCGGGCGCGACCAGGAGATCCGCCGCGTCGTCCAGGTGCTCTCCCGGCGCACCAAGAACAACCCGGTGCTGATCGGCGAGCCCGGAGTCGGCAAGACCGCCGTCGTCGAGGGGCTGGCCCAGCGCGTCGTCAAGGGCGACGTGCCCGAGTCGCTGCGGGACAAGCGGCTGGTGGCGCTCGACCTGGGGGCGATGGTGGCCGGCGCGAAGTACCGCGGCGAGTTCGAGGAACGCCTCAAGACCGTCCTCTCCGAGATCAAGGAGAGCGAGGGCCAGATCATCACCTTCATCGACGAGCTGCACACCGTCGTCGGCGCGGGCGCCGGCGGCGACTCGGCGATGGACGCGGGCAACATGCTCAAGCCGATGCTGGCGCGCGGCGAGCTGCGCATGGTCGGCGCGACGACGCTGGACGAGTACCGCGAGCGCATCGAGAAGGACCCGGCGCTGGAGCGCCGTTTCCAGCAGGTGCTGGTCGCCGAGCCCACCGTCGAGGACTCCATCGCGATCCTCCGCGGGCTCAAGGGACGCTACGAGGCGCACCACAAGGTGCAGATCTCCGACAGCGCGCTGGTCGCCGCCGCCACGCTCTCCGACCGCTACATCACCTCCCGGTTCCTGCCGGACAAGGCGATCGACCTCGTGGACGAGGCCGCCTCCCGGCTCCGGATGGAGATCGACTCCTCGCCCGTCGAGATCGACGAACTCCAGCGCTCGGTGGACCGGCTCAAGATGGAGGAGCTGGCGCTGGGCAAGGAGACCGACCCGGCCTCCGTCGAACGCCTGGAGCGGCTGCGCCGCGAGCTGGCCGACAAGGAGGAGGAGCTGCGCGGCCTCACCGCCCGCTGGGAGAAGGAGAAGCAGGGCCTCAACCGCGTCGGCGAGCTGAAGGAACGCCTCGACGAGCTGCACGGCCAGGCCGAACGCGCCCAGCGCGACGGGGACTTCGACACCGCGTCCAAGCTGCTCTACGGCGAGATCCCGGCCCTGGAGCGGGAGCTGGAGGAGGCCGCCGAGGAGGAGGAAGAGGCCAAGAAGGAGACGGCGGAGCGCGGCAACCGCGACAAGATGGTCAAGGAGGAGGTCGGCTCGGACGACATCGCCGACGTCGTCGCCTCTTGGACGGGCATCCCCGCCGGGCGCCTCCTGGAGGGCGAGACGCAGAAGCTGCTGCGCATGGAGGACGAGCTGGGCAAGCGGCTGATCGGCCAGACGCAGGCCGTGCGCGCCGTCTCCGACGCGGTGCGCCGCACCCGCGCCGGCATCGCCGACCCCAACCGCCCCACCGGCTCCTTCCTGTTCCTCGGCCCCACCGGTGTCGGCAAGACAGAGCTGGCCAAGGCGCTGGCCGACTTCCTGTTCGACGACGAGCGGGCCATGGTCCGGATCGACATGAGCGAGTACGGCGAGAAGCACTCGGTGGCCCGGCTGGTGGGCGCGCCCCCCGGCTACGTCGGCTACGAGGAGGGCGGCCAGCTCACCGAGGCCGTGCGGCGCCGCCCGTACAGCGTCGTCCTGCTGGACGAGGTGGAGAAGGCGCACCACGACGTCTTCGACGTGCTGCTCCAGGTGCTCGACGACGGCCGGCTCACCGACGGCCAGGGCCGCACCGTCGACTTCCGCAACACCATCCTCATCCTCACCTCCAACCTGGGCAGCCAGTACCTGATGGACCCCCTGGAGAAGGAGGACGAGAAGCGGGAGCAGGTGCTCGCCGCCGTCCGGTCGGCCTTCCGGCCCGAGTTCCTCAACCGGCTCGACGACCTCGTCGTCTTCTCGGCGCTCGCCGGGGACGAGCTGCGCAGCATCGCCCGGCTCCAGGTCGACGCCCTCCAGGCGCGGCTGGCCGAGCGCCGGCTGACGCTCGATGTGACGCCCGCGGCGCTGGAGTGGCTGGCCGTCGAGGGGAACGACCCCGCGTACGGCGCCCGGCCGCTGCGCCGGCTGGTGCAGACGGCCATCGGCGACCAGCTGGCCCGGGAGATCCTCTCCGGCGAGGTGCGGGACGGCGACGTGGTGCGGGTGGATCACGTCACCGGCTGGGACGGACTCATGGTCGGGGCGGCCGAGCCCGAGCGGGCCGCCTGAGCCCGGCGAAGGGTGAACGGAGGGGGCCGGGTACCCGCAGGGTTGTCATCGCGGGGGGACGGTACGGGAGGATGGCGGCCAGCCGTATGAAGGGAACACCCACGTGAGCATCGACCCCTCCTCGATCCCGAACTTCGGGGGACAGCCCGAGCCGGAGGAGACGGGCCCGACCGGCCCGGTCGTTCCGGACCAGGACCTGGTGAAGCAGCTTCTCGACCAGATGGAGCTGAAGTACGTCGTCGACGACGAGGGAGACCTCGCCGCACCGTGGGAGGAGTTCCGCACCTACTTCATGTTCCGGCCGCAGGAGCCGGGCAGCGAGGAGGAGCGCAGCCAGCAGGTCTTCTCCGTGCGGACGTTCTACGACCGTCCGCACACGATCGACGACAAGCCGAAGCTGCTGGAGGCCATCGACGACTGGAACCGCCGCACCCTGTGGCCGAAGGTCTACAGCCACACCCATGACGACGGCACGGTCCGCCTCATCGGCGAGGCCCAGATGCTCATCGGCACGGGCGTCTCCCTGGAGCACTTCGTCTCCAGCACGGTCAGCTGGGTGCGCGCCTCCATCGAGTTCGACCGCTGGCTGGTGGAGCAGTTCGGTCTGGAGAAGGACGCGGACTCCGCCGAGGGCGAGGGCGGCGCCGAGGCGTAGTCGGCGCGGCAGCCGTCGGCGGCCCGCGGTGGGAGCCGGCCCCCGGTGTTCCGGGCGGCCGGCTCCGTCGTGTGCGGGGCGCCCCGGCGGGCGCGCGGTTCACCGGCCGGCGCGCAGCCGCTCCGCCGCCTCGCGCAGCACGTCCTCCCGCTTGCAGAAGGCGAACCGTACATAGGGCGCCCCCGCGGCCTCGTGGTCGTAGAAGACCTGGGTGGGGACGGCGACGACGCCGCAGCGCTCGGGCAGGGCCAGGCAGAAGGCGACGCCGTCCGCGGCGCCCCGGCCCTCCTTCCCGTCCTGGCCGGGCAGTGTGCGGATGTCGGCGGTGAGGAAGTAGGTGCCGGCGGTGCGGAAGACGCCGAAGCCGGCGCTGCGCAGGCCGTCGGCGAGCAGGTCCCGGCGGGCGCGCAGCCCGGTGTTCAGCTCCCGGTAGTGCGCGTCGGGCAGGGCGAGGGCCTCGGCGACGGCGTACTGGAACGGCCCGGCGGAGACATAGGTGAGGTACTGCTTCGCGGAGCGCACGGCCGTGACCAGCTCGGGTGTGCCGGTGACCCAGCCGACCTTCCAGCCGGTGAACGAGAACGTCTTGCCCGCGCTGGAGATCGTCACCGTGCGCTCGCGCATCCCGGGGAACGAGACGAGGGGCAGATGTTCGCCCTCGAACACCATGTGCTCGTACACCTCGTCGGTGACGGCCAACAGCCCGCGCTCGACGCACAGTTCGGCGACGGCGGCCAGCTCGTCGCGGCCGAGCACGGTGCCGGTCGGGTTGTGCGGGGTGTTGAGGAGGATGAGCCGGGTGCGGTCGGTGACGGCGTCGCGCAGCTCGTCGAGGTCGAGCCGGAAGGTGTCACCGGAGGGCCGCAGGGTGACCGGGACCCGGGTGCCGCCGGCCAGCGCGATACAGGCGGCGTAGGAGTCGTAGTACGGCTCCAGCGCGATCACCTCGTCGCCGGGTTCGACGAGGGCCAGCAGGGCCGCGGCGAGCGCCTCGGTGGCGCCGGCGGTGACCAGGACCTCGGTGTCCGGGTCGAACTCCAGGCCGTAGAAGCGGCGTTGGTGCTCGGCGACGGCGGTGCGCAGCTCGGGGATGCCGGGGCCCGGCGGGTACTGGTTGCCGCGCCCGTCCCGCAGCGCACGGACGGCGGCCTCGCGCACGGACTCGGGGCCGTCGGTGTCCGGGAAGCCCTGGCCGAGGTTGATCGCGCCGGTGCGCTGGGCCAGTGCGGACATCTCGGCGAAGATCGTCGTCCCGAAGCCGGCGAGCCGGCGGTTGAGCAGGGGGCGGGCGGTTCCGGCGCCCTGGGCGGCATGGCCAGCAGTCATGTGCGCCATCCTCGGGCAAGCTCTTATCTTCCTCAACTGTGCTTTGGCTCCCGACGGGCGGGGGCAGGAGCCGGTTGCGCCCGCGGAGTCCCAACGGGGGGCGGGCGCAACCGGATTCGCGGCGCGCGCCACGGGGGCGCGCCACGGGCCCCGCGAAGGACCGCCCCGGCGGTGCGGTGGCCGACGGGCGCGATCCGCCCGGGTGCCATCCGCCGGCGCCGGTCGCCTGCCGGGGCCGGACGCGGGCCGGGGTGCGCGGAGTGCCGGGGAACGGCGGCGCGTTCCGGCTCGAACGGCCGTCGGACGGCCGGGCACGGACGAGTGGGCGCGCGGCTGTCGGCGCGCGGACGTTCCGGGGCCGTGCGGAAGCGCCGGAGAGCGCGTCGCGACGCACACGTACGCAAAGGGGGAACCGCGCATGGCGGCAGGAATGATCTTCATCGGCGTGGTGGTGCTCATGGCTGTGCTCGCCATGGCGACACAGTCCTCGGGCGGCTCGGGATCGGGCGGGGGCGGCCGGGGCGGCTCGTGGTGGGCCGGCGGCGGGGGCGGCGACTCCTCGTCCTGCGGCGGAGGTTCGTCCTGCGGCGGCGGCTCGTCCTGCGGTGGCGGTGGTGGCGGCGGCTGCGGTGGCGGGGGTGGCGGCGGAGGCGGCTGAGCCACCGGGCAGGGGGGGAGGGAGCGGCCCGCGGGTACGTGGGGACCGGATGCGGTTCCGACGTCCGGCGGGCCGCTCATCTTCCCCTCTGCCGACGCGAGTTGGGGGCCTTCCACCGGCCCTCGGAACGAACACCTGTCCTCTTCCATGCCTATGGGATGGAAATCTGGACTAGTTGGGTAAAAGCGCTGAGGACGGCGACGATTTCGTGATTCGGTGAAGTACGTTCCCGAACCGCGCGGACGCCGGCGCCGCGCCCCGGGACTTCGACGAGTGGGCCCCGCCCACCCTGCCCCTGCGTGTTTGCGGAGCCGTCCCATGCTCACCACCCTCAAGACCGCCTATTCCGACACCCGCGCGGGCGACCTCGCATGGGCGCTGGGCCGCGGGCCACTCCCGGCGCTCGCCACTCTCGACCTCGAACTGTCCGGCCTGCGTGTCGAGTTGAGACTGCTGGGCGCCTCCCACCAGGTGCTGCTCGACGAGGGGTTCGGCGGCTGCTCGGAGACCGTCGCCTGTATGCCCGGCAGCAGTTCGCCGCTGCCGCTCGGGGTGTCGAAGTGCTTCGGTGAGTGGGAGTACGAGTTC
This sequence comes from Streptomyces cacaoi, assembly GCF_006539165.1. GTDB lineage: Bacteria > Actinomycetota > Actinomycetes > Streptomycetales > Streptomycetaceae > Streptomyces > Streptomyces cacaoi. The sequence continues at coordinate 39,101 of NZ_BJMM01000025.1, read as the reverse complement.
GCCGCGCGTGTCGAGACGCTCTCGCCCGGATCGTTCGCGGGCCGGGCGCAGGAACTGCTCGCGCTGGTCGCGGAGCATCCGCACGGACTCGCCGGCACCTTCCCCGGCTGCCCGGACGCCTTCACCGCGCTGCTCGTCCAGCGGCACGGGGCCCAGGTGCACTGGCGCACCTGGCATTCGTATCCGCAGGAGGGCCAGTTGGTCGCCACCCGCACCCGGGTCGCTGCGCGGACGGCCGGCGGGCCGGCCGGCAGCCGGCGGCCCGGGCGCGACGCGGCGGTGGCCTGAGCGGTGCCGGGGGCGGCGGCGCGCCCGGGCCCGGCGCGGTGGCGGCGGGGCGCGGCGCCGCCGGGGCGGGTGAGGGCTCGGGGAAAGATGCGGCCCGGTCATATGTGCGGCGGACCGCGGGGTAATAGGCTCTTTCCCCATGGAGCACGAGGTGTACGTTCCGTTTTCCGTCGGCTCTGTGCGGGCCGCGCTCGCCGACCGTGAACGCGTGACCCGCTGCATCCCGGGGCTGCGTCCCGAGGAGCCCGGGGAGACCGGGGAGTCCGGCGCGGGTGGAGCGGCGGAGGGCGCGGGCGGTACGGGAAGCGCCCCGCAGAGCCGTATCGACGGCCGGCTCCGGATCCGGGTCGGCAGCTCGACGATCACCTACCGCGGCAGCCTCACGCTGACCCCGCGGGGCGAGGCACCCGGCGGTTTCGAGCGGATGGACGTGGCGGGCGCGGGAGACGAGGCGCGCGGTGGCGGCAGCGTCGAGCTGCGGCTCTCGCTCCAGCCGCGCGGCGCCGACGACGGCGAGGGCACCACCCTGGTGTGCGCCGGCACGGTCACCGGCACGGGACGGTTCGCCGGGCTGGAGGAGAAGACCGCCAGGACCGCCGGTATCCGGCTGCTCGACCGGTTCGCCGCCGCGCTCGCCGACAGCATCCGCGAGGAGCCCCCGGCGGGCAGCGCCGAGGCGGAGTCCGGCACCGAGGGCGCCGGCGAGGGCGAGGGCCCGGTGCCGGGCGGCATCGGCTCGCCGGACGACAACGAGCGCGCCATCCCCGGTATCCCCGAGCCGGAGGCGCCGGAGTCCGAGGCACCGGCCCCGGGCCAGGACGCCGGCCCGGACGCCGAACAGCAGGGCGGGACCCCGCTGTTCGAGACGGACGTCCCGCCGTCCTCGCTCGGGCCGGACGAGCCCGGCGAGGGAGCGGGGCCGCAGGACTCCTTCCCGGCCGAGGCCGCGCACGCCCGGCGCACGATGATCGGCCGCAGTGCCGAGGAGGTCGACCACGCGCCACCGCGCGGCCGTTACGCGCCGATGCCGGCGCCCGAACACGGGAGCGCCACGGCCACCCTGCGCTGGGCGGCCCCGGCCGCCGCCGTGGTGGTCGCCGGAGCCGTCGTCCTCGGCCGAGTCCTGCGGCGGCGCCGTTGAGGGCGCCGTTAAGGTCGCTGTATGACTGATCTGCCCACCCCCGCGGACTCCTCGTCCGTCGTGCTCGCCGCCGGCGGGACCGAAGTGACCGTCGAGCCCCAGCACGGGTGCCGGATCGCCTCCCTCCGGGTGGGCGGCACGGAACTGCTGCGCCAGGGGCCGAAGTACGGCTCGTTCGTGATGGTCCCCTGGTGCGGCCGCACGGCCGAGGGCCGGTTCCGCAACGGCGGTGAGATGTACCAACTCCCGCTCAACAGCGGACCGCACGCCATCCACGGCACCGTGCGCGACGCCGCCTGGCACACCGCTTCCGGCGCCACCGGTACCTCCGCTTCCTTCACCTACGAACTGACCGACCCGTGGCCCTGGGAGGGCCGGGTCACCCAGGCCGTGGAACTGGCCGACGACGGCAGCGGCCTGACGCTGAAGCTGTCCGTGGAGACCTTCGACGTCTCCTTCCCGGCCCAGGCGGGCTGGCACCCCTGGTTCCTGCGCAACCTCGGCCGCGGCGGCGAGGACGTCCGTATCGACTTCGCGCCCGAGTGGCAGGAGGAGCGCGGCGACGACCACATTCCCACCGGCCGGCGGATCCCGCCCGGGTCCGGGCCCTGGGACGACTGCTTCGGCATGCCCGACGGCGTCGATGTCACCCTCACCTGGCCCGGCGAGCTGGAGCTGCGGGTCGCCGGCCGCGCCGAGTGGGTCGTCGTCTTCGACGAGCAGCCCGAGGCCGTCTGCGTCGAGCCGCAGACCGGGCCGCCGAACGGCCTCAACTCCCATCCCCGCCAGGTCACCCCCATCGATCCGCTGGAGACCGCCACCACCTGGACGTGGCGCAGCCTGGGCTGAGCCCGCTGTCCTGCTGTCCGGCGGAAGACCGCCCGCGCCCCTCCCGGAGCTCCGGTGAGGGGCGCTCGTGTGCCGGGGCGTTCCCCGGCGCCGTGTGCCGGGGCGTGGTGCGCGGGCCGGGGGTGCCGGACGGACCGGTCGGCGGCGGGCCTGCCGGGGTTCAGCGGCGAACGGTGCGGCCGGCGAGGGCGTGCCCGTCGTCGTCCAGCGCGGTCACCTTCACCGGGCCGTCGTCGCCGGGCGGCGCGGTGCGCGTCTCGAACCCCGACTTGCGGACCGTGCGGGTCTCGCCGTCCGCGCTCAGCCGCCAGGAGGCCACCTCCGTGGCGCCGTTCCAGCTCACGGCGAGCGTGCCGTCGCGCACGACGGCGTCCGGGCGCTTCGCCGGTGTGCCGTGCCAGTCGGCGCGCTCCGCGCGGTAGCTGAACCAGCCGTCGGGCCAGCGGCCGGTGAACACCGGTTCGTCGCCGCGGAATTCGGTGATCAGCCCGGTCTCCCCGTAGCTGACGAGCATGTTGCCGCCGGGAAGCTCCGCGCTGCCGCCGGTGTAGGAGCCGTAGACGGGCGGGTCCGGCTGGAGGTCGCGGGTGAGCTTCGCCGTCCGCTGTCCGTCGTCGAGGGTGTAGACGGCGCCGCGTGAGCGCTGCGGGGTGGCGAGGTTGCCGTTGTCGAAGACGGATATCGAGCCGTCCTTCAGCCGGCGGGCGTCGTGCTGGAAGCTGAACGCGTCGGCGAGGGACGGCAGGGAGTAGTCGCTGTTGGTGCCGCCGAGCCGCCAGGCGATGTCGCCGTCGGGCAGCGTGAGCTTGTAGACGGTGCTGGTGTGCCGGGCGCTGACCAGCAGCCCGCCGTCCGGCTCGTAGGCGAAGGAGTTGATGTGGAAGAAGTCCACGTCCTTCTCGGTGAGCGCGAGCTGGGTCTCGGTGACCGGTACGTGGTCCAGGGCGCTCCACTCGAAGGTGACCTCGCCGGTGTCGATGTCCTGTTCCTGGATCACCGCGTCGGTGACCGTCGCGTCCTTCGGCCCGCCGTACGCGCTCAGGTCGTAGGGCACCGGGTGGTAGCCCATCAGCAGGACGCGTTCGCCGTCCGGGCTGACGCGGAAGTCGTGGACGTCCGTCGTGCAGCCCTTCATCCGGAACGAGGCGACCTCACGGTAGGAGCGGTCCAGCAGGACGTACCGGCCCTCCGCTCCCTTGCCCTTGTGGACGCTCAGCACCGGCTCGCCCCGGTACGTGGTGGCGGCGAGGTTGGTGTGGCCGCCCTCGCCGCCCCACCAGATCAGCTCCCCGGAGTTGTCGTAGATGCCGACGCCGCCGGTGCTGTCGGTGCCGGGGGTGACCAGCAGCGGGCGGTCGTCCGCCGCGCCGGTGGTCTTCGTCGTCAGGGCGGGCGCCTCGGCGGCGATGTCGGGCCGGCTCAGCGCGGCGACCCGGTCGTCCGGCGCGCGGTCGGCCCGGGCGCCGGCCGTGGCGGCCGGGGCGGCGAGCGGACCGGCCAGGGCGAGGGCGAGCACGGCGGGGGCGAGCACGCGCCGGCGGGCGGAGCCGTGGGGCGGGAAGCGCACGGGGCCTCCTCGGGGACGAGGGGTGGGAGGGGCGTGGGACGGAACGGGCGGAGCGACAGGGGTTGTGCGCCCGGGAGCGTAGGGGCGCTCGGTGGCAGGGGGAAGCGGGGCGGCACGGGGAAGATGCCGGGGCGCGTGGGCCGCCGCATAGGCTGGGGTCCCATGAACGACGACGTGCGCAGCGCGCTGCTGCGGCAGATCAAGGAAAAGGCCGTGGTGCACGGCAGGGTGACGCTCTCCTCCGGTGCCGAGGCCGACTTCTACATCGACCTGCGCCGGATCACCCTGGACGGGGAGTCGGCTCCGCTGGCCGGCCAGGTCATGCTGGACGCCACCGCGCACCTGGACTACGACGCCGTCGGCGGGCTGACCCTCGGCGCCGATCCGGTGGCCGCGTCGATGATGCACGCCGCGGCGGCCCGGGGCCGGCGGCTGGACGCGTTCGTCGTCCGCAAGGCCGGTAAGGCGCACGGTCTGCAACGGCGTATCGAGGGGCCGGACGTGGCCGGGCGGCGGGTGCTGATCGTCGAGGACACCTCGACGACGGGGAATTCGCCGCTGACGGCCGTCGAGGCGGCGCGGCAGGCGGGCGCCGAGGTGGTCGGTGTGGCGACGATCGTCGAGCGCGGTGCCGCGGCGGCGATGGAGCGGGCCGGGCTGCCTTACGTTCACGCGTTCGACCTGGGCGATCTGGACCTCGCCTGAGCGGAGCCGGCCCCCGGCCCGTCCGGCCTTCCTCTCCCGTCCCTCTCCCGTCCCTGTCCCGTCCCGGCCCCTCGACGCGAGCCCCTTGACACGAGGCCCTCGGTGCACGGCTCGGCGGACGGCCCGGCGGGCGCATCGGCGGACGGTTTCACGTGGAACGAGCCGGCTCGTCGTCCCCGTCGGGGCGCGCACGGCGTGTTTGTGCGCCTGTGAACCCGACAGTCTGGAGCATCCGGTTTCTTCTGGGAGGATGGGCACGACGATGACGTCGTTCCGTGAGCTGAACCAGAGCCGGTACGAATCGCACACCCAAGGAGCGGTCTGATGCCCATCGCAACCCCCGAGGTCTACAGCGAGATGCTGGACCGGGCGAAGGCAGGCAAGTTCGCCTACCCCGCCATCAACGTCACCTCGACCCAGACGCTGCACGCGGCGCTGCGCGGTTTCGCCGAGGCCGAGAGCGACGGCATCGTCCAGATCTCCACGGGGGGCGCCGAGTTCCTGGGCGGCCAGTACAGCAAGGACATGGTCAGCGGCGCGGTGGCGCTCGCCGAGTTCGCGCACGTCGTCGCCAAGAAGTACCCGGTGAACATCGCGCTGCACACCGACCACTGTCCCAAGGACAAGCTCGACGGCTACGTCCGTCCGCTGCTGGCCGTCTCCCGGGAGCGGGTGCAGCGCGGTGAGAACCCGCTGTTCCAGTCGCACATGTGGGACGGCTCCGCCGAGACCCTCAAGGACAACCTGGAGATCGGCCAGGAGCTGCTCGCCGAGGCCGCCGCCGCCAAGATCATTCTTGAGGTCGAGATCACCCCGACCGGCGGTGAAGAGGACGGCATCACCCACGAGATCAACGACGAGCTGTACACCACCGTCGAGGACGCCGTCCGCACCGCCGACGCGCTCGGCCTCGGGGAGAAGGGCCGCTACCTGCTCGCCGCCTCGTTCGGCAACGTGCACGGCGTCTACAAGCCCGGCAACGTGGTGCTCCGCCCCGAGCTGCTCAAGGACCTCCAGGAGGGCGTCGCCGCCAAGTTCGACCGGCCCGCGGACAGCCGCCCGTTCGACTTCGTCTTCCACGGCGGCTCCGGCTCCACCGAGGAGGAGATCGCCACCGCGCTGGACAACGGCGTCGTCAAGATGAACCTCGACACCGACACCCAGTACGCCTTCACCCGGCCCGTCGCGGACCACATGTTCCGCAACTACGACGGTGTGCTGAAGGTCGACGGCGAGGTCGGCAACAAGAAGGTCTACGACCCGCGCAGCTGGGGCAAGGCCGCCGAGAAGGGCATGGCCGAGCGGGTGCAGGCCGCCTGCGGTCACCTGCGCTCCACGGGCAACCGCCTCAAGTAGTCCGCGCCGCCCGCGTGTTCGGCCGGGCCCGTCCCTCGGTGGGCGGGCCCGGCCGTCGTGTGTGCGCCTCCCGGTGCGGGCCCGCCCCTGCTGTGCCAGGTGTGCCGGGAGGGGCGGGGGTATGAAGTTGTGACCTGCGAGGGGCTGCAAAGAGCGGGGCGTGCGTGCCCAGACTGGGCGCGTGAGAACCGCACCACTGAAGGCCGCTCCCCTGAAGAAGGGCCGGGCGGCGCTCTGGGAGTTCCTCCAGGGCCTCGGCAAGACGTTCATGCTCCCCGTCGCACTGCTCGCGTTCTGCGGCATCATCCTCGGGGTCGGCTCCTCGCTCTCCAGCGACGCCGTCACCGACAACCTCACCTTCCTCAAGGGCGAGGGCTTCCATCTGGTCTTCACCTGGCTCGCCAACACCGGGCAGGTGGCCTTCACCTTCCTGCCGGTGCTGTTCGCGATGGCCATTCCGCTGGGCCTGGCGCGGGAGGACAAGGGCGTCGCGGCGTTCTCCGGCTTCGTCGGCTATGTCGCGATGAACCTGGCGGTGAACTTCTTCCTCACCGCCAAGAACGTCGACTTCGAGGACAAGAAGGCCGTCGAGCACTACGGCATCGCCGAGGTGCTGGGCATCCAGTCCATCGACACGGGCCTGCTGGGCGCGGTGGCCGTCGGCATCGTCGTCTCGGTGCTGCACCGCAGGTTCCGCACCCAGCGGATGCCGGACGCGCTGGCCTTCTTCGGCGGGCTGCGGTTCGTGCCGATCGTCTCGACGCTGGTGCTGAGCGTGGCGGGGCTGCTGATCCCGCTGGTGTGGCCGACGTTCAACGGCTGGATCAAGGACATCGGCGAGGCCATCGGGCACGCGGGCGTGTTCGGCCCGTTCTTCTTCGGTGCCGGTGAGGTGCTGCTGCGGCCGGTGGGGCTGCACCACATCCTGGTGGCGATGTTCCGCTTCACGGACGTGGGCGGCTCGGGCACGGTGTGCGGCGACCACGTCAGCGGGGCGCTCAACATGTTCTACGCCCAGCTGAACTGCTCGGCCCCGGCGGGCGACGAGGTGACGAGCGCGACGCACTTCCTCTCGCAGGGCAAGATGGCCGCCTATCTGGGCGGGCTGCCGGGTGCCGCGCTGGCCATGTACCACTGCGCCCGGCGCGAGATGCGCCCGGAGATCAAGGCGCTGCTGGTGTCCGGCGTGGTGGCGTGCGTGGTCGGCGGGATCACCGAGCCGCTGGAGTTCCTGTTCCTGTTCATCGCGCCGTGGCTGTATCTGCTGCACGCGGTGCTGGTCGGGCTCGGCTTCCTGACGGCGGCGGGGCTGGGCGTGTTCATCGGCAACACCGACGGCAACGTCATCGACTGGCTGGTCTTCGGCGTCCTCCAGGGCACGACGACCCGCTGGTACCTGGTGCCGGTGATCGCCGCGGTGTGGTTCGCCGCGTACTACTTCCTCTTCCGCTGGGCGATCCGCCGCTTCGACCTGCGCACCCCGGGCCGGGACGAGCCGGAGCCGGACGAGGCCGGGCAGGACGGGACCGGGCAGGACGCGCGCCCCGGGGCCGCCCCCGCTGCCGCCTCCGGGTCCGCCGCGGACGGGACCTCCGGCGCGGACGGGACCTCCGCTGGGGCGGCGGACGGCGGGCCGGGGCGTGCGCCCGCGGACGGTGCCGCCTCGGGCGGGGCCACGGAGGGGGCCGCCGCGGAGGGGACGGCCGAGGGCGGCGCTCGCACGGCCGCGCCCGCTGCCGCGCCCGCGCTCGTCGCCGGCCGGTACGACCCGGTGGCGATCCTCGACGCGCTCGGCGGCCCGGACAACATACGCACCCTGGACAACTGCATCACCCGCCTGCGGATGACCGTCGAGGACGCGGGCCGGCTCCAGGAGGCCCGGCTGAAGAAGCTGGGCGCGGTGGGCGTCGTCACGCTGGACGCGCACACGGTGCAGGTCGTCATCGGGCCGCAGGTGCAGTCCGTCAAGGACGCGCTCGACGGGCTGCTGCCGGGCGGGAGGTCCTGATGGCGGCGGACGGGGCACACAGCCCGGCGCACGCTTCGGGGCCCGGCTACGACTTCGACCGGGTGATCGACCGGCACGGCACCTGGTGCACCCAGTGGGACCACGTCGAGGACCGCTTCGGCGTCCCGGACCTGCTGCCGTTCACCATCTCCGACATGGATTTCGAGACGGCCCCCGAGGTGCTCACCGCCCTGAGGGCGCGGCTCGGCCACGGGGTGCTCGGCTACTCGCGCTGGCGGCAGCCGGACTTCCTGGGCGCGGTCACCGACTGGTACGCGCGGCGGTACGACACCGCCGTCGATCCGGAGACGGTGGTCTACGGGCCGTCCGTCGTCTACCAGATCTCGCAGCTGCTGCGTCTGTGGTCCCGGCCCGGGGACGGCGTCGTCGTCCACACCCCGGTGTACGACGCCTTCCCCAAGGTGCTGGCGGCGCACGGCCGGGAGCTGCGCGGCGCCCCCGTCGGGGACTTCGCCGAGCTGGAGCGGCTGCTGGCGCTGCCCGACAGCACCGTGCTGCTGCTGTGCTCCCCGCACAATCCGACGGGCAGGGTGTGGACGCGGGACGAGCTGGCACACATGGCCGAGCTGTGCGCACGCCACGGCGTCGCCGTCATCAGCGACGAGATCCACGCCGACCTCGCGCACCCGCCGCACGTCCACCGGCCGTGGGCCCGGCACGGGACGGGCCGCTGGGCGGTGCTCACGTCCGCGTCGAAGTCGTTCAACATCCCCGCGCTGACCGGCAGTTACGGGATCATCGCGGACGAGGGCTCCCGCGAGGCGTATCTGCGGGCGCTGAAGGAGGCCGACGGGCTGTCGTCGCCCGCGGTGCTCTCCCTCGTCGCACACATCGCCGCCTACCGGGAGGGCGGGCCCTGGCTGGACGCGCTGCGGTCCTATGTGCACGGCAATCTGCGCATGGTCGCCGACCGGCTCGCCGCCGCCTTCCCCGGCCTCGGCTGGGAACCGCCCCAGGCCGGATATCTGGCCTGGATCGATCTGCGCCCGCTCGGCGGCGGCACGGACGGCTACGACGAGGCGCTCCAGCGGCAGCTCATCGACCGGGAGAAAGTGGCGATCATGCCGGGCACGGCGTACGGTGCGCCCGGTTTCGTGCGGCTCAACGTCGGCTGCCCCCGCAGCAAGGCGGAGGCCGGGACCGACGCGCTGGTCAGGGCGGTGCGGCGGCTGGCGTCGCCGCCCGCCGCAGGGGACGGGCCCGGGCCCGAGCGGTAAGCGGAGGGCGGGCGAGGCCCGGACGGCGGTGGGGGCACACTTGGGCTATGGCCATTCATGAGAATCTGCTCGGGGGCCCGCCCCCGACCCACCTTCCCGACGATCCCGAGCCGCGCCGCCTCCTCGCGTCCGGCACGGCACCCGCCGAGGTCGCCGCGGAGTACCCCACCTCCTGCCTGGCGTGGGCCCAGCTCGCCGACGACGCGTTCGAGGCCGGCCGGACCGTCGAGAGCTACGCCTACGCGCGCACCGGCTACCACCGGGGGCTCGACGCGCTGCGCCGCAGCGGCTGGAAGGGCCACGGCCCGGTGCCGTTCGAGCACGAGCCGAACCGCGGCTTCCTGCGCGCGCTGCATGCGCTCGCGCGGGCGGCGCAGGCGATCGGGGAGCAGGACGAGTACGAGCGGTGCACCCAGTTCCTGAAGGACAGCTCCCCCACGGCAGCGTCCACCCTGGGCTGACCTGCCTTCCCTTCCCCGCCCACCCCCCGTCCACGGGGTGGGTGGGGAGCCGGACACTCTTCTCCGGCTCCGACCCGCGGCGCATTTCTTGCCCGCCCCCGCCCATGAGTGGGTCGGTGGGCGCCGGGCACCCTCCTCCGGCCTCGGTCCGCCCCCGCCTTCCTTGTCTGCCCCCGCCCATGGGGCGGTGGGTGGGGCGACGGGCGGGCATATGCCCCCTCACCTTGCCGTCGTCGCCGCGTGTCCCGCATGATGCGAGCGGGCCCTCTGCGGCCCGAGGGGACCGGGGCTCCGACGTCTTCGGACGGAGCGGACCGCTACCCGGAAGCTTCTGGAGTGGAGACAGCGATGTCACACGACCACGACGCCCCGACACTGGATTTCGCGGGCACCACACCGTACGAGGACTACGTACACGCCGATGTCCTCACCCACCTCCAGCAGCCGCTCTCCGACGATCCGGGCGAGCTGGCCTTTCTGGTGACGACCCAGGTCATGGAGCTGTGGTTCACCGTCATCGTGCACGAGTGGCACACCGCGGGGAACCGGCTGCGCGAGGACGACCCGTACGGGGCCATGGAGGCCCTGCAACGCTCGACCTACGAACTGCGCGCGCTCAACGCCTCCTGGGAGCCGCTGGCGCATCTGACCCCGGCCCGCTTCAACTCCTACCGCTCGGCGCTGGGTGAGGGTTCGGGCTTCCAGTCGGCCATGTACCGGCGGATGGAGTTCCTGCTGGGTGACAAGTCCGCCTCCCTGCTGGTGCCGCACCGCGGTTCGCCCCGGGTGTACGACGAGTTGGAGAAGGCCCTGCACGAGCCCTGCCTGTACGACGAGGTGCTGCGCCATCTCGCCCGGCAGGGCCTGCCCGTGCCCGACGAGGTGCTCACCCGGGACGTGTCCGGGCGTTACGAGCCGCACCCCGGCGTCGAGGAGATGTGGGCCCGGGTCTACGCGGGCGATCCGCAGGCGGAGCCCTACCGGTTGGGCGAGGCGCTGACGGAGGTCGCGGAGCTGGTGTGGCGGTGGCGCAACGACCATCTGGTCGCCACCCGCCGGGCGATGGGCGCCAAGGCAGGCACCGGGGGTTCGGCGGGAGTGGCCTGGCTGGAGAAGCGCGCCGCCAAGCAGGTCTTCCCCGAGCTGTGGACGGCCCGCAGCCATGTCTGAAGCCACGTCTGAAGCCGGCTCCGAAGGCATGCCCGAAGCCATGCGCGGAGCCGGGTCGGCGGCCGTGTCCGAAGCCGAATCCGGGCCCGGGCCCGGGGCGGCACCCGCGCCCGCCCCCGCGCCCGCCCCCGCGGACACCTCCGCCCGGAGGGACACCCCCGAGGCGCTGCGGCAGGAGGCCCGGGAGCGGGACGCCGCCGATCCGCTCGCGCCGTTGCGCGCGCGGTTCCTCCTCGACGGCGCGGGGCCCGCAGCCGGCCCCGACCGGGACGGGTCCGGCACCGGCGGCGGCACCGTCTATCTGGACGGCAACTCGCTCGGCGCGCTGCCGCTGTCCGTCCCGGGGCGGCTGGCCCGCGTCGTCGAGCACGAGTGGGGCCGGCTGCGCATCCGCGGCTGGACGGAGGCCGGCTGGTGGGAGGCGCCGGAGCGGATCGGCGAGCGGATCGCGCCGCTGGTCGGCGCGGGCCGGGGCCAGGTCGTCGTCGGCGACTCGACCAGCGTCAACGTGTTCAAGGCGGTGGTCGGGGCGGTCCGTATCGCCCGGGCGGAGTCCGCCGGACGCACGGAGATCCTCGTCGACGCGGCGACCTTCCCCACCGACGGCTACATCGCCCGGTCGGCGGCCCGGCTGACGGGCTGCACCGTGCGGCCCGTCGCCCCCGCCGAGGTGCCTGCCGAGGCCGGCCCGTCGACGGCGGCCGTGCTGCTCGGGCACGTCGACTACCGCACCGGTGAACTGCACGACCTGCCCGGCATCACGGCGGCGGTCCGGGCGGCCGGGGCCCTGACGGTGTGGGACCTGTGCCACAGCGCGGGCGCCCTGCCGGTGGAACTCGACGCGCACGGCGTCGACTTCGCCGTCGGCTGCACCTACAAGTTCCTCAACGGCGGCCCCGGCTCCCCCGCGTTCCTCTACGTCCGCCGGGCGCTCCAGCCCCGGTTCGACTCCCCGCTGCCCGGCTGGAACTCGCACACCGACCCGTTCGCCATGGACCCGGAGTACGAGGCCGCCGACGGCGCGGCCCGCGGCAGGGTCGGCACACCGGACATCCTGGCGATGGCCGCGCTGGAGGAGGCGCTGACGGTGTGGGACGGGGTCGATCCGGCCGCGGTCCGCGCCAAGTCCCTCGCCCTGACCGACTTCTTCCTGCGCTGTGTGGCCGTCCACGTGCCGGACGGGGAAGCGGACGGCGGCGGCCGGCGGGTGACGGTCCGGTCGCTCACGCCCGCGGAGCACGCCCGGCGCGGCAGCCAGATCGCGCTGCTGTGCGCACCGCAGGAGGCCGCGGAAGAGGTCATGGAGGCGCTGATCGCGCGCGGGGTCGTCGGAGATTTCCGGCGTCCCGGAGTCCTGCGCTTCGGATTCACCCCGCTCTACACTGCGTTCGCGGACGCCGAACGCGCGGCCCGGACCCTGGGCGAGGTGACCAGGTGACACCGGCGGGGCCGGTGGCCGGGAGGCCGGGCGGCGGCGCCGGGAGGGGGAGCCGATGAGCGGCACGGAAGACGCGGAAGAGAAGGCCCTGTTGGGCCTCGCCCCGGCCCCGCCGGAGCGTCAGGAACGGTACGGCGCGCACCCGTCACAGGTCATCGATCTGTACGGCACCGAGGCCACGGGCCCGCAGATCGTCGTCCTGCACGGCGGCTACTGGCGCCAGGAGTGGGACCGCACCCATCTGTCGCCGTTCGCCGCCGCGCTCGCCGGCCTCGGTATGCAGGTCGCGCTCGTCGAGTACCGCATGCTCGGCGGGGGCGGCGGCTGGCCCGCGACGGCCGAGGACGTGGACGCCGCCCTCGACCACCTGGGGGCGCCTCCGACGGTGCTGCTCGGCCACTCCGCGGGCGGTCAGCTCGCGCTGTGGGCGGCGGCCCGGCGGGAGCGGGCGGCGGCCCGTACCGTCGTCGTCGCGCCGGTCGCCGATCTGCGCCGGGCGCACGAGATGCGGCTCAGCGACGGTGCGGTGGCCCGGTTCCTCGGCGGGCAGCAGGCCGTCGCCGACGCCCTCGGGGAGGCCGATCCGATGCGGCTGCTGCCCCGCGTCCCGGTGGAGATCCTGCACGGGACGGCCGACCGGGACGTTCCCGTGGAGCTGTCCCGCAACTACGCCAACAACTGGGGCGGCCGGCTCCATCTGCTGCCCGGCGTCGGCCACTTCGCGCCGTTCACCCCGCGCACCCCCGCGTTCGACGTCCTCGTGACGGCACTGCGCGGCTGACCGCAACCGCGCGGCCCAGGAACCTCCGGGCCGCGCCGGGAAACGGCGGACGCCGGGTGGACCGCTGGCCCACCCGGCGTCGGGGAAGTACGTGCTGTCGGCCCGGAGCCGTCAGTCGACGAACGCGACGCCGCCCACGTTCAGGTTGGTGTTGAAGCTGTCGACCACGTTGTCCGAGACGTTCCTGTAGTCGACGTCCCAGTTCTGGTTGTGCGTGTTGTCGTTGTCGCTGATGTTCGCGTTGTGCGAGAGCAGCTCCTTGGTGAACTTCGCGACCGGCTTGTTCTCGTACTCCCAGCTCTGGTGGTTGCTCTTCTGGCAGCAGTGGTGCGTGCCGTGGTGGGGGTGGCTCCAGGCGAGTGCCGAACCCGCCGAACCGAGGACGGCAGCGGTGGCCAGGACAGCGGCTGCGGCCGCGGTGCGGATGCGCATGAAGTGCTCCTTGCAGAGGCGACATGAGGTGACACCGCACGGAATGTGCGGTTGCGCCGGGACCCGTTCCACATCGAGCACGCTGATCATCATCATTACCCCGCACGTGCCGTACGGCTACTCCGCCCGGACGCCCCCGGCCGGGCCCCGCTCCTAGACTGCTCCGCCCGCGTCCGTCGTCGGCGGGGCACCGATGCGGAGCCGGTTGCCGTCCGGATCGCGCAGCTCGATCTCCCGTGCCCAGGGCACCTCATCGACCCGGACCCCGAACTCCCGCGCGGGGCCGTCGACATCGCGCACCCGCAGATACACCGGGGTGTCCGGGCCCGGCACGGGGCTGCCCGGCGGTGCCGGCGCGGTGCTCACTCGCCGGGGTGAACTCCGCGCTCGTCGGCCGAGGAGGCGGTCCGGGCCTGTGAAGCTGGTCGCCACCCGGGAGGGGGTGCACCATGACGGTCATGACCGAGCGCAGGGCGCAGATGCCGGTGGCCGAGTTCGAACAGCTCGCTCATCTGGTCGGCAAGGAGTCCGAATCCGTCAGGTTGGAGTTCATCGACGGACGGATCGGGGCCAAGGGCATGCCGGACGGGGACCACAACGAGATCGTGCGCTGGGTCGCACGGCGCTGTATGCAGCACCGTCCGGATGTGTGGATGTACTCCGGCGACCAGGGCCTGAAGGTCGAGCGGTACCGCGGCGGCCGGGCCCGGCCCGACGGGACTCTCGCTCCCGACGGGCTGTTCGCCGGGCAGGGGGAGTGGGCCGACCCGCAGGGCGTACTGATGACGGTGGAGGTGACGTCCTACGACGCCGACACCCACCGCAGGGACCGCGAGGACATGCCCGCGGGGTACGCGGCGGCGGGCATTCCCGTGTACCTGCTCGTCGACCGGGAGCACGGCACCGTCACGGTGTGCAGCGCACCCGACCGGGACAAGGGCGAGTACACCGTGACGCAGACCGTCCGCTTCGGGGCGTGCCTCGTCCTGCCCGAGCCGGTGGGCGCTGTGCTGGAGACGGCCGAGCTGAAGCGGTTCGGCTAGACGCCCGGCGGGGTCCGGGCCGGGGTGGGGGCGGCGTCCCGGAAGCGGCCCGTGTCGGCGGTGGTGACGCGGGTGCGCACCGCGGCGAGGTCCGCCCGCACGTCCCAGGTGCACAACCGTCGGTTGTGTGCTGACCGAGAAGCGGTTGTTTGCCCGGTGGGCGGGCCGCTGGCTTGGATGTCGGGGTCCCGCACGGGGCGGGGTCCGCGGGGAGTGCGGGCAGGGCGGAGGTGCAGCATGCCGGGGAGGGTGGCCGGACGGTCCCTGGGGCGGCGGTTCGGATGGCTGTGGGCGGCGTACGCGGTCAGCTCGTTCGGTACGCGGCTCGCGTTCGACGCGTTCACCATGATCGCGGTTCTGCTGTTGCACGCCGGGCCCGCGCAGGTGGCGGCGCTGGCGGCGGCGGGGCCCGCGGTGGGCGCGGTGCTGGCGGTGCCGCTCGGCCCGTGGGTGGAGTTCCGGCGCAAGCGGCCCGTGCTGGTCGCGGCCGATCTGCTGCGGTGCGCCGCGCTGCTGACCGTGCCCCTCGCGTACGCGCTCGGGCGGCTCGGCCTCACCCATCTCGTGCTCGTCTCGATGCTGGTCGCCGCGGCCGACATCACCTTCACCGCGGCGAGCGGCGCGTACCTCAAGTCGCTTGTCGCGCCGGGCGATCTGCTCGCCGCCAACGGCCGCCTCGAAGCCACCACCTGGACCGCCACCATGGTGGGGCCGCCGCTCGGCGGAAGCGCCGTGGGGGCGTTCGGCCCGCTGGCCACCGTGCTGGCCGACGCCGTCAGCTATCTGCTGTCCGCCGCCGGGATCCGGGCGATCGGCGGCACCGAGCCCCGCCCCGAACGGCCCGACGCCGGCGCCCGGCTGCGGGCCGGTGATCTGCTCGCCGGCTGGCGCCACATCCTCACCGACCCGGCGCTGCGGCTGCTGTTCTGCAACACGGCGCTGGTCAACGGGCTGATCATGGCGACCGCCCCGCAGCTCGCCGTCCTCATGCTCGACCGTCTCGCCTTTCCCCCGTGGCAGTACGGCCTCGCCTTCGCCGTGCCCTGCCTGGGCGGTCTGCTCGGCGCACGGCTGGCCCCGCCGCTCGTCGCCCGGTACGGCCGGCACCGCGTCCTGCGCACCGCCGGAACCCTGCGGGCCTGCTGGCTGCTCGGGCTCGCCTTCGTGATGCCCGGCGTCCCGGGTCTGGTGCTCGTCATGACCGTCGAGCTGGGGCTGATCGCCTGCGTGGGGGTGTTCCAGCCGGTGTTCGCCACCTACCGGCTGGAGCGGACGCCCGACGACCTGGTCACCCGCACCCTGTCCGCCTGGTCCGTCACCGCCAAGACCGGCATGGCCGCGCTGACCGCCCTGTGGGGCCTGCTGGCCGCCGCCGTCGGCCCCCGCACCTCCCTGGCGGCGGCGGGCGCCCTCCTGCTGCTCTCCCCGCTCCTGCTGCCCCGCCGCGAGCACGGCGCGCCGCACCGGCGGCCGGAGGAGGCACGGCCGGAGGAGACACGGCCCGAGGAGACACGGCCCGAGGAGGCACGGCCCGAGGAGGCACGGACGGACGGATGACCGCGAGGCGCTCGGCGGGCCCGGCCCCGGCGGGAACGGATCCTCAGCGGGCCCGGTTCTTCAGCGGATCCAGTCCTTCAGCGGACCCAGTTCTTCAACGGACCCAGTTGTTCAGCGGCTCGGTGTCGAGGACGATGCCGACCGGGTCGGGCAGCTCGACGTCCTTGCCGAAGGGGATGCGCGCCGTGTGCTGGTACCGCACACCGTCCGGTTCGCTGTGGACGACGGCTTCCTGGCTGTCGCGGTCGATCAGCAGATAGACGGGGATGCGGCTCTCGGCGTAGGCGCGGGGCTTGTCGATGCGGCCCAGCCGGTCGGTGTCGGCGTCGTAGGACGTGATCTCGACCGTCATGAGGACGGGGGCGGGGCCCGCCCATTCGCCGCAGCCGGCGAAGGAACCGCTGTGGGCGAGGGTGCCGTCGGGACGGGCGCGCCCGGTCCGGTAACTCTCGACCCGCAGGCCCTGTGACGTGTGCAGATCGAGCTCCGGGCGGGCCTGGATGCAGCGCCGGAGCAGCCACATGATGATCGTCTCGTGATCTCCGTCAGGCACGGCCTTCTCTCCGATCCGTCCGTCGATGAACTCCAACGTGACGGTCTCGGGGGCGGTGGAGGCGATCTGCTGGAACTCTTCCACCGACATGTGGGACGTGCGCTCGGCCGTAACCGTCATGTTGCCCCTCCTTCAAGGCGATGGCCAGTGTGGCCCGGCGCTGGAGGGATGCGGACGGCAAGCGGCCCCGGTTCACCCACAGGGGGGGGGAACCGGGGCCGAAGTCCCCTGTCAGAGGAAGGAGTTGACCTGGATGGTCTCGTCGCGGCCGGGGCCGACGCCGATGGCGGAGATCGGGGCGCCGGACATGTCCTCCAGTGCCTTGACGTAGGCCCGGGCGTTCGGGGGGAGGTCGTCGAAGGTCTTGGCCTTCGTGATGTCCTCCGTCCAGCCGGGGAGGTACTCGTAGACCGGCTTCGCGTGGTGGAAGTCGCTCTGGTTGTACGGGAGTTCCTCCACCCGCTCGCCCTCGATCTCGTAGGCCACGCAGACCGGGATGCGCTCCCAGCCGGTCAGCACGTCGAGCTTGGTGAGGAAGAAGTCGGTGAGGCCGTTGACGCGCGTCGCGTAGCGGGCGATGACCGCGTCGAACCAGCCGCAGCGCCGGTTGCGCCCGGTGGTGACGCCGAACTCGCCGCCGATGCGGCGCAGCGCCTCGCCGTCGTCGTCGAACAGCTCCGTGGGGAAGGGCCCGGCGCCGACGCGGGTCGTGTACGCCTTGAGGATGCCGATCACCCGGTTGATCTTCGTCGGGCCGACGCCGGAGCCCGTGCAGGCGCCGCCGGCGGTCGGGTTGGACGAGGTGACGAACGGATAGGTGCCGTGGTCGACGTCCAGGAGGGTGCCCTGGCCGCCCTCGAACAGGACGACCTTGCCCTCGTCGACGGCGTTGTTGAGGACGAGCGCCGTGTCGGCGACATAGCCCTTGATCTGCTCGGCGTAGCCCAGGAGTTCGTCGACGACCTGCTGGGCGGAGATGGCCCGGCGGTTGTAGAGCTTGGCGAGCACCTGGTTCTTGAAGTCGAGCGCGGCCTCGACCTTCTGCAACAGGATCGACTCGTCGAACAGGTCCTGGACGCGGATGCCCACCCGGTTGATCTTGTCGGCGTAGGTCGGGCCGATGCCGCGCCCGGTGGTGCCGATCCGGCGCTTGCCCAGGAAGCGCTCGGTGACCTTGTCCAGCGTCTCGTGGTACGGCGTGATCAGATGCGCGTTACCGCTGACCAGGAGCTTGGAGGTGTCCACGCCGCGGTCTTCCAGTCCGCTCAGCTCGGAGAGCAGGACCGAGGGGTCCACGACGACGCCGTTGCCGATGACAGGGGTGCAGTCCGGGGAGAGGATCCCCGACGGGAGCAGGTGCAGGGCGTACTTCTGATCGCCCACGACCACCGTGTGGCCGGCGTTGTTGCCGCCCTGGTAGCGCACCACGTAGTCCACGGACCCACCGAGCAGGTCGGTGGCCTTTCCCTTGCCTTCGTCA
The DNA here is from genome assembly GCF_006539165.1 of Streptomyces cacaoi. Taxonomy (GTDB): domain Bacteria; phylum Actinomycetota; class Actinomycetes; order Streptomycetales; family Streptomycetaceae; genus Streptomyces; species Streptomyces cacaoi. The sequence goes on along the minus strand of NZ_BJMM01000025.1, from coordinate 21,034 downwards.
CCCCACTGAGCACCGAGCAGCACAAGTGCGGGCACAGGCGTACACCCCTTCCGGGTGGGGCATGTCCCACGTGCACGGCGCTTTCCGCAATGCGAGAGCCGTGGAACGGTGCCCCGGATAGACCAAGCCCCTGGCGCAACAGCGACAGGGGCTCTTGCACCGAGAGATTACCCAACAATTCTCTCGACTGACGAACAGGGGAACCACGGCACCGGGCAGGCGGACCCCGCGCCGGGTGGCCGTACGAGCCGTAGCACGCTGCGTGGTGACGAGGGGCGCGTCGGTGCGCCCGTACGGGAACGGCGGCCCCGGTGGCTGTCCGGCGCGGCCCCGTGGGACGGGCGGGGCCGCGCCGGGCCCGCCCGTGCTCCGAACGAGGAAGGACCGAGGTGGACCGAGGTGTCGGCACCAGACGCGCCAGCTCCAGCGCCAGCTGAGGAACCCGGCGGCGAGGCGCACGCCGGTGGCGGATCCGGGCCCCGGGGCCGTCCCGGGCCGCGGGGCGGACGGGGTCGGGGGACGGCCCGGGGCGGCGCGGGCGGGGCGCCGCTGCTGGTGGTCGTCGATCCGGTCGCGCGGCTCACGGACGGCGAGTCCGTGCGGATCGCCCGCGATGTGCTGCGAGCCGGTGCGCCGGACGTGAAGCTGTGTCTGCCGGACGATCCGGAGGAGACGGCGCGCGCCCTCTCCCGGCGCGGCAACCGGCGGCCGGTGCTGGTCGGCAACGACCGGGCGCTGCTGCGTGCCGTGCGGCTGCTGCACCGGGAGCGGGCGCTGCACGAGGCGGCGCTGTCGCTGGTGCCGGTCGGCAACGGGCCGTCCGTGGCGCTGGCCCGCAGCCTGGGGCTGCCGCTGGACGCCGTCGCGGCGGCCCGCACCGTGCTCAACGGTGCCGAGCGCCCGCTCGGGCTCCTCGTCGACGACGCGGACGGCATCGTGCTGGGCGGGCTGCACATTCCCGCGCTCCCGCCGCATGTGCCGTCCGGCGCGGGCGGGCCCGTGCCGCCGCCCGCCTCCGGACCGGGCCTCGCCCCGGGGCCCGGCCCCGCAGCCGGTTCCGCATCCGGTCCCGGTTCCGGATCCGCACCCGGATCCGCTGCTGCCGACGGCGAGGCTCCCGGTGGCGGTGGTGTCACCGGTGCCTCCGCTCCCGGCGACGGCTCCGCTCCGGGTGACGGCTTCGGCGTCGGTTCCGGCTCCGGTTCCGGCTCCGGTGTCGGCTCCGGTTCCGGTGCGGCCGTCGGGCCGGGCGGCGGTGCGGTGCGGCGGGTGTGCCGGTCGCTGGCGCGGGCGGTGGTGCCCGCGGGGCTGCGGCGCGGCAGGGGCGGGCGCGACGCCGGTACGGGCGCCGTGCCGTCCGGGGCTGCCGGCGGGGCCGAGGCGGCCGGTGGCGCCCGGGGGGCCGCGGCGTCCGGGGCTCCGGGCGGCGGCGCCGGGGGACGGCCGCGGGGGTGCGGGAGCGTGCGGGACGGCGGCGCGGACGGTGGGGACGGTGGGGAAGCGGACGGGGAGTCCGCGCGGGCCGAGCCCCTGTTGCCGGGTGAGCCCGCGGTGCAGCGGCTGCGGGTGGAGGCGGACGGCGCGGTGCTGGCGGATGTGCAGACTCCGGTGGCGGAGGTCGGGGTGCGGGCCGGCCGGGACGACGGGCTCGCGGAGGTGACGGTGCAGCTGGCCGGTGCGCCGGCGCCGGTGCGGGCCGTGGCGCGTACCGTCACCGTCTCCGGCGCGGGGTTCCGCTACCGCGCCGACGCCTCCCGCGTGACCGGGCCCGTCCCGGCCCGCACCTGGACGGCGGTGCCCGCCGCCTGGCGACTCGTCCTGCCGCCGGGATCCGCTCCCGCACCGGTGCTCCGGCCGTCCCCGCCCACGGCCGGCGGCGACGGCTGAGGAGGGGCCCGGCGGCAGGTTGCGGGCGGTCAGGCCGGTGGGCAGCTGGGCGGATTCCAGGGAAGTCGGGCGGGTTGTGGGGGGCGAGGGGGGCGAGGGGGTGGGTCAGGGGAGGTGGAGGTGGGTGCAGGTGTGGGTTCTGGCGGAGTGCTGGGCGAAGGACTTCAGTGCGGCGCGTTCCCAGGCGCGGTCCTTCGTGCGCTGTGCGGCGCTGCGCCGGTCCTCGTGCCGGAGCGGGTCCCGGTAGGGCGGGCGGACGGTGAACAGGGCCCGTTCGCGGCTGCCGGGGCAGGTGGCGGAGGCCCAGTGGCCGCCGTCGTGCAGCCGGCCGGCGGCCGCGGTCGCGGGGTTCTTCCGCCGGTCCGTGTAGTCGTTCTCGGCGTGGTCGGCGCGGGCCGCCTGGGCGTACGGGCCGTACAGCGCCTCGAAGCGGTAGGCGACGGCGGCGGTCGGTTCGGTGGTGCCGAGCACACAGGTCTCCAGCGGGGAGGCCGCGCCCGGCCGGCCGCGTGCGCTCTCCCAGGCGCGGGCGGCCGACCGGCCCCGGCCGGGTATGCCGGCGCAGGTGCCCTTCGCGTCGTCGAGCGGGACGTCGTCGTAGGCGCCGACGGGCAGGGCGATGTCCCCGTCGCGCGGTGTCTTTCCGGTGCGGGCGCCGCAGCCCCAGTGGTCGTCGGCGTGTGCGGCGGCAGCGGTGGCGACGCGGGCGTAGCGGGTGCGTTCGCGCGGGTCGTCGACGGGCGCGGCCCCGTCGTCCCGGTCGGGCTCCGCCCGGACGGTGACCAGCAGGTCGTCCTTCTTCGCGCGGCAGTCGAGCAGGACGGCGGTCACCAGCTCGCCGCCGGGCGAGCCGCGGAGCGACTCGCCCGAGCTGAACAGGCCGTTCCAGCCGTGGCCCAGCGGCTGTGCGGGCAGGTCGCCGGGCACCTTCGGGTACATCCCGTCCAGGTCGTGCCGGTGGCCGCGGGCGGGGACGCCGTCCACGGAGGCCGAGAGGGTGACGTCGTGGAGGCCTTCCACCGTGCAGCTGGATCTGAGCGACGCTCCGCGCCCGTCCAGATCGCCCGTGGTCCGGCCGGAGACGGCGTCCTCGCCGTACGGGCCGTCGCCCAGCAGCGCCCGGGCCTCCGGGACGCCGAACACGCCGCCGCAGGCTCCGGCCAGTTCGCTCTCCCGCCGGTGCTCCCTCAGCAGCAGGAGTCCGCCCACCAGCGCGGCGACGAGGACGAGCGCACCGGCGCAGCGGACGTACCGTGCGGGCCGGCTGTCCGGCCATATCCAGCGGTTCACCGCGATGTCTCCTTCCGCCGGTCCGCCGGCGCCCAGTCCTGGGCCTCGCCGAGCAGTTCGGTGCCGTGGCAGTGCGACTGCCGTGCCCAGCCGGCGCGGGCGTCCAGATAGCGGTCGAGGGTGCGGCGGACGTCCGCGGACAGCTGGGCGCGTTCCTCCTTCGTGAGGTGGCCGGGCGCCGGGTCGGGGGTGCCGAGGCCGACGGCCACCCGGTGGTAGGTGCGTCCGCCGTCGCACACCGACCGTGCCCACAGGGCGAGTTCGGGCCCGTCGTCGCCGCCGGCGCTCTCGGGGATGTCCTCGTCGCCGGGTTCGGGGAAGTCGGGCCTGTCGCGGGCGCCGGGGACCGCGCCCTTGTCCGCGTGGTCCTCGTAGGCGGTGCGCGCGTGGACGCCGGACCAGCTGTCCGCCGTGACGTGGGCGAGGCCGGGCCGGTCCCGGTCGCGGATCCCGGGCTCGTCGGTGCCGGCGGAGCAGTGCGCGGTGCGCCGGCTGTAGCGGGTGTCGCCTTCGGGCCGCCAGGCGTCGGACGCACCGCCGTCCAGCCGGAGCTTCTTCGCGTCGAGCCAGGAGCACAGGGCGGCGCCGCGGGCGCGTTCCGCCTTGTCGGGCGCGGGCCGGCCGGCGAGCGGGCGGGTGCCGCAGTGCTGTTGGGCGGTGATCCGGTCGGCGACGCGTACCGCGGTGCGGGAGGCCGTGCGCCGTTCGGCCGCGGTGGGGCGGTAGTCGGTCTCGTCCGTCTGCGGGAAGTCCAGCCCGATGTGCAGGTCGTGCAGCGGGCGGGTGCGGCCGGTCAGTCCACCGGGGCAGCTCAGCGTCAGCGAGGCCACGACCCGGCCGTCGCTGTCGACGGTGACGGCGCCCTCCGCGTCGGACGGCAGCGGGAGGCCGAACGCGGCGTGCGCCGGGCGGGGTTCGGTCTGGTCGTCGAGGTCCTTGGAGAACCGGGGGATCCGGCCCGGCGCCGCCTCGGCCCGGAGCCGGATGCCGGAGGTGCCGAAGGGCTTCCGGTCGGGCTCCCAGGAGACCGTGCAGTCGAGCAGGGCGCGGCTGGCCCGGTCCGGGGTGAGCGACGTGCCGAACTCGCGGGTGGTGACCGTGGATTCGCGGGGGAGGACGGGACGCAGCCCGGCGGCCGGGAGGAGGCCCCGGCAGGCGTGGGCGACGCGCTTCTCGTTCGCCGCGCGGTGGTCCTCGTCGTCACAGGCCGCGGTGGCCGCGAGGAGGGCGAGGGCCAGCGCCGCCGTCGCGGTCGCGCGTGCCGTTCTCCGGGTGTGCGCCGCTCTCCGTGTGCCCGTGGCGCTCCGTGTGGCGCCGCCCGCCGTCTTCCGTGCGCGTGCGCCGCCTGCCGTGCCGCGTAGGCGCGTTGTGCCTGTGCGCGTTGTGGCCGGTGTGTGTGCGCTGCCGTCCGCGCCGGTGGCGCGACTCCCCCGTGTCGTGGCCATCCGGCCGACCCTAACAACCGGTGTACTGCTCCTTCGTTGCCTTCGTTGCCTTCGGGCCCTTCGGCTCCTTGGGCTCTTTCGCGGTCTTCGGGGTCTTCGGGGTATCCGGGGCCGTTCGCGGTGCGGGGCTCCGGGCGGGAGTACCGGGCCGGGTTCGCCCGGATCGTCGACTCAGCGGGTGGCCGGGCTCAGCGGGTGGCCGGGGCCAGCGGGTTCGCCGGGGTCACCGGGAGCGGCCGGAGCGGTGGGCGCGCCAGCGGACGAGCACCTGGTCGAGTTCCCGCTGGAGGAACTCGAAGAACTCGACGGCCTCGCCGAGGCGTTGGCCGGCGGGGGTGTCCGGGCCCAGCTCGCCGAGACCGGTGTGCATGGTGTTCCGCAGCCGGCCGAGGACGTTGTCGCGCCCGGCGACGGCGGTGAACCAGACCTCCTGGTGGAGCAGGTACCGCTCGCGCCGGGAGCCGGGGTCGCGCCGCCGGCTGATGAGGTTGACCTGGGCGAGGTAGCGGACGGCACCGGAGACCGCGGCGGGGCTGGCCCGGAGGCGTTCGCTCAGTTCGGCGGAGGTGAGGGCGCCGTCGTCGGAGGCGAGGAGGCAGGCGAAGACGCGGGCGGCCATGCGCTGCATTCCGGCCTCGGTGAGGTCGGCGGCGAACTGCTCGACGAAGGGGGAGACCCGCGTCTCGTAGTCCTGCGGGGTCCGCTCTCCGGTGTCTTCGGCGGGCGCGCCCTCGTGGTGGTGGGGCGTGTGCCCTGCTGCCTCTGTCACGGTGGCCGGTCTCTCCTTCGCTGTCGTGCCTGTCCCCCCGCCTGTCCCCACCTGCCCCGCCTGCCCCCGGGGCCCCGGCTCGTCCCCCGCCTTCCCGTCCCCCGCCTTCCCGGACCGTCTCCACCCGGACCGTCTCCACCAGGGCCGTCTCCACCCGGGGCCTGCCGTCCCGGGTTTTGCCGTCCAGGGCCCTGCCGTCCCGGGCCCTGTCTTCCCGGGCCGGAGCGGGTGCCAAGGGTGCCGGTGAGCGCCCAGAGAAGACTCTAACGGTTCCTTAACTTCATAAATTTGTGAAACCAGCGTAGCTTCCGAAATATGAACGCCGTCACAGCTGCCGCTCCCCCGACCGCCCCGCGGACGGCCGAGCCGGCGATTCTCGTCTCGGGACTGGTGAAGACCTTCGGCAGGACACGGGCGCTCGACGGGCTCGATCTGCGGGTGGCGACCGGGGAGGTGCACGGGTTCCTCGGGCCCAACGGGGCCGGGAAATCCACCACTTTGCGGATCCTGCTCGGCCTGCTGCGCGCCGACACCGGCACGGCCCGGCTGCTCGGCTCCGATCCGTGGGCGGACGCCGTCGCCCTGCACCGGCGACTGGCCTACGTACCCGGCGACGTCGAACTGTGGCCGAACCTGACCGGGGGAGAGGCCATCGATCTGCTGGCCCGGCTGCGCAGCGGGCACTCCGGGGCGCGCGGCGGGGTCGATCCCCGGCGGCGGGACGAGCTGATCGAGCGCTTCGGCCTCGACCCCACCAAGAAGGGCCGCACCTACTCCAAGGGCAACCGGCAGAAGGTCGCGATCATCGCTGCGCTGGCCTCGGACGCGGAACTGCTGCTCCTGGACGAGCCGACGGCGGGGCTCGACCCGCTGATGGAGGTCGTCTTCCAGGACGTGGTCCTCCAGGCCAAGGAGGCCGGCCGCACGGTGCTGCTCTCCAGCCACATCCTCGCCCAGGTCGAGAAGTTGTGCGACAGGGTGAGCATCATCCGGCTGGGCCGCACCGTGCAGTCCGGGTCGCTCGGCGAGCTGCGGCATCTGACGCGCACGACCATCGAGGCCGAGACCGACGGGCCGCTCACCGGGCTCGCCGAACTGCCCGGTGTGCACGGCCTGCGGACCGAGGGCGGCCGGGTGCACTTCGCCGTCGACGGCGCACACCTGGACGAGGCCGTCCGCCGTCTCGGCACGCTCGGCGTGCGCAGCCTGGTCAGCCACCCGCCCACCCTGGAGGAGCTGATGCTGCGGCACTACGGCGACGAACTCCCGGAACTGGCCGGGCTGTCCGGCACGGGGGAGGACGCCGCACCGGCCGCGCGGGGACCGGCCGCGCGGGGACCGGTCGCGCAGGGACCGGTCGCGCACGGGGAAGCGAGCGACGGCGCGGCCGGTGACGGTACGTCCGCCGACGGCTCCACCGCCCGCGGTGACGAGAGGGGCCGGGCATGAGCGGCGTCCTCGCCGGTGCGCCGGCCCGCGCCGGCACCGCGCCGGGACGGGACACCCGGCGGGGCTCCGGCACGCTCGCCGGTGCGGGCACGCTCTACCGGTTCGCGCTGCGCCGCGACCGGGTGCGGCTGCCCGCCTGGGTGCTGGCGCTCCTGCTGGGCACGCTGGTGCCGGCCGCCAAGTTCGAGGGCCTCTACCCCGAGGCGCACGACCGGGCGGCGGCGGCCGAGACCATGAGCAGCCCCGCGGCCCGCGCCATGACGGGCCCCGAGCACTTCCTGGACGGCGCCTACACCGTCGGCGCCATGATCGGCCACCAGATGCTCGGCTTCCTCGGGGTGCTGGTCGGCCTCATGAGCGTGCTCCTCGTCGTGCGGCACAGCCGCGAGGAGGAGGAGACGGGCCGGGCCGAACTCGTGCGCTCCTGCGTCGTCGGCCGCCATGCCGCGCTCACCGCGGCGCTCGGCGTCGCCGCCACCGCGAGCCTGGCCGTCGGGCTGCTGCTCGCCCTGCTCCTGCCCGGGCTCGGGGTGGACGGCGTCGACGCCTCGGGCGCCCTGGTGTACGGCGCGGCGCACACCGTGCTGGGTCTCGCCTTCGCCGGGGTCACCGCCGTCACGGTGCAGTTCACCGCGCACACCCGCGCCGCGTCCGGTGCCGCGCTGGCCGTCGTCGGCGCCGCCTACGCGCTGCGTGCCGCCGGGGACGTGGGCGCCGACGCGCTCTCCTGGCTCTCCCCCCTCGGCTGGGCCCAGCGCAGCTATCCGTTCGTGGACGACCGGGTCTGGCCGCTGCTGCTCACGCTCGCCTTCGCGGCCGCCGTCGCCGGATGCGGCTATCTGCTCAGCACCCGGCGCGACGTGGGCGCCGGGCTGCGCGCGTCACGGCCGGGACCGGCGCGCGCGGGCGCGGCCCTCGGCCATCCGCTCGGGCTCGCGCTGCGGCTCCAGCGCGGGCTGCTGGCGGGATTCGCCGCCGCACTGGTGCTGTTGGGCGTGGTGTACGGCTCGATCCTCGGCGACGTCGAGGACATGCTGGGCGAGGTCGAGCAGGTGCGGCGGGCTCTCGCCGCGATGGGCGGCTCGGTCACGGAGTCCTTCGCCTCGACGGTGATGATCGTGCTGGCCGTCGTCGCCGCCGTGTACGCCGTGATGGCGACGCTGCGGTCACGGGCCGAGGAGGCGGCGGGGCGCGCCGAGCCGCTGCTGGCCACCGCGCTGTCGCGCTCCCGGTGGGCCGGCGGCCATCTGGCCGTGGCGGCGGCCGGGGGCACGCTGGTGCTGCTGGCGGGCGGGCTCGGCTTCGGGGCGGCGGGCGCCGCCTCCACCGGTGACGCCTCGCTCGTCCTCGAACTCGCCGGCTCCGCCCTGGCGTACGCACCGGCGGTGTGGGTGACGGCGGGACTCGCCCTGCTGCTGTACGGCTGGGTACCGAGGGCGGCGGGCGCGGCCTGGGTGGTGCCCCTGTACGGCTTCCTCGTCGGCTATCTGGGCAGCCTGCTGGACTTCCCGGACGGGATGAACAACCTCTCACCGTTCGGCCATGTGCCCCGGCTGCCGCTCGCCGACGTGGAACTGCTGCCGCTCGTCCTCCTCACCGCACTGGCGGCCGTGCTGAGCGCCGCCGGGCTGTGGGGCCTGCGCCGCCGGGACCTCCGGCTCACCTGAGCACGGGGCGCTGCGGGAGCGCCCCGGCCGACGTCCGGCGGGGCCGGCGCGGGGCCCCGCCGGACGTCACCAGGGGTTGGTGTCGGCCTTCGGGATGCGCGCCTCCTGCACACGGGAGAGCCGCAGCACGACGACCACGGCGAGCACCGTGACGGTCAGCCCGATGGCCGAGGCGACCTGCCCGAACACCGCGTCCTCGGCGACCGTGGAGAGCGAACTGTCCAGGTACAGGCCGGAGACGAAGGACAGCGGCTGGAGGAACAGGAACGCCACCCAGGCCGCCCACCACACCCGCAGCAGCCACGGCGTGAGCACGCTGCGGCGCTTCTTCGCCGGGTCCTTGGACGCCTTCCAGACGTCGTTCGTCACGCGCTTGGGAATCCACAGGTTCGCCACGGGGATGAACCAGGAGCCCACCGCCATGGACACCGTGTGCCGGATCCCGCCCGGCCGGAACAGCTCGGCGTTGCGCCGCAGCCGGCGGAACCAGAGGCACCACAGCACGACCACCGGCACCGTGGTGAGCGCCGTCAGCACGTCCGCCATCACGGAGTTGTACCGGAGGGTGTTGACGTGCGGGATCTTGTTGGCGGACGCCACGATCCGGGAGCCGGCGCCGTACTCCCGCGCGCTGCTCTCCACCGACTCGTACACGTTCAGCCGCAGCAGCAGCGCGACGGCGAACACCGCCAGCAGCACCACGAGCGCGATGGACAGCCCGCGCGGGTTCGTCAGCTGGTACCGCGGCGGCAGGCCGAGCCCGGGTGGCGGGCTGTGCCACATACCGCCGGGGCCCGGGCCCAGGCCGGGCGGCGGGCTCGCCCAGGCGCCCGCCGGCACACCGGCGGGACCGGCCACGGGGCCCGGCTGCCCCGGGTGCGGCGTGCTGTACGGGTTGCCGTGCGGCGGTGTGCCGGGCCCGGCGGACGGCGGAGGCATGGTGACGGGCGGCCCGAACGAGCCGGTCGGCTGGGCTCCGTCCGCGGCGACGGCGGCGGCGTTCCGTGCGGGCTCCCGCCCGGCGGGCTCGGCCGCGCCGGCGGACTCCGGGTCCTCGCTGTCGAGCAGATGCACCGCGTGCCGGCCCAGCTGGGCGAGGACGGCGCCCGGCAGCCACGCGCCGTCGAGCATCGTCCGCCCGGCCTCCGTGTCGCTCCCGGCGGCGCCGTCCTCGTCGCCGAACGCGGCCAGCAGGGCGTCCGGCGTGGGCCGTTGCTCGGGGTCCTTGTGCAGGGCGGCGGCGATCGGCTCGTGCAGCGACTCGGGCAGGCCCCGCAGATCGGGGTCCTCGGCGGCGACGCGGAAGAGCAGCGAGTGCACCCCGCCCTCCTGCGTGCCGAACGGCAGCCGGCCGGTGGCCGTGTAGGACAGGACGGCGCCCAGGCAGAACACGTCGCTCGCGGGCGTCACACGCTCCCCGCGCACCTGCTCGGGCGACATGAAGCCGGGCGAGCCGACGACGACGCCCGTGCTGGTCAGCCCGGAAGCCGACTGCGCGGACGCGTCCAGCGCGCGGGCGATGCCGAAGTCGATGACGCGCGGCCCGTCGATCGTCACCAGCACGTTCGACGGCTTCAGATCGCGGTGGACGAGCCCGGCGCCGTGGATGGCCCGCAGCGCGTGGCAGAGCCCCACGGCGAGCGCCCGCACCGAGTGCTCGGGCAGCGGACCGTACTGCTCGCCGACCACCTCGGCCAGCGAGGGCCCGGCGACATATCCGGTGGCCACCCACGGCGTCTCGGCCTCGGTGTCGGCGTCCAGCACCGGCGCCGTCCACTCCTCGCCCACCCGGCGGGCGGCCCCGACCTCCTGCGCGAATCTGCGCCGGAACCCCTCGTCGCGGGCCAGCTCCGCCTGGACGACCTTCACCGCGACCGTCCGGCCGCGCCGCGACCGCGCGAGGTACACGCGGCCCATGCCGCCCTCTCCGAGCTTGGCGAGCAGTCGGTACTCGCCGATCCAGCCCGGGTCGTCGGCGCTCAGCCCGTCCATCCGCTCAGCCCCTCCATCGACGACCGTCCCCTTCCCCCGGCCCGGACCCGGGCCTCGGCGTTTGCACGAGGATAGGGCTCATGCCCTCCGTCGTGCGACGTGTGCCGGGCATCGCCCGAACCCGCACGGTACCCGGACGGTTCCGCCGTCGTACGGCCGCCTGCCGCACATTCAGCGGAAGTTCGACGCCCGGGGCGGAACCCGCAGGAATGGGACGGTAGCCGCATCCGTCCCGGACCCGTACCGATCCCCTGTGCGCCCGCGAACGCCGCGGCCGGGCACGGGCCGGGGGGCGGCGAGGCACGGGGGCGGCGCGAGGCCGGCCGGGCAGAGGTGCTGCGGGGCAGCGGGACACGCAGGGAAGGGCCGCATCCTTAACGTCACGAGGAAGCCGCTTTAACCCGGCCGTCCCTACCGTCCTGGGCATGGATTCGCTCGGCCAGTTCCTCACACACCTGGTACTCGACCTCGTCGCCGTCGCGGTGCTGACCTTCGGGGTGTACTTCCCCCGGCACCGCCGCCGCGACCTGCTGCCCGCGTACCTGGCGCTGAACATCGCGCTGTTCGCGGTGGTCGCGGCCCTCGCCCGGGTCGGCGGCGACGGCGGAATGGCGCTCGGCTTCGGCCTGTTCGGCGTGCTGTCGATGATCCGGCTGCGCTCGGAGTCCATCCAGAACGAAGAGGTGGCCTACTACTTCACCACCCTCGTCATCGGGCTCCTCGCCGGTCTGCCGCACCTCCCGTTCGGCCTGACCGCCACGCTGTGCCTGCTGCCCGTCGTCGTGCTGTACGCCGCCGACCACCCGCGGCTGTACGCCCGCACCCGGCGCACGGTGGTCACCCTCGACGCCGCCGTGACCGAACCGGAAGCCGTGCGGGCCCGGATAAGCGCCCGGCTCGGGGAGCCGCTCGCCTGGAAGGTCACCGAGGTCGACTACGTCCGCGACCTCACCGTCGTCGACGTCCGCTTCCGCCAGCCGTCCCCGCACTCCCCGCAGTCCCGGCACACCGCGCCCGCGCACGCCCACCGGACACGGCCGGAAACGCCACCGGAATCCGCGGGGACGCGCACACCGGAGCCCGGCCGGGTACCCGTACCCGGAGACGCCGGAGATGCCGTCACGGCGGTGCAGGAGACCGCCGGGGGACGAAGCGGAACGTCCGTTCGTTACCAGGACGGCGACAGCGACACCCGTACGACGACGACGCCGACGCCTGCCACTGCCGCTCACCCGAGGGAGAACGCACGATGACCCCCGTCACCGCCGCCACCCGCCCCGCCCCGGCCCAGCGCGCGCTCGCCCGCGCCGCACTGGCCGCCCACCCCATCGGCCTGGACACCGTCATGGAGCGCGCCCAGCTGCTGGACCGCTACGACCGCTGCTACCTCGTCCCGGTCACGGCCTTCCAGGACATCGCGGCCCGGCTGACGGACCCGCGCCGCGACGAGCCGTTCAAGGCCCTGTCCATCGGCGGCCGGCGCTGGTTCCGGTACCACTCCACCTACTACGACACCCCCGGCCTGCGCGCCTACCACGACCACCGGCAGGGCCGCCGGCGCCGCTGCAAGATCCGCGAGCGGGTCTACCAGGACAGCGGTGAGCGGCAGTTCGAGATCAAGGTCAAGGGCGGCCGGGGCCAGACCCTGAAGTTCCGCCGCCGGCTCGGCGAGGCGTCCGAGCCTCTGGAAGGCGCCTCCCGCGACTTCCTCTCCCGCACCCTCGCCGACGTCTACGGCAGCGACTTCGACGTCCCGCAGGACCTGCGGCCCAGCCTCGTCACCGACTACACCCGCGCCACGTTCGTCGCCGACGGGCAGCGCATCACCTGCGACGCCGCGATGGTGTGCAGCGACCCGCAGGGCAACGAGGTGCACGCGGCCCGGGACATGGTGCTCATCGAGACGAAGTCCTACGGCCATCTGACCGAGGCCGACCTGCTGCTGCACGAACACGGCCACCGCGCGGCCGACTTCACCAAGTACGCCTCGCTGGCGGCGCTGCACCCGCAGCTGCCCGCCAACCGCTGGACCCGCAGCCTCGCGGAGACCTTCCCCCGGCACCGCTGAGGCGCGGCACCGTGCCCCCGGCCCCACCGGCCGGGGGCACGTTCGTGTCCGGAGTGATCCGGGTCACATTCCCTCCCCGGTCGTGAACCCGGCCGCCCCCCGCGGCATCAAACCGCCCGTAAGACCGACCGGCCGAACCGGTGGCCGCCCACCGGCGGGCGCCCGACGACCACTTGGGGGGAACGCACATGCGCGAGCTGCTCCGCACCCGCGCCGTCCGTGGCGCAGCGGCCGTCCTCGTCGCCGGCGCGCTGACCGGCACCGTCACCGCCTGCGGGGACGCCACGGCGGACGACCCGGCCAAGAACGCCTCCTCCCGGGAGCAGGGCTCAGGATCGGACTCCGGCGACACCGGCTCGGCCGCCTCCGGCCAGACCACCGGGAACGCGAAGGGCACCCAGACCGGCAACGGCGGCCGCACACCGACCTGTTCGGGCAGCGACCTGGCCGCCGGACTCGGCGGCGGGCGCGCCGCCACCCCCGACATGGACACCCCGGACGAGGTCACCCGGGCCGCCGTCTGGTTCAAGAACACCGGCTCGACCACCTGTGCGCTCAAGGGCTTCCCCGGCATCCGGATCAGCGGCCCCGAAGGCAGCGACGACCTGCGCCGCACCGCCCGGCACGCCCGCCCCGTGACGCTCGGGCCCGGCGAACGCGCCACCGCCGTCTTCTCGCTGCTCACCGGCGACAAGGACTCCGGCGAGAACCTGATCACCCCGGAGAAGGTCGCGACCACACCGCCCGGCACCACCCGGACCTTCGACCTGAAGTGGCCCTACGGCGGCGCCGTCCAGGTCCAGAGCACCGCGACCACCCCGGCAGCCACGGTCGAACCCGTCGGCGCCGGCTGATCCGTCCGGCGGCGGTCCTAGACGGGGGTCCACCGCCGGCCGAGGGGCCGTCCCCCGTGCGGCCCCAACACCCTGCGGGGGGTGCCCGTGCACCCTCCGCAGGGCCGTAACCACCCCGGCGCACAGCACTCCGCCGGGCACGAACCACCCCCCACCGACGGGCCCGAGGCACCCCGCCCCGGGCCCGTCGCCCTACCCCGTCGCCCCACCGCCGTCCGGACACCCGGGACGCCCGCACCGGCAGGGCGGAAACCGATCGCTGTACGTGACGGCCCCGCCCCGCGCGACCCCCACGACCCGCCTCGGCCCCCACACGACCACGACCCGCCCCTCCCCCTCCATCCGAACCCGCCCCACCCGCAGCGTCATCCGACTCCCCCCTCGGCTCATCGCGCGGCCTCGCGCAGTGTGTGCGGCGGTCTCCGTCTCGCGCGGGAGGGACACCGGCGCGCTCTGTCCTTCTGCCCGGCCGTCACCGTTCACGTTCGCTCTCCTTCGTCCGTGGAAGCTGCCACGCACGAGGAAATCCGGCGCACAATCGGGAGAACAGGGCGAACTCCGTGCACAGCAGGGGCGTTTGCCGGGCGGACCGGTGGAGCAGCGTGCAGCCGGGGAGAGGACCGGGAGGCGGCGGCATGGCCGAGCGGGTCAGGCGCACACGGCTCGCCGAGGTGCGGTGGGCGCACGGGTTCAGTCAGGAACGGCTGGCCGAGGCGATCGGCATGGAGGTCTCCGCCGTGCGGCGCTGGGAGCGCGGCGAGCAGTGTCCTCGGCCCGGACAACGGCGCGCGCTGTGCACCGTGCTGGGGCTCACCCCGGCCGAACTGGAGGCGCTGCTGGAGACCGACGAGCCGGAGCCGTCCCCGCCGGAGCGGGACGACGCGCTGGACGCGCTCGAACTGTCCCGCCTGGCCCAGGCTTCCGACGTGGGCGGCGGCGTGCTCGACGAACTGGACGAGCGCTTCGACGAGCTGGCGACCCGCTACCAGACCGTCCCTCCCGAGGCGTTGCTGGCGGAGGTCCGCCGCCACTGCGCCTACGTCGGCGAACTGTGGGACAAACGCGCCACCTTGGCGGAACGCCGCCGCCTGCACGCGCTCGGCGGCTGGCTCTCCCTGCTCGCCGCCACCCTGCACGTGGATCTGCGCAGCCCCGGCCCGGCCCGCTCCCGGCTGCGCACCGCTCGACTGCTGGCCCGGCACGCGGGCCACGCCGAACTGGAGGCGTGGACCTTCGAGACGGAGGCGTGGCGGGCGCTGACGACGGGGGACCACCGGCGCGCCGCGGACCTGTCCCGCGCGGCCCTGCACCGTGCGCCGCGCGGCTCGTCCGTCGAGATCCAGGCCACCGCGCAGGAGGGCCGCGCGCGGGCCCGCATGGGCGAGCGGCGCGCCGCGTACGAGGCCATCGACCGGGTGCGGAACCTCGCCGCCGGAATGCAGCTGACGGCACGCCGCGAACACCACTACCAGTACGACCCGGCCAAGGCTTCCTCGTACGAGGCGACGACCCTCGCGTGGGTGGGCGACCCGGCGGCCGAGGCCCCGGCCCGCGAAGTCATCGGCGGCGCACCCCCGGCGGACGCCACCGCCTGGCCCCGCCGGATCGTCACGGCCCACATCGACCTCGCCCTGGCGCTGCTCACCCAGGACCGCCTGGACGAAGCGTGCGAGGCGGCCCGCACCGCCCTCACCTCGGGCCGCGTCCTGCCCGCCAACCACTGGCGCGTCACCGAGATCCTCACCGCGGTGGAATCCCGCACCCTCCCGGAAGCCCGCGACCTCCGCGAGGCGTACGAAACCCAGACGCTGCGCCCCTGACCGGGCCGGGCCGAGGGCTCAGGCGGGTGGTGTGCCAGAGGTTCACGTCGAGAGCCGACGGACAGACACCGGACCCGCTCGACGCACCGGGGCCGCATCCCGTCACGGGGACGACGTCGTGCCCGGACGGTGATCGACGCCGCTGTCGGCCCGGACGTTCCCGTCCGGACATCCGGGACGCCCGCACCGGCAGGGCGGAAACCGGTCGCTGTACGTGACGGCCCCGCCCCGCGCGACCCCCACGACCCGCCTCGGCCCCCACACGACCACGACCCGCCCCTCCCCCTCCACCCGAACCCGCCCCACCCGCAGCGTCATCCGACTCCCCCCTCGGCTCATCGCGCGGCCTCGCGCAGTGAGGTGGCGAGCTGCTGTGCGGTCTCGGCCGTGCAGCTTCCCAGGGCGAGCAGCGGGGGACGGCCTCCCGGCACGCCGGGGACGGAGGCGAGGTCGACCCCGAGCGAGGGCAGCACGATCCCGTGCAGTGACAGCGCGTCGCGCAGGGAGTCCAGGGCGGCGTCGGCGTCGTGGAACGGGGCTCCGTCGGGCGAAGGGGGATTCGTGGGGTGCGACACGGTCGTCATGTGTGACCTCCTCGTGGGGAGTTCGGGCAGAACACGGACGACCGTAGGGAGATAAAAGGTACGGCTCCAGATGTGGAGAGTTGCCGTTCCTTGCTCGCCGCAACCGAGGGAGCACGCTACGTGCCTGTCAGCCGACCACGCCGAGGTGTGCGGCCATGTCCCGCATCTCCTGGGTGAGGGTCCGCTTGCGGGACGCCAGGATGTCGCCCATCAGATGGCGGGCCATCTTCTGGTGGCGGATCCATTCGGGAGCCTCCTGCCGGATGGGGGAGAGCTCGTCCATGGCGTCCTGGTGCGAACCGAGCAGTACGTGAGCCCGGGCGACGTCCATCCTGTGTCGGTACCAGCTGGCCGGGCTGGGCCTTCCGCACCGCGTCAGGGCCTTGGGGCTCACCGCTCCCTCGTCGGCCCGGCGCAGCACCCCGCGCGCGTTCCCGTCGAGTGCGAGGTCTTCGATGGCTTTCGCCTCCACCGTCACGGGCCCGAAGGTTCCCCAGTGCGTACCGAACCGGGACTGCTCCGCCCCGACGGCGCTGGCCGCCGTCGCCGCTCGGCGGCGGGCCTCGCGCGCGACCTCCGGCCGGTTGTTGCGCACGGCGGCCGCGGCGACCCGCAGCTGTGCTTCTCCCCAGGCGAGAGCGGTTCCCTGCGGATCGGACATGGTGGGCTCGATCTCGTCGGCGAGTCGGGCGGCGAGAGTCTCGCACTCGTCGAAACGGTCCTGCCGCAGCAGCAGCCAGCTGAGGCCGATCACCCCCGTGGCGGCCAGCAGCCGGTCGTCGGTGGACCGGGCGTCGTCGATGGCGCTCGCCAGCGCGGCGTAGGCCAGGTCGTACTGCCTGATCTGCACGAGGTACTTGCCCGTCAGCAACAGCACCCGTGCTCGGCATGTGAGCGCCCGGCTCCGGCCACGTTCGTCCCCGTCCTGCTGGTCGACCGCGCTGTGGGCCTCGTGGAGGAGACCGGGGAGCTCCAGCGCCACGGCCTCGTACCGGTCGCCGTGGTAGAGCCTGTGAACCTTGGAGACCTGCTGGGCCAGGGCGTCCAGCGCGACCGGTGGACCGCCCGGTGCCGGGTCTGACGCGGCCGAGAGCCCGATGGGCGGCATGAGTACCCGGCGCAGCGCCATGAGGCGACCGCTCGCTCCCTCGTCGTCCCGAACCGGCTCGGGCACCCCCGGCGCGAACAGGGCGGATGTCGTGGTGCCGAGCGCGCGGGCCAGCGCGTGCAGATTCTCCACGCGGGCGTTGCCCCCGGATTCCACCTTCTTGACGACGCCGAGGGACAGCCCCGCGTCGGCCGCGAGCTGTTCCTGCGTGAGGCCGGCGACCCGGCGGTGATGGCGGACATTGTCGGCAAGGGACATGGGACTCACCTCCCGGCAAGGGTATGCCCGTGCCGACCACACGCGGCACCGTCAACCCGCAGGCGGACACACGGAGTTGACCGGGAGAGGCAGGAACGCCACAGGCAGACCGGGGCCGCTCACCTGCGCCGCGCTTCATCACCAGGGCGGAGCCGAGGAGTTGACGCCGGGCGGGAGACGCACGCCCCGCGTCTACGCAGCAGGGGCGCTGTGGCCTGCTGCGCGGGGCCCCGTTCCAGGGTGCCGGGTGGTGACGCCGAGGAAGTCCGCGAGGGGGCGCAGGCCTTCGGGGCGGCGGGGGCCGTTCCACAGGTCGGTGACGATGGCGACGGCCAGGGTGTGGTGGCGCATCCAGGACGGTGCGATGCGGCGCAGCGACTCCAGCGTCTTGACGGCGCCCTCGGCGTTGCCCAGGTCGGTGTGGGCCCGGGCGACGTCCAGCAGGAGCCAGGTACGCCAGGAGGGTGGGATGTCCTTGCTGAGGCGCATGCCCCTGGCCAGCTCCAGGGCCTGAGCGGGGTGGCCGTGCTGTACGGCGAGACGTACCCGCTCGATGCGCACGGACGAACGGCTGAACACGGACACCATGCGGCCGTCGGACGCCGGGGGGAGATGTGCGAGGCGTGCCGTGGCCTTCTCGGCCGTGGTCATCATCTCGTCGGCGCGCGTGTAGTCGCCGCTGCGAGCGGCGCTGGTGGCCGCGGACATGATCAGGCCACCCCAGACGCGCAGCTCCTCCGCGGTGCGGATCCGATGCCGTTCGACCCCGTCGGCCGCGTGCACGGCGAGCGCACTGGCGTCGTCCAGCCTGTTCTGCCGCTGGTACGCCCACGCGACGGAGTTGGCCACCATCGGCACGAGCAGCGGGTCCGACGAGGCGCCGGCTGCGGCGTGTGCGCGTTCGAGGCTCGCCAGCGCGAGGTCCGTCTTGCCCAGCCGGATGGCCAGATGGCCGCCGAGCTGAAGTGCCTTGCCGAGCGCGGCGTTGCCCGCGCCGCGCTGGTCCGCCGTCCCGGCGGAGGCCAGCAGCCTGGCGTGCGCGACCATCCCCGGCAGGCCGTCCATCAGCCTGTCGAATTCCGCCGAGTGGTACAGCGTCCAGCCGTGCGCCAGTTGCTCTTTGAGGGAGGCGAGCGCGGGGACGCTGCCTGCGGGCGGTTCGGCCGGTGGCGCGAACAGCGGCGGCATGATGGCGCGCCGCACCGCCACGAGTTGCGGAGGATCGCCGCCCTCGTGCGAGGCGACGGCGGGTGGGTCCCCCATGAGGGCCGTCACCTCGACACCGAGCCCCCGTGCGAGCGCGTGCAGCGAGGGCAGCCGGGCGGAATGCTTCCGCTTCTGCTCCAGCCGGCGCAGCACGTCCACGGAGAGCCCGGCCCGCTCGGCCAGCTCCTCCTGCGTGAGGCCGGCGAGCCGGCGCAAGCGGCGCAGGCGGTCGCCGATGTGCTCAGCCATACGGTTCAGCGTAGCGCGGTGGGGGAACCGGAGGCGGGCGAAAACGGGGGGTGGGGTGGGCAGTTGGGCGCTCAGGCCGGGAGTGGTCGTTCGTGGACGACGTGTTTCATCACCAGGGTGGAGCTGAGGCGTTGGACGCCGGGGAGGGTGGCGAGGTTCTCGTCGTAGAGGCGTTGGAACGCGGCGAGGTCCGTGGTGACGATGCGCAGGAGGTAGTCCGGGTCGCCGAAGAGCCGCTGGGCCTGGATGACCTGGGGGAGGTCCGTGAGCGCCTGCTCGAAGGAGGCGATGGTGGAGCGGTCCTCCTGGCGCATGGTGACGAAGACGAGCGCGTCGAAGGCCAGGCCGACCCGGTCGGCGTCCAGTACGGCGCGGTAGCCGCGGATGGCCCCGCTGCGCTCCAGCTCACGCAGCCGGCGATGGCAGGGGGAGAGGCTGAGGCCCACGCGGCCGGCCAGCTCGGTGACCGTCAGCCGGCCGTCCTCCTGAAGCTCCGCAAGGATTTTCCGGTCCATGTCGTCCATGGGGAAGATTCTTCCACGTAAGCCCACTGCGGCGACCATTCAGGGAAACACATTCCGCCCGATTTTCCGTAATCTTCCTCCCAGCCGCCATCTGAGAGGAAGGACTGTTTTGGCCGTCAGCTCCATAGCCGCGTTCCTGGGCTTCTCGCTCTTCGCCGTGCTCGTGCCGGGCGCGGACTGGGCGTACGCGATCACGTCGGGACTACGGGACCGCTCCGTCGTGCCGGCGGTCGGCGGGCTGATGCTCGGCTACGTGGCGCTCACCCTCGTCGTCGTCGGCGGAGTGGCCGCGCTCCTCGCGCAGAACCCGGCCGTGCTGACGGCGGTCACCGTGCTGGGCGCGCTCTACCTGGTGTGGCTGGGCGTCACCACCTTCGTCGGCGCGAAGAACGCCACGGGGCCGCTGGCCGCCGCGCAGAACGGGGAGACGGCCCCGGCGTCCGGTCCCGCAGCGGGGCGGCGCGTCCTCAAGGGCGCCAGCGTCAGCGGGCTCAACCCGAAGGCGGTGCTGCTGTACGTCGCGCTGCTGCCGCAGTTCGCCGACAAGGGCGGGAGCTGGCCGCTGGCCGCACAGGTCGGGCTGCTGGGCCTGGTCCACATGGCGACGTCCGGCGTCGTCTACTTCGGCGTCGGCTCGCTGGCCCGCATCGTCCTGAGCGCCCGCCCGGTGGTGGCCCGCCTCGTCACCCGCGCCTCCGGCATCGCAATGATCGTCCTCGGCGCCTTCCTCCTGGTCGAACGCCTGACGGCCTGAGACGGCCCGAACAAGACCAACAGGCGCGATATGCGTATGTGGGCGCCAGGGAGCGGGGGTCTCCTAGAGGGGGCGGAGCCCCCTGCAGCGGGGGGCTGTCGGGGTGGGGGTGCCCCCGGACAGAGTCTGGGGGAAGAGCCCCCTGACGCCCGGCCGGCGAGGCCAAGGAGCTCAGAGCTTCGCTCTGAAGTGGGGCGAGCCAATCGGACGGACCGCACAGAGCACGGCAGCACCCCACCGAGGGGCAGCTGGCAAACAACGCCAGGGGACCGGGCCGCCCCAGAGGCAAGGCAGCACCAGGCGACGGACCGCGCAGAACGAGGCGCGCGGAGGCGCTAACCCGCCGGGCCGAACCGGCACACCACAGCGGCCCCCCGCCGGGCAGGCGACCGCGTGAGCCGCACCCCACCCCCGGAGTCCTCCGCGGCGGTCCGCGCGATGTCGAGCCCGAGCCCGGTGGACCCGGCCCCGCTGGCCCCCCGTTCGGCGACGGCGTCGTCGTCGAACCCGGGCCCGTCGTCCTCGACCCGCAGAACGGCGCAGCCGTCCTCGTCGGGGGAGGCCGGTTCGACGGTGAGCCACAGCCCGCAGCCCTCGGGCGTGTGGTCGAGCACGTTGCCGATCAGGGTGTCGAGGACGGCGGCGAGTTCGTCGGGCGCGACCCGGACGGGCACGGCCCCGCGGGGCAGGGAGACGGTGACGGCCCGGTCCTGGTCCTCGGCGAGCGGGGTCCAGAAGTCGGCGCGTTCCCTGGTGACGGCCGCGAGGTCGCACCGCTGGGTGCCGGGTTCGGCCCCGGCCCGCCGGGCGGCCCTGATCACCCCGTCGACGCTGCGTTCGAGCGCGGCGACGGACGCGCCGATCCGCGCGGCTTCTTCCTTGTCCCGCAGCCCCTCGGCGTCGAGCCGCAGCGCGGCGACGGGGGTGCGCAGCCGGTGCGCGAGGTCGGCGCCGCGCTCGCGTTCGGCGGTGACGAGCCCGTCGATACGCCGGCCGAGTTCGTTCAGCCGCCCGGCGAGCAGCCGTAGTTCGCGGGGCCCGGACGGTTCGGCGCGCGCGGTCAGTTCACCGCCGGCGAGCCGGTCGGCGGTGCCGGCGATACGGCGGGTG
>NZ_BJMM01000024.1 GCF_006539165.1 Streptomyces cacaoi | reverse complement strand
TCTCCGACTCTATCAGACCGAAGTCCGAGAGAAGTTCGGGGGTGCTTCTTCGTGAATTCCTCGGAATTCCCTGGGAAGCGGTTCAAGAGACTAACTGCTGCTTCCGAGTTCGTCCAACTCGGGGGCGGCTGTTCGAATCCATTGCCTCGGAGTCGGCCGCGTCAACGGCTTTTTCGAGGCGGTCAGGACAGTAGCAGGTCGGCGGTGCCGCTCGCACATCAGGCTGCGGTGGGGACCTCGACAGGCCGGTCGGCCGGGGCCACATCTCCCGTTTCGCCCGCGTTTGCCGCTCGTCGTCCGACGACGAAGACGTAGGACAGGAAGGCGAGTTCGGCTGCGACGCCGATCAGGATGCGGGCCCAGGTCGGCAGCCCGGAGGGGGTCACGAACGCCTCGATGACGCCCGAGACGAGGAGGACCGCTGCGAGCCCGATGGCCATCCCGAGGGCCGAACGTCCCTCCTCCGCAAGGGCGGTGCGACGGCTGCGCCGGCCCGGGTCGATCACCGTCCAGCCGAGGCGGAGCCCGGTGCCGGCAGCGACGAACACAGCTGTCAGCTCCAACAGCCCGTGCGGCAGAAGGAGTCCGAGAAAGGTGTCGAGGCGGCCTGCCGAGGTCATGAGTCCGATGCCGAGGCCGAGGTTGAGCACGTTCTGGAAGAGCACCCACAGGACGGGCAGGCCCAGCAGTGCGCCGAAAACGAGGCAGATGGCGGCGGCCTGGGCGTTGTTCGTCCAGACCTGGGCGGCGAAGGAGGCCGCCGGGTGGCTGGAGTAGTACGCCTCGTACTGGCCGCCGGGGCGGGTCATCTCGCGGAGTTCGTCGGGGGCGGCGATGGTGGCGCGGACCTCGGGGTGGGTGCCGACCCACCAGCTGATGACGGCGGTGAGCACGACGCACAGCAGAGCCGTCGGTATCCACCAGTTCCGGGAGCGGTACACAGCTGCGGGGAATCCGGCGGTGAAGAAGTGTGCGGCGTCGCGCCAGCTCGCCTTGCGGGCACCGGTGACGGTGCTGCGGGCGCGGGCGACGAGTGGGGTGAGGCGGGCGAGGAGGGCCGGGTCGGGCGCGGCCGAGCGGACCTGGGAGAGGTGCGTCGCCGTGCGCTGGTAGAGCGCGACGAGTTCGTCCGCCTCCGGGCCGGAGAGGGCGCGTCGACGGCGCAGCAGTGCTTCGAGGCGGTCCCATTCGGCGCGGTGGGCCGAGACGAAGACATCCAGGTCCATGGGGAGAGCTTGGCAGATCGTCCACGACGGACGGCCGGCTGCTCCTGGGAGACTGGCGGTGAGGCTCGGGGCAGACCTCGGGAGCCGGAGTGCGCGAGGAGGATGCGGGTTGAGCGAGCTGGTCACCGGCGACGCGGTCGTGCTGGGGCTGCGGCCTGCCAGGGTGCCGAGCCGGGCGCTGGCCGTCCTGCTGGATCTCGTACTGGCCTGGACGGCCTATCTGCTGATCACGCTTGCGCTGCTGTTCGGGACGGCGTCGCTGGACGGTGCCGCGCTCGCCGCCGTGCAGGTCGGGCTGTTCCTGCTCGTGCCCGTGGGCGTGCCGATCGCGGTGGAGACGCTCAGCCGTGGCCGGTCGGTGGGCAAGGTGGCCTCGGGGCTGCGGGTCGTCCGGGAGGACGGCGGGCCCGTCAGGTTCCGGCACGCGCTGGTGCGCGGGGCCGTGGGCGTCGTCGAGATCCAGCTGACGCTGGGCGTCGTCGCCTGTGTCGCCTCGCTGGTGTCGGCGCGGGGGCGGCGGCTGGGCGATGTGTTCGCCGGGACGCTCGTCGTCGGCGAGCGGATGCCGGAGGGCCCGGGATCCTGGGTGCCGCAGCCCCCGCCGTGGGTCGCGCAGGAGTTCGCCGGGCTGGATCTGTCCCGAGTGCCGGAGGGCCTGTGGCTCGCGATACGGCAATTCCTCGGCCGGGCCGGGCAGTTGGATCCGGTCGTCGCGCGGTCGATGGCGGAGCGGCTCGGCAGCGATCTGTGCGGCTGGACCGGGACACCGGCGCCGCGGGGGATGCCGGCCGAGGTGTTTCTCGCCGGGGTGACGGCGGAGCGGCGCGCGCGGGAGGAGCGGAGGTTCTTCCCCGCGCCGGGGGGCGTACCCGGCTCCGGGCCTGCCACCGCGTCCGGTTCTCCCTCTGCTCCCGGTCGTGGGGATGCTCTCCCGCCCGGTTCCGCTTCTGCTCCCGCGCCCGGGCGTCTGCCCGCATCGGGCGCCGGCTCCGTCCCTCCGGAAGGTTCGTCCGGCCCCGGGAGCGGTGGGGAGGACGAGCCGCCGCGCACCGGGTTCGTCCCGCCGTCCTGAGCGGGCCGTCGGGCAGCCGGGTGTCGTGCCCGGGCGAGTGAGCGCCGGGCGGGGCCTCGGCGGGCCGTGCGGCGGTTGCGGTGCCGGTGGGCGCGGGTCAGTGGGCCGGTGGGGTGGGGAAGGCGGAAGGCGGGGAGTCCAGGTCCTCCAGTTCGACGCCGGGGGCGGACAGGACGACGTCGCCCGCCAGATGCACGGTGTGCTGCTCGGCCGTCTCCAGATCGGTGACGCGGTAGGCGTCGACGGTGAGCGGGCCGGTGTCCGTGTGGTGCGTCTCGGTGCCGGTCAGCGCCCAGGACCGGTCCACCGTGCGCGGGGCCAGGGCGGGGGGTGTGAACGCGACGAGGCGGAGGCGGGTGCCGGGGTCGCCCCGGGCGGGGCGGGCGAGATACGCGCAGGCGATCAGGAAGGCGGGGGACGCGCCCGTGAAGCCGTGTGCGGTCGCGTTGCCCTCCTGGGCGTCGTGGAGGCCCCGGCCACGGTCCCGCGCGGGTGCGTCCTGCGCGTCGGTGGCGGCGCTGCGGACCCAGGTCACGCCGTCGAGGACGCCGCCGCGGATCTGCCAGGCGCGGGTGCGCAGTTCGAGCCGGAGGGGGCGGGCCAGCGCGTCCAGGGTGAGGTCGAGGGAGCCGTGCTCCTCGCCCGTGGGCCCGGTGAGACGGGAGACGTAGCGCCAGCCGTGCGGCCCCGGTGCGCAGTGGAAGCGCTCTGTTCCCAGGGGAGTCCGGTCGGCGGGGTCGTACAGGGAGTAGGTTCCGCGGGGCATGGGTCCGGTCCGGGTCGTGCCGGCCGGCGGGCGGGGCCTCGCCCGTGGGGGCGTTCCCGCCGCGCGGCCGGGTGGCCCCGAGGGACAGGCCCCCGCCGGGGCGGGGGCCTGTGGAGGGAGCCGGGGTGGATCAGTAGCGGTAGTGGTCGGGCTTGTACGGGCCCTCGACCGGGACGCCGATGTAGGCGGCCTGCTCCGGGCGCAGCTCGGTGAGCCGGACCCCGAGGGCGTCGAGGTGGAGGCGGGCGACCTTCTCGTCGAGGTGCTTGGGGAGCACGTAGACGTCGGTCGGGTACGACTCCGGCTTGGTGAACAGCTCGATCTGGGCGATCGTCTGGTTCGCGAAGCTGTTGGACATCACGAACGACGGGTGGCCGGTGGCGTTGCCCAGGTTGAGCAGGCGGCCCTCGGACAGCACGATGATGGACTTGCCGTCCGGCCAGGTCCAGGTGTGGACCTGCGGCTTGACCTCGTCCTTGACGATGCCGTCGATGGCGGCGAGGCCGGCCATGTCGATCTCGTTGTCGAAGTGGCCGATGTTCCCGACGATGGCCTGGTGCTTCATCTTGGCCATGTCCTTGGCCATGATGATGTCCTTGTTGCCGGTCGTGGTGACGAAGATGTCGACGGTGTCGACCACGTCGTCCAGCCTGACGACCTGGTAGCCGTCCATCGCCGCCTGGAGGGCGCAGATCGGGTCGACCTCGGTGACCAGGACGCGGGCGCCCTGGCCGCGCAGCGACTCGGCGCAGCCCTTGCCGACGTCGCCGTAGCCGCAGACGAGGGCGGTCTTGCCGCCGATGAGCACGTCCGTGGCCCGGTTGATGCCGTCCACCAGGGAGTGCCGGCAACCGTACTTGTTGTCGAACTTCGACTTCGTCACGGAGTCGTTGACGTTGATCGCCGGGAAGAGCAGCGAGCCGGCCTGCTGCATCTCGTAGAGGCGGTGCACGCCGGTGGTGGTCTCCTCCGTGACGCCACGGATCTCGGAGGCCAGCTGCGTCCACTTCTGCGGGCTCTCCTTCAGCGTGCGGTTGAGCAGCTGGAGGATGACGCGGTGCTCGTCGTTCTCCGCGGTGTCGACGGAGGGCGCGGAGCCGGCCTTCTCGTACTCGACTCCCTTGTGCACGAGGAGGGTGGCGTCACCGCCGTCGTCGAGGATCATGTTGGGGCCGCCGGTGGGGCTGTCCGCCCAGGTCAGCGCCTGCTCGGTGCACCACCAGTACTCCTCCAGCGTCTCGCCCTTCCAGGCGAAGACGGGGACGCCCTTGGGGTCGTCCGGGGTGCCGTCCGGGCCGACGGCGACGGCCGCCGCCGCATGGTCCTGGGTGGAGAAGATGTTGCACGAGGCCCAGCGGACCTCGGCGCCCAGGGCCGTCAGCGTCTCGATGAGCACGGCCGTCTGCACCGTCATGTGCAGGGAGCCGGTGACGCGGGCACCCGCGAGCGGCTGTGCGGCCGCGTACTCCTTGCGGATCGCCATCAGGCCGGGCATCTCGTGCTCGGCCAGCTTGATCTCCTTGCGGCCGAAAGCGGCCAGCGACAGGTCGGCGACCTTGAAGTCCTTGCCGTTCGTGGAGGTCGTCATATACGAGCTGCTCCTCGATGTGGAGGTGTTGACTGACTGGTCCGTGCTGCGGCGCGGGGGAAGGTGGCGACCGGTTCGCACGGAGGCAGGCCAACCGTCTCCGGGCACACTCGTCCCCTGCTCGCAGCTCAGTCCGCCGGAGGCCCTCTCTCCCTCGGGTGCCCGTTGAGCGGGCCGCCCGACCGCCATCAGCAGCGACGTCTGGCTCTACGAATCTACACCGCCCGTCCAGGGGACCTGATTGCCTCGGGTGGCGGCAAGGGTGACACTGGGGCGGTTTTCAGCCGCTCCCCTTCGGCCGGCGCGGCTGACCGGGCCCGACGGCCCACCGCGTGTGTGCGACGCCACGCAGCTCGTCCGCGCGGAGAACGACCCCCACGTCCGACGGCCGATGGCAAGGAGAACCCAGTGACCAGTCCTGCCGACCCCCGCGACGGAGCGGCACCACCGGCCGGAGCGGGACTGAAACTGCTCGCGGTGACGGCGTGCCCGACGGGTATCGCCCACACGTACATGGCGGCCGAGAAGCTCACACAGGCCGCCGAGGCACGCGGCATCTCGATGAAGGTGGAGACGCAGGGATCCATCGGGGCCGAGAACGTCCTGTCTGACAACGATGTCAGCTCGGCGGACGGCGTGATCGTCGCCGCCGACAAGGACGTCGACACCTCGCGCTTCGCCGGCAAACGCCTGCTGGTCGTCGGCGTCGCGGAAGGCATCAGCGACCCCGGCGGCCTGATCGACCGGGTGCGGGAGGCGCCCGTGCACCGCGCCGGTGGCGGGGACGGGAGCGGAGCCGACGACGGCGCCTCCCCCGCCGGCACGGGCGGCGAGGGCCCGTCCGGAACGTCCGGCTCCGCCGGGGCCTCCCGGGAGCGGAGCCTGGGCTACAAGGCGCTGATGAACGGCGTCTCGTACATGATTCCGTTCGTCGTGGTGGGCGGACTGCTCATCGCCGTCTCACTGGCGCTGGGCGGTCATCCGCAGGCGGACGGCGGGCTGGTGATCCCGGACGGCAGCTTCTGGAAGCACGTCAACGACATCGGCACCATCGGCTTCACGCTGATGGTGCCGATCCTGTCCGGCTACATCGCCTATGCGATCGGGGACCGGCCGGCGCTCGTGCCCGGCATGATCGGCGGCTGGATCGCCAACACCGGTGAGCTGTACGACTCCAAGTCCGGCGCCGGGTTCATCGGGGCCATCGTGACCGGCTTCCTCGCGGGCTATCTGGTGCGCTGGATCAAGCTCGTACCGGTCTCGAAGTTCGTCCGGCCGATCATGCCGATCATCGTCATCCCCGTGGTGGCGACCTCGGCGCTCGGGCTGTTCTTCATCTACGTCATCGGCCGGCCGATCTCCTGGGTCTTCGAGAACCTGACCGACTTCCTGGGCGGGATGACCGGGACGAGCGCCGCGCTGCTCGGTGTCGTCCTCGGCCTGATGATCGCGTTCGACATGGGCGGGCCCGTCAACAAGACGGCGTTCCTGTTCGGGACCGGGCTGGTCTCCAAGAGCCCCGAGGTGATGGGCATGTGCGCGGCGGCCATCCCCGTGCCGCCGCTCGGCCAGGGCATCGCCACACTGCTGCGCCGCCGCTTCTACTCCGGCCAGGAGCGGGAGACGGGGTACGCCGCGCTGTTCATGGGCTTCTTCGGCATCACGGAGGGAGCCATTCCGTTCGCCGCGGCCCGGCCGGCCCGCGTCATTCCGGCGAACATGCTGGGCGGTGCCGTCGCCGGCGGCGTGGCCGGGCTGGCCTCCGTCGCGGACAACGTGCCGCACGGCGGGCCGATCGTCGCGGTGCTCGGCGCGATCGACGGCGTGCCGATGTTCTTCGTCGCCGTCGCCATCGGCACGGCTGTGACCGCGCTGACGACGGCCGGGCTGCTGTCGGTCGGTGCGGGGCGCGGTTCCGGCGACGGGGACGCGTCCGCCGGCGCGGCCGAGAGTGCCGGGGAACAGCGGGCACAGCTGAGCGAGCAAGGGCCCGGACTCGATGCCGCACAGCAGACGAAGGAATCCGCCGACGCACAGCGGCAGCCGGAAAAGTCGGCACAGCTGGGCACGCAGGAAAAGTCGGCACAGCTGGCGGAGAAAACTCACCCGGCACAGCAGGCGCGGAAAACGTCGGCCGCACAGCTGGCCGAGGACGCGCAGCCGGCCGGGGAGACTCCCGCAGAAGCAGAAGCAGAGGACACACAGCCGGCTGGGAGAGCGTCCGCAGCTGAGGCCGAGGGCGCTCCGCAGGCTCAGCAGGCCGAGGGCGCATCGGAAGCACAGCTGGCCGAGGGCGCGGTGCCGGTGCAGCGCGGGTCGGCGGAGCCGGTGGTGCTGTCCGGGTATCTGTCGGGCGGCACCGTCCGGGAGCGGCTGGAGGCCGACGGGGGCGACGGCCCGGACGGCAAGGCCGCCGCCATCCGGGAGATGGCCGGGCTGCTCGGCCGCAGCGGCAGGGTGGCGGACGTCGACGGCCTCGTCCGGGCAGCGCTGGCGCGTGAGGAGCAGGGCACCACCGGGCTCGGCGAGGAGATCGCGATTCCGCACGCGAAGACGGACGCGGTCACCGCGCCGGTCGTCGGCTTCGGCCGCGCGCCGGAGGGCATCGAGTGGGGCGCGCCGGACGGGACACGGGCCCGGCTCGTCTTCATGATCGCCGTACCGGAGGCGGCGGCCGGGGACGAACACCTGCGCATACTGGCGCAGTTGTCCCGCACGTTGATGGACCCGGCCTTCCGGGAACGGCTGTCGCAGGCGCCGGACAAGGAGGCGATACTCGGGGCGCTCGCGGAGATCGGCTGAGTGGGCCCCGCACACACACGGCGGCCCCCGCCCCGGGAAGGGACGGGGGCCGCCGTGTGCGGGCCGTGGGTCAGGCGGGCGGTGCGTCGGCCGGCCCGGACTCCACGGCGGCGGCCTGTGTGCCCGCCGGGCGCAGGATGTCGGGCTCCAGATAGATGACGCGGGCGATCGGCACGGCCTCGCGGATGCGGCTCTCGGCGGCGTCGATCGCGCGGGCGACCTGCCGGGCGGTGTCGTCGTGCTGGACGGCGACCTTGGCGGCCACCAGCAGTTCCTCCGGACCCAGGTGCAGGGTGCGCATGTGGATGACGGAGGTGACCGTCTCGCCGTCCACCACGGCCGCGCGGATCCGCTCCCGCTCGGCCGGATCGGCGGACTCGCCCAGCAGCAGCGACTTCGTCTCGGTGGCCAGGACGAGCGCGATGACGACGAGCAGCGCGCCGATGCACATCGTCCCGACGCCGTCCCACACGCCGTTGCCGGTCAGCAGCGCCAGACCGACGCCGCCCAGCGCGAGGACGAGGCCGATCAGCGCGCCCAGGTCCTCCAGCAGCACGACCGGCAGCTCGGGCGCCTTCGCGCGGCGGATGAACTGCGGCCAGGTCTGCCCGCCGCGCAGCGCGTTGGACTCCTTGATCGCCGTCCGGAAGGAGAAGGACTCCGCGATGATGGCGAACACCAGGACGCCGACCGGCCAGTACCAGTGCTCGACCGCATGGGGATGGCTGATCTTCTCGTAGCCCTCGTAGAGCGCGAAGACGCCGCCGATGCTGAACAGCACGATGGACACGAGGAATCCGTAGATGTAGCGCTCGCGCCCGTAGCCGAACGGGTGCGCCTCGCTGGCCTCGCGCTTGGCCCGCTTGCCGCCGAGCAGGAGCAGCCCCTGGTTTCCGGAGTCGGCGACCGAGTGGACGCCCTCGGCGAGCATCGAGGCCGAGCCGCTCAGGGCCGCGGCCACGAACTTCGCCGCGGCGATGGCCAGATTGGCGCCGAGCGCCGCGACGATCGCCTTCGTTCCGCCCGATGCACTCACGCGCGGGTGTCCCTTCCTGCTGTGGTCGGGCCGCTCGTTCAGACGGCCACGGTGGCGCGGAAGAGCGTACCGTCACCGCTCAGCCGGACGCGCTCGGCCGCCGGGACCCAGACCGACCGCCCGGGCGTGAGGGCGAGTTCACCGTCGTCCTCCTCGCTGTGCACCACGGCGGTCCCCGCGGTGCACAGCAGGATCTGGCCGGCGTGCGGCGCGAGCACGTGCGGCTCGGCCCCGGGGACGAGCGTGAACCGGGAGAGCCGGAACTCGCCGACGGGCGTCGTGTAGCTCTCCTCGCCCCCGGCGTCGTCCGCCTCCGGGCGCAGGATCCCGGGCTCCCCCGGCTCGAAGCGGACGATGCGCAGGAGTTCGGGCACGTCGATGTGCTTGGGCGTCAGCCCGCAGCGCAGCACGTTGTCGGAGTTGGCCATGATCTCGACGCCGAGCCCGCGCAGATAGGCGTGCGGCACACCGGCGTCCAGGAAGAGCGCCTCGCCGGGGCGCAGGGTGACGTGGTTGAGCAGCATGGCCGCCAGCACGCCCGGGTCGCCCGGGTAGTGCTGGGCGATGGCGGCGTAGGCGGCGTACTCCTCGCGGCCGGGTGTGCCGGGGGCGGTGTCCGCGCCCTGTTCGGCGAGGCGGGCGGCCGCGGTGGCGGCCTCGTCGACGGTGCCGGCGATCTCGTCGCGGTCGGCGGTGAGCAGCGCGGTCAGCACCTCGCGCAGCGCGTCGGTGCCGGGCCGGGCGCGCAGGATGTCCACGTACGGCGCGAGGCCGGCGACGTCCAGGCTCTCCAGGAACGCCGCGGTCTCCTTGGGCGGCCGGAATCCGCACAGGCCCTCGAACGGCGTGAGCGCGCAGAGCAGTTCGGGCTTGTGGCCGTCGTCCTTGTAGTTGCGGTGCGGCGCGTCGAGCGGGACGCCGCGGGCCTCCTCGTCGGCGTAGCCCTCGGCGGCCTGCGCGCGGTCGGGGTGCACCTGGAGCGAGAGCGGGGAGTCGGCGGCCAGCAGCTTGAGCAGGAAGGGCAGCCGCGGCCCGAACTCCCGTACGCTCGCGGCGCCGAGCTGTCCCTCCGGATCGGCGGCGACGACATCGGACAGGGTGCGGTCGGGCAGCCCGCCGCGCTCGATCCGGGAGGGCGCGCCGGGGTGTGCGCCCATCCACAGCTCGGCCTGCGGCTCGCCCGTCGGCTGCTCGCCGAGCAGTTCGGGGAGGGCGGTGGTGGAGCCCCACGCGTAGGGCCTGACGGTGTTGACCAGACGGTCCATGGGAGGTGTTCCTGTCCTGCTGACGGGCGGTTGCGGTACGGGCCCGGCCGGCGGGCGGTCGGTGCGGGTGTCGGTGCCGGGGACCGGGGGCTGCCGGGAGCGGGCGGAGTTTCGGGCGCTTCGGGCGCTCAGGGCGCTACGGGCGCTGTGGGAGGCGCGGGCGGCGGGCGGACGGCGTACGGGTGGGGCTCACGCTCCGGGCGCTTCGGTGTCGGCGATGGTCAGATAGGCCGCCGTGAAGCCGAGGGTGGCGATCAGCTCGGCCGCCGCCTCCAGCGGATTGCTGCCCTCGCTCGCCTCCAGCTCGCTCAACGGCGTCCCCTGCTCGTGCACGAGGTCGTGGGCGGCGACGGTGGCGGAACCGGCGGCGGGCGCCGCCTCGCGCAACAGAACGACGCGGGCGCGCTGTTGCTCGGGCTCCTCGACCCGGTCCCGGAAGAAGTCGTCCAGGTCGGAGCCCCCGGCGAACGCGCCCGTCAGCAGCGCGCCGTGCGCCGTCATGGCCTCGGGCAGCTCCGCCGCCAGCGCGGGCCTGCCGGCCGAGGCGGCCAGCAGCACACCGGCGTGCCGGCCCGCCGCGCCGGCGAGCGCGCCCTCGCTCCACAGCAGCGGCAGCGCGCCCGCCAGCTCGGCGGCGAGGGTCTTGGCGGGGTTGCCGTAGGGCGGGACGGCCGGGCCGCAGCGCTCGGCGACGGAGTCGAGCCGCGCGGCGAGGGTCGAGGGCGCGGGCGCGCTCTGTGCCGGTCCGAGCCGGTCGACGAGGACCAGCAGCGGGGTGAGCAGCGCCCAGAAGGTGCCGGGCGCCCCGGCGGCCCGTTCCTGCCCGCCGGAGCCGTACGGTTCCGGTGCGGGCGGCACGGTCAGCCCGCGGCTGCCGAGGGCCTCGGCCAGCTCGCTGCCCTGCGGGGCGACGGCGACGATGCTGCAACCGCGCCGCGCCGCCTGGTCGACCAGCGCGGCCAGCCCCGGCTCCGAGCCGTCCGGGGTGACGAGCAGCAGGAGATCGACGGAACCGGCCCAGCCCGGCAGCGACCAGCGCAGCGCGGCGCGGTCGGCGAGCGCGCCGGTGGTACGCAGCGGTTCGACGGGCACGGCCCCGTTGGTGAGCGCGCCGAGCAGATCCGCCACCCGGCCGGCCTCCGGGCCGGGCCCGGCGACGAGCAGGGCGCGCGGCCGTCCCGAGGGGCGCAGCGCGTCCAGCCCGGCCTCGCCCGCGAGCCGCAGCCCGGTGCGTACCCGGGCGCCGGCCTCGGCGGCGCCGCGCAGCAGGCCCCGCGTGTCCGCGCGGGTGAGGGCCTCGGGGTCGTCGAGGAGCGACTCGTCGAACATCTTCCGTGGCCTCCGATCGGCCGCCTCGGCGGCAGCGCTTCCGGGTCAGGCGGGCCGGCGGGCTTCGTCCACCAGGAGCACCGGGATGCCGTCCCGCACGGGGTAGATCAGGCCGCAGCCGCTCCCGCCGGTGCAGTGCAGCTCGTCGCCTTCTTCCCGCAGCGGCGCGTGGCACGCCGGACAGGCGAGAATCTCCAGGAGTCCGGCTTCGAGCGGCATGGTGTCCTCCGGTGCGGGTGTGGCGGCTGTCGCGGTCAGGGTACCGCCGGGCCGCACGAGGGGTACCACCGAGGCGGCCGGGCCACCGGCGCCCACCAGGGCCGCCGCGCCCGGCCCGGCCGCCGTCGCGGGCTCAGCTCCGGACGATGCCGAGCACCTCGTCGCGCACCTGCTCGACGGTGGCCGCGTCGCGGGCCTCGACGTTGAGGCGCAGCAGCGGTTCGGTGTTGGACGGCCGCAGGTTGAACCACCAGTCGCGTGCGGTGACGGTGAGCCCGTCCAGCTCGTCCAGTTCGACGCCCTCGCGGGAGGCGAAGGCGTCCTTGACCGCGGCGGCCCGGCCCTGCTGGTCGTCGACGGTGCTGTTGATCTCGCCGGACGCCGCGTACCGGTCGTAGCGGGCGACGAGCTGCGAGAGGGTGCCCTGCTGCCCGCCGAGCGCGGCCAGCACGTGCAGCGCGGCGAGCATGCCGGTGTCGGCGTTCCAGAAGTCCCGGAAGTAGTAGTGCGCCGAGTGTTCCCCGCCGAAGATCGCGCCGGTCCTGGCCATCTCCTCCTTGATGAAGGAGTGCCCCACCCGGGTCCGCACGGGCGTTCCCCCGCTCTCCTCGACGACCTCGGGCACCGACCAGGAGGTGATCAGGTTGTGGATCACCGTCGAGCCGGGCTCCTTGGCCAGCTCGCGGGAGGCGACCAGGGCGGTGATGGCGGACGGGGAGACCGGGTCGCCGTTCTCGTCCACCACGAAGCAGCGGTCGGCGTCGCCGTCGAAGGCCAGTCCGATGTCGGCGCCCGTCTCGCGCACCCGGCGCTGGAGGTCGACGATGTTCGCCGGGTCGAGCGGATTGGCCTCGTGGTGGGGGAAGGTGCCGTCCAGCTCGAAGTACATCGGGTCGAGTTCGAGCGGCAGCCCCTCGAACACGGTGGGGACGGTGTGTCCGCCCATGCCGTTGCCCGCGTCCACGACGACCTTCAGCGGGCGGATGGCGGTCAGGTCCACCAGGGAGCGCAGATAGCGGGCGTAGTCGGCGAGCATGTCCCGCTGGGTGAGGGCGCCTTGGGGGCCCTCGGCCGCGGGCGGCCCGCCGGCCTCGGTCCACTCCTCGACGAGCGCCCGGATCTCGGCGAGCCCGGAGTCCTGCCCCACCGGCGCCGCACCGGCCCGGCACATCTTGATGCCGTTGTACTGCGCGGGGTTGTGGCTGGCGGTGAACATGGCGCCCGGCCTGTCCAGTTCGCCGCTGGCGAAGTACAGCTGGTCCGTGGAGCACAGCCCGATCTCGGTGACGTCCGCCCCCTGGCCCGCCGCTCCCTCGGCGAACGCGCGCGCGAGCCCCGGGGACGAGGGGCGCATGTCGTGTCCGACGACGGCGGATCCGGCCCGGGTGACCCGGACGAACGCGGCCCCGAACAGCCGGGCGAGTTCCTCGTCCCACTGGTCCGGCACCACACCGCGCACGTCGTACGCCTTCACGATCTGCGACAGATCAGCCACGGCTCAGCCCCTCCTGGGGTCGTGAATCATCGAGTGGGCCCCAAATCTACCCGGGAGGGTGAGCCGGACCGCGGGTGCGGCGGGGCCGGGCCGCCGGGTCCGCCGGGTCCTAGGACTCCGGTGAGCGCAGGACCCGCAGGTGGCCGCGGCGGGCGACCTCCATCGGGTCGGCCTCCCGGCCGTCCGCGCCGAGGCGGTCCTTGCCGGAGGCGGACGGTTCCTGACGGGGCGTCCGGGCGGCCTCGCGGACGGCGTCGGCGAGCGCTTCGAGATCGTCCCCGCTGGGGCGGGCGGCCGCGGTGTCGATGGCGAGCCGGACGACCTCCCAGCCGCGCGGCGCCGTCAGCCGCTCGGAGTGCTCGGCGCACAGGTCGTAGCAGTGCGGCTCGGCGTAGGTGGCGAGGGGGCCCAGAACAGCGGTGGAGTCCGCGTAGACGTACGTCAGCGTCGCGACGGCGGGACGACCGCAAGCGGTGCGCGAACAGCGACGTACAGGGCTCACGACGTTGGACCGTACCGCACTCTTGAGCGGGCTGCGACGACTCTCCCCCGGGTCACCCTGCCGTGTCGTCCCGGTTCGCCGGGAAACGCCTGATCTGCTGAAAGACACAGCCCGTTGCCCGCCGCGCGCGAACGCCGACCGGCCCGCGTGCACAGGCCCCGCTGACTAGGCTCGGAGCGATGAACAGTCCTGTACCTCCGCGTGGTTCCGGCTCGCGGCCGCACAGCCGGGACCGCCACGGCCGCGGCATGCGCGGACCGGTGGCGCCGCCCCAAGTACCGCTCGCCATCAGCAGGGCGGAGGCGTTCGACGATCTCGTCCGCGACTCGGTGGCCCGTCTGGAGCGGCACTGGCCGCAGCTGGCGAGCGTCGAGTTCGCCGTGCAGGAGGTGCCGCGCGCCGACGAGGCCGAACTGCGGGCCACCGACGAGGCGGTGCCGCTCGGCCGGGTGCTGGAGGGCGACGGGGAGCGGCCCGACCGGGTCGTCGTCTACCGGCGTCCGGTGGAGATCCGCTCCCGTACACGGGACGAACGGGCCGTGCTCGTCCACGAGGTCGTCGTGGAGCAGGTGGCCGAACTGCTCGGTCTCGCACCGGAGACCGTCGACCCCCGCTACGGGCAGGACTGACCCCCCTCCGGCCGTGCGGGCCGCCGCACCTGTACCCGGACGGCGGCGGCCGTCCGTGCGAGGGCCCGCCCGGGTGGCCGCCCGGCGCCTCCGCCCGCCGCTACTCGCCGTTCACTCGTCGTTGAGGACCGAGAGGTCCTGCGCGGCGTGCGGGACGGCCACGGTGCTGCCGTCGTCGGGCATGCCCTGCACCGTGAACGCCGGGACGCCGTCCTGCTCGCGGGCGAGCGTGCGGGAGGCGAACACCGGGCCGCCGGAGAGCCGTTCGACGGTCACCGCGTAGCTGCCCTTGCCGCCCGAGGGCCGGGGCGGGAGCACGTCCTTGGTGGTGTGCGCCTTGAGCGTGACGGTCGTGCTGCGGGGGCTGCCCCCGCCCGATCCGGCCGAGGCCGTCACCCGGACCTTGGCGCCCTCGTCGGGGGCGCTCAGCGCGAGGTGCGCGGCGGAGGAGCCCTTCTCCGGGTCGGTCGGGTTGTCGACCACGGTCGCGCGGTGGGTGAGCGGCGCCGTCGAGGGGATGAACGCCGTCTCCTGCTTGCTGCCCTTGCCCCGGGTGACGCGTACGGCGGCGACGATCCGGGGTGCGTCGGAGCTGTCGTCGGCGGGCGAGAGCACCAGGGAGCCGGCCTCGCCCTTGGTGAGGTCGTCGAGGTCGACGGCCGTGGTCATACCGCCCCGGACGTGCAGGGACTCGGAGCCGGCCGGGGTGATCGCGCCGGACTCCCCGGCCAGCCTGACCTTCAGGTCGGCGTCCCGGCTGCCCGGCGCGAAGACGACGAGCCGGACGGACGAGGCGTCCTTGGGGATGCCGGGCAGCACGGCGCGGGGCTGTGCGTCGTCCGCCGGCGCGATCCAGTCCCCGCCCGCCTTCTGGTCGGCGGCCTGGATCTGGGCGCCCACCCGGCCCGTGCGGGCGGTGACGTGCACGGTGACGTTGGTGACCGGCTTCGCCGTCAGCGTGGAGAGCAGCACGGGCACCGAGGAGCGGGGCGGGACGGTGATGCCCTCGCCGCTGCCCGCGCCCGCCTTCTCCTTGCCGCCCTTGCCGTACAGCTCGACATCGACGACGGCCGCGGAGTTGTCCGGGTTGGTGAGGTGGACGTAGTCCTGGCGTCCGGCCGCCGTGCTGGCGCCGGGGAACCAGAACGAGGTGTCGGGCGCCGAGCAGGCCGCACCGTGCAGGCCGCGTCCGGCGCCCGCGCTCACGGTCGTCGTCTGCTGGACCGTCCAGCCCGGCGCGAACGGGCCGTCGGCGGTGCCGACCAGCGCCGGGGCCTCCGCGCTGTCGGTCTCGGCGGTGACGGGCGTGCCCGGCGTGGTCGAGCTGACGACGGGCTCGCTCCCGGCGTCCTGCCCCTTGCCGTCGCCCTTGCCCGCGTTTCCGTCCTTGTCCTTGCCGCCGCCCTTGTCCTTGTCGTCGCCGTCCTTCCCGGCGTCCTTCCCGGCGCCGTCCCCGGAGCCGCCCTTGCCCGATCCGTCGCCCGCGCGTGCGGCCGGGTGGAGTTCGGCGCTGCCCTTCTTGCCGGGGCCGCCCTTGGGGGTGAAGGCGGTCCAGGTGGTCTCCGCGACGTCGGAGGAACTGGGCTGCGGGCACACCAGCGTCGTGCGCTCGACGGGCTTGTGCGCGGCGGCCGTCGCGCTCGCGTCGCCGTCGCCGGGGGCCGCGACCACGGCGACACCGGTGACGGCGGCCAGCGCCACGACCGTGCCGCCGAGGCCGATGAGGGTGCGGTTCACTGCTGCCTCCCGTCGCCGTAGCGGGGATCGTGCGGATAGCCGTAGGCATCGGTGTGCGGGGCCTGGCCGGGGGCCGGCGGCTCCTGCCCGCCGGGGTGGGCCGCGGGGTCCCGGTAGCCGTCCTGGAAACCGGCCGACTGCCAGTCGCCGTAGGCCGGTTGCTGGACGTAGGCCGGGTCGTAGGGCTGCGCCTGCTGCGCGTAGGGCTGGTCGTAGGGGTGGTCGTACTGCTGCGCCTGCTGCGCGTAGGGGTCGCCGTACTGCTGTGCGTACGGGTCCTGCCCGGGCTCGGTGCCCTGTGCCGAGGGGTCGTAGGACGGTGCGTACGGGTCCTGCTGAGGTACGGCAGGCTGCTGATGGGCGTACGGGTCGTATCCCGTGTCGTAGGGCGGTTGCCCGGGTGGCTGCGGTGGGTCCGCCTCGCCCCAGGCGTCGGCCGCCGGGCCGGTGTCCTCGGCGTCCCCCGGGCCGTCGGAGGAACCGGAGGCGCCGGCCCGGTCGGCCGGGCCGGGGTGCGTGCCGGACGCCGCCGCCTCGGCGCGG
Source organism: Streptomyces cacaoi (assembly GCF_006539165.1). Classification (GTDB taxonomy): domain Bacteria; phylum Actinomycetota; class Actinomycetes; order Streptomycetales; family Streptomycetaceae; genus Streptomyces; species Streptomyces cacaoi. Next base: position 91,392 of record NZ_BJMM01000024.1, on the reverse strand, counting down.
AGCCTGCGGGCCCTGCGGCCCTCGCCCGCGACCGGCTGTGCGGGGACGGCCGGTGCGTCCGGCAGGTCGTCGTCCACGTCGCGGCGCCGGCCGGGCAGCGCCAGCACGACGACGACCAGCAGCAGGAAGCCCTGCGCCCACGCCCAGGCGGTCCGGGTCAGCGGCGTCTCGTAGGTGAGCGCCAGCTTGCCGCCGCCGGTGGGCAGTTCGAAGCCCTGCGCCCAGCCGTCCACGGTGACCGGCTTCAGCGGGCGGCCGTTCAGCGTGGCCCGCCAGCCGCCGTCCGCCGTGTCCGCGACACGCAGGAGACGGCCGGACGGCCCCGCCGGCAGCGTGGCATGCGACTCGACGGGCCCGGCGGGCACGGCCACGGGCGCCGTGACCCCGCCGGCGGCGGCGTTGCGCTCGCCGCCCGGCACGATCGCGACCCGGGAGACCTGCTCGTCGACCCGCCACAGGGCGCTGCCGTCGGCCTGGCTGAGCCGGGTGAGCCCGGGGGTGGCGTCCAGGGTGCGGCTCATCGCGCGGGAGGCGCCGTCGCGCAGCAGGACGTAGCGGACGGCGTAGCCGCCCAGCTGGCTCGTCTGGTCGGCGCCGGAGCCCGCGACCAGGTTGGCGACGATGCGGTCCAGGCGCTTGTCGCCGCCGCCCGTCGCGGCCAGGTCGGCGTCGCCCAGCCGCGCACCGGAGCCGCGCACCAGGGTGTAGCCGACGGCGGACGGGCCGCTCCCGCCGGAGTCCGGCCGCTCGGAGTCCAGGACGAGGGTCCGCGCCTGGTCCTCGGTGCCGCTCTCCTCCGCGACGAAGGCGGGCACCTGCACCGGGTCCCGGCGGGAGAGCGGGCCGTCGGCGCCGCCGACCATCCAGGCGACGGCGGCGCACAGCGGGGCCGCGACGGCCGCGGCGGCGATCAGCGCGGCCACCGGCTGCCGCCAGCCGAAACTCTGCGCCGCGACCCGCTCCTTGGCGCCCTCGCCACCGACGGCCGCGGCGCTCAGCAGGGCGAGCCCGTACACGAGGGTGGCGGGCCCGGCCCAGGCGGAGCCGTTGGACAGCCCCGCGAACAGCAGTCCGACGAGGGCGACGGCCCAGGCGAGCAGGATCACGGCGCGGCGCTCGGAGCGCAGCAGCGCGGCGAGCGCGGCCAGCAGGACCCCGGTGAGGAACAGCCCGTCGAGGGTGCCGGGCCCGCCGGGGGACAGCAGCAGCAGATCGACGGCGCCCGCGGTACCGGCGCCGAGGTCGAGGCCGATCCCGGCGAACAGCAGCCCGGGGTCCGTCAGCAGCGTCAGCGACCAGGGCGCCAGCAGCACCAGCGGTGTGACGAGGACGACGGCGGCCCGGGCGGCGGCACCGGTGAGCGGCTCCTCGCCCCGGCGGACGACGAGCATGCCGAACCGGGCGGCGACCAGCACGGCGGCGAGCGGCCACAGCACCGGCGTGAAGGCGGTGACGACGCTCAGCAGCAGCGCGAACGCCCAGGCGGCCCGCCAGGTGGACCGGCCGCGCAGCCCGCTCGCGGAGACGGCCGCACGCGCGAGCGGCGGCAGCAGGACCGCCAGCACCGCGGTGCCGATCCGGCCCTGGGCCAGCGCGCCCGTCGCCGCGGGCAGGAAGGCGTACGCGACGGCGCCCCAGGCGCGCACCAGCCGGGAGCCGACCAGCGGGCGCGAGGCGAAGTAGGCGCTGAGCCCGGCCAGCGGGACCGAGCACACCAGCAGCAGCGTGAGCGCCGTCCCCGTGCTGCCGAACAGCACGGTGGCGAGCGTCGCGACGAAGGCGAGGTAGGGCGGGGCCGCGCCGGTGCCGCCCGTGCCGACGGGGTGCCAGCCGTCGAGGTAGCGCCCCCACAGCTCGCCGACGCCGTCCGGCGCGGGCAGCAGCGCACCGCCCGCGAGGGAGCCGCTGCCCAGCAGCGCCCGGCACGCGACGAGGGAGACCAGGAGCAGGACGGCGAACAGCACCGGCGCCGGCTTGCGCGCGACCCGCTTGAGCCGGACGAACTGCTCGACCTCCAGGAAGTCGGCGTCGTCACCGCCCGGCCCCGACTCGACGGCTCCGTGCCGCCCGCCGGAGAGGAGTTCGGGCTCCGAGCGCCCGCCGAAGTTGCTGGCCACCTGCTCGACGGTGGCCCGGACGGTGGCGCCCGGCGGCGGGAAGAGCGGGCGCAGCTCCTTGTGCGGCACGGCCGGACGGCCGCGCGCACGCCGCGCCTTGAGCACGCGCCCGAAGCGCAGCAGCGTCCCCGACAGCCCGGTGATCTCGTCCAGCGCCTGTCCCGGGACCTTGCCGACCAGGTAGGCCAGGGTCCGCAGCAGTGTGCCGAGGACCAGCCGGAGCACGATCCAGGGCATCAGCGCGCCGGGCGCGTTGGCCAGCAGGGTGTGGACGGCGCCGGCCTTGTCCACGCGGTGGGGGCTGGCCCCCTTGCCGGCCCTGCCGACGCAGTCGACCGGGCGGCGCTCGCGCGAGGCGGCCTCCGCGTGCCGCAGCACCGCGTCCGGCGCCACCAGCACCCGGTGCCCGGCGGCGTTGGCGCGCCAGCACAGGTCGACGTCGTCGCGCATCAGCGGCAGTGCGCGGTCGAACCCGCCCAGCTGCTCGAAGACATCGCGGCGGATCAGCATGCCGGCAGTGGAGACGGACAGCGCGGGCCGCACCTGGTCGTACTGGCCCTGGTCCTGTTCGCGCCGCTCGATCCCCGTCCAGCGGCGCCCGCTGTGCGCGAGGGTGACGCCGGCCTCCAGCAGCTGGCGCCGGTCGTACCAGCTGCGCAGCTTCGGCCCGACGACGACGGCCGACGGGTCGGAGTCGGCGACGCGCAGCAGTTGGGCCAGTGCGTCGGGCTCCGGCGCGCAGTCGTCGTGCAGCAGCCACAGCCATTGCACGGGCTCGCCGTACGGCAGCTCCGGCATGTCGTACGCCTCGTCGCGCCAGGTGCGGGTGACGGGGTCCCAGCCGCTGGGCCGCTTCAGATAGGGCAGGTCCTCGGGGGTGAGGACCGGTGCGGTGCGCACGCACTCGCCGACCGCGGTACCGAAGCCGGTGCGCCGTGCCATGTGCAGCACGCGGTCGGGGCCGAGCGCCTCGGCGAGCAGCTGGGCGGAGTCGTCGGCGCTGCCGGTGTCCGCCGCGAGTGCCGACTGGACGGGGCGGTCCTGCCCGAGCAGACCTGACAGGGCGTCAGGCAGCCAGCGCGCACCGTCGTGTGCGACGAGCACCGCGGTGACGACGTGGCGGGGGAACTCGGGAGGGGTGGAGGCGGCCGCCCCTGCCGCGGCCGGCTCGTAGGGCGCCATATGGCTGTGCACGGACATCGAGGTAGGGGCCCTCCCCGGGTGCGGGGGCCGCGCGGCAAGGCCGCGTCGGGACGCAAGCCCCCGGAAGACGCGTATCGGATGCGGTGGACGCGCCTTGCGCGGAAGCGGCGGCGCGTCGCGGACTGCCCCACACTAACGGCTTGCGCGAGACGCTCTGCCGCCTCCGTACAACTGCCCCGCCACCCGCCCGGAAAGCCCGGGCGGACGGCGGGGCAGTCGTCCCGCACTGTCATGCGTTCGTGTCACACGGCGTCATACCGCTTCTGTGTGGCGGACGGTCGGCAGCCGCCGGGCCGCCGCGCTCGCCGCACGCGGATCAGACGGCCGCTTTCTTCAGCCGGCGGCGTTCCCGTTCGGACAGGCCGCCCCAGATTCCGAAACGTTCGTCGTTCGCCAGCGCATACTCCAGGCACTCCGAACGGACTTCACATGCGAGGCACACCTTCTTCGCCTCGCGGGTGGAGCCACCCTTCTCGGGAAAGAACGACTCGGGATCGGTCTGCGCGCACAATGCGCGCTCCTGCCAGCCGAGCTCTTCGTCCGCCTCTTCGACCAGCAGTTGTTGGAACAGCTCGGTCATGCGCGCGCCCCTCGTCCGTCTTTGCGTCCCCGTGATTCCGTCGTTATCGAACCCTCTTGAACGACACGAGTGAAATTACAAGTGTGCCGATCCGAGGCAGTCAAGCCGAGATCTGCTATTGAGCCCGTTATTCACCCGGCGGAACCAAGCCGGCGCAGTAAGTGTTCAAATCACCATGAACCAGGACCCTTGTCCCCGGCACGTATCCGTTTTGCCGGAGGTTCCGCCGGAGAACGCGATGACCTGGGCTCATCTTCAGCGGTGCCGCCCGTAAGAGTTCTTGCGCCCTTCCGTGAAACCTGGTCACGGTCGGATCACGGATGCGCAACGGCGTACAGGCAACGGCTGTTGCGCCCTCCTACTCCAGCGCCACGTCGCACAAACCTTTCACCGCGCACGTCGACCGGAAGCGGTGAAACATGCCTCGCAAACCCGACATCAGGTTGACACCGGCGCGCCGGGCCCTCGTTACTGGACCGCATGTCTGCGACCTCCGCCTCCAGCGCTGCCGGGCACCGGCCCGTCGCGCGCCCTGCCGTGCTGCTGTTCGGCACCGCCCCGGCTTCCCGGGGTCGACAGGGCCACCCGGAGCCCGCGGAGTGTCCGGGTTCCTGTCGCTGTCACCGCTGTTGAGCGCCTGCTGAAGGTCTGCTGAGCGTCCGCCGGGCGCACGCCCCGGCGCGGGGCGCCGGCCGGCGCCGCGGCACCCGTGCCCCGGTTCCGGCCCGCCCAGGTGTCCCTTCCGGTTTTCCGCGGGGTTTCCCGCTGTTGCCGGGCGACTTTCCGCACCACCTTTCCTGGCCTGCCGGTTTCCGAATCCGGGAGGCCCGGACGACTTTTGTTTCTCTTCCGCTCGCGGTTCCGGGCGGCCCCGTACGCGAACGCACCGTGTACCCGTACGTGGCGCCATGAACCGCCCGCACAAAGGCAATTGAGTTCGTGAACAGCGACGTCGAAATCGCCGGCGACCCGCTCGCCGTCCAGCACCTGATGCCCTCGGACCCTGGGCACCCGGCCACCGTCTCCGGATACGCGGGGCTCCTGCGCGGCCTCGCCGCCGACCGGTCCGCCTGGGCGCCGCTCGTGCGCTACGACCCCGAGCCGCGCTGGTACCACCGGCTGCGCAGCGGGCCCGGGTACGAGGTGTGGCTGCTCAGTTGGCTGCCCGGGCAGGGCAGCGGGCGGCACGACCACGGCCCCTCGTCCGGCGTCTTCGGGCTGCTCCAGGGGGAGTTGACGGAGCACGGCGCGGGGAGCCGGACCCTGCGGCCCGGCGCGCTGCGGGTGTTCGGGCCCGGATATGTACACGAAGTGGTCAACGACGGGCTGGAGCCCGCCGTCAGCGCGCACGTCTACGCGCCCGGGCTGACCAGCATGCCGATGCACTGCTCGGCCCGGGAGGGGCGTCCCCGGGAGGCACTGGCCCGGTGACACCGGGCGGTCCCCGGCTGCGAGACTGGGCCCATGCAGCGCATCGTGGTTCTGGCCGGAGGCATCGGCGGTGCCCGCTTCCTCCGTGGGCTCAAGTCCGCCGCACCGGACGCGGACATCACCGTCATCGGCAACACCGGCGACGACATCCATCTGTTCGGGCTGAAGGTCTGCCCCGACCTCGACACCGTGATGTACACCCTCGGCGGTGGCATCGACGAGGAGAAGGGCTGGGGCCGGGACGGGGAATCGTTCGCGGTGAAGGAGGAGCTGGCCGCGTACGGCGTCGGACCGCAGTGGTTCGGGCTGGGCGACCGGGACTTCGCCACCCATATCGTGCGCACCCAGATGATGGGTGCCGGCTATCCGCTCAGCGCGGTGACCGAGGCGCTGTGCGCACGGTGGCAGCCCGGTGTGCGGCTGCTGCCGATGACGGACGACCGGGTCGAGACGCACGTCCTCATCGACACGGCGGACCTCGCCGGTTCCGACGGCGCGGAGGAACAGGGGCGCAAGGCCGTGCACTTCCAGGAGTACTGGGTGCGGCTGCGCGCCTCCGTGGACGCGCACGCCGTCGTGCCGGTCGGCGCGGACACGGCGAAGCCGGCGCCGGGTGTGCTGGAGGCGATCGCGGAGGCGGACGTCGTGCTCTTCCCGCCGTCCAACCCCGTCGTCAGCGTCGGCACCATTCTGGCCGTGCCGGGGATCCGGGAGGCGATCGCCGAGGCGGGGGTGCCGGTCGTCGGCCTCTCGCCCATCGTCGGGGACGCGCCGGTACGCGGCATGGCCGACAAGGTGCTCGCCGCCGTCGGTGTGGAGACGAGCGCGGCGGCCGTCGCCCGGCACTACGGCTCCGGGCTGCTGGACGGCTGGCTCGTGGACGAGACCGACGCCGGCGCGGTCGCCGGTGTCGAGGAGGCCGGGATCCGCTGCCGCGCCGTCCCGCTGATGATGACCGACGCCGAGGCGACGGCCCGGATGGCCCGGGAGGCGCTGCGGATGGCCGAGGAGGTGCGGGCATGACCGCGGCGGCGGGCCGGGACGGCGCCTCCTTCCAGGTGTGGGCGCTGCCCGGGATCCCCGAGGTGCGGCCCGGGGACGACCTGGTCAAGCTGATCACCGCGGCGGTCGGCGGGCACGGCCGGCCGCTGGTCGACGGCGATGTGCTGATCGTCACCTCGAAGATCGTCAGCAAGGCCGAGGGGCGGGCCGTCGAGGCGGCCGACCGGGAGGACGCGATCGACGCGGAGAGCGTCCGGGTGGTCGCCCGGCGCGGCCCGGCCCGGATCGTGGAGTCCCGGCACGGCTTCGTCATGGCGGCGGCCGGTGTCGACGCCTCCAACACGCCCAAGGGCACGATCCTGTTGCTGCCCGAGGACCCGGACGCCAGCGCCCGGCGGATCCGCGCGGGCGTGCGCGACGCGCTCGGCGTGAACGTCGGCGTCGTCGTCACCGACACGTTCGGGCGGCCGTGGCGCACCGGGCAGACGGATGTCGCCATCGGGGCCGCCGGGGTGCGCGTGCTCGACGATCTGCGCGGCGGCGTCGACTCGTTCGGCAACCCGCTCGGGGTGACCGTCACCGCCGTCGGGGACGAACTCGCCGCCGCCGGTGAGCTGGTGAAGGGCAAGGCCGAGGGGCGGCCGGTCGCCGTCGTGCGCGGTCTGGCCCACCAGGTCCACCCGGCCGGGGAGGCGGACGGGCCCGGCGGACTGCCGGACGGCGAAGACGACCGCGGCGCACGGGAGTTGGTGCGCGCCGCGGCCGACGACATGTTCCGGCTCGGCACCTCCGAGGCCGTGCGCGAGGCCGTCACCCTGCGGCGCACCGTGCGGGAGTTCACCGCCGACCCGGTGGACGGGGCCGCGCTGCGCCGCGCCGTCTCCGCCGCCGTCACCGCGCCCGCGCCGCACCACACCACGCCGTGGCGGTTCGTCCTGCTGGAGAGCGAGGACTCCCGGCTGCGGCTGCTGGACGCCATGCGTGAGGCGTGGATCGCCGATCTGCGGCGGGACGGCAAAAGCGAGCAGAGCATCGCCAAGCGGGTGCGGCGCGGGGACGTGCTGCGCGGCGCGCCCGCCCTGGTGGTGCCCTGCCTCGTGGCCGACGGGGCGCACGACTATCCGGATCCGCGCCGGTCAGCGGCGGAGCGGGAGATGTTCGTCGTCGCCTGCGGCGCCGGGATCCAGAACTTCCTCGTCGCGCTCGCCGGGGAGCAGCTCGGCTCGGCGTGGGTGTCCTCGACGATGTTCTGCCGCGACGTGGTGCGCGAGGTGCTCGAACTGCCCGCCGACTGGGACCCGATGGGCGCCGTCGCCGTCGGCCGGGCGGCGGGGCCGCCGCGGGAGCGCCCCGCACGGTCCGCCGACGACTTCGTCGTCAGCCGGTAGGGCGGTTCCGCACCGACGGGGCGTGCCCTGTGCTCACAGGGCGGCGATGTCGCCGACCGGGTGGCGGGGCATGCGGCGCGGCATCCGGGGCGCGCCCAGCAGGACGAGGCGGGACGCGCGGTGGCGCTGGCCCTCGTAGGGGGCCAGGAGTTCGAGCATGCGCGCGTCGTCGGTGTCGCGGCGGCCGGTGAGCGCGTGGCCCACCAGGCGGGGCAGATGCAGATCGCCCACGGTGACGGCGTCCGGCTCGCCGTTGCTGCGCTGGAGCACCTCCGCCGCCGTCCACGGGCCGATGCCCGGTATCAGCTGGAGGCGGTGCAGCGCCGCCTCCAGATCCATGTGCGCGGCCTCCTCCATCCGGCTCGCCCGCTGGACGGCCCGCAGGATCGCCGACGAGCGCTTCTGATCGACACCCGCCCGGTGCCACTCCCAGGAGGGGACCCGCAGCCAGCCCCGCGGCTCGGGCATCACCCACAGGTTCGGGTGCGGCCCGGGGGCGCGCTCGCCGAACCGGCGCACCAGCAGCCGCCAGGCGCGGTACGCCTCCTCCGCCGTGAACTTCTGCTCCAGGACGGAGGGGATCAGGGACTCCAGCACCCGGCCGGTGCGGATCAGGCGCAGGCCCGGGTTGCGGCGGTGCGCCTCGCGGGTGACGTCGTGGTGCGGGACGAAGGCCGCGGGGTCGTCCTCCTCGCCCAGCAGGGCCGGCAGGCTCTCCAGGGCCCAGTCGGCGCCGGGGCCCCAGGCGGTGGCGGCGACCGTGCGGGCGCGCGGGGTCAGCCGGAGGGTCGCCGGGCCGAAGGGGGTGCGGGTGGCGCGCCAGATCGTGTCCGCCTCGGTGCGGTACGTCGGGTCGTACGGGCCGCGGCGCAGCACGGACAGACTGCCGTGCAGGTCGTACGGGCCCGGCGGGGACCAGGTGCGGGTCTGGGACACCCGCACAGCGTAGGAGCCGCCACCGACATCGCCGTGCCGGGGGCGAGGCGCACCGCTGAGCCCGGGCGGCGCCGAGCCGGGCCCGGAGCAGGCGCACCGCTGAGCCCGGGCGGGGCCGAGCCGGGCCCGGAGCCGGGTTTCTGCGGGACCGAGCCGTACCCGGAGCCGGGCCCGAGCGAGGCCGGACCCGAGCTGCGCCGGAGCCGGGCCCGAACCCCGGCGAAGCCGAAACCGCACCTCACTCGGGGACGGGGCCGGGCCCGAACCCCACCGGAGCCGAGCCCCGGCAGGGCCGAGCCGTAGCCGGGGCCGAGACCGAGCCGAGGCCGAACCCCGGTCGGACCGAGCCCGAGGCCGCCGGACCGGGGCCGAGCCGCGCCAAGACCGGGCCGGACCGGGGCCGGGCCGAGGCCGGAGCCCGGGGCGTGGGGGCTCGGGTCCGGCGGGGGCGGTTACTGGTCCGGGGAGAAGCGGAGGGCGTGGGAGGGGATGCGGGCGTCGCACCAGATGCGGATGCCGGAGCGCAGTTCGTTGCCGTCGCCGATCACGGCACCGTCCCCGACGACCGCGCCGTCGAGGACGGTGTCGGCGCCGATCCGGGCGCCGGCCCCGATCAGCGAGTCCCGGATACGGGCGCCGGGTGCGACGACCGCTCCGTCGAGCAGCGCGCTGCCGTCGATACGGGCGCCGGAGCCGACGGCGGCCCGGGCCCCGGCGACGCTGCCCCCGGTGAGCTTCGCGTCGCCCGCCACCTCCGCGCCGGCCAGTATCAGCCGCTCCCCGCACCGGCCGGGCACGGCGGGCGAGGGCGCACGGCCGAGGACGAGGTCGGCGGAGCCGCGGACGAAGGACTGTGGGGTGCCGAGGTCGAGCCAGTAGGTGGAGTCGACCATGCCGTGCAGGTGGGCGCCGGCGGCCAGCAGCCCGGGGAAGGTCTCGCGTTCGACGGAGACGGGGCGTCCGGCCGGGATGGTGTCGATCACGGAGCGGGTGAACACGTAGGCACCGGCGTTGATCTGGTCGGTGACGATCTCCTCCGGCGTCTGCGGCTTCTCCAGGAAGGCGCTGACGCGGCCGTCGGCTTCGGTGGGGACGAGGCCGAAGGCGCGCGGGTCGGTCACCCGGGTGAGGTGGAGGGAGACATCGGCGCCGGCCGCGGTGTGCTGGTCGACGAGGGCGCGGATGTCGAGCCCGGAGAGGATGTCGCCGTTGAAGACGAGGACGGGCTCGTCGGGGCGCGCGTGCAGCCGGGAGGCGACGTTGCGGATGGCGCCGCCGGTGCCCAGCGGCTCCTCCTCCGTCACGTACTCCAGGTGCAGACCGAGTGCGGAGCCGTCGCCGAAGTACGGCTCGAAGACCTCGGCCAGGTAGGAGGTGGCCATCACCACGTGGTCGACGCCGGCGGCGCGGGCGCGGGCCAGTTGGTGGGTGAGGAAGGGCACGCCGGCGGCCGGAACCATCGGCTTGGGGGTATTCACCGTCAGCGGACGCAGTCGGGTGCCCTTGCCCCCGACCAGAAGGATCGCTTCTGTCACGTGTGGGTCTCTGCTTCCTGCCGGGGTCCGCCAACCAGTCCTTCGGATGGCCGGCGGCCAGTGTATGCAGACGTGTACGAGCGTTCGGCCGGGCCCGTGCACGTCCCCGGGCAGGACCCACGGCGCCCGGCCGGTGCCTGACTGCCCGGCCGGTGCCGTGAGGTATCCCTCAGCGCCCCTGCTGTGCCGCGGCGTCCTGACGGATCCGCGGGAGCTTGTCGTAGAGGCGTGCGCCGGGGCACGCGGTGTCGAAACCGTCCCGGTGCCCGGAGATCGTGTGGAGCCTGACCTGGGTCCCCTTCGTGTACTTGCCGCCGCCGGAGGTCATCAGGTTCGTTCCCGCGGGGTCGACGCCACCCAGGCCGAGCCGCCACGCCGCAAGCCGTGCGACGCCGTCGAGGGCGGCGGCCGGGGGCTCGTCCTTCTCGAACGCACCGATGACCGCGATGCCTGTGCTGTTGGTGTTGAAACCGTAAGTGTGGGCCCCCATCACGGGCTTGGCCACACCTCCGGCCCGGCCCTCGTACACGGTGCCGCACTTGTCGACGAGGAAGTTGTAGCCGATGTCCCGCCACTTGCTGCTCTGCACGTGGTAGCGGTAGATACTGCGGATGATCGAGGGGGTCTGCGCGCAGTCGTAGTCGTTGTTCCCGGCCGTGTGGTGCACGAACGCGACGCGGGGCGCGCCGGTGTAGGACGCCTCGCCCTGCCGCAGACTCTCGTCGGCGCCCCAGCCCTTGCGGGTGACGATACGCGGGCGCGGGGCGAGGTGGGCGCGGCTGCTGCCGTACTCGGTCCTGGTCTGCTCCTCGGTGAGGGCGGGCAGCGCGTGCCCGGTGCGTTCCTCCTCGGCCTTCCGCGCCTGTTCGGCCTCCTTGCTCTCCTTGTTCCCCTTGCTCCCCTGGCTCTCCTTGTTCCCCTTGTCCCCCTTATTCCCCTTGCTCTCCTTGCTCTCCTTGTTCTCCTTGCTCTCCTTGCTCTCCTTGCCGGAGTTCGCGCCGGAACCGGAGTCCGAGCCGGGGCCGGGGCCCGGGTCGATCAGTTCCAGGCGCAGGCCGTCGGGCAGCCGCCGCGCGTCCGGGGCGCCGTCGCGGGTCCGCTCGGGCAGGACGCGGGCCTGGACGCCGTCCGAGGCGCCGGCCCACAACGGGGTGGTGGCGCCGCGCACTTGGCCGTCCGCCCCGCGGCCGTCCCCGGACCGGCCTGCTGCGGCGCCCGGCCGGTCGCCGGTGTGCGCGTCCAGTTCGTGCCAGCCGGACCAGCGTCCGGTTCCGGCGTCCCGGGTGCGGACCTGGACGCGTCCGTGCAGTTCGGCGTCGCCGCGCTCCCAGACGACGCCGACGAGGGAGTAGGGCCGTACCGAGCGGGCGGTGATCTCCCGGGCGGCCCGGCCGCCGCGGGGCGCGTCGCTGTGCGCCGGGGCGAAGGCGAGCGACTGCGTGCCGCCGGACGCCTCGTGCGCCGTCGTGGTCCGCGGTCCGTCGGGTGGGGCGCCGGCGGCGCCGGTCGCGTACGGGAGGGGCAGCAGCAGGGCCGCCGCACTCAGGACACCGATCGAGGTTGCACGTTTCGCACGCATGTAGTCGATCGTGGACAGATGGTGATGAACCTGTCCATTCGGGTTGGCCTGCCCGTGCGGGTGGAGGGGGCGCCCGCCCCCGGCCCCGCCCGCCGGGCCGACGTACGCTGACGCGATGAACGCCACCGACCGCACCGCCGCCGGGCTGCTGGGCTCGGCGCTCGCCGACGACCCCGCCCGTCCGCTGGTGACCTTCTACGACGACGCCACGGGCGAGCGGGTCGAGCTGTCCGTCGCCACCTTCGCCAACTGGGTGGCCAAGACGGCCAATCTGCTCCAGGACGAACTCTCCGCCGAGCCGGGCGACCGGCTGGCACTGCTGCTGCCGGCGCACTGGCAGGCCGCGGTGTGGCTGGTGGCCGGCGCCTCCGTGGGCGTCGTCACGGATCTGACCGGGGACGCCTCCGGCGCCGATCTGGTCGTCAGCGGGCCGGACACGCTGGACCAGGCGCGCGCCTGCTCCGGGGAGCGGGTGGCGCTGAGCCTGCGCCCGCTGGGCGTGCGCTTCCCGCAGCCGCCCGAGGGGTTCATGGACTACGCCGTGGAGGTCCCCGGCCAGGGCGACCGCTTCGTCCCCTACGTCCCCGTCGACCCCGAGGCTCCGGCGCTCACGCTGCCCGGCGGCGAGGAGCTGACGGCGGCCCGGGTGGTGGAGCGGGCCCGGCAGGACGCGGCGGCGCGCGGCCTGGGCGCGGGCTCGCGGCTGCTGTCGGCGCTGCCGTACGACGACTGGAACGGCATCAGCGCAGGGCTGCTCGCACCGCTGGCGTCGGGGGGTTCCGTGGTGCTGGCGCCGCGGGCCGGGCTGCTGGATGACGCCGCGCGGGACAAGCGCGCGGAGAGCGAGCGCATCACGCACACCGCGCCCTGAACACCCCGGTCGCCAGGGGGCGTACAACCCTGGGAGCCGTTCGCACGTCTGTCTTCGTGCCCGGCACACGTGCGTACAGGCCGGGTGGGCGCCGGGCCGTGGGGAATGCCGTCCCGATTCCGTCCCGATTCCCGGGCGGAACCGCCTGACTTCTCCTCGGCGCGGGCGAAATCCCCGCGCCCGGACGCGGTTTCTTACGGCGGCCGGACAACCGTACGAAACGGACAGGAACTCCGGGTTCGCTGACTCGGAGTCCGCACTCCGTAACAGAGAGCAGAAATCGGGGAATTCGCGAGACCGGGAAGGATTCGCGACGGCGGCGGGAGACCTCGCAAAGATCGCGGAGAGACCACGGAACGGAACCGTGAAGAGCGGAGAGGGGTCAGAAGAACGTGACCGGACGGAACGCGGAGCCGGGCGCCGGGGAATTCGGCGTCGACTGCCCGGCGTCCGGGCAGAGTTGGGGCAGGTCACGAGCGCACGGGAGGCCGGCGGGCGGACGGTCCGCGTCCCGTGAACGCGTCGTGGAATGCGGCGAATTGACCGGATCCCGGCTCAGGGAATGTGTCACCGGCGTCGCTAGGGGCCGAACTCGCCGGATAGTGTGAGCGCTCCGGTCGGCCCCGGAGCGGCATCTGCAGCCGGTTTCAATGGAGGACTTACGCCATCGTGGACGCGCAAGGCCGTGGGCACGCGGGAGAAGTGGATCCCGCGGATCAGTGGGTGTTCAACCCGAACACCGGCAGCTACGAGCTGCAGCTGAACCCGGTCGCCGACGACTCCCCGAGTCCGTACGGCGCCCGCCGACCCGCCGCTGCGCGCCGGAGACGATCCTCCACCCCGCAGGAGGACGCCTCCTCCGGCTCCCCCGCCGAGGTCGGGCACGATCCCCCCGGCGACCGCACGGACCGGCTCAACCAGCCCCGCGTCCCCTCGCAGCGCCGCGCCCGCCAGGAGTCCGGCTCCGGCGGCGGCAGGTCGGGGGGCGGCAGGTCCGGCGGCGGACGGACCTGCCAGGGCCCCGGCAAGGGCGGTGGCCACGGCCGGCGGAAGGCCGCCAAGCCCAAACTGACGGGCAAGCAGAAGGCGTTGCGCTGGGGCGGCGGTGTGGTCGGCTTCGCGCTGGTCGCCGGGTGCGCGGGTGCCTATGTGTTCTGGCAGCGGCTGGAAGGCAACATCAACAAGGTCGACGTCGGGATGAACAACTCGGCCGTGACCGACGGGCCGGTCAACATCCTCGTCATCGGCACCGACGCCCGCGAGGGCAAGGGCAACACCGGTTACGGCGACGCGGGCAGCGTCGGGCACGCGGACACCACGCTGCTGTTCCACGTGTCCAAGGACCGCTCGAACGCCACCGCGCTCTCCATCCCGCGCGACATGATCACCGACATCCCGAACTGCCCCACGAAGCAGGACGACGGCTCGACCAAGACCATCCCCGGCGAGCAGAGCGTCCGCTTCAACACCAGCCTCGGGCAGGCGGAGCGGGACCCGGGCTGCACCTGGCGCACGGTCGAGAAGATGACCGGGGTGAAGATCAACCACTTCATGATGGCGGACTTCAACGCCGTCAAGGAGCTGTCCACCGCGGTGGGCGGGGTCGAGGTCTGCACCGCCAAGGACATCAACGACCCGAAGTCGCATCTGAAGCTGAAGGCCGGCAAGCACGTCGTCAAGGGCGAGCAGGCGCTGGCCTTCGTCCGTACCCGGCACTCCGTCGGCTTCGGCAGCGACCTGAGCCGGATCGAGCTCCAGCAGCAGTTCCTCAGCGCGATGATCCGCAAGATGAAGTCGGGTGACACGCTCACCAACCCGTCGAAGCTGCTCGACCTGAGCGACGCCGCGACCAAGGCGCTCACCGTCGACACCGGCATCGGCAGCGTCAAGAAGCTGATGGACCTGGCGCAGGACCTGAAGCGGGTGAACACCGAGAACATCACGTTCGCCACCGTGCCGGTCGTGGACAACCCGAACGACCCGGCGACCGTCGTCATGGACAAGGCCAAGGCGGACCCGCTGTTCAAGATGGTCAGGGAAGACAAGTCCATGACCGACTCGAAGAAGAACCACAAGGACGAGCAGAAGACCGAGAAGAAGGCGAAGAAGGTTCCCGCCTCCGAGGTCGACGTCGAGGTGTGGAACGGCATGCAGGCGTCCGGTGCGGCGGCCGCGACCGCGAAGTGGCTGTCCGACAAGGGCGTGGGCAACGCCACCACGGGCGACAACGCGACGCCGCAGGAGAAGACCACGCTGGAGTTCACGCCCGACCAGGAGGGCCAGGCCGCGCGGCTGGCGCACATCATGAAGCTGCCCGGCTCGGCGCTGAAGAAGACGGCGCGCGGGGACGGCCCCGGCGGCGTCATGAAGCTGACCCTCGGCAAGGACTTCACCGGGGTCGGCGAGCCCATCAAGGCGCCCGACAAGGCGCCGGACGGCGTCCAGAAGGTCAACGCCGACGACAAGAATGTGTGTGCGAAGTAGGCACGATCGCTCCCGGCCGCCCCGCCAGGCGGCCGGGAGGAGCACCACCTGAACACGACGCGGAGGTCCCGTGCGGCAGAACGACACCCACGGCAGGCGGGCGCGCCACGGCACTCCCACGGCGGCGGAGCGTGGCTGGGACGACAGCCTGTACGAGGGCGAACCGCACGGCGGCGACGGCAGCGGGCCCGGGCCCGGCGGCTCCGGCGCGGCAGCAGACGTGTCCGCCGGCTCCTCCGGCTCCGACGGCGCCCGGGACGCCGCGGACGCCGACCCCGCCGAGGAGGGGGCGCGGCCCTCACGCAAGCGGCCCAAACGCAAGCGGCGGGTGCTGCGCTGGTCGGCGAGCATCCTCGCGCTGCTCATAGTCGGCACGGCGGGAGCGGGCTACCTCTACTACCGGCACCTCAACGGCAATCTCGGCAAGGACCAGCTCAACCTCGGCGAGCGCAAGCTCGACAAGTCCGACCCGAACGCCGAGGGCCAGACCCCGATGAACATCCTGCTGCTGGGCTCGGACTCGCGCGGTTCCGAGGAGAACATCAAGCTCGGCGGCTCACGGGCGGACCGCGACCGGCCGCCGCTCGCGGATGTGCAGATGCTGCTGCACGTCTCCGCCGACCGCAGCAACATGTCCGTCGTCTCCGTCCCCCGGGACACCAAGGCGACGATCCCCAAGTGCACCGACCCGGACGACGGGAAGGTCTACCCGGAGACGACGGACAAGATCAACACCAGCCTCCAGCACGGCGGTCCGGGCTGCACCGTGGCCACCTGGGAGGAGATGACGGGCATCCCCGTCGACCACTTCATGATGATCGACTTCGCCGGTGTGGTCTCCATGGCGGACGCCGTCGGCGGCGTGCCCGTCTGCGTCAAGGAGAACGTCCACGACCCCAAGTCCCATCTGAAACTGAAGAAGGGCTCCTCCACCATCAAGGGCGAACAGGCCCTCCAGTGGCTGCGTACCCGGCACGGCTTCGGCGACGGCACCGACATCGGCCGGGCCAAGGCCCAGCACATGTACATGAACGCGATGGTCCGCCAGCTGAAGGCCGGCACCAAGCTCACCGACCCCGGGCAGCTGCGCGGGCTCGCCGAGGCCGCCACCAAGGCGCTGACCGTCGACGAGGGCATCGGCTCCGTCAAGAAGCTCTACGACCTCGGCAACGACCTCAAGCGTGTGCCGACGAAGCGGATCACCATGGCGACCATGCCGTGGGAGTACGGGCCCAACAACTATGTGCTGCCCAAGAAGGACGACGCCGACGAGATCTTCTCGCTGGTGCGCAACGACATCGCGCTCGACGGCAAGGACAAGAAGAAGCCCCCGAAGAAGTCGCCCGAGCCGACCGATCCGTCCCGGCCGAAGGCACAGATCCCCGTCCGGGTCATGAACGGCACCGGCTCCTCCCTCCAGGCCCCGGTCACCGGCCGGGCCGGCGTCATCGCGGAGACGCTCGGGCAGCAGGGCTTCGACCAGGCCACCGCCGACCAGACCCCCAAGTCGCAGGCCGACACGACGATCACCTACGCGCAGGCCGGCCAGCGCGGGGACGCGCTCGCCGTCGCCAAGGCGCTCGGGGTGCCCGAGCGGCTCGTCAAGCACTCGTCCGCAGCGCAGGAGGTCACGCTCGTCATCGGCTCCGACTGGCGGGAGGGCTCCGCCTACCCGAAGTCGCGCGGCGGCGGCGAGGAGAAGCGGGACCGGAAGGCGCCCGAGAGCGCCGACGCGCTCAAGGGCGACGACGACTCGGCCTGCATGGACGTCAACCCCAACTACGTCTGGTGACACGCGCGTCGGCGCCCCGGCCCGCTCCCCGGGCGCCGGGCCGCCGACGCCCGACCGGAACGGCCGGACCGGCCGGACCCGCCGGACTCAGGGCTCCGGCTCCTGCCGGGGAGGCAGCTTCTCCAGCATCGTCCGGGCCGCACGCAGCACCAGATCGCACACCTCTTCCGGGTCGGCGCCGGCCAGCGCCTCCTGCCGCACCACGTTCCGCGTCAGCCCGATCCCCAGCAGCCAGGCGAGTATCAGATCCGAGCGCAGCGCGGCGTCGTCCGCGTCCGTGAGCGTGGCCAGGACGGCGGCGTACTCCTGGCCGAGCAGCCGTCCCGTCCGGGTCGCGGCGTCGCCCCCGGTGGAGCGCAGGAACGCCTCCAGCGCGCGGTCCCGGCGGGCGCCCTCGCCCACCTCGGACGCGGGCCCCGGGCCGGTGGCGAGCAGCCCGCGCAGCGCCGTCTCCAGCAGCTCCTCGGGCGGGGTCTCCCGCATTCTGCGCAGCCCCGCTATCGCGGTCACCTCGTTGAACAGCAGCTGCTTCGAGCCGAAGTAGCGGAAGAGCAGGGCCTGGTTGACGCCGGCCCGCGCCGCGATGTCGCGCACCGTCGTGCGCTCGTAGCCCCGGTCGGCGAACAGCGCCGCCGCCGCGTCCACCAGCGCGCGGCGCGTCGCCGCCGCGTCTCTTCTGCGTTCCGGCCGGTCAGCGGACATCTGTTCACCCCCCGAGGACCGCCAGGGTAGCGTCCGGCGGCCCGAACGGCCTCAACCCCGACGCCCCGACGCCCCGTTGACCGCGCCGGGAGCCCGCGCCTACCTTTTGTAAGCAGACGCTTACAACCAACTGGGGGTCAGGTGACCAGCACCGACGCCGAACCCGTGGCCTACCCGTTCAACGAAGCGACCGCCCTCACCCTCTCCGACCACTACGAGGACATCCGCGCCGCCGAGGGCCTCCCCCGGGTGCGCATGCCGTACGGCGAGACCGCCCGGCTCGTCACCCGCTACGCCGACGCCCGGCTCGTCCTCGGCGACCGCCGGTTCAGCCGCGCCGAGGCGACCCGGCACGACGCGCCCCGGCAGTCCGAGGCACAGACCATCACCGGCATCCTCAGCATGGATCCGCCGGACCACACCCGGCTGCGCACCCTCGTCGCCAAGGCGTTCACCGTGCGCCGCGTCGAGAAGCTGCGGCCGGACGTCCGCGAACTGGCCGAGGGCCTGATCCAGGACATGATCGCGGCGGGGCCGCCCGCCGACCTCGTCGAGGACTACGCGCTGCCCATCCCCGTCGGCGTCATCTGCCGGCTCCTGGGCGTGCCGGAGGCCGACCGGCCCCGGTTCCGCAAGTGGAGCGACGACGCGCTGTCCACCAGCTCGCTGACCGCCGAGGAGTTCGAGGCCAGCCGCGAGGAACTGCGCGCCTACATGGCCGACTTGATCGCCGAGCACCGGGCGCGTCCCGCCGACGACCTGATGACGGCCCTGATCGAGGCCCGCGACGCACAGGACAGGCTCTCCGAGCTGGAACTGATCGACCTGTGCGTGGGCATCCTGGTGGCCGGGCACGAGACGACGGCCAGCCAGATCCCCAACTTCCTGCACGTCCTGCTGGACCACCCCGACCAGTTCGCCCGGCTGCGGGAGGACCCCGGGCTCATACCGGGGGCCGTGGAGGAACTCCTGCGGTTCGTCCCGCTCGGCGTCGGCGCGGGCCAGCCCCGCTACGCCCTGGAGGACGTCGAGGTCGGCGGCACCCTCGTCCGGGCCGGTGAGCCCGTGCTCGTCGCCGTCGGGGCCGCCAACCGGGACGCGCTGCGCTTCGACGACGCCGGCCGGCTCGACATCGCCCGCGCCGACAACTCCCACCTCGGCTTCGGGCACGGCGTGCACCACTGCCTCGGCGCCCAACTGGCCCGCGTGGAACTCCAGGAGGCGCTGCGGGCGCTCGTCCTGCACATGCCCGGCGTGCACGTGGCCGGGGACATCGTCTGGAAGACCGAGATGCTCGTGCGTGGGCCGCGGTCCATGCCGGTGGGGTGGTGAGCGATGAGCTGGCACGTGGCCGTGGACCGCGAGGTGTGCATCGGCTCCGGGATCTGCGCGGGGACGGCGCCGGAGGCGTTCCGGCTCGACGATGACCGCTCGCACCCCGTCGCCGCCGAGATCGAGCCGGACGAGACCGTGCTCGACGCCGCCGACTCCTGCCCGGTGCTGGCCATCACCGTCCACTCCGCCACCGGGGAGGAGTTGGGGCCGCGCCCCTGACCCACCGCCTCGGGCGGGCCCCCTCACCGGAGGCGGGGCCCGCCCGGGACCTCCCGCGGCGCCCACCCGGGCTTGCCGCGGCCGGGAACCTCAGCGCGCCGCCGGGGCCGGGGCCGGCCTGCGGGAGGCGATGACCTTGCGGGCCAGCTTCCTGGGGCTGGTGAGGAAGCCCCAGCCCCAGGACATGTGCATGGTGGCCAGCGCGACGGGGATCTGCGCCCGGGCCTTGAGCGGCAGCCCCTTCCCCGCCGGCAGCGACCCGGCCACGACGGCGGCGAGGTACCCGCCCGGCACGACGAAGCCCCACGGGGTGACGGCGGCGCCCACGACGACGCCCGCCGCGATCGCGCACACCGCGGCCGGCGGCGCGAGATAGCGCAGATTGATGGACCCGGAGTGGTACCGGGCCACCACGTGCCGCCAACGCCCGTAGTTGCGGTACTGCTTGGCGAGCGCCCGCACACTCGGCCGCGGCCGGTAGGACACCCGCAGCTCCGGCGAGAACCAGACGAGCCCGCCGGCCTCCCGGATGCGGTAGTTCAGCTCCCAGTCCTGCGCGCGGATGAACTCCACGTTGTAGCCGCCCTGTTGCTCCAGCACCTCGCGCCGGAAGACCCCGAGGTAGACGGTCTCCGCCGCGCCCGCCTGACCACCGGTGTGGAAGGCGGCGTTGCCCACACCGATCTTCGACGTCATGGCGGCGGCGACGGCGTGCTCCCAGTCGTTCTCGCCCTCGGCGTGCATGACACCGCCGACGTTCGCCGCGCCCGTCTCCTCCAGGAGCCGCACGGCGGTGGCGATGTAGTCCGGCGAGAGCATCCCGTGCCCGTCGACACGGACCACCACGGGGTGGGAGGACGCCTCGATCGCGGCGTTCAGCCCGGCCGGGGTGCGCCCCGTCGGATTGGCCACGGTGCGCACCCGGGGATCCTCGGCCGCCAGCTGAGCGGCGATCTCGTCGGTGCGGTCCTCGGAGGGGCCGAGAGCGATGACGATCTCCAGCTCTCCGGCGTACTCCTGCTGGAGGATGTGCCGCACGGAGCTGCGCAGATAGCGCTCCTCGTTGAGCACCGGCATGATCACGGAGACGGCGGGCGCTGCGGCGCCGGCCGCCGGGTCCGGGGAGGGGGTTTCGGTCTCGCGGGTCACGGCGCTCACGTTACCGCTATCGGGGGACCCGCCCGCACGGCCCGCACCTCGCGCGGGTGCCCGGGCCGCACCCGGACGGCGTGTGTGCGCGATCCGCAGATCGTACCGGCCTACGGTGCCAGGACCATGAGTCATCGGGACGTCACTCCGGGCGCATCCCGGACACCGTCGTCCCCCGTCCGGGAAGGTGGCGTCCCTTGCCCGACCAGGTCCACTCCCCAGCCTCCCGGGGCCCGGCGGGCCCCCGCAGCCGTCCGGACCGGGGCCGCCCCCCGCGACGGGGGCGCCGGAGGCCGCGCTGGGGAATGCGGATCGCGACGGGCCTGTCCGTCCTGCTGCTGACGGCCGGCGGCGCGGGCAACGCCATGGTGACGGGCCTGACCGACCAGGTCGGCCGCGTCGACCCCTTCCACGGCCTGACGAACCGGCCCGACAGCGACAACGGCACCAACATCCTCGTCGTCGGCACCGACCGGCGCGACAAGCTGTCGGCCGCGGAGAAACGCAAATACCACCTCGGCGGCACCGCCTGTGACTGCACCGACACACTGCTGCTGGTGCACCTGTCCGCCGACCGCGACCGGGCCAGCGTGGTCAGCCTCCCCCGCGACTCCTACACGAAGCTGCCGCCGCACAAGGACCCGGCCACCGGCGAACAGCGCACAGGGCAGCCCGCCAAGCTCAACTCGGCCTACGCGGCGGGCGGCCCGAGCCTGACGGTACGGACCGTCGAATCCATGACCGACGTGCACGTCGACCACTACATGGAGGTCGACTTCACCAGCTTCATGAGCACCGTCGACGTCCTCGGCGGAGTGCCCGTGTGCACCACGAAACCCCTCAAGGACAGCTACTCCGGACTCGACCTGCCGGCCGGCACCACCAAGCTGAACGGCGGCCAGGCCCTCCAGTACGTCCGCGCCCGGCACCTCGACGGCGGCTCCGACCTCGGCCGGATGAAACGCCAGCAGCACTTCCTCGCCGCGGTGATCCGGCGCGCCACCGACAAGAAGGTGCTGATGAACCCCGTGCGCTTCCACGACGTGGCGAGCGCCCTGCTGGAATCCGTCCGGGCCGACCGGGGCTTCGGCACGGAGAAGATGATGGAACTCGGCGAGGCCATGCGCGGCTTCGACCCCTCGTCCTCCGAGTTCGCCTCCGTCCCGCTGGCCGACCCCGACCACCGGGTACCGGGCCTCGGCTCCACCGTGAAGTGGGACGACAAGAAGGCCCGCGCACTGTTCGACGCACTGCGCGAGGACCGTGCGCTCGCGGCGCCGCCCCGCCCCGGCAAGAAGAAGGCCGACGCCGGGCCCGCCAAGGTGGAGGTGCCGCCGAAGAACATCCGCGTCCAGGTCGACAACGCCACCGGCCGCTCCGGCCTCGGCGCCCGCATCGACCGCCGGCTGCGCGCCTCCGGCTTCGCCACGAGCCAGGCCCCCGGCAACGCCTCCGCCCCCGGCAAGGGCCCCACCACCGTCACCTACGACCCCGGCTGGGACCGCTCCGCCCGCTCCCTGGCCGCCGCCCTCCCCGGCGCCGACCTCAAGCCGGTCAAGCACCACGGCCCCCGCATGACGGTCACGCTCCGCGACCCCGACCAGCGCGTACGCCCGGTACGCGCCGCACCCCTCGCCAACGGCGGCGAGGGCGCGCCCGTACGCGGGGACAAGGTGGGCTGCGAGTAGCCCTGGCGGGCGGCCGGCACACGGAAGGGCCCCGCACCGGCGTCCGGCCGGGGCGGGGCCCTCTCCGTTCCGGGCGCCCGGCCTACCGGCCCAGCCGGCCCTCGGCGACGCCCGCCACGAAGGCACCCCACTGGCCGGTGCCGAAGGTCAGGACGGGCCCGTCAGCGCACTTGCTGTCGCGGGCGGCGACCGCCTCGGCCATCCGCACCTCGACGCACGCACTCTGCCCGTTGCTGTAGCTCGACTTCCGCCACACCTCGGTCTCAGTGATCTCCATATTGCTCCGCAACCTCCAACAAGAGGCGCCGTGTTGCCTCTTCGCTGAGTGATCGATGCCAAATATCGTCGAACGCCACGTCGTAGCGGGCGACTTCCTCGGGCTTGTCCAGGTACAGATCCCCGGTGAAGCCGTCCGCGTAGACGGTCGGTGGTTCGGTCTCCGTGCCATCGCCCGTCCGAGGGAATCGCAGAACCCCGAACTGCCCTGTCATGACGCCACGATGAAGCCCCGCGCTGAACGGGACCACACGCAGTGTGACATTGGGCAACCGGGAGGCGTGCACCATGCTGCGCAGTTGCTCCGCCATCAGTTCCTTCCCGCCGACAGGACGCCGCACCACCGCTTCATTGAGGGCGATACGCAGCGTGGCGGGCGCCGACCGACGCGTCAGCAGTGCCTGACGGGCGATCCGCAGATTGACGCGACGGGTGATCTCCTCCTCGGCCTCGTGCGCATTGTCGGTGCCGATGATCGCGCGGGCGTAGCGCTCGGTTTGCAGAAGCCCGGGCACCAGCTCCGTCTCGTACCAGTCGATGCGGGACGCGGCCTCCTCCAGGCCGATGAACACGTCGAACCGCTCCGGAATCACATCCCCGTAGCTGTGCCACCAACCCTTGGCCTTCGTCGCCGCCTGCGCGCGTCCGCAGCGCCACGCCCTGCGCCCGTCGAAGCTGGTGGACAAGGGGTGGCACGCGTTGGTCGTCCACACCACGATCCACGCCCAACTGTGTGCCCGACTGGGTAAGTTCGTGCACCACGTCCCCGATACCGAGAACCACGGGACGGGACGCCGCCCCGGCGCCGGTGACATGGACCGCACCCAGCGAGCGATCACGGCGGCCGGGTACACCCCGGACCCGCTCCTGTGGCTGACCGCTCGCGCCAACTGCTCGCAGTGCCACGCCGGATGCGCCGACAGTCCGGCGAAGTGATCAACCGGCGGACCGGCCGGGCGGTCCGCCCCTCGGAGGAGGACGATGCAGACCGCCGCATGGGACGCCTACGCCCGCAGCCGGCCCGACCGCCGGGAGGCCAACGCGAAGGGCGAGACGACCTGGTTCAACTGGACGCAGTACCCCGACCACGGCCCCGGCTCCGAGGTGCTGGACCTGCCGACGGAGGGCAACGGCCGGGTACTGGACCTCGGGTGCGGAAAGGGCGGCAACGCGGCGCACCTGGCCGGGAGCGGGCACCGTGTCACCGGGGTCGACCTGTCCGGGGTCCAGCTGTCCGCCGCCCGGCGGCGGTGGTGCGACCGTCCCCGGCTGGAACTGCTCCAGAAATCGGCGGCGCAGTATCTCCACGAGTCCGACGAAGAGTTCGACGCCATCTACAGCGTGTTCGGCGCGCTGTGGTTCACCGACCCCGCCGTCCTCCTGCCGGCCGCCCGCCGACGACTGCGCCCCGGCGGAGTCCTGGCGTTCTCCCAACGCCCACCGGTCGACGGCTGCTACGGGCCGCAGGCGGCACACATCGACCGCGGCCCGGACCATGACCCCTACGTTCTGCGCCGCTGGGACCACTCCCCCGGCACATGGCAGACGATGCTCACCCACGCAGGCTTCCCCCACACCACCGCAACCGTGCTACCGGCCCCACCGGGCCCCCAGCAGACCGGCACACTCCTCGTCACAGCACGGTGAGCCGTCCCCGCCACGCCGACGGGCCGGGCCGGGACCGCCTGGCTCTTCGAACTCGCCGACAACCCGGGCCTGTCGACCGAGTACGTCGACGCGCTCGGTCGACGACCACTCAGCCGACGCGCTGCGGTACGTCGTGCAGTCGACGATGCATGAGCGGCGCCACCTGCTCATTCCCGGAACAGGTTCATAGGAGTCGAGATCACGTCCCTCGCTGCCCGCCCGAAGTCGTCGCGCGCCTTCTCCACAGCGTCGACGGCCGTCTCCAGCGCCTGGGCATAGACGTCGGGCGCCACGTCGCCGCGCAGAACCGCTTGCAGGAAACTCCGCAGATCACGAGCGGCGCCCCAAACGTTGACCGCTTCACTCACCACGGACGAGGGCCCCACCAAGTCGATACGAGCCTGCGCCTTGTAGAGCGCATGCACAGCAGAGTCGATGTCCTCGACCATTTCGTTCAACACAGCCGTGTTCGGCGGCCGTTCACAAGAGCCCGGAACCTCGTCGCTGTGGGCGAGCGAGTGCAGGACGAAATCAACGGGTTCGGCCGCTTCGATGAACGCAAGGTACGCGTCGCGCCGCTCCCCGCGAATCGCCTTCGTGTCGTCGACCTTTCCCTGATCAAGTGTCTGCCGACGAGCCGCCGCATAGGTGACCGCCGCAGTCCCCAGAGTGCCCAGGACCCCCACACCCGCGCCCAGCACCGCCGCCAGCCCTTGATCCATCACAAGAGCGTGCCTCGCGAACGGGTTCCCGGGCCAGCCCTCTGTGGGGGGCGCTCCGTAAGGTCACTGCCCGGCCGGGTCCTTCGACCCGCGCCGCAGCTCGCCCGGCCAACTGCGGCCGGGCGGGGCGCTTTCTTCATGTCAGCCCCGCGCGTGCGGGGAGCACTCCGGAGGCGGTGTCGGCCGAGTCGAACTCCGAGGACCACCCCCGCGCATGCGGGGAGCACGTGGCCCGGGGCACGCCCTGGCCGCTGATGCGGGGACCACCCCCGCGCGTGCGGGGAGCACCCGGGCAGTCTGACACCAAGACCTCTGACGGCGGGACCATCCCCGCGCGTGCGGGGAGCACCTGCGGCGGACGCGGAGCTGTCCGTTGGGGAGCGGACCATCCCCGCGCGTGCGGGGAGCACAGTGGCGCGTGAGACGCCGAGGACGTCCTTGGCGGACCACCCCCGCGCGTGCGGGGAGCACATCATGAACCCCAGCTTCGAGATCTACCGCGACGGACCACCCCCGCGCGTGCGGGGAGCACATTCCTGACCAGCGACGCTACCCGCGGAACGACGCGTTCAGCATCACCTCGCCGCTGCCGGTACGACTTACCTGCCCGCCTGTGGACAACTCACGACGCCCGACAGCCAGTCCTGCGTACGGTCCTGCCAATGACCAAGGGGAGGCAGCAGTGGAGCAGGCGGAGCGGTGGGCGTGGTGGGCCGTGCTGGTGGCGTTCGTGCGGGTGGCGGTGGGTGTGGTCGGGCTGTTGAGGGCTCGGCCCTTCGGTCAGCGCGACGCGGTCCCGCCGGTCGAAGGTCCTTCAGCGGGCGTTCAGGTCCCGCCGTGCCGCATTGATCACGTTGTGTGCGTCGGCGCCGTACACGGCGGATTCCGGCAGAGTGCGCCAGACGCGCGAGTAGGTGGCCATGCTGTCGGCGTCGTCGAGCCGCAACTCGGCATGCCAGTCCTCAGCGATCACAAGCCGGTAGTACCGCAGTTCCTCGCACCAACGACGCCCCGGCAGATCACGCCCCGGGGCGCTGCTCCCGCAGGTCGCGGATGGCGCGGCGGCGGGCGAGTCGGTGGGTGCGGCGGATCTGGGCCTCCTGGAAGCGGCGGCGGTCCTCGTCGGTCTCGGGGACGACGGGTGGGACGGGGCGCGGTGTGCCGGATTCGTCGATGGCGGCGAAGACGAGGTAGGCGGTGCCGACGTGGGTGGCGGGTGTGGACTCGTTCCAGCGCTCGGCCACGACGCGGACACCGACCTCCATGGAGGTCCGTCCCGTCCAGTTGACCTGGGCCTTCACATGGACGAGGTCGCCGACCCTGACGGGTTCGAGGAAGACCATCTCGTCCATGGAGGCGGTGACCGCCGGCCCCTCGGAGTGCCGCCCTGCGACGGCGCCGGCCGCGTCGTCGGCAAGCTTCATGATCACGCCGCCGTGGACGGTGCCGTACAGATTGGTCTCGCTGCCCGTCATGATGTGGGAGAGGGTGGTGCGGGAGGCGGCGGTCGGCTTGCCCGGTAGGGCGCCTTCCGCCTCATGTGCCTGGTCGGTCATGCCCTCCACCATATGCGGCGGGATGCCTGCGGTCCGATCTGTGGATTTGCATCAGAACTGCTACAGCCGAGGCCCGAGACGGTACCCGCCCTGTGTTCGCGCCCCCGTTGTCCGTCACACTGCCTGGCATGAATCAGTGGCCCGATGGTTGGACCGACCGCCCCGGCGGCCGGGAGGGACGAGGCAGCGGTACGCCCGAGCCCGACCCCACCCGTGTCATGCCGCACACCCATGGACCCGGCGTCCCCCCGCAGAGAGGCGGCGGGGGTCAGGCGTACGGCCAGGGCCGGCCGGCGGGCCAGGGGTACGGGTACGACTCGGGCTACAACACCGGACAGGTCTACGGCGGCAACGGGGGCGGCCGGGACGGCGGTGACGGCCGGTACGACGACGCCTACCGGCCGCGGCCGAACTGGGGTCGCCGGATCAAGGTCGGGCTGATAGTCCTCGTGGCGGTCGTCCTGGTGTGGTCGGTGGCCACCTACTTCTGGGCGGACTCGAAGCTGCGCCGCGAGGTGGATCTCGGCATCGTCGAGGACCGGCCGGAGGGCGGCGACGGGACGAACTACCTGATCGTCGGCTCCGACAGCCGCGAGGGCATGTCCGACCAGGAGAAGAAGGATCTGCACACCGGCGGGCCCACGGACGAGGGCCGTACCGACTCGATCATGATCCTGCACGTGGGCAGCAACGGGAACACGATGGTCTCGCTGCCGCGTGACTCCGACGTCGAGGTGCCGTCCTTCACGGGCTCCGAGTCCGGAAAGCACTACGCCGCGACCGGCAAGCGCACCAAGATAAACGCGACCTATGCGATGGACGGGCCGGAGCTGCTGGTCCGCACCGTCGAGCACAACACCGGGCTGAAGATCGACCACTATGCGGAGATCGGGTTCGGCGGCTTCGCGAAGATCGTCGACGCGGTCGGCGGGGTGGAGCTGGACATCCCGCAGGACATCAAGGACGAGAAGTCCGGCGCCGACCTGAAGAAGGGCAAGCAGACGCTGAACGGGGCCGAGGCGCTCGCCTTCGTGCGCACCCGCTACGCCCTGAAGAACAGCGACCTGGACCGGACGAAGAACCAGCAGAAGTTCCTGTCCGCGCTGGCCGACCAGACGGCGACGCCCAGCACCGTCATCAACCCCTTCACGCTCTACCCCACGCTGGGTGCGGGCCTGGACACACTCAAGGTCGACAAGGACATGAGCCTGTGGAACCTGGCCTCCATGTTCTGGGCGATGAAGGGCGTCACCAGCGGCGACGGCAAGTCCATGAACATGCCGATCGCCGGTCCCGCGCCGGGCGGCAACCTCGCCTGGGACAAGGGCCGCGTCAAGCAGCTGGTGGATCAGCTCAACAACGACGAGAAGGTCACCGTCTCCGACGACCGCTGACGGACGGTGACGCCGTCGGCGCGCCGACGGCACGGGCCGCACACCGAGGGCGGCCGGCTTCCCGCGGGGGCCGGCCGCCCTCGTGCTGTGCCGCCCCGTCCGGCCCGCAGGGGCCCGTCCGGCCGTCCCGGCCACCGGGCGCAGGCGGCGGCCGTCCCGGCCACCGGGTGCGGGCGGGCTCAGGCCGCCGGGGGAACGGTGGCGGCCGGGGAGTCCGGCGTCTGGACGCACAGGCAGAAGGGGTGCCCCGCGGGGTCGAGGTAGACCCTGAAATCCCGCTCGCCCTCGTCGGGTTGGACCAGGCGGGCGCCCAGCCCCAGCGCCTCCTGCTCGGCCTCGTCCCAGTGTTCCCGGTCGACGTAGAGGTCCAGATGCGCCTGCTGGCTGTGCTCGCCGCTCGGCCAGCGCGGCGGGACGTGGTCCGGCGCCCGCTGGAAGGCCAGCAGCCGGCCGCCCTGCGGCGCTGTGACCTCCACCCACTCGCCATCGCCCCGGTCGTCGACGGTCCAGCCGAGGATTCCGGCGTAGAACCGGGCCAGGGCCGCGGGATCGGGACAGTCCAGGACGAACAGCCCCATCCGGGAAAGGGCCATGGCAGCTCACTCCCTCGCTCGCTCCGGCCGGAGCGGGCCGTACCCGTATCTCCGCTCCCCTGCCTTCCCGGGCCCGGGTTGACCGCCGGGCCCGGCCTCAAACAGCGGGACGTCTCGCGTCCTCGGAGACGACGGGGCGCTGGGGCGAGCAGGCGCGCGGGTCAGGCCGTGGGGCGGCCCAGAGCGCGGAAGGTCCAGCCGGCCTTGCGCCACAGCTGGGGGTCGAGGGTGTTGCGGCCGTCCAGCAGGTGCCGGGTGGTGGCGACCTCGCCGAGGACCGCCGGATCCAGCTCCTTGAACTCCTTCCACTCGGTGAGGTGCAGCACGACGTCCGCGCCGCGGACGGCGTCCAGCGCGGTGTCGGCGTAGCCGAGTGTCGGGAACAGGGCGCGGGCGTTGGCCATGCCCTTCGGGTCGTACACCGTGACCTGCGCGCCCTGGAGGTGCAGCTGGCCCGCGACATTGAGCGCGGGCGAGTCGCGCACGTCGTCCGAGTCGGGCTTGAACGTGGCGCCGAGGACGGCGACGCGCTTGCCCAGCAGGGTGCCGCCGACGGCGTCCCGGGTCAGTTCGACCATCTGCGCCCGGCGGCGCATGTTGATCGAGTCGACCTCGCGCAGGAAGGTCAGCGCCTCGGAGGCGCCCAGCTCGCCGGCGCGGGCCATGAAGGCGCGGATGTCCTTGGGCAGACAGCCGCCGCCGAAGCCGATGCCGGCCCGCAGGAACTTCCGGCCGATGCGGTCGTCGTACCCGATGGCCTCGGCGAGCTTCATGACGTCGCCGTCGGCCGCCTCGCACACCTCGGCCATGGCGTTGATGAACGAGATCTTCGTCGCCAGGAAGGAGTTGGCGGAGACCTTGACCAGCTCGGCCGTCGGATAGTCCGTGACGAGGAACGGCGAGCCCTCGGCGATCGGCTGTGCGTAGACCTCGCGCAGCAGTTCCTCACCGCGCGGGCCGGCCACGCCGACGACGATCCGGTCCGGGTGGAGCGTGTCCTGGACGGCGAAGCTCTCGCGGAGGAACTCCGGGTTCCAGGCGAGTTCGGCGTCCCGCCCCGCGGGCGCCAGCTCGGCGAGCCGTTCGGCGATCCGCGCGGCGCTGCCGACCGGCACGGTGGACTTGCCGACGACCAGCGCGGGGCGGTCCAGATGCGGCGCCAGGGAGGCGACGGCGGCGTCGACGTAGCTCATGTCCGCCGCGTACTCGCCGTGCTTCTGCGGGGTGTTGACGCACAGGAAGTGGACGTCGCCGAACGCGCCCAGCTCCTCCCAGGAGTCGGTGAAGCGCAGCCGCCCCGTGGAGCCCTCGACGCCCGCGACGTGCGCGCGCAGCAGCTCCTCCAGGCCGGGCTCGAACATCGGGGCGCTGCCCTGCTCCAGCTTGCGCATCTTCTCCGGCACCACGTCCAGGCCGAGCACCTCGAAGCCCAGCTCCGCCATGGCGGCGGCATGGGTGGCGCCCAGATAGCCGAGACCGATCACGGTGATCCGGGGCGCGGCACCCGTCCGTCCGGCGGGCTCGGCCGGTTCTCCTGGGCCTGTCATGGAGTGCTCCTTGCTACGGCGACACGCTGACCGCGAGCATAACGGGACGGTTCCTGTCGCGAACCTCACGTATCCCCGCTCCGCTCCCGGCCCCTAAAATCGGGTTACTTAACGGTAATTAGCAGGCCAGCACGCTTCCTGAACGAGGAGTGAGACCCCTTGGCGTCAGAGTTCGACCTCTACCGGACCTCCGAGGAGCACGAGATGCTCCGTGACTCCGTGCGTGCCCTCGCCGAGGCCAAGATCGCACCGCATGCCGCCGAGGTGGACGAGGAGTCCCGCTTCCCCCAGGAGGCGCTGGACGCGCTCGTCTCCAACGACCTGCACGCCGTGCACGTGCCGGAGAGCTACGGCGGCGCCGGCGCCGACGCGCTCGCCACCGTCATCGTCATCGAGGAGGTCGCGCGGGTGTGCGGCTCCTCCTCGCTGATCCCCGCCGTCAACAAGCTCGGCTCGCTGCCGGTGATGCTCTCCGGCTCCGAGGAGCTGAAGCAGCGCTACCTCGCTCCGCTGGCCAAGGGCGACGCCATGTTCTCCTACTGCCTCTCCGAGCCCGACGCCGGCTCGGACGCGGGCGGCATGAAGACCAAGGCCGTGCGGGACGGCGACAGTTGGGTGCTCAACGGCGTCAAGCGGTGGATCACCAACGCCGGTGTCTCCGACTACTACACCGTCATGGCCGTCACCGACCCGGACAAGCGCACCAAGGGCATCTCGGCCTTCGTCGTGCAGAAGGACGACGAGGGCGTCTCCTTCGGCGCCCCCGAGAAGAAGCTCGGCATCAAGGGCTCGCCCACCCGCGAGGTCTACCTCGACAACGTGCGCATCCCGGCCGACCGGATGATCGGCGCCGAGGGCACCGGCTTCGCCACCGCCATGAAGACCCTCGACCACACCCGCATCACCATCGCCGCGCAGGCCCTCGGCATCGCCCAGGGCGCGCTCGACTACGCCAAGGGCTATGTCGCCGAGCGCAAGCAGTTCGGCAAGCCCATCGGGGACTTCCAGGGCGTGCAGTTCATGCTCGCCGACATGGCCATGAAGATCGAGGCCGCCCGGCAGCTGACCTACGCGGCCGCCGCCCGCTCCGAGCGGGTCTCCGAGGGCGCCGACGGCGC
This sequence comes from Streptomyces cacaoi, assembly GCF_006539165.1. Lineage (GTDB taxonomy): Bacteria > Actinomycetota > Actinomycetes > Streptomycetales > Streptomycetaceae > Streptomyces > Streptomyces cacaoi. The sequence goes on along the minus strand of NZ_BJMM01000024.1, from coordinate 60,528 downwards.
CAAGGAAGACCTCACCTTCTTCGGCGCCGCCGCCAAGTGCTACGCCTCCGACGCCGCCATGGAGATCACCACCGACGCGGTCCAGCTCCTCGGCGGCTACGGCTACACCCGCGACTACCCCGTCGAGCGGATGATGCGGGACGCCAAGATCACCCAGATCTACGAGGGCACCAACCAGGTCCAGCGCATCGTCATGGCCCGGAACCTGCCCTAGGACGGGCCTTACGGAGCGCGGGCCCCGTCGCGCTGTGGCGCGGCGGGGCCCTTCCGTTCGTGCGGGGGCGTTCGGGGTGCGCCGGGGCCGGGGCGGCCCCGGCGCGGGGTGTGGGGTCAGTGGCCCGGGTCGCAGCAGCTGTCGCGGCGGAGGGTGCGGGAGACGGAGCGCCAGTGGGCGGGGGCGGCGTGCCGGTGGGAGCCGGCGGGGAAGGCGTCCACCAGGTCGTCCTGTTCGTGGGGGACGCCGCCGCGGATGGTCGTCGTCGTGCGGATGAGGTCGTCGAAGTCGGTCAGGGGGTCGCCCGCGACGACGATGAGGTCGGCGAGCTTGTGCGGTGCGACGGTGCCGAGGTCGCGCTCCACGCCGAACACCTGGGCGGGCAGGGCGGTGGCCGTGCGGAGCACCTCGTGCGGTTTCAGGCCCGCGCGGTGCAGGGCGCGCAGCGCGAGGTGCAGATGCAGACCGACGGGCACGAGCGGCTGGTCGGTGCCGAGGACGACCCGGCCGCCGGCGGCGAGGACGCGCCGGTAGACCTCCGTCTCGATGTCCAGCGTGGCCAGTTCGTCCTTCGTGGGCGGCCGGGAAGCGGACGCGCGGACGGTCTCGATGTCCCACGGCGGCATCAGCCGGGTGACGCGGGGGTCGTCCGCCAGCTCCGGGTGGTCGCCGAGCAGCGGGGACGCGGTGAACGGCGTCGCGATGAGGTGGAAGTCGCCGGGGGTGGTGTAGATGCCGGTGACGTCGTCGTAGGCGTGCCCGGTCGCGGTCGTCGCATGGCCGAACTCCAGGCGCTGGGTGGCCTGGAGATGGGTCGTCAGGTCCTGGCCGAGCTGGATGCCCGGGGTGCACAGATGGCTGCCGGAGCGCACCCCGAGGCGCTCGTGCGCGAACCGCGCCGCCTCGCGCATCAGCCAGCCGGGAGCGCGCACATAGGTCTTGACGAAGTCCCAGTCGAGCGCCTCGGCCCGCTCCAGGGAGCGGCGCAGTCCCTCGCGGGTGCGGTGGGCGCGGCCCATGCTGTAGGCGACGCGGGCGCCGTCGAGGAGTTCGCCGGTGGCCAGCAGCCGGGGCCCGGCGAGCCGGCCGGAGTCCAGCGCCTCGCGCAGCCGGGCCTGTTCGGTGGCGAAGCCGCCCAGCGAGACGGCCGTGGTGATGCCGTAGGCGAGCTGCGTCGTCGTCTGCCGGCCGCCGTAGGTGCTCTGCCAGGGGTGGGTGTGGCAGTCCCACAGGCCCGGCAGGACGGTGTGCTCCGAGGCGTCGATCCGGCGGGCGGCGCGGCGGCCGGCGCGGTGCGGCTCGATCCCGGCGATACGGCCGTCGCGCAGCACCAGGTCGACGTCCTCGCGGACGTCGGGGCCCGTGCCGTCCCACAGCCGCCCGGCGTGCACGACCGTCTCCTTCGGTGCGGGCCTGCGCCAGGTCAGCTGCACCCGGACGGGACGGGGCCGGCCGTGCGCGTGCCCGCCGGCCGTGAGGCGCAGCAGGTGGGGCCGGCCGGCCGACAGGTACAGCAGCGTGCGTGAATCGCCGGACCAGGAGGGGTGGTCGGCGCTGTGGTCGGTCAGCCGGCGCGCCTTGCCGTTCGGCGTGCCGTCCCGGCGCACCGGCAGCACCCACAGCGCGGACTCGCTGACGACGGCCAGGAAGCGGCCGTCGGGCGACCACACCGGCCCCGAGGCGTACCGGTCGGAGAGGGAGGCGTGCGCCGCGAGCGGGTGCAGGGCGGCCTCGCCGGTGCGGGCGTCGACGACGCGGACGAGGTTGTAGCCCTCGCGGAAGCGGTGGTTGAGCCGGTTGCGGTCGCACAGCGCGATACGCCGGCCGTCGGCGGACCAGGTGGGCGGGCCCGGCAGTCCACCGCCGCCCAGCGGGGCGGCCAGGGTGCGTTCGCTGCCGTCGGCCAGGTCCCGCACGAGGAGGTTGCCGGCCAGGTCGAGGCAGGCCAGCCGGGAGCCGTCCGGGGAGAGCGCGGGAAAGACCCGGCCGCCCTCGGCCAGCACCTTCTCCTCGCCCGCGGCGCCCCCGGCGTCCCCGGTGCCCGTCCCGTCCGCGTCGGCGTCCGGCAGGCGCATGCTGCGGACGGTGGCGAGGCCGTCGCGGTCGTCGCACCACAGCACGGAGGCGCCGTCCGGTGCGAACGCCGGCGCCCACACGTAGCGGGTCTTCGGCACCCGGACCAGACGCCGGGGCCGGCCCGAGCCGTCCGTACGGGCCAGCCAGAGCGCGTCGAGCGCGACGAACGCCATCCGGCGCCCGTCCGGGGACAGCACCGGCTGCTGGATCCCGCGCACCGCGTGGCTGCCGGGCGCCTCGAAGCCGTGGTCCTTGCCCCGGTAGCGGGGCCGTTCGACGGGCAGCTCCGCCTCGAACCCGATGCGCTGCGGCGACTCGGGGCGGGCCGGGCGCAGCAGCCGGAAGGTGCCGTCGACGGTCAGCAGCAGGGTCCCGCGGTCCGCCCAGCGCGGCGGTGCGGGCGCCAAGTCGCCCTCGACGGGCACGGGTTCGCCGTCCACCAGCAGCGTGCACGTGGCCTTCGGCGCGGGCGTCGTCCGCAGGCAGGCGACCTTCCCGGAGGCGGAGACCGCCGGTGTCATCAAGGCGGCGCCCTCGGTGCCGTCCGTGTACTCGGTGCGGACGTCAGCGCTGCCGTCGGCGGCGACCGAGACGAGCGTGCGGGAGTCCAGCACCGGGCCGTCCTCGCCGTCCCGCACGCTGCCGCGCACACACCACAGGCGACGGCCGTCGGGCGACCAGACCGGGTCGAAGTCCTCCCAGTCGCCGTCCTGATGCGGGCCGTCCTGACCGGGCCGGCCGGTGATCCTCGTCAGCTTCCCGGAGGCCACGTCCAGCACCCAGATCCGGTACGGGCTGCCCTGCACCGGGTCGCCGCCCCGCTCCGAGGCGAACGCGAGCTTCCGGCCGTCCGGCGACCAGGCCGGGCCGCGGTCGTCCCACGGCCCGTCGGTGCGCTGCTTCAGGCCCGAACCGTCCGGGCGCAGCGTCCAGATGTGGAAACCCCCGCCGCGGTACGCGCACACCGCCAGCCGGGACCCGTCCGGGGAGAGCACCGGCCGGGTCGGCTCCAGACCGGGCGTGCTCAACGGCCGGGCCCGGCCGCCCGATCTGGGCACCTTCCACAGGATGTTCTGCATCTCGGCGATCAGATGACCGGCGCCCGGCACGAGGGTGGCCGCGCCGTTCGTGGCCGAGGTGAACGGGACGGTACGGGAGACCGTCCGGGCCGCCGACCCGGCCGCGGGGGCCGCCGCCGGGGCCCGGCCCCGCGCGTACGCGCTGCCGGGGGCGGCGAGCCCACCGGCGGCGAGCACACCGCCCGCCGCGGCGCCTGCCTGGAGCACCCGGCGCCGGGCGAGCGGGGACGAACCCGCCCGGCCGGGGCGGGAGTTGGGCGGGTGCCCGGGCGACGTGCCGGCTCGGGCGCCGGGGGCGGTGCCGGGGGTGGTGCCGGAGTCGGGCCCGGAGGCGGGGGCGGGCCCGACCTCGGGGGCGGGCTCGGCGTCCCGCCCGGAGTCGCGGACGGACTCGGAGGCGGAGTCGGAGTCGGTGGGGACGTTGCGGGGGCCTGGTGTTGCCGGACGGAACAAAAGGTCCTCCCTGGGCAGAAGCGGCACACGAGATGCTCGTGCGGCACGGGAGCCGGGTCAAGAACGCGCACGAGGGTCGTTCACGCCGTCCCACCGCCGCCGCATTCCCACCGACCGCACCCACGCGTGCCCGGCTGCCCCGGACCGTCCCCGGCCCTTCCTGGGCGGGCTTTGATCAGCTTCGACGCGGGGCCGTGCCGCTCCCGGGCCGGACCCGGCCCTGCCCGGGCGGGCCTTGACCAGCTCCTGCGCACTGGGGGACCGGCCCCCGGACACGGCTGGACGCTTCCGGGCGGGCTGCGGCCGACTCACCGGGAGGGGCACGCCCGTTGCCGCGTTCCGCTGCGACGCGGCGTGGCGCGGCGCGTCCGGGGCGTGCGTCCGGGGCGTGCGCCCGGGCCGACCTCACCCGTCAGCCGAACTCCGGCTCCACACCCGTCAGTTCGACGCTCATCTCCCACAGCCGGTCCGCCGTCCCGCGGTCCACCATGTGCGGACGGGGCCGTTCCAGCCGGGGTTCGCCGCGCAGCCCGAACGCCGCGGGGCCCCACAGCTGTCCCCCGCGTACCTCCTCGTCCAGCACCGCGCGGACCGCGGGCCACGCCCCGGCGTGCTTGCCGTGCAGCAGCAGACCGGCCGGGAGCGTCGCGAGGCGGCTGCCCCGGCCCGGTGTGTGCAGCGGCGGGCGCGCGGGCGTCAGCCCGTCGAGGGCGCCCCCGGGGTGGACGACGACGCTCAGGGTGCCGCTGCCCGCCGCACGCAGCCGGCGGTCGAGGGCGAAGCCGAACAGCATCTGCGCCAGCTTCGAACGGCCGTAGGTGCGCTTGGGCCGGTAGTCGTGCAGCGACTGCGGATCGTCGAGGTCCATCCGCTCGGAGCGGGCCGCGAAGCTGCCCGTCGTCACGATCCGGCTGCCCTCGGTCGCCGCGAGCAGCGGCGCGAGGTGCGCGGTGAGCGCGAAGTGCCCCAGATGGTTCGTGCCGAACATCAGCTCGTGGCCGTCGTGTGTCAGCCGGCGCGGCGGATGATCCAGCGCCACGCCCGCGTTGAGGACGACCGCGTCGAGCCGTCCCCCGCCGGGCCCCGCGTCCCCGGCGAACGTCTCCGCCGCGGTGCGCACGGACGCGAGGTCCGCGAGGTCCAGGGCGAGATGGCGGACGCGGGCCCCCGGGACCCGGGCCCGGATCGATCCCAGCGCGTCCGCCGCCCGGGCCGCGTCCCGGCTTCCGAGGACGACCGTCGCTCCGGTGCCGGCCAGCTGTTCCGCGACGAAGTAGCCGATGCCCGCGTTGCCGCCCGTGACGAGGAACGTCCTGCCCTCGGCCGCGGGCAGCCGCCGGACGTCCCAGGTCGGACGCCGCCGCGCCCCCTCCCTTCGGCCACCCGGAACGGAACCGGGCTCGGCTGCCGGACCGGATCCGGCTGCGGACGCGGAACCGGAGCCGGAACCGGAAGCGGAGACGGAACCGGAGGCGGACTCTGAAGTGTCGGCGTCGGCAGGGGTGGCCGTCGGGCGGGGTTCGGGCACGGGCATACGGATCTCCTCACGCGAGCGACAGGGCGGGCGGTTCGGGCCGTGCCTTCGCCGGAGGACACCGCGCCCGGACCGCCCCGCGGGGCCACCACCCGGGACCCCGCCACGCCACCCTCCCGGTCCCGCCCGACAGCACACCGACAACACCGACACCCCGCCGACCGCACACCGACAGGGGCCGGTCGGCGGGCTGTCGTCATCAGGCGTCGGCAGACCTCACGAGGCGGGCGCCGCGGTGGGGCCGTCCAGTGCGTCGATCGTGGCGACGGACGGGCCGCGCCGCTGCCGCAGATCGCGCGCCACGGCCTCGGCGTCCCGCAGCACCCGCACGGCGTTGCGCCACGTCAGCTTGGCCAGGTCGTCCTCCGTCCAGCCGCGGCCGAGGAGTTCGGCGATCAGATGCGGATAGCCGGCCACGTCGTCGAGCTGGGCGGGGGTGAAGGCAGTGCCGTCGTAGTCACCGCCGATGCCGACGTGGTCGATACCGGCGACCTCGCGCATGTGGTCGAGATGGTCGGCCACGGTCGTCGCGTCCGCCCGGGGGCGCGGATTCCGCTCCTCGAACTCGCGCTGGACCCGCTTGCCCTCCTCGGTGAGGTCCAGCGGATGCAGGCCGTGCGCCCGCATGTTCGCATCGGCCTCCTGCGTCCAGGCCACGGCCGCCGGCAGGATGAACTTCGGGACGAACGTCGCCATCGCCACACCGCCGTTGGCCGGGAGCTGCGCGAGGACGTCGTCGGGAATGTTGCGCGGATGGTCGCACACGGCGCGCGCCGAGGAGTGCGAGAAGAGAACGGGCGCCTCCGTCACCCGCAGCGCGGCGCGCATCGTCTCGGCCGCCACGTGCGAGAGGTCCACGAGCATGCCGAGCCGGTTCATCTCCCGGACGACCTCCTCGCCGAACCGGGACAGCCCGCCCGCACGCGGCTCGTCCGTGGCCGAATCCGCCCAGGCCAGCGAGCTGTTGTGAGTGAGCGTCAGATAGCGCACGCCCAGCTCGTAGAGCGAACGCAGCGTGCCGAGCGAGTTGTTGATCGAGTGGCCGCCCTCGGCGCCCATCAGCGACGCGATGCCGCCGTGCGCCCGGGCCTCCTCCATGCCGTCCGCCGTGTCCACGAACCGCAGGTCGTCGCCGTAGCGCGCACACAGCAGACGGACCACGTCGATCTGCTCCAGGGTGGCGCTGACCGCGTCGTCCCCCGTCAGCTCCGCCGGGACGAAGACGGACCAGAACTGGCCGCCGACGCCGCCGGCCCGCAGCCGCGGGATGTCCGTGTGCAGACGGTCGCCGCAGTCCTGGGAGACATCCAGCGCGTCGAGGTCGTAGCCGCACTGCTCGCGCAGCGCCCACGGCAGGTCGTTGTGCCCGTCCACGACCGGGTGTTCGGCCAGCAGGGCGCGCGCCCGGTCCAGCCGCGGCACCGGGTCCTCGTGCGTGGGGCTCGTCTCGGAAGTGCTCATCGCTCAGTTCCCTCCTGCCTGGCCGAAGCCGAAACCGGTCTCCCCCGCCGCCTTGCTGCGCAGCCGCTTCCCCTTCTCGGTGGCCTGCGCGTTCAGCTCCTGCTGGAAGTCCACGACCTTCTCGCGCAGCTCCTCGTCGTGACCGGCGAGCATCCGCACGGCCAGCAGACCCGCATTGCGCGCGCCGCCCACCGAGACCGTCGCCACGGGCACGCCCGCGGGCATCTGCACGATCGACAGCAACGAGTCCATACCGTCCAGATACTTCAGCGGGACGGGCACACCGATCACCGGCAGCGGGGTGACGGACGCGAGCATGCCGGGCAGGTGCGCGGCGCCGCCCGCACCCGCGATGATCGCCTTCAGCCCGCGGCCCGCGGCGTCCTCGCCGTAGGCCAGCATCTCCTTCGGCATCCGGTGCGCCGAGACGACATCCACCTCGTACGGCACCTCGAACTCGGCCAGCGCCTTCGCTGCGGCCTCCATCACCGGCCAGTCCGAATCGGACCCCATGACGATCCCGACGACGGGCTTTGCGCTGCTCATGTATCTCCCTGTGGGGTGCGGTGGCCGGACGGCTGACGGCCATGATGCCCACGGCCTCCCACCCGGGCAGAAGGCCGACACAACGGCCCCCACGGTATGCGGGCTCCCGCCCGAAGACCGCTGTCGGGTCCCGGGGCCCGCACCCCTGTCGGCCCCACCCCCCAGGAGGGTCGGTCAGTCACCGATGAAGAAGCCCCAGAAAACGCCCACCTCGTCGGGGGAGACGGCGATGACTCCGCAGTCGAGCGGGTAGTCGGTGAAGCATTCGTGGATCTGCTCGCGGTGGAACATGTCCGCTTCCGGATCGTCTCTCGCCGCCGTCGCGTTCGTATAGAACACCGCGTTCTCCCCGAATCGGCCGAGTACCACCTCGGCCCGCTCCATGAGGTCTTCCTTGCGCTCGTCGAAATCCGGCTCGGCCCAGGCGGCGAACCAGTCGGCGTGCAGCAGGGACATGAGCTGGATCGCCGCATTCTTCGGCACCGGGAAGACGGATGTGTCGAACTCGGAAAGAAACGGCGGAATGAACGGGTGCGTCCGGTCGCACCAGGCGTCGGTCTCCGGTGCGTCGTTGACTTCCAGCCAGCCACGCGGATCGCTGGTCCGCAGGTTCATGACGGCCTGGGCGTCGGCTCTCCAGTCCTCGCCGGTCCTGGGGGCGACCATGGCGAAGTCACACAGAAAGCGTGCGGCCTTCTCCCAGTCGTCTCGATATTGTTTGGACATACGGAACACACTTCCATGACGCGGCACGGCTTCCGTCAAGACGGATTCTTGCCTGTCGGCATCGAGGTGAGGACCACGTACGGAGGGTGCCCACCCGGGACCGGGCGCAGGGTCACGATGACGTTCTTGACCGGGTGCGCGCCCGAGTCTCCGCGCTCCCAGCTCCGCCCCACAGGCTCCTGGAAAGTCAGACCGACACTCCTGGTTGATTTCCGCGGGTCAGGGTCGCCCGCGAGCCACTTCGCCACCTTCTTCTGGTTACCGGGATCGTCCAATACGGCCTGCGTGTAGCGTTGGCCGTCTTCCAGCGACGCGAAGGTCGAAGCGGCCAGGGGGCGCACACGCCCGGCCGTCACTTTCTGTTCGTCCCGAAGCCGCTGTTCCAACTGTTCGTCCGTCTTCGCCACATGCTTGTCGATGACGTGCGCCCCGGAGACGCCCTCCTGGTTCGCCAGGTCCACAGGATACTTGTGGTCCGCTTCCTTCTCGCCCGGGACGGTGTAGAGAGGATTTCCCTTGAAGTCCGTCAAGGCGCGGGCGCCGAAGCTGTTGGCGCGGGCCGACTCGGCCTTGAACGTCGGCGCGCTGGTGTATGCCTCGTCGAGCGCCGGCATGAGCTTCTTGAGTTCCGGGACCTGGCGTTCGACACGGTTTTTGTACGCCTCGACGGTGGCGTTCATCGCGTCCTCGTCGATCTCCAGAACGATGCCCTCGCCGAAACTCTTCCCCATGTTGAGGAGACCTTTTCCGAAGCTCTTCAGGTCCTTCATGCCGATGCCGTCGCTCGTGTCGATGTGGGGCAGCGCGTCCCGGACGGCCTGGTAGAAGATGCGCCGCAGATCGTCCCTGGCCGCCTTGGACGCGTGCGACCAGGCCTCCAGCGCAGCGCTGATCTCCTTGCTCGTGTCGTTCAGCACCGCCATGACCGGCTGGCTGACGCTCCGCATCCCCTCCTTTCCCTAGTAGTGGTGCCACTGGTATCCGTCCCGGCGCTTTCCCCAGGCGGTCGTGCCCCAGAGCGAACCGCAGAATTTCCGCATGGCGGTCTGCCATTCGCTGTTGGACTGGTCGGTGATGCGGGCCAGAGAGTTCGTCAGGCCGCCGTCCACCGTGCCGATGGTGGCCATCGGTGAGAGCTGCCAGACCTTCGAGAGGGAGTCGAGCCCCTGGTAGTCGGGCAGTGGAAGGATCTCCGCCGCCTTTCCCCAGCGGCACGCCTCCTCCAGCAGCGGGCGCAGAACGGCCAGCGCCACACCTTCGAGTCCTTCGAGGGCCGCCTGCCACACGCTCTGCCCGTCGTCCCAGTCGCCCCAGGAAAGGTCGGTGACCGCTCGGTAGTCGGGGGCTTTCTCGATGACGGTCGGCGGTGGGCGCTCGCTGGGCGGCGGGCCGGAAGGGTTCGTCGCGGCGTCGGCCTTGGCGAAGTTGTTCGCGGTCACGGTGAAGCCGACAGCGGCTCCGCCGACACCGACGACGCATTTCGCCCACACATCCATGAACCGCTCGCCGACTTCCTTGTAGGCGGCGGCGAACGCCGTGGCACTGCTTCCGTAACCTCCGCAGTCCGGGTACCGGGCCAGCTCGGCGAGAAAACTGTTGCCACCCTTGTGGAATATGCCCTGATAAGCGGCCACCTCGCCGGACACCCCGTACAGGGTGGAAGGGGTGACGTCCAGCTTCCCGTCCGGCGAGGGCGATTGCGGGCCGGACATCAGTCGGCACCCCAGCCGTCCAGGACGGCTCTGTGCGCCGCCGCATAGTTGATGTGCCCGTTGACGACGATGTCGTGCAGCCAGGCCTGGAAGGCGGAAAGGTCCTGGGCGGACCTGTCCCAGGTGTCCAGCGCGTCGATGAAGGCTTCCCTGGCCTCGCCGTCCCACGAGAGAACGACCTTTTCCACGCGGTCGTAAAGGGTGTCCAGCCGTGCGTTGAGTTGTCCGAGGATGTCTTCGAGTTCGCCGGACATCGCCCGCAGCGCGGCGAAGTCCACGGCTACCCGATCGTCGTCCTGTGACACCGCTCCCCCTTCACAGATCGGAGATCCGGCTGTGCGAGGCGGCGGGGTCGGCCTGCCGGTGGTCGCCCCGGGACAGAGCCTCCGCCTCCCCCTCGACGTCGGTGGACTGCTGAATGCGCCGGAACCGCTCCAGTTCGGCCAGTTCGGTCCCGGTGAACCCGCCCTTGCTCGCACGGACTCCCGCTTCCAGCAGACGCAGCACCTCACGGATGCGCACGGCGTCCTCGGCGGCCTCCTGGTGGAGGCGTCGGTAAGTGCGTGCCGCGGGGCCGTCCCACCGTGCCTCGAAGCCGTCGACGATCCCGTCCATGCGCCGCACCTGATTGTTCAAGTGCCGCTGCATGTCCGCCAAGTCGTCGGCCAGATCCGTCAGCTGCTTGCCCGTGAGCCGGACACCTTCGCCCGCCTCCCCCACGCTCCACACCCCTCCCCGTGTCAACTCCCCCTCGTAGGCAGGACGTTACCAAGCGCACGGTGACCGCACCGGGCCCGGACGGCTCGGCTCGGGTTCGGCTCGATGCGACTCCGCCGGGTCGGATGAGCGTTCGCCCGTGGCCGGGGTTCGATCGGAGTGAGCAGGGGGCACCGGTGCGGGCCCGAGGGGAACATCAGTCGCGCCGAGGAGTGGTCGGCCCGGTGGGGTCGGTGCGGCGGATGCGGGACGGGATCTGCTGGGTCGCGCAGTGGATGTTGCCGCCGCCGAGGAGCAGTTCGCGGGTCGGGAGTCCGACCACGGTGTGCCGGGGGAACACCCGGGAGAGCACGGACATGGCCTGGTCGTCGTGGTCCGGGTCGAGCAGCGGGGCGAACAGGTGGTCGGCGGTGACGTAGAAGTTGCAGTACGAGGCGGGCAGCCGGGCGGGGCCGCTGCCCGTACCCCTCGTGCCGTCGGGTCCGCTCCCGGGTCCGCCCCCGACGGCACGGCCGCGAGGGGGGCCGCCGGGGCGGCTGCGGCCGGGCGGGCGGACGGCGTCGATGCCGCTCGCCTCCTCGTCGCTGACCAGCAGCGGCCCCGGCACATGCAGCTTCTCCACCCGCAGCGGGCGGCCCTCGGCGTCGGTCTCGCCCGCCAGTTGCTCCAGTGCGGCGGCGCTGCGCTCGTACTGCGGGTCCCGCTCGTCGTCGGTCCAGGCGAGGCAGACCACGCCCGGGGCGGCGAAGCACGCCATGTTGTCGACGTGGCCCCTGGTCGCGTCGTACGCCAGGCCCCGTTCGAGCCAGATGACCTTGGTGACTCCGAGGTGGTCCCGCAGCAGCGCCGTCATCTCGTCCCGGCACGGGGAGGGGTTGCGCGCGGGATCGAGCAGGGTTTCGGCCGTCACCAGGCAGGTCCCGCGGCCGTCCACATGGAACGCGCCGCCCTCCAGGACGAGCGGCGCCCGGTAGCGCTCGGTGCGGGTCGCGTCCAGCACCTTGCTCGCGTACCGGTCGTCGGTGACCCAGCTCGGGTACTGGCCGCCGTAGCCGTTGAAGGGGAAGTCGACACCGCGGCGCCGTCCCTCGGCGTCCACCACGAAGGTCGGCGCGGCATCGCGTGCCCAGGCCAGCCAGGAGGACATCTCCAGCACCCGGACCCGGCCGTCGAGCAGCGCCCGGGCGTGCGGGTACTGGTCGCCGGCGACGGTGACCGTGACCTGCTCGCCGGTGTCCGCGAGCGCGTTGGCGAGCCGGGCGATGTCACGCTGGGCCGGCCGGGCGCCGTTCCGCCAGACGTAGCCGTTCTGCGGCCAGGCCAGCCAACAGCCGTCGTGCGGCTCCCACTCGGCGGGCATCGCGAAGCCGTCCGCCGCCGGCGTGCTCTCCAGCGTCCTCATACCGTCCGGCCTCCTCGCACCGTCCGACTCCACGTACCGCCCCGCCTCGTCATACCGCCCGGCCGCGTCCCACCGTCCGGCTCCTTCGCGCCGCCCGGCTCCTTCGCGCCGCCCGGCTCTTCCACGGCCCCCGGCGTACTCGGGCCGTCCGGCTCCCTCACGGTCCCCGGGGTCCTCGCGCCGTCCGGCCCCCTCACGCCGTCGGCTCCGTCCGCCGCGGGTTCGGCGGTGCGGCAGCACGACGCCGATGCCAGAACATCCACGCGACCAGGACCGGCAGCACCACGAACTCGATGGCCGGCCCGAGCCCGGCGGCCACGTCCACCGGCAGCACGAACGCCAGCACCATCCGCACCGCCGCCTCGGCGAGGAGCCCGACGCCCAGCACCAGGGACTCGACCACGTGCGCCCGGCGCACGCGGGGGTCGGCCGGCTGCCCGCCGTGCAGCTTGGTGGCGAGATAGGCGGTGGCGGGCTTCGAGGTGGCGCAGCTGCCGAGGAACACCAGTCCGGCGAGGCCGCTGGTGAGCGGGTCGCGGGTGAGCAGCAGCCGCTCGTCGTGGGCCGCGGCGGCGAGCGCGAACATCACCCCGTACATCGCGAGGATGAAGAGCGCCAGGCCATCGACCTTTCCGTCCAGGAGCGCGGTGAGCAGGACCCAGCACGCCGCGACGATCGCCGCGGCCAGGAGCGCGTGCACGGAAGCGACTCCCAGGGCGCTGAGGCCGTAGTAGGCGAGCGGCGACACCCCGAGGTCCAGGGCGAGCCGGCCGACCCTCCGTAGCCGGCCCCGTGCCGCCCGGGCGGGCGGGGGCTTCTCCGTCACAGCGGAAGCTTTTTGTATCACAGCCATGATAAAAAAATAACGTAGCACGCCCGTGATACAAAACGGTGCTGCTGAGCGGCCCTCCGGGAGCGGGCAGGAAGGAGAGAGCGGGCCGCCACAGACGACTCGCCCGACGTACTCGCCCTACGTAGCCGGACTGAGGCAACCGGCCCTAAGCAACCCGCCATACGCAACCGGGCCAACCCGGCCGGACTCACGCGGCCGGACTCACGGGGCCGGGCTTACGCGGGCAGGCTTACGCGAGCTGGGCCTCCGCTGGCCCGGCCCATAGGACGCGGCTCACGTGACCCGCCCTACGCCGCCCGCCGACCGTCCGCGACCAGCAGCTCGGACAGATGCGCATCGAGCGCCGCGGTACACCGCGTCTCGTCGCACAGATCGGGATGGAGGACGGCCGCCAGGCTCAACCCGTCCAGCAGGGACGCCAGCCGCTCGGTCTCGACGTCCGGGTCGCGCCCCGGACGCAGCGCGCCCCCCGCGTCGAGACGGTCGAGGACCCGCCGCACGAGCGCACGCTCGTCGGCCGCCGCCCGGTGGGAGAGCTCGGTGAACGCCGGGTTGGTGCGGGCGGTGACGATGAAGTCGAGGAAGACGGTGACCTCGGCACGGCGCCGCTCGTCGAGCGGGAGCAACTCGCCGAGCAGATCGACCGCGAGACGGCGCTGCTCGTCGCGGCTGTGCCGGCTGAAATCCCCGGCGTCCGCCAGGCGCGCCAGGAGCCGTTCGCCGAGCCGGTCGAGCATCGACCGCATGGCGAAGGTCATCAACTCCTGCTGGCTGTCGAAATAGTGGCGCAGCGACCCGATGTTGAGCCCGGCCTCGTCGGCGACCGCGCGCAGCGAGGCACGTTGCAGCCCTTCCCGGACGGCGACCCGGAAAAGGGCGTCGACAACGGCGTTACGACGGGCAACGGGATCCACGCGTTTCGGCACCGCACGAACATAACCCGCACGTGACGGATGCTCTTCCGCCCCTCACCCGACCCGGCAGCAGCCACCGCCCCCGCCACAGGCGGCTGGACGCACCTCCGGGCTGTCAGGCGCGAACCCCACGCGGTCGGGGACGGCTCACTCGACGTGAAAGCGCCAGAAAACACCGACCTCGTCCGGAGATACCGCGATCACGCCGCAGTCGAACAAGAAGTCAGAGAAGCACTGGTAATAGGTGTCCGCCGTGAAGAAGTCGACATCGGGGTCGTCGAGCGCCGCACCGGAGTTCGTGTAGAAGGCGGCATCGGGACCGAACCGGCTGAGAACCGTTTCCGCCTGCGCGCAGAGCGCTTCCTTCCGCTCGGCGAAATCGGGGATTGTGGCGACGGTGAACCATTCCCCTTGCAGCACAACGATCTGCTGGACTGCGGACGCCCTCGACACCTCGAACACGTCCGTGTCGAAGGACGAGAGGTGCGGCGGAAGAAACGGCCGCGTCACATCGCACCACGTCGAGGGATCGGGCGAGGGCGCCCCGTTGTACTGGAGCCAGCCGCGGGGATCCACGCCTTCGAGAATCATGACCGCCCTGGCATCCCGCCGCCAGTCCTCCCCCGAACGCCCGGTCACCACGGCGAAGTCGAACAACCCGCGCGCCGCATCCTCCCAATCCGACCGAGCGACGTCCTTCGCACTCCCACGTCTCATCGCCGGCAGCCCTTCAGTCGGTCGGCATCGAGGTCGGTACGGGATGCGAAGGTGTTCCGCCGGCAACGGGCGCAGGCCGTCGCCAAGCGCACGGCAACCGCACCGGGCTCACATCTGCTCGGGACGTCCAGGTGTCGGAGGCCCCCGGTGGCACCGGTGTCAGACCTGGTCGGGGGTCACTCCGTGATGGTGCCGCGGAGGTAGCCCGCTGCGTGGGCTGCGCGTTCGCGGAGGTCGGGGAGGTCGTCGCCGGCGATGTTCACATGGCCCACCTTGCGGCCGGGCTTCACGGTCTTGCCGTACATGTGGATCTTCAACTGGGGGTCGCGGGCCATGCAGTGGAGATAGGCGCTGTACATGTCCGGGTAGTCGCCGCCGAGGACGTTGGCCATGACGGTCCAGGGGGCGCGGCTGCGCGGGTCGCCGAGGGGGAGGTCGAGGACGGCGCGGAGGTGGTTGGCGAACTGGGAGGTGACGGCGCCGTCCTGGGTCCAGTGGCCGGAGTTGTGGGGGCGCATGGCGAGTTCGTTGACGAGGACGCGGCCGTCGCGGGTCTCGAACAGCTCGACGGCGAGGTGGCCGACGACGCCGAGTTCGTGTGCGATGCGCAGGGCCAGTTCCTGGGCGTGGACGGCGGCGTCCGGGTCGAGTCCGGGCGCGGGCGCGATCACGGTGTCGCAGACGCCGTCGACCTGGATGGATTCGACGACGGGGTAGGCGACGGCCTGGCCGTGCGGGGAGCGCACGACGTTGGCGGCGAGTTCCCTGGCGAAGTCGACCTTCTCCTCGGCGAGGACGTCCACGCCGGCCTTGAACGGCTCGGCGGCGGTCGGGTCGTCGGCCGAGCGCACGATCCATACGCCCTTGCCGTCGTAGCCGCCGCGCACGGTCTTGAGGACGACGGGGAAGCCGGCACCGCTCCCGGAGCCGGCCGGGGTGTTCCCGTCGGCTGCCGTCCCGTCGGTCTCCTCGCCGGCCGCCCCTTCGGCGGCGAAGGCGGCGACGTCCGCCGGGTCGCGCACGATGCGGTTGCGCGGGGCGGGGATGCCCAGTTCGGCGAGGCGGGCGCGCATCCGGCCCTTGTCCTGTGCGTGCACGAGCGCGTCGGGGCCGGGCCGGACGGGGATGCCGTCGGCCTCCAGGGCGCGCAGGTGCGCGGTGGGCACGTGCTCGTGGTCGAAGGTGATCACGTCGCAGCCCTGGGCGAAGGCGCGGAGGGTGTCGAGGTCGCGGTGATCGCCGATCACGACGTCGCTCACGACCTGTGCAGCGGAGTCCTGCGGGGTGTCCGCGAGGAGCTTGAACCTGATGCCGAGCGGGATGCCTGCCTCGTGGGTCATACGGGCGAGCTGGCCGCCGCCGACCATGCCGACTACGGGGAATGTCACAGCTCCAGGGTACGGCGGGCCCCCGGAGCCCCTGCCGGGCGGTCCGGGCAGTCCGTGGCAGGGGCCCGTCCCGAGGGCGGTGTGCGGAGGGCGGTGTGCGGTCCGCCGGGGACGGTGAGACGATGCCGGGCGGCAGGAGAGCGGCAGCGGCCCGCGGGGGCGCCGGCCGGGGAGGAGCGGGTGGGCGAACCCGCTGCGGAAGGATTCTTCGCCTGGTTAGCATGGGCAGCTCAGCTCCCCGGGACCGACCGACCGGGACGAGCCCAGGAACGAACGGCCGGGACCGGACGGGTCCGGGGGACGAACGACGCCGAAGGAAACGGAGCGCTGCGATCGCCGGGATGAAGGGGCGCACGGTACGCCCGCGGCTGCGACGGCTCGTGCGCGAGCTGGCGAAGTTCGGCGCGGTGGGAGCCCTGGGGTTCCTGGTCAACGTGGCCATCTTCAACCTGTGCATCCACACGTTCCAGCTGGCGCCGATCCGCTCGGGCGTGATCTCCCAGGTGGTGGCGATCGTCACCAACTATCTGGGCAACCGGTACTGGACGTACCGGGAGACGGACAAGAACCGCATCCACCGCGAGACGATGCTGTTCTTCCTCTTCAGCGGTATCGCGATGGTGCTGGAGAACGGCGTACTGGCCCTGTCGCACTACGGCCTGGGCTACACCTCGCCGCTCGCGGACAACATCGCGAAGAACGTCATCGGGCTCGGCCTGGGCACCCTCTTCCGCTTCTGGTCCTACCGGACCTGGGTGTTCCGCGCGAAGGGTGCGAAGGGCGCCGACCGCTCGAAGGAGCAGGGGGAGCCCGCCGTGCACGCCCCGGCGTCAGGCGGTGGCGGACGCGTCCGTGTCGGGAACCTCGCGGCTGAGGAAGAGCGCGAAGACCGGCGGCAGTTGCTGAAGTAGCTCCAGCCGGCCGCCGTCGGCCTCGGCGAGGTCGCGTGCCACGGCCAGCCCGAGCCCCGTGGAGTTGTGGCCGCTGACCGTCCGCTCGAAGACGCGGGAGCCGAGGCTCTCGTCGACGCCGGGGCCCTCGTCGGTGACCTCCAGCACGACCTGGTTGCCGGTGACCCGGGTACGCAGCGCGACCGTCCCGTCCCCGTGCATCAGCGAGTTCTCGATCAGCGTCGCCAGCACCTGGGCCACGGCCCCGGGGGTGCCGACGGCGCGCAGCCCCGTCTTCCCGGACCGGACGAGGGCACGGCCGGCGCTGCGGTAGGCCGGTTTCCACTCCTCGATCTGCTGTTTGACGACCTCGTCGAGGTCGAAGCCGACGGCCGAACCGGTCCGTGGGTCGCGGGAGTTGGTGAGCAGCCGCTGCACGACGTCGGTGAGGCGCTCGGCCTGGGCGAGCGCGATGGTGGCCTCCTCCTTGATGAGGGCGCGCTCCTCCGGGTCGTCGGTCTCGGCCGTGGCGATGATCTCCTCCAGCCGCATGGACAGCGCGGTGAGCGGGGTGCGCAGCTGGTGGGAGGCGTCGGCGGCGAGCCGGCGTTCGGCGGTGAGCATCCGGCCGATGCGGTCGGCGCTGGCGTCGAGGACGTCGGCGACCCGGTCCAGCTCGGGCACCTGGTAGCGGCGGTGCCGGGGCCTGGGGTCACCCGAGCCGAGGCGTTCGGCGGTCTCGGCGAGGTCGGTGAGCGGTGCGGCGAGCCGGTGGGCCTGGCGCACGGCGAGCGCGGCGGCGGCGCCGACGGCCAGCAGCGCCACCAGCAGGATGATCAGCAGGGTGCGGCCGAGTTCGGCGCGGACGGCGGCGCGGGACTCCTGGACGGTGACGCGCTCGCCGTGCGCGCCCGTCGCGTGGGACTCGACGACGTCGCCGTCCGGCCGGTCGCCGACCTCGATGGGCGGCCGGTCGCCGGGCAGGTCGATACGGACGTACCTGCCCTGCGAGGCGGCGACACCGATCGTCTGGGCCGTGACCCGTTCCTTGGCGACGACCCGGCTCTCCACGGTGGCGACGAGCCGGACGGCCTCGGAGCGGACGTTCTCCTTGGTGCTGTTCTCGATGGTGCGGGACTCCACGAGCACCAGCGAGACCCCGAAGACGGCGACGACGACGAGGACGACGGCGAGCGTGGAGAGGATGAGGCGACGGCGCACGCCCCTGGCTCAGCTCTTCTCGAAGCGGAAGCCGACGCCGCGCACGGTGGCGATGTAGCGCGGGTTCGCCGCGTCGTCGCCGAGCTTCTTGCGCAGCCAGGAGATGTGCATGTCGAGCGTCTTGGTGGAGGACCACCAGGTGGTGTCCCACACCTCGCGCATCAGCTGGTCCCGGGTGACGACCCGGCCGGCGTCCCGGACGAGCACCCGCAGCAGATCGAACTCCTTCGCCGTGAGCTGGAGCTCCTCGTCGCCCATCCAGGCGCGGTGGGACTCGACGTCGATGCGCACGCCGTGCGTGGCGGGCGGCTGGGCGGGCTCGGCGGGGATGCCGCGGCGCAGCAGGGCGCGGACCCGGGCGAGCAGCTCGGCGAGGCGGAAGGGCTTGGTGACGTAGTCGTCGGCGCCGGCGTCCAGGCCGACCACGGTGTCGACCTCGTCGGCGCGTGCGGTCAGCACCAGGACGGGAAAGCTGAGGCCCTCGTTGCGCAGCCGGCGGCAGACCTCCAGGCCGTCCATGCCGGGCAGGCCCAGATCGAGCACGACCAGATCGATGCCCTCCCGCAGCCCGGCGTCCAGTGCGGTGGGGCCGTCCTCGCGCACCTCGACCTCGTAGCCCTCCCTGCGCAGGGCTCGGGCGAGCGGTTCCGAGATCGATGCGTCATCCTCGGCGAGCAGTACTCGGGTCATGCACCGATGGTAGTCCGCGTGGCCCAGCGTGAGCGGGGGCCGGTGCGCTCCGCGACCGGCCCTGTCGATCTGTTGAACGCTCCACGGAATGAGGCGGACACGTCATCGACAACAGCCGGAAAAGGTTCCTTCCACGGCCTGTGATCTGCGTCGCAAGCCCTTCCATAGTCCGGGCGCCGGTGACTTATGGTGAATTCATTCAAGCAGTGAACGTCAAGGACTCTTGGCCCGCACAGCACCACCCGGCCGGGAGTCCTTTCTCGTGTACGGGCCCGCTCGCGAGCGGCGCGGTCCCGTAGCGCACCCCACAGCGCAAGGCAAGGAACTCGCATATGGCGCCCAGCCAGACGAAGGACGCTCCCGGCACCACCGGTGACAAGACCTTCCTCGGCCACCCACGAGGTCTGGCCACCCTCTTCCTGACGGAGATGTGGGAGCGTTTCAGCTTCTACGGCCTTCGCGCACTGCTCGTCGTCTACCTGGTCTCGGGCGGGCCCGACGCCGGTGAGGGCGGTGCCGGCGGCCAGGGCGGCGGCCTCGCCATGAACCTGGCGACGGCAACGGCCATCTACTCCGTGTACAACGCCATGGTCTACCTGCTCACGATGCCCGGTGGCTGGTTCGGCGACCGGGTCTGGGGCCCGCGCAGGACCGTGACCATCGGCTCCGTGATCATCGTGTGCGGCCATCTGACGCTGGCGCTGCCGAGCACGGCGCTCTTCTTCGTCGGCCTCGCCCTCGTCGCCACCGGCTCCGGCCTGCTCAAGGCCAACATCTCCAAGATGGTCGGCGACCTGTACAGCGGTCCGGACGACCCGCGCCGCGACGGTGGCTTCACCGTCTTCTACATGGGCATCAACACCGGCTCGTTCGTGGCGCCGTTCATCATCGGCACCGTCGGCCAGACGATCAACTGGCACCTGGGCTTCGGTCTCGCCGCCGTCGGCATGGCACTCGGCCTGATCCAGTTCCTGTACGGCTCGCGCCATCTGGACCCGCAGAGCAGCCGGGTGCCCTCGCCGCTGGACGCCCAGGAGAAGCGCTCGGCGCTGCGCAAGACGCTGATCTGGGTCGTCGTCGCCGTGATCTTCTACGGCATCGTCGTCGGCACCGGCACGTTCACGCTCAACTGGGCCATGGTTCCGCTGACCGTCGCCGGGCTGGTCATCCCCGTCGTGATGCTGGTGCGCATCAAGCGGGACAAGGAGCTGAGCGAGGCCGACCAGGGCCGGATGACCGGCTACATCTGGTTCTTCGCCGCCGCCGCGATCTTCTGGATGATCTACGACCAGGGCGCCTCGACCGTCCAGGCGTTCGGTGACGCCAAGACCACCACGCAGATCCTGGGCTGGCACTTCCCCTCGACCTGGTTCCAGTCGATCAACCCGCTGTTCATCATCGTGCTCGCGCCGGTGTTCGCCTCCCTGTGGCTGGCGCTCGCCCGCCGCCGCAAGGAGCCCAGCACCACGGCGAAGTTCTCCTTCGCGCTGGTCATGACCGGTCTGTCGTTCTTCGTCTTCATCATCCCGATGGCGGCGGCGTCCGACGGCACCAAGGTCACGCCGATGTGGATCGTGCTGATCTTCCTGATGCACACCATCGCGGAGCTGTGCCTCTCGCCGGTCGGCCTCTCGGCGACGACGAAGCTCGCGCCGGCGAAGTACGCCAGCCAGCTGATGGGCGTGTGGTTCCTCGCCGTCACCGCCGGCGACAGCATCACCGGGCTGCTGTCCATCGGCGGGGCGAACCTCAGCACCACCGGCATGGTCGCCGTCGAGGCAGCCCTGGCGGTCCTGGCCGGCTTCGCGGTCTTCATGTACCGGAAGAAGATCACTTCGACGATGAGCGAGGTGCAGTAGCCCTCGGCGGGCGGCCGGCCGGCCCCTGGCCCTTGACCCCTGATCCCTGGCCTCCGGCCTCCGGGCAGCTCGGTCCCTGGGCAAGCGGACCGGCTCCGCGTCCGCACTCGGCACGACACGGCACGGCGCCGTCGTGACAGCTTCGTCACGGCGGCGCCGTGCCGCGTGTGAGCCCGCGTGCGCGCGTCACGTGCGCGCCCCGGCGAGCGGACCCGTCCGGACCGTGCGGTATCGCGGGACCGGCGCCGTGCGGTGACGATGTGGCCGTGCGCCCCCTACCCCACCCGGCCCGTATCTCCCGCCCGCGTCGGATATCCCGCCTCCTCGCCCTCACGGTGCTCGCCCTGCTCAGCTCCGTACTCGCCGTGCCCTCGCCCGGCACCGGCACAGCGGACTCCCCCGGGCACCCGCGCGAGGACGCACGCCCGCAGGCCGCCGCCACCGGTCCCGACGGCACGGCCGCGCCCCGCGGCTACTCCTACGGCCCGCACCCCCGGCAGCGGCTGCTGGCCTTCGCGCCGGGCGGGCGGCCGGACCCGGGACACCGCACCGCCGTGCTCGTCCTGCACGGCGGCTACTGGTCGATGGAGCGCTCCCGGCACTGGACGGTGTGGTCGTCCCGGTTCGCCCGGGCCGGTTTCGTCGTCTTCGACATCGACTACCGCCGCAACGTCGACGCCCCCTGGCCGGGCCCGCGCGACGATGTACGGCGCGCCGTCGCCTGGGTACGGGCGCGCGCCGACCGGTTCGGGGTGGACCCGCGGCGGGTGTTCCTCGTCGGCTCGTCGGCGGGCGGGCATCTCGCCCTCAGCGCGGGGCTGTTGGGGCACGGACGGCAGCGGGTGGCCGGGATCGTCGGCCTCTCCGCGATCAGCGATCCGCTGCGCTCCTGGCGGGACGCCGCCGACGGGGGCACCCCCGGCCGACGGCGGCTGCACGCCGGGGCGCGGGCGCTCGCCGACTGCGGGCCCGCCGCCTGCCCGTGGGTCTGGGCCGATATGACACCCGCCCGGCACGCGTCCGGCCGGGACGATCCGCCCGTGCTCCTCGTGCACTCCCGGCACGACTTCGTCCCCGCCGCGCACGCCCGCGCCCTCACCCGGGCCCTGCGCGCGGCAGGCGCTCCGCCGCGCGACACCACCGTCGTCACGGTCCCCGGCCACGCACACGGCGGGCCCCTCCTGGACCGCCCCGACGCCTTCACCCACATCGTCACCTGGCTACGCCGCTGACCCGCCCCGCTGGGACCCGGCCATGGCCTCCCATGGCCCCCGGATTCCGCGAGCCGTCCCGAGCCGTTCCGAGCCGTTCCGAGCCCGCCCCAGCGCTTCTGAACCGCGCCGAGCCGTTCCGAGCTGCCCCGAGCCGCCCCGAGCTCCTCCGAGCCGTCCCGGTCGAACGCTCCCGGTTATTCGGAGAGTCCGGTCCCCCGGCGGTCCCGTGCACGGTGTCCTTCGCCGTACGGGCCGTTCTCCCGGGAGCCGTCCTCGTCCTCGTCCTCGTCCGCCCCTGCCGAGGGCGCGTGCTCGTCCCGTCCGCGCTCCCCTGGGTCGTCGGTGGGGCGTGCCCGGGGGACGCGGGGCCAGGGCTCGCCCACGCCGGTGGAGCGGGTGCGGGGCGGCGCCGGGTCGGGCGCGTCCGGGATGAACCAGGGCAGGGGGCGCCGCGCCTCCGCGTCCCCGCTCTCCCCGTCCCCGGGAGCCGGGCCCCGCGGCGGCGCTTCGTCCGTGGCCCGCGGCCGGGCAGGAGGTGCCGGGGGTGTGGCCGGCAGGGGTGCGGTGTCGCCCTCGTCGGGTACGGGCGGCAGTACCGCGGTCTCGTCCTCGGACGACGACGGCGCGGCGTGCCGGGCCGCGTGCCCGGCCGCGTGCGCGGAGGCGTCACCGCCCCCGAAAGCCTTGTCCTGCCCGGAGGCGTCACCGCCCCCGGAAGCCTTCTCCTGCCCGGAGGCGTCACCGCCCCCGGAAGCCTTCTCCTGCCCGGAGAGGTCACCGTTCCCGGAAGCCTTCTCCTGCCCGGAGAGGTCACCGTCCCCGGCAGAGGCTCCGGTTCCGGAAAGGTCGCCGTGCGCGGAGGCGTCCTCGCGGCGGCCCTCGGGTGCGGGCGATCCCCGGCGCACGCGGGCGCGGAGGCCGTGCAGGGTGCGCGGCAGGGCGGCGGTGCGTCGGCCGTGCGCCGGGCGGCCCGGTGCGGGGGACGCGGACGACGGGCCCGTCACCCGGGGCCGGGCCCGGTCGACGACCGCCATGCCCAGCCGGAAGACGACCGCGGGCACCACCAGGCACAACAGCACCCAGAACAGCGTCACGCCCCACGGCCTGCCCACGTCCCACGGCTGCTCGGTGAGCACCTTGTCGCCGTACTTGGCCGCGACCGTGTACTCCCCGTGCGCCCCGGTCGCCAGCTCGACGGGCAGTTCGACGCGCTGCTTCTCGCCCGGGTCGACATCGCCCCGCCACTGCTGGCGCTCCCAGTCGGGCGCGAGCACGCCGTGCGCGGTGCCGACCTCGAACACGGGGTCGCTGGCCCGGTCGACGCCGAGGTTGCCGACGGTCAGCACGAGCTTGCGCTGCTGCGGCGCCCCGAACCAGTTGAGCAGCCCGCTCTCCCCCTCCAGCCGGGCCGCCAGCACGGTCAGCCGTCCGGGAGTGCGCTGCTTCGGCAGCGGCGCCACGGGATGCCCCGCGACCCGGAAGGCCGCCTCGTCGGCCGCGTAGGCGCCGGTGACCGTCGTGGCACGGACGACGCACGGGCACGGCTTCGGCGGCTCGGCCACCGGGAGCCGGTACCGGAACGTGCCGTCCTTACCGGTGGTGACGGCCCGCCCGTCGGCGTTGGCGCACGTGTTGGTGCCGCCGATGGCGTTCTGCCCGCAGATCAGCAGGGTCAGCAGGGTGCGGGGCCGCCAGCCCGTACCGCGCACGGTGACGCTGCCGCCCGTACCGGCCTCCTTGCGGGAGACGGTGATCCGTGCCCTGTCCTCGGCCGCCACCCGGCCGGTGCCCCGGGCCTGCACCGCCCTCCCGGCCGTCCCCTCCGCCGACGCCGGTGACGAGGAACCGGCAGCGGTGACCGAAGCCTTCGTGCCGTCGGGCGAGGAATCGACGGCGGCGCCGGGGGAGTTCGTCCCGCCGCCCGAGGAACCCGCCGCCGTGCCCACGGGCTTCGCGCCGCCGTCCCGGGAGCCCGTCGCCGCGCTTGCGGGGTTCGCGCCGCCGTCCCGGGAACCGGCCGCTGGTGGCGCGGAGTTCGCCCCGTCCACCGAGGAAGCAGCCGCGGTGGCCGAGGGGGCGGTCACGGCGGCCGAGGGAGCGGCCGTCACGAGGACGGTCGCCGCACACACCAACCCGGCCAGCCCGACCAGCCCGGTGAGGCCGCTCAGCCCGGTGCGACCGGTAGGCCCGGTAAGCCCGGTGAGGCCGGTGCGACCGGTAAGCCCGGTGCGACCGGTGAGGCCGGTGAGGCCGGTGCGACCGGTGAGGCCGGTGGCGCCGTTCGGACCGTTCAGACCCTTCGGGCCGTTCGGGCCGTTCGGGCCGTTCCAGCTCCTCATCCCGGCCGGGGCCGTCGAACCAGCCCACGGGACCGCCCCGGCCCGACCGGGCCGCGCAGACCGGCCGGACCGACCGGCTCGACCGGCCGGGCCGTCCTGTGTCGTCGGCCCGCGCACCGGGCCGGAGGCGACGACCGCCCGGAGCCGTCGCCCGGCCCGCGCACCGGCACCGACGAGACCCCCACTGCCCCATCGCGCCCGCGCGCGGCCCGCCCCTCCGCCCGGCGCGCGGGCACGGGTACCTGCGATACGGGGATTGCTGCTGCTCACGTCGCCGCTCCCGTCGTCTCCGCCGGCCGATGACCCCGCTTGTCCCTGGCCCCCCGCCTCCCACTACTCCCGCTTCCTCGCACCGCCGCCCCCGGCTGCCCGGCCCTCTCGCCCCTCGCCCCTCACCCCTCGCCTCTCGCCCTTCCTCCGTTCCTCCACTCCTCCGCGCCCGCGAACCACCGGCCCCCACAGCACAGTTGGGCCGGACGGTGCCGAAGCCGCGCTGCCCGTCGCACCGTCGCCGGACCGCGTGGGCCGGGCGACGGCCCGGGGCACGCCCCTCGCGCGGGACGGCCGGGCCGGGGCCCGTGTCACCGCGTGTGTCTCATCTGCCACTCACCACCGACCGCGCACCCGAGGCACCGCCCGCATCTGCCTCCTCCGGCGCCTTCTCCGACATCTCCTCCGGAGGAGCGCCCGCACCGCCTGCGGCACGTCCCTCGGCCTTCACGGTCTTCTCGGCCTTCTCATTCGCCTCGGCCATCCCGGCCGCCCCGACCACCCCGGCCGTTTGCACCGCCTCGGCCGTCCCCACCGCCGCTCGCCCGCCATCCGCTCCGCTCGACCCGGCGGACCCGTCCGGCCCGCCCCGCCCCGGCGGCGCACCGCGGGACCGTGGCCCGTTCGGTGCGTCCCGCCGACGGCTGCTGCCGCGTCGGCGCAGGGCGTACCAGCCGAAGACG
This sequence comes from Streptomyces cacaoi, assembly GCF_006539165.1. Classification (GTDB taxonomy): domain Bacteria; phylum Actinomycetota; class Actinomycetes; order Streptomycetales; family Streptomycetaceae; genus Streptomyces; species Streptomyces cacaoi. The sequence goes on along the minus strand of NZ_BJMM01000024.1, from coordinate 35,570 downwards.
AGGGCGGCCAGGGCCAGGGCGGCGAGGCCGGTGAGGAGCCAGGTCAGGGAGGGGGCGGTGTAGGTCGCCGAGGCGGTGGCGTGGGCTCCGCCCCGGGCGGTCGCGGTGAGGTGGACGTCCGCGCGGTCGAGGGCGGGGGCGTCCGGCCAGGATTCCTGCCGGGTCACCCGCTGTCCCGGCAGCAGTTCCACCGGCAGGTCGCGGGCCTCGCGCCGCAGCACGGGGCCGAACAGCCCGTCGGCACGCACGGCCAGCCTCGGCCGCAGCACGGTGTTGCCCCGGTTGACCAGTGTGTAGCCCACCTCGACACCCTCGCCCTTGTTGCCCGGGCGTACTTCGGCGTGCTCGACGCCGAGCGCGGCGAGGGTCGGACCGCTGACCCGCAGATGGAGGCGGACCCCGGCCTGGCGTTCACCGTCGTCCACCACCAGCGCCGCCGGGTGGTCGCCCGGCACGGCACCGCCCGGCAGGGTCACCGTGAACGGCACCTCGGCCCGGGTGCGGGCCGGCACCCGCACCCGGTCCTCGGCGAGCGCGATCCAGGTGCCGGGGCCCGTGCTGCGTCCGGGCTCCCGGACGGAGACGGCACCGCCGGAGGCGTTGTACGCGTCGGCGCCGCGCAACCGCAGCGTGCGCGCGCGGTCGCTGTCGTTGGTGACGGCGAGGGTGTCCCGGAGGACGGTGCCGGGGCCGCCCTCCAGGTAGAAGAAGTCCCGCGCGTCGGGGTCCGGTTTCCCTTCCGGCGGCCGGGGCGCGGCGGACCAGCCGCTCCCGCGTGCCGTTCCGTCCGGTACGGCTTCCGTCCGCGCACCCGATCCGGCGGACGCCGCCGTTCCCGACACCGACTCCGCGACCGACCCCGGCACCGACACCGACACCGGGGCCCACGATGCCTTCGCCACCTTCGACGCCGTCGACGCCGTCGACGAAATCGGCACCTCCGACCCCCCGGGCACCTCCGACGCCCCCGGCACCTTCGGCTCCCGCGACGCCGCCGCCGTGACCGCCGTGTCCGGCACCCCTGTGCCCCGGGGCGCCGCCACCTCGGCCGACGCGCCCGCCGTCCCCGGCGCGGACGCCACTGCCGTGGAGCCTCCGGCAGCCGCTGCCGCTCCGGTCCCCGTCGGCCCCGTGAGGAGCGTGAGCGCCACGGCGACCGCCCGGACGGCGCTCCGTGCCCGCCCCGGCGCACGTCTGCCCGGCACCGTCCTCCCGGACACGGTCCCTTCCCCGGCACGGGACGGCATGCCTCCCGCCCCGGGAAGCACCCGTCCCGAACGCCCGGATACCGCACGCCTGTTGGAGACGCGCCGAAACCCGGCACGACCGAACCAGGCACCCCGGAACCCGGCGCGACGGAACCCGGAACCACGGATCCCGGCGCGACGGAATCCGGCACGACCGGCACGACCGGCGCTCCCGGCCTCGGCACGGGCCGAACGGCCCCCGGCCACAGAGCACCCGGGAAGACGCAGCGCGACGGGACGGGACAGGAGGGAACGGCGGACGGCGCCACGGAGGACGGCGCGGCGGGGCACGGTGCGGCGGCGCACGGCATCAGTGCCGTACGGCCGCGGCCCTGCGACGGGTCACCCACAGCGTTCCGGCCACTCCGGCGAGGAGCACCGTGCCGCCGAGGGTGCCGAGCGCGACCGCCGAGTCGGCAGGACCGGTCTTGGGCAGTTCGCCTCCGCCGGGTGCCGCCTGGTTGCCGCCGGTCGCGGCCGAGCCGCCGCCGGTACCGCCGGTGGCACCGCCCGTGCTGCCCGATCCGCCGGTCCCGCCGTCGCCGCCGGTGCCGCCGTCGTCACCGCCGCCCGAGCCCTCGACGTCGAGGGTGAGGGAGGGGCCGGGGTCGCTCTTCGGGTTGCAGGTCGTGGTCGTGCCGAGCGCCTTGATGGTGAGCGTGGACGGCGTGAACGTGACCTTGCCGCTCTTCTTCGGGGTGTAGTCGCCCGACAGGGTCGGGATCTTGATGGGTGTGTTGGCCGGGATGGCCTCCTCGTTGGGCGGGCCGGTCATCTTGACGTCGCCGGTCTCCGCGCCGCCCAGCTTGACGAGGGCGCTGGGCTTCATGGCGCCCTTGCCCAGTTCGACGGGGCTGGAGGAGACTCCCTTCTCGAAGGTCATCGTCAGCTTGTAGCCGCTGCCGCTCTTCTCGCCCTTGATGTCGATCGGCGAGACGGCGCCCTTGTTGCCGATGGGAGTCTTGCACTGGTAGTCGACGTCGACCGTCTTCGCGTGCGCCGCGGGCGCCGCCCACAGCAGCGCGGATCCGGCGACGGCGGTGACGGTGAGCGCGGCGGCCGAGCGTGCGCGACGGCGCTGCCCGGCCAGGCCCGGCCTCGTGTGACGTTTCTTGCTGTGGGACACGGGGGTTCCCCCTTCATCCGGACTCGCAAGTTACTGACGGCACATCAGATGGGCCGTTGACGGTACGCCCGACCCCTTGAGGAAGGAAGAGCCGCAACGCGACCGGAAAGCAAGGGAGTTGTGCGGGGGTCGGCACCCCCTGGTCCGGCGCCGGCGGGGGCCCCGCGCGACGTGCGTCCGGACAGCCGAACGGCCCGGCGGAACCGGTGTTCCGCCGGGCCGTTGCGCGCGTACGGGCCGTCCCACGGGCTGTCCCGGAAGGTGCTCCCGGAGGCCGGTCGGCCCCCGGGAGCGATCACGGCCGAAGGCCGGTCGGGACCGGGAGCACAGCCGGAGCCGGGCCGATCGAGGCCGCGGGAGCCAGGCGGTGCGACAGCGCGGTAGCGGTCGGACAGGGCCCCGGTAGCGGTCGGGCAGGGCTCAGTTGGGGGCGGCCAGTTCGGCCCACACCGTCTTGCCGGGCCCCTCGGCGTTCCGCACGACACCCCAGTCCAGGCACAGCCGCTGGACGATGAACATCCCGTGCCCGCCGGGGCGTCCGGCGCGGTGCGGGGTGCGCGGGGAGGGCGAGCCGCTGCCCAGGTCGACGATCTCCAGGCGCAGGACCTTCGGACCGGCGCCGATCCGCAGCTCCTCCGGGCCGTTGGCGTGCAGACACGCGTTGGTCACCAGTTCGGAGACGACCAGCAGGACGTCCTCGGCCGCGGCCCGCTGGTCCGCGGTGGCGGCCGGCAGCCAGCCCCAGTCGTGGAGGGCCTGCCGGGTGAAGTCGCGTGCGCGGGGAACGGCACCGCTCGCACCGACCAGCCGCAGCCTGCGTACCTGCCGCATCGGCTGCCCCTTCCGTGCTGTCACGGATTCAGCACTCTCCGCAGCGGTTCCCATGGCGCCACTCCCCCCTTCGGAATCGGATGCGGATACGGGGTCGGCGTCCTGCTCGTCCCCAGTATCGGCCTCGCCTTGTCCCCGGGTGTCGGCGCCCCCCGGCTCGCCCGACCGGGAGACGGGCGCCTCCCCGGCCGTGCGGCCGATCCCCCTCGCGCCGGCCCCGGCCGCCGCGTCGGCGGACGTGGCTGCGGCCGTCGCGGGGCCCTCGGGCTCCGGACCGCAGTCGCCCGCCTGGTGCGGCCGGGTGGTGCTCATCAGTGGTTCACCTCACCGATCACCGAGTTACGGTGTGCCGATTCGCCTTCCGGCCGCGGCCCGCCCGCGGGGCGGACGGCCGGTCACGCCGGACACGAATGCCTGACAGATTCGAAAGGTCTCCTGCCCGGCCGCACCGTGAGAACACCCACGGATTCGACCGGAGCGGTGTGACGCGGGTAACGCGGAGGTCACGCACGAGGCGGACGTTACGTCCCGGACGGATGGGCGAGCGCCGCCTCAAGATCATCATGCACCGTGAAGACGGCACCGGCTCCGGTGATCTCGAAGACACGGGCGACCACGGGCAGCATCCCGGCGAGATGCACCCCGCCACCGGCGGACTCCGCTTTGAGCCGGGCTCCGAGCAGCACGTTCAGCCCCGTCGAGTCACAGAACTGGAGGCGCGAGCAGTCGACGACGAGGCGGCTGTATCCCTCCTCGACGCATCGCTCCAGCGGCTCGCTCAACAGATCCGCGGTGTGGTGATCCAGTTCACCTTCCGGAGTCACCACGGCACTGATCCCCACGTGCCGTACGTCGACCGTCAGCCGGCCCTGGCTCGTACTGCCAGGCATCCCGCGGTCCATGCACACCCCTTCTGTTCGTGTAAGGGCCCTTGATGCTTCCCCCGTCGAGTGGTCCGAACACTACGCCCTTGACGCTCCGACCGGTAGCTGAACAGCCAACAGAACAGGGCGAATACGGACAAAAGGCACTTGCCCTGGCTGTGGAGAAGCAGGTAGGTCTAGTAGGGATACCGCAACCTCGTCGGCCTTGGAGGCGCCGCACCCCGTAGTGCACGTCACGGCTTCGGCAGCCATATGCCGAGAATGATGGAGGAGACTCATGTCACCCCGGCTCGACAACGGGATAACGGGCCTCGCGGACGTCACCGACACCGCGACCTCCCCCGTCCCGGCCGTTCCCCGACAGCCCACGGAACGACTGCCGGATCGAACCGACCATGACCCTGCCAGCGACATCCTTCCGGATGACTTCATTCCGGAGAACCCCGGGCTCCCCCTGGGAACCCACCCGGAGCAGGACGCCGGCACCGCGGCCGACGAGGCCGCCGAAGCAGAGCTTCTGCAACAGCTCCAGCTCCCCGAGATCCCACCGTACGACGAGGTGGGACCGCTCGATGCGCGGGCCCTGTCCAAGACGCTGTTCGAGCGCCTGGAGACCCTCGAAGAGGGCACCCACGAGTACGCCTACGTACGCAATACGCTCGTCGAACTCAACCTCGCGCTGGTCAAGTTCGCGGCCTCCCGCTTCCGCTCCCGCAGCGAGCCCATGGAGGACATCGTCCAGGTCGGCACCATCGGCCTGATCAAGGCGATCGACCGCTTCGAACTCAGCCGCGGCGTCGAGTTCCCCACCTTCGCGATGCCGACCATCGTCGGCGAGATCAAGCGCTTCTTCCGGGACACCTCCTGGTCCGTGCGGGTGCCCCGCCGGCTCCAGGAACTCCGCCTCGACCTGGCCAAGGCGGGCGACGAACTCTCCCAGAAGCTCGACCGCGCCCCCACCGTCGAGGAGTTGGCCACCCGGCTGAACCTCTCCACGGAGGAGGTCGTCGAGGGCATGGCGGCGAGCAACGCCTACACCGCCAGCTCGCTCGACGCGCAGCCGGAGGAGGACGACAGCGAGGGCGCGCTCGCCGACCGCATCGGCTACGAGGACCACGGACTCGAAGGCATCGAGTACGTCGAGTCGTTGAAGCCGCTCATCGCCGAACTGCCCACGCGTGACCGCCGCATCCTCTCTCTGCGGTTCGTCGCCAACATGACCCAGTCGGAGATCGGCGAGGAGCTGGGCATCTCGCAGATGCACGTCTCGCGCCTGCTCTCCCGCACCCTGGGCAAGCTCCGCAAGGGGCTGATGGTCGAGGAGTGAGCACGGCCGCCGTCGTGCACGGGCCCACCGCGCCCGGCACCGGCAGCGGACGGGCCCGGGAACACCGGGAGCGTCCGGCGCCTCGGAGGCACCGAACACACCGAGGACACCGAACGCGCCGAGCACACCGGGCACTTCGAAACCTTCGGAAACTTCGAACACTTCGACAACGGGGACGGGGACGAACGACACGGACCACCAACGCGGGCGGCTGTCGCCGGCACCGTCGCGGCACCACGCGACGGGAACGCCGAGGGCACGGCACCGCGTGCTGAGGGCCCGGCCGGACCACGGCGTCCGGCCGGGCCCTCGGTCTTGCCCGGGCGGACGCCTCCGTGCGGCTGCTCGCGGTGGCTCACGGGGTGCGGGTACCACCGGGCCGCCGTCTCACACCTGCCGGATGTGCCGGGCCGGTTGGGCGTCCGCGTGCGGTGGGAGCGTCACCCGGCGGACACGGCACGCCGGTCGGGCGCCTGACACCGACGCCTGACCCCTGACGCCAGACGCCAGACGCCTGGTGGGTGCGTCACCCGTGGGAAACGCGGCGCCCGTTGGACGCCCCGCACCGTCACGCCCGCCGTGCGCCGGACGATTCGCCGTGGGGGGCACCCTGCCCGGAGGCGGTGCCGGGGTCGGTGCCGGGATCGGTGCCGGGGTCGGCCGACACGGCGGCGGTGGGGGCGGCCGCGGCGACGGGGCCGTCCTCACCGTCCAGTTCGCGTGCGACCCGCTGTGCCGTGCGCTGTGCCCAGCGGCCCGAGGTGACGGCCCCGAGCAGCAGTACGGCGACGCCGCAGCCCGCCAGGATCGACCACGCGGTGCGCTCGGCGGCGACGAACGACGCGCCGTGCAGCCCGCCGCCCGCCGCCGCGCCGGTCGCCGCGCCCGTCGCCGCCGCCGTCACCGCGCCGATCACGGCCACCCCCAGCGACGAGCCCACCTGCCGGCTCGTCGACGCCACGGCCGCCGCCACCCCGGCCTGCGCGCGCGGCATACCGGAGACGGCGGTGTTCGTGATCGGCGCGTTGACGAGTCCGAAGCCGGTACCGAAGACGACGAACCCGGCGAACAGCACCCACAGCGGCAGATCGACCGAGGCCGTCACGGCGAGCAGTACGCCGGCGGCCGTCAGGCACGCGCCCGCGGCCAGCAGCGGCAGCCGCGGCCCGCGCGTGCCCACCAGCCGGCCGGACAGCGGGGCGCACACCAGCGTCATCACGGCCATCGGCACCAGGCAGGCACCGGCGTGCAGGGCGCTCATGCCGCGCACGTCCTGGAGGTAGAGCGACGTCAGGAACAGGAAACCGCCCAGCGCGGCGAAGGCGCACACCGCCGTCACGGTGGCGCCCGCGAACGGCACACTGCGGAAGAACCGCAGCTCGATCAGGGGCTCGTGGCGCCGGGCCTCGTACCACAGCAGCGCGACCAGTGCGCACAGGGCGAGGCAGCCGCACCCCAGCGTCACCGGAGAGGCCGGCCCGCCGGAGTGCGGGCTCTCGATGATCCCGTAGGTGAGCGAGCCCAGCATCACGATCATCAGGACCTGGCCGACCGGGTCCGGGCGGCGGCCCCGTGGCGCCCGGGACTCGGGCACGAGGACGGTCGTGAGCACCAACGCCGCCAGCCCGATGGGGACGTTGACCCAGAAGATCGCCCGCCAGCCGCTGACCTCCACCAACAGGCCGCCCAGCAGGGGCCCCGCGGCCATGCTGATCCCGACGACCCCGCCCCACACGCCGATCGCCCTGGCCCGCTCCCGGGGCTCGGTGAAGGTGTTCGTGATGATCGACATCGCGACGGGGTTGAGCATCGAACCGCCGACCGCCTGCAACGCCCGCGCCGCCACCAGCCAGCCCGCTCCCGGCGCCAGGCTGCACGCCAGCGACCCCAGGACGAACAGCGCGAGGCCCCAGCGGAACACCCGGCGGCGCCCGATCCGGTCCGCCGTCGAACCGGCGAGCATCAACAGCGCGGCCAGCACCAGCGTGTAGGCGTCGATCACCCACTGGAGCCCGGACACCGAGGTGTGCAGGTCCCGCCGGATGTCCGGCAGGGCCACGTTCAGCGCCGTCACGTCGAGGCTCACGATGAGCAGGGACATGCAGCACACGGCGAGGACGAGCATCCGGCGCCGCGCGGACAGCGGTGCCGGGCCCTCGGCCGGGACGGATGGCGGGGGAACGGAAGCGCCCTCGGGCACGGGGTACCGGGCCTCCTTCTGACGTCGGGACTCGGGGATCATCGGGGACGTCGCAACGCGGTGTTCCCCGGGGCCCGGCTGCTGCGGGCGGCAGTGCGCGGCCCCGGAACCGCCGTCCGGGAACCGGCTTCTCCGACGGCCGGAACGGCCGGACACAACCACTGGGAGCGTACAACTACCCACCGACCACCCGCCCGCCCGGAGGACGGCATGACGCGTTTCGACCGCAGCGAACGGCGCATCTGGGCAGGTACGGCGCACGCCTACGCCGCCACCTTCGCCCGGCTGTGCGCCCATCCCGTCCCCGCGCTGCTGGACGCCGCCGCCGTCGGGCCGAGGACGCGGACGCTGGACGCGGGGACGGGCCCGGGAACCGTCGCGGCCGCCGCGCACGCGCGCGGTGCCGTGGTGACGGCCGTCGACGCCGAACCGAGCATGGCCGCGCTCGCCCGCCGGTCGGTGCCCGCGGCCGCCGTGCACATCGCCGCGCTTCCCCGACTGCCGTACGCCGACGCGGCGTTCGACGCCGTCGTCGCCAACTTCGTGCTCAACCACGTGGGCCGGCCCGCGGCTGCCCTCGCCGAACTGCGCCGTGTGCTCCGGCCCGGCGGCGCCCTCGCGCTCACCCTGTGGCCGTCGCCGCCGGCGTCCGGGCAGGCCCTGCTCGGCCGGGCGCTGCACACCGCGGGCGTCGTCCGGCCGCCCGAGCTGCCCTCCCTCACACCCGAGGACGATTTCCCCCGCACCCCCGCGGGGATCACCGCGCTGCTCGACACCGCCGGGTTCCGCCGGAGCGGCTGCGAGCGGCTCGACTGGGAGCACCGGGCCGGCCGCGAGGAGTGGTGGAGCGGGCCGGCGTCCGGGGTGGCCTCCGTCGGACGCCTCGTCCGGACCAGGACGCCGGAGGTGCGCGCCGCGATCAAGCAACATTTCGATGCGCTCAGCGACGAATTCGCCGACGCGGACGGCGTGTTGACGCTCCCGCACAGCGCGCTCCTGGCCACCGCGCATCGCTGACGGCGCCACACCCCGACGCCTCCGCGCCACCGCCCCCGCGCCAGCGCCTGCGTGCCAGCACCTGGTGCGACACCGGCTGCGTGCCGCCGTCCTGCGCGACTCCGCTCCGTGCCACCGCCTGTGTGCCGAGCCGGGGTCGCGTCCGGCCGTGCCCCCTTGCCGTCGGCCGCCGGTGTGCAGGAGCGGCGCGAGGCCGGCGCTCGCCTCGCCGGTGGTCTCCCCGTCAGCCGCCCGCGTGCAGGAGCAGCGCCCCGCACACCGTCAGCGGGACGGCCGCCAGGGCGAAGCAGACGCGGGCGCGCCTGTTGCGTAAGCGCCGGGGCAGCGCCCAACTGCCGCACAGCAGCGCCGTACCGGCGGTCAGACAGCAGGCGAGGAGCGCGGTGACGGCGCGGTGGCCGGGGTCCACGGTGTGCGGGACGGCCGGTCCGCACACCGTGTCGCAGGTCAGCCGTGCGACGCCGAGGGCGAGGAACGTGTGCGCGAGCACCGGTGCGACCAGGACGGACGCGAGCGACGGTGCGACCCAGGCCCAGGCGTCCCGGGTGTTCCCCCGGCTGCCCCGGACGGCCGCGCGCTCCCCCTCCGTCGACGCCTCTTCAGCCATGCCCCCACGGAACCCGCCCCGGGCCGCGCCCCGCATGCGCGTTCGTACTCAACGCGACCGAGTGCCGGCCCGGGGCGCCCTCCGCCCTTGCGCGCAAGGCCCTTCGCGCGCGGAGGCGCCGTGCTCAGCCGGCCACGGTGAGCGCGGCGGTGAGCCCCACCACCCCGGCACACCCGGCGCCGAGCGCGTAACCGACCCGGGCCGCGCTGTACCGCCGGACCCAGGGCAGGCTCCAGGAGACGGTCAGCAGGATCGCGGCCAGTCCCAGGGAGATCCACGTCACCACGCTCGCCACCTGGTACCGGGACTCGAACGCGGCCAGCTCCGCACCGGCGCAGGAGTCGCAGGCCATCGGCGAGAGCCCCCACACGAGCAGCGTGAACGGGCAACCGGCCAGCCCCGCCAGCGTCGCCAGCAGCGGAGCGACCCACCCCGCGCCGTCCCGTGCGTCCGGGTCCGGCGTCTCCACCGCGCCCGCGCCCCCGGCAGCCGACTCCCGCTCCCGGGCCGGTGATTCCTCGTCCGTCACCACGCGTTCAGCCATGCCCCCACTGGACCGCTCCGCCCGGGCCCGGCACATGAGCGGTCGTACTCAGGTGCGCCCGGGGGCCGGGCACTACCTGCGGGCCCGCTGCTCCTGCCACTCCCCCCGCGTCAGTACGTACTCGACGTCACCGTGCTCGCCGCCCTCGATCGGCTCCGGCCACTCCCCGAACCAGGTGCGGCGGTAGGAGAGCCCGCACTTCTCCATGACGTGCCGGGAGCGGGCGTTGACGTGCATGGTGTGCGCGGTGATCCGCTGGAGACCCGGCTCGGCGAAGCCCCGGTCGATCAGCGCGCGGGCGCCTTCCGTCGCGTAGCCGTGGCCCCAGGCGGCCCTGCGCAGCCGGTAGCCCAGTTCGGCCGTCGGCGGTGTCGCATCCGGTACCGGGTGCAGGCAGTGCCAGCCGAGGAACTCGCCCGTCGTCCGCAGATGGGTGGCCCAGAACCCGCCGTGCAGCATCCGCTCGAAGGACGCGGTGCGGATCTCCTCGCGGGTCCTCGGGCGGCCGCCGGTGAGGTAGCGCATCACCTCGGGGTCGCTGTCGAGCGCGACGACGAGGTCGAGATCGGACTCCGTGTCGGTGAAGGGGCGCAGGGCGAGGCGCGCTGTCGTCAAGGGCGTCGAGAACGTGTCCACGCCCGTACATTGACGGCCGCCCGGCGGTCCCGCCACCGGATTCCGACCGGAACGGACCGCCGGACGGAGCCGACGGCGGGGGATGGCAGGGAGACGGCGGGCGGCGGCGGGCGGCGGCTGCCGGTCCCGGCCGTCCCGTCCGCTCAGACGCGTGCGCCCGCGTGCCAGACGTCCGTCACCAGCGGCACGCCGGGCCGGTAGGCGAGATGGACGTGCGAGGGCGCGTCCAGCAGCGCCAGGTCGGCGCGGGCGCCCGGGGCGAGGCGGCCGACGTCGGTGCGGCGCAGCGCGAGGGCGCCCCCGGCGGTGGCGGACCACAGGGCCTCGTCCGGCGTCATGTTCATCTCGCGTACGGCGATCGCGATGCAGAACGGCATGGACGAGGTGAACGAGGAGCCCGGGTTGCAGTCCGTGGACAGCGCGACCCGGGCCCCGGCGTCGAGGAGGCGGCGGGCGTCGGGGTAGACGGCGCGGGTGGAGAACTCGCAGCCGGGCAGCAGCGTGGCGACGGTCCCGCCGTGCGCGAGGGCGTCCACGTCGGCGTCGGTCAGATGGGTGCAGTGGTCGGCGGAGGCGGCGCCGAGCTCGACGGCGAGCTGGACGCCGGGGCCGTGCGAGAGCTGGTTGGCGTGCACCCGGGGCGTGAGACCCCTGGCCTGGCCGGCGGTGAGGATGGCGCGGGCCTGGTCCTCGCCGAAGGCGCCCTGCTCGCAGAACACGTCGACCCAGCGGGCGTAGGGGGCGCAGGCGTCGAGCATCTCGCCGGTGACGAGCGCGGTGTAGCCGTCCGGGTCGTCGGCGTACTCGGGGGCGACGATGTGGGCGCCGAGGTAGGTGACCTCGTCGGCCTGCTCGGCGGCGACGCGCAGCGCGCGGGCCTCGTCGTGCGTGGTCAGCCCGTAGCCGGACTTGGTCTCGACGGTTGTGGTGCCCTGGCGGCGCATCTCGCGCAGATGCGCGGCGAGGTTGGCGGCCAGCGCCTCGTCGCTCGCCTCACGGGTGGCGGCGACGGTGGTGCGGATGCCCCCGGCCCGGTAGGGCCGCCCGGACATCCGGGCGTGGAACTCCTCGGTGCGGTCCCCGGCGAAGACGAGGTGCGAGTGGGAGTCGACGAAGCCGGGGATCGCGGCGCGGCCACCCGCGTCGTGCGCCGTGTCGGCCGCCGGGGCCGAGTCGCTGGGGCCGGTCCAGGCGACGGTGCCGTCCTCGATGACGACGGCGCCGTTCCGGATGACGCCGAGGGGCGAACCGTCGCCCTGCGCGGGGTCGTTGGTGACGAGGCTGCCGATGTTGAGGAGCGCTGTGGTGGGCATGTGGTGTCCGTCCGTGGCGGGTCGGTGGGGCGCTGGGTCGTTGCGGGTCGGTACGTCTGCTGTCGTCGGGGGCTGTACCCCCCGGTCTCGGGCTCGGGCCCCGGTCTGCTGGACCCCGGGTCCCGGGCCCGCCGGGCCAGGGCCCCCGCTGGGCCGGGGCCATCGGTCTGCCGGGCCGGGCCCGGATCTCGGGCTCCCGGCCCGGCTGAGCACCGGCCGCCGGTCCGCCGGGCCGGGCCCCGCTGAGCCGAAGCCTCCGGTTCGCCGGTCCGCCGGGCCTCCGGTCCGGGGCCCCGGCTCCCGATCCGGCTGGGTGCCGGAGTCTCTCCGGTCTGCCGGGCCGGGCCCCGGCCCGTCCGGACCGGAGAGGTGCTCGGCCCGGCGAGCCAGGTGTCCCGGTCCGGCCCGGGGGAGGCGGCCCGGCCCCGGCGAGCCAAGGGATCCGGGCCGTCCGGTGAGAGGCGGCCCGGCTCGGCCAGCCAGGGGATCCGGGTCGTCCAGTGGGAGGCGGCCCGGCCCCGGCGAGCCAAGGCATCCGGGCCGTCCGGTGAGAGGCGGCCCGGCTCGGCGAGCCAGGGGATCCGGGTCGTCCGGTGGGAGGTGGCCCGGTCCCGGCGGGGCGGGGCCCGTTCGGGAAGGGGAGGCGCTCGGTCGGGCACGGCGGGGTGTCAGGGGCGTAGGGCGGCGATGGTGTCGGTCAGGGCGCGGGGGACGTCGGGCACCGTCGTGTGCCGGCCGTCCTGGACGAGGTGCCGGCCGCCGACGACGGTGTGCCGCACATCGCAGGCCGTCGCCGCGAACACCGCCGTCTCCCCGGCCAGCCGCGGCACGGGGCCGGCCGTGCGCACCGAGTCGAGCGCGACGGTGGTGAAGTCGGCCAGCTGGCCCGCCTCCAGTCGGCCGGCCTCGGGCCAGCCGAGCGCCGCGTGCCCGTGCTCGGTGGCGGCACGCAGCAGCTGACCGGCCGTCCAGTGGCCGCGGGTGCGGCTGCGCAGCCGCTCGTCGAGTTCGAGGGCGCGTGCCTCCTCGAACAGGTCGACGACGGCGTGGCTGTCGCTGCCCAGCGAGAGCGAGGACCCGGCCCGCTGGAGCGCGGGCGCCGGGCCGATGCCGTCGGCCAGGTCGCGTTCGGTCGTCGGGCACATGCACACGCCGGTGCCGGAGCTGCCGAGGCGGCGGATGTCGTCGCCGTCCAGGTGGGTGGCGTGCACGGCGACGGTGCGCGGTCCCAGCACCCCGTGGTCGGCGAGGAGTTCGGTCGGGGTGACGCCGTGCACGCTGCGGCAGGACTCGTTCTCGGCGGTCTGCTCGGACAGATGGACGTGCAGCGGCGCGTCCCGTTCGCGTGCCCACTCGGCGACGGTGCCCAGCTCCCGGGCCGGTACGGCGCGCACCGAGTGCACGGCGGCGCCGAGCCGGGCGTGCGGCCGGTCCGGGTCGTTCTCCGGCACGAAGCCGGCGGCCCGCTCGGCCCACGCCTCGGCCGTGCCGTCGGAGAACCGCCGCTGCTGCCGGGTGGGCGGCTCGCCCCGGCCGCGGCGGCCGATGCCGGAGGCGAGGTACGCGGTGTCCAGCAGGGTGATGCGGATCCCGGCGTCGCGGGCCGCGGCGACCAGCGCATGGCTCATCGCGTTGGGGTCGTCGTAGCGCTCGCCGCCGGGCGCGTGGTGCAGATAGTGGAACTCGCCGACGCAGGTGATGCCGGCGAGCGCCATCTCGGCGTAGACGGCGCGGGCCAGCGCGTAGTAGCTGTCCGGGGTGAGCAGCGACGCCGTCTGGTACATCGTGTCGCGCCAGGTCCAGAAGGTGCCCGAGCCCACCTGGACGGTGCCGCGCAGCGCACGGTGGAAGGCGTGCGAGTGCGCGTTGGCCAGCCCCGGCAGGGTGAGCCCGCGCAGCACGGTGGCGCCGGGCGGCGGCGCCTCGACGCCGGTGCGGACGGCCGTCAGGCGCCCGCCCGCACCGGTGTCCAGGGCGACGCCGGGCTCGACGGTGCCGTTCAGCCAGGCGTACTCGCACCAGTAGGTCAGCTCGGTCAGCTCTGTGGACGGCATGCGAGACCTTCCAGTACATCGGCGAGCGCCAGCACGCCCGCCACACAGTCGTCCTCCTCGGCGGACTCGGCGGGCGAGTGCGAGACGCCGGTCGGATTGCGGACGTACAGCATTGCCGTAGGGATCGAAGCGGACAAAATACCCGCGTCGTGTCCCGCACCGGTGGGCAGCACGGGCACACCGCCGGGCGGGGTGCCCGGCCGCGCCGCGAGCCGCTCGGCCAGCCGGTCGCGCAGGGCGTGGTCGAACTCGACGAGCGCCGTCGCCGACTCGCGGACGACGGCCACCTCCACGCCGTCGCGACCGCCGCGCTCGGCCGCCGCCCGCTCGATCTCCGCGACGACCCCGGCGAGCGTCTCCTCATCCGGCGCCCGCGAGTCCAGCCAGCCGCTGACCAGCGACGGCACGGCGTTCACCCCGTTCGGCTCGACGGCGACCTTCCCGAAGGTGGCCAGCGCGCCCGCCAGCCGCGCCTTCTTCCGGGCCGCCAGCACCGTGTTGGCGTAGGTCAGCATCGGGTCGCGGCGGTCCTCCAGCCGGGTCGTGCCCGCGTGGTTGGCCTCGCCGCGGAAGTCGAACCGCCAGCGGCCGTGCGGCCAGATCGCGGAGGCGACCGCCACCGGGTGCGGGGTCTCGGCCAGGGCCCGGCCCTGCTCGATGTGCAGCTCGACGAACGCGCCGATCCGGGCGAGGCGTTCGGGGTCGGGGCCCAGCGTCGACGGATCGTACCCGGCCGCCTCCATGGCCTGCGGCAGCGTGGTGCCGTCCGCGTCGCGCAGCGCGTACGCGGCCTCCGGGGTGAGGGTGCCGGCCGTCAGCCGGGAGCCGACGCAGGCCAGGCCGAAGCGGGCGCCCTCCTCGTCGGCGAAGTTGACCACACCGAAGGGGCGGGTGAACGCGGCGCCGCGCGCCCGGAGTTCGTCGAAGGCGGCGAAGGCCGACAGCACGCCGAGCGGGCCGTCGAAGGCGCCGCCGTCCGGCACGGAGTCCAGGTGCGAGCCGGTGACCACGGCGTCGCCCGCCGCCGGGTCGCCGTGCCAGGCCCACTGGTTCCCGTTCCGGTCCAGCTCGTAGGCGAGGCCGCGGGCCTTCGCCTGCGCCCGGAACCACTCGCGGCACTCGGCGTCGGCGCCGCCCCAGGCGAACCGCCGATACCCCCCGCTGCCGGGGTGCCGCCCGACACCGAGCAGTTCCCGCCACATGCTGTGGAAGGACGGCACGCCGGGAGCGCCCCCGGCGGCCTCGCGGTCGTCACGCATCGGCCGCGCCCTCCCGCATGGGGACGCGGACGCCGCGCTCCCCGGCGACGGCCTCGGCCTCGGGGTATCCGGCGTCGACATGCCGGATGACGCCCATGCCCGGGTCGTTCGTCAGCACCCGGCGCAGCTTCTCACCCGCGAGGGCCGTCCCGTCGGCGACCGTGACCTGCCCGGCGTGCAGCGAGCGGCCCATGCCGACGCCGCCGCCGTGGTGCAGGGACACCCAGGAGGCGCCGGAGGCCACGTTCACCATGGCGTTGAGCATGGGCCAGTCAGCGATCGCGTCGGACCCGTCGCGCATGCCCTCCGTCTCGCGGTAGGGCGAGGCGACGGAGCCGCAGTCGAGGTGGTCCCGGCCCAGCACCAGGGGCGCGCTGATCTCGCCGGACGCGACCATCTCGTTGAACCGCTCCCCCGCGCGGTCCCGCTCGCCGTATCCGAGCCAGCAGATCCGGGCGGGCAGCCCCTGGTAGTGGACGCGTTCCCCAGCGAGCTTCAGCCAGCGGGCGAGGGACTCGTTCTCCGGGAAGAGGTCGAGCAGGGCCCGGTCGGTGGCGGCGATGTCGGCGGGGTCGCCGGAGAGCGCGGCCCAGCGGAAGGGGCCCTTGCCCTCGCAGAACAGCGGCCGGATGTAGGCGGGGACGAAGCCCGGGAAGGCGAACGCGCGCTCGAACCCGCCGAGTTGGGCCTCGCCGCGCAGCGAGTTGCCGTAGTCGAAGACCTCGGCACCGGCGTCCTGGAAGCCGACCATGGCCTCCACGTGCCGGGCCATGGACTCCCGGGCGCGGGCGGTGAAGTCGGCGGGCTTCTCGGCCGCGTAGTCCGCCATGTCGTCGAAGTCGACGCCGAGGGGGAGGTAGGCCAGCGGGTCGTGGGCGGAGGTCTGGTCGGTGACGATGTCGATCGGTGCGCCGTCGGCGAGCATCCGCGGCAGCACCTCGGCGGCGTTGCCGAGCAGCCCGATGGACAGCGGGCGCCGCGCGTCGCGTGCCTCGACGGCGAGCCGGAGCGCGTCGGCGACGCTGTCGGCGCGCACGTCCAGATAGCCGTGCGCGATACGGCGTTCGATCCGCGAGGGGTCGCACTCGACGACGATCGCCACACCGTCGTTCATGGTGACGGCGAGCGGCTGGGCGCCGCCCATGCCGCCGAGTCCGGCGGTCAGCGTGACGGTGCCGGCGAGGGTGCCGCCGAACTTCTTCGCCGCGACGGCGGCGAACGTCTCGTAGGTGCCCTGGAGGATGCCCTGGGTGCCGATGTAGATCCACGAACCGGCCGTCATCTGGCCGTACATGGTCAGCCCGAGCTGTTCGAGGCGGCGGAACTCCTCCCAGTTGGCCCAGTCGCCGACGAGGTTCGAGTTGGCGATGAGCACCCTGGGCGCCCACTCGTGCGTCGTCATGACGCCGACGGGCCGGCCGGACTGGACGAGCATCGTCTCGTCGTCCCGCAGCGTGGTCAGCGTGCGGACCATCGCGTCGAAGGAGTTCCAATCCCGTGCGGCCTTGCCGGTGCCGCCGTAGACGACGAGCTTGTCGGGATGCTCGGCCACCTCCGGGTCGAGGTTGTTCTGAAGCATCCGCAGCGCGGCCTCCTGCTGCCACCCCCGGGCGCTCAGCGCGCTGCCGCGCGGTGCCCGGACGGGGCGCGGCCCAGCCATTCCACTCCCACCACTCATGGTGTTGCCTCCCTCACCGACCGACGTGGAGACGGTGCACGGCGCCGGCGGCGTACGCGGACACCCCCGGGGCCCGGAGAATCCGGACGGCCCTGAGCTGTCGGGCCACCGGGGTCCGGTCCCGGAACACCGGAACCGCCGTGCAACGACTTATTCACCTACCTTATTCACTGAATATTCCTAGTCAACGGTGCCCGCCTCCGCCGCCCGTGCTTGGCTGAAGACATGAACGCCGCACACCGCCGCGATCTGGCCGTCCGCGCCGCCGTCGGCCGCGGCCTCCTCGACGGCGCGACGGCCCCCGTGGCCGGGCTGCTCGACGTCACCGCCGTCCGCGAGGCCGCCCGCGCCCTGCACGCCGCCTTCGCCGCCGTCGCCGCACCCGGGACACCCGTCCTGCACACCTTCGCCGTCAAGGCGTGCTCACTCGTCCCCGTCCTGCGGCTCCTCGCCGACGAAGGGCTCGGCTGCGAGGCCGCCAGCCCCGGCGAACTCGCCCTCGCCCGCGCCGCCGGCGTCCCCGCCGACCGCACCGTGCTCGACTCCCCCGCCAAGACCCGCGCCGAACTGGCCGAAGCCCTCACCTCCGGCATCGCCCTCAACGCCGACAACCCGGCCGAACTCGCCCGCCTCGACGCCCTCGTGGCCCGCGCCGGAGCGCCCCCGCCGCCGCTCGGGCTGCGCGTCAACCCCCAGCTCGGCGCGGGCAGCATCGGCGCCATGAGCACGGCGACCGCCACCTCCAAGTTCGGCTTCCCACTGCGCGACGCGGGTGCCCGGGACGCCGTCGTCCAGGCGTACCGGGACCGCCCCTGGCTCACCCGGCTGCACGCACACGTCGGCTCCCAGGGCATCCCGCCCGAGCTGATGGCCCGCGGCGCCGCCGCCGTCCTCGACCTCGCCGAAGAGATCAACGCCGCCGTCGGCCACACCCGGATCGACACCCTCGACCTCGGCGGCGGACTCCCCGTCAACTTCGCCTCCGACGAGACCGAGCCCACCTACGCCGACTACGCCCGGCTCCTCGCCGACACCGCCCCCGGCCTCTTCTCCGGCGCCTACGGGCTCGTCACCGAATTCGGCCGCTCCCTGCTGGCCAAGGCGGGCACCGTGCTGGCCCGCGTCGAATACACCAAGACCGCCGGCGGCCGGCGCATCGCCGTCACCCACGCCGGCGCCCAGCTCGCCGTCCGCACCGTCCTCACCCCCGACGCCTGGCCGCTGCGCGTCGCCGCCTACGACGCCGAGGGCCGGCCCAAGCGGGACGACTCCCCCGTCGCCCAGGACGTCGCCGGCCCCTGCTGCTTCGCCGGTGACCTCGTCGCCCGCGAGCGCCCCCTCCCGCCCCTGGAGGAAGGCGACCACACCGCCCTCCTGGACACCGGCGCCTACTACTTCTCCACCCCCTACGCCTACAACTCCCTCCCCCGCCCCGCGGTCCACGCCTACACGACCACGGGCCCCACCCCGACCGACGTCCGCTTCACCACCATCCGCGAACCCCAGACCCTGGCCTCCCTCGTCCACGAATCCGCCGGCGAACTACGGGACGCACTCAGGGGGTTGTGATTCTTTTCCTCCCTCCCCCCGGCCCTGGCGTGGTCGGGCGTCACCACTCGCGATGGACCGCGCACAGACGACGCCCCCAGCGGCCGCACTGCTCGGGCGTCCTGGGTACGTCACCGGTTCGCCTCGCGGACGCAGTCGAGGCAGACCCATCCGGCGCGTGCGATGAGCTTCGTGCGCTCGGGCGGGTGCTGGTCGCATCCGTGGGAGGGCCCGGAGCGGTCCGGCAGGTCCCGCTTGATGAGCATGCCGATCCGCTGAAGGTTGCTCAGCGGCTCGCCCGAGAAGGGCCCCGGTTCACTCATCACCGTCCTGCTCCTCTTCGATCTCCCCGACGGTCTCTTCCTCCTCCCCGAAAAACGCCGTACCCGTCGACCTCGTCGCTCATGGGGATCACCTCGTCTCGACCTTGTGGTGCCACCGGCCGCGGGCGAGGACGGTCGTCCCGTCGGGCCGGACGATGACACGGGCGCCCCGGACGGGCAGTTCGCCGTGTGTGAGCCAGTAGGCGCGGCACTCGTCGAGGAGGTCCCACAGGCGGCGCGGGCCGCTCTGGTGGACGGTGGGCCGCTGGTCGCCGGCCGCGGTGGCGCGCGCCCAGGAGCCGTCCGGATGCGCCATGAGGGCGGTGCGCCGGCCGTCGTCGTCCTCGCGGTAGGCGTGCTCGACCCCGGGGGCCTTGAGGGCGACCATGCAGGCGAGATCCCATGCGTTCTCGACATCGACGACGGGGTACGGGCCGAGCGACACGTCCTCGCCGTCACCGACGGCCGCTTCGGCCAGGACCGTGCCGGCGCCGGGCGGGTGGTTCGGGCCGTGCCGGGCCGGCATGAACCCGGCGCGGTCCCACGCGACGCGGCCGAGGGCTCCGCCGTCGTCGGTGCGTTCGGCAGTGACGAGCAGCGAGGTTCCTGCGAGGACGGTGACGAGGCGTCCGCCGACGCACAGGGCGTCGAGCCAGGAAGGGGGAATCGGCGGGCCCACGGCGACGGTGGCGACGAGGCGGTCGACGGATCCCGGGTCGACCGGCAGGGGGCCGGTCGCGTCGGCGTGCGCGACCCGTGGTGTGAGCCCGACCGTCTCCAGGCGTGTCCGGGCGGCGTCGACCAGGTACGGGTCGACATCGAGGCTCACGACCTGTCGGGAGGTGAGGCGTCGGGCGAGGAGTGCGGTGCCGTATCCGCTGCCGGTGCCCACGTCGCACACGGTGTCGGCGTCGTCGATGAGGGCGTGCTGGTACATGCGCACCAGCAGGCTCGGCAGGGTGGCCGAGGAGGTCGGCCGGCCTTCCGGTGGGCGGGCGTCGTCGGCTGCGTCGTCCGCGTGCAGGCGGCCGACACGGGTCACCAGGGACGTGTCGGAGTACGCCTCCCGGAACCAGGAGTCGGGGTCCTCAGCGCCGTCCCGTAGCAGCCATTCGCCGTCGGGACCTCGGCCCCACCAGCGGGGAACGAACACGTGCCGGGGCGTGGTGGCGAGGGGCTCCGCCCACCGGGAATGGCGGTGGGCCGCTCGGTCGGCGAGGGCGGCGGCGTGCGGCTCCCAGGTCATGCCGGGAATCCCGTGGCGAAGCCCGAGCGGAGCGCGTCCGCGATGTCCTCGTACGCAGAGGGGTTGATGGTGGGCATACCTGTCCCTTCAGGAGATGGGGTGCGACCCTGACCCGTCGGTCGCCATGGGGAGGGTCGGTGCCCCGGCCCGGGGCGGCGCGATACGACGGGGCGCCATCGGGCCGGGGCGTCCCGTGTGCGTCGGGGTTCGGGCGGTCTTGCCGACGCAGACGGGAGTCAGAAGGAGATGCTGTGCAGGGCGTGCCGGAGCACGACGCCGAGCCCGAGGCCGATGAGGCAGAGCCAGGCCGGGCCGGCGATCCCGCATGTGGACATGGTCCGCTGCCGCGTCCGGCTCATGGCGTCGTCTTCCCCGGCCGCTCGGTTCCGCGCGAGGTGATCCCGGCCGCGCGGAGTTCCGCCTGGGTGGCGAGGCGCGCCCACTCGGGCGGGCAGTCCCACTCGATGCCGCCGCGCGGGGGCCGCAGCAGCAGGAAGTGGCCGTTGTGGCCCATCACGCGGGCGACTTGGTCGCGGCGCCGATCGACGACGTAGGCGCCGGTTCTGTAGCTCATGGAGATGCCTTTCCGCTGTGCCGTGCGGCGTCGACCGTGACGGGAACACGGGGGCGAGCCGGCCGACGCTCGTCCGCCCCCGTCGGTCACGCAGCGCCGAACGGCTGCAAGCGACTGGTCAACGGTGCCGACGGCACCTGGTGCAACGGCACGGCGGCCACGCTGCGCTCACCGTGGGGACCCGGCCGGGCCGGACGGTGCGGCGCCTCGTCCACGTCCGTCCGCCATCACGGGAAACCCGTACCGTCATGGCGCTCACCGCGAACGCTCTTGCGCTAGAAGGGAAGCGAACTGCTCGCCCCACCGGGCCACTTCGTCACAGGTGAGTACGAGAGACGAGTCGGAGACGCCGCCGTCTGCGTGGTGGACGGTGATCGGGAAGGCAGCCGTACCGGTGGGAGCGTCGTACCGTGCCCCGCCGTTGCCGGGAGTGGCGTGTGTGACCGGCACGGAGACGGGGCGCAGGGTGGTCCCGTCACCTTTCGCGCGCCAGTCGATCCCCCCGCCAGGTGTCCGCAGGTGGTACGACTGCGCGAACTCGCCCGGCAGCCCGACCACGACACCGATGCGGCTGTCGGCAACCAGGTCGAGGGCGAGATCACCGAGACGGGGGCGATAGGCGTCAGCCGCTAACCGGCCGCCGCACAGGGCACGTTGAGGCGCAGTCCGTTCAGCCATGCCCCGAAGCTAGGGGCGTGAAAGACGCCCAATATGAACCGAAGGAATACAGTTGTCAGGCGTCGAGGTGGAACCGGTCCGACATGCGCCGGAGCTTCTCACGGGTTCCTGCTCGTTCGGCGTAGACGAGGCTCCGGAGGGTTGACCGGGCGATGGGGTGGTTCCGGATGAGCTGCGGCGCGGTGCGTTCCGCGGTCTCCAACTCCTTCAGTGCCCTGTCTCGGTTGCCGTCCCACAGCCATGCCCGGCCCAGGTCCATGTGGTAGTGCCCTTGGCGGGAGTTGGGAAGGGAAGCGATGACCTCCGTCGGCGTACGGCGGCTTATGGCCAGAGCCTTGCCGTGCTCGCCCATCTCAATGGCCACGCTCAGGGCATGGATCGAGACGTTTCCGGGGGAGAAGGTCAGCGAATGCCGGTCGTAGACGGGCGGACCCTCGTACCGGCTCACGCGATCGGCCGCGGTCTTCGCGTGTGCGATACGGTCCTCGGCTTCCGCTGAGCGGCCTCCCCGTGCGGCAGAAACGGCGGCTCGGAGCTGGAGCGATCCCCAGGCGCGCACGGAAAGGGGGTCACCGCGGTCGTAGCCCTGCTGCACGCTGCTGATGGCGCGGTCGGCGAGAGCGATGGAGTCGTTCCAGTCCGCGGTGGCCCACATGTCCCATACCCGCATCCAGTCGGCGACTGCGGGCATGACGGAGTCGCCGGACAGGCGGGCAGCCCAGGCGGCCCGCTCGCACGCCATGGCGATCAGCTCCGGATGCCCGAGGGCATGTGCCGCTGTATGGGCGAACTTGCAGCACACGGCGTAGATCGCGAACGCTTCCTCGCGCTCCCGGCCGGTGAAGTTCTCAGCGAGAGCACGGGCCTCGCGGAACAGGTCCGGAAGCACCTGAATGATCGACGTGTTGGCTGCGGCGTCACGGAGACGATGAAGACGCGTTGTCTCCTGCCAGAGCTGCGCGGCGGACCGCGGCGGACCGTCGAATACGGGCGTGAGGTCATAGCGCCGAAGCTCGCGCAGGATCGAGGCTGCGGCTACCTGCCACTGGTTCTCGTCAGGGGAGCTGTTGTACGGGCGACCGATCAAGTCGTTGGGATGGACGTGCAGTTCGGCGGCTACCTGGTTGAGTAGCCCGACTCGGTCCAGCTCGATATGGCCGTGCTCCATCTTCGAGACCCACCCCTGGGAGCGGCCCAGTGCTGCTGCGAGGTCAGCTTGCGGCATCCCAAGACGTAGCCGCGCGCGTCGCACACGCCGGCCGATCTCCTCGGCTTCCTCCAGCATCAGTGAGCCCCCTTGGTGGTGCACCGTCGTACGAGCGGGCAGCAGGACATCCGTGCTCCATCCGTCGGGCAGTTCCTACCCACGACGGTACTCAGGGCCCGGGCCGGTGTGGAGCCGTATTGGGTGGACACCGGCCGTGAATGGTGGCAGCGGGGAGCGCGAGGGCGCAGCGGTACTTACGGCTCCTCTGCTGGTGTGTTGTGTGGCATGTTGGCGGTGGGCGGTGGGGAGGTCACACCGGTCAGCGCGGCCAGGCACGGCAGGGCCATCGGGCTCGCTCCAGCGTGCGGAACCGGGACGTCGGTGCGTTGCACCAGCAGCGCGAGCGATCGGGCCTGCTCGGCGAAGCCCACTTCGACGCAGTGCATTCGGCCTGAAGCCGAACAACTCCCGATCCAGGAAGGTCAGCGCATGTCTGACGCTCAGCACGCCAGGGGGACCGTTGGCTACCTGATGGAGATGGGCGCGCTGAAGCGCGGCAAGCGCTTCAGCTGGTGGATCGCGGGAGTCAAGGACCCGGAGACGATCGCTGAGCACAGCTTCCGCACGGCAGTGATCGGTTCCGTGTTCGCGATGATGGAGGGCGCCGACCCGGGCAGGGTCGCGCTGCTGTGCACCTTCCACGACACGCAGGAGACCCGGGTCGGCGACATTCCGTGGATCGGGCGGCGGTACCTCACGGCGGCGAAGAACGAGGATGTCACCCGCGACCAGGTCGCCGACGCACACCCGAAGGTTGCCGCCGGCATTCAGGCCGTAGTCGACGAGTACGAGACCGGCGACTCGATCGAGGTACTCGTCGCTCACGA
Source organism: Streptomyces cacaoi (assembly GCF_006539165.1). GTDB lineage: Bacteria > Actinomycetota > Actinomycetes > Streptomycetales > Streptomycetaceae > Streptomyces > Streptomyces cacaoi. Next base: position 12,384 of record NZ_BJMM01000024.1, on the reverse strand, counting down.
TGCCGACAAGCTCGAATGCATGATCCAAGGTCTTGAGTACCTGGAGCAGGGCTACCGGAACGCTCGCGAGTGGGTCGACAGCACGCGAGCGAAGCTCAAGACCCCGTCGGCGATTGCCCTTGCTGATGCCGCACAGAACATGTCCTCGGTGGAATGGCAGCGCACCTATCTGCGGTAGGTGACGCGAAGGCGCGGAAAGCTGCTGGTCAAGAAGTATGCTCCCCGCACGCGCGGGGATGGTCCGCTCACCGCGTCGTTCGTGATCTCCAGATCACCATGCTCCCCGCACGCGCGGGGATGGTCCCCAGGCGTCCGGGTCGGTGCGGCACGGCTCGCGATGCTCCCCGCACGCGCGGGGATGGTCCACGGAACGTCTTCCCCGACCCCATCGGGCCGATGTGCTCCCCGCACGCGCGGGGGTGGTCCAGTCGCGATCAGGTTGGCTACCGCCGACCTGATGTGCTCCCCGCACGCGCGGGGGTGGTCCGAGCGAGTTCTACCCGCTGGGCACCGGCGGCCAGTGCTCCCCGCATGCGCGGGGGTGGTCCGGAGAACATGTCGATCCGGGTCTCCCTCACGGTGTGCTCCCCCGCACGCGCGGGGATGGTCCTCCCCCGTTCTGAACACGCCCGGGGCGGCCCCCGTGCTCCCCGCACCCGCGGGGATGGTCCGCTCGCCGCCTCATCCGAGCCGCCGCCGGTCGCGTGCTCCCCGCACGCGCGGGGATGGTCCGTCGAGGCCGAGCGGAAGGCCCGCGAGGGCAAGGTGCCCCGCACGCGCGGGGCTGGACATGACGAAAGTGCCCCCGCCCGGCCATGTGTGGCCGTGCGGGGGCATTGTCAGCGTGTGAAGTCGAGTAGTGCCAGGGCGAGGGCGCCGACACCGGTCAGCGCAGCCAGGGATGGCAGGGGCCAGCGGGCCCGCTCCAGTGTGCGGAGTCGGGACTCGTGGTCGGCGAGACCGTCGCCCCGCTCGACCGCATCGAGCCGTGCGTCCTGCTGGTCGAGGTGCTGCTCGTGCTCGGTGAGCCGCTGCTCGGTCTGGTCGGTGCGCTGTACCAGCAGCGCCAGGGCGCCGTCGGTGCGGGTGAACCCGACTTCGATCGTGCGGCGGATGCGTTCCAGTTCGACGGCGACGGCGGACGGGTCGGACGGGGGTGGGGCGGTGCTCAGGGGGCGGCCTTGGTCTCCTCGTCGACGATGCCGAGGCCGAACCGGTCGAGCAGCCGCTCGACGGGCGGGAGGGCCATGACGCGGGCGAGTCCGCCCGCCACGGACACGACACACGGAAGCACCATTCGCACGGTGCGCCTGGTCGCGTGGGACGCGAGCGGGCTCCGTACCGGGGGATGGTGAGGAACTGGCCGGCGGAGATCCGGTCAGGGTTCGTGATGCCGCCCCGGTCAAGAAGGTGGAGCAGTAGGTCAGTTGGGCACACAGGCCCATCGAAGGCGCCCCGCGTCGCCGTGTGAAGAGCCTGGAGAGCGCCATGACCACCACCGGGGGCGGCCGAACTGCTCCTGGCCCTCAATTCGCTGTTGGCGGGGGCGGGTTGCCGTGCTTGAGGCAGGCGTCCAGCACGTCCCGCAGCACGCGCTCGTGGTCGACCTGGGGTGTCTCATCACTCATGGAGGTCCTGGAGTCGGAGGGGGGAAGGGCACTCGCAGGTGCCCCGGACGACCAGCCACGGAAGACCGTCGCCGGCCGGGGGCTCGGGGGCGATATCGACGGTGACGTGGGGGCGGGTGCGGCAGCGCTCGCACGCGTCTGCCTCAGCTGTGACGATGCGGTGCAGAGCCGCGACCGCCGACTCAACGGGCATCGCTGCGGTGGCACTTCGGGCAGCGGCACGGCGGCCAGGCGGTGCTCGCCGCGGGGCCCGGGACGGGCTGGATGGTGCGGCGGGGCGTCCAGGTGCGCCCGCCGTCGCGGGAGACGCGGAGCGTCATCCGGGGCTTCACCGGGCAGTCCTGAGCGCCGTCCGGCGCACCGCGTCGGCGACCTCGCGGCGCAGTGCTTCGGCATCGTGCGCGAACGCCTCGCGCTCGGCGCCGTTCGCGGGCCGCGACCGGACCGGGTCGGCCGACCATGCATAGCCGGTCGCGCTGACCAGCACGTACCGGCCGTCGCTCGCCACACGCTGCATGCGTCCGACCCACGGCAGTGCGGGCGGTGATGCCACCGCGGTGGCCTCGTCCACCAGCAGGTTTCCCACGGCCGGGGGCCGCGCACTCACGAGACCGCTCCGCCCGGGAGCGGTACCCGTCCACCGGCGACGGCGCCAAGTACGGCCTGGCACGTCAGCTCGCCAGTGCTGTCGCTCCCCTGCTGGATCACGCGGGCCGGTACGGCATCGACTTCCGGCCGTACGCGCCCCGGATCTACGAGAGCGAGTCCCGGTGAGGCATCGGCCCCTGGGTACGGAAGCACTGTGCCCGCTTGATCGAGCGCTTCCCTTTGCGCCTCGACAGCCGAGAAGGGATCGACGTCACGTGACTGCACGGCTGGGTTCATGGACGTGACGGTAGGAACGGTGGGTCGACACCCACCACGCGATGTTCTCCTCTGTTCTCAGAGGCTTGCCGAATGTTCTCGCGTGGTCTCACGTCGGATGCCTTCCGCTGTGGCCCGCAACGCCGAACGTGGCGATGCTGAACGCGGTACGACGGGACCCGAGGCAGCCAGGAGTTGACGATGCGGCGACTGCGATTCAATGGCACCGACAGCAAGAACGGTGGGTGCCCTGCGATCCATGAGGACCTCGACAGCGGTGAGATCATTGTGCAGGGCAAGCCGCTCTCCGCGCCGGACGATCTCGCCCAGCTTGAGCACTTCGGCCTGGGGGATGCTGCGGTAGTCGTCCCCCGCGAACTGCTTGTCCGCCACGGGCCCAAGGAGATCGAGCGCGTGCCGAAAATCATCGGGCTGGAGGAGTTCGGAAGGCTCTTCCAGTCCTTCGAGCACTCGGCCTGGCACCTGGAGACACGACGTGGCTACGCCACGGATCGGGAAGATCCCTCCTACGCCGAGTTCCTGGCGACGGGCACGGTCGCCTGTGACCTCGACAGCGACTGGTGCACCAACATTCGGCGGCAGACGGGCGCAGGCAAGTACGTGGGGCGTGTGCGTGTGGTTGACGACCCGCCCACGGAAGGTCAGTTGTTCCTGCTCAAGTACGCGGAGTGCAACGCGGCGACGGGCGAGGACGCGCGGAATCTGTGGCGTAGGGACGCGACACAGCTTCGGCTGCCCGCAGAGGACTTCTGGCTGTTCGACAGCCGTCTCGTGGCGGTACTCCGGTTCGATGACGAAGACGCCTTCCACGACGTGGAGATCATCACGGAACCGGGCGAGGTACTGCGGTACTGCCAGGTGCGCGACGCCGCAGTGCACGGGTCCATGCTTCACGACGAGTTCGCCGCGCAGATGGGCGGGAAGGGCTAGCGAGCGGCACCGGTGAGCACGGACTTTCAGCAGGCGCGGGAGGCCCTCGGGGCGCGGTTGCGAGAGCTGCGCCTCTCCACTCCTGGGGGCCGTGTCACCGGCCCCGAGCTTGCCCGACGGATCGGCTGGCCGCACTCCAAGATCTACAAGTTGGAGAACGGTCAGCAGACCGCCACCTCGGGCGACCTGCGGGCCTGGGCGGAGGGCGTGGGGCAGCCTGACACCTTCGAGCAACTGGAGTCGCGCCTCAAGGGTTTCGAGTCCCACATCCGGTCGTGGCGGCGACAACTGGCCGCGGGCCACCGGCCTGTGCAGGACAGTTGGAATGCGGAAGTCTCGCGTTCCCAGACCATCCGGGTATGGGAGGAGTCCGTGGTTCCGGGCATGCTCCAGACTGCCGACTACGCGCGGCACATGTTCTTGCGGTACGCCGACCTCCAAGGCACCGTCCGCGATACCGATGACGCCGTCCGTGCGCGGATGAAGCGCCAGGAGTGGCTGTATCAGGGAGGCAGGAGGCTTCACGCCTTGATGTGGGAGGCGGCCCTCCGTGCTCTGATCTGCCCGCCGTCCGTTCTCGTCGCTCAGCTGGATCGTCTTACCGGTCTGATCGGGATGGATACCGTCGAGCTGGGAGTCATCCCGTTCGGCGCCTCGCTGAAGATCCCTGCCGCCAACGGGTTCTGGATATTCGACGAACGGCTTGTGATCGCGGAGGACTGGCATGCCGAGTTGCGGCTCGACGACGCCGACAGCATCGCCACCTACTCGCGCGTCTGGCGCACTCTGCGGGAATCCGCCGTGTACGGCGCCGACGCACACAACGTGATCAATACGGCACGGCGGGAACTGAACGCCCGCTGAAGGGTCTTCGGCTGGCGGGACGGCGGCGCGCTGACCGAAGGGCCGAGCCCTCAACAGGCCGACCACGCCCACCGCTACCTGTACGAACGCCACCAGCACGGCCCACCGCGCCCACCGCTCCGCCTGCTCCACTACTGCCTCCTCGGTCGTTGGCAGGACCGTACGCAGGACTGGCTGTCGGGCGTCGTGAGTTGTCCACAGGCGGGCAGGTAAGTCGTACCGGCAGCGGCGAGGTGATGCTGAATACGCCATTCCGCGAGTAACGTCGCTGGTCAGGAAGTGTGCTCCCCGCACGCGCGGGGATGGTCCGATCGCTGCACGGCTGAAGATTTCGCTCGGGGCGTGCTCCCCGCACGCGCGGGGATGGTCCTCCCTCCGCACCGAGGAGACGTGATGTCCGTCAGTGCTCCCCGCACGCGCGGGGATGGTCCTGTGCACAGGTGTCTCCCACGGATAGAGCGGTCGTGCTCCCCGCACGCGCGGGGATGGTCCGGTCGACGGGTACCGCCTCGTCTGCTTCGCCCGGTGCTCCCCGCACGCGCGGGGATGGTCCGCCCAGCAGGAGAAAGGAAGCAGATGCCCCGATGTGCTCCCCGCACGCGCGGGGGTGGTCCAGCGCGCAACCCCCCCTGCGGGGGTTCGGCATTGTGCTCCCAGCACGCGCGGGGTGGTCCGAAGAAGAGGATGAGAGAGGCGCCGAGTCCGGTGTGCTCCCCGCACGCGCGGGGGTGGTCCGGCGGCGATCGAGCCGTATGGCATCGCGGACTCGTGCTCCCCGCACCCGCGGGGCTGGACATGCCGAAATCGCCCCCGCCCGGCCAGGTGCGCCCGGCCACGTGCGCCCGGGCAGGGGCATTCAGCCAGCGAAGCCGAGTAGTCCCAAGGCGAAGGCGCTCCCAGCGAGGGCACGAGGCAGGGCGCGGTATGCGGATGCTCGCCGCGCCGGGGGCGGAGGGGAGACGGCGCCGACCCGCACCCACAAGGCCGTCTCCCGCCGCGTCCCCCCTCGGCTGAGCGGAGCGCCGGGCAGGGGCGCGTCCAGCCGAGGCGGCACACCCGGCAGGAGCCTCATCCCCGCCGGGGCGGCATACCCGGCAAGAACCCGTCCCAGGCGCGCGACACACCCGGCAGGAGCCCCATCCCAGGCGCGCGGCATACCCAGCAGGAGCCCCATCCCAGGCGGGCGAGCAAAACCCGGCAAGAGCCTCATCCCAGGCGCGCGGCACACCCAGCAGGAGCCCCATCCCAGGCGAGCGGCAGAACCCGGCAGGAGCCTCACCCCAGGTGGGCGGCATGCCTCGCAGGGGGTGCGTTGGTGGTGGTTCGCGGCGCCTTTTACGGTCGGAGTGAGGCGTGTCGGCGGCCCGTGCGCGGAGCGTCGGCGCGTGGTTCCGGACCGCGCCCGGCGGGGCCGTGCGGTGGCCCGGAGCCGGTCCGTACCCCCGAGGAACGCCCGGAGATGAGCCCCCATGGCAAAGATCCTGTACGTGGTGACCGGCGCCGATCACTGGACGCTGGCCGACGGCACCCTGCACCCCACGGGGGTGTGGGCCGAGGAGGCGGCCGCACCGTACGAGGCGTTCAAGGCCGCGGGGCACGAGATCGCCGTGGCCACGCCGGGCGGTGTGGTGCCGACCGTGGACGCGGGCAGTCTGGAGCCGGCGGCCAACGGCGGGCAGGAGGGCGCCGACCGGGTGGCCAAGCTGCTGGCGGCCTTCACCGAACTCCAGCACCCGATGCGGCTGTCCGACGTCCCGCTGGACTCGCTCACCGAGTACGGCGCGATCTTCTACCCGGGCGGGCACGGGCCCATGGAGGACCTCGCCGGCGACCGGGACTCCGCCGCCCTGCTGCTGCGCGCCCTGGACGAGGGCATCCCGCTCGGCGTCGTCTGCCACGCGCCGGCGGCCCTGCTCGCCGCCGTCCGCGACGACGGCCGGCACGCCTTCTCCGGCTACCGGCTGACGGCGTTCACCAACGCCGAGGAGGCCCAGGCGGGCTTCGCGAACAAGGCGAAGTGGCTGCTCCAGGACCGGCTGACGGCGATGGGGGCGCGCTTCCAGGAGAAGGAGCCGTGGGCCCCGCACGTGGTGACGGACCGGACGCTGGTCACCGGGCAGAACCCGGCCTCGTCCGCGCCGCTGGCGGTGGAGCTGCTGAAGAAGATGGGCTGACGCGTCCGGCCGGGGCCTTCCCTGGGGCGTCCCGGGGGCATGTCACATCCGGGCGGTGCCGATCCGTCGTAGCTGTGCAAGGACGGACAGGTGTGCGCGTCCCGGCCGGGGCGCGGCACCGACACAGCCAAGGAGCCCACCATGGAAGCCCGACTGAACCTCTTCGGCCAGCCGCTCACCGGGACGTTTCTCAAGCATCTCAACGCCGCCGGCAAGGCGCTCGCGGACTCGGGGCTGCCGGCCGCCACCCAGGAGCTGGTGAAGCTCCGCGCCAGCCAGATCAACGGCTGCGGCTTCTGCACGGACATGCACGCCAAGGACGCCGCCGAGGCCGGTGAGACGGCGCTCCGGCTCAACCTGGTGGCGGCCTGGCGGGAGGCGACGGTCTTCACCGAGGCCGAGCGCGCCGCGCTGGAGCTGACCGAGCAGGGCACGCGGATCGCGGACGCGGCGGGCGGTGTCCCGGACGAGGTCTGGGCGCGGGCCGCCGAGCACTACGACGAGGAGCAGCTCACCGCGCTGGTGCTGCTCATCGGCTTCATCAACTTCTACAACCGGGTGAACGTCGCCGTCCGGCAGCCCGCGGGAAGCTACCGGCCCGGCCAGTTCGCCTGAGCCGGGGCGCGACCGGCGCCCCGGCTGCCCCGCGTTCCGCGGCGGGCGGGGCGCCGTCGGGTGTGCAGCGGGCGGGAGCCGTACCGGCCGATCAGTCCGTGTCCGGCAGGGCGTTGTCCAGGAGGATCTCCGCCGCCGCCCGCGCGTGCCGCCCGTAGTCCGCCTCACCCAGCACCATGGCGCGGCTGGCGGCCCCGTCGGCGAGGGTGACGAGCTGTTCGGCGAGTGCGGCGGGCTCGCGGCAGCCGAGTTCCGTGACGAGCGCGGTGACCAGCCGCACCATCAGCAGCTTCTGCTCGCGGGCGTAGGAGTGGACCGCGCTCTCGGGGTCGGGGAACTCCGCCGCTGCGTCGATGAACGGGCATCCGCGCACCGGGGCCGCGTCCGCCGGGAGCGGCGCGAACAGCGCGAGGACGCGTTCCCTGGCGGGGATGTCCTCGCGGGTCAGCACGCTGCCCAGGGTGTGGCCGGCCGAGGCGAGGTCGTGCAGATGGGCGACGACCAGCTCGCTCTTGGTGCGGAAGTGCGCGTAGAGGGTGCGCTTGGACACGGGTGCCTGTTCGGCGACCTGTTCCATGCCGGTCGCGTTGATCCCCTGGGCCGCGAACAGCTGGGCGGCGGCGGCCAGGATGCGTTCGCGCCCGCCGCGCCCCTGCCGCCGGGGCGCCGTCGTCACCGTACTCATACCGGGAAGTATACGCCTCCGTTTACTTCGGAAGCCATGGCTTGCTACGGTCGTCCCGCAGGTAAACGATTCCGTTTACATCGGTGCTTCCCGAGGAGACTTCCATGAGCACACCGGTACTCACCGGGCCGAACGGCCGCGCGGAGCTGAGCCGCTACGCGGAGCAGCTGATACGCGGGCGGCACGCCACCCGGGCCTTCCGCCCCGAGGCCGTGCCCGAGGAGACGATCCGCGCGATCTTCTCCCTGGCCGGCGCGGCGCCGTCCAACTCCAACGCGCAGCCCTGGCGGGTCGAGGTGGCCGGCGGCGCACGGCGCGCACGCCTGGCGGACGCCCTCCAGGAGGCGCACGCCGCACAGCGCCTCTCGGCCGACTTCCCGTACTCCGAGGACATGTACGCGCCCGTCCACCAGGAGCGGCGTGCGGCGTTCGGCGCCGGTCTGTACGGCGCGCTCGGCATCGGCCCCGGCGACCACGCGGCCCGCGCCGCCTACGACGCGGAGAGTCTGCGCTTCTACGGGGCGCCGCACGCCGCGTTCCTGTTCGTCACCGGCGACGGCGGCCCGCGGCTGGCCGCCGACGTCGGCGCCTATATGCAGACGCTGCTCCTGGCCATGGCGGCGTACGGCGTGGCCAGCTGCCCGCAGGGCCTGCTCAGCTTCTACGCCGACACCGTCCGGGACGAACTCGGCGTCACCGAGGGCAAGTTGCTCGTCGGCATCTCCTTCGGCTACGCCGACGAGAGCGCGCCGGTCAACCACGTCACGGCCGAGCGGGCCCCTCTCGAAGCGACCACGGCCTTCCACGGCTAGCCGCCCGGAAGCCGTGCGGCCGTGCGGCCGTACGAGCCGCGGGGCGTCAGCGGGCGAACTTCTCCTTGGCCGCCGGGGTGACGGGGGTGAAGAAGTTGACGAGGTTGCCGTCGGGGTCGCGGAAGAGCAGCGACCGGTTGCCCCAGGGCATCGTGGTGGGCTCGTTGACGAAGTCGGTGACGAACCCGGTCAGGTTCCGGTGGACACGGTCCACGTCGTCGACGAGGAACTCGATGATCACGCTGTGGTTGTCCGCCGGGCGGGCGGCGCCGGGGCCGAACACCGAGACGGTGCCGGCGCCGGCGATCGCCAGAGTGGCGCCCGCGGTCCTGAGTTCGGCGAACTCCTCGGTGGCCCACGTCGCTTCCACCCCCGTGGCCCGCTCGTAGAACTCGACGAGGCGGGCCACGTCGCCGGTGATGATGCGGATCGAGACGAACTCCATGGGGATCTCCTTGGTCGTGCTGAGGTGTGCGCCTCGCAGCCTAGGAGAGATAGTGGACAGAACCGGTCCGGTATCCGCGTTAGGCTGCGGACATGTCCCGGCCGACCTCCCGCGTACTGACGCTCCTGGAGCTGTTGCAGTCGGGCGGCACCCGGACCACGGCCGAACTGGCCGACCGGCTCGGCGTCGAGGGGCGCACCGTGCGCCGCTACGTGGACCAGCTCATCGATCTGGACGTCCCCGTGGAATCGGTGCGCGGCCGCTACGGCGGGTACCGGCTCGCCCCCGGGTACCGCCTGCCTCCGCTGATGTTCAGCGACGACGAGGCGCTGGCCGTGCTGCTCGGCCTGGTCGCCGGCCGGCGGGCCGGACCGGCGACGGCACAGCAGACGGCGAACGAGACGGCCTCGGCGAAGATCCGGCGGGTGCTGCCCCGGCACCTCGCCCGCCGGCTCGACACGCTCCGGGAATCCCTCGACTTCACGGAAGCGCCCCGGGAGTTCCCCGCCCCGGACACCGGGGTCCTGCTCACCGTCGCCGACGCGGTGCGCCACCGCCGCCCGGTCGCGATCCGCTACACCGACCGCGACGGGAGGCGCAGCGAACGCACGCTGCACGCGTACGGGATCGTCGCCCATGCGGGCCGCTGGTACGTCACGGGCCGGGACGCCGGGCTCGGCGAGGACCGCACCTTCCGGCTCGACCGCGTCGCGGACGCGCGGACCCTGCCCGGCTCGTTCGAGGCGCCCGAGGGGCCCGCCCCGGCACAGCGCCTGCTGTCGGCGTTCGCCACGGCCGAGTACCGGCACGCGGTGAGTCTGCGGGTCCACGGCACGGTCGAGCAGATCCGGGCCCGTCTGCCCGCCGGCGTCGCGACCCTGGAGGAGATCGACCCCGCGGCGGGCGGGGGCGGGGCGGGCGAGCGCTGGCTGCGGGTCGAACTGCGGGCGGAGCGGCTCGACTGGCTGCCCCCGGTCCTCGCCGCGCTCGACCGCCCGTTCGTCATCGACCGCCCCGACGAACTCCGCGGCCTCGTCACCGCACTCGCCGACCGCCTCGCGGCCTCCGCCGGACGGCCGGACCACCGGTCCGACCCTCCGTACGCCCCCGACGGGCCGACGTCCTGAGAGGGCGGGCACGAGGGGCCCGGCCGGGGCTCTAACCGGCCGGCCGCTCCGGGCGGCGGTAGGTCTCGCCGGTCATGGACTCCAGCTCGCGCTGCTTCGTCTCGGGGATCTTGGTGCGGACGAAGACGAAGGAGGCCAGGGCGAAGAAGGCGAACGCCCCGTACAGCCAGGAGAGGCCGACCCTGTCGGTCATGGGCTCGAAGGAGAAGGTCACGATGAAGTTGAAGATCCAGTTGGAGGCGGTGCCGATGGCCAGGGCCATGGCGCGCATCCGGTTGGGGAACATCTCCGCGAGCATGATCCACATGATCGGGCCCCAGGAGAGGGCGAAGAAGACGACGAACGCGTTGGCGCCGACCAGGGCCATCGGCCCGTAGGGGTCCGGCAGGCTGACATCGCTGCCGCTGCCACGCTGCTGGGAGAAGGCGATGGCGGTGAGCGTCAGCGCGAGGAACATACCGACCGAGCCGATGGTCAGCAGCCGGCGGCGCCCCACGCGGTCGACGAACAGCATCGACACCACGGTCATGACGACGTTGATGCCGGCGGTGATGACGGACGTCGTGAAGGAGTTGGACTCGCTGAAACCGACCGACTTCCACAGCGTCGTCGAGTAGTAGAAGATCGCGTTGATGCCGACGAGCTGCTGGAACGCGGCCATGATGATGCCGACCCAGACCAGCGGGTGCAGCCCGAAGCGGTGACCGCGGATGTCCCGGAAGCTGCTCTTGTGCTCCTTGCGGAGCGTCTCGCGGATCTCGCGGACCTTGGCCTCCGGCTCGGCGACGCCGCTGACCCTGCCCAGCACCTCGGCGGCCTTCTCGTCCTTGCCCTCCAGCACCAGATAGCGGGGCGATTCGGGGATGAGGAACGCGAGCACGCCGTAGACCGCGGCCGGGATGACGCCCACGAGGAACATCCAGCGCCAGGCCGGCATGCCCAGCCACAGATCGTGCGCGGCTCCGCCGGCGGCCCCGGCCAGGCCCTTGTTGGAGCTGAGGACGACGAGCTGGCCGATGGTGATCGCCAGTTGCTGGAGGGAGCCGAGCGCGCCACGGCCGGAGGCGGGTGCGACCTCGGAGATGTAGGCGGGGGCGATCACCGAGGCGATACCGATGCCGAGGCCGCCGATGACGCGCCACAGCAGCAGATCGGGCACCGAGAAGGCGAAGGCGGAACCGGCCGAGCTGACGACGAACATGGCCGAGCCGAGCAGCATCACCCGGCGCCGGCCCCAGCCGTCGGCGAGCCGCCCGGCGTACCAGGCGCCGACGGCGCAGCCGAGCAGGGCGATGGAGACGACGAAGCCGGAGAGGAAGTCGCCGAGGTGGAAGTGACCGCTCAGGGCGTCCACCGCGCCGTTGATGACGGAGGAGTCGAAGCCGAAGAGGAATCCGCCGACCGCGGCCGCGATGGAGATGCCGACGGCCTTGCCGTGGTGGCTGGATGGCTGCGTCGCCGAGCCCGTCTCAACCATGAGGAGCGTCACCTTGCCAAGTTCGGTGTGTGGTTCGTGTCCTCGTCCGTGGGTGCCCCGGAAGGGGTGCCGTACCCCTGGCAGTGTGCGCGGTCCCGGCTCCGGCCGCAGGTCGGCGCACGGGCCCCGGCCGGGCCCCGGCGGGTCGCCCCGCCACCGGACCGCCCCGTTCACCTCGGCGGCGCCCGGCGCGGGAGGGCGGCGGAGCCGGTGCCGGGCTGTTCCGCCGCCGGGGTCTCGCCGAACGGGGAGGGGCAGGCGGCCGCCCCCGACCGGTGCGGCCGACGCGAGGGATCGACCGGCTCGCCCCCGGGCACCGACAACGTTGTCAAGGACAGATCCAACCTAGGGAGGCCGCTCGGGCACCGTCAACCCCCGCCGGTTCCACCGCCGACGGGGCCGCGCGGGCGTGCGCACCCCTCCGGACGCCCGGGCCGCACCACACGGCGGAACCGCATAAAGATGGGACCTTTCTTCGACTCAGCAAGGCCCAACAAGGCGTTGTGCCCGGTCTCTTGACATGCCTTTGACTCGACCCGAAGCTTTCATCCGATGTCCGGGAGGGAGCGAGGGCTGTGAAGCGAGTGCGTGCGGTGTGTGCGGGGGTGGCGCTGATGCTGGCGTTCTGCCTCCTCGGGGCGGGCGGCGCGGCGGCGTCGGGCGCCGGTGCGGGGAGCGGCGCCCCGGCGTCCGGCGGGACGGCCGGTGCCGCGTCCGCCGCCGACGGGGTGCCGCGCGGCAC
>NZ_BJMM01000023.1 GCF_006539165.1 Streptomyces cacaoi | reverse complement strand
GGCGGCCGGGGGCGGGGGCGCCGCGGGAGACGGAGCGGGAGCGGGGGGCGGAGCCGCCGCCGGAGACGGGGCCGGAGCGGCTGCGGCGGCGGCCGGGGCGGGTGCCGCGGCAGCGGGCGCCGCCTGCGGCGGGACGGCGGGCTCCTCCACGTCCACGCCGAAGTCCGAGGCGACGCCGCCCAGCCCGTTGGCGTAGCCCTGGCCCACCGCGCGCACCTTCCACGCGCCGTTCCTGCGGTACAGCTCGACGACGACGAGCGCCGTCTCCGGGCCGAGCCCGGGCGGGGTGAAGGTGGCGAGCACACCACCGGCCGTGTCACGGACCGTGGCCGTCGGTTCGGTGCCCGCGAAGGTGGCGCCCGGGCCGTCGGGGCTGGCGATGACGACGACCTTCTCGACGTCGGCGGGGACGGCCCCGGTCTCCACCGTGATGGTGTCGGCGGCGCCGCCGCTGTGGGTCACACCGGGGGCGCTGGGCTGGTTGTAGAACACGAAGTCGTCGTCCGAGCGCACCTTGCCGTCGGGGCCGAGCAGCAGGGCCGAGACGTCGAGCCTGGTGGGTGCGGTCACCTCCACCGCCACGCGCTGCGCGGCCAGCGGGAGGTTGGAGCCGGGAGTCATTGCCGTCATGCCGGGGGTAACGACCGGCTCGGCTTTGCGGTTCCTTTGCCGAGCGGGCGCCCCCGGAGAGCTTCCACGCCCGCGCTCCTGCCTGCTCCTACTTTCTCCCGCCTGCTTCCGCTCCTGCTCACCGGAGTGCGGCGCGCCGTCGCCAGGAGGCCGAGCCGTCAGAGCCGCCCAGAGCCGCCAGAGCCGCCGGAGCCGTCCGCGTCGTCAGCGTCGTCGGCGTCGTTGCGGGACACGAGCTGGAGCCGTTCGACCTCGTGGCCGTGCAGGGTGGGGGCCGTCCCGGTGCGCTCCTCGACGACGGTGAAGCCGTGGTCGGCCAGCAGTCCGCGCAGCTGTTCGGGGGTGTGGTGCCGGAAGAACCCGCCGTCGTCCGTGGTGAAGGTGCCGTACGGGCTACCGGGCACCTCGTCCCGGTGGCGCTCGTAGCGGGCCACGTTGCGCGCGTCGCGCTGGAGCGGCACCTCGCTGACGTACAGCACCCCGCCGGGCCGCAGCAGCCGGGCCAGCTCCGCGAGTGTGAGGCGCTGGTCGGCCTCGGTGGGGACGCAGGTGAGGACGGCGAACAGCAGCGCGGCGTCGAAGGAGCCGTCCCGCTCGGGCAGCGGCAGCTCGGGCTCGTGCCGCAGCGGGGCGCGCGGGCGCAGCCGCCTGCCGCGCTCGATCATGGCCAGGGACGGGTCGACGCCCACGACCCGCGGGTAACCCAGATCCAGCAGCCGGCCGGTCAGCCGGCCGTAGCCGCAGCCGTAGTCGAGGATCCGGGACTCCCGCGGGAGGTACGCGGCGAGCAGGTCCTCGTCGAGGGCGTGCGTGAACGTCTTCGTCGCGCCGTCGGCTTCCCAGAAGCCGTGGACGGCGGGGCGCACTCCAGCCATGGACAGACAGTACTCCCGGCGTGCGTCCACGCGTGCCCTGTCGCACGCTTGTCCTATGAGTGCTCCCATCGTCGTCCACCCTCCGTACCCCGCCGGAGGCCGCCGGGTGAGCGCGCACGGGGAGACCCTCGGCACGGCCTACGGGCTCACCGACCTGATCGAGTTCCTCAGCCGGGCCGGTATCGACGTGGCGACGGTCGACCTGGACGACGACTCCGTCATCGAGTGGCAGGGCGGCACCCGCGAGGTGTGGGCCCGCGAGGCGCTCTGACGGGGTTTCACCCGGGAGGTCGCCGGGCAGGCGATCGCAAGATCGTTCGACGGTTCCGGGGGGAGGCGGAGCCGAACGGCTCCGGAGGGACGCGCGGACCGGGCCGGGCAGCGCGACCGGCCCGAACAGCCCGTCCGGACCCGTGCAACCCTGGCTGTCGGCTGCGGCGCACGGCACGGCCGGGCGCGGCAGTACATGTGAGCAAGGGCAACGGCAAGGGGAAGCAAGGGGAGGGGCCCTCGTGGGGACAGGTGAGCGGCACAGACCGGGCAGCGGCGGACCGGACGGGCCGGAGCGAGCGGACGCACCCGACGGACCAGGCAGGCAGGGCGGACGCGGCGGGCAAGGCGGAAAGAGCGCACCGACGGCGGACGCCGGGAGGCCGGGGTTCCCCTGGCTCTGGCTCGCCCCCGGGGTGCTCGTCCTTCTGGGGCTCGTCGTCTGGGGCGCCGTCGTCTACCCCGATCTGCCGGACGAGGTCCCCCAGCACCTCGGCACCGACGGCGTGGACTCCTACGCCGCCAAGTCCGTGGGCAGCGTCTTCCTCCCCGTCTTCGTGTACGCGGGCGTCCTCGCCCTGATGACCGGCGTGACGGTGTTCTCCCTGCGTATGCGGCCCGAGTCGGAGCTGGAGCCCGGCGCCCGGACCTCGCCCTTCGTCAACCGGCCGCGCACCCGCGCCGGGGTACGCCTGCTGGCCCGTGCCCAGCTGTTCCTCGCCTGCTGCATCGGCCTGACGATGGGGCTGACCTGCCTGGTGATGTGGAGCACCGAGAAGGTCGACAAGTCGCCCGGCGGCGGGTTCGAGCTGCTCACACTGGCGCCCACAGCGGTCGGCGTGCTCGCCCTGCTCGGCGCCGTCGTACGGGACCGGATCGCGGACAGGTCCGCACGCTGAGCGGCCGCGCGGGCGCCGGGCCCCGACCGCGTCGGCGCCCGGCGTCCCTCGTCACTGGCGCCGGGTGGCGCCCAGCGTCCGCAGCTGCCGGGAGGTGGAGATCAGCTCCTCGGCCTCCTCCTCGGAACCGACCAGGGGCTGCGAGCCGCGCAGCGCGACACCCGCGCTCTCCGGCATGAAGCGCACGGCGACCAGGCCGATCAGACCGCTGGCCATCAGGTAGTAGCCGGGCATCAGACCGGTGCCCGTCAGATCGACGAGCCCCTCGGCGAACAGCGGTGTCGTCCCGCCGAACGCGGCCACGGAGAAGTTGAAGCCGATGCCCATGGCCGCGTACCGGACGCTCGTCGGGAAGAGGGCCGGCAGCGTGGCCGCCGAGGGCGCGGCGAACCCGGCCAGCACGGTCGCGAGGATCAGCACGCCCAGCCCCGGCAGCAGCCATCCGTCGCTGCGCAACAGCAGGAACGCCGGTACGGCCAGCACGATCTGGGCGATCGCCGCCCATCGGTAGACGGGCCGTCGTCCGACCCGGTCGCTCAGCCGTCCGAGGAAGGTGATGAGCAGGACGACCCAGACCATGCCCACCAGCACCGTCACATCCGCTGTGGTGCCGTTCCGGTGCAGCACTTCCGTCTGGTAGGAGGGCAGATAGCCGGTGACCATGTAATTGGTGACGTTGTAGAGCAGCACCAGGCCGACGCACAGCAGCAGCGCACGCCAGTGGGTGCCCAGGATGGTGCGGAACTCGTGGCGGCTGGTCTCCCGCTGGGCCACGGCCTGGTCGTGCTCGTCCAACTGCTTCTGGAACGCCGGGGATTCCTCCAGCTTCAGCCGCATGTAGAGGCCGATGAGCCCGAGCGGGCCCGCCACCAGGAACGGCAGGCGCCAGCCCCAGCTGAGCATCTCGCTGTCGGTCAGCAGGAAGTTGAGGACGGTGACCAGCGCCGAGCCGAGCGCGTAGCCGACGAAGGTGCCGAAGTCGAGCCAGCTGCCGAGGAATCCGCGCCGCCGGTCCGGGGAGTACTCGGCGATGAACGTCGTCGCACCGCCGTACTCGCCGCCGGTGGAGAAGCCCTGCACCATGCGGGCGATCAGCAGCAGCACGGGGGCCGCGACGCCGATGCTCGCGTAGCTGGGGATGAAACCGATGGCGAAGGTGCCGCAGGCCATCATGATCATGGTGGTGGCCAGCACCTTCTGCCGGCCGAGCTTGTCACCGAGCGGGCCGAAGAAGAGCCCGCCCAGCGGCCGGACGACGAAGGCCGCGGCGAAGGTCGCGAACGAGGCGAGCAGCTGCGCCGCGTCCGAGGCCCCCGGGTAGAAGACCTTGCCGAGCGTCGCCGCCAGATAGCTGTAGACGCCGAAGTCGAACCACTCCATGCAGTTGCCGAGCGCCGAGGCGGTCACGGCCCGCTTCAGCATCGGCTCCTCGACGACCTGGACGTCGCCCTTGTCGAACGGACGGCCCTTGCGGCGCAGCCGTCGCACCAGGTCGTCGCGCACGTGGCGCGGCAGCGCTGCGACGGCTCGCGGTACCTGCTTGGCCGCGCCCCCCGCGCGGCCGCCGGCCGGCTCTTGCCCGGAGCTGTCCGTCATATCGCCTCTCACGTCCTTTAAACACTTTTGACCGTTATGCAGCTTGATTGATCCTACGGCCCCAGGAACCGGGGCACCCACGCGGCGGCGCGCGGCCTCCCGGTGCCGGATCCCCGGTACGGGTCTCCCCTTCGGGCGCCACGCTCACCTGCGAACTGCGACTCCTTCGGCACAGCGGCGGACCTGTGGCAGGCGTACGCGGACGGCGACGGGCCCTGCCGGGAACGCGGGGCGGGCCCACGGCAGGCGTACCCCGGCGCTGACGGGCACACCCGGACGGCAGCGGTCCACCGCACGGCGGTCACGTACGTGCGGCAGCGACCCATCCGCAGTGGTCACACACACGGTCACGTACATGGCCACATGCGAAAGGCCGCCCGACGCGAGAGGCGCCGGGCGGCCCGATGGACGCCGCCGGGGAGGCTATCAGCACACACCGTCCCCTGGTTTCGGGTTCCCCAGCCCGAACAGCGGGCGCAGCCGCAGCCCCGCCCAGGTCCCGAGCAGCGCGACCCCGCCCCAGACCCAGCCGTGCAGGCTGCCCGAGGCGATCCCGGCGAGATAGGCGCCGATGTTGCACCCGCCGGCCAGCCGCGCCCCCACGCCCATCAACACGCCGCCCAGCACGGCCGCCACAGCCGTGCGCCAGGCCACGCCGCGGTGCAGCGTCCACACGCCGCCGGCGGCCGCGGCCACCGCCGCGCCGATCATGATGCCGAGGTCGGTGAGGCTCGTCTTGTCCGCGAGGACGGGCCCGGCCAGCTGCTGTGCGCTGTGCGGGTCCTGCCAGTACGCCCAGGTTTCCGGCGAGGCGCCCAGCGCGCCCGCGATCTTGGCGCCCCAGAGCGCGAACGCGCTGGTCACACCCCACGCACCGCCGGACACGAGCAGCACGGCCGCGCCCAGAACCGCCAGCACCAGCGCACCGGCGGCCAGCGGCCAGGACCCGCGCAGCGCCCGTGCGGCACCGCGTGCGCTCGGCGGGGCGCCCACCGGCGGCGGGTTGCGCCGGGCCTGCACCAGGCGCGAGACGAGCACCACGAGCGCCAGCAGCACGAGCGTCACCGCCGCCGAGCCGGCCCAGCCGACGTGGTCGGAGAAGAGCACCGGATCGAGGGACGGGAGATCGCGCCACAGCTCGAACTGCCAGGCGGCCAGGGTCGATCCGGCGATGAACCCGCCCAGCGTGAGCACGATCGTGCTCTGCCCGGACCCCACGGCGAACAGCGTGCCCGAGGCGCAGGCGCCGCCCAGCTGCATGCCGACCGCGAAGAGGAAGGCGCCCAGCAGCAGTCCGACACCGAGCGGACCGCCGCTGGGCGCCGGCGTCGAGCCGAACAGTCCGGTCCCGGTGCCGATGACGAGTGCGAAGAGCACCGCCGTCGTACCGAGCAGCAGCGCGTGTGCCCGCAACCCGGTGCCGTTGCCGACGGCGATCAACTGCCGCCAGGCCGAGGTGAATCCGAAGCGGGAGTGGAACAGGGCGATGCCCAGCCCGATGCCGAGCAGCAAAAGGATGCCCGGCTTCGCACCGTGCACGGCCCACACATAGCCGGTCAGTACGAGGCCGAGCGCGGCGGAGACGGCGAGCGGCAGCCGCCGCACGGCCGGCGCCGGGGCCGCCTCGGGGGCGGGCAGCCGGGTGGGCGGAGGAGAGAGCAGCGCGGGCCTTTCCGGCTGCGGCTGGGCGGGAGGAGCGGTCGTCACGAGACCTCCGTGGGACGACGGGGCGGGGACAGGCGAGGGGCGGAACGTGGCGGTGCGGGGCGCGGGGCGGGCACGGATCCGGCGGGCGACGGCCCGGGCCGCCCCCGGCCACCGGGCCGCGGGACTCCCGAGCTGCCGGGCAGCGGGGCTGCCTGACCTCCGGGCCGCCGGGCCGCCGGGTGCGGCATCGAGTGCTGCCGGGGGACAGCTGACCCGTCGGGCCCTCGATGACGCGCCGGGAGGTGTCCCGGTGCGGTCGGCCGGGTGCATCCGCCCGCGCACGCCGCGCGTGACGCGCCGGTGCCGCGCGCGGCCCTCCGGCGCACACACCCGTCGGACCCGGCAGGGGTCTACAGGGACGGACTCGGAGTGAACCGGCTCCCGTCGGCCCTCCGTTGGGCAGACGGCCCGTCGTGCGGCGGGCCCGGTGGGAAGCGCCGGTCGGGGCGTCCCGGCGGGCATGTGCGGTCGGGGCGATCCGGGTCGGGTCGCGGGGCGGTGCGGAGGCCGGGGCTGCGGGTCGCGCGAGCGGCCCGGCTCGTGCGCAGGCGTCGGCGGTCCGTGCGTCGGGGCGACGCGTGGGTCAGCGGCTACAGAGGCCGTCGTCCACGCTCCACGCGGTGGACGCGAAGAGCGTGAGGGCCAGCAGGCGGGCGGGGCCGAACATGCGCGCCACGGTAATGGACCGCGCGCGTCCGCACCCCCTCCATCTTCCATGGTGAGACGCGTTCATGAGACGACGCTCGTCGGCGGGCGGCTCGGACGCGCGGCGGGTACGGCCCGTACGACGGTCGCCGCGGTCAGGAAAAGCGCAGGTGGCGGTACTTCCCCCGGGCCTGCGGGGCGCCGGGGCGCTGCCGGGAGAGCGCCCGGTCGAGTACGCGGCGCCGGGGGGCACGGCGGTGGAATCAGGGGGCGGCGAAGAAGGGCGGGCGGCGAGGTGTCCGACTGGTGGACGCCCGTGCCCCGGATTCCGGTCGCCGTGCGCCGGGCGTGCCCCCGGAGAGGAGCGGACGCCCCGCGCGCGGACCCGGCGGACGGTGCGCCGGGTCCGGGCGCGGGGCGGTGACATGCCCGTCGGCCGCGGCCGTGGCAGGCGGTCAGCCGCGGCAGGGCTGCCAGCTGGGCGTCCAGGAGGCCCAAGGCGTCCCGGACGGTGCGGGGCGTCCGGGGTCCGGTCAGTCCTCCGCGCGGGAGCGGGCCTTGAACGCCGCCTTCCGGGCGGCCTTCGCCGCCTGCTTGTCGGGGTGGAGCCGGCCCATGGCCTCCAGGACCTCACCCGTGGCGGGGTGGTCGACGCGCCAGATCTTGTCGAAGAAGCCGGTGTGCTGGTCGACCAACCCCCGTACCAGCTCGGCGAGTTCGTCCTGCTCCTCGCCCGCGGTCGCCAGCTGTGCGGCGAGCGTGTCGACCGTCAGCCAGAAGATCATGTCCTCGTCGGGCTGGGGCACGTCCGCCGCCCCGTGCTCGGTGAGCCAGACCCGGGCGAGCCCGCCGAGCTGGCGGTCCTCCAGGACCTCGCGGAGCGCGGGTTCGGCCGCGGCGCCGGCGAGGGAGAGCGCCTGCTGGCAGGAGAGCCGGCGCACGGGCCCGTCCTCGTCCGCCCCGCGCGCGGCGGCCAGCAGTTCGCGCGCGGCCCGCACGGTGCGCTCGGCGACCGCGCCGTCACCACCGGCGCTTCCCTCGGCGCTGCCGCCCGCGCTCCCCGCCGTGCCGCCCTCACCGTCGCCGTCCCCGCTCCCGTCCGCCGCGGTGCGGGCGGCCAGCCAGGACTCGATCTCGGCGCGGGCGTTCTCCTCGGTGTAGGCGGGCAGCGAGCCGAGGAGCACATCGGCGCCGGAGCCGGCGAGGTCGCCCACCAGCGGGGCCTCGACACCCGCGGCGAGCAGCCGTTCGCGCACGCCGTGCAGCCCGAGCGGGGTGAGCCGGACCATGCCGTAGCGGGAGACGTCCTCCTCGTCGAGTTCGGCGCCGAGCGCGGCCTCGTCCCCCTCCTCGGCCTCCTGGGTAAGCGCCTCGTCGACCGGGTGGTAGGCGACGATCCCGGTCGGCTCCAGGATGCGCAGCTGGTCGTCCAGCCGCATCATCACCGCGGAGATCTCCTCCAGGACCTCGTCGGAGGGCTCGTCGACACCGTCGGGGACGGTCATGGAGGCGGCGAGCACCGGCAGCGGGACCATCGCACCGGCGGCGATCTCCGGGTCCCCGACCGTCAGCAGATACAGGGTGCCCAGCGCGCCGTCGAGGAACTCGGACTCCTCCTCGGGGTTCCAGTCGAGCGCGTCGAGGTCGATCGAGTCGGTGTCGATCTCGCCGTTCTCGCCGACGGCGCCCTCGATGCCGCCCAGCAGATCCTCGAAGCTGGGGGTGGCCGCGTCGGCGAGCACGGTCTCCAGCCCGTCGCGCCACACCTCCAGGATCTCGGCGGGCGCGGGGACACCGTCCTCGGCCCCGCCGGTGAGCCCGGCCAGCTCCTCCTCGGGCCGGGCCAGACCGACCGGCTCGTCGGCGGACGGTTCGGCGTCGTCCCTGCCGCTCGCCTCCTCGTCCTCCTCCACGGCCAGCAGACCGGTGTCGACCGCGAAGTTCCAGGCGTCGGCGGCGAGGGCGGGCGCGTCCTCGTCGTCGGCCAGGCCGAGATGTGCGGCGGCCTGCTTGAGCTGCTCAGACAGCAGCTCGCCGCCCACACCCACCGGGATGCCGCCCTCGGGGCCGGCCGCGGTGCGCGCCCAGCGGGTGAGGCGTACCGCGCGGGCCATCAGCGGCGCCGCCAGCGCGTCCCGCGCCAGTTCGGCATCGGAGGGCAGCCGTACGGGCGGCATGGTGGGACGGTCGTCACCGGTCATCGGGGAGTTCATCTCCTACAGGTGCAGGGGTGTGCAAGGGGTACAGGACGGTGCAAGGCCCCCAGGGTAGACGGCTCGCAGCCGGGCCCGCCGGGATCGTCGGCAGGCCGCCCACGGCCTCCCCGGCGGGCCGGGACCGCCCACGCGCCGACCGGAACTCCGCCCTCCGCGACCGGGCCCCGCCGCGCCCGCTCCGGGCGGCGTTCGGGGCAGCGTGCCGGACGGCGTTCCAGCCAGGTCCCGGGCGGGTGCCGGGCAGCGTGCCGGCCGTCCCCGGCTCCGCCGCTCCCCGGCGCGAACACCTCTCGCGCTCTCCCGAGCCCCCGCGCGCCCCGGGCCCGTTCCTGTCACATCCTTGACAACTCCCGTTCCCACAGCGGACCTTACGCGCGTAGAGAAACGGGTACAGAATGCAGCCCGCCCTCGCCGGCGCCCCGTTCCGGCGCCCGGCCGCCCCGCCCTTCCGCCGCCGTCCCGGCGGGAGCGGCCCTACCCCCACGGAGGCTCGCCTTGCCTGCGCGACCCGACCGGCCGTTCGGTGAAGCCCCGACGGCGCCCACTGCACCGACAGCAGCCACGACAGCCCGGACCGCCCCGACAGCCGCGACAGCCGCCACGACGGCACCGGCCGCACCGCCCGCACCGGCTGCCGGACCGGCGCGGCCCGGGCGGTCGTCCCGGCGCTCGTTCCGGACGGCCACGCTCACCGTCGGCGCCGTCTGCTCCACGCTTCTCGCCCTGCCCGCGTCCGCCGCCACGCCCGGCGGCCCGGGCCCGCACTCCGCGGCGGCCGCCCCGGTCCGTATCCACGACATCCAGGGCACCACCCGGCTCTCCCCGCTCCAGGGCGAGCGGGTGTCGGAGGTGCCCGGAGTGGTCACCGGCGTACGGGACTTCGGGACGGCGCGCGGCTTCTGGATGCAGGACCCCCGGCCCGACGACGATCCGGCCACCAGCGAGGGCATCTTCGTCTTCACCGGCAGGCAGAGCCCCGAGGTCGCGCCCGGGGACGCGCTGCGGGTGTCCGGCGACGTCACCGAGTTCCGGCCCGGCGGCCAGGACTCCGGCCACCAGAGCGTCACCCAGCTGACCGGCGCGGAGTGGCGCCCGGACGGCGCGGCCCGCGGTGGCCTGCCCGCTCCGGTCCGGCTCGACGCGGGGTCGGTGCCCGAGCGGTACGCGCCCGAGGCCGGCGGCGGGAGCATCGAGAACTCCCGGCTGCGGCCCGGCCGTTACGCGCTGGACCGCTACGAGTCGCTGGAGGGCATGCGCGTCTCGGTGCGCGACGTCCGCGTCACGGGCCCGTCGACGAAGCACCACGAACTGTGGGTCACCACCGACCCGCGGCAGAACCCGACACCGCGCGGCGGCACCTTCTACGGCTCCTACGAGCAGCAGAACAGCGCCCGGCTGAAGGTCTCCTCGCTGCTGCCGCTCGACACCCACCCGTTCCCGCAGGCGAACGTCGGCGATGGACTGGGCGGCGTCAGCGAAGGCCCCCTGGACTACGACAAGTTCGGCGGCTACACGCTGCGCGCGACCACCCTCGGCCGGCACCAGGACCGCGGCCTGGAGCGGGAGCGCACCCGCGCCCAGCACCGGGACGAGCTGTCCGTGGCGACGTACAACGTCGAGAACCTCTCCCCCGCCTCCGAACCCGCCAAGTTCGAGCGGCTCGCCGAGGGCCTCGTCACCCACCTCTCCTCCCCCGACATCGTCACCGTCGAGGAGGTGCAGGACGACAGCGGACCCGAGGACGACGGCACGGTCGGCGCCGACGGCACGCTGCGCCGGCTCACCGACGAGATCCGCGCGGCCGGCGGCCCCGCGTACGCCTGGCAGCAGATCGACCCCGAGGACGGCGCGGACGGCGGGCAGCCCGGCGGCAACATCCGTGTGGCCTTCCTCTACAACCCGGAGCGGGTCTCGTTCACCGAGCGGGCCGGGGGCGACGCGACCAGCCCCGTCCGGGTCGAGGAGCGGGACGGGGCACCGGCGCTGTCCGCCTCGCCGGGCCGTATCGCGCCGCAGGACCCGGCGTGGGAGGCCGGCCGCAAGCCGCTGGCGGGCGAGTTCGCCTTCCGCGGCCGGAAGGTGTTCGTCGTCGCCAACCACTTCAGCTCCAAGGGCGGCGGCGATCTCAAGGGCGACCAGCCGATGGAGGGCCGGTTCCAGCCGCCGGCACGGCACTCGGAGCCGCAGCGCATCGAGCAGGCGAAGCTCGTCAACTCCTTCGTGCGGGACGTACGGAAGATCGACAAGGACGCCCTCGTCGTCGCGGGCGGGGACTTCAACGACTTCCCGTTCTCCCCCGCGCTCGACGCGCTCCGCTCCGGCGGGGCGCTGACCAGCCCGATGGACCGGCTGCCGGCGAACGAGCGCTACGGCTACGTCTTCAACGGCAACTCACAGACCCTGGACCATCTGCTGACCAGCCCCGGTGCCGGCCGGCCCGAGTACGACATCGTCCATCTCAACGCCGAGTTCGCCGACCAGAGCAGCGACCACGACCCGTCCGTGGTCCGCATCCGGCCGCACTGACCCGACTCCCCCACCGGGCCGGGCCGGGCCGGCCCGCTCAGCCCGGCACGCCGTGCGGTCCGCCGGGGCCGTACGGCGTGCCCGCCGGGGCGGCGGCCGGCTCGTCCCCGTCGGCAGCGGGCTCCGGACCGCCCTCGCCCACCAGGTCGCGCACCAGCAGCGCGGCACCGGCGACGGCGCCGGGCATCAGGAACACGGCGGCGACGGGTACCAGGAACAGCAGCACCAGCGGCACCCCGAATCCGAGGGCCAGGGCCTTGCGGTCGCGCAGCATCCGCAGCCGGGTGCGGACGTCGATGCCGCGGCGCTGCATCGCCACGGAGGCCAGCTCCAGGGTGAGGAAGAACCCGGAGACGCAGAATCCGAGCGCCGGCACCACGCTCTGGCCGACGACGGGCAGAAAGCCGAGAAAGAACAGCGGAACACCGAACAGCAGCGCTCTGCCGAGCACGTAGACGCTGTCGCACAGCCCGATCCACAGCTCCCGCCACAGGGACTGTTCGACCATGTCGTCCGGCAGCCCGCCCTCGGCCTCCTCGACCTTCTCCGAGAGCTTCTCGTAGAACAGCTCCCCCACCAGCAGCGCGACCGCGGCGAAGCTGATCACGGCGAGCAGCAGCACCCCCAGCCACAGCAGGACGGCGAAGACGCCGCGCAGCAGTCCCGGCCAGGGCGGGCTCCAGTCGTCGGCGAAGGGGGTGGCCCAGGTGGCCAGATCGTCGGCCCAGAAGCCGAGGGCAGCCAGGGCCGCCGCGTAGAGCACCAGTGTGAGCAGCGCGGGCAGCAGCCCGAACCCGAACCAGCGGCCGTGTGTGAGCACCCACCGCTGGCCCCGCCCCAGATACCGGACACCGGCCACGAGATCGCGCATGCCCGTAAGCCTATGGCCTACGGGCATGCGCCCCGCCCCGTCCGCCGGGCCGGTACGAACCCGGTACACAGCGGGCACGCACCGCGAACACACGGGTGGCGCAGGGGAGTTGCGGAAGGGCGGCCTGCGGGGCGGGCCGCGCCGGGCGGGTCAGTTGTGGCTGTGCAGGGCCTCGTTGAGGCCGCCCCAGGAGCCGCTGCGCTGGAGCGCCTCCACCGCGCCGGTCACCGAGTTGCGGCGGAAGAGCAGATTGTGTGCGCCGGACAGCTCCAGCGCCTTGACGATCTTGCCGTCGGGCAGGGTGATCCGGGTGCCGGCGGTGAGGTACAGCCCGGCCTCCACGACGCAGTCGTCGCCGAGCGAGATGCCGATACCGGCCTCGGCGCCGATCAGGCAGCGCTCGCCGACGGAGATGATCTGCTTGCCGCCGCCGGAGAGCGTGCCCATCATCGAGGCGCCGCCGCCCAGGTCGGTGCCGTCCCCGAGGACGACTCCGGCGCTGATCCGGCCCTCGACCATGGAGGTGCCCAGGGTGCCGGCGTTGAAGTTGCAGAAGCCCTCGTGCATGACGGTGGTGCCCTCCGCCAGATGGGCACCCAGCCGCACCCGGTCGGCGTCGCCGATGCGCACGCCCTTGGGCATCACGTAGTCCGTCATCCGCGGGAACTTGTCCACGCTCGTGACGCTCAGATGGGTACCGGAGGCGCGGGCCGCCAGCCGGGCGGCCTCCAGGCCGTCGACCGGGACGGGGCCGAGGTTGGTCCAGGCGACGTTCGCCAGGTACGCGAACTGGCCCTCCAGGCTGAGGCCGTGCGGCCGGATCAGCCGGTGGCTGAGCAGGTGCAGCCGCAGATAGACGTCGTGCGCGTCCAGCGGCTTGTCGGCGAGCGAGGAGATGACCGTACGGACGGCCACGACCTCGACGCCGCGGCGCTCGTCCACGCCCAGCGCCTTGGGTGCCGCCTCGCCGAGCAGCTCGGCGGCGCGCTCCGCGCTCAGCCGCTCGGTGCCGGCCGGCCCGGCCTCGGCGACGAGCTCGGGACGGGGGAACCAGGTGTCGAGAACCGTACCGTCGGGCGCGACGGTCGCGAGTCCGGCGGCGACCGCGCCGGACGTGGAGTGGGTGGGTGCTTCGGTCATGCTTCGAACGCTATCCGGACCGGGGCCCGGATGACGAACCGCGCCCGGCCCGCGGACCACCGCTCACCTGCGCTGCACAGCTTGCTCGGGCCCCTCAACGACGCGGGCCAGGGCGCCCCGGACCTCGTCCCGGTCGAAGGAGCGGTCGGTGAGCAGGTACTGGAGGAGCAGCCCGTCGATGACGGCGGTGAGGGCGCGGGCCGTGCCCAGATCGCCGGTGTACCGGTGCAGCTGCCGGGTCATGTCGTCCAGCCAGGCGGCGGCCACCGGCTGGAGCGCGGGCCGGCGCAGCGCCTCCAGGTACAGCTCGTACTCCAGCCGGATCCGGCCGCGGCCGCCGGAGGCGTACTCCTCCAGCACGCGGGTCAGCACGTCCAGGAAGCCCTCGCCGGCCGCCGCGCCGCCGTGGTCGACGTGCCAGTCCTTGAGTGCGCTCTGCGGCTCGCACACGAGCTGTTCCAGGGCTGCGACGAGCAGTTCGTCCAGGCCGGCGAAGTGGTAGGTGGTGGAGCCGAGCGGCACATCGGCCTCGCTCGCCACACTGCGGTGGCTCAGCCCGGCGATGCCCTTGCGTTCGACGATCCGGATGGCCGCGTCGATGATCCGCTGCCGCCGCTCCGGGTCGTAGCGGCGGCCCATCAGTGCGCACCCCCCAGATTGAGCACGATGACCCCGGCGATCACCAGCAGCAGTCCGAGCACCTTCGCCGCGGTGACGGCCTCGCCGATGAACACCATCCCGATCAGCGCGATCACGGCCGTCCCGGCGCCGGACCAGATGGCGTAGGCCGTTCCGACGGACATGGACTTGAGCGTCTGCGCGAGCAGCACGAAGGCCACCACATAGCCCGCCGCCGTCGCCAGCGACGGCCAGAGCCGGGTGAAGCCTTCACTGAACTTCATCGACGTCGTCCCCAGCACCTCGGCGAGGATCGCGGCCGCCAGCGTCACATAGGTCATGCGTACGACTGTACACAACGTTGCGTACGCCCGTACACACCAGCGCACGGATCCGCCCCGCAACGCGTGACGGCCGTGCCCGCCGGTGGGAAACCGGCGGACACGGCCGTCAGCGGAACGGGAACTCCCGGCCCGGGCCTCAGACGTTGAAGCCGAGCGCGCGCAGCTGCTCCCGGCCGTCGTCGGTGATCTTGTCCGGGCCCCACGGGGGCATCCAGACCCAGTTGATCCGCATCTCGTTGACGATGCCCTCGGTCGCCGAACGCGCCTGGTCCTCGATGACGTCCGTCAGCGGACAGGCCGCCGAGGTGAGCGTCATGTCGATCGTGGCCACGTTCGCGTCGTCGATGTGGATCCCGTAGATGAGGCCCAGATTGACGACGTCGATGCCCAGCTCGGGGTCGACGACGTCCATGAGGGCCTCGCGGACCTCGTCCTCGCTCGCGGGCTTGGTGGTCATCTCGGTCATGCGGTCTTCTCCTTGGCCGCGTCGGCTTCGGTGGTCCCCAGCGCCTTCGCCGTGGCGTCCTTCCAGGCCATCCAGCTCAGCAGGGCGCACTTCACACGCGCCGGGTACTTGGAGACGCCGGCGAACGCGACGGCGTCCTCCAGCACGTCCTCCATGGCGTCGTCGGGCTCCAGCTGCCCCTTGGACTGCATCAGCTCCAAGAAGGTCTCCTGGATCCTGCGGGCCTCGCTCAGCTCCTTGCCGACCAGCAGCTCGTTGAGCACCGAGGCGCTGGCCTGGCTGATGGAGCAGCCCTGGCCCTCGTACGAGACGTCCTTGACCGTCCCGCCCTCGTACCGCACCCGCAGGGTGATCTCGTCCCCGCACGTCGGGTTGACGTGGTGCACCTCGGCATCGCCGTCGCGCAGCCCCCGTCCGTGCGGGTTCTTGTAGTGATCCAGGATCACGTCCTGGTACATCGAGTCCAGCTTCACCGACAGCCCCTAAGCGAAGAAATTCCGTACGTGCTCCAGCCCGTCGGCCAGGGCGTCCACCTCGGCCGGCGTGGAGTACAGATAGAACGACGCTCGCGTCGTCGCGGGAATTCCGTACCGCAGGCAGACGGGGCGCGCACAGTGGTGCCCCACCCGGACGGCGATCCCCTGCTCGTCCAGCACCTGACCCACGTCGTGCGGGTGGATGTCCCCGAGCGTGAAGGAGATCGTCGCACCGCGGTCCTCGGCCGTGGCCGGGCCGATGATGCGCAGATCGGGGATCTCCTGGAGCCTGCGCACCGCGTACTCCGTCAGCGCGTGCTCGTGCTGCTGGATGCGCTCCATGCCGATCGCGGACAGATAGTCCACGGCGGCACCGAGCCCGACCGCCTCCGCGACCGGCGGGGTGCCGGCCTCGAACTTGTGCGGCGCCGGCGCGTACGTCGACGAGTGCATCGTGACGGTCTCGATCATCTCCCCGCCGCCGAGGAACGGCGGCAGGTCGTTGAGCAGCTCCTGGCGGCCCCACAGCACACCGATACCCGTCGGACCGCACATCTTGTGGCCGGTGAAGGCCACGAAGTCGGCCTGGAGCGCCTGGACGTCCAGCACCATGTGCGGCGCCGCCTGGGAGGCGTCCACGACGACCAGCGCGCCGACCTCCTGGGCGCGGCGCACGATGGTCTCGACCGGGTTGTGCGTGCCCATGATGTTCGAGACCAGCGTGAGCGCCACGACCTTGGTGCGCTCCGTGATCAGCTCGTCGATCGGCGAGAGATCCAGCCGACCCTCGTCGGTCAGCCCGAACCACTTCAGCTCCGCACCCGAGCGCTGCGCCAGCAGCTGCCAGGGAACGATGTTGGAGTGGTGCTCCATCTCCGTGATGACGATCTCGGTGCCCTGCTCGACGCGGTAGGGCTCATCGGCCCAGCCGAGCATGTTGGCCACCAGGTTGAGCGACTCGGAGGCGTTCTTGGTGAACACCACCTCGTCCCGGCTGGGCGCGTTGATGAACGCGGCGACCTTGTCGCGCGCGCTCTCGTAGAGCGCCGTGGCCTCCTCGGCGAGCACGTGCACACCGCGGTGGACATTGGCGTTGTGGCGCTCGTAGTAGCCGGCCAGCGCATCCAGCACCTGGGTCGGCTTCTGCGAGGTCGCCGCGTTGTCCAGATAGACGAGCTTGCGGCCGTCGTGGACCTGGCGGTCCAGGATCGGGAAATCCTTACGGATCGCCTCGGTGTCGAGGAGGCCAGGGAGTCCCTGACGGGCTTCCGTCACGCAGTGGCACCGCCCTTCACGTACTCCTCGTAGCCCTCTTCCTCCAGCTTGTCGGCCAGCTCGGGGCCGCCCGACTCGGCGATGCGCCCCTTGGCGAAGACGTGCACGTGGTCCGGCTTGATGTAGCGCAGGATCCGCGTGTAGTGGGTGATCAGCAGGGTGCCGACCTCGCCGGACTCGCGGACGCGGTTGACGCCCTCGGAGACCACGCGCAGCGCGTCCACGTCGAGGCCGGAGTCGGTCTCGTCCAGGATCGCGATCTTCGGCTTCAGCAGCTCCAGCTGGAGGATCTCGTGGCGCTTCTTCTCACCGCCGGAGAAGCCCTCGTTGACGTTCCGCTCGGCGAAGGACGGGTCGATGGAGAGCCGCTCCATGGCCTCCTTGACCTCCTTCACCCAGGTACGCAGCTTCGGGGCCTCACCGCGGATGGCGGTGGCCGAGGTGCGCAGGAAGTTGGAGACGGAGACGCCGGGCACCTCCACCGGGTACTGCATGGCGAGGAAGACGCCGGCGCGGGCGCGCTCGTCGACGGACATCTCCAGGACGTCCTCGCCGTCGAGCTTCACCGAGCCACCGGTGATCGTGTACTTGGGGTGACCGGCCAGCGAGTAGGCGAGCGTCGACTTCCCGGAGCCGTTCGGCCCCATGATCGCGTGCGTCTCGCCCTGCTTCACCGTCAGGTCGACGCCGCGCAGAATCTCGTTCGGTCCGCCCTCGGTTTCGACGGAGACGTGCAGGTCGTTGATCTCAAGCGTTGCCATGGGGACTTCAGGACTCCTGTGTGACGGAGACGAGCACTGCTGCTTCAGGGCCGTCCCCTTCGATCTTGACGGGGTAGACGGGAACGGGGCGGGTGGCGGGCAGCCCGGTGGGTTTGCCGGTTTGCAGGTCGAAGCGCGAGCCGTGCAGCCAGCACTCGATGGTGCAGTCCTCGACCTCACCCTCGGAGAGCGAGACGTTCGCGTGCGAACAGATGTCGTAGATCGCGTACACCTCGCCCTCCGTACGGACGATGGAGACCGGGACACCGCCCAGCTCCACCCGCAGCGGGGTGTCCTCTTCCAGGTCACCCAGCGCCGCTGCCCGTACGAAACTCTCTTCGCTCATGCGACGGACGCCTCCAGCTCCGCCTCGATCCTGGCGATGAGGCGCTCCTCCACATCGGGGAGCCCGATCTGCTGGACCAGCTCCGCGAAGAAGCCGCGCACCACCAGCCGGCGCGCCTCCATCTCCGGGATACCGCGGGCCATCAGGTAGAACAGCTGCTCGTCGTCGAAGCGGCCGGTCGCCGAGGCGTGGCCCGCGCCGACGATCTCGCCCGTCTCGATCTCCAGGTTCGGCACCGAGTCGACGCGCGCACCGTCGGTCAGCACCAGGTTGCGGTTCAGCTCGTAGGTGTCGGTACCGGTGGCCGGGGCCTGGATGAGCACGTCACCGATCCACACCGCGTGCGCGTCGTCGCCCTGGAGGGCGCCCTTGTAGGCCACGTTGCTGCGGCAGTTCGGGGTGTCGTGGTCGACCAACAGCCGGTGCTCCTGGTGCTGCCCGGCGTCCGTGAAGTACAGGCCGTACAGCTCGGCCTCGGCGCCCGGGCCGCCGTAGTTGACCCGCGGGTTGAGCCGGACCAGGTCGCCGCCGAAGGTCACCACGACCGACTTGAACGTGGCGTCCCTGCCCACCAGCGCGTTGTGCTGCGAGCAGTGCACGGCGGTGTCGTCCCAGTCCTGCACGGAGACGACCGTGACCTTGGCGCCGTCCCCGAGGACGAACTCGACGTTCGCCGAGCGCACACCGTCACCGGTGTGGTCGATGACGATGACGGCCTCCGCGAAGGCGCCGATGTCGAACACCGTGTGCCCGTAGGTGACACCGCCCTCGCCGTGCAGGGTCACCCGCACCGGCTCGGACAGCACCGCGTCCTTGGGCACCGAGATGACGCTGGCCTTCTCGAAGGAGGAGAACGCCTGCGCCGCCACACGGTCGACGGGCTTGCCGGCACGGCCGATGCGTGCGTCGTCCCGCGAGACCGACTCGACGGTGACGCCCTCGGGCGCCGACACCTCGGCCTTGATCGCGCCGGTCCCCTGTGCGGAGCCGTCGTGCAGGCCCTTCAGCCGGTCGAGCGGCGTGAACCGCCACTCCTCCTCGCGGCCGTGCGGCACCGGGAAGTCCGCCACGTCGAAGGACGGCGGCGCGCTCATCCTCGTGGCGGTGGTGGACTCAGCGGCCACCGCGATCGAGCCGGTGGTGTTGGAACCGACCGGAATGTTCTGGGCCTCAGCCATGGGATCCGTACTGCTCGCTTTCTGGGCTCAAATCCAAGTCTTTCCCCGGCCGCCGGTGGCACCTCCCGGCCGAGGGACCGGGGGCGCTCGGCCGGCGCGGCGAGGGTACGGCCGCCTCCTCGGCGGCCTGCGGAAGAAACGTCCGGCGCAGCCGCCGCGGCTAGCCGACCGCGCCTTCCATCTGCAGCTCGATCAGCCGGTTCAGCTCCAGGGCGTACTCCATGGGCAGCTCCTTGGCGATCGGCTCGACGAAGCCGCGCACGATCATCGCCATGGCCTCGTCCTCGGACAGACCGCGGCTCATCAGGTAGAAGAGCTGGTCGTCGCTGACCTTGGAGACGGTCGCCTCGTGGCCCATCGTCACGTCGTCCTCGCGGACGTCGACGTACGGGTAGGTGTCCGAACGGGAGATCGTGTCCACGAGCAGCGCGTCGCACAGCACGTTGGACTTCGAGCCCTCGGCGCCCTCACCGATCTCGATCAGCCCGCGGTAGGAGGTACGGCCACCGCTGCGGGCCACCGACTTGGAGACGATGTTCGAGGACGTACGGGGCGCCATGTGCACCATCTTGGCGCCGGCGTCCTGGTGCTGGCCCTCGCCGGCGAAGGCGACGGACAGCGTCTCGCCCTTGGCGTGCTCGCCCATCAGGTAGACGGCCGGGTACTTCATCGTCACCTTGGAGCCGAGGTTGCCGTCGACCCACTCCATCGTCGCGCCCTCGTAGGCGACGGCGCGCTTGGTGACCAGGTTGTAGACGTTGTTCGACCAGTTCTGGATCGTCGTGTAGCGGCAGCGGCCGCCCTTCTTGACGATGATCTCGACGACGGCCGAGTGCAGCGAGTCCGAGTTGTAGATCGGCGCCGTGCAGCCCTCGACGTAGTGCACGTAGGCGTCCTCGTCGACGAT
Organism: Streptomyces cacaoi; assembly: GCF_006539165.1. Taxonomy (GTDB): domain Bacteria; phylum Actinomycetota; class Actinomycetes; order Streptomycetales; family Streptomycetaceae; genus Streptomyces; species Streptomyces cacaoi. Next base: position 88,576 of record NZ_BJMM01000023.1, on the reverse strand, counting down.
GATCAGCGTCCGCTCGAACTGGCCCATGTTCTCGGTGTTGATCCGGAAGTAGGCCTGGAGCGGGATGTCGACGTGCACGCCCTTCGGCACGTAGATGAACGAACCGCCGGACCACACCGCCGTGTTCAGCGCGGCGAACTTGTTGTCACCGGCCGGGATGACGGTGCCGAAGTGCTCCTGGAACAGCTCCGGGTGCTCGCGCAGCGCCGTGTCGGTGTCCAGGAAGATGACGCCCTGCTTCTCCAGGTCCTCACGGATCTGGTGGTAGACGACCTCCGACTCGTACTGCGCGGCGACACCGGCGACCAGGCGCTGCTTCTCCGCCTCGGGGATGCCGAGCTTGTCGTAGGTGTTCTTGATGTCCTCCGGCAGGTCCTCCCACGTCTGGGCCTGCTTCTCGGTGGACCGGACGAAGTACTTGATGTTGTCGAAGTCGATACCGGAGAGGTCCGATCCCCAGTTGGGCATCGGCTTCTTCTCGAAGAGCTTGTGGCCCTTGAGCCGGAGCTTCAGCATCCAGTCCGGCTCGTTCTTCTTCTCGGAGATGTCGCGGACGACGTCCTCGGAGAGGCCGCGCTTGGCCGCGGCGCCGGCGGCGTCGGGGTCGGCCCAGCCGTACTCGTACTTGCCCAGCCCCTCAAGCTCGGGGTGAGCAGTCTCCGTCGGAGCGGTCATGCGGGGTTCCTCCCGGCCTCGTTCACAGTGGTGGCGTTGCTGGTCTCTGTTGGTGGTTCTGCGGGTGCCGACGGCGCCGACGAGGCGGGTCTGTCCCTGGCGTCCGGCGGGTGCGACTGCGCCCGCGGGACGAACGTCGTACACACCCCGTCGCCGTGCGCGATCGTCGCCAGGCGCTGGACGTGAGTGCCGAGCAGACGGGAGAAGACCTCGGTCTCCGCCTCGCACAGCTGAGGGAACTGCTCGGCGGTGTGCGCCACCGGGCAGTGGTGCTGGCAGAGCTGCTCCCCTCCTGGGCTCTGCTCCGGAGGTGCCGGAGCCGCCGGGTGGCCCGGGGCCGGGGCGGGAGCACTGCGTGCTGTGGCAGCGTACCCGTCCGCCGAGAGGGCCGCCGCCAGCACCCTGACGCGCTCCTCGGGCGGGACGCTCTCCAGCGCCGTGCGGTACTTCTCCGCCTGCGCCTCGGCGCGTGCCCTGGCGAAGGCCGCCACGGCCGCGTCGCCCACCTCGCCGCCGCCCGCGGTGCGGGCGATCCACCGCAGGGCGTCGGCGGCGAGCTGGTCGTAGGCCTGGTCGAAGGCGTCGCGCCCGCAGTCCGTCAGCGCGAACACCTTGGCGGGCCGTCCCCTGCCACGGGAGCCGTAGACCCGCTTGTCACGGGGCTCGACCACTCCTTCGGCGACGAGGGCGTCGAGGTGGCGGCGGACCGCCGCCTGGGTCAGCTCCAGACGCTTCGCCAGCTCGGCCGCAGTGGACGGGCCGTGGTCGAGAATGGAACGCGCGACCCTGTTCCTCGTGCCGCTCTGTTCATCCGGGGACGAGGACACGGGTGCCCCACCGGTGGCCCGTGCGGCCATCGGACGGTCCTCCCGCGCCGTGCCCCTCTTTTTCACAACGTCATTGTTGCTTAATTCCGCGTAGCGCGGCAACCCGTGTCTGTGACCAGCTCTCATGGGGTGCGTCACGTAAGGCGGGCCTTACTCCGCAGCTGCGCCGGGCCGCCCCCGGACCGGGCACGGCACCGGGCTCCTTAGACTTGCTCCCCATGGGAAGTTCAGCGGCTGTGGAAGTCGCCGGGCTGGTGAAGCGCTACGGAAACAGCACCGCCGTCGACGGTCTCGATCTCACCGTCGAACGCGGCGCCGTCACCGCCTTCCTCGGCCCCAACGGAGCGGGCAAGACCACCACCATCGAAACGTGCGAGGGCTACCGGCGCCCGGACGCCGGCACGGTCCGCGTCCTGGGTCTCGACCCCGTCGCACAGGGCACACAGCTGCGCCCCCGGATCGGGGTCATGCTCCAGAGCGGCGGCATCTACCCGACGGCACGCGCCGAGGAGACGCTCCGCCACATGGCCCGGCTGCACGCCCACCCGCTGGACGTGGACGCGCTCGTCGAACGCCTCGGCCTCGGCAGCTGCGGCCGCACGCCCTACCGCAGGCTCTCCGGCGGCCAGCAGCAGCGGCTCGCGCTGGCCCTGGCCCTCGTCGGCCGCCCCGAGCTGGTCTTCCTCGACGAGCCGACCGCCGGTCTGGACCCGCAGGCCCGGCGCGCGACCTGGGACCTCGTCCGCGACCTGCGCGCCGACGGTGTCACCGTCCTGCTGTGCACCCACCACATGGACGAGGCCGAGGAGCTGTCCGACGCCGTCGCCATCGTCGACGGCGGCAAGGTCATCGCCCGGGGCGCGCCCGACGAGCTGTGCAAGGGCGGCGCCGAGAACACCCTCCGCTTCGCCGGCCGCCCCGGCCTCGACCTCAGCTCCCTGCTCAAGGCGCTGCCCGCGGAGACGGCCGCGGTGGAACTGTCCCCGGGCAGCTACCGCCTCACCGGCACCGTCGACCCCCAGCTGCTGGCCACCGTCACCTCCTGGTGCGCCCAGAACGGCGTCCTGCCCGACCGCATCTCGGTCGAACGCCGGACCTTGGAGGACGTCTTCCTGGAGTTGACGGGGAAGGAGCTGCGGTCGTGAACACCCGCACCGGATCCGGCCGGGGGTCCGGGGGGTCGCCCCCCGGGAGAACACAGCCTGGAGCTGACGGGGAAGGAGCTGCGCTCATGAGCGCCGGTACCTACGCGCCGAAGCCGGGTGCGGCGCCACTCGGCCGCATGGTGCGCGCCCAGGCACTGCTGGAGGTGCGCACACAGCTGCGCAACGGTGAACAGCTGCTGCTGAGCGTCATCATCCCGACACTGCTGCTGGTGCTCTTCAGCACCGTCGACGTCGTCGACACCGGTGCGGGCTCCCGTGTCGACTTCCTGGCTCCGGGCATCCTCGCGCTGGCCATGCTGTCCACCGCCTTCACCGGGCAGGCCATCGCGACCGGATTCGAGCGGCGCTACGGCGTCCTCAAGCGGCTCGGCGCCTCCCCGCTGCCGCGCTGGGGCCTGATGACGGCCAAGACCTGCTCGGTCCTGCTGATCGAGGCGCTCCAGGTGCTGCTGCTGTCGGTGGTGGCGCTCGCGCTGGGCTGGTCGCCGCACGGGAACCCGGCGACCGTCCTGCTGCTGCTCCTGCTGGGGACCGCGGCCTTCTCCGGCCTCGGTCTGCTGATGGCCGGCACGCTCAAGGCGGAGGCCACCCTGGCGGGCGCCAACCTGGTGTTCATCCTGCTGCTGGTGGGCGGCGGCGTGATCGTCCCGCTGGGGAAGTTCCCCGATGCGGCGCAGCACGTGCTCCAGCTGCTGCCGATCTCCGCGCTCTCGGACGGACTGCGCGCCGTTCTCCAGCACGGCGCGGGTGTGCCCTGGGGCGACCTGGGAGTCCTCGCCGTCTGGGCGGTGCTCGGTCTGGGCGCCGCCGCACGCTTCTTCCGCTGGGAGTGAGCGCTGCCGCCGGGCGCGCCGCCCGGCGGCCGTTCCCGGCCCGCGAACCCCGCCCCTCGTGAAAGCGCGCACAAGCGGCGGCCTACGATGGGCCCGTGCCGAATCTGCTCGAAGTCGTACGTAACCCCATCGCGTACATCGCCGCGCGGTGGACCCCCACGCAGCGCACCCTGAACCGGGCCACGTTCACCGCGCTGCTGCTGAGCGTCATCATCGTCGTGACGGGTGGGGCCGTGCGGCTCACGGGCTCCGGGCTCGGCTGCGACACCTGGCCCAAGTGCAGCGACGACAGCCTGGTGGCCACCTCGGAGATGGGCTTCCACGGCGCCGTCGAGTTCAGCAACCGCATGATGACGTGGGTGCTGTCGGCCGCCGTCGGCTGGGCCATCGTCGCCTGCCGGTCCGCGAAGCCGCGCCGCAAGGGGCTCAGCCGGCTGGCCTGGGCACAGTTCTGGCTCGTGATGAGCAACGGCGTCATCGGCGGCGTCACCGTGCTGATGGACCTGAACCCCTACACCGTGGCGGCACACTTCCTCGCGGCGACGTCACTGCTGACGGTGACGACGCTGACGTGGCTGCGCGCCCGCGAGGGTGATGCGGCCCCGCGCCCGCTGGTGGGCAAGCCGGTCAAGCAGCTGGTGGTGGCCCTGACCGTTTTCTCCGGACTGCTGATCGCCGCCGGCACGGTCGTCACCGGGGCCGGCCCGCACGCGGGCGACACCAGCGAGGTGCCGCGCATGCCGGTCGACTGGAAGACGGTCGCACAGCTGCACGCCGATCTCGCCTGGGTGGTGGTCGGCCTGACGCTGGCGCTGTGGTTCGTGCTGCGCGCCGTGGACGCGCCGCCCGGTCCGCGCCGGTCCGCACGCGATCTGTTCCTGGTGCTGCTGGCACAGGGCGCCATCGGCTACGTCCAGTACTTCACCGACCTGCCGGAGGTCCTGGTCGGTGCGCATCTGCTGGGCTCGACGCTGGTGTGGATCGCCGTTCTGCGCGTCCTGCTCTCGCTGCGCGACCGCGGGGAGCCCCTGCCCGTCCCCGGAGCGACGGAGCCGGCCGCCCACGAGGCCGTCGCCGCCGGTGCACCGGCGTCCCGCACCGCCGCCGACGAGGCTCCGGCCCCGTCCACCGCCCCCGCGGGCTGACCGTCGCCGGGTCCCCGCCCGCTGCTCACCCGACAGCTCCGCACGCCCCGTCTGTTCCCCGCGAGCGGCGGGGCGTCGGCGTGTGCGGCGCCCGTTTCGACGGCCCGGGTCCGGACACCGTGCGGCCTCGCCCCGCCGACTACCCGCCGGTAGCATCGCCTCCATGGCAGCAGACAGCAGCAAGCGGGCGTCCGCGCTCGCCCAGCAGATCGGCGCGTTCGCGCGGCAGCACGGCGGCGCCGAGGGACAGATCTCCTACGTGGGCCAGATCGGGTTCCGCCTCGTCCTGGTCGGCGGCGACGGCGTCTGGGGGGATCTGATGGCACCGTCCCGGGAGACCGCCGAACGGGCGGCCGAGCAGGCGGGCATCGAGCTGAAAGAGACGTTCGACGGCGAGATGGCCGACCGGGTGCGCACGGGGCCCTACGAATGGCGCAGGATGGCCGGCATCCAGCTCTCCGGAGGCGCCGCCCGGGCCTGAAACCGGCGGACGCGCGAGCGGGCGCGCACACGGGCACCCACGCACGCGAACGGCCCCCTCACCGCGGAGTGCGGTGAGGGGGCCGTCTGCTGTGCACGGCAGCTGTGCGGAACGCGCGGCGGCTGCGGTGACTCGCGCAGCCGTGCCGCGTCAGCGCAGGAACGGGTCGATCGCGACGGCGATGAACACCAGCGAGACGTAGGTGATCGACCAGTGGAAGAGCCGCATCTCCTTGAGCTTCGGCCCCGTCAGACCGGCCCGGGCCCGGGCGCGCAGCGCGTGCGCCTCCCACAGCCACAGGCCGCCGGCCAGCACCGCGACGACGGGGTAGAACCAGCCCACGTACCCGAGCGGCCACAGCAGCAGGGAGACGAGCACCATCACCCAGCTGTAGACGACGATCTGGTTGGCGACGACCTTGTTGCCCGCGACGACCGGCAGCATCGGCACGCCGACCCGCTCGTAGTCCTCCTTGACCTTCATGGACAGCGGCCAGTAGTGCGGCGGCGTCCAGAAGAACATGACGAGGAAGAGGATGACGGCCGCCCAGCTGACCTCGTTCTTGACGGCGGACCAGCCGATGAAGACGGGCATGCAGCCGGCGATGCCGCCCCAGACGATGTTCTGCGAGGTGCGCCGCTTGAGGATCATCGTGTAGCCGACGACGTAGAACAGCAGCGCGCCCAACGCCAGGGCGGCGGACAGCCAGTTGACCATCAGCCCGAACAGCAGGGTGGAGACCACGGCGAGGGAGATGCCGAACACCAGGCACTCGCGCGGGCTGACCATCCCCGTGACCAGCGGACGCTGCTCGGTGCGGTGCATCAGCGCGTCGATGTCGCGGTCGATGTACATGTTGAGCGCGTTGGCGCCGCCCGCGGACAGATAGCCGCCGAGGCAGGTGACCACCACGAGCTTCAGATTGGGCACACCCTGCGCGGCCAGGAACATGACCGGGATGGTGGTCATGAGCAGCAGCTCGATGATCCTCGGCTTCGTGAGTGCGATGAACGCCTTCACCCTGGCCCCGAACGGCCGGTGGCGGCTGCTGTCGTCCAGCGCCCCCGCAGAACGGGAATCGACGGCCGTCACGGACACCCCTGATCGCCTGTAAAGAGAACTCCGCGAACAGCCGGAAGCCCCGCGACAAGGCGTGCAGGCCCGGTCAAGCTCGCGCGTACCACGCCACTTTAGACGTTGGCGTTTCCTCGCCTGCCATGGGGGTCTCCCGTGTTGGCGGCCCTCCCAGCGCGCCCGGCGGGGCCCAGCAGGGCCCGGGGGGCACCCGCGCCGAGGTGCGGGTCCGCGTCCGCGGCGGGCCGCCTCCGCGGTGGAAGCGCCGCGGAGGCCCCGAAGCCGGCAGGGCCCCCGGAGCCGGTGGAGCCGGCAACGGCAGCAGAGGCAATGGAGGCCTGGAGGCCATGGAGGCCATGGAGGCGACAGCGGCGGTGGAACAGGCGGCCGGCAGAGCCGGTGAAGCAACAAAGTCGACAAAGTCGACACAGCCGTACCGGTATCCGCGTTCAACAGGCGGATCCGCCCGGCAGGCGGCAGCCTGGAAGGGCGTACCCCGGCGCAACGGAGCGCACGGACAGTCGACGTGCAACCGTCGCCGGGAGCCCTTGGGAATAGCACATTTCCGACGCCGGTTGTACGGGACGTCGGCCGGAACGCGGCGAGCGCTCCTGTCGGTGGCGGCCGGCACCGGTGTCGGACGAACAGCATCGAGCAGCCCCGTTCCAGCACCGTTCAGGTCTGCTTCAGGTCTGCTCGGTACCGCTCGATACCAGTTGCTGAACGCTCGAAAAGTGGCGCGTTCCGGCGGAGGTACGCTCGACACCGCCCGGTGAGCGCACACACCGGCCATCGAACATGTGGAGAGGAGCCCTGACGCAGGGTGAGCACCAAGCCGACCACCACAGATCTTGAGTGGACCGACCTGGATCAGCGGGCCGTGGACACCGTGAGAGTCCTGGCCATGGATTCCGTGCAGAAGGTCGGCAACGGCCATCCCGGAACGGCCATGAGCCTGGCTCCCGTGGCGTACCTGCTCTACCAGAAGCTGATGCGGCACGACCCGACGGACCCCGAGTGGACGGGTCGGGACCGCTTCGTCCTCTCCGCCGGCCACTCCAGCCTGACGCAGTACATCCAGCTTTTCCTCGCCGGATACGGCCTGGAGATGGACGACCTCAAGGCGTTCCGCACCTGGGGCAGCCGTACGCCGGGCCACCCGGAGTACGGCCACACGGTCGGCGTCGAGACCACCACCGGCCCGCTGGGCCAGGGCATCGCGAACGCCGTCGGCATGGCGATGGCCGCCCGTTACGAGCGCGGCCTGTTCGACCCCGACGCCGCCGCGGGCGAGTCCCCGTTCGACCACACGGTGTGGGTCGTCGCGGGCGACGGCGACCTGGAGGAGGGCATCTCGGCCGAGGCGTCCTCGCTCGCCGGCCACCAGCGGCTCGGCAACCTCGTCGTCCTGTGGGACGACAACCACATCTCCATCGAGGGCGACACCGCGACCGCCGTCTCCGAGGACACGCTCAAGCGCTACGAGGCCTACGGCTGGCACGTGCAGCGGGTGGAGCAGAAGGAGAACGGCGACCTCGACCCGGAGGCGCTGTACCGCGCACTGCGGGCGGCCCAGGAGGAGACGGAGCGCCCCTCGTTCATCGCCGCGCGCTCCATCATCGCCTGGCCGGCCCCCAACGCCCAGAACACGGAGGCCGCGCACGGCTCCGCGCTGGGCGACGAGGAGGTCGCCGCCACCAAGCGGGTCCTCGGCTTCGACCCCGACAAGCACTTCTTCATCTCCGACGAGGTGCTGGCGCACGTCCGCAAGGCGACGGACCGGGGCCAGGCCGCACACGCCGCCTGGGACAAGCAGTTCGCCAAGTGGCGTGCGGACAACCCGCAGCGTGCCGCCGAGTTCGACCGCATCGCGGCCGGCCGCCTGCCCGACGGCTGGGAGAAGGCGCTGCCGGTCTTCCCCGTCGGCGAGTCCGTCGCCACGCGCAAGGCGTCCGGCGCCGTGCTCAAGGCGCTCGGCCCGGTCGTCCCCGAGCTGTGGGGCGGCTCCGCCGACCTCGCCGGCTCGAACAACACCACTTTCGCCGACAGTTCCTTCCTGCCGGCGGACAACCCGCTTCCGAATGCCGACCCGTACGGCCGCACCGTGCACTTCGGCATCCGTGAGCACGCGATGGGTTCGACGATGAACGGCATCGCGCTGCACGGCAACACCCGTGTGTACGGCGGCACCTTCCTGGTGTTCTCCGACTACATGCGGCCCGCCGTGCGGCTCGCCGCGCTGATGAAGGCGCCCGTCACCTACGTGTGGACGCACGACTCCATCGGCCTGGGCGAGGACGGCCCCACGCACCAGCCCATCGAGCACCTCTCGGCGCTGCGTGCCATCCCGGGTCTGAACATCGTCCGTCCGGCCGACGCCAACGAGACGGCCATCGCCTGGGCGGAGATCATGCGCCGGCACAGCACCGCGCCGGCACCGCACGGCCTCGCGCTGACCCGTCAGGGCGTGCCCACCTACGAGGCCAACCCGGCCGCGGCCAAGGGCGGTTACGTGCTGTTCGAGGCCGAGGGCGGCAATCCGCAGGTCGTTCTGATCGGCACCGGCTCCGAGGTGCAGCTCGCCGTCGAGGCGCGCGAGCGGCTCCAGGAGCAGGGCGTGCCCACGCGCGTCGTCTCGATGCCGTCCGTCGAGTGGTTCGAGGAGCAGGACCAGGCGTACCGCGACAGCGTGCTGCCGCCGGCCGTCAAGGCGCGGGTGGCCGTGGAGGCCGGCGTGGGTCTGACGTGGCACCGGTTCGTGGGCGAAGCGGGCCGCATCGTCTCGCTGGAGCACTTCGGTGCCTCGGCCGACGGCAAGGTCCTCTTCCGCGAGTTCGGCCTCACCGCCGAGGCCGTGCATCTGGCGGCGAAGGAGTCCTTGCAGGCCGCCGCGCGCTGACGCGACCGGCCCCGGGCCGGCCCCGACCGGTACAGCCGGTACAAGAAGAAGCCTCATATGAGCTCAGGAGATGCACATCCCATGACAGACGCACTCAAGCGCCTCTCCGACGAAGGCGTCGCGATCTGGCTGGACGACCTGTCGCGCAAGCGCATCACGTCGGGCGCCCTCGGCGAACTGCTGGACGAGCAGCACGTCGTCGGCGTCACCACCAACCCGACGATCTTCCAGAAGGCCATCTCGGCCGGTGACGGCTACGAGCAGCAGGTCTCCGACCTCGCCGCCCGCCGCGTCTCCGTCGACGAGGCCCTGCGGATGATCACCACCGCCGATGTCCGGGACGCCGCCGATGTGCTGCGCCCGGTCTTCGACGCCACCGACAGCAAGGACGGCCGGGTCTCCATCGAGGTCGACCCGCGACTGGCGCACAACACCAAGGCCACCGTGGCCGAGGCCCGGCAGCTGGCCTGGCTGGTGGACCGTCCCAACACCTTCATCAAGATCCCGGCCACCAAGGCGGGGCTCTCGGCCATCACCGAGACCATCGGCCTGGGCATCAGCGTCAACGTCACGCTGATCTTCTCCCTGGAGCGGTACCGCGCCGTCATGGACGCCTACATGGCGGGCCTGGAGAAGGCCAAGTCCCTCGGTCTGGACCTCTCGCAGATCCACTCCGTGGCGTCCTTCTTCGTCTCCCGGGTGGACACCGAGATCGACAAGCGGCTCTCGGCCATCGGCACCGAGCAGGCCAAGAAGCTCAAGAGCAAGGCGGCCGTCGCCAACGCCCGGCTGGCGTACCAGGAGTACGAGAAGGTCGTCGCCTCCGACCGCTGGCAGGCGCTGGAGCGGGCGGGCGCCAACCAGCAGCGTCCGCTGTGGGCCTCCACCGGTGTGAAGGACCCCTCGCTGCCGGACACGCTCTACGTCACCGAGCTGGTCGCGCCGAACACGGTCAACACCATGCCGGAGGCCACCCTGGAGGCCACGGCCGACCACGGCGAGATCGCCGGGGACCGCGTCCGGGGCTCCTACGAGGACGCCCAGGCCGTGCTGGACGCCATCGCCGAGCTCGGCATCTCCTACGACGACGTCGTGCAGGTGCTGGAGGACGAGGGCGTCAGCAAGTTCGAGGACTCGTGGAACGACCTGCTCAAGTCCACCGAGGCCGAGCTCCAGCGCCTCGCCCCGAAGGAGGCGTAAGCGAATTGAGCAACGCAGCCAACCCGCTGCGTGACGCCCAGGACCGGCGGCTCCCGCGTATCGCGGGACCGTCGGGCCTGGTCATCTTCGGCGTCACGGGCGATTTGTCACGCAAAAAGCTGATGCCGGCCGTTTACGACCTCGCGAACCGAGGGCTTCTGCCGCCCGGCTTCTCCCTCGTCGGCTTCGCCCGCCGCGACTGGGAGGACGAGGACTTCGCCCAGGTTGTGCACGACGCCGTCAAGGAGCACGCCAGGACGACCTTCCGGGAGGAGGTCTGGCAGCAGCTCGCCGAGGGCATGCGCTTCGTCCCCGGCGAGTTCCACGACGACGAGGCGTTCGAAACCCTCAAGTCGACGATCGACGAGCTGGACAAGTCCCGTGGCACGGGCGGGAACTTCGCCTTCTACCTCTCGGTACCGCCGAAGTTCTTCCCCACGGTCGTCTCCCAGCTGAAGAAGCACGGGCTGTCGGACACCTCGTCCGAGTCCTGGCGCCGCGCCGTCATCGAGAAGCCGTTCGGGCACGATCTGAAGTCCGCGCAGGAACTCAACGCGGTCGTGCACGAGGTCTTCAAGCCGGCCGAGGTCTTCCGTATCGACCACTACCTCGGCAAGGAGACCGTCCAGAACATCCTGGCGGTCCGCTTCGCGAACACGATGTTCGAGCCGCTGTGGAACCGCAGCTACGTCGACCACGTGCAGATCACCATGGCCGAGGACATCGGCATCGGCGGCCGTGCGGGCTACTACGACGGCATCGGCGCGGCCCGTGACGTCATCCAGAACCATCTGCTCCAGCTGCTGGCGCTGACGGCCATGGAGGAGCCCACCTCGTTCGACGCCAAGGCGCTGCTGACGGAGAAGCTGAAGGTCCTCAACTCGGTCCGGCTGCCGAAGGATCTGGGCAAGCACACCGTGCGCGGCCAGTACGCCTCCGGCTGGCAGGGCGGCGAGAAGGTCCCGGGCTATCTGGACGAGGAGGGCATCGACCCGGCCTCGAAGACGGACACCTACGCCGCCATCAAGCTGGAGATCGACAACCGCCGCTGGGCGGGCGTCCCGTTCTATCTGCGCACGGGCAAGCGCCTGGGCCGCCGGGTCACCGAGATCGCGGTCGTCTTCCAGCGCGCGCCGCACTCGCCGTTCGACGCCACGGACACCCAGGAGCTGGGCCAGAACGCGCTCGTCATCCGCGTCCAGCCGGACGAGGGCGTCACGATCCGGTTCGGCTCCAAGGTCCCCGGTACCCAGATGGAGATCCGGGACGTGACGATGGACTTCGCCTACGGCGAGTCCTTCACCGAGTCCAGTCCCGAGGCGTACGAACGCCTGATCCTCGACGTCCTGCTGGGCGACGCGAACCTCTTCCCCCGCCATCAGGAGGTCGAGCGTTCCTGGGAGATCCTCGACCCGATCGAGGAGTACTGGGACACCCACGGCAAGCCCGAGCAGTACTCCGCCGGGACCTGGGGTCCCCAGGCCGCCGACGAGATGCTCGCACGCGACGGACGGAGCTGGCGTCGGCCATGAACATCGACCTCACGGACACCACGTCCAGCCGTATCAACACCGAGCTGGTCAAGACGCGCCGGGCGCTCGGCTCCCCCGCGACCGGCATGGTCCTCACGCTCGTCATCGTCACCGACGAGGGCAACCACTACGACGCGCTCAGGGCCGCGAGTGGCGCCTCCAAGGAGCACCCCTCGCGGATCCTCGTCGTCGTCCGCCGCCCCGGCCGCTCCCCGCGCGACCGCGCCCAGCACCGGCTGGACGCGGAGCTGCGCATGGGCAGCGACGTCGGCGCCGGCGAGACGGTGATCCTGCGACTGCACGGTGAACTCTCCTCGCACGCCCACAGCGTGGTCCTGCCGCTGCTGCTGCCGGACGCGCCGGTCGTGGTCTGGTGGCCGGACGACGCGCCGGACCACCCCGCCGAGGACCCGCTGGGCCGCCTGGGCCAGCGCCGGATCACCGACGCCCGCGCCACGGAGGACCCGGTCGGCGCCCTCGGCCGGCGCGCCGAGACGTACGCGCCGGGCGACACCGATCTGTCCTGGACGCGGATCACGCCCTGGCGCAGCATGCTGGCCGCCTCGCTGGACCAGAAGCACTCCACGCTGCACTCGGCCGTCGTCGAGGGCGAGGAGTACAACCCGTCCAGCGAACTGCTGGCGCTGTGGCTGGCCGAGCGGCTGCGCATCCCGGTCGAGCGCCGCGTCTCCGAGGGCCCGGGTATCACCGCCGTCCGCCTGGAGACGGCAGACGGGCAGGTCTGCCTGGACCGGCCGGACGGCACCCTCGCCGAGCTGGCCGTCCCCGGCCAGCCGGACAGGCACGTGGCGCTCCAGCGGCGCAGCACGGCCGAGTTGATCGCCGAGGAGCTGCGGCGGCTCGACCCGGACGAGGCGTACGCGGAAGCGGTCAGGTTCGGCGTCGACAAGCTCGCCCAGCCCGATCCGCAGCACCCGACCCCGGCCGCCTCGGCGACCCCGGCCCCCGCGAAGGGCGGCGGCGCGGCGGGCGCGAAGGCGGACGCCAAGGGCGCCTCGGGCGAGGAGTCCGGCGCGGATTCCGGTACGGCGGATTCCGGCGGCGCGGGCGCCAAGAAGGCGTCCGGCAAGGGCGGTTCGGCCTCCTCGGAGGGCACGGGCCGGTCGCGGGGCGCCGCCAAGGGTGCCTCCGGCGGTAAGAAGGCGACGCGCTCATGAGCCCCGGCACGCCGCAGATCCTCGTCCACCAGAGCAAGGACGAGCTGGCCGAGGCCGCTGCCGCCCGGCTCGGCGCCCGCGTGGCCGAGGCCCAGGAGGCGCGGGGCTCCGCCTCCGTCGTCCTCACCGGCGGCCGCAACGGCAACGCCCTGCTGGCGGCGCTGGCCGCCCCGCCCGTGCGGGACGCGATCGACTGGTCGCGGCTGGACGTGTGGTGGGGCGACGAGCGGTTCCTGCCCGAGGGCGACGCCGAGCGCAACCACACCCAGGCCCGCGAGGCCCTGCTGGACACGGTGCCGCTGGACCCGGCCCGGGTGCACGCCATGGCCCCGTCCGACGGGCCGTACGGCGCCGATGTGGAGGCCGCGGCGGAGGCCTATGCCACCGAACTGGCGTCCGCAGCACGGCTGGATCCGGCGGAGGGGCCCGCCCACCCGCTGGTGCCGGCCTTCGATGTGCTGCTGCTGGGCGTCGGGCCGGACACGCATGTGGCCTCGCTCTTCCCGGAGCACCCCGCGCTCCAGGAGACGGAGCGCACGGTCGTCGGCGTGCACGGCGCGCCCAAGCCGCCGCCCACCCGCATCTCGCTGACGCTGCCGGCCATCCGTGCGGCCCGTGAGGTGTGGCTGCTGGCCGCCGGTGAGGACAAGGCGTCCGCCGTGGCGCTGGCCCTGACCGGCGGCGGCGAGCTCCAGGCGCCGGCCGCCGCGGTCCATGGCCGCAGCCGCACCCTGTGGCTGCTGGACCGCGCCGCCGCGGCCCAGCTGCCGGAGGATCTGCACCCGCCGCTGTCGTGAACGCCCGGGCGTCCCGCGCCGGTTCAGGCGCGGGACGCCAGCGGGTGGCCCAGCAGCCGGACGCCCAGGTGCCGCCGGAGCCGGTGCATCTCCAGCAGGCTCAGGGCGGTCACCGTCACCGGTGCGCCGAGGATGAAGACGACGCCCATCGTCAGACCGAGCCCGTGCAGATCACCGGTCACCAGGTCGGGGACGGCGGTGAGCCAGGCGGTCACCGCGGCGAGGACGGGCGGCAGACAGCGGTGCACGGCGGCCGTGCCGAAGAAGTTGGCGTTGAGCCGCACCGCCGCGCAGGCCACGAAGGCCAGCCCCCAGAGGGCCACGGGTCCCAGCAGCAGGATGAACATGCCGGTGCGGGGCGCGAACAGCAGCAGCGTGAAGCTGGCGACGGCGGATCCCACGAAGTACAGCAGCAGCCGCAGCGAGCGCAGCAGGGGCTGCCGCAGCGTTCCGATGGGTGCGGAGCGCCGCCAGATCAGCAGCAGCACACCGACCGACAGCGGTGTGATGAACAGCAGCACCAGGGTGGCCGTGAGCAGGTTCTCGATGACCTCTTCGAAGTCGAAGCCGCCCGCGACGACGGTGTAGACGCCGACTGCCGTCACCAGTCCGGCGATCACCCGGAACCGTTTGAGTCCTTCGATGAACGGGTCGACGGGCACCGGCATCCACGGTGGCTGGAAGAGCCGTTCCGCGACGTCCTTGGGCGCCACTCTCCGGCCGTGTCTGCGCTGAAGACGGATCAGCGTCATCAGCAACGGAAATCACCCCCGTACCAACTGCCGTTGCCCGCACGGCGATTGTACGGGCGTGGGAACAGCCGGCGCACACGAAAACCCCCGGAACACCGGGTTCCGGGGGTTGCCGTCGTCCGTACGGGCCGGGCCGTCCGACGCGGGGGACGCGGACCTCAGCGGCCGCGCATCGAGCGGTAGGTGGCGACCAGTGCGGCGGTGGAGGCGTCCAGCCCGGGCACCTCGGCGCCCTCGGTCAGCGCCGGCTCGATCCGCTTGGCCAGAACCTTGCCCAGCTCGACGCCCCACTGGTCGAAGGAGTCGATGTCCCAGACGGCGCCCTGGACGAACACCTTGTGCTCGTAGAGGGCGATGAGCTGCCCCAGCACGCTGGGGGTCAGCTCCTCGGCGAGGATCGTCGTCGTCGGGCGGTTGCCGGGGAAGGTGCGGTGCGGCACCTGCTCCTCGGGCACGCCCTCGGCCCGCACCTCCTCGGCGGTCTTGCCGAAGGCGAGGGCCTGCCCCTGCGCGAAGAGGTTCGCCATCAACAGATCGTGCTGGCCGCGCAGTTCGCCCAGTTCGGCGAGGGGTTCGGCGAAGCCGAGCAGATCGGCGGGGATCGTCTTCGTGCCCTGGTGCAGAAGCTGGTAGTAGGCGTGCTGCCCGTTGGTGCCGGGCGTGCCCCAGACGACGGGCCCGGTCTGCCAGTTGACGGGGCGTCCCTCGCGGTCCGTCGACTTCCCGTTCGACTCCATGTCGAGCTGCTGGAGGTAGGCGGTGAACCGGGACAGATAGTGGCTGTAGGGGAGCACGGCGTGGGACTGCGCGTCGAAGAAGCCGCCGTACCAGACGCCCAACAGGCCCATCAGCAGCGGGGCGTTCTCCTGGGGCGGGGCGCACCGGAAGTGCTCGTCCACGAGGTGGAAGCCGGCGAGCATCTCACCGAACCGCTCGGGGCCGATGGCCACCATCAGCGAGAGCCCGATGGCCGAGTCGTAGGAGTAGCGTCCACCGACCCAGTCCCAGAACTCGAACATGTTGTCCGTGTTGATGCCGAACTCGGCGACCTTCTCGGCGTTGGTCGAGACGGCGACGAAGTGCCGGGCCACGGCGCTCTGTTCGCCGCCGAGCCCGTCGAGCAGCCAGGCGCGCGCGGCCTTGGCGTTCGTGATGGTCTCGATGGTGGTGAAGGTCTTCGAGGCGACGACGAAGAGCGTCTCGGCCGGGTCCAGGTCGCGGACGGCCTCGTGCAGATCCGCGCCGTCCACGTTGGAGACGAACCGGAAGACCATGTCCCGCCGGGTGTACGGGCGCAGCGCCTCGTAGGCCATGGCGGGGCCGAGATCGGAGCCGCCGATCCCGATGTTGACGATGTTGCGGATGGGCTTTCCGGTGTGGCCCGTCCAGTGGCCCTCACGGACCTTCGTGGCGAAGACGCCCATCTTGGTGAGCACCTTGTGCACCTTGGGCATCACGTTCTCGCCGTCGACCTCGACGGTGGCGGACTCCGGGGTCCGCAGCGCGGTGTGCAGCACCGCGCGGTCCTCCGTGATGTTGATCTTCTCGCCGGCGAACATGGCGTCCCGCAGCCGGGTCACGCCCGCCGCCTCGGCGAGTTGCTGCAACAGGCGCAGGGTCTCGTCGGTGACCAGATGCTTGGAGTAGTCCAGATACAGATCCCCGACCCGTACGGTGTAGCGCTCCGCGCGCGCGGGGTCGTCGGCGAACAGCTGCCGCAGATGGGTGCCGCCGAACTCCTCGCGGTGCTTGGACAGCGCCTGCCATTCGGGCATCTGGTCGAGCCGGGTGCGGCCTTCAGCAGTCATCAGCGAATTCAGCCCATTCCTCTCGTAACAGCCCCCACCGCCTCCAACCTAGACGATGAACGGCCCGGCCGCGCACCGCCCCTGCGGTGTGCGGCCGGGCCGTCGATGACGTGCTGCGGGCCGTCGGCGGCGCCCCGGGAGCCGGGCCGCCGGTCCGTCAGATCTCGCCCCTGAGCTTGGCGAGCGCCTCGGCGAGAATGGCCTCGCCGTCCGCGTCGCTGCGGCGCTCGCGCACATAGGCGAGATGGGTCTTGTACGGCTCCGTGCGCGGGGGGTCCGGCGGGTTGTCCCGGTCCGTCCCGGCCGGGAAGCCACAGCGCGGACAGTCCCAGGTTTCGGGAATCTGTGCGTCGCTGGCGAAGCTCGGCTGGGTCTCGTGCCCGTTGGAGCACCAGAAGGAGATGCGCAGGCGGGGTGCGGATTCGCCTCGCTCGGCCTCCCCCATCGGCCCCGCTCCGACCCGGCTGCCCCGGATCGCGTTGCCACTTGCCACGTCGTAACTCCCTGCCTCACGGTGCCGCGGAGCATCGAAGGGCAGCTCCGCTGCGGGCGCCCTAGTGTACGTAGGGCCCAACGCGCGTCCGCTGACCGGAGTTACTGCGTCGGTACCGGACGCGAGCCCTCATGATAGGCAGGGGATACGACGTCCTGTCAGCCGTCTCGCAGCGCCGGCTGTCGCCGGCCGCCGTCAGCTGTTGAACTTCATCAGCAGCCCGAGGACGACGATGAGGGCGAACCACACCAGACCGACCACGACGGTGATCCGGTCGAGGTTGCGCTCAGCGACCGAGGAGCCACCGACGGAGGACTGCATTCCGCCACCGAACATGTCGGAGAGGCCGCCGCCCTTCCCCTTGTGCATCAGCACCAGCAGCATCAGCAGCGCGCTGAAGACGATAAGGGCGATTGAGAACCCCATGACCACGGCTGGACCAACTCTCTCGGATCGTGGCTGGACACTTACGACTGACGACGCGGGGTGAGGAAACCCTTGCGCCCGCGGGGCCGGCCCTCGGCAACGGCCTCGGCCCGGCCCCGCAAGACTACGACGGGCGACGGCCCGCCGTCACACGCCGGAGCGTGCTCACTGGTCCCGGAAACGGACGATCTTGACGAACTCGTCCGCGTCGAGAGAGGCGCCACCGACCAGGGCGCCGTCGATGTCGGGCTGTTCCATGATCTTGGCGACGTTGCCCGACTTCACCGAACCGCCGTACTGGATACGGACCTTGTCGGCCGTGTCCTGGTCGTACAGCTCCGCGATGCGCCCGCGGATCGCGCCGCACACCTCCTGTGCGTCGCCCTCGCCGCACACCTTGCCGGTGCCGATGGCCCACACCGGCTCGTAGGCGATGACCAGCCCGGAGACCGTCTCGGCCGGGACGCCCTCCAGGGCGCCGTCGACCTGGGCGAGCGTGTGCGCGACCTGGTTGCCCGCCTCGCGGACGGCCAGTTCCTCGCCGACGCACACGATCGGGGTGAGGCCGTGCTTGACGGCGGCCTTCACCTTGGCGTTCACGACCGCCTCGTCCTCGGCGTGGTACTGCCGGCGCTCGGAGTGACCGATCGTGACGTAGGTGCAGCTGAGCTTGGCCAGCATCGCGCCGGAGATCTCACCGGTGTAGGCACCGGACTCGTGCGCCGAGACGTCCTGGGCGCCGTACTTGATCTTCAGCTTGTCGCCGTCGACCAGCGTCTGGACCGAGCGCAGATCGGTGAACGGCGGCAGGACCGCGACCTCGACGGCCTCGTGGTCCTTGTCCGTCAGCGCGAAGGCGAGCTTCTGGACGTGCGCGATGGCCTCAAGGTGGTTGAGGTTCATCTTCCAGTTGCCCGCCATCAGCGGGGTACGGGTGGTCATGCGGGTGCGTCCTCCAGTGCGGCGAGACCGGGCAGCGTCTTGCCCTCCAGGTATTCCAGGCTGGCTCCGCCGCCGGTCGAGATGTGGCCGAACTTCGCCTCGTCGAAGCCGAGCTGGCGCACGGCGGCGGCGCTGTCGCCACCGCCGACGACCGTGAAGGCCGGGCTGTCCAGCAGCGCCTGGGCGACCGCGCGGGTGCCCTCGGCGAAGTCCGGGTGCTCGAAGACGCCCATCGGGCCGTTCCAGAAGACGGTGGCCGCGTCGGCGAGCTTCGAGGCGTAGAGCCTACGGCTCTCCGGCCCGATGTCCAGTCCCATCAGGCCGTCCGGGATCTCCCCCGCCGGCACGGTCTGCGGCTCGGTCGGCGCCTTGGCCTTCAGATCGGGGAACTCGGAGGTCGCCAGCACGTCGACGGGCAGCACGAACTCCACGCCCAGCTCCTCGGCCCGCTGGAGGTAGCCCTTGACGGTGGAGAGCTGGTCCTCCTGCACCAGGGAGTCGCCGACGGCGTACCCCTGCGCCTTGAGGAAGGTGTACGCCATGCCGCCGCCGATCAGGAGCCGGTCGGCCTTCTGCATCAGGTGGTCGATCACACCGAGCTTGTCGGAGACCTTCGCACCACCCAGGACCACGGCGTAGGGCCGCTCGACGTCCTCGGTGAGCTTCTTCAGGACGCCGACCTCGGTCGCGATCAGATACCCGGCGGCGTGCGGCAGCCGGGCCGGCAGATCGTAGACGGAGGCGTGCTTGCGGTGCACGGCGCCGAAGCCGTCCCCGACGTAGGCGTCCGCCAGCCCGGCCAACTCGTCGGCGAACGCGCCGCGTTCGGCGTCGTCCTTGCTCGTCTCGCCGGCGTTGAAACGGAGGTTCTCCAGCAGCGTGACCTCGCCGTCGGCCAGGGCGCCGACGGTGGCCTTCGCGCTGTCGCCCACCGTGTCGGTCGCGAACGGGACGCTGGTGCCGAGCAGTTCACCGAGCCGGTCGGCGACCGGCGCGAGGGAGAACTGCGGGTCGGGCGCGCCCTTGGGGCGGCCCAGATGGGAGGCCACGACCACCCGCGCGCCGCTCTCGGCGAGCTTTCTGATCGTGGGGACGGCGGCCCGGATACGGCCGTCGTCGGTGATGGTCTGGCCGTCGAGCGGGACGTTGAGATCGGCGCGGACGAAGACCCGCTTGCCGCTCACGCCGTCGGCGACCAGTTCGTCGATCGTCTTCATGCAGGCTCCTGCTCAGGGGTCCCGGGACGGGGTGCCCCGGGGGCTGCAGCACGGAACAGGGCCCGTGCGGTGCGGGGCGCACGGGCCCTGTTCCTCAGCGTGCTGGTGCGTTCTCCAACGGTCTGCTGCCTCGTGAGGCTGCGGGTCAGAGGCGGTTACCGACGAAGGTGGTGAGATCGGCGAGCCGGTTGGAGTAGCCCCACTCGTTGTCGTACCAGCCAATGATCTTGGCCTGGTTGCCGTCGACCATGGTGAGGGAGGCGTCGAAGGTGCAGGACGGCGGCTGGTTGACGATGTCCGAGGAGACGATCTCGTCCTCGGTGTACTCGACGATGCCCTTGAGCTGACCCTCGGCGGCCTTCTTGAAGGCCGCGTTGACCTCGTCCTTGGTGGTCTCGCGCTTCAGCTCGATCACCAGGTCGGTGACGGAGCCGGTCGGGACCGGGACGCGCATCGCGATGCCGTCCAGACGGCCCTTGAGCTGCGGCAGGACCAGCGCGGTGGCCTTCGCGGCGCCCGTCGTGGTCGGGATGATGTTCTCCGCGGCGGCCCGCGCACGGCGCAGGTCCTTGTGCGGGAAGTCCAGGATGCGCTGGTCGTTGGTGTAGGCGTGGACCGTCGTCATCATGCCGCGCTCGATGCCGAAGTTCTCGTCCATCACCTTCGCCATCGGCGCCACACAGTTGGTGGTGCAGGAGGCGTTCGAGATGACGTCGTGCTGCGACGGGTCGTACTTGTCCTCGTTGACGCCCATCACGATGGTGATGTCCTCGTTCTTGGCCGGGGCCGAGATGAGGACCTTCTTCGCGCCGGCGGCCAGGTGCTTGGCCGCGTCGTCACGCTTGGTGAAGATGCCGGTGGACTCGATGACGATGTCGGCACCCAGCTCGCTCCAGGGGAGCTGGGCCGGGTCCTTCTCCGCCATCGTCTTGAAGGTCTGCTTGCCGACGGTGATCGTGTCCTCGGTGTGGCTGACCTCGTACGGGAGGCGGCCGAGCACGCTGTCGTACTTCAGCAGGTGGACGAGAGTGGCGTTGTCGGTCAGGTCGTTGACACCGACGATCTCGATGTCCGCACCCTGGTTCAGCAGCGCGCGGAAGTAGTTACGACCGATACGGCCAAAGCCGTTGATGCCTACGCGGATCGTCACGAACCGATCTCCTCGCTAGGTGCGCCGGTGAGGACACCGGCGAATGCTGTTTGGGATGTCCCCGACCGAGTCCGACCCTACCTCTCCATCGCGGCGGGGCTCACATCGGCCGGGTGGGCGAAACGGGCCCCCTCAGCCGCTCAACCGCAAGGATTTTCACGGCTTCCCGCTCGATTGTTGAGGGGCTCCGCTCAGGCGTTCAGCCGACCATTTCCTCGGTCAGGTTGGACTCCGTTCCCGGGATCCCCAGGTCCTGCGCACGCTTGTCCGCCATCGCCAGCAGACGCCGGATACGGCCCGCGACCGCGTCCTTGGTCAGCGGCGGGTCGGCGAGCGCACCCAGCTCCTCCAGTGAAGCCTGCTTGTGCTCCATGCGCAGCCGGCCGGCGGCGGCCAGGTGCTCGGGCACCTCGTCCCCCAGGATCTCCAGCGCCCGCTGCACCCGCGCGCCGGCGGCCACGGCCGCCCGGGCCGAGCGGCGCAGATTGGCGTCGTCGAAGTTGGCGAGGCGGTTGGCGGTGGCCCGCACCTCGCGGCGCATCCGGCGCTCCTCCCAGGCGAGCACCGACTCGTGCGCCCCCAGCCGCGTCAGCAGCGCGCCGATCGCGTCACCGTCCCGGACGACGACGCGGTCGACGCCGCGGACCTCGCGGGCCTTCGCGGCGATCTGCAACCGGCGGGCGGCGCCGACCAGCGCCAGGGCCGCCTCCGGGCCCGGGCAGGTGACCTCCAGCGAGGAGCTGCGGCCCGGCTCGGTGAGCGAACCGTGGGCCAGGAAAGCGCCGCGCCAGGCGGCCTCGGCATCGCAGGTGGCCCCCGAGACCACCTGCGGCGGCAGACCTCGGATGGGCCGGCCGCGCCCGTCCACGAGGCCCGTCTGGCGGGCCAGCTGATCGCCGCCGGCGACCACCCGCACCACGTACCTGCTGTTGCGGCGCAGCCCGCTGGGTGCCATCACCACGAGATCCGAGGCGTGCCCGAAGATCTCCAGGATGTCCTTGCGCAGGCGCCGGGCCGCGATCCCCGTGTCCAGCTCCGCCTCGATCACGATCCGCCCGCTCACCAGGTGCAGGCCCCCCGCGAAGCGCAGGATCGACGACACCTCCGACTTGCGGCAGCAGGTCCGGGTGACGGGAAGCCGGGAGATCTCGTCCTTCACCGCGGGCGTCATCGCCATGGGCCGATCCTTCCATGCATCCGAAAAATACGGTCGTACGCGGCGGCCAGCAGCTCGGGATCGTGCCTCGGAGCGCCCCCGGGAGCCGCTACCCGCGCCAGCTCGACCGCCCCCGAGAGCCGCTCGGCGGCCTCCGTCAGGGAGTCCTGGTCGGGCACGGCGTCCTGGTCGGCCAGCACCACGTCGAAGGCGAGTTTAGGGGCGTGTCGTGCCAAAACCTCCAAATGACGCTGCGGGGAAAAACCATCCGTTTCGCCGGGCTGCGGCGCGAGGTTGAGCGAGAGGACCTTGCGGGCCTTCGTCTCGGTGAGCGCCTCCAGGAGTTCGGGCACCAGCAGGTGCGGAATGACGGAGGAGAACCAGGAGCCGGGGCCGAGCACGACCCAGTCGGCGTCCAGGACGGCGCTGACCGCCTCGGGGACGGCCGGCGGGTCGGCGGGCACCAGGTGCACCTCCTGGACCTCCCCCGGCGTGAGCGCGACGGTGGCCTGGCCGCGCACCACCGACAGATCCTCGGGGCGCGCGGGATCGTGGCCGCGTACGCGGGCGCGCAGCTCCAGCGGGACGGCGGACATGGGGAGCACGCGGCCGTGTGCGCCCAGCAGTTTGCCGACCAGGTCGAGCGCCTGGACGTGATCGCCCAGCTGTTCCCACAGGGCGACGATCAGCAGATTGCCGACCGCGTGCTCGTGCAGATCGCCCCGGCTCTCGAAGCGGTGCTGGATGACCTCGGCCCAGGTGCGGCCCCACTCGTCGTCCCCGCACAGCGCCGCGAGGGCCTTGCGCAGATCGCCCGGGGGCAGCACGCCCAGTTCGTCGCGCAGCCGGCCGCTGGAGCCGCCGTCGTCGGCGACGGTGACGACGGCGGTGAGATCGCCGGTGATGCGGCGCAGCGCCGTCAGCGAGGCCGACAGGCCCATGCCGCCGCCCAGCGCGACGACCTTGGGCGCTTTACCCGCGGCTCCGCTGCGCAGCGCTCCGCGGGGGCCGACGAGGTGGCGGAGGGTCCTGCGCGGCATACGCCTCACTCACGTCCCATGTCGCGGTGGACCACGACGGTCTCGACGCCGCCGTCGGACAGCCGGCGGGCCAGCTTCTCCGACATGGCGACGCTCCGGTGCTTGCCGCCCGTGCAGCCGACGGCGACGGTCACGTACCGCTTGCCCTCGCGGCGGTAGCCGGCGGCGATCAGCTGGAGCAGCTCGGTGTAGCGGTCCAGGAACTCCTTGGCGCCGGGCTGGTTGAAGACATAGGTGGCCACTTCCTCGCTGGTGCCGGTGAAGGGCCGCAGCTCGGGGACCCAGTGCGGGTTGGGCAGGAAGCGGCAGTCCACGACGAGGTCGGCGTCCACCGGCAGGCCGTACTTGTAGCCGAACGACATGACGGTGGCGCGGAGTTCGGGCTCCTCCTCGCCGGCGAACTGGGCGTCCAGCTTCGCGCGCAGCTCGTGCACGTTCAGGCTGGAGGTGTCGATCACCAGGTCGGCGTCGCCGCGCAGTTCGCGCAGCAGGTCCCGCTCGGCGGCGATGCCGTCGACGATGCGGCCGTCGCCCTGGAGCGGGTGCGGGCGGCGCACCGATTCGAACCGGCGCACCAGGGCCTCGTCGGACGCCTCCAGGAAGACGATGCGCCGGGCCACGTGGTACGCGGCGAGGTCGGCCAGCGCGCCCTTGAGGTTGTCGAAGAAGTTGCGGCCGCGCACGTCGACGACGACGGCGATCCGGGCCACGTTCCCCTGCGAGCGGGCCCCCAGCTCGACCATGGTGGGGATCAGCTCCGGCGGCAGGTTGTCCACGACGAACCAGCCCAGGTCCTCCAGGCACTTGGCCGCGGTACTCCGGCCGGCGCCCGACATCCCGGAGATGATCACCAGCTCGGGGATCGTCGCGCCCGCCGCCTCCTGCGGCTGTGCCGGTTTGGCCGTACTCACCACTGCTCCGTCTCCGCGCTTCCCGTTCAGCTCACGTTCCGCGCTCACGCTGCTCATCCCGCTCGTCCCCCCGTCATCCGTGCGTTGTCGGCCGTCACCGACGGTGCCGACCCCCGCGCGGGCCGGCGCCCCCGGCGACAGCCCGCTCACTCCTCTTCAACGATCTCACCGGTCGCGGTATTCACCACCGGGGCCGACGGCTGCGTTCCCGCCAGGGCCGCGGCCACCGTCTCCGCCGTCTTCCGGCCCACGCCGGGCACCTGGGAGATCTCCTCCACGGTGGCCGCGCGCAGCTTCTTGACCGACCCGAAGTGCTTGAGCAGCGCCTTCTTCCGCGTCTCCCCCAGGCCCTGGACGTCGTCCAGCGGGCTGCGGCGGACGCGTTTGCCGCGCTTGCCCCGCTGGTAGCGGATGGCGAACCGGTGCGCCTCGTCGCGGACCCGTTGCAGCAGGTACAGGCCCTCGCTGGTGCGGGGCAGCACGACCGGGTCGCTCTCGCCCGGCACCCACACCTCCTCCAGCCGCTTGGCCAGGCCGCAGACCGCGACGTCGTCGATGCCCAGCTCGTCCAGCGCCGCCTGCGCCGCCGCCACCTGCGGCCGGCCGCCGTCGACGACGACGAGCTGCGGCGGGTAGGCGAACTTCTTCGGGCGGCCGTCCTCGTCCCGGCCGGCGCCGCGGACATCGGCCGGTTCGGGGCCTGCCGGCTCCTCCTCGGCGCGCAGCTCGGCCTCCGGCGTCGCCGGCAGGGCGCCGTTCTCCTCGCCCTCCGGCCACTCTCCGGTCTTCTGCCGCTCCAGCAGGTAGCGGCGGAAGCGGCGGCTGACGACCTCGTGCATCGCGCGGACGTCGTCCTGGCCGGCGAAGGACTTGATCTGGAAGCGGCGGTACTCGCTCTTGCGGGCCAGGCCGTCCTCGAAGACGACCATCGAGGCCACCACGTCGTCGCCCTGGAGGTGCGAGATGTCGAAGCACTCGATGCGCAGCGGCACCTCCTCCAGATCGAGCGCCCCGGCGATCTCCTCCAGGGCGCGGGAGCGGGTCGTCAGATCGGAGGCGCGCTTGGTCTTGTGCAGGGCGAGGGCGTGCTGGGCGTTGCGGTGCACCGTCTCCATGAGGGCGCGCTTGTCGCCACGCTGCGGGATGCGGAGGTCGACCTGGGCGCCGCGGCGCTCGCTCAGCCACTGCGTTATCGGCTCGGCGGGCTCGGGCAGCGCCGGGACCAGCACCTCCTTGGGCACGCCGCCGTTGCCGGCGCCGCCGCCGGCGTCGCCGCTCTCGTCGCCGTAGAGCTGCTGGAGCGCGTGCTCGACCAGGCCGGCCGTGGCGACCTCCTCGACCTTGTCGGTGACCCAGCCGCGCTGGCCGCGCACCCGGCCGCCGCGCACATGGAAGATCTGCACCGCGGCCTCCAGCTCGTCCTCGGCGACGGCGATCAGATCGGCGTCGGTGGCGTCGGTGAGGACGACGGCGTTCTTCTCCATGGCGCGCTTGAGCGCCTCGATGTCGTCCCGCAGCTTGGCGGCCCGCTCGTACTCCATCTCCTCGGCGGCCTCGGCCATCCGCCGCTCCAGGCGGCGCAGATGGGAACCGGTGTGCCCGGCCATGAAGTCGCAGAACTCGGCGGCCAGTTCGCGGTGCTCCTCCGGGGAGACCCGGCCGACGCAGGGGGCGGAGCACTTGCCGATGTAGCCCAGCAGACAGGGCCTGCCGATCTGCGCGGAACGCTTGAACACCCCTGCGGAGCAGGTGCGTACGGGAAAGACGCGGAGCATCAGGTCGACCGTCTCGCGGATCGCCCACGCCTGGCCGTAGGGGCCGAAGTAGCGCACGCCCTTCTTCTTCTGGCCGCGCATCACCTGGACCCGGGGGAACTGCTCGTTCATCGTCACCGCGAGATACGGATAGCTCTTGTCGTCGCGGTACTTGACGTTGAAGCGGGGGTCGTACTCCTTGATCCAGGTGTATTCGAGCTGGAGCGCCTCGACCTCGGTGGCGACGACCGTCCACTCCACGGACGCCGCCGTCGTCACCATCGTGCGGGTGCGCGGGTGCAGGCCGGAGAGATCCTGGAAGTAGTTGTTCAGCCGCTGGCGCAGGCTCTTGGCCTTGCCGACGTAGATCACCCGGCGGTGCTCGTCGCGGAAGCGGTAGACCCCGGGCGAGTCGGGGATCTCTCCCGGTTCGGGTCGATAGGTGGTGGGGTCTGCCATGGTGGACACCCTACTTGCGGAGGGTGACGGTGGACGGTGGCGCGGGGTGCGCCGGGGGTCCCCGAGGGGCTCGTCGCCCGCCCCCGGCCGGCCCGACTCCCGCTGCTACCAGCCGCGTTCGCGCCACTCGGCCAGCTGCGGGCGCTCCGCTCCCAGGGTGGTGTCGGCCCCGTGCCCGGGGTAGACCCAGGTCTCGTCGGGGAGCTGGTCGAAGATCTTGTGCTCGACGTCGTCGATCAGCC
Organism: Streptomyces cacaoi; assembly: GCF_006539165.1. Lineage (GTDB taxonomy): Bacteria > Actinomycetota > Actinomycetes > Streptomycetales > Streptomycetaceae > Streptomyces > Streptomyces cacaoi. Next base: position 62,419 of record NZ_BJMM01000023.1, on the reverse strand, counting down.
GGGCGAACGCGGCGGAGTCGCCGAAGGTGTTGCCGACGCCGCCGGGGAAGAGGCAGTCGCCGGTGAACACGTGCGGATGGCCGTGCGGGTCGTCGTAGATCAGGGCGATGGAGCCCGGGGTGTGGCCGACGAGGTGGCGGGCGCGCAGCTCCACCTCGCCGACCTGGATGACGCCGCCGTCCTCGACGAGCACATCGGTGGGCACCGGGATCCCCTCGGCGTCCTCCTTGCCCGCGTAGGTGGTGGCCCGGGTGGCCCGGACGACCTCGTCGAGCGCCTGCCAGTGGTCGCCGTGCCGGTGCGTGGTGACGACCGCGGCGATGCCGTCCTCGCCGATGAAACGCAGCAGCGTCTCCGGCTCGTTCGCCGCGTCGATCAGCAGCTGTTCGTCCGTCGCGCGGCAGCGCAGCAGATACGCGTTGTTGTCCATGGGGCCGACGGCGATCTTGGAGATCATCAGCCCCGGCAGCTCGTGCACGTCTGCGGGTCCGCCGACCCGCACCTCTCCGGTGTACGCCATGGGGTCAGCCTAGGCTCCGGCGTCGCCCGCGCGCCTGCCCCGGGGGGCTCACAGCGGGGGCAGCTTCGGGAGGGAGCCGCGGGCCGAGAGGCCGGTGCCGCTGGTGCGGCCGGCGAGCCAGCCGACCAGCGCGGACGGGCTGCCGGCCACGACGAGCGGCGGCTGCCCCTCGCGCGGCTCGGCACCGGTGTGCCAGACCCGGCCGTCCTCGGCGCGCAGTTCGATCGCCTCGGGGACGTCCGGATGGGAGGCGAACCGGCGGGCCAGGGTGGTCAGCTCGCGGTCGAGGAAGGTGCCCGGCAGGTCCTCCAGGGTGTAGCCGATGCCGAGGTCGACGTGGTGCAGCTCGACCTCGACCCAGCGCCGGAAGGGCAGCGCGGAGGCGAGGTCGGTCACGCCGTTGCGCAGGGTGACGGTGCGCTTCCAGTCCTCCTCGGTGAGCCCGTGGAAGGCGGTGTCGAGCCGGGAGGCGGTGCGGCGCACATCGTCGAGCAGCTCGGCGAGTGTGCTGCCGGCGCCGCGCTCGATGTCGGCGTCCCGGGCCTCGGCACTGCGGTACATGGGCTGTCCCGCGAGCACGTTGACGAGGGCGTCGGCGTTGCGGGCGAGGTGCGCGAGGACGTGCGCACGGGTCCAGCCGGGGAGCTGGGACGGCTGGGTGACCTCGGCGGAATCGAGCTTCATGAGGGCGTGAAGGAGTTGCTCGGTGGCGGTCCGTACACGTTCGGCATCCTGCTCGGGCGTGATCATGGCCCCAAGCTAATGCGGCCCCGGTGAGGAGCGGAAGACGGCGGGCTGCCGGGTGGACCGGAGGGCGGAGCGGCACAAAATCGAATACGCGTGCTATAGGCTCGGGGGAGGTTCCCGACCGGGAAGCGCACCACACTCCGGCCGGCGCCGTCCTACTCTTGGGGGATGTCCCCGTGCCGCCCCGGGCGCACGTCCTTCCCTCCCTCCGCGGGCAGCAGCCCGCGGCCCAAGCAGCAGCAGGCATGAAAGGTGCACGCCAGCGTGGCCGACCGTCTCCTCGTCCGTGGCGCTCGGGAGCACAATCTCCGGAACGTCTCGATCGACCTCCCCCGCGACTCCCTGATCGTCTTCACCGGCCTCTCCGGCTCGGGGAAGTCGTCGCTCGCCTTCGACACGATCTTCGCGGAGGGCCAGCGGCGCTACGTGGAGTCGCTGTCCGCCTACGCGCGGCAGTTCCTCGGGCAGATGGACAAGCCCGATGTCGACTTCATCGAGGGCCTGTCCCCCGCGGTCTCCATCGACCAGAAGTCGACCTCGCGCAATCCGCGCTCGACCGTCGGCACGATCACCGAGGTGTACGACTACCTCCGGCTGCTCTACGCCCGGATCGGCAAGCCGCACTGCCCGGTGTGCTCCCGGCCCATCGCCCGGCAGTCGCCGCAGGCGATCGTCGACAAGGTGCTCGGCCTGGAGGAGGGCAGCCGCTTCCAGGTGCTCTCGCCGCTGGTGCGCGAGCGCAAGGGCGAGTTCGTCGACCTCTTCAACGAGCTCCAGACCAAGGGCTACAGCCGGGCCCGGGTGGACGGGACGACGATCCAGCTGTCCGACCCGCCGAAGCTGAAGAAGCAGGAGAAGCACACCATCGAGGTGGTCGTCGACCGCCTCACCGTCAAGAGCACCGCCAAGCGCCGGCTGACCGACTCGGTCGAGACCGCGCTGGGGCTCTCCGGCGGCATGGTCATCCTCGACTTCGTCGATCTGGAGCCGGACGACCCGCAGCGTGAGCGGATGTACTCCGAGCACCTGTACTGCCCCTACGACGACCTCTCGTTCGAGGAGCTGGAGCCGCGCTCCTTCTCCTTCAACTCCCCCTTCGGCGCCTGCCCGGTGTGCACCGGCATCGGCACCCAGATGGAGGTGGACCCGGAGCTGATCGTCCCGGACGAGGACAAGTCGCTGGACGAGGGCGCCATCCACCCCTGGTCGCACGGGCACACCCGGGAGTACTTCGGCCGGCTCATCGGCGCGCTGGCCGACGCGCTCGGCTTCCGTACCGACATCCCCTGGGCGGGGCTGCCGGCCCGCGCCAAGAAGGCGCTGCTGTACGGCCACAAGACCCAGGTCGAGGTGCGCTACCGCAACCGGTACGGCCGGGAGCGGGCCTACACCACGGCGTTCGAGGGCGCGGTGCCGTTCGTCAAGCGGCGGCACTCCGAGGCGGAGACCGACAGCAGCCGGGAGCGCTTCGAGGGCTACATGCGCGAGGTGAACTGCCCGGCCTGCGAGGGCACCCGGCTCAAGCCGCTGATCCTCTCGGTGACGGTGCAGGGCAAGTCGATCGCGGAGGCGTCCGCGATGTCGATCACCGAGTGCGCCGACTTCCTGCGCGATCTGGAGCTGACCGGGCGCGAGAAGAAGATCGCCGAGCGGGTGCTCAAGGAGGTCAACGAGCGGCTGCGCTTCCTCGTCGACGTCGGCCTGGACTATCTGACGCTCAACCGCGCGGCGGGCACCCTCTCCGGCGGCGAGGCCCAGCGCATCCGGCTGGCCACCCAGATCGGCTCCGGCCTGGTGGGCGTGCTCTACGTGCTGGACGAGCCGTCGATCGGGCTGCACCAGCGGGACAACCACCGGCTGATCGAGACGCTGGTACGGCTGCGGGACCTGGGCAACACCCTGATCGTCGTCGAGCACGACGAGGACACCATCAAGGCGTCCGACTGGGTCGTGGACATCGGCCCCGGCGCCGGCGAGCACGGCGGCAAGGTCGTGCACAGCGGCCCGTTGAAGGAGCTGCTGGCCAACTCCGACTCGGTCACCGGCGAGTACCTGGCGGGCAAGCGGGAGATCCCGGTGCCCGAGGTGCGCAGGCCCGCCGATCCGGCGCGGCAGCTGACGGTGCGCGGCGCCCGGGAGAACAACCTCCAGGACATCGACGTCTCCTTCCCGCTCGGCGTGCTGACGGCCGTCACCGGCGTCTCGGGCTCGGGGAAGTCGACGCTGGTCAACGACATCCTCTACACGCATCTGGCGCGGGAGCTGAACGCCGCCAAGTCGGTGCCCGGGCGGCACGTCCGGGTGGAGGGCGACGATCTGGTGGACAAGGTCGTCCACGTCGACCAGTCCCCCATCGGCCGTACCCCGCGCTCCAACCCGGCCACCTACACGGGTGTCTTCGACCACGTCCGCAAGCTGTTCGCGGAGACGACCGAGGCGAAGGTCCGCGGCTACCAGCAGGGCCGCTTCTCGTTCAACGTCAAGGGCGGCCGGTGCGAGAACTGCGCCGGTGACGGCACGATCAAGATCGAGATGAACTTCCTGCCCGATGTGTACGTGCCCTGCGAGGTCTGCCACGGCGCCCGCTACAACCGGGAGACCCTGGAGGTGCACTACAAGGGCAAGAACATCGCCGAGGTCCTGGACATGCCGATCGAACAGGCCCTGGACTTCTTCGAGGCGGTGCCCGCGATCGCCCGGCACCTGCGGACGCTCAACGACGTCGGCCTCGGCTATGTGCGGCTCGGCCAGTCGGCCCCGACGCTCTCCGGCGGCGAGGCACAGCGGGTGAAGCTCGCCAGCGAGCTCCAGAAGCGCTCGACCGGCAAGACCGTCTACGTGCTGGACGAGCCGACGACCGGCCTGCACTTCGAGGACATCCGCAAGCTCATCGCCGTGCTGGAGGGCCTGGTCGACAAGGGCAACTCGGTGATCGTCATCGAGCACAACCTGGATGTCATCAAGACCGCGGACTGGGTCGTCGACCTCGGCCCCGAGGGCGGCAACGGCGGCGGGCTCCTGGTCGCCGAGGGCACCCCCGAGGAGGTCGCCTCCGTCCCGGCCAGCCACACCGGCAAATTCTTGCGCGACATGCTCGGCGACCGCGTGAGCGACGCGGCACCGCCCGCGGGGCGCGGCCGGAAGGCGGGCGCGAAGTCCCGTACGGGCGCGGCGAAGACGGTGGCCTCGGCGGGTGCGGCGAAGAAGACCGTCACCGCGCGGGCCGCCGGGAAGAAGGCGGCGGCGAAGTCGTCCGCGGCTGAGAAGTCCTCGGCGTCCTCTGCGTCGTCGAAGTCCTCTGCCTCGTCGAAGGCTTCGGCGACGTCGAAGGCTTCGGCGTCCTCTGCCGCCTCGAAGACCCGGGCTGCCGCCGGGAAGAAGGCGGCGGCCAAGAAGGCGCCCGCCAAGAAGGCCGCCAAGGGCGCGAAGAAGTAGCCCCGGGCGCCGGGGCGGCCCCGGGCGCGGGCGCATGTGCGCGCGTCCGCGCCCGGGTGCCGGCACCGGGCGCCCGAAGGCACACGAAGGGGACGTAGAGTACGGCGCGTGAGCAGCAGTGAGCCCGGTACGGGCACCGATCACGAGCCCGGTACGGCCGCCGTGTCCGGGCAGCAGACCGGCCAGGCACCACGGGCGGGACGCCGCGCCGTCCTGTGCGGGGCGGCCCTGGCGGCGCTCGGGCTGACGGCCGCCGCGTGCGGCGGTTCGGAAGGCTCCGGCCAGGACGGCGGTTCACCCGGCCCGGACGAGCCGGTCGAGCTGGGGGCGGCCGACGCCGTCCCGGTCGGCGGGGCGAAGATCTATCCGAAGCAGCGGGTGCTCGTGTCCCGGCCCGCCGACGGCGAGTTCAAGTGCTTCAGCGCCGTGTGCACCCACCAGGGCGGGATGCTCGACAGCGTAGAGAAGGGCGAGGCCGTGTGCCCGCTGCACGGCAGCCGGTTCGAGGCCGCCACGGGCAAGGTGGCCCAGGGGCCCGCGACGAAGCCGCTGCCGGAGGTCCCGGTGAAGGTCCGGAACGGCAAGCTCGTGGCGGGCGGCGGTCCACTGAAGGGCTAGGGAGTGCCGGCCACCGAGCGGCGTCCCTCCTGCCACCGGCCCTTCCGCCGGATCGCCGGTCCCTTCCCTCCGGTCGCCGGTGGCTTCCGTCCGGTTCGGTCCCCTGCCTTCGCGTCGCGATCCCGTTCCGTCGCGTCGCGGTCCCGTTCTTCCAGGGGCGCGGTCCCGTTCTGTCGCGGCGCGGTCCCGTTCGTCGCCGATTGCGGTGCCGTTCGCTCCGGGGCCGGTCGGGCCGGACAGGCCGGTTCCGGCCGGGAGTTCATCCCTTCGGGTGGGACGGGCTCACGCCCCGGCCCGGCGGCCGTGCGCTCCCCGGTCACTCCCAGTCCCAGCCGATGCCGAGGAGGCCGGGGCCCGCGTCGCCGCGCACCAGATGCACCGTGCGGTTGCCGCCGCTCAGCGTCAGCTCCCGCTCCTCGCAGTCCCGCGCGGACGCGGTGGCGCGTGTGAAGCTGCGGCAGCGGACCGGGAGCGCCGCGGTGTCGAAGCCCACCTGGAGGACGTACCGTCCGCCGCCGAAGCTGAAGCCCCGGACGTACTCGTGGCTCTCCCCGCCGGTGCCGTCCTGCACGGTGTAGCCGAACACATAGGTCTCCCCCGGCCGCAGCCGGGTGTCGAACAGCAGCTCGGCGACGACGACGGGGACGCCCGGCCGCCAGCGCACCCGCCCCACGCGGCAGTTCTCGTCGGCGCGCACCCGTACCAGCTCCGGTACACAGCCGGCGTCGCCGTGGTGGATGGCCAGATACCGGTCGACTCCCTCCCGGTGCGCGCCGACGGCCTGCTGGGAGGAGCGGGCCAGCAGTTCCCGGCGGGCGCCGAGCCGGACCCGTTCCCAGTGGTCCAGGGTGTGCAGCCCGCCGTCCAGGGGCGCGCCCAGCTCCGTGAGGAGGGAGCGGAGCACATCGGCCTGTTCGACGAGCGTCTGGTAGGAGCGGCCCACGGGGCGCTCGGCCGCGCTCTCGACGGGCTCCAGCAGCCGCAGCAGCGCGCCCGGAGGCAGGTCGAGCACGTCCTCCAACGCCCGGACGGCGCGCAGCGATTCGGAGCGCGCGGGGCGGCGTGCGCCCTGCTGCCAGTAGCTCAGGCTGGTGACGCCGACGGTGACGCCCCGCTCGGCGAGCTTGTGCCGGACCCGGTGGAGGGCGAGCCCCCGGGCGCGGATCGCGGCACGCAGCGCCGCGTGGAAGGGCCCCGTGCGCAGCAGCCGGGCGAGTTCGGCGGACGGCGGGCGCCGGCCGACCGCCGGGGGCGGCTCCGTGGTGTCGGGCATCCCGGTGTGAACGTTCACAGGTCCCCCTCGCTCCGCCGCCTCCGACCAGCCGGTGTGCCGGGCGCGTTCACATACGGACCCGGGTGTTCACAGGGCTCTTCCCGACGTATTGAAGCGTGTTGACCGGGCCCCGACAACTGTTGATGCTCGTCGTCATCGCATCCGGATGCGCTCCTCCGCACTTCTCGTTCCCTCGGGAGGAACGCCATGTCCCCACGCTTCTTCCGCCGTCGCGTGCCACGGGCGGGACGGCGCCGGCTCACCGTCGCGGCGCTCGCGGCCGTGCTGCTCGCCGTCCCCGTGTCGTTCGCGACCGCGGCGCCCGCCGACCGGCCGGCCACGGACGGCACCCGGGCCGCCCAGCGCCTCGACATCCGTATGCAGGCGCAGGAGCTGAGCAACTGGTGCTGGGCCGCCGGCGGCAACACCATCGCCTCCTACCTGGGCCGCGGCTACGACCAGAACGCCTTCTGCAACGCCGCGTTCGGCCGCAGCCAGGGCTCCTCGTGCCCCAACAACCAGGCCACGCTCGGCAATGTGCAGAACGCGTTCGACTGGATGGGCATCAACCCGGGCCGCTACGTCTCCGGCTGGCTGCGCTACGGCACGGTGCAGGGCGAGATCGACGCCGGACGCCCGGTCGAGACCCGGATCCAGTGGAGCTCCGGCGGCGGCCACATGCACGTCCTCTACGGCTACGACAACAGCAACGGCTGGGTCTACTGGGGCGACCCCTGGCCCTCCAACAACCGCTACAACTGGGCCTCCCACGACTGGTACATCGCCAACAACCAGTTCTCCTGGACCCATTCGCTCTACGGGATCGGAGCGTGAGCACCATGGCCGACGGACCCACCCCCCGCCACCGCACCGCCCCGGGCGCCCCGTGCCCCTCGCGCGCCCCGCGCACTTCCCGCGCTCCGCGCTCCCCGCGTGCCCTGCGCGGTGTCGCGGCCGGCGCCCTGACCGTCGCCCTGCTCGGGCTCGCCCCGCAGGCCCACGCCGCCGGTACGGACGCGCCCGCCGTTCCCGCGCCCCCGTCGGCCGCCACGCTGAAGGCCGCGCACGCGGCGGCCGACGACGGCCCCACGGTGCGCACCCTCGCCCGGTTCTTCGCCCGCGGCGGCAGACACAGCGCCTCCGCGGCGCAACCGAAGCTGCTCGGGACGACGGTGCCGGTGCGCACCCTCTCGGCCGGGTTCGTGGCGGCTCGCGGCGCGAAGGTGGAGCGCACCCCCGTCGCCGGCACGGAGGCGTACGCGACGACGGCGGTCGCTGCCGACGGCCGGCGGGCGAGCGTCAGCACGGCGCGGACGGCGCACGGCTGGCGCGTCGTCAACATCGCGACGGGCGACGACGAGACGCGGTACGCCGCCAAGGGTGCGAAGAAGGCACCGGGCGGCACGGTGTTCCACGAACCGCAGATCGACGCGTGGTACGTCCAGGAGGGCACCCGCATCCTCCCCCTCGACCGGGACGCCCGCGCGGCGGTCGGGCCCGAGGGCACGGACCTGCGCACGTACCACGCGCGGGTGCACCGCGAGTACGCGGACAAGCTGCCGGGTTCGGCGTACGACAGGAAGGGGCTGGCGGGTGGCTTCGGTCCGCAGAGCCACGGCTCGGGCGACAACGGCGACGGCGCGTCCGGCAGTGCGCACGCCGGGGTCGGCGCCCGGGCCGACGAGGGCCGGGCCCGGGCGGCCGACGCGCGGCCGGTCGCCGCTGACGGCAGCGCGGCGAGCCCCGTCACGGCCGTCGCCACCACTGCCGGTGTGTGCGGTGCCCTGCTCGCCGCCGCTGCGGGCGGCACATGGCTGATCCGTCGCAGAACCGGGACGCCGCGCCGCTGAGCGGCCCTCCGGCCGGGCCCCGCGCTCCGAACTCCCCTTCGGACGCGGGGCTTTCGGCTGCCCTTCACGGACGTCCCGGAACGACCGGTTGTTTCCCTCGGGTTCGCTTCGGCCCCCTGGTGCGGGCCCGTCCGTCTTGGGACGCTGTGCCACGCGACGCACGGTGCGGACCAGGAGACCCGGAAGGCCCGGGAACACCGCGCACGACCGGAAGCACCGGAAGTTCCGTCAGTTCGGTCAGTTCGGTCAGTTCCGTAAAACCCGGCATGCACCGGAGGTCCGGGGCATCCGGAACGGCGGCGATATCCGGGGCGGCCGGGAGCATCCGGTGTCCCGGGAACCGGCCGGAACCACCCGGGCCGTCCGGGGCCGCCCGGTCCGCCCGGAGGCGCACGCACGGTCCGCACAGCCCGAGCCCGCGACACCCGAAGCCCGGAAGCCCGCATCCGTCGAACACGCCGAACACGCAGGGCGCCCCGAACACGCCGAACACCCGGAGGACGGACCCGAGTTGATCCGTGCCGCGCCGGGTCGCCCGGGGCCCGCCGGGAAGCGCCCGGGCCGTGCCGAGTGCCCGGGCGTACCGCCTCGACCACCGCCGATCCGGTTCCTTGTGGGGGACGTAGTGGACGCAGAGAGACCAGCCGACGACGTACACGACAGACCGCCCCGGCCCCACGGCCCGTCCCGGCCACCGGGCCCCGCCCGCCCCGCACAGGCCCACGCCGCTCGCACCGCTCGCGCCCGCGGAGGCTCCGGCGCCGCCCGGCGTCCGCGGGGCCGCCTTCCGGCTGCCGTCGCCCTGGCGCTCGCCGGGCTGCTCGTCGGGCTGCTGCCCGCGGGCGCGACCGCCGTCCCGGGGCCGGACCGGCCGACGGCGCAGCAGCGGGAGGCGGCGGCACGGCCGGAGCAGCGCGCGGCCGGGCCGTCCGGTGCCGGAATGGAGCTGTCCCGCACCAGCCGCCCCGTCGCGCCGGGTGCCGAACTCACCTCGTTCGAGCGGCTGGAGCCCGGCAAGTTCCTCCGGGCCTCCGCGCTCAGTCTCCGGCTCGGCAGCGGCCGGAAGGGCGCCCGGGCCGACTATCTGTCCTCCGGCAAGGTCTCCGAGCGGCACACCGTCGGCGAGCTGGCCGAGCGGCACGACCCGGGGAAGGGCCGGCGCACCGTCGCCGCTCTCAACGCGGACTTCTTCGACATCAACGAGACCGGTGCGCCCCTCGGCCCGGGCGTCCGCGACGGCAGGCCCGTCCACTCGCCGGCGCCGGGCACCTCCGAGGCCGTCGGCATCGGCCCGGAGGCGGCCGGGCGGGTGCTGGATCTGTACTTCGAGGGCACCGTCACGCTGCCGGGCGGAAAGGCGCGGCTGGACGGCCGGGACGCGGCGAACGTGCCCGCCGACGGCATCGGCGTCTACGACTCGCAGTGGGGCGAGGCGGACCGCGCGATGACCGTCGACCACGATCCGGACGCCACCGAGGTCACCGTGGAGGACGGCAGGGTCGTCGCCACCGGCAAGCCCGGCAAGGAGCCCCTGCCGGACGGGGTCACGGCGCTGCTCGGCCGCGGTGAGGGCGCGCGGCGGCTGGCCGCGCTCCGTCCCGGTGACCGGGTGGAGACGGCCTACCGGGTGCGCACCGACGACGGTTCGCCGCTGCCGCGCACGGCCGTCGGCGGCCGGGGCCTGCTGGTCGTGGACGGCAAGCCGCAGAACTGGGAGGGCAAGCCGAACAACGAGACGGCGCCGCGCACCGCGGTCGGCTTCTCCCGCGACGGCGGCACCATGCATGTGCTGTCGGTCGACGGCCGGCAGGCCGCCTCGGGCGGTGTGACGCTGACCGAGCTGGGCGTGATGATGAAGAAGCTCGGCGCCTGGAACGCGCTCAACCTGGACGGCGGCGGCTCGTCCACGCTGCTGGCCCGCGAACCGGGCGCCCGCGGGCTGCGGTTGGAGAACGCGCCCTCCGACGGGGCGCAGCGCCCGGTGCCCAACGGGCTCGCGCTCACCGCCCCCGCCGGCTCGGGCCGGCTCACCGGCTACCGGGTCGGCACGGCCATGGACGCGCGGACCGCGCCGACGGCGGACAACGTGCCCGGCGGCCACCCCGAACGGGTCTTCACCGGCCTGACCCGCAGGCTGTCGGCGGCCGGCTACGACGAGACCTACGGCCCGGCGCACGGCGACCCGCGCCCCCGCTGGCGCACCGACCGGCCCGGCACCGGACGGGTCGACGCGGACGGGGTGTTCCACGCGCGGCGGACCGGCGACGTACGGGCGAGCGCCCACCGCGCCGGGGCCACCGGCTCGACCCGGCTGCACGTCGTGGGGGCGCTGGACCGGGTGCGGCCGACCCGGGAGCGGGTGGGGCTGCCGAACGCCGACGCCTCCTCGGCGTTCGGGCTCGTCGGGTACACGGCGGACGGCACGAGCGCGCCCGTCGAACCGGCCGACGCCCGGCTGGACTACGACCGTTCGCTGTTCGACATCGCGCCGGCCGACGACGGTTCGGGCACCTTCCGGGTGCGGGCGCGGCCGGGCCGGGACACGGCCTCCGGGATCGTCACCGCGACCGTGCGCGGGCACACCACCCGGCTCGCGGTCACGGTCGGCCTGCACGAGAAGACCGTGGCCGGCTTCGACGACGCCGCCGACTGGAAGTTCAGCGCGGCCCGGGCGAGCGGCTCGCTCGCGCCGGAACCCGCGGGCAAGGAGGGCGGCGGGCTGAAGCTGAGCTACGACTTCACCGAGTCGACCGCCACCCGCGCCGCCTACGCCAGCCCGCCCGAGGACGTCACCGTCGAGGGCCAGCCACGTGCCTTCTCCCTGTGGCTCAAGGGCGACGGCTCGGGCGCCTGGCCCTCGCTGCACCTCAAGGACGCGGCCGGCACCGACCAGGTGCTGCGCGGCCCGCACATCGACTGGGAGGGCTGGCGTCGGATCACCTTCGAGGTGCCCGAGGGCGTGGCCTACCCGCTGCGGCTGCACCGCTTCTATCTCGCCGAGACACGGCCGTCCGCGCGCTACTCCGGCGAGGTCGTGCTGGACGAACTCGTCGCCCGGATCCCGCCCGACGTCGAACTCCCGGCGGCGGGCCGCCCGCACGATCCGCTGATCTCGACCGCGGCGGACACCGCGGGCCGCGACTGGCGGTTCGCGGTGCTCTCGGACGCGCAGTTCGTCGCGCGGGAACCGGACGGCGAGGCGGTACGCCAGGCGCGGCGCACGCTGCGGGAGATCCGCGCGGCCCGGCCCGACTTCGTCGTCGTCAACGGCGACTTCGTCGACGAGGGCTCCCCCGCCGATCTGGCGTTCGGGCACCGGCTGCTGCGCGAGGAGCTGGGGGACGCCGTGCCCTGGTACTACGTGCCGGGCAACCACGAGGTGATGGGCGGTTCGATCGACAACTTCGTCAAGGAGTTCGGCCCGGCCCACCGCACCTTCGACCACCGCGGCACCCGCTTCGTGACGCTGGACACCTCCTCGCTGACGGTGCGCGGCGGCGGATGGGACCAACTGAAGGGGCTCAAACAGCAGTTGGAGAAGGCCGCGAAGGATCCACGGATCGGCTCGGTGGCCGTCCTCCAGCATGTGCCGCCCCGCGATCCGACGCCGCAGCACGGCAGCCGGCTGACGGACCGCCGCGAGGCCGATCTGCTGGAGGACTGGCTCGCCCGGTTCCGCGCCCGCTCGGGCAAGGGCGCGGTGCTCATCGGCGGACACGTCGGGGTGTTCGACGCCTCGCACGTGGACGGGGTGCCGTATCTGGTGAACGGCAACTCCGGCAAGGCACCGGCGGCACCGCCCGGCGAGGGCGGGTTCACCGGCTGGTCGCTCGTCGGGGTGGACCGCGGCCGGCCGGGACGGGACGGCGACTGGCTGTCCGTGCAGACCCGTCCGCACGTGGACGGGCTCACCCTGCGGGCGCCCGGACGCATCCGGGCCGGGGAGCGCGCGCAGGCGTCCGCGACGGTGCGGCAGGGCGCGGGCGCCGAGGCCCGCCGGATCCCGGTGGACTGGCCGGTGAGCGCGGACTGGCCCGGCGCGCGGGGGCTGTGTGTGCGCGGCGCCGTCCCCCGGGGCCGCTGCACCGCCGTGTTCGACCCGGCCGCCGGCACGCTCACGGGGCTGCGGCCGGGCACGGTGACGCTGAGCGTGCTGGTCAACGGCGCACGCGCGGAACGCCGCGTCACCGTGACCCGGTAGCCGGCCGGACGTCTGCGAAGGGACGCCCGCGGAGGGACATCCGCGGGCGTACCCGTGGAAAGGACGACTCCCGGTCCCGCCCCCTACCGGAAGGAGTGCCGGGGCGGAACCGGGAGGTTCGGGGAGGCGGCTCAGGGCTCGATGTCGGCCCTGCGCGCAACGCTCTTCGAGCCGTCCGCGTCCTGTCCGGCCTGCTCGTCCTGCTCGCCGCCGTCGCCGGACGCGCCGCCCGCGCCGTCCCCCGTCCCCCGCTGCTTGCGGGAGGCCAGCAGCGAGGTGACGGTCGTGACGACCAGGACGCCGCAGATGACGCCGAGCGAGACCGGGATGCTGATCTCCGGCACGTGCACACCCGTCTCGTGCAGCGCGTGGAGGACGAGCTTGACGCCGATGAAGCCGAGGATGACCGACAGCCCGTAGGACAGGTGCACCAGCTTCCTCAGCAGCCCGCCGATGAGGAAGTAGAGCTGCCGCAGGCCCATCAGCGCGAAGGCGTTGGCGGTGAAGACGATGTACGGGTCCTGGGTGAGGCCGAAGATGGCCGGGATCGAGTCGAGCGCGAAGAGCACATCGGTGGTGCCGATCGCCAGCATCACGACGAGCATCGGCGTCATCAGCCGCTTGCCGTTCTCGACGACGAACAGCTTGGTGCCGTGGTACCGGTCGGTCGACGGGAAGCGCCGCTCGACCATCTTCAAGAACCGGTTCTCTTCGTACTCCTCGTCCTCCTCGTCGCTCATCGCCTCCTTGATGAGCTTCCAGGCCGTCCAGATCAGGAACGCGCCGAAGAGGAAGAAGACCCAGGAGAAGGCGGAGATCATGGCCGCGCCGGCGGCGATGAACAGACCGCGCAGCACCAGCGCGATCAGGACACCCACCATCAGCACCCGCTGCTGGTAGACCGTCGGGACCGCGAACTTCCCCATGATGAGGATGAAGACGAAGAGGTTGTCGACGCTCAGCGACTTCTCGGTGATGAAGCCCGCGAAGAACTCACCCGAGGGGCCGCCGCCCTCGAACAGGAAGAGGCCGAGCCCGAAGAGCACGGCGAGCACCACCCAGACGGTGGTCCAGATGCCGGCCTCCTTGAGGGAGACCTCGTGCGGTTTACGGCCGCCGATGAAGAAGTCGACGGCGATCAGGGCGCACAGACCGACGATGGTCAGCGCCCAGACAGCCATGGAAACGTCCATGAAGGTCCTCCGGCGTGCTGTCGAGCATGGGCCGGAGGTCTCTTCCACCAGATCGCACCGCGCGGATCGGGCCGACGCCCCGGGACCGGTCCTGTCGGTCCGTACTGACGGGGACGTCGCGTGGCTGGGAATACTCCCCTCCGTTGAAAAGAGGGTAAAGCAACCCCATGAAAAGGCAAAGTGAGTGGGTGGAGTGAGCCCGCTCACCCCGGCCGACCGGCGGGAACGCCCGCGACGAGCCCGCTGTGACACCCCGATGACGCCCATGGTGAGGCCCGCGGTGAGGCCCGCGGTGCCCGCTCAGCCGCCCCGCTCCCGGCGGACCGCGGCCAGCCGGCGCAGCACCTCCGGGACGATCCCGCTGCCCGGCGGGGGCAACGGCGGTTCGTAGCGCCACGCGGGCCCCACCCACGGGTCGGCGAGATGGTCGTCGGGGACGGGCGTGAGCCGCAGCAGCGAGCGCCACAGCGGATCCAGCACCGGCCCGTACTCGTCCGCGTCCCGCCGGTCGGCGACCAGCATCAGGCTCACCCCCGCCGAGGCGCCCTCGTCCACGAGATACCGCAGCTTCGTGAGCGCCCGGTCGTCGAAGCCGTGCGGGAAGTCGTGCACCCACAGCAGCTGGTCAGCGAGATCCATGTCGTCGGGCAGCGCGTCCACCGCGTGGTGGCGCACCGCCGTCCGCACCAGCTCCACCCGCCGGACGAGGCGGTCCAGCACCGCGTCCACACCCCGCGCGCCGGCCGCCGGGGCTCGTGCAGCGCGCCGGACTCCGCCAGCGGCGCCGACGACTCGCCGGCGCTCCGGTCCGGATCGATGACGTGCACCGTCAGGGCGCCCACGGGGTGCACGGCCAGCAGCCGGGCCGCGAGCGCCACCGCCGTCCGCGTCGCCGGCTCGCGCAGCCCGCCGGGGACGACACAGCCGTCCTCGGCGCGGGCCGGCCCGGAGTCGCCCCACAGCCCCCGCTCCAGCGGAAGCCGCAGCAGCATCGGGATCCGCAGATCCGGGGCCTCCGGCAGCGTGAGGTCGCCCAGCCACAGGGCCGTCGGCCGGTCGGCGGGCGGCTGGTAGGCGTGCCAGACGGGGTTGTCCCAGCGGGCCGGCGCGGGCGGCAGCGCCGGCTCCATGACCTCGGACTCCGCCCGCAGTTGGGCCAGATCGCGGTCGAGCACCGCCCGGGCCTGCCCCACCAGCCCGGCGTGCCGGGCGTGTACCGCCTCGCGCGCGGCCTCGGCCGCCGGGCCGGTGCGGGCGCGCGGATCCTGAAGGGTCCGCTCCAGCTCGCGTTCCCTGCGGGAGGCGGCGAAGTCGACGGCGGAACGGTAGGCAGCGACGGTGCGGGTCAGATCCTCGAACATGGCCCGGACCTGGTTGTAGAGGCGTTCCTCCGCCGTCCGGCCCGGGGCGTCCCCGGCGACGGGTTCCTCCCGCGCGGACTCGCCCCCGGCCGCTCCCGACTCCGGGTGCCCGGCGGCCCCGGCCCGCGCCGCGGGCGGACCTTTACGGGGAAGCGGGGGCGCGGTGCGGATGGCGGTGGTCGACGCCGCCGCGCTCTTCCGGCCCGGTGGAGTCGACGCCGGGCGCTGCGGCGGAAGTCCGGGCCGGGTCGCCGTCCGGGCTCGCGGCCCCGTCCCCGGCGGGCGGCGGCCGCGGACGAGCGGTTCCGGCCCACGGCGACCGCCGCCATGGCCGCCTTGGTCACCCGCCGGCCGTCCGGCAGCCCCTGGTCGGCCAGCAGCGCGGCGAGCCCCGCCGCATACCCCTGGCCCACGGCGCGGATTTTCCACGCGCCCTGCCTGCGGTACAACTCCAGCGCCACCACGGCCGATTCGTCGCCGAGGCCCAGCACCGTGCAGGAGACAGCACCGTGCCGTCCGGCCCGGTGACGGCGAGGAACGGGGCCGGCAGCCCCGCGAACCGGGCCGGCCCGCCGGGGCCCTCCGGCAGCGCGAGCAGTACGTTCACCCGGTGCACGTCCTGCGGCAGCGCCGCGGGATCGACGGTGAGCCGGTGCTCGGCGGCGGCCTGCCGGAGCACCTCCACGCCCGGCAACCGCGGGGACGCCGGGTGGGCACACCAGCGTGCGTCCCGCATTCGGCCCCGCTCGTCGTTGAGCGTCGCCCCGGCGATCACGGGTGTTCCCGCCGACACCAGGATCTCCAGCCGGCCGCCGGGCAGCGGATGGTTCTGCCCGCGCGCCAGCTCGGCCGTCACCTGCGGCCTCTCCCCCCTCGGCACGGACGGCGCCGCACGTTCACAGATGGGGAGCGATGCTCGGCATCAGGTCCTGGAAGGTACGGCCGTCGGCCGGCTCGCCGATCGCCGTCATCCGCCAACCGCCGCCCTGGCGGTGCACCTTGGCCATGATCTGCGCGGTGTAGTCGCCGCCGCCGGTGAGGGTGTAGCGGGCCAGCTCCTGGCCGTTGGTCTCGTCCACGAGCCGGCAGAAGGCGTTCTCGACCTCCGCGAAGGTCTGCCCGGTGAAGGAGTTGACGGTGAACACGATCTGGTCGATGTGCACAGGGACGCGCTGGAGGTCCACCATGACCGCCTCGTCGTCCCCGCCCTGCCCGGCGCCGCCGACCAGGTTGTCGCCGGTGTGCTTGACCGAGCCGTCGTCGCTGACGAGATGGCGGAAGAAGACGACGTCGACGGGCTGCTTGTCGGCGAAGAGCACCGCCGAGGCGTCCAGGTCGATCTCCTTGCTGCGCTTGCCGAAGAAGCCACGGCGCGGGGCGGCCTTCCAGCCCAGCCCCATCCGCACGGCGGTCAGCGTCCCCCCGTCGCTCTTCTCCAGACTGATCGCCTGGCCCTTGGACATGTTGACCGTCACGTGCGTCCCCTCTCGACAGTCTCCGTCGGCGCGGCCGCCACGGGACCGGCGGCCGTTCCGGAAGCCTACGCACCGGTGCGGACGGGTCGACGGGGGTCCCCCGGGTTTGTGGCGCTCTTGCAACACTCCGCGCGGCGGCTGCGCGGGGCCCCGCACGGGGCGGCGGGGCGCCCGGCCGGAACGGTGAAAAGCCGAGGTGGCGGGGGCTGCCGCGCCGGCTACTTCAGCCCGGCCTCCTTCATCTGCCGCAGCTCCTTCTTGAGTTCGCCGACCTCGTCCCGCAGCCGGGCCGCCACCTCGAACTGCAACTCGGCCGCCGCGGCCCGCATCCGCTCGGTCAACTCCTCGATGGTCTCGGCCAGTTCGGCGGCCGGGCGGTCCGTCAGCTGACCCGCCCTGGCGTGGCTGCTCCTGGCCGGAGTGGGCGCCTTCTCCTTGGGCGCCTTGCCCTCCTGGCCCTTGCCGCGCTTGCCCTGCTTGCCGGTCTCGTCCCGCTGCCGGTAGCCGGTCTCCAGCAGCGCATCAGTGTCGATCTCCTCGCGGGCGATGTCCGCGACGATGTCACCGATCTTCTTGCGCAGCGGCTCCGGGTCGATGCCGTGTTCCGCGTTGTACGCGAGCTGCTTCTCCCGGCGCCGGTTGGTCTCGTCGATGGCGCGCTGCATGCCCGGGGTGACGGTGTCGGCGTACATGTGCACCTGGCCGGAGACGTTCCGCGCCGCGCGGCCGATCGTCTGGATCAGGGAGGTGCCCGAGCGCAGGAAGCCCTCCTTGTCGGCGTCGAGGATCGCGACGAGCGAGACCTCCGGCAGGTCCAGCCCCTCGCGCAGCAGGTTGATGCCGACCAGGACGTCGTACTCGCCGGAGCGCAGTTCGCGCAGCAGCTCGATACGGCGCAGCGTGTCCACGTCGCTGTGCAGATAGCGCACCCGGATGCCCAGCTCGACGAAGTAGTCGGTGAGATCCTCGGCCATCTTCTTGGTGAGCGTGGTGACCAGCACCCGCTCGTCCCGCTCCTCGCGGGCGCGGATCTCGTGCACGAGATCGTCGATCTGGCCGTCGGTCGGCTTGACGACGACCTCCGGATCGACCAGCCCCGTGGGGCGGATGACCTGCTCGACGAAGCCGTCCGAGCGGGACAGCTCATAGGCCCCGGGCGTCGCCGACAGATAGACCGTCTGATCGATGCGCTCCAGGAACTCCTCCCACTTCAGCGGGCGGTTGTCGAGCGCGGACGGCAGCCGGAAGCCGTGGTCGATCAGCGTCCGCTTACGGGAGGCGTCGCCCTCGTACATGGCGCCGATCTGCGGGACCGTCTGGTGCGACTCGTCGATGACCAGCAGGAAGTCGTCCGGGAAGTAGTCGAGCAGGGTGTGCGGGGCCGAGCCCGCCGCACGGCCGTCGATGTGCCGTGAGTAGTTCTCGATGCCGGAGCAGGTGCCGATCTGGCGCATCATCTCGATGTCGTAGGTGGTGCGCATCCGCAGCCGCTGGGCCTCCAGCAGCTTGCCCTGCTTCTCCAGCGAGGACAGCTGCTCGGCCAGCTCCGCCTCGATGTCGTTGATCGCCCGCTCCATGCGCTCGGGACCGGCCACGTAGTGCGAGGCGGGGAAGACGTACAGCTCCTGGTCGTCCGAGATGACCTCGCCGGTGATCGGGTGCAGCGTGGAGAGCGCCTCGATCTCGTCGCCGAACATCTCGATGCGGACGGCCAGCTCCTCGTACACCGGGAAGATCTCGATGGTGTCGCCGCGGACCCGGAAGGTGCCCCGGGTGAACGACATGTCGTTGCGCGTGTACTGGATGTCGACGAAGCGGCGCAGCAGCGCGTCCCTGTCGAACTCCTCGCCGACCTTGAGCGGCACCATGCGGTCGACGTACTCCTGCGGCGTGCCCAGGCCGTAGATGCACGAGACGGAGGCGACCACGACCACGTCCCGCCGGGTGAGCAGCGAGTTCGTCGCGCTGTGGCGCAGCCGCTCGACCTCCTCGTTGATCGAGGAGTCCTTCTCGATGTAGGTGTCCGTCTGCGGGACGTACGCCTCGGGCTGGTAGTAGTCGTAGTACGAGACGAAGTACTCGACCGCGTTGTTCGGCAGCAGCTCGCGGAACTCGTTGGCGAGCTGAGCGGCCAGCGTCTTGTTGGGCGCCATCACGAGCGTCGGCCGCTGGAGCTTCTCGATCATCCAGGCGGTGGTGGCCGACTTGCCCGTGCCCGTCGCACCGAGCAGCACGACATCCTTCTCACCAGCGGTGACGCGCTGCGCCAGCTCGGCGATGGCCGTAGGCTGGTCGCCACTGGGCCGGTAGGGGCTGACGACCTCGAAGGGCGCCACCTTGCGTTCGATCTCGGTGTTGGGCCGCATGCCAACAACGGTACGACCCGCCACCGACATCGGGTCCCGTCCACCGAAACGTTCCCGGTCCGGCGGATAACCGCCATTTCGTCCCGTGCAGCCCGGTTGCGCTCTCCCGCAGCTCACAGACCCGGACGTCCCTCGTTCAACTTCACGCCACTTTGTCCCCGCTTGTTTGTATTGCGCATCGGGAACTGTCTTCGCAGTCCGTGCACAAACAGATGCGAGGAGTTCCGCATGACGATACGCCCGCTGACCGTCACCGCTGCCGGTGCGCTGCTGGGTACGAGCGCGCTCTTCCTCACCGCGGCCCCCACCGCCACGGCGGCCGACCGGGCCGACGCCACAGCCGTCCGCGAAGGATCCCCGGTCCCGGTGGCCCACAGGGGGGCCTCCGGTTACGCGCCGGAGAACACTCTCGCCGCCGTCGACAAGGCCCACAGCATGGGCATCGACTGGGTCGAGACCGACGTGCAGCGCACCAAGGACGGTGAGCTGATCGTGATGCACGACACGACGCTCTCGCGGACGACCGACGTCGAGCAGCGCTTCCCGGACCGCTCGCCCTGGAAGGTGTCCGACTTCACGCTGAAGGAGATCCGCGGCCTGGACGCCGGCGGCTGGTTCGACTCCCGGTACAAGGGCGAGAAGGTCCCCACCCTGGACCAGTTCCTCGACCGGGTGGACCACAACCGGCAGCGGCTGCTGCTGGAGCTGAAGTCGCCCGAGCTGTACCCCGGCATCGAGCGGCAGACGCTCCGCGAGCTGGGGAGCGAGGGCTGGCTCGGCCGCTCGCACCGCAGCAAGCTGATCGTCCAGAGCTTCAACGCCGACGCGGTCAAGCGTGTGCACCACTACCGGTCCGAGGTGAAGACCGGCTTCCTGGGCACGCCCAAGCCGGAGGAGCTGAACTCCTACGCCCGCTTCGCCGACCAGATAAACCCGAGCTACAAGGACGTCTCCGAGAGCTACGTCAAGGCGGTGCACGCCGTACGCGGCCCGCACCACCGGCCGCTGGAGGTGTTCACCTGGACGGTGAACGACGCCGCGACGGCCCGCAAGGTCACCGACGCGGGGGTGGACGGCATCATCTCCAACAAGCCGGACGTGGTCACCGGCGCCCTCCGGGCCGCCGGCACGGACGACTGACCCGCGCGGCAGCGGCCGGCGGGGCTGTCGGTGCGCCGCTCTAGGGTGCGCTGTATGACCGACACCCCGGTGGGCCCCGTAGCCGAAGCCGTCGAAGCCGTCGAAGCCGCCGAAGCTGTCGAAGCCGCGGCAGCGGAGCCCCCGGCCCGCGCCGCCGTCTGGACGGTGCACGCGGCGCCGATCGGCCCGCTGCTGCTGGTCGCCACCCGAGAGGGCCTGGCCCATGTGGTCTTCCACGCCGAAGGCCGCACCGTGGGCCGGGCCCTCGCGCGTGCCGCGGCCGTGCTCGGCGCCCCGCCCCTGCCGTGGGAGCCGCCGGCCGCCGAGGGCGACGGAGCCGGGCACCTGCGTACGGCCGTCGCCGAGCTGGAGCGCTACTTCGACGGGGCCCGTGAGCCGTTCTCGGTGCCGCTGGACTGGTCGCTGACCGGCGGTTTCCACGAGCGGGTGCTGCGCGAGCTGGCGGCCGGCGTGCCGTACGGCCACACCGTCGGGTACCAGGATCTGGCCGTCCGGGTGGGCGAGCCGGGTGCCGCCCGGGCCGTCGGGGTCGCCATGGGCGCCAATCCGCTGCCCGTCGTCGTGCCCTGCCACCGGGTACTGGAGAGCTCGGGCGCGCTGGGCGGGTTCGGGGGCGGCCGCGGCACCAAGCAGGCGCTGCTGACGCTGGAGGGGATCCTGCCCGAACCCCTGTTCTGAGCCAACGGGCCCGCCCTCGGCTGAAGACCTCCGGGCCGCCGGGCCTCCGGGCCCCCGGGCCCCCGGGCCTCCGGGGCTCCAGGCCCCCGGGCCTCCGGGCCTCCGGGCCTCCCGGAACACCGTGGTGCGGCTGTGATGCACCTGTCAGACTGCGCGCGTGACCGACATGCATGAACAGTCCGACGCTGCTGACAGGTGCATCACAGCCCCCGCCGGCATACCCGGCACCGGCCGGGCCGCCGCCCCCTGGACCGGGCCGGGGCTGGACGCCCTGCGCCGCCGGGTGCAGACGGTGCTGGTCGTCAGCCAGATACTCGGCGGCCTCGGCGTGGCCACCGCGGTGACCCTGGCAGCGGTGCTGGCCGAGGAGATCGGCGGCTCCGAGGCGGTCGCGGGGCTGGCCTCCACCTCCTCCGTCATCGGTACCGCCCTGCTGTCGCTGCCGTTCGCCGCGCTCATGGCCCGCCGGGGCCGGCGGGTCGGGCTGACCGTCGCCTACTCGGTCGCCGCGGCCGGCGGACTGGTCGTCGTCGCGGCGGCGACCGTCGCGAACTTCCCGCTGCTGCTCGCCGGGATGGCGGCCTTCGGAGCGGGCAGCTCCGCCAATCTCCAGGCCCGCTTCGCGGCGGCCGACCTCGCCGCACCGGCCCGCCGGGCGCGGTCGATCTCCACCGTCGTCTGGGCCACCACCATCGGGGCCGTCCTGGGGCCCAACATCGCGGCGCCGGCCGGGCGGAGCGTCGCCGGGCTGGGCATTCCGCAGGCCGCCGGTGCCTTCGTCTGGGGAACGGTGGTGTTCGTCCTCGCCGGGCTCCTCGTCCACCTGCTGCTGCGGCCCGATCCGCTGCTGGTCGCGCGGGAGCTGGCCGCCCGGGAACCGGAGGCGCCGGACGCCCGGAGGGCGGACGCCGCGGGCGAGGGGCGCTCGCTGCGTGCCGGGCTCGCGGCCGTCGCCGGCTCGCGCTCCGCCCGGACCGCGCTGGTCGCGATCGCCGGCTCGCACACCGTGATGGTCTCCGTGATGGTGATGACCCCGGTCGACCTGGGCGCGCACGGCGCCGGTGTGCAGCTCATCGGGCTCGTCATCAGCGGCCATGTCACCGGGATGTACGCCTTCTCCCCGGTCATGGGGTGGCTGGCGGACCGGATCGGACGGTTCAGTGTGCTGCTCGTCGCCGTCGCGCTGTTCGCCTGTGCGACGGCGCTGGCCGGTACCGCCGACGGCGCCCATCTGCGGTCCGCCGCCGGTCTCTTCCTGCTGGGGCTCGGCTGGTCGGCCGGGCTGGTCGCCGGGTCCGCGCTGCTGACCGACTCGGTGCCGCAGCCCGCGCGGGCCGCCGTCCAGGGGCTCTCCGATCTGCTGATGAACGCCTGTGCGGGCGTCGGCGGCGCGCTGGCGGGGATCGTCGTCGCGCAGGCCGGCTACGGCTGGCTCAACGTCGGCGCCGCCGCTGTACTGGTGCTCGTCGCCGGTCTGACGGTGCTCACCCTCGCCCGGAGGGGGTGAGGCGCGCCCCGGCGGGGCCCGGCCGGTGCGCGGTCGCTCTGCCGGCCGTGCCGGTGCGGGCCGGGCGGTGCCGGTGTAGAGAAGAGGTATGTCACCGCGCCCCACCGGATCCCGTCGGCCGGTACGGGCGGGCCGTGCGTGGGTGAGCGTCCCGGTCGCGTGGATCGTCGCGGTGACCGTGGTCGACGTCCTCGTGCCGCCCGATCTGCACCTGGGTCCGCTGCTGGTCGCGGCTCCGGCGATCACCGCCTCGTGGGCCGGTCCCCGCACGGTGGGGCTGGTCGCCGCGCTCGCGGTGCTCGGGCAGGGGGCCATCGCCTGGCTGCGCGATCCGGACGAGCTGCTCTCGTCCAACCACCAGACGCAGCTCACCGCCCTGATCGTGGTCGGACTGAGCCTGGTGCTCTTCTGCGCCCTGCGGGAGCGCCGCGCCCGGGAACTGACGCAGGTGCGGTACGTCTCCGAGACCGCCCAGCGCGGGCTCCTGCCGCCGCTGCCCCCACGGCTCGGGCCGCTGCGTGTCGCCTCGCTCTATCTCGCCGCCGAGGCGGAGGCCCGGATCGGCGGGGACCTGTACGGGGCGGTCCGCACCGGCTCGGGCACCCGGCTGATCGTCGGCGACGTCCGGGGCAAGGGCATGACCGCCGTCGGTGACGCCGCCCTGCTGCTGGGCGCGTTCCGCGCAGCGGCCCGCCGCCGGACGGTCCTCGACGAGCTGGTGGCCTTCCTCGACGAGAGCGTGCGCCGGGACCTGTCCGAGCCGGGCGAGGCGTTCATCACCGCGGCCGTCCTGGACATCCCCGACGGCGACGACCGGGTCGAGATGATCGTCTGCGGGCACCCGCCGCCGGTCGTGCTGCGGGACGGCCGCCCGAGGACCGTGCACGCCCCCCGCCCCGCGCCCCCGCTGGGCCTGGGCGAGCTGGCGCAGCCGGACTACCGCGTCGACAGCTTCCGCCTCGCGCCGGGCGACCTCCTGCTGCTGTACACGGACGGC
Organism: Streptomyces cacaoi; assembly: GCF_006539165.1. GTDB lineage: Bacteria > Actinomycetota > Actinomycetes > Streptomycetales > Streptomycetaceae > Streptomyces > Streptomyces cacaoi. The sequence continues at coordinate 39,037 of NZ_BJMM01000023.1, read as the reverse complement.
GTCACGGAGGCCCGCGACTCCGCCGGCGTCTTCTACCCGCTCACCGAGCGCCTGACCGGATGGACCGGCACCGACCCGGACGCCTTCCTGGACCACTTCCGGCGCGATCTGCTGCACCACGCGGGCGGTCGCCTCGACGACGACGCCGTCATGCTCGCCCTGGCCCGCCCCGCCGCCGCCCGGCCCGGCCGCCCCGGGTGACGGCGCGGCACGCCCGGGGCGGGCACCCGGCCGTCAGCAGGGATGCAGCTCGAAGGCGACACAGCGGCGCCCGGCGAAACGGGGCGCGTACATGTCCAGGCCGCCCTCCACGATCGAGCGGACGTAGGCTTCCGGGTCCTCACCGGTGAGTGCCGTGATGTACGCCCGGTGTTCCCGCAGCGAGGCCAGGCCCTGGGCGGCGGCTTCCGGGCCTACCGGCACCGCGTGCGTCACGGCCGGGGAGGCGGCGACGGCCACCCAGCGGACGCCGTCCCACGGCTCCAGGCCCTCGGCGCGCAGCTGTTCGGTGAAGATCCAGCGGTTTCCGGCGTCGCCGACCGCGTCCAGCGTCGCGCGTCCCACCGCCCGGTGGTCGGGGGTGTTCCACGGGCTGCCCGGGGCGCTCCCCCAGGTCTCGCGGTGGTTGATCGTGACGACGAGGTCGGGCCGGTGTCTGCGTACGGCCCCCGCGATGTCGCGGCGCAGGGCGACGCCCTCCTCGATGACGCCGTCCCGGTGGTCGAGGAACTCCACCTGGGTGACGCCGACGACGGCGGCGCTCGCCCGCTCCTCCGCCTCCCGCACCCGGGCCGCCTCGGCCGGGTCCATGGTGTCGATGCCGGCCTCGCCCCGGGTCGCCAGGAGATAGACGACCTCCTTGCCCCGGGCCGTCCACTCGGCGACGGCTGCCGCGACGCCGTACTCCAGATCGTCCGGGTGCGCGACCACGGCGAGCGCGCGCTGCCAGTCCTCCGGCATCGCGGCGCACTGGGGCTCGCCCGCCTTCTTCCGGCTGTCGTCCGTGGCTGTCATCTCCCGCCTCCCCGCCGGTGATCCGGCGTGCTGTCGTGGACGGTCCCGCCCGGCGCACCCAGGCGCGGACGGGCGCTGAGCGCCGGCTCCAGCTTCTCACCGGTACGCCCCCGTGTCCGGGCGTCCCTGTCTTCCCTTCCCTCACGCACTGTCGTGCCGAGGGGAACACCGAGGGGAAGGGAGCGCCCGGGGCGGGAAGAAGACGGGGACCGCCCCGTCACGGACCGGGGGACGAGGGCGGCGGACGACACGACGCAAGGACGCGCGTCCGCGGGGCGCACGCACCGGGGCGCGCGACGACTGAAAGCGGGGCACCGCCATGCCTCACGACACCCCTCCCCGTGGTGTGCCGCGCCGCCGAGCCCTCCGGGCGCTGTTACGCCGCGGCATACGCCGGCCGGTACGCGCGCTGGCCTTCGCGGGGCGGCTGCTGCGCAACCGGTGGCTGCTGCGGTCCGCGCACGGCGACCATCTCGCCTTCCGGCGCGCCGTCGTCCGGGCGGACGCACGCCGGACGGCGGGCACCGCGGCGAGCGCGACGGTACGCGAACGCCAGGACGCCCTCGGCGAGTTGCAGTTCAGCTATCTGCGTTCGCACGGTCTGCTGCCCGTGCACCATCTGCTGGAGATCGGCTGCGGCAGCCTCAGCGCGGGATGGCGATTCGTCGACTATCTCGCCCCGGGCCACTACCACGGGGTCGACATCGCACCCGAGGCCCTGTACGCGGCCCAGCGGATGCTGGCCGTCCGCGGCCTCCAGGACAAGGTGCCCTACCTGTCGCTCGTGGACGATCTGCGCTTCGCGCAGCTGCCCGCCGGCCACTTCGACGTCGCCCACGCGCACGACGTCTTCACCCACGCACCGCCCCAGCTGATCGTGGAATGCCTGGCCCATGTGCGACGCGTCCTCAAGCCCGGTGGCTTCTTCGACTTCACCTACCACCGGGCGGAGGAGCGGGAGTCGACGGGACGCCGGCGCCGCGCCGGACAGGCGGACGCGTACGACGCGCTCCGTGAGCACTTCCGCTACCGCGCCGGGACCCTCATCGGATTCGCCGGGGCACAGGGGCTCCTCGCCCGCACCATGGACGACTGGGACGCGCTGCCGCACGGCCAGTCCCGGATCCGCGTCGTCGTGCCCCGCAGCCATCTGCCCGAAGGGGAGTGAGGCACGAGCCGCTCTCCCCGGCCGGATTCGCGGCACGGGCGCGCCGCCCGGCGCCACGGCACGCCGCGGGCTGTCCGGGCCGGAGCGCTGCGGTGCGCCCGGGACCGTGCGGGCCCGTGCGGCGTCAGGCGTAGGGGTTGCCCTGCGGGGGCTGCGGCGGGTGCTGCGGTGCGGGCGCGCCGTAGTGCCCGCCGTACTGCGGGGGCTGCGGGGGCTGTGCCTGTCCGGGCTGGCCGGGCTGGCCGGGCTGGCCGGGCTGGCCGGGCTGGCCGGGCTGGGGCGGAACGGCGCCCTGCGGCGGGCCGTAGCCCTGCGGGGGTGCGTAGCCCTGCTGGGGTGCGTAGCCCTGCGGCGGGGGCGCGTAGCCGGGTGCGGGCGCCGGGGCAGTGGGCGGCACATACCCCTGCGGGGCGGGGTACGGCATCTGCGAGGGTGCGCCGGGCACCGGACCGGGGAAGCCGCCCCGCAGGAGCTGGATCATCTCCTGCAATTCGTTGCGCCACATCCGGTGGATGTTGATCCGGACCGGCTTGGCGCCGCCCGGCAGCATCATGTGGAAGACGCTCCACAGCGGGTTGAGCTGGATCTCCCCGAAGAGGGCGGCCGCCTGGTCGCGGGGGATCGCGTGCACGATCTCCTTGGGACGCTGCGAGAACCTGGCCATCCGGTGGAGCAGCAGCCCCTGCTCGGTGACCGTGATGAAGTAGTACTTGGTCAGGAGCTGGCCTATCAGGGCCAGGAGCCCCACGCTGAGCCACGGCGTCGGCCCGGCCACGGCCGCGACGGTCACCAGCGGCCGGTCACCGGGCATCTGCCCCGCGATGGCTTCGGCCACCTGTTTCTTCATCGTCGGCTTCCGCAGAGCCATCGGACCACTCCTCGCTCGTACCGCCGGCCCCCGCCGGCGCTGCCTGTGCGTCCGGCGCAGGCTACTCGGCCCGAACACCCGGGCGCAGCGCCGGGCCCGGGAGTCCGCTACGCCAGGTGAAGAGCGGTGCCGCTGTTGGTCACGGAAGCTCAACGGCGAGGTCAGCACCTGGTCAACGGAGGCGGCGCCGGAGCAGCGCCGGAGCACGGAAAGCCCCTGGCCGTCTTCTCGGCACCCCGGCACGGATTCCGCTTCCGTTCCGGGCCGTCCCGTGGCCGACCGGCGCCCGCCCTTTGCGTACAGGGCCGTATCTTGTACCCCGGCCGCAGGGCCGAGGTACCGCGGCTGCCCCGTCACCCCGGCAGGGCCGCGCAGGCACGGAGTCGAAGGGTGCACATGAACGCACAGGGTTCGCAGGGTCCGCAGACCGGACGGGGTCCGCAGGCCGCGCAGGACCGGCAGAGCCCGCGGGCTCAGCGGGCTCAGCAGTCCGCGCAGGACACGGCCGCGAGGCTGCGGGCGATCGGTGACGCGCTGGCGGAGCGCTTCTACGAACGTGCCGACGCGGTACGGACGCTGGTGGTGACGCTGCTGGCCGGGCAGCACTCGCTGGTGCTCGGCCCGCCCGGAACGGCGAAGTCCGAGATGGCCAGGGAGCTGACGGGCCGGATCGAGGGGGCCGCCTACTGGGAGATCCTCCTGTCGAAGTTCACCGCGCCCACCCGGATGTTCGGACCGATCGACGTGGCCGCGCTGGCCCGGGGCGAGTACCGCCAGGTGTACGACGGCCGCGCCACACGTGCCCATGTCGCCTTCATCGACGAGATATTCAAGTGTTCGACGGCGGCGCTCAACGAGACGCTGGGCTACCTCAACGAGCGGATCTACCACCCCGAGAACGGCGGCGCCCCGATCCGCTGCCCCCTGATCGGGGCCATCACGGCGAGCAACGAACTGCCCGACCGGGAGGACGCGGCCGCGATCTACGACCGGCTGCTGGTACGGATCGAGGTCGGCTACCTGGAGGACCCGGCGAACTTCGCCGCGCTGGTCCGCTCCGCCGCCGTCCGCCCCACGGCACCCGAGCGGACCACGGTCGAACTGGCCGCCCTCCAGCACGCCGTGGCCGAGGGCGTCCCGTCCGTGGCGGTTCCGGACGCGATCGTGGACGCGGTGTGCACGCTGCGGGCCGCCCTGCGCCGCAGGGAACTCGTCGCCTCCGACCGCCGCTGGCGGCAGGCGGTCACCCTGCTCCAGGCGTCCGCGTACCTCGACGGCCGCCCGGCGGTCGCCGAGAGCGATCTGTCGGTACTGACCCATGTGCTGTGGAACTCCCCCGCCGAACGCCCCACCGTCGAGCGCGAGGTGCTCCAGCTGGTCAACCCGGACGCCAGGGAGGCGCTCGATCTGGCCGACACCATCGAGGAGTTGGACACCCAGCTCGACGCCATGGCCGGACAGTCCCGCGAGGCGCTCAGCGAGTGGGTCATCAAGAAGGCGCACCACAGGCTCGCCACCGCGGGCAGGCGGCTGGCGGAACTGCGTGCGGAGGCCGCGGGCGCCGGCCGCTCGACCGCCGCCATCGACCGGGTCACCGGCCGACAGCGCGCCGTCCGCGCCCGTGTGCTCACCGAGGCGCTCGGCGTGGACGCGAGCGCGGTGGGGCCCCAGCTCTGAGCGTGGCGGGGCACCGCAGGGCTCCGGCACCGGAGCAGTCCGACGCCGGAAGAATGCCGAAGGAAAGCCGAAAGAAAGTCGAAGGAAAGCTGAAGGAAACCGAAGTAAGCCGAAGGAAGCTGAAGGAAGCTGCAAGAAACTGAAGGCTTCCAGCGGGAAGGGGCGGAGCATGGTTGGCCGGCAGCACACGGCCGCCGTCGTCGCGGACGTGTTCGACCGGATGGCCTGGCGCGACACCTACGCACAGTCGGCCGGACTACGCGAACTCGCCGAGGAGTTGCTCACGCACCACGCCCACGCCGCCGACCTCCTCGCCGACACCTTCCTGGCCGCCTACCAGCTCACCGGCCCCCGGGTGCGCGAGCCCGCCGACATGGCCCCCTCCCGGCTGGTCAACCACCACATCGTCAACGCCCTCGTGGAGACACCGGAGTTCACCGGGCTGCGCCGCGAGACGGCCGGCGATCCGTACGCCGCCGCGCTGGCCGTGCTCGCCCAGGCCCCGGCCCTGCGGGAACTGCTGGACCGCTCACGGGACCCCGGGGACGACGCCGCGCGGACGACGGGGGCGGCCGGGGCGTCCGAACTCGCCGAAGCCCCGGCGGCCGGAGGAACGGCGGGAGCGCCGCCGCCCACCGCGACGCCGCGGCCCCAGACGTCCCAGGCTCCGGCGTCCGCGGCTCCGGCGTCACAGGCCGCCGGGGGCGCGGCACGGACCGCAGCGGAGGCGGTACCGGGCGCCCGGGCCGCCGCACGGACCGCGGTGGCCCGGGCCGCCGAGGCCGTCCGGGGCGAGGCCACGCTGATGCGGGCCTGGGGAGTCACTCCGGGCGAGCTGGAGCGGATGCCGTTCGACCGGCGTGCCCGGCTCGCCGAGCGGCTGCGCACCGGCCGCCTCGCCCGGTGGGCCGAACTGATCGGCCGCTTCCGGGAGATGGCCGACGCCGAGCGGGCCCGCAAGCTGGAGAGCGCCACCGGGGAACTGGTCGGTGTCACGCTCGGCGACGACCTCTCCCGCGTCATCCCCTCCGAACTGGCGCATCTCGGCCTCCCGGAGCTGCGCGCGGTGTTCGCCGTGCGCTACGCGGCCGGGGAACTGATGCTCTACGACAGCCGGACCGAGCAGTCCTCGGGCCGGGGCGCCGTCATCGCCTGCGTGGACACCTCGCACTCCATGTACGAGGCGGGGCCCGGCGGTGTCACCCGGGAGGCATGGGCCAAGGCGTGCGCCCTGGCACTGCTGGACCAGGCCCGGCACGAGCGGCGGGACTTCGTCGGCATCCTGTTCTCCGCCGCCGACAAGCTGCGCGTCTTCCGCTTCCCGGCGGACCGGCCCGCCGACCCCGCCGAGGTCCTGGACTTCGCGGAGAGTTTCCTCGGCGGCGGCACCAGCTACCAGGCGCCACTGACGGCGGCGGCCGGTCTGCTGGCGGACGAGTTCGACGAGACGGCCCGGGCACGCGGCGACATCGTCCTCCTCACTGACGACGAGTGCGCCGTCACCGCGGAGTGGCGGCGCGACTGGGACGACGCGAGGCGGCGGCTGGGCTTCCGCCTCTTCGGCCTGGCCGTCGGCGCTCCGGACGCCGCCGGTTCCGGCTCGGTCCTGGAGGCTTTGTGCGACGACCTCCGCTCCGTCGAGGACCTCACCGACGTCCACGCCGCCGCCGGTCTCTTCCGCAGCATCTGACAACCGTCAACTCTTCGAGTGATTCCGGCCGTTGCCGGAAGAGCAGGCGGGAGCCCCGGACGCGCCAGGGCACAGCGGAGGCCGCGGACGCCGTGAGCGGGGCGGAAGGAACCGGCCGCCCCGGGGTGCCGGCTCCGGCGGCGGCCTGATACGGACAGAGGCCATGGAAGAGCTACGGAATCTCAGTGACGTCGTGCGGGCCTCCGGCGACGACGCCCTGGCCGTCTGGGCCGCGCAGGGCCGCGAGGCGCACGACTGTCTCGGTACGGGCGTCCGGGCCTGGCGGGAGGGCACGGCCGTCGCGGTCGCCTCCCCGCACCTGTCGGCGCGCGACCGCCTGGCGCTGACCGGCCACCGGGCGGACGCGGCCCGGCTGCTGCCCCGCGTCCTGGCGGAGACCGGCCCCGGATACCGGCTCGTCGCCGATGCCCGGCTCGCCGACCCGGTGCTCACGGACGTACCCGGCCTGGAGCCGCTGCACGTCTTCCACTGGATGGACACCACGGCACCGCCGCCTCCGGGACCGGCCGCCGACGGGGGCGCACGCTGGCTCGACGCGGAGGCCGCGAAGCGCGCCACCCGGCTGTTCGACGACCACTTCCCCGACTCGTATGCGCAGCCGGGCCGCGACGGCGTCCACCGGTGGGCCGGAGTCCCGGCCGGGCACGGCGCCGGCGGCGAAGCGGCGCCCCTCGCGGTGGCGGCGGACGCGTGGTCGGCGGCCGGCTGCGGCTTTCTGGCCGGGGTCGTCACCGACCCCGTGGCGCGCGGGCGCGGACTGGCGCGCGCGGTGTGCGCGTTCGTGCTCGACGCGCTCGTCGGCCGGTACGGGCGCGCCGCCCTGATGGTGGACACCGACAACGTGCCGGCCCGCGCCGTCTACACGAGCCTGGGCATGACCCACCGCCCGCTGCGCGCGGCCCGGCACAAGGACGATCCGGCCTGAGCCCCGGCACTTACGCCCCGGCCGAGACCCCGGCGCCCGACGCCCGGACACCGAGCCCCCGGCCGGAGCCCCGAGCCCCGAGCCCCGAGCCCCGAGCCCTCCAACTCCCGGCGCCGGGCCGGGGTCTCGGCACCACACCGGCCCGCGGCACCGCACCGCACCCTCGGCACCCCGCCCACGCCCGGACGCGGTGCGGTCACCCGCCGAGCGCGAACTCCGTGAAGGTCCCGCACTCCTGGAACCCGAGCTTCCGGTAGACCGGTTCGCCCTGCCCGGACGCCTGGAGCACCACCGTCCGGTATCCCGCGTCCCAGGCGAGCCGCACCGCCGCCCGGCTGATCGCACCGCCGTACCCGCGCCCCCGGTGGGCCTCCAGCGTGCAGATGTTGTACAGCCCCGCCACCCCGGCGTGCAGGAACACCTCGGCCGCGCAGACGGCACGCCCCGTACCCTCCGGCTCGTACCCCACCAGGTACCGGGCGGGGCAGGACGGATCGAGCGCCCAGGGCTCCGCCTCGGCGAAGAAGCGGCGCACGGTCGCGGCCGGCGGATCCCAGTTGGCGGCGAGGACGGCGGCGAAGTCGGCGAGCCCGGCGGCGTCGGAGACGGGGCGGACGACCGGGCCCGCGTGCGGCGGTTCGGGAGCCTCGTCCAGGTCCCGCCACATCGCCGTCTCGCTCTCGGACGCCTCCGGCCCGGCCCGGCGCAGCCGCTCGGCCAGGTCCGGCGGCGTCGAGGAGGGCCCGACCCACCAGGAGAAGGGACGCCCGGTCGCCTCCAGCGACGACACGGTCCGAGCGATGTGCAACGCCGCTGTCTCCGGGGCGAACCGGGCCGCGGCGACGACGTTGAAGGTGTCGTCCGCCAACCCGCTGTCGGTGACGAGGAGTTCGCCGCTCTCGTCCACCCGACCGCCGAGCCCGGCGGCGGCCCGGTGACGTTGCAGATGACAGGCGTGTTCGGCCAGATTCCGCTCCATCCGCTCCAGCAGATCCGCGTGTTCGCCGGACTCCGTACGCTCCATACCGGTATTCCATCAGCCGTGGCCCCGGCCGCGCCCGCCGGGGACCGCTCCCCCACGCGCGCGCCGGGCGTGCACCGCTCACCCGGACCGCGCCCCCGAACCCGTCCCTGCCGTCCCTACGGTCTCTGAGGTCCCTGTGGCCCCTGTGGTCCCTGTGGTCCCTGTGGTCCCTGTGGTCCCTGCCGACGGTGCCACCCCGTGCCGTCGCTGCCGTCACCGCTGCCCGTGCACAGAGGGCTCCCGCCACCGCGCTGTCACCGCCGAGCAGTCATCACTGCCTCGCTGCCACCGCCGGGCGGTCACGGCTCCGCTGGTCACTGCCGCCCCGTCGCCGCCGTCCGGGCGGTGAGCGCCGCCAGTGCCGTCAACGGATCGGAAGCGGCCGGGCCTTCGGGCCACCAGTCACCCGGCGCGGGGCCCTCCTCGGCTTCCGCCCCCGCGGGCAGCGGATCGGCGCGGTAGGGATACCAGCGGCCGTCGCGGCCGTAGCGCAGCTGATGGCCGCCCGCCCGGTGCGTGAGGTGGTTGCGGTGGATGCCCACCGGCGTCAGCCCCTGGCCGACGAGGGCGCTGCGGCCCCGGTCGAAGTCCCCGGCGGGCGGGTCCCACACCGTCTCCAGCACCTCCAGCCCGGCCGGGCCGCCCTGCCGCCACGCCGCGGCGGCCCGGGCCAGTTCCGGCGCCGTCCGCCCCGCCGCCCGGGCCAGCTCGGCGAAGAGCGGGGACAGCGACCGCCGTCCGGCCAGATCGGGGTGGGTCGCGGCGAGGCGGACGGTGTCGTGCCACAGCGACAGCTCGGGCAGCGGATCCACGGCCGGGGCCGCCTCCGCGCGGGCCCGGCCCCCGGCCGGACCCGTGGAGCCGGGATGTACCGCGAAGCGCAGCGCCTCGTGCGCACGGGCCGCGGCGCCGACGGCGAGGAACGCGAGGGCATCGGGCTCGGGCCCGCCCGCCACCTCCGGGAACGGGCCCGGCTCGCCCGGCAGTTCGGGTATCGGCAGGGGCTCGGGCAGCGGCGGCCGCTCGCGCGCCGTGTACACGCCCCGCGCGGGTAGCGCCGCCGCGCGCCGGGGTGGTGCGGCGACCGGCGCTGCCGGGCGGCGCGGACGGGCGCTGCGCCGGGCCAGTTCGTCCCGCAGACTCTCCTCGTCCCGGCCCCTGGCCAGCAGCAGCGCGAACGGTTCGACGTCGAGCAGCCCGGCCACCGCGTAGCCGAGCGCCGCCGTGTGCTTGCACATCCGTCCGCGGTCGGGGCAGGTGCAGGCGGGACGCAGCTCCCCCGGCTCGGGCGGCAGCGGTGCACCGGCCCGCGCCGCGCGGTCGGCGACGGCCCGCGGTATGCCGCCGTCCAGCAGCGCCGCCACCAGGTCCGGCCGGTCGCAGACGGCGTCCAGGAAGCCCTCCCACGCCTCGTCGGACAGGACGGGCAGCCGGAGTTCGGCACGGTAGGGCCGTGGGCGGCTGCCGTGCACATATGCGGTGATCCGGCCGGGCACCACGCGTACCGCCGCCACGGATCCGCCGCGGGCGTACGCCCGGCCGCGCTCCAGCCGCGCCGGATCCCCGGACGACTCCAGCGCCCGCAGCCACGCCGCTCCCCAGCCGTCACTCCCCCACCGAGCGTCCTCCGCACCCGCCGTCCCCGGTTCGGCTGCCCCTGCCCCCTCCGCCGGACCGACCGGTTCCGCCGGATCGCCACGGCCGGCCGGACCCACCGGTGCGGCCGGATCCGCCCGGCCCGCCGAGCCTGCCGACGGGTCCACCGGACCAGCCGGTCCCGCCGGGTCCACCGGTGCCGCGGGCCGCCGCCCCTCCGGCCCGGGCGGTGCCTCGCCGCCGTCGAGCCCATAGGTGGCGCCCGGCACCGGCGGGCGGCGCACCTGCCCCGCCGCGCGCCGTGCCCGGGCGCCGCCCGCACCGGAGTTCAGGCGCCGGTCCGCCGCCTCCGGACGGGGACGCGCCCGACGGGGACTCACGGCTGCCTCCGCAGCGCGACGAGATCGGCCAGCTCGGCGTCCGTCAGTTCGGTCAGCGCGGCCTCACCACCGCCGAGCACGGCGTCCGCCAACTCCCGCTTCGCCGCGAGGAGCCCGGCGATCCGATCCTCCACCGTCCCCTCGGTCAGCAGCCGGTGCACCTGCACGGGGTGGATCTGGCCGATGCGGTAGGCGCGGTCCGTCGCCTGTTCCTCGACGGCCGGATTCCACCAGCGGTCGTAGTGGACGACATGCGCCGCCCGCGTGAGGTTCAGCCCCGTACCGGCCGCCTTCAACGACAGCAGGAAGACCGGAACGCTCCCGGCCTGGAACTCCTCGACCATCTCCTCCCGCCGCGCCACCGGCGTCCCCCCGTGCAGGAGCCGGCAGTCCACACCGCGCGCGGCCAGATGCGCGGACAACATCCGGGTTATCGCGACGTACTGGGTGAAGACCAGCACCGACGAGCCCTCCGCCAGGATCGCGCCCAGCAGTTCGTCGAGGACCGCGAGCTTGCCCGAGCGGCCGGCCCGCGCCGCGCCCGCCTCCGGGCCCTCGCGCAGATACTGCGCGGGATGGTTGCAGATCTGCTTGAGCGAGGTCAGCAGCTTCATCACCAGGCCGCGCCGCTCGATACCCGCGGCCTGCTCGATCTGCGCAAGCGTCTCCCGCACGACCGCCTCGTACAGCGACGCCTGCTCCCTCGACAGGGCGACCGGGTGCTCGGTCTCCGTCTTGGGCGGAAGCTCCGGCACGATGCCGGGGTCCGACTTCCTGCGGCGCAGCAGGAACGGGCGCACCAGCCGCGCCAGCCGCTCCGTCGCCTCCGGGTCCTCCCCGCCCTCCACGGCGCGGGCGTGCCGGGCGCGGAACGTCTTCAACGGGCCGAGCAGCCCGGGCGTCGTCCAGTCCAGCAGCGCCCACAGCTCGGACAGATTGTTCTCCAGCGGGGTGCCGGTGAGCGCCACCCGGGCCTCGGCCGGCACGGTGCGCAGCGCCCGCGCCGTCGCCGAACGCGAGTTCTTCACATGCTGTGCCTCATCGGCGACGACGAGCCCCCACTCCACCTCGGCCAGCTCCGCCGCGCTGCTCCGCAACGTCCCATACGTGGTCAACACGACCCCGCCGTCCCCGCCCTCCCCGGACCTTCCGACGCCCCCGGCCGCCTCGGCGATCACCTCCCGCCCGGACACTCCGCCGCTCGCGGGCACCCGAGCGCTCCGGGACACCTCGACACCCACGGGCTGCCCGCAGGCTCCGGCACCCCCGGACACCTCGACGCCTTCGCTGCCCTGTGGCGCCCGGACACTCCCGGCTGTCCCGACGGTCACGACCGGCCCGGACGCCCCGGCGCTCCCGGACGCCTCGACCTCGACGACCTGCCCGGACACCCCGACACCTCCGCACCGCCCCGGCTGCTCGACCTGTCCGGCCCGACCGGCCTGCCGGCCCTGCGCGTCCTGCCCGTCCTGCTCGTCCTGCCCGTCCTGCCCGTCCTGCTCGTCCTGCTCGTCCTGCCGGGCGTACCCGGGCTGTCCGGGCCGCCCGGCCTGCTCCTCCGGTCCGGGTGGCCTCGGCCCACCGGAATTCCCCGCCCCGAGGGGACCGCGCAACTCCCCGGCCGGACCGGCCACTTCCGGCCCGCCGCCGGACCCCGGCCCGTCCTGGCCCGCGCCCCGACCGGGGAGCCCGGCCAGGCTGCGGCCCGGCCCGTGGAAGCGCCGTACCGGGACACCGGGGGCGAACCGGGCAAGCTCCCGCTGCCAGTTGCCGAGCAGGGAGGCCGGGCACACGATCAACGTCGGGGCCGTCGGACGGGGCCCGGGCGCGTCCCGTGTCCCGCCTGCGGCGGCGGCCCGCTCGGCCCGGCGCAGATGCAGGGCGATGAGCGTGACCGTCTTGCCGAGGCCCATGTCGTCGGCCAGGCAGCCGCCGAGGCCGAGCGAGGTCATCTCGTCCAGCCAGTCCAGGCCCTGGAGTTGGTAGCCGCGCAGCCGGGCCCGCAGACCGGCCGGTGAGGCGCCGGGCGCCGCGGCGGCGTGCGAACCCGCGCCCGGCGCATCGTCCGCCACGCCCCCGCGCGCCGCGGCCCCGCGCACCCGGTCCCGCAGCGCCGCGAGCGCGCCGACCGGTACCGCCTCCACGTCCTCGCCGTCCACCTCGACCGCACCGCCGAGCGCGGCGGCCAGCGCGTCCCCGGGCGACAGCAGCCCGAGGTGCCGCTTGCGTGCCTTGCGCACCAGCTCGGGGTCGACGACCACCCACTGGTCCCGCAGCCGCACCAGCGGACGGTGCGCCTCGGCGAGCTCGTCCATCTCGTCCTCGGTCAGCGGATCACCGTCGAGCGCCAACTGCCAGCGGAACTCCGTGAGGTGCTGCTGCTTGAAGAAGCCGAACCCGTCGGCGGCGGAGCCGGGCGTCTGCTGCCGCGGGCCGACCACGGCCGTCGCGCTCAGGGAACGGGCCAGCGTGCGCGGCCAGTGCAGCGCCACGTCGGCGGCGGCCAGCTCCCGGGCGGCGGGCCCGAGCAGTTCGTTCAGCTCCGCCTCCGTCAGCGGCAGCACATCGGGTTCCGGACGCTCCAGCAGCCGGCTCAGCGGGGGCCACACCCGCGCGGCGCGGCGGAGCGCGAGCACCGTGTCGACCCGCGCCCGCGGGCCCAGGTACTCGGCCTCGCCCGCCCACAGCAGGCCGGCGTCCGCGACCAGGGTGGCGTCCTCCACGCTGTGCGCCTGCACCACGGCCGCCGCCACATACCGCTCCTCGCCGTCAGGACCGCCCGCGCCTTCTCCGGGATCCTCGGCGCCACCGGGCCGCTCCCCCGGAACACCCGCGCCGCCCGGCCCCCGGTCGAACACCACATCGGGTGAGAGATCCAGCCGCAGCGACACCCGGATCCCCGCCGGGGTGCCCGCTGCCGCCTCCGCCGCCCATTCCCGGATGCGGGGATACCGCTCCGGCAGCCGCAGCGGCGGCCCGGCGGACGCGAACGCCGGGCCGGCGACGCCCGGGGCCGCGGGTGTGCGCGGCAGCACATCGGCCACGGCGTCCAGGAAGTCGCGCACCAGGCTCTCGGGCTCCGGCAGCCGCAGCGGCTCGTGGCCGGCGCCGTCGGGACCGGTCTGCGGCACCGCGTGGCCCTCGGGCGGCATCGCCGCCGCGACGGCCCGCAGATGTTCCACGTCCTGCTCGTCCAGCGGGCCGGCCCGCCAGATGTCCGTGTCCCCCTCGCCGAGCGCCGGGACCAGCCGCCCCCGCGCCACCAGCCGCAGCCCGTGCAGCGCCGCCGCGCCCCAGCAGGCCGCCGCCGGATGGGCCGCCTCGTTGGTCCTGGCCCGCGTCAGCAGCGGCAGCGCCTCGCCGACGGAGAGCGTCAAGGCCGGCACCGTCCGCTGCCGCACCCCACTGCCGTGCGGCCGGACGACCGTCAGCGTCTCCTCACGGCCCGGCCCGTCCTGCGGCAGCGGGCCGCCGCCCGGCCGCCAGAACGCGATCCGCCCCTGCCGGGGCAGCTCCCCCGGCAGAAAGACGGCGGCGCACTCCGCGAACCCCGCACCACCCCCGGGCCCCATACGCGCCACCACTTCCTCACCGGCAACAGACCACCGCACGGGCCACCTGCCCATGGACCGCCCGAGTCTAGGAGCCGCCACCGACACTCCCGCCGGCACCGCCCACCGCTCGCCCGCTCCCGGCCGTCCGCCACCGGCCCGGCACCGCGCGCCGCCCGCGTCTTCGTGCCGTACGCTCGCCGACGCACCGCCCCGCCGTCCCGGGGCCTGACGGAACACGTACGGGAAGGAACGGCAGCACGTGACTGACAGGGCTGACAGGGCAGACAGGGCAGAAACAGCCGGTACGGCCGGCACATCCGGCACGGGCGGTGTCGCCACGGTGACGCTGCCCTCGGGCACGGCCGTACCCGCGCTCGGCCAGGGCACCTGGCACATGGGGGACGATCCCGCGCGGCGCACCGAGGAGCTGGCGGCGCTGCGGGCCGGCATCGACGCGGGCATGACGCTGATCGACACGGCCGAGATGTACGGCGACGGACGCAGCGAGGAGCTGGTCGGCGAGGCCGTGGCAGGCCGGCGCGACGAGGTGTTCCTCGTCGACAAGGTGCTGCCCTGGCACGCGGACGCCCGGGGCACCGCCGAGGCGTGCCGCCGCAGCCTGCGCCGCCTGGGCACCGACCGTATCGATCTGTATCTGCTGCACTGGCGCGGCAACGTGCCGCTCGCGGAGACGGTGGAGGCGTTCGAGAAGCTCCGCTCGGAGGGTCTGATCCGCTTCTGGGGCGTGAGCAATCTGGACGTCGACGATCTGCGGGAGCTGCCCGCCGAGGCCGGGCTGCCGCAGACGGACCAGGTGCTCTACAACCTCACCCGCCGCGGCCCGGAGTACGACCTGCTGCCGCACTGCCGCGAGCAGGGCGTGCCGCTCATGGCGTACTCACCGATCGAGCAGGGCCGGCTGCTGGGCCACTCCGCGCTGCACGAGGTCGCGGCCGCGCACGGGGTGACCCCGTCGCAGGTGGCGCTGGCCTGGGTGCTGCGGCACGAGGACGTCCTCGCGATCCCCAAGGCGTCCACCCGGGAGCACGTCGAGGACAACCGCGCGGCGGCGGATCTGCGGCTGACGGAGGACGATCTCGCGGCGCTGGACCGGGCGTTCCCGCCGCCGCGGAGCAAGCAGCCGCTCGACATCCTGTGAGGACGAGGGCCCGCCCGGCCCGCTGAGGGCGCGCTCGCGACGGAGCGGCCGGTGGGCGCACACACGCGCCGCCGGCCGCTTCGTGCGGGCTCAGCCCAGGTTGATGTTCCCGTGGATGTCCTGCGCCTGGATCACATGGCCCTGGATCCGCGCCCCGTCGGCGACGGTGTTGTGCACCTCGGAGCGCTCGGTGTGCACCAGGGGCAGCGTCGGCCCGTACTGCTCGGCCCAGCGGCACAGCCGGGCCGCGAACTCCTCGTCCGCGTCGGCGCGTTCGGCCAGCCGCCCGGTCAGCACCCGCACCTGCGCCTCGTCACCCGGATCGACGGCCGGGTCGAGGGCGGGACCGGCGGTCGCGGGATCCTCCGGCCCGCCCCCGGCACGCGTGGGTGCGCGCCGGACGAAGTCCATCAGCGACCGCCACGCCGATTCACCGGCCGCCGTGGCGGCCCCACCGGCCGCGGCCGAGGCGGCAGTCGTCACCAGAGCGAGCGCGGAGCCAACATCCATGGAGGACAGGCTAGTTGGCGCGCGGGCGCCGCTCCAGAGCGGCGCCGCGCCACGACGGACGGTCTGCGGTCAGTTGCCCAGATCGGTGCTGCCGGGCGGCGGAGGCTCGAAGCTGTCGAAGCCGGCCGCCTCCACGAAATCGGGACGCGGATCGAGCGCGGCGGCGAGCCGGAAGTGCGGCCGCGCCTCCTCGTGCCGGGAGGAGCGCTGAAGCGTCCGGCCGAGCGCGAAGTGGACATAGGCGTTGTCCGGCTCGCGCTCCAGCACCCAGCGGAACTCCTCCTCTGCGGAGCGCAGCCGGGCCTGAAGGAAGTAGGCGCGGGCACGCAGCAGCCGCGCCCCTCTGTGGTCGGGGTGGGCTTCCAGTACGCCGTCGAGCAGGGTGACGGCACCGCGCGGATCCCGCGCCTCCAGCAGCTGTTCGGCGGCACGGAACTGGATGACATTCGTTTCGGGGCTGGTCACGGACAGTCCCTCCCCTCGGGTTGTCGCGTCGACTTCAACACCGTGCGCCGACGCCGCATTCCCGCACCGCGGCCGAGAGGCGGTGCGCCCGGGAGCCCGGCCCCCGCGCGCGCCCGAGGCCGCGCGCCGGTGCCGGGAAGGTTCAGCCGGCCAGCCGCTCCCACACCCTGCGCACCTGCGGCTCCAGCTGCGCCAGCGGACCGTCGTTGTCGATCACGACATCGGCCACGGCCAGCCGTTCCTCGCGGCTCGCCTGCGCGGCCATCCGCGCCCTGGCCTCCTGCTCGTCCATACCGCGCAGCCGCACGAGCCGGTCGAGCCGCGTCGCACAGGAGGCGTCCACGACGACGACCTCGTCGTACAGCGGCGCCAGGCCGTTCTCCACGAGCAGCGGCACATCGTGCACCACAACGGCGTCCGGGCCCGCCGCCCGCTCCAGCTCGGCCGAGCGCTCCCCGACCAGCGGATGGACGATCGCGTTCAGCGCGGCACGGCGCTCGTCGTCGCCGAAGACGAGCGAGCCCAGCTTCGGACGGTCCAGCGCACCGTCCGCCGTCAGCACCTCCTCGCCGAACTCGGCGACGACCGCGGCCAGTCCGGGCGTGCCCGGCTCCACGACCTCCCGTGCGATGCGGTCCGCATCCACGACGACCGCGCCGTACCCGGCGAACAGCCGCGACACCTCGCTCTTGCCCGCACCGATCCCGCCTGTCAGACCCACCTTGACCATGCGGTCACGCTATCGGCACCGCAGCGGGCCGGACACGGCGCCCGGCAACCGGGGCGCACGGCTCCTCAGCCACGCTGCGGGCCGCCGTCCTGCGGGCCGTCGCCGAAGCCACCGTCCGTCTCGCGCTCGGCGAGGAACCGCTCGAAGACGGCGCCCAGTTCGTCGGCCGAGGGCAGCTCGGCCGGCTCGGCGACGAGATTGCCCCGGGTCTCGGCCCCGGCCACCGCGTCGTACTGCTGCTCAAGGCCCCGCACCACGGAGACGAGTTCCTCGTCCCCCTCGGCGAGCTGGCGTTCGATCTCGTTCTGGGTGCGCAGCGCCTCGCTGCGCAGCGCGTGTGCGACATCCGGCAGCACCAGGCCGGTCGCGGAGGTGATCGCCTCGGCGACGACCAGCGCGGCGTCCGGATAGGTGGAGCGCGCGATGTAGTGCGGCACATGCGCGACGACCCCGAGGACGTCGTGCCCCGTCTCCTCCAGCCGCAGCTCGACCAGCGCGGCGGCGCTCCCGGGCACCTGCGCCTCGTCGAACGCGGCACGCTGCGCGGGCACCAGCTCCGTCCGGTTGCCGTGCGGGGTCAGACCGACCGGGCGGGTGTGCGGCACCCCCATCGGAATGCCGTGGAACGTGACGGACAGCCGCGCCCGCACCCGGTCGACGATCTCGCGGACGGCCGTGGAGAACGCCTCCCACTCGTTGTCCGGCTCGGGGCCCGCGAGCAGCAGGAACGGGGTGTCCGTGGCGTCCCGCATCAGGCGCAGCTCCAGGCGGGGCGTCTCGTAGGAGACCCAGCGGTCGCGGCGGAAGGTCATCATCGGGCGTCGCGCACGGTAGTCGATCAGCCGGTCGACATCGAAGCGGGCGACCGTGACGTACGGCTGGCTCTCCAGGAGCCGCTCGACGATCTGCTCGCCGGTGTCCCCGGCGTCCATGAAGCCCTCGAAGTGGTAGAGCATCACCAGGCCGGCGCTGTCCGGCTCACCGACGATCGCGTCGACGGCGTCCAGCCCGCTCTGGTCCCACGCGTACAAACCCTGCGGATCCAACTGATTCACGCTCCTTAAGGCCTACGTACCGTCAACGCCCGCTACCGGTACGGCATTCCCGCTGCCGCCGCGTCCCGTGATCACCGACCGACTGGAAACCTTCCTGTTTTCCGGTCCGCCCGCCTTGACGCCCCCACGCGCCGACTCTAGCTTCACCGGTCACCGCACCAGTTCATGCTCCTGCCCATCGTTCACATATGAGGAGAACCGTCATGCCCGGCTCCCCCCACCCCTCCGCCGCGCGACGACGCCGCCTGCTCACTCTCGGTGCCGCCGCACTCCTGGCGACCGGGCCCGGCGCCACCGCGGCCCTCGCCGACACGACGGCCGTGCCCCGGGACACCATCGAGGTCACGGACAGCAGGGAGCTCAAGGAAGCGCTCGCCTCGGCCTCCCCGGGCGACACCGTCCAGCTGGCGGACGGCACCTACAGCGGCACCTTCCGCACCACCCGGGCCGGCACCGAGAGCGAACCGGTCACGCTCACCGGCTCGGCCGACGCCGTCCTGAAGGCGAGCGGAGGCTACGGGCTGCACCTGGACGGGGCCGGCCACTGGAATCTGCGGGGCTTCACCGTCACCGGCGGCCAGAAGGGCATCGTCATGGACGGCGCCGACGGTGTGCACATCGACGGCGTCACGGTCCACGACCTCGACATGGAGGCCGTGCACTGGCGCAACTCCAGCTCCGACGGCTCGATCCGCGACTCGACCATCCGCGACACCGGGCACGACGGCCGCGGCATGGGCGAGGGCGTCTACGTCGGCAGCGCCGGCGGCACGGGCGACGACGGCGACAGAAGCGACAACATCCTGATCGCGGACAACACCCTCGGGCCCGGCATCGGCGGCGAGAACATCGACATCAAGGAAGGCACGTCCGGCGCCCGGATCACCGGCAACACCTTCGACGGCAGCGGCCTGACCGGCGCCAACTACGACGACTCCTGGGTCGACATCAAGGGCAACGACGTCCTCGTCGAGAACAACACCGGCAAGAACACCACAAACAATGGCTACGAGACCCACTCGCAGGAGGACGGCTGGGGCTGCGGCACCGTCTTCCGCGGCAACCACTCCGATCTGCGCGGCGCCACCGGCGACGGCCGCTACGCGATCAACGTGACCCACTACGACGCCGCCTCCTGCCCCGTCACCGTGGCCGCCGACAACACCGTCGAGGGAGGCAGGGGCCTCACGAACCCCGGCATCCCCGTCGAGGACTGAGCCCTGCGGAAAACTCCGCCCGAACACGGGCGAGGCCCGCACCCCCTTCCGGGAGTGCGGGCCTCGCTGCGTGCGTACCGGGAGCCGGTGTCAGCTCTGGCCGCCCGCCAGCTTCTCGCGGAGAGCCGCCAGGGCCTCGTCCGAGGCCAGGGCGCCGGAGTCCTCGTCCGAGCCCTCGGAGGAGTACGAGCCGCCGCCGGACTGGCCACCGCCCTGCGAGGCACCGCCGGAAGCGGCCTCGGCCGCCGCCTGCTCGTCCGCCTCGCGGGACTTGATGACCTGCGCCTGGTGCGCCTCGAAGCGGGCCTGCGCCTCGGCGTACTGGCGCTCCCACTCCTCACGCTGCTTCTCGTAGCCGGGCAGCCAGTCGTTGGCCTCCGGGTCGAAGCCCTCGGGGTAGATGTAGTTGCCCTGGTCGTCGTAGGACGCGGCCATGCCGTAGAGCGTCGGGTCGAACTCGACCATCGTCGGGTCCCCGCCGAAGGCCTCGTTGGCCTGCTTCAGCGAGAGGCTGATGCGGCGGCGCTCCAGGTCGATGTCGATGACCTTCACGAAGATCTCGTCGTTGACCTGGACGACCTGCTCCGGGATCTCCACGTGGCGCTCGGCCAGCTCGGAGATGTGGACCAGGCCCTCGATGCCCTCGTCGACGCGGACGAACGCACCGAACGGCACCAGCTTGGTGACCTTGCCGGGGACGACCTGGCCGATCTGGTGGGTCCGGGCGAACTGCTGCCACGGGTCTTCCTGGGTCGCCTTGAGCGACAGGGAGACGCGCTCGCGGTCCATGTCGACGTCCAGGACCTCGACCGTGACCTCCTGGCCGACCTCGACGACCTCGGAGGGGTGGTCGATGTGCTTCCAGGACAGCTCGGAGACGTGGACCAGTCCGTCCACGCCGCCCAGGTCGACGAAGGCGCCGAAGTTGACGATGGAGGAGACGACGCCGGAGCGCACCTGGCCCTTCTGGAGGGTGGTGAGGAAGGTCTGGCGGACCTCGCTCTGCGTCTGCTCCAGCCAGGCACGGCGGGACAGGACCACGTTGTTGCGGTTCTTGTCCAGCTCGATGATCTTGGCTTCGAGCTCCTTGCCGACGTACGGCTGGAGGTCGCGCACGCGGCGCATCTCGACCAGGGAGGCCGGCAGGAAGCCGCGGAGGCCGATGTCGAGGATGAGGCCACCCTTGACGACCTCGATGACGGTACCGGTGACGATCCCGTCCTCTTCCTTGATCTTCTCGATGGTGCCCCAGGCGCGCTCGTACTGGGCGCGCTTCTTCGAGAGGATCAGGCGGCCTTCCTTGTCCTCCTTCTGGAGAACCAGGGCTTCGATCTCGTCACCGACGGCGACGACCTCGTTCGGGTCGACGTCGTGCTTGATCGACAGCTCACGGGAAGGGATGACACCTTCGGTCTTGTAACCGATGTCGAGCAGGACCTCGTCCCGGTCGACCTTCACGATGACGCCGTCGACGATGTCGCCGTCGTTGAAGTACTTGATCGTCTCGTCGATCGCGGCGAGGAAGGCTTCCTCGGAACCGATGTCGTTGACCGCAACCTGCGGAGTGGTGGCGGAGGTCTCGGTGCTGCTCGTCATGTGGGAAAGGGTCTCCGGTACGGACATGAAGTCGTAGGTACTGCTACGCCGAGAGCCCTTGATCGCACCACATGCAAGCCAGCCGGACAGCCATGAAAGCCGGAAACCCGAGGGGACATACAGCCGATGCGAGCGCGGCCTGCTCCGTCCGAGGCGCGCAGGCCCGCAGCGCAACTTGTAGCATACGGGGGCCGCTGGGCATGGTCAATGCGCGAAAGAGCACACCTCGGTTGGAAGCCCCCATTCCCGGCAGAACTCGCCGCGCGGCCAGCCGAATTGGGCCTTCGCGCGGGGCCTGTACAGGGCTTTCACCCGGCGGCCGCACCGCGGGCGTTGCGGGCGCCGCACAAGCCGCGGAACCCCCGTACGCCACAGGGCCGACGGGCACCGCGGTGACCGGGGAAACCGGTCGTCGGGGACGGCGCTACCGGTCAGCGGTGATCAGCCACGTGATCGAGCACAAGAGTACGGCGACAGGGGCGATGGAACAAAAGCACGAAGTCAGCGCGGCCTTCCCCGTGAGCGACTCCGGCGGCGGCGACGACGACGCCGAGGCGGTCCGCCGGCCCGCGGGCGGGCCGGAGAGCAGCCGGGCCAGCCGCGGCTGGTGGGACAGGAACGCCGACGAGTACCAGCGTGATCACGGCGACTTCCTCGGGGACGACCGGTTCGTCTGGGGCCCCGAGGGACTGGACGAGGCCGAGGCGCGGCTGCTGGGCCCCGCCGGGGCCCTGCGCGGCGCCGACGTGCTGGAGATCGGCGCGGGCGCCGCGCAGTGCTCGCGCTGGCTGGCGGCGCAGGGCGCCCGGCCCGTGGCGCTCGACCTCGCGCACCGGCAGCTCCAGCACGCACTGCGGATCGGGGGCGGGCCGGACGCCCCCGAGGGGTTCCCGCTGGTGGAGGCGGACGCGCGGGCGCTGCCGTTCGCTGACGCCGTCTTCGACATCGCCTGTTCCTCCTACGGCGCGATCCCGTTCGTCGCCGATCCGGAGCGGGTCTTCGCCGAGGTGCGGCGGGTGCTGCGGCCCGGCGGCCGGTGGGTGTTCTCGCTGACCCACCCGCTGCGCTGGGCACTGGCGGACGAGCCGGGCCCCGAGGGGCTCACCGTGCTCGCCTCGTACTTCGACCGGACGCCGTACGTGGAGGAGGACGCGGCCGGGCGCACCGTCTACGTCGAGCACCACCGGACGCTGGGCGACCGGGTGCGGGAGCTGGTGGGCGCCGGGTTCCGGCTGCTGGATCTGGTCGAGCCGGAGTGGCCGGAGTGGAACCGGCAGGTGTGGGGCGGCTGGTCGCCGCTGCGCGGGCAGCTCGTGCCGGGCACGGCCGTCTTCGTCTGCGAGCGGGCGTAGGGCCCGGGCTCGGGACGCGGGAGGGGGCACGGCAGACTGCGGGGCGTGCGGCCTGACGACGGCGAGCGAGCCAACCTGCGAGCACTGCGGAACCTGCCCATCGGCGCGGCGCTGCCCGGACTGCGGGACGCGTTGGAGGAGCACGGTGCGGCCGTGCTGCACGCGCCGCCGGGCACCGGCAAGACGACCTGTGTGCCGCTGGCGCTGGCCGGGCTGCTGGACGACGGCGCTCCCCCGCGCCGCGTGCTGGTGGCCGAGCCGCGGCGGATGGCCGCACGGTCGGCGGCGCGGCGGATGGCGTGGCTGCTGGGTGAACGCACCGGCGGGAGCGTCGGTTTCACCGTGCGCGGGGAGCGCAGCGCGGGGGCGCGCACCCGGGTGGAGGTGGTGACCACCGGGGTGCTGCTCCAGCGGCTCCAGCGGGACCCGGAGCTGCCGGGCGTCGACGTCGTCCTGATCGACGAGTGCCACGAGCGCCATCTGGACGCGGACACCGCGGTGGCCTTCCTGCTGGATGTGCGCGAGGCGCTGCGGCCCGGGCTGCGGCTGGTGGCCGCCTCCGCCACGCAGGACGCCGAGGCGTGGGCGCGGCTGCTGGGCGGGACCGTCGTGCGGGGGCACGGGGTGAGCCACCCGGTCGAGGTGCGGCACGCGCCCGCGCCCGCCGGCGTGCGGCCGGCGCACGGGACAAGGGTGGACCCCGCGCTGCTGCGGCACGTGGCGGCCACCGTCCGGGAGGCGCTCCGGGCCGTGCCGGAGGGTGACGTGCTGTGTTTCCTGCCCGGGGTCGGGGAGATCGCGCGGGTGGCGGGCCTGTTGGACGGGGTCGGGGCGGAGGTGCTCCAGCTGCACGGGAGGGCGCCCTCGCGGGTGCAGGACGAGGTGCTCGGGGGCGGTTCCGGGGCCGGTCGCAGGGTGATCCTGTCGACGGCGGTCGCCGAGTCGAGTCTGACGGTGCCGGGGGTGCGGGTCGTCGTCGACTCGGGGCTGGCACGGCAGCCGCGGGTGGATCATGCGCGGGGCCTCGGGGCGCTGACGACGGTGCGGGTCTCCCGGGCGGGCGCCGCCCAGCGCGCGGGGCGGGCCGGGCGTGAGGCGCCCGGGGTGGCCCTCCGGTGCTGGGCGGAGGCGGACGACGCCGGGCGGCCGGCGGAGCCCGCGCCGGAGATCACGCTCGCCGATCTGACGTCCTTCGCGTTGCAGGCGGCGCACTGGGGCGAGCCCTGGGCGCAGGGGCTCGCGCTGCTCGACCCGCCGCCCGAGGGCGCGATGCACGCGGCCCGGCGGACGCTGCACGCCGTCGGCGCGCTGGACGAGGCGGGGCGCATGACCTCGCGGGGCGCGCGGATGGCCCGGCTCGGGCTGCATCCGCGGCTGGCGCGGGCCCTGCTGGACGGGGCGGCGCGGGTCGGCCCGGAACGGGCGGCGGAAGCGGTGGCGCTGCTGAGCGAGGAGCCGCCGCGCGAGTACGGGGACGACGCCGTCGAGGCGCTGCGCCGGGCCCGGCGCGGGGGCGATCCCTACGGGCGGCGCTGGGCGGCCGAGCGGCGCCGGCTGCGGGCCCTGCTGGACGACGAGGAGCGCGCCGGTGCGCACGGCCGGGGGCGCGCGGAGCGCAGCGGCGAGGCGGGCGGCGCGGGGAACGGGCGTGCGGGCGGCGCGCCGGCGGCCGGTGGGACGGACGAGGAGGCGGTCGGGCTGGTCGTCGCGCTGGCGCATCCGGAGCGGGTGGCGCGGGCGCAGGGCGGCGACGCGTATCTGATGGCGGGCGGCACCCGGGCGCGGACGGCGGGTGAGAGCCGGCTGCGGGAGGCGGCGTGGCTGGCGGTGGCCGTCGCCGACCGGCCGGTGGGCAGCGCGTCGGCGCGGGTGCGGCTCGCGGCCGTGGTGGACGAGGAGACGGCCCGTACGGCGGCCGGTGAGCTGTACACGGAGTCGGAGGAGGTGCGCTGGGGTCCGGAGCAGGGCGCCGGGGGCGATGTGGTGGCGCGCCGGGTGGCGGCGCTGGGCGCGGTCCCGCTGTCCGTGCGCCCCCTGGAGGCGCCGTCCCCCGAGCTGCTGCGGGAGGCGGCGCTGGAGGGGCTGCGCCGCGAGGGGACGGGGCTGCTGCGGTGGCCGGGGCAGGCGCGCGGGCTGCGGCAGCGGATGGCGTTTCTGCACCGGGTGCTCGGTGATCCGTGGCCGGATGTGTCCGACGCGGCGCTGCTGGAGTGCGCCGACGCGTGGCTGGGCGCGGTCCGCTCCCGGGCGGATCTGGGGCGGATCGATGCGGGCGAGGTGCTCTCCGGTCTGCTGCCGTGGGCCTCGGGCGAGGCCGCCCGGCTGGCGGAGCTGGCCCCGGAGCGGATCGAGGTCCCCTCCGGGTCCCGTATCGCCGTCGACTACACGTCCGAGCAGCCGGTGCTGGCCGTGAAGCTCCAGGAGATGTTCGGGGCGCAGGAGAGCCCGCGCCTCGCGGACGGGCGGGTTCCGGTGCTCGTCCACCTGCTCTCGCCCGCGGGGCGTCCGGCCGCGGTGACGGCCGATCTGGCGTCGTTCTGGCGGGAGGGATACCGGTCCGTGCGGGCCGAGTTGCGCGGCCGCTATCCGAAGCACCCCTGGCCCGAGGACCCGGCGGCGGCCGAGCCGACACGGCACACGAAGGCCCGGCAGGAGCGGGGCCGCGACCGGGCCTGATCCCGTCCGGGTGGACGGGCCCGGGACGGCCCGGGCCCGGCCCGGCGTTCAGGCCCCCGTGGCGGGAGCCGGCTGCGGGTCCCGGTCGGCGGTGTCGGCGCGGGCGTCGGGGCCGGGGGCACCGGGGCGGCGGGAGCGGTGTTCCAGGACGAGGGAGACGGTGAGCAGCACGGCGCCGAGGGCGAGGAAGCCCCACGGCAGATAGCTGGTGAGCGCGAGGACCAACTGGCGCTGGGAGCGCACGAGATCCTGCGCGGCCTGCTGGAAGTCGGGGCGCATCTTGACGTGCCCGGAGAAGGCGGTGAGCGGCTCCTTGTCCGGCTGGCCCTTCCAGCGCATCTCCTCGCGGTGGATCTCCTGGCCGTCCAGCGGGGCGCCGGTGACCGGCTCCACCCAGAACATCCGCTTGGTGCTGTACCAGCGCTCCATCCCGGCCTGCCGGACCACCTCGGGGGTGGCGCCCATCGGCAGCTTCCTGGGGACCTTCACCTTGGTCCACGGGATGGTCTGCTCGAAGTAGTACGCCTCCATACCGGCCACCGTGCGGGTCCCCTTGTAGTGGATGGGCGCGGAGGTGCGGGTCTGGAAGTCGAAGTACTCGTAGTCGCGCTTCTCCGTCAGGAAGGGCCACTTGTACTCGATGCCCTCGCGGCGCACCGGGTCGCCGTCGACGTGCTCGCCCGCGGTGTGCACGGGCTCCTGGGTGTGCGCGTCGAAGACGTAGCGCTCGGGGATGCTGGAGACCAGCTTGCCCTTGTCGTCGGCGACATGGCTGCGGGTGTCCCAGACGACGACGTCCCTGCCGGTGCGCTCACGCACCCGCTCGGCGGCCGGCACATTGCCCCTGAGGCTCTGGACGATGCTCACCTTCGACACCTTCTTGGGCCGCATGGTGGCGTAGTCGAGCAGGGTGGCGTCCTTCGCCTCCAGCACCATGGCCTGGTACTGGCTCGGCGGGATCTTCGCCAGCCGCGGGAAGCCGTACCAGCGGATCAGCGGCGAGAGCGCGGCGAAGAACACCGCGAACGCCAGCAGCACCAGACTCGCTCTTCTGCGCATGCCGCGTCCTCCCTGCTCCGGCTAGGGGTGCTCGGGAACGGTGGTGTACAGCGGCTTCGGCGAGGTCTTTCCGGCCGGCATGCCGATGGCCGTGATCGTGAAGACGAGCGCGAGCGCGGCGGCCAGTCCTATTCCGGCGGCGATCAGCGCACGCATCCGCGGCACCTCCCGGTCGATGTCACCCGACGGCACCTGACGCTTCGTCAGGGCCCGGGGAACGTACCGCCGTTCGCCGGGGATGGGAACAGCTCGGCAGCCCGATTTTCCGGGGCGGTGGACGGCCCGCGCGGGTGCGGACAGACGTGTGCCCCGGCGCGCGGACGCCGGGGCACACGACCGGGCAGGCATCAGCCCTTGACGGTCAGCTCCAGCTTCAGCTCGGCGCTGCCGGTGCGGAGGATCAGCGTCCAGGTACCGGCCTCGTCGCCCGCGTGGATGGGCGGCAGCCTCAGCACGCCCTTGTCGTCGGCCGTCAGCTGGAGGGTGCGCAGCGGCTTGCCGTCCTCGTCGGTGAAGTAGGGGCCCTTGCCCTGGTCGGCCATCGCCGCCTTCACCACGGCGCCCGGCACCGGCTCGCCCTTGTTCGTGGCCCGCACCTCGACCGGCGCTGCGATGTCCTCGCCGGCGGCGCCCTCCAGCGCCGCCTCGCCGGTGCGGGCGAGGCCGTCGGGCTGCGGCGCCGTCACCGACGCCCGGAACTCGACGGGCTTCAGCTTCCCGCCCTGCACGGTGGCCCGCAGGACGAAGTCACCGGGCTCCGCGCCCGCGTGCAGCACCGGAGCCGTGGCCAGGCCCTTGGCGTCGGTGCGGACCGCGAACTTCTTGGCGCCCTTGTCGAAGGAGGCGCCCGTCCTCCCCGTCACCTCGAAGGTGATCTCGACATCCTCGACGCCCTTGCCCTGGGCGTTCTCGGCCCTGACCCGGGGGCGCTCGGTGAAGTCCTCACCCGCGACGGCCGTGAACGAGCCCGGGGAGACCGCCTCCAGCGCGGCGGGCGCGGTCGGGCCGGGGCTGGGCGAGCCGCCGTCGTCACCGTTGTCGCCGTCGTTGCCGTCGTCACCGCCGTTGCCGTCGCCGGGCTTCTCCGGGTCGCCCGGTTTGTCCGGCTTCCCGCCCCCGGGCTTGTCGGGCTTACCCGGTTTGTCCGGCTTGTGGCTGCCGCCGGAGCCGCCGTCGCCGCTGCCGTGGCCGCGCCCCGGGGAGGCCGTGCCGCCGGAGGAGTCGCCCGCGCCGCCGGCACCGGGCGAGGTGGGCAGGACGCCCTCGCCGTCCGGCACCTCGTGGGTGCCCTTGCGGTAGTACTCGAACCAGGCGAGGACGGTGCGCAGATACTCGGCGGAGTTGTTGTAGCTCAGCACCGCGCGGTCGAGATCGGCCTTGACGGCGAGATCGCGCCCGCCGGCGCACAGGTACTGGCCGGCGGCGAGCGCGGCGTCGTGGATGTTGTTCGGGTCCTTGCGGCCGTCGCCATTGCCGTCCGCGCCCCAGCGCGACCAGGTGGACGGGATGAACTGCATCGGGCCGACCGCGCGGTCGTAGGTGGAGTCGCCGTCCCACTCGCCGCCGTCGGTGTCCTTGATGCTCGCGAAGCCCTGGCCGTTGAGGACGGGGCCGAGGATGGGCTGCCGGGTGGTGCCGTCCTTGTCGACGGCGCCGCCGCGCGCATGCCCCGACTCGACCTTGCCGATGGCCGCCAGCAGCTCCCAGCGCAGGCCGCAGCCCGGCGAGGAGGACGACAGGGAAGCGGCGGCCTTCTTGTACGCGGCCAGCAGCGAGGCGGGAATGCCGGACTCGGTGCCGCCGCCGGGCGCTTCGTCACCCGGCGGGTTCGGCGACTCCAACGGCGGCAGCTCGGTGTGGTACGAACCGTCGCCGGGAGTGCGGTCCTCCACCGCGTCCGTACGGCCGTTGCCGTCGTCCCGCTGCGGGCCGCCGAGCCCCACCCCGGGCGCCTGCGAGGCGGTCAGCGCCGCCATGACGACGGCCGCCACGGCCGTCCCGCCCAGCCCCCTGCGGAGTCTCGTGCCCCCGCTGATGCGGTGGCGTCCGGCCGTACTGCCCTGTCCGGTCGCTGCGTGCCTGCCGCGGTACCGCGCCATAGGTATGTCCCGTCCTCTCCCCTGAACGTCCCCGAAGACGCAATCCCCGGTGACATTACGGCACTTCCGGCCGTCAAGTCAGCGCTCTCGCGCCACTTCCGGCCCGCCCTGCGCAGCTTTCCTGCCCCCATGGGGCCGGTTTCCCGCCGGTTCACCTCCCCTTCCCCCGGCTGCCGCGCGACGTCCCGCCGTACGGCGCCTTTCCCGGGAGGCACCGCCCCGTCCCGAGGCCCGGATCCGCATACGCCGGGGCGGCGCCGACGGCCGGGCCGCCGGCGCCGCCCCGGTGCGGGACGCGGACCGCCTCAGTGCGCGGCCGACTCCCAGTCCTGGCCGTGGCCCACCGAGACGTCCAGCGGCGCCCGCAGCTCGACCGCCGAGGCCATCTCGCGGCGCACCAGCTCCTCGACCTGCTCCCGCTCGCCGGGGGCGACCTCCAGCACGATCTCGTCGTGCACCTGGAGGAGCATCCGCGAGGCGAGACCGGCCGCCCGGATCGCGGCATCGACCTTGAGCATCGCGACCTTGACGATGTCCGCCGCCGTGCCCTGGATCGGGGCGTTGAGCGCCATCCGCTCGGCCATCTCCCGGCGCTGCCGGTGATCGCTGGTGAGATCCGGGAGGTAACGGCGCCTGCCCATGATCGTGTGGGTGTAGCCGATGGCCCGGGCCTCGTCGACGGCGTTGTGCAGATAATCCCGCACGCCGCCGAAGCGCTCGAAGAAGGTGTCCATCAGCTTGCGGGCCTCGTCCGGGGTGATGCCCAGCTGCTGGGAGAGGCCGAAGGCGGACAGCCCGTAGGCCAGGCCGTACGACATCGCCTTGATCTTGCGACGCATCTCCGGATCCACCGCGGACTTCTCCACGCCGAAGACCTGCGCGGCGACCGTCGTGTGCAGATCCTCGCCGGAGGTGAACGCCTCGATGAGGCCCTCGTCCTCGGACAGATGGGCCATCACACGCAGCTCGATCTGGCTGTAGTCCGCCGTCATCAGCGACTCGTAGCCCTCGCCGACGCGGAAGCCGCGGCGGATCGCGCGGCCCTCGTCCGTACGCACCGGAATGTTCTGGAGGTTCGGATCCGTCGAGGAGAGCCGGCCCGTCGCGGCGACCGTCTGATTGAACGTCGTGTGGATCCGGCCGTCCGGGGCGATCGTCTTGATCAGGCCCTCGACGGTGGTGCGCAGCTTCTGCTGCTCGCGGTAGCGCAGCATGATGACGGGCAGTTCGTGGTCCGTCTGGCCCGCCAGCCAGGCCAGCGCGTCCGCGTCGGTGGTGTATCCCGTCTTGGTCTTCTTCGTCTTCGGCAGGCCCAGCTCGCCGAAGAGGACCTCCTGGAGCTGCTTGGGCGAGCCGAGATTGAACTCGTGGCCGACGGCGGCGTGCGCCTCCTGGACCGCCTGCTGCACGGCGTCCGCGAACTGCTGCTCCAGGTTCGTCAGCCACTCGCGGTCGGCGCAGATGCCCGCGCGCTCCATCCGGGACAGCAACTCGGAGGTGGGCAGCTCCAGATCGCGCAGCATCTCCGCCGCGCCGACCTGCTCCAGCCGCTCCTCGAAGGCCGTGCCCAGATCCAGCACGGTGCGCGCCTTGACCATGAGCGCGTCGGCCTCCGCCCGCTCGTCCACGCCGAGGGCCAGCTGCCCGTCCGACTCGGCGGTGGGGCCCAGCTCCCGGCCGAGGTACTCGACCGAGAGCGCGTCCAGCGCGAAGGACCGCCGGCCGGGCTTGTCGAGATAGGCGGCCAGCGCGGTGTCCATCCGGACGCCCGCCACGCTCCAGCCGTGCTCGGCGAAGACCCGCATCAGCGCCTTGGCGTCGTGCATCGCCTTGGGCCTGGCCTCGTCCGCGAGCCAGGCGGCGAACGCCGCGTCGTCCTCCTCGGTCAGCGCCGTCGGGTCGAACCAGGCCGCCGGGCCGCCGGCCGTGGCCAGCGCGACCTCGCTGACGCTGCCGGTGCCCTGCTTCCACACGTCGACGGTGGCGACGCCGAGCGCGCCCGAGCCGTGCTCGGCCAGCCAGGGGCCGAGGGCGCCGGGCTCCAGCACCTCGCCGTCCACCTCCACTCCGGCGGCGGGCTGCTCCTGCTGCTCCTCGGCGCCCGGGTCGACGGCGAACAGGCGGTCACGGAAGTTCTGGTGGCGGAATTCCAGGGCGTCGAGGATGACGCCGAGCGCCTGCCGGTCGTAGGGGGCGCGGACCAGGTCCTCGGGGCGGTCGGGCAGCTCGACGTCGCGCACCAGCTCCGTCAGCGTGCGGTTGAGGCGGACGGCGTCCAGATGATCGCGGAGGTTCTGGCCGGCCTTGCCCTTGACCTCGTCCGCCCGGTCGGCCAGCTCGGCGAACGAACCGAACTGGTTGATCCACTTCGCGGCCGTCTTCTCCCCGACGCCGGGGATGCCCGGCAGGTTGTCCGAGGGGTCGCCGCGCAGCGCCGCGTAGTCCGGGTACTGCTGGGGGGTGAGGCCGTAGCGCTCCTCGATCTTCTCCGGTGTGAACCGGGTCAGCTCGGAGACGCCCTTCGTCGGGTACAGCACGGTGATGTTGTCGGTGACCAGCTGGAAGGTGTCGCGGTCACCGGTGACGATCGAGACCTGGAAGCCCTCGGCCTCGGCCTGGGTGGCGAGTGTGGCGATCACGTCGTCGGCCTCGAAGCCGTCCACCGCGTAGCGGCGCACCTGCATCGCGTCGAGCAGCTCGCCGATCAGCTCGACCTGGCCCTTGAACTCGTCGGGACTCTTGGACCTGTTCGCCTTGTACTCGGAGTACTGCTCCGAGCGCCAGGTCTTGCGGGAGACATCGAAGGCGACGGCGAAGTGCGTGGGCTCCTCATCACGCAGGGTGTTCGCGAGCATCGAGGTGAAGCCGTAGATCGCGTTCGTCGGCTGCCCCGTCACGGTCGTGAAGTTCTCCGCGGGAAGCGCGAAGAACGCCCGGTACGCCAGGGAATGTCCGTCCATGAGAAGCAGACGCGGCCTGGCCGCCGCCTCCGCCTTCGGTGCTGTCGTTGTCGTCTTCGATGCCGTCTTAGCCACGGAACCGATCCTCCCACGGGCCACCGACACGCCGCCGTCAGTGCGGTGCGTCACGCGTCACGGGGACCGGCGGGCAGTGCTCCTCCAGCGCGCCTCCAGCGCTCCGCCAGCGCTCCGCCAGTGCTCCGCGTTCGGCGGCCCGCGGCCGGGGGGCTCCGGCCACCCCCGGCGGGAGGCGGCGGGGGCGGCCCGGCCGGGGCCCGCGTACGCTGCCGGTTCCGGGTCGCGGCGGAGTTATCCACAGGTCTGGGCAGCTCAGGTCGTGCGTGGGAGCATCAGGGCCATGAAGCGAAAGCCGCCCTCCGCCGATCCCGTTCAGGACGCACCCCAGGTCAGCGCGCCGCAGCACGCCGCCGCCGGAGCCCCGGCCGTCGCCCACTCGCTGCGCATCGCCGGGCGGCAGATGGGCGCCAGACGCACGGCGCTGACGCTGCTGCGCGTCAACCAGAAGAACGGCTTCGACTGCCCGGGCTGCGCCTGGCCCGAGGGGGACGAGCGGCACACCGCCGAGTTCTGCGAGAACGGTGCGAAGGCCGTCGCGGAGGAGGCCACCACCCGCCGGGTGACGCGCCGCTTCTTCGACGAGCACCCCGTCACCGATCTCGCCGGGCGCTCCGGGTACTGGCTCGGGCAGCAGGGCCGGCTCACCGAGCCCATGTATCTGCCCGAGGGCGGCGAGAAGTACCGGCCCATCTCCTGGGAGGACGCCTTCTCCCTGATCGCGGAGGAGCTGGGCGCGCTCACCTCGCCCGACGAGGCGGTGTTCTACACCTCCGGCCGCACGAGCAACGAGGCCGCCTTCCTCTACCAGCTGTTCGCCCGCGAGTTCGGCACGAACAACCTGCCCGACTGCTCCAACATGTGCCACGAGTCCTCCGGCTCGGCGCTCACCGAGACGCTCGGCGTCGGCAAGGGCAGCGTCCTGCTGGAGGATCTCCACCGCGCCGATCTGATCGTCGTCGCCGGTCAGAACCCCGGCACGAACCATCCGCGGATGCTCTCGGCGCTGGAGAAGGCCAAGGCGAACGGCGCGAAGATCATCACCGTGAACCCGCTTCCCGAGGCCGGGATGGAGCGGTTCAAGAACCCCCAGACGCCGCGCGGCCTGGTCGCGGGCGGCACCCCGCTGACCGATCTGTTCCTCCAGATCCGCATCGGCGGCGACCAGGCGCTCTTCCGCACCCTCGGCCGGCTCCTGCTGGAGCGGGAGGGCGCGCTGGACGAGGAGTTCATCCGCGCGCACACGCACGGCTTCGAGGAGTACGCCGAGGCGGCCCGCGCGGCCGACTGGGACGAGACGCTGGCCGCGACGGGCCTGGAGCGCGAAGAGATCGAGCAGGCGCTGGAGATGGTGCTGGCGTCCCGGCGCACCGTGGTCTGCTGGGCCATGGGCCTCACCCAGCACAAGCACTCGGTGCCGACGATCCGCGAGGTCGTCAACTTCCTGCTCCTGCGCGGGAACATCGGCCGGCCGGGCGCCGGCGTGTGCCCGGTCCGCGGCCACAGCAACGTCCAGGGCGACCGCACCATGGGCATCTTCGAACGCCCGGCGCCCGAGTTCCTCGACGCGCTGGAGCGGGAGTTCGGCATCACGGCACCCCGCGAGCACGGGTACGACGTGGTCCGCGCCATCCGGGCCCTGCGGGACGGCGAGGCGAAGGTCTTCTTCGCCATGGGCGGCAACTTCGTCGCGGCCTCGCCCGACACCGAGGTCACCGAGGCCGCGATGCGCCGGGCACGGCTGACGGTGCACGTGTCCACGAAGCTCAACAGATCGCACTGCGTCACCGGGGCGCGGGCGCTCATCCTGCCCACGCTCGGCCGCACCGAGCGCGATGTGCAGCCGGGCGGCGAGCAGTTCGTCACCGTCGAGGACTCCATGGGCATGGTGCACGCCTCGCGGGGCCGGCTCGCCCCGGCCGGTGAGGCGCTGCTGTCGGAGCCCGCGATCGTCGCACGACTGGCCCGCGCCGTGCTCGGCTCCGGCTCCGTCGTCCCGTGGGAGGAGCTGTCGGCCGACTACGGGCGCATCCGCGACCGCATCGCGCGCGTCGTGCCGGGCTTCGAGGACTTCAACGCGCGCGTCGCCCGCCCCGGCGGCTTCGCGCTGCCGCACGCGCCGCGCGACGAGCGCCGCTTCCCCACGGCCACCGGCAAGGCCAACTTCACGGCGGCGCCCGTGGAGTACCCGCAACTGCCCGAGGGCCGGCTGCTGTTGCAGACCCTGCGCTCGCACGACCAGTACAACACCACGGTCTACGGGCTCGACGACCGCTACCGCGGCATCCGCAACGGCCGCCGTGTGGTGCTCGTCCGCCCCGAGGACGCGGCGGCGCTCGGCCTTCCGGACGGCTCCTACGCCGACCTGACCAGCGAGTGGCGGGACGGCACCGAGCGGGTCGCGCGCGGCTTCCGCGTCGTCCACTACCCCACGGCCCGGGGCTGCGCCGCCGCCTACTACCCGGAGACCAACGTCCTGGTCCCGCTCGACGCCACCGCGGACACGAGCAACACCCCCGCCAGCAAGTCCGTGGTGGTCAGGCTCACCCCCTCGGCGGCGGAGGGGTGAGCCCCCGGGCTTAAGCTCGGTTTCGGACACACGCACGACGAGGAGGAGCACGCACACCGCGGCGGGCACCGGGCGCCACCGGCCGTACGCGGGCGTGCCCCGGACGATCAACGATCGGAGCCGCGGCCCATGGGCGAGCAGACCACGACCACGTTCCCCCAGGAGATCCTGGACGAGTGGACCGGCTCCGGTATCGACCTGGAGGCGCTGTTCTCCGCCGGGCACCTCGGTGAGCGCATGGGGCTCCAGGTGATCGAGGCCGCGCCGGAGCGGGTCGTGGGCACCCTGCCCGTGGAGGGCAACACCCAGCCGTACGGGCTGCTGCACGGGGGCGCCTCGGCGGTGCTCGCCGAGACCCTCGGATCGGTGGGCGCCATGCTGCACGGCGGGCCCGGCAAGATCGCCGTCGGTGTGGACCTCAACTGCACCC
Source organism: Streptomyces cacaoi (assembly GCF_006539165.1). Taxonomy (GTDB): domain Bacteria; phylum Actinomycetota; class Actinomycetes; order Streptomycetales; family Streptomycetaceae; genus Streptomyces; species Streptomyces cacaoi. The sequence continues at coordinate 5,168 of NZ_BJMM01000023.1, read as the reverse complement.
ACCACCGCGGTCTGCGCTCGGGCCTGGTCACCGGCACGGCCACCCCCGTGCACCGGGGCCGCACCAGCACCACCTACGAGATCGCCATCACCGACGAGGACGGCAAGCGGGTCTGCTCGGCCCGGCTCACCTGCCTCCTGCGGGACGCACCGGCCCAGCCCGGCGCCTGACTCTCCCGCCCCACCGCTTCCCGGTGCCGCCCGGGCCCCCGGCCCGACCGGGGCGCTCCCCTGGGCCCCGACCGGCCCCGGCGCCCGACGGCACCGACGCCCCCAGCGGCACCAACAGCGCCGGGAGCACCGAGAGCACCGGACGGTGTCCCCTCCCGCCGCCCTCACGCGTCGCCGGGCACGGCCCGCCTTTCCCGTAGCCGGGGGCCGACGTGCGGCGGGCGGTGCCCGCGCCGTTCCGCTGCGGCCCGCCGGCCGGGACGCGGGAGCCGGCACCGACGCACGCACCATGCGGGGCTACGCCGGAAGCGGCAGGAGGGGCAGTCACGGCGGGCCTGTCGCACCGGTCACCCGGCGCCCGCGGAAACTAGCCCTCCGCGGCAGCGCCGCTACCTGCCGCAGGCCGCCGCAGCGTGCCGGAACCCACCGTCGCAGCACCGGCAGCCCCCGCCACGGATGACGCTCAGTGACGGGCGCCCGGGCCCGGCACCGGACGCCCCGGCGGGCACGCCCCCGGCGCGCGCACTCAGCGACGCACGCCGCACGGTATGCGAACACCACGGGAGCGCTCCCCGCGACCGCCCGGCGGGACGCGAAGGGGAAGGCCGTCGCCGATCCGCTGGTCACGCAAGGGAGTTGATCCCTTCTTCCGCGGAAGATCCGCTTATTCCGGCACTGTCATAACAAGAACGTCACATCCACGACGCCCCTCTGCCCGAGCTTGCGCGGTCGGCTTAAAGTCACCGGCCATCCAACGCGCCGCGTGGGCGTACATGCCAACGCACGATCCCTTGTCCTGCGCCCGGCGCGTCCATCACCCCTCGCCCCCCGAGGGCCGTGCCTGGGGAAAGGACTGATCGTGCGTCACCGCCCCTTGCTCGTACTCACCACCACTCTCACGGTGTCAGCCCTCGCGCTGACAGCCTGCGGCTCTCGCGACGCCAAGGGCGGCAGCGGCGACAGCGGCGGGAAGACCACCGTCGTCATCGGCCTCGACGCCCCACTGACCGGCGATCTGTCCGCCCTGGGCCAGGGCATCAAGAACTCCAGCGAGCTGGCCGTGAAGACCGCCAACAGGACCGAGGAGGTCAAGGGCGTCACCTTCAAGCTCCAGGCGCTCGACGACCAGGGACAGGCGGGATCCGGCCAGCAGAACGCGACCAAACTCGTCGGCGACAGCGACGTACTCGGCGTCGTCGGCCCGCTCAACTCCCACGTCGGCCAGTCCATGCAGAAGGTGTTCGGCACCGCGCACCTCGTCCAGGTCTCCCCCGCCAACACCGCACCCCAGCTCACCCAGGGCCCCGACTGGCAAACCGGGGACAAGAAGCGGCTGTTCGACACCTACTTCCGCACCGCGACCACCGACGCCGTCCAGGGCCCCTACGCCGCCCGGTACCTCTACGACAAGAAGAAGTTCCGCAAGGCGTACATCATCGACGACAAGAAGACCTACGGCGCCGGCCTCGCCGGCACCTTCACCGACGAGTTCAAGAAACTCGGCGGCAAGGTCGTCGGCACCGACCACGTCAACCCCGAGGACCGCGACTTCTCCGCCGTCGCCACCAAAGTCGCCACGTCCCGGGCCGACTTCGTCTACATCGGCAGCGAATACCCCACCGCCGCACCGCTGTCCGCCCAGATCAAGAAGGCCGGCGGCACCATGCCCGCGATCGGCGGCGACGCCCTCTACAGCGCCGAATACATCAAGCTGCACAAGAAGAAGTCCGAGGGCGACATGGCCACCTCCGTCGGCGCACCACTGGAGACCCTCGACACCGCCAAGACCTTCGTCCGCAACTACCGGGAAGCCGGCTACAAGCTGCCCTACGAGGCATACGGCGGCTACAGCTACGACAGCGCCTGGGCCATCGTCCAGGCCGTGAAGGCCGTCGTGCAGAAGAACGACGGCAAGCTGCCCGACGACCACGAAAAGGCCCGCGAACAGGTCGTCGAAGCCATGCAGGACGTGAAGTTCGACGGTGTGACCGGCCAGGTGTCCTTCGACAAGTACGGCGACACCACCAACAAGCAGCTGTCCGTCTACGAGGTCAAGGGCGGCAAACACGTGCCCGTACAGACCGGCACCTTCCGGGGCAACTGACCGCGAGCGCCACCCCGCACCCGCGCGCGGGGACGCCCCGCGTCCCCGCGCCGCCGTACCGACCCCTCGGAGGACCCGGTGCATGATCTGCCGGACCAACTGGTGAACGGCCTCGCTCTCGGCGCGCTCTACGGTCTGATCGCGATCGGGTACACGATGGTCTACGGCATCGTCCAGCTCATCAACTTCGCCCACGGCGAGATCTTCATGATCGGCGGCTTCGGCGCCCTCACCGCCTATCTGTGGCTCCCCGACGGCACCTCGCTCGCCGTCGCACTGCCCCTGATGATCCTGCTCGCCGTCGTCTGCGCCGTCCTCGTCGGCGTCGGCGCCGAACGCTTCGCCTACCGCCCCCTGCGCGGCGGCCCCCGCCTCTCCCCCCTCATCACCGCCATCGGCCTCTCCCTCGCCCTCCAGCAGGCCGTCTGGGCCTTCTACCCCGACGCCAAAAAAGCCCGGCCCTTCCCGCAGTTCGGCGGAGGCGACCTCGACCTCGGGCCCGTCACCGTCTCCCGCGAGGACCTGTTCATCTTCGTCGCCGCGCCCGTCTGCATGATCGCCCTCGGCCTGTTCGTCGCCAGGACCCGCACCGGCCGCGCCATGCAGGCCACCTCCCAGGACCCCGACACCGCCAAGCTCATGGGCATCAACACCGACCGCATCATCGTCCTGGCCTTCGCGATCGGCGCCGCGTTCGCCGCCGTCGCCGCCATCGCCCAGGGCTTCAAGACCGGCGAGGTGAACTTCCGCATGGGCTTCATCGCCGGACTGAAAGCCTTCACCGCGGCCGTCCTCGGCGGCATCGGCAACATCTACGGCGCCATGGCCGGCGGACTCGTCCTCGGCATCGCCGAAGCCATGGCCACCGCCTACATCGGCGACATCCCCGGCCTCGAACAGTTCGGCGGCGGCTCCTGGAAGGACGTCTGGGCCTTCGTCCTCCTCATCCTCGTCCTCCTCCTACGACCCCAGGGCATTCTCGGCGAACGCCTCGCGGATCGGGCGTGATACCCATGACCACCCCCACCCGGACCGGTGCACCGCTCCCCCTGCACCCCGACCCCGCCCGCGGCCTGCTGCTCGCCCGCGCCCTCACCGGCGCCGGAACCGCCCTCGCCTTCGTGAGCACCCTGCTCGCCTGGACCTGGACCGCCGACTTCCCCGGCAACCTGACCCTCGCCCTCTACCCCGCCGGCCTCCAACTGCTCACCCTGGCCGCCTCGTTGCTCACCGCGGCCTTCCTCCTCGCCTCCGCGCACGTCCCCGGACTGCGGTGGCTCACCCCCGGCGGAGCCCACAGCCCCCTGCTGCTCATCGCCCTCGGCAACCTCGCCGCCACCTGGTACACCGCCGCCGCCCTCGCCGTCGACCTCGGCGGACTCGTCAACTACGAACCCGGCATGTGGCTCGCCCTCGCCGGCACCCTCCTCGCCCTCCTCGGCACCCTCGGCCTCCCCGCCGACACCCCGCCCCCACACCCCGCACAACCCGCCGGGCCCTGGCGGCGGCTGCGCCACGCACTCAAGGCCCCCGAGCCCGGGCAGGCCGCACCACTGCCCGGCTGGGCCGAGATCCTCCTCATCTGCGCCGCCTGCGCACTCGGCCTGTACGTCTTCGCCTACGGCATCGAGACCGAGGACGGCCCGCCCTTCATCGGCTTCCTCCTCCTCGCCGCCTTCGCCTTCCCCGCCCTCGGCAAAGCCGGACTCACCCACCGGCTCTCCCGGCTCGCCGGCGCCCACCGCAACGTCACCCTCGGCGCCGCCTTCGTCGCCGCGCTCCTGTTCCCCGTCACCCAGAGCAACGAGGCGTACACCAACATCGCCGTCAGCGTGCTGATCTTCGCGACCGTCGCGCTCGGCCTCAACATGGTCGTCGGCCTCGCTGGCATCCTCGACCTCGGCTACGTCGCCTTCCTCGGCGTCGGCGCCTACACCGCCGCACTCGTCTCCGGAGCCCCCACCTCCTCCCTCGGCCTGCACGTCCCCTTCTGGGCCGCCGTCCTCATCGGAGCCGCCGTCGCCCTCGTCTTCGGGCTGATCATCGGCTTCCCCTCGCTCCGGCTGCACGGCGACTACCTCGCCATCGTCACCCTCGGCTTCGGCGAGATCTTCCGCATCTCCGTACAGAACCTCGACGGCGACTCGGGCCCCGACGTCACAGGCGGCCCCAACGGCATCCCCAACATCCCCGACCTGGAGATCTTCGGCTTCAACCTCGGCGACGAACACACCCTCCTCGGCTTCACCTCCGGCAGATTCGCCAACTACTACCTGCTGATGCTGCTGTTCACCGCCGTCGTCGTCACCGTCTTCCGCCGCGCCGACAACTCCCGCATCGGCCGCGCCTGGCTCGCCATCCGCGAGGACGAGACCGCCGCACGCGCCATGGGCGTCAACGCCTTCCGCCTCAAACTCATGGCCTTCGCACTCGGCGCCACCCTCGCCGGCATGGCAGGCACCGTCCTCGCCCACGTCGAATACTCCGTCAACCCCGAGTCCTACAAATTCGTCCACACCGCACCGCCCAACTCCGCCTTCCTGCTCATCGCCGTCATCCTCGGCGGTATGGGCACCGTCAGCGGACCCCTCATCGGCGCCGCACTGCTCTACCTCATCCCGGCCAAACTCCAGTTCATGGCCGACTACCAACTCCTCCTGTTCGGCATCGCCCTCGTCCTCCTCATGCGCTTCCGTCCCGAGGGCCTCATCGCCGACCGCCGCAAACAGCTCGAATTCCACGAGACCGGCCGGCCCCAAGCCCCCGGCGCACCGGCCACACCCGCCCCGGCAGGCCCCGGCCCCGGCCCGGACCCCGGCGAGACGGAGGCACCACAGCGATGACGACCACCACCCCGCCCACCCCGCACCCCGGCCCCCACACACCGGAACCCG
>NZ_BJMM01000022.1 GCF_006539165.1 Streptomyces cacaoi | reverse complement strand
CGGCGGGAGCGGAGGGTGCGTCCCCGCTCCCGCCGCTCCCGCCGGACTTCCAGCCTGCCGCCACGCCGCCGCCGGCCGGCGCACCGTGGCCGACGGCAGGCGCCGCCCGCACCCCCGCGGCCGGTCAGCCGGGCGAGCCCGCGCGCCCGGAGCACGCGCCCCGGACCGACGGCGCGGGCATGCCGCAGCACACGACGCAGCAGGGCGGTACGCCCCCGGGCGGCACCCCGCAGCCGGGGCAGCCCGGACAGCCGGGCCAGCCGGGGCAGCCGCCGCAGCAGGCCCCCGGCACGCCGCCGGCTCCCGCCCCGGGCCGGGGCGGGTACGCCTACCCCCAGCAGCCGGTGCAGCAGCCGTCGCCGCAGCCCGGTCAGCCGCCCGCGCAGCAGCCCGTTCCGGGCCGGCCGCCGGCCCCCGGGCAGGGCGGCCCGATGCCTCCCGCGCAGCCCGGTGCTCCCGCGCTGCCGGCCACGCCGTACGCACCCCAGCAGCCTCAGCAGCCCCCGCACGCCCCGGCGCACCCTCCCGCCGCCCAGGCCCCGGCGCAGCAGCCCGGCGTCCCGCAGCAGGGTGATCCGTCCCGACCGGGTTACGGATACCCGGGCGGTCAACTCCCCGGCACGGCACAGCAGTCGACCCCCGGTGCCGCGCCCCGGCCTGCCCAGCCGGGCACGCCCCCGGACGGTACCCCGGCGGGCGGTGCGCAGCCTCCCGCGCAGGCGCCGGGCGCCCCGGGTGCGCCCGGCGTGCCACACCAGCCGGGCACGCCCCCGCACGGCACGGGTGCGCCCGGGCAGCCGGGCGGTCCGGCCGGTCCGCCCTCCGTCCCGTCGTCGGTGCAGCCGTATCCGGGGGCCGTCGACCCGCGGCGGACGGACCAGTCCGGCTCCCCGCTGGGCTACACGGCCGCGGTGGAGCTGTCCTCGGACCGGCTGGTCAACAGCAAGAAGAAGCCGCGTCCGCAGAACCAGAACCGGGGCGGCCGGTTCCGGATCGGTGGGAAGAAGGAGGAGGCCGAGCGGCAGCGCAAGCTCGATCTGATCCGCACCCCGGTGCTGTCCTGCTACCGGATCGCGGTCATCAGCCTCAAGGGCGGCGTCGGCAAGACCACGACGACCACGGCGCTCGGCTCCACCCTGGCCACCGAGCGCCAGGACAAGGTCATCGCCATCGACGCGAACCCGGACGCCGGCACCCTCGGCCGCAGGGTCCGCAGGGAGACCGGCGCGACCATCCGCGATCTGGTGACGGCCATCCCGTATCTGCACAGCTACATGGACATCCGCCGGTTCACCTCGCAGGCGGCTTCCGGCCTGGAGATCCTCGCCAACGACGTCGACCCGGCGATCTCGACAACGTTCAACGACGACGACTACCGCCGGGTGATCGACGTGCTCGGCAAGCAGTACCCGATCATCCTGACCGACTCCGGGACGGGGCTGCTGTACTCGGCGATGCGCGGAGTGCTGGACCTCGCCGACCAGTTGATCATCATCTCCACCCCGTCCGTCGACGGTGCCAGCAGCGCCAGCACGACCCTCGACTGGCTTGCGGCGCACGGCTATTCGGAGCTGGTCCAGCGCAGCATCACGGTCATCTCGGGCGTCCGCGAGACCGGAAAGATGATCAAGGTGGAGGACATCGTCGCGCACTTCGAGACCCGCTGCCGCGGCGTGGTCACGGTCCCGTTCGACGAACATCTGTCGGCCGGCGCCGAGCTCGATCTGGGCCTGATGCGGCCCAAGACCCGCGAGGCGTACTTCAATCTGTCGGCGATGGTGGCCGAGGACTTCGCCCGCGCCCAGCGTGAGCAGGGCCTGTGGACGGCGGACGGCAATCCGCCCCCGCAGCTCGCCCCGCCCATGCCCGGCCAGGGCGGCGTCCCCGGCGCGCCCCAGCCGCCCGGCGCCCCGCACCCGGGTGCCGTGCCCCCACAGCCGGGTGCCGCACCGCAGCAGCCGGCCGGCCCGCCCCCGCAGTACGGCGCTCCGCAGCAGCCGGGCCCCGGCCACCCGCAGCCGGGCGGAGGCTGGCCCCAGCAGTGAGGGCGGGCCGCGCCCGCGGCCCCGACAGAGCAGCCCGGGACAGGTCCGGGACAGGTCACGGAGCGGTCCTGGACCGTCCGGGCAGCCGGGAAGACACGGTCGAGGGCCGGTGGTCGCGCCACGACCACCGGCCCTCGATCGGATACGGCTCCGGCTCCCTCTTCGCGCGGAAGACCCCGCCGGGCGTCCCGGTCAGGCTTGCGTGAGCCGCCGGGCCTCGTCGACGTCCTCGGCCATGCGCGCCTTGAGGGCGTCCAGGTTCTCGAACGTCTCCTGGCCACGCAGCTGTTCGAGGAAGTCGACGGCGACCTGCTGGCCGTACAGATCCAGGCCCACGCGGTCGATGGCGTACGCCTCGACGGTGCGCTCCCGCCCCTCGAACTGCGGGTTGGTGCCGACGGAGATCGCGGCGGGCATGGTCTCGCCGTCCGCCAGGAGCCAGCCCGCGTACACGCCGTCGGCGGGGATCGCGGTGTAGGGCGGCGTGTCCAGATTGGCCGTCGGGTAGCCCAGCTCGCGGCCGCGCCGGGCACCGCGCACGACGACGCCCTCGACCCGGTGCGGCCTGCCGAGCACCTCGCGGGCGCCGCGCACCTCGCCCTCGGCGACCAGCCGCCGCGTCAGCGTGGAGGAGTACGCCTCACCGCTCGTCCCGCGCTCGACGAGGTCGACGACGATCACCTCGTAGTCGTAGGTGCCGCCGAGCTCGGCGAGCGTCTCGACGGTTCCGGCCGCCTTGTGCCCGAAGCGGAAGCTGGGCCCCTCGACGACGGCGCGCGCGTGCAGCTTGTCGACCAGGACCTTGACCACGAAGTCGGCCGGGGACAGCTGGGAGAACCCGGTGGTGAACGGCAGCACGAGCACGGCGTCCACGCCCAGCTCGGCCATCAGTTCGGCCCGGCGTGGATGCGCGGCCAGCACCGGCGGGTGGCTGCCGGGCCGCACGACCTCGCTCGGATGCGGGTCGAAGGTGACGACGACGGCCGGAACCCCCAGCTCCCTGGCGCGCTCCACCGTCCTGCCGATGATGAGCTGGTGCCCGCGGTGCACCCCGTCGTACGAGCCGATGGTGACGACGCTGCGCCCCCAGCCCTCCGGGATGTCCTCCAAGCCACGCCAGCGCTGCACGTCCTGCTCCTCGCCGATACCTAGACAGCCAGTGCCTGAGCCAATGGTGGTGGCGGTGGTGCTCGCCGTCCATTCGCCGGTCCAAGGGTGCCATGCCGCCCCCACGCCCCCGGCAGGGACCCACCCGGCCCGCGCCCCGGCGGCACCGGCACCGCCCGGCTTCCGGCCTGCTACGACGCGGCCGTGCCCCGGTCCGACGCGTCTTCGGGACAGCTCGGGGGCGACTCCGCCCCGGGCGAAGTCGGCACTGCTACGCCTCGGCGGACCCGACGGCGGCCCCGGCCGGAGTGCCTGCCTCCGGCACGCTCTCGGACGGTCCGGTGCCCAGCAGCCGCCGGATGCCGGGCCCGGCCAGCGCCGCCCACTCCCCGGGCGCCCCGGCCGCCCAGGCCCGTACGGCCGCGCCGAGTCCGGGCAGTTCCCCGGCCAGCGCGGTCAGTTCCTGGTCGAAGGGGGCGGCTCCCTCCGCGCGGCAAGCCATGCGCTGCCCGATACGGCACACCAGCCGTCCGTCCCCCCAGCGCCCGGCCCGCGCCTCCCCCACCGCTTCCGGTCCGCGCGTGGTGCCCGTGGTACCGGCCCTGTCTGCCGTATCCGGTGCGTCCGCCGTGGCCGCCGTCGCCGCCGTACGGCCGTCCGCGAGCGTGTGCACGACGGCGCGCAACGCCTCGCGCAGCACGGGGAGTTCGCGTTCGGTGACGAGCAGCAGATCGAGCAGTTCGTCGCGTACCGGTCCCGCCCCGCGGCCCAGCTCGCGGGCCAGGCCCGCCCGGAACGGCACCCGCTGGTCGCGCAGCAGCTCCGTCACCATCGGCCGCAGCACGGCGCGGGCCGCCGGACCGCGCACGGGCCGCCGCCGGACGAAGGCGGCGACGGCCTCCCGCGCACGGCCGGGGCAGCGCGCCGCGTACTCCCCGGCCAGCGCCGCCGCCCGCCGCGCCGGCGCGGGCGTCCCCACCTCCGCGAGGGCCCGCAGCGTCTGCTGCTGGACCGCCGGAGACACGTCTTCGCCGCCTTCCGGGGCAGCCAGCAGTACGGCCCGGAAGGCGTCGAACACCGGCTCGGGGTGGGTGGCCGACGCGAGGCCGAGCGCCACGGCCAGTTCGCCGTGCCCGCTCACCGCGAAGCGCGCGAGCGCCCGGTCGAGATGGTGCCCACGGGAGACCGGATCGCGGACGAGGAGCGCCAGCGCGCAGTCGTGCAGCGAGCCGTCGGCGGACCCGCGCAGCAGGAAGAGCGCCGCGCGGCGCAGCAGCGCACGCTCCTCCTCGCCCCGCACCCGCCGGGCCAGCCGGGGCCCGTACACCGCCGCGGCCACCCGGCGCCCCTCCCGCGGATCCCGGGCCCAGCGTTCGACGGCGCGGCAGAGCGCCGACGGTTCCTCCGGCACCAGCTCGGCCAGGAGCGCGTCGGCCCGCGGATGCGCGGCCCGGACGAGCGCCTCCACCAACTCGTCGACGGCGCCGCCGCGGTGCGTGTACAGCAGAGCCTGCGCCGCGTCGGCGACGGTCGGCCGCGCCGCACCGGGTACCGCACGGCTGCCGGACCGCGCCCCGCTCCGCTCGGCACCACCGTTCCGCCCGGGCACGGCGGGCCCGTCGGTACGCTCCCGCAGCGGACGCGTGTCGTCGAACCACTCGCACAGCAGGGGCTGGAGGGCCCGCGGCTCGTCGCGCAGCAGCGCGGCCAGCACGTCGAGACAGCGCTCGGCGCGGCCGGACGCACCGGTGTACGGCGGGTCGGCGGGCAGCAGGACCCGCAGCAGTTCCGCCTTCTCCGCCGGGCGCAGCGGCAGCGCGCGCCAGAACCACGGGCCGAAGCCGGACCGCGACACGTCGTCGCCCGCCGGATCGGCGACGCGCTCCGCGAGCGCGTGCAGCACCCGCAGATACGGCCGGGCGTCCGGCACCCGCAGCAGCGTCTCGCCCAGCAGATGCGCCGCCCACCACAGGCTCTCCGCCCGCGCGTCCTCCCCGTCTCCGTTCTTGTCGCCGTTCTTGTCGCCGTTCTCGTCGCCGTCACCGTCCCGCTCGGGTCCGGCTCCGGTGCCGTGCTCGTCTCCCGGGGCCGCCTCCGCAGGCGCGCGCCGCCCCTCCGCGAGCCGGTCCACCAGCCTCCGCAACCGTGGCGCGAGCATCTGCGACCCGTCCCGCGCATCGCACAACAGCAGGGCCTGGACGACGGGACCGATGCGGTGGCGCGGCACGGGGACGACGGTCGCCGTGCTCCGGTGGTGCACCAGGGCGTCCAGCGCCCCGTCCAGCTCCAGATGCGCGCCCTGGAGCCAGTCGGCGAACTCCTCGTCGGCGAACCGGTATCCGTCGCCGGCGGGCGCCAGCAGACCCTCGGCCAGGACCGCGGAGGCCCACCCTCCGTTCCACGGGAAGAGCTCCTCGAACACGGCCCGGTCCAGCTGCCCCAGGCCGGGGCCCAGGCTCCGGCGGGCGGCCTCGTGCACCTGTCCGCAGACCCGCGCGGCCAGCCTGCGCACCTCCCCCGGCGCACGGCCCCCTCCCACGAGCCGCTCCGCGATCCGCAGCGAGAGCAGATCCAGATGCGCCGAGAAGACCTCCGCGCGCCGCGGCGCACCGGCCGCCGCCCCGCCCTCCGGCGCCGCACCGCCCTGCGCCGCCCGCACCGCCCCCGCCATGCGCAGCACCAGCGGATGCCCGTCGTCGCCCGGACGCAGCGCCCCCTCCGCCACCCCGTGGACCGCGCGCGCCCGTGCCGCCTGGGGCCCGGTGAGCCCGCCCAGCCGCACACACCCGGGCAGCCCGGGCCCTCCCGGCACGCCTCCGCCGGACACCGGGCGGCCGGCCGGCTCCGGCACCTCCGACTCCTCGCCCTTCTGCTCTCCGACTCCGCGTCCGGGCAGTTCCTGACCCGGACCGGCAGCCGGGCCGTACAGCATCTCCGGCGGCAGCAGCGCCCCGGCCCGCTCCCAGAACTCGGGACGGCAGGCGAGGGCCATCCGCGCGCCGCACGCCCGCAGCCAGCTGGCCGTGCCCGCGGCCCACCGCCGCAGCCGGTGCGCCAGCTGCGGCGGCATCTCCTCCGGCGCGTCGAGCACCACCAGCAGCGGACGCCCGGCGAGCCGCGCCAGCCGCGCCACCACATCGGGGTTCGCACCGCCCGGCTCCCCCACCAGCACCCCCGCGCCCGCCCCCTGCTGGGACGCGGCGACGATCCGCCCGGCGGCGGCCAGCGTCCGCCCCACCGCCTCCCGCACGCTGTCGTCCTCGGCGCGCAGTTCGGCGCCGCGCAGCCACACCGTGGGCGCCGGCTCCGGGCCCTGTGCCCGCCGGGCGGCCAGCGCGGCCAGCTCCGTGGTCCGCCCCGTGCCCGGCTCGCCCACGAGGGCGAGGACGGAGGCGGGCCCCCGCCCGAACGCGTCGAGTTCCCGGGCGACTTCGGGCCGGTCGACGGCCCGGGCGCACCGCTCGACGGCGGGCCCGGCGGATGTCGCGGTCAGATGCAGCGCACCGGCCAGGTTCAGATCGGGCCCGAAGCCGGGCACCGTCGCGCCGTTGCGCCGCAGCACCGCAGCCAGCGGCCCGTCCGGCGCGAGCACACCGGCCGCGTACAGCGGGACGGCGAACCCGCAGGAACGGTCCGGTGCGTGCAGCGCGGTGCCGAGCAGAGCGAGCACCGCGCCGGTACCGGCGTCGACGACGGGCGCCCCGGACGCGGGCCTGCTCAGCCGCAGTTGGACGCGGACGGCCTCGGGCAGATCGAGCTGGAGGACCTGCTGGAGCGGGTGGTAGCGGTCGGTCGAGGTGTAGGTGACGGCGGTGGTGCCGGTGACGGCGGTCCGCAGCGGGCCGTCGGGGGTGAGCACGTCGACGGCGCCGCCGGGACGGGGCCGTTCGGCGGCGATCACCCACGGCACGGACGCGAGACCCTCGGTGCGGACCAGCGCCAGGTTCCACTCCGGCACCGGCGTGATGTCCCCGCTGCCCGCGACGAAGGTGCGCCCGCACGGCGCGTGCACCACGGCCCGGCCCAGTCCCTCCACGGCTTCATGGGTCGTCACCAGCGTGCCCAGATCGTCGACGGGGACCCCCGCGCCCCGGGGACGCCCCGCGAGGTCACAGATGCGCACCAGAGTGGGCCGCCCACGCACCGCCACCATCGTTCCGCACCTTCCGCGCCGACCCCGCCACCGGAGGCGACCGGAACCCCGCCGGCCCCGCGCATCGCGGGCGCACGGGACGGGCCGGTGCCACCCCCGTGCGACGGTAGAGCGCAGTTGATCAGTGGCGACAGGCCGAGCAGCCAACGCGCCCCCGTCCGCGCCCGTCATTCACTCCGAGCGCCTGCTCGTTCCGGTGAAACACGGCCGAGAGCTGGACAGGGAGACCTCGGGGGGACAGGAGGGGGATCGTGGGGCGGGCGCCGTCGACGCCGTTCGGCGCACGGGGCACGCGCGCGAACGACGGAACGCGCCCGCCGCACGGTGCACCCGCCCCACCGGCCCCGGTCGTCACCCACCGCACGGCGCTCGGGCGCATCCCGTCCCGGACACGCACGGACCCCGGGGCCGCGGCAGCGCACCCCGGGGTCCCCGGTACGGCGAGGCGGGCCGAGCCCGCCGGTCCTCAGGCGAAGACCGCCAGGCTCTTCGCCCTCCCCTTGCGGTCCTCGACCAGCGCCACGAAACGCCCCCCGGGACCGAACACGGCCACCGGGCCGTCCAGCACCGCTCCGCCGCCGGGAACCGCCACGGCCCCGGCCGGCATGCGCAGCTGCGCCCCGTTCCCGATCAGCCGTGCCTGCTCCTCGTCCACGTCCCAGCGCGGGAAGGCGGCGGCCGCCGCGTCCCCCAACGGCAGGACGGGAAGCGGACGTTCCGCGTCCACGCGCTCCTGGAGCTGCTCCAGCGTGTGCGCGCCGTCCAGCCCGTACGGCCCGACCCGGGTACGCCGCAGCGCCGTCAGATGCCCCCCGGTGCCCAGCCGGGCGCCCACGTCCCGGGCGAGGGCCCGCACGTACGTGCCCGAGGAGCACACGACCGACACCAGCGCGTCGGCGACGGGCGTACCGTCTTCCGCCGTCTCCTCCCGCACGTCGTGCACCACGAACGACGAGACGGTCACCGGCCGGGCGGCCAGCTCCACCTCCTCGCCCTCACGCACCCGCGCGTAGGCCCGCTTCCCGTCGACCTTGACCGCGCTCACCGCCGAGGGCACCTGCTGGATCTCCCCCGTCAACGCGGCCACGGCCTCGTCCAGATCGGCCCGCTTCAGCCCGCCGGCGCCGGCCGAGGCCGTCAGCTCCCCCTCGGCGTCCTCGGTGACCGTCTCCTGACCGAGCCGTACCGTCGCCACGTACTCCTTCTCGGTCAGCGCCAGATGCCCCAGCAGCCGGGTCGCCTTCTCCAGCCCGACGACGAGCACACCCGTCGCCATCGGATCGAGCGTCCCCGCGTGCCCCACCCGCCGGGTACGGGCCATACCGCGCAGCTTGGCGACCACATCGTGCGAGGTGAACCCGGCGGGCTTGTCGACGACGAGCAGCCCGCCCGGGCCGTCCTCCTTCTTCCGTGCCACGGCTCAGACGCTCTCGTCCTCGCCGTCCTCCGGCTCCTGGCCCTCGCCCGGCTTGCGGTACGGGTCGGCCTCACCGGCGTAGCTGGCCCCGGAGGACGCCTTTCGGACCTCCTCGTCGGCGGCGCGCGCCCGGGCGAGCGCCTCGTCGAGGGTCCGGGCGTTCTCCGGGAGGGCGTCCGGCACGAACGTCAGGCTCGGGGTGTGCTTGACGCCCGCCGCCGAGCCGACGGCGGACCGCAGCACGCCCTTGGCGCTCTCCAGACCCGCCGCTGCCGCCTTCCGGTCCTCGTCGTCCCCGTAGACCGTGTAGAAGACCGTCGCCTCCCGCAGATCGCCGGTGACCCGGGCATCGGTGACGGTCACGTGGGTGCCGAGCCGCGGATCCTTGATCCCCCGGTGCAGCTTCTCGGCGACCACCTCACGGATGAGGTCCGCCAGCCTCTTGGCTCGCGCATTGTCGGCCACTGGTCCGTCTCCTTGCTCGTGCACTCATTCGTCATCTTCGCCGTGGAAGCGCCGCCGAACCGACAGCAGCTCCACCTCTGGCCGCGCGGCGACGAGCCGCTCGCAGCGGTCCAGCAGTTCCGTGAGGTGCCCCGCGTCCCCCGAGACCGCGGCGAGCCCGACCCGGGCCCGGCGGTAGAGATGCTGATCGCCGGTCTCCGCCACACTCACCGCGAACCTGCGGTGCAGCTCGGCGACGATCGGACGGACGACGGAGCGCTTCTCCTTCAGCGACCGTACGTCGCCGAGGAGCAGATCGAAGGACAGTGTCCCTACGTACATACCGTGCGGGTTTCACGCCACCCGTGGGGCTCTTGGGAATCCTCCGGCGGAGACCGGAGGCCGGTTCGTACCGCCTCGCAGGCACCACGAACCGTACACGCGAGGGCCGGGGCCGCTCGACGGAATTGCTCCGCGAACGGCCCCGGCCATCCCACCCGTCAGACGCGGGGCTTCTCCCGCATCTCGTAGGTCGCGATGATGTCGTCGATCTTGATGTCGTTGAAGGAGCCGAGGTTGATACCGCCCTCGAAGCCCTCGCGGATCTCGGTGACATCGTCCTTGAAGCGGCGCAGGCCCTCGATGGTGAGGTTCTCCGCCACGACCTTGCCGTCGCGCACCAGGCGTGCCTTGGTGTTCCGCCGGACCTCGCCGGAGCGGATCATGACACCGGCGATGTTGCCCAGCTTGGACGAGCGGAAGACCTCGCGGATCTCGGCCGTGCCGAGCTCCACCTCTTCGTACTCGGGCTTGAGCATGCCCTTCAGGGCCGCCTCGATCTCCTCGATGACCTGGTAGATCACCGAGTAGTACCGGACGTCGACACCCTCGCGCTCGGCCATCTGCGTCGCACGCCCCTCGGCGCGGACGTTGAAGCCGATGACGATGGCGTCCGAACCCGTCGCCAGGTCGATGTCGGTCTCGGTGACCGCACCCACACCGCGGTGCAGGATGCGCAGGTCCACCTCTTCGCCGACGTCGAGCTGGAGCAGCGAGGACTCCAGGGCCTCGACCGAACCGGACGCGTCGCCCTTGATGATGAGGTTGAGCTGCTGCACCTCGCCCGCCTTGAGCACCTTGTCCAGGTCCTCCAGCGAGACGCGGCGGGTCCGCTTGGCGAAGGCGGCGTTGCGCTCGCGCGCCGCCCGCTTCTCGGCGATCTGCCGTGCCGTGCGGTCCTCGTCGACGACCAGGAAGTTGTCACCCGCGCCGGGGACGTTCGTCAGGCCCAGCACCAGGACCGGAGTCGAGGGGCCGGCTTCCTTGACGTTCTCGCCCTTGTCGTCGAGCATCGCGCGGACCCTGCCGTAGGCGTCGCCCACGACCATGGTCTCGCCGACCCGCAGCGTGCCGCGCTGGACCAGCACGGTGGCCACGGCGCCGCGACCGCGGTCGAGGTGGGCCTCGATCGCGAGACCCTGCGCGTCCTGGTCGGGGTTGGCCCGCAGGTCGAGCGAGGCGTCCGCGGTCAGGACCACGGCCTCCAGCAGCTCCTCGATGTTCAGGCCCTGGCGGGCGGAGATGTCGACGAACATCGTGTCGCCGCCGTACTCCTCGGCCACCAGCCCGTACTCGGTCAGCTGACCGCGGACCTTGGTCGGGTCGGCGCCCTCGACGTCGATCTTGTTGACCGCGACGACGATCGGCACCTCGGCCGCCTTGGCGTGGTTCAGCGCCTCGACGGTCTGCGGCATCACGCCGTCGTTGGCCGCGACGACCAGGATCGCGATGTCCGTGGACTTCGCACCGCGGGCACGCATGGCGGTGAACGCCTCGTGACCCGGGGTGTCGATGAAGGTGATCTTGCGCTCTTCGCCGTTCACCTCGGTCGACGCCTGGTAGGCACCGATGTGCTGGGTGATGCCGCCGGCCTCGCCCTCGATGACGTTGGTCTTCCGGATGGCGTCCAGAAGGCGCGTCTTACCGTGGTCGACGTGACCCATGACGGTCACCACCGGCGGACGCGGCATGAGCGCCGTCTCGCCGCCCTCGTCCTCGCCGAACTCGATGTCGAAGGACTCGAGAAGCTCGCGGTCCTCCTCCTCCGGGCTGACGATCTGGACGGTGTAGTTCATCTCGTCGCCGAGCAGTTGCAGCGTCTCGTCGGAGACGGACTGCGTCGCGGTGACCATCTCGCCCAGGTTGAACATGACCTGGACCAGCGACGCCGGGTTGGCGTTGATCTTCTCCGCGAAGTCCGTGAGCGAGGCACCGCGCGAGAGCCGGACGGTCTCGCCCTTGCCGCGCGGCAGCATCACACCGCCGACGGACGGCGCCTGCATCTGCTCGTACTCCTGGCGGCGCTGCCGCTTCGACTTGCGGCCACGACGCGCCGGACCGCCGGGGCGGCCGAACGCACCCTGCGTGCCACCGCGGCCACCGGGACCGCCGGGACGGCCGCCGAAGCCGGGACGGCCACCGCCGCCCGGACGACCGCCGAAGCCGCCGCCACCACCGGGACGACCGCCGCCACCGGGACGACCGCCGAAGCCGCCGCCACCACCGGGACGGCCACCGCCGCCGCCGGGACGGCCGCCGCCGCCCGGACCACCGCGGCCCGGGCCCGGACGCGGACCCGCCGCCGGACGCTGCGGCATCATGCCCGGGTTCGGACGGTTACCGCCCGGACGCGGACCGCCGCCCTGCGGGGCCTGCGGACGCGGCATGTTGCCCGGCGTGGGCCGGCCGCCGCCCGGAGCCTGCGGACGCGGACCGCCCTGGCCGCCGGCACCGCCCTGACCGGCGGGACCCGGCTTGGGCGCACCCGGCTTCGGGCCCTGGCCCGGCTTCGGACCGCCCGGGCGGGGCGCCTGCGGACGGGCCATGCCGGTGGAGCCACCGGAGGTGAAGGGGTTGTTGCCCGGACGCGGCCCGGAGGGGCGCGCACCCGGCTTGGGGGCCTGACCCGGCTTCGGGCCCTGGCCACGGCCGCCCTGGCCGCCCTGACCACCCTGGCCCGGCTTCGGACCGCCCGGCTTCGGGGCCTGCTGCGCGGGGCCCGGCTTGGGCGCACCCGGCTTGGGCGCCTGGAAGTCCGGCTTCGCCGGAGTGGTGGGCTGTGCGGGGGTCGGCTTGGGGCCGGGCTTGGGAGCGCCCGGCTTGGGCGCCGCCTCGGCCGAACCGCCGGACTCGCCCTGCGCGGGCGTCACCGGGGCCTCGGGACCCGGCTTCGGGCCGGGCTTGGGCGCACCCGGCTTGGGCGCCTGGGCACCCGGCTTGGGTGCGGCAGGCTTCTGGGGAGCCGCGGGCTTGGACCCCGCGGACTTGGATGCGGACTTCTTCGCGCCGCCGGCGCCGCCCGCCTCGAATGCGTCGGTCAGTTTGCGGACAACCGGCGCCTCGATCGTCGAGGACGCCGAACGGACGAATTCACCGAGCTCCTGGAGCTTGGCCATGACGACCTTGCTCTCGACTCCGAGCTCCTTGGCGAGTTCGTATACCCGGACCTTAGCCACTTCGCTCCTTACGGCCCGGGGGATCGTCCGCCGGACCTTCGCTACTGATGCATGGGCGTACTCATCGCGTACTCATCGAGTGCTCATCGCAATCTCGACCTACTTCCGACTCGCGAGGTACCTCTCCCCGTACGGGAGGTTCCGTACGGGCTGTCTTACGGTGCTGTCTGTGCGATCCGCTCCACGTGCTCGCGCAGAGCCGCGAGATCGTACGGGCCCGGACCCCGGAAGGCCCTGTTGAACGCCCGGCGCCGCGCGGCCTGCTCCAGGCACGCCGGAACAGGGTGCACATACGCACCCCGGCCGGGCAGCCTACCGCGAAGATCCGGGATCAGGCTTCCCCCGTTCACCACCACTCGCAGCAGACTGCGCTTGTCGGTGCGCTGCCGACAGCCGACGCAGGTCCGCTGCGGGCATGCCCGATCGCGCGTCCGGACAGACACTGATTAAGTCTACCTCCCCAGCGCCTCGGACCCCCCAGGGGGTGAGCACGCCGTTACTCGTTCGCTGCCCGGCCGTAAGACACCGGAAAGGAGTGCCCGGAAGCCCGGAGCGGAGAAGCGCTTGGATGCCCGGGACGCGCGTCACCGCGCGCCCCGCCCGGCTCAGCCGTGGTCGGCCGCGTGCTCCTCCGGCGTCCCCTGGGCCGCCGACCCGCCGTCGGCGGTGTCCGGCCGGATGTCGATACGCCAGCCGGTCAGCCGGGCGGCGAGGCGGGCGTTCTGCCCCTCCTTGCCGATGGCCAGTGACAGCTGGTAGTCGGGCACCGTCACCCGGGCCGAGCGGGCCGCGAGATCGATGATCTCGACATTGCTCACCCTCGCCGGAGAGAGCGCGTTGGCTACCAGCTCGGCCGGGTCCTCCGACCAGTCCACGATGTCGATCTTCTCGCCGTGCAGCTCCGCCATCACGTTGCGCACCCGGCCGCCCATCGGGCCGATGCAGGCGCCCTTGGCGTTCAGCCCGGAGCGCGCCGAACGCACCGCGATCTTGGTGCGGTGGCCGGCCTCGCGCGCGATGGCCGAGATCTCCACCGAACCGTCCGCGATCTCCGGGACCTCCAGCTCGAAGAGCTTCTTGACCAGGTTCGGGTGCGTCCGCGACAGCGTCACCGACGGACCGCGGACGCCCTTGGCGACCCGGACGACGTAGGTACGCAGGCGGGTGCCGTGTGCATAGTCCTCACCGGGCACCTGCTCCTGCGGCGGCAGGATCGCCTCCAGCTTGCCGATGTCCACCAGCACGCTCTTGGGGTCCTTGCCCTGCTGCACCACACCGGCGACGACATCGCCCTCGCGGCCCGCGTACTCGCCGAACGTGACCTCTTCCTCGGCGTCCCGCAGCCGCTGGAGGATGACCTGCTTCGCGGTCGTCGCGGCGATCCGGCCGAAACCCGTCGGGGTGTCGTCGAACTCCCGGGGCTCTGCGCCCTCTTCGAGCTCCTCCGGGCTCTCCTTGGCCCAGACCGTCACATGGCCGGTCTTCTGGTTCAGCTCGACGCGGGCGTCGCGCCGGCTGCCCTCGGTGCGGTGGTACGCGATGAGGAGGGCCGACTCGATGGCCTCCACCAGCAGATCGAGAGAGATCTCCTTCTCCCTCACCAGCCCGCGCAGGGCACTCATGTCGATGTCCACGGCTACGCCTCCTCCTTGTTCTCGTCGGCGGCCGCGGACTCGTGCTGCGCCTTCTGCGCGGCCTTGCGATTGAATTCGATCTCCACGCGCGCCTTGCCGATCTCGCCGTAGGCGAGGCGGCGCTGCGTGGGCTTGCGTCCCTTGACGCCGGGGACTTCGAGGTCGATGCCCTCGTCGTCCACACCGGTGATGCGTGCGGTCAGCTCCCCGCCGCCCGCCTCCTCGGTCAGCTGTGCCTTGATCAGCCGTCCCGCGGCGCGGCGGAAGTGCCGCTGCTCGGTCAGCGGACGGTCGGCTCCCGGCGACGTGACCTCCAGGACGTACGGCGCCCCGCCCATCACGTCGCTCTCGTCGAGCACCTCGGAGAAGACACGGCTCAGCTCGGCGCACGTGTCCAGCTGGACCCCGTCGTCGGCGTCCACCACGACGCGCAGCACACGCCGCTTCCCTGCCGGGGTCACAGCGATCTCTTCGAGATCCAACCCCCTTGCGCTGACGAGCGGTTCCAGCAGTCCGCGCAGCCTCTCGCTCTGGGTGGTGCTCATCCGGGTGACTCCTCGGCCGCGTGTGCTGTTGTAGGGGGGCCTGTACGACGGGGCGTGTCGCCGCCCAAGCCTATCGTCTGTGACGGCATGCGCCGACCCGGTCGGCGAACCCGCCGGGCCCTGGGGCGTCCGGGTACCGGCCGGGCAGGGCGGGGGTGCCCGGCTCCGGCGCCGGAGCGCACACGGGTACCCTCGCGTGGCGGTGATCGCCGCCACGTGAGCCAGCAAGTCCGGGCCGGGCCCGGGTCCAGGGAGTGCACCATGACGCGCACGCCGACACCGGCAGCAGCGGCCCCCCGTCGCAGGTCGCTGCTCGTGGGAGCGCTCGGCGCCGCCTCGGCCGTCGCCTCGCTCGCCGGATGCAGCGGCCAGGACGCCTCCCCGGCCGACGCCG
The DNA here is from genome assembly GCF_006539165.1 of Streptomyces cacaoi. Classification (GTDB taxonomy): domain Bacteria; phylum Actinomycetota; class Actinomycetes; order Streptomycetales; family Streptomycetaceae; genus Streptomyces; species Streptomyces cacaoi. The sequence continues at coordinate 105,744 of NZ_BJMM01000022.1, read as the reverse complement.
AACGCTCCGACGCCGCCCGCGCGCTGCGGGCCCGCAGCGCACACGAGAGCGAGCGGCTCTTCGCCCGCTACCAGGGCACACTGACCGTGCACCCGGCGCTCGGCGACCGGCTGCGCCCCCTGCGCGACGAGATCGCCCGCCATGTGCGCGCCCTCGCGGACACCGACGGCGGCGCCGCCCGGGAGAACGGCGGCTCGCCGTCGCCGTCCGGCAGCGGCGCACCGTCCGGCTCACCGACTCCCGCACCGTCCGGCAGCACCGGGGCCCCTCCCGAGCCGGACACGGAGAGCGTGCCGCACGACGAGAAGGACGCCCTCAGCGCACTCGCGAAGGCCGAACGCCGGCTGGCGGACAGCCGCACCAAGGCGCTGTCCTCCGCACCGCCCGAACTGGCCCGGCTGCTGGCCTCCGTGGCGGCCTGCGGCAGCGCCCACGTCTACCTCCTGGAACACCCCGGAGCACCCAGATGAGACAACTGACCGCCGTGCAGGCCGCGTTGCGCGCCGAACACGCCGCCGTCTACGGCTACGGCGTCGTCGGCGGACGCATCGACGAGGACCGCAAGGACGAGGCGCGCGCCGCCTACGACGCGCACCGGGCACGGCGGGACGCACTCCGCCGCACGGTGCGCGCGCTGGGCGGCGAACCCGAGCCGGCCGCCGCCGCCTACAACCTGCCCTTCGCCGTTCCCGACAGCGCCGCCGCCATCCGGCTCGCGGCACACCTGGAGGACCGGATCGCCGGCGTGTACGCCGACCTCGTACGAGCTGGCGAGGGAGCCCGGCGGCGCGAGGCAGCGGACGCGCTGCGCGAGGCCGCCGTCCGGTCGGCGCGGTGGCGCGGCGGCGGCGTCGCCTTCCCCGGCCTCGCCGAACTGGGCGCGGCCGAGGCGCCCGCGTCCCCCTCCGCCTCGCCCAGCGGGTCCACGGCCCCCGGCGTGCTCTGAACCGGCCGCGCGCCCCGCACCGGCCGGGCGCCCGCCGAAGACCGACCGCGCACCCACCGCGACCCACCGCGAACGACGCGAATGAAAGGCCAGGCCGTCCCATGGCTTCCGTACTGCCCCTCGAACCCCCGCAGCGGCTGGTACGCGCACTGGAGGCACAGCCGGACGCGGCAGCGGTCACCGCGGCCCGCACCTGGCTGGCCGGGCTGTCCGACCAGGTGGCCCGGGCGCTGCGGCGGTGGGAGCTGACCGCGGAACGGGTCGTCACACCCGGCGGGCGCAGCAGCGTCGTCGTCCTCGTGCGGCAGGCGGACGGGTCGCCGGCGGCGCTGAAGCTGGTGGCGCCCGACGGCGCCCCCGCGCGGGTGCGGGCGGCGCGCGAGCAGGAAGCGCTCACGCACTGGCACGGGCTCGGAGCCGTCCGCGTCCTGCGTGCCGCGCCGGACGACGGGGCACTGCTGCTGGAGCGGCTGCGCAACGAGGTCTCGCTGCGCTCCCTGCCGGAGGCCAAGGCCACCCTGGAGGCGCTCTCCGTCGTCCGGCGGCTGTGGGTGCCGGTGGGCCCCGGACACGGATTCGAATCCGTCGCCGAGCACACGCGGACCGAGGTGGAACTCATGCGGGCCGCGCCGCCGCCCGGCGCCGAACCCCTGATCGACGCGGCGCTGGAAGCCCGGGCCGCGCTGCTGGCCGCACCGCCCGAAGACGCCGGAACCGTGCTGTTGCACGGCGACTTCCGGCAGGGAGCCGTGCTGTCGGCGGCCGGAAGCGACGGACGGGCCCCCTGGCTGACCGTCGGCCCCGACCCGATCGTCGGCGAACCGGCATTCGACCTCGGACGGCTGGCCCGGGACCGGCTGCACGACCTGATGGCCTCCACCGGCGCCGCCGCAGCCATCCGGCGCCGCGTCAACAAACTCGCCGACGCGCTCGACGTACCCCGCGAACGGGTCCGGCTGTGGACGCTCTACCGCGCCGTCGAATCCGCCGTCCGGCAAGCAGCGGGCGGCGCGGCGGCCGACGCGGAAATGCTGCTGGAATTCGCGGCTTGGCTGTGACCGCCCCTGCCCGGACATGACGCCCCGCGGATCGTCACTCCTTCCGGGAGTTTCAAGCCCGGCGGGGGCGGGGCCTCGGCCGGAGCCGGGGCGGGGCGGTGGCGGCGGGGGTAGGGTTTTTTGCAGGTCAGGGGGTGGCGGGTGGTGGGCGCGGCTCCTTGATGGGTGGGCCCATCCTCGGACACGCGCGCCCCCACGCCCCCCAGCACCACCAGAGCCCCTACTCCCCTCCCGAAACCCGCCGCACAGCGTCCTCGATGGTCAGCTCTTCCCGTTCGCCGCTGCGCCGGTCCTTCAGCTCGACGAGGCCGTCCTTGATGCCGCGCCCGGCGACCAGGATCGTCGGCACCCCGAGCAGTTCGGCGTCGGTGAACTTCACGCCCGGCGAGACCCCGGCCCGGTCGTCGACGACGACGCGCACACCGGCGTCGCCCAGGCGCTGGGCGATCTCCAGGGCCGCCTCCGTCTGCTGGGCCTTGCCGGCGGCGACGACGTGCACATCGGCGGGGGCGACCTCGCGCGGCCAGCACAGGCCCTGCTCGTCGGCGGTCTGCTCGGCCAGCGCCGCGACGATGCGGGAGACGCCGATGCCGTAGGAGCCCATGGTGACGCGCGCGGGCTTGCCGTCCTGGCCGAGGACGTCCAGCTCGAAGGCGTCGGCGTACTTGCGGCCGAGCTGGAAGATGTGGCCGACCTCGATGGCGCGGTCCAGCTCGATGCCGGCGCCGCAGCGCGGGCAGGGGTCGCCGGGCTCGACCACGACGACGTCCAGGTACTGGTCGACCTCGAAGTCCCGGCCGCACACCACGTTCCGGGCGTGCTTGCCCTCCTCGTTGGCGCCGGTGATCCAGGAGGTGCCCTGGGCGACGCGGGGGTCGGCGAGGTAGCGGAACGCCTTGCCGGCCATGCCGTTCTGCGGGCCGACGTAGCCGCGTACGAGGTCCTCGCGGCCGGTGAAGTCCTCGGCGGTGACCAGTTCGACCTCGGCCGGGGCGAGCAGCTCGGCCAGCTTGCCCAGGTCGACCTCGCGGTCGCCGGGGACGCCGACGGCGGTGATCTCCCCGTCGACCTTGACCAGCAGGTTCTTCAGCGTGGCCGACGCCGGGACGTCCAGGTGCGCGGCGAGGCTCTCGATGGTGGGGGTGTCCGGGGTGTCGAGGAGTTCGACGGGCGGGTGGCCGTCGGTCGCGGTGGGCGGCACGGTGACCGACAGGGCCTCGGTATTGGCGGCGAAGCCGCACTGGGGGCACTGCGCGAAGGTGTCCTCGCCGGCCGGGGCGGGCGCCAGGAACTCCTCGGAGGCGGAGCCGCCCATGGCGCCGGAGATCGCCGAGACGATCCGGTAGTCGATGCCGAGGCGGTCGAAGATGCGCTGGTAGGCGGCGCGGTGGAGGGCGTAGGACTCGGCGAGGCCCTCGTCGGTGACGTCGAAGGAGTAGGAGTCCTTCATGGTGAACTCGCGGCCGCGCAGGATGCCGGCGCGGGGGCGGGCCTCGTCCCGGTACTTCGTCTGGATCTGGTAGATGATCACCGGCAGGTCCTTGTAGGACGTGCACTGGTCCTTGACGACCTGGGTGAAGATCTCCTCGTGGGTCGGGCCGAGCAGATAGTCGCCGCCCTTGCGGTCCTTGAGGCGGAACAGCAGATCGCCGTACTCCTCGTAGCGGCCGGAGACCTCGTAGGGCTCCTTCGGCAGCAGGGCGGGGAGGAGGACCTCCTGGCCGCCGATGGCGTCCATCTCCTCGCGGACGACGCGTGTGACGTTCTCCAGCACCTGCTTGCCCAGCGGCAGCCAGGTCCAGATTCCGGCGGCGGTGCGGCGCACATAGCCGGCGCGGACCAGGAGCTTGTGGTTGAGCGTCTCCGCGTCAGCCGGGTCGTCACGCAGCGTTTTCAGCATGGACCGGGACAAACGCTGGACACGGGCTGCCATGGGGGAACTCCTGCTCGCGGGCCGCGGGAGAGGCGGCGGACTGATACACGACTCCAGGGAGCCTATCCGGCCCGGCCGGGCGCACGGAAACGCCTTGTCAGCGGCCCTCGGGCCGGCGCAGCGGCAGCCAGGCGCCCATGACGGCGTACGGCTGCGGTGCGCTGGGGAACTGCACCCGGCGGGCCAGGTCGCGGTAGCCGAGCGTCCGGTACAGGGCGCGGGCCGGGCTGTCGAGGTCCAGCGCGGAGAGCAGGGAGCGCGGTTCGGCGGCGCCGTCGGTGAGCCGGGTGATCAGTTCCCGTCCGATGCCGCGGCTCTGGAAGGCGGGGTGGACATGGAGTTCGGTGACGACGAAGGAGTCGTCGAGCCAGCCGTCGTTGCCCTCCTGGCGCAGATAGGGGTGGACGACGGTCGACCACCAGTGGGTGCGGTCGCACGGCATGCCGTAGCCGAAGCCGACGAGCCGGCCGTTCTCGGTGGTGGCGCCGAGTGCGCGGGTTCCGGGCTGCATGGCGTGGCGCTGCACGATGTGGTGGCGGACGCCGATCTCGTCGTCGGTCAGTCCGAAGGCGAGAGCCTGGACGGCGAGGGCGTCGTCGGCGCGTTCGACCAGGTCGAGCGGGGCGATCTCCACCGTCCGGGGGTCCGGGGACTGCCACCCGGGAGTATGGCGCATGGCCGGGAGGCTACTTGTTCGATGCTGTCCCCGCGAAGAGACGGCACGTTTCTGCGCCTCCGGTCCGGGTGCCGTTCAGAACAGCACGCTCATGAAGGCGCCCACCTCGCGGAAGCCGACCCGTCGGTACGCGGCCCGTGCCGGGGTGTTGTAGTCGTTGACGTACAGGCTCACGACGGGGGCGACATCGCGCAGCGCGTAGCGGACGACGGCGGCCATGCCCGTCTCCGACAGCCCCTCGCCGCGCCGCTCGGGGGTGACCCAGACGCCCTGGATCTGGCAGGCGTACGGGGTGGCCGCGCCGATCTCGGCCTTGAAGACGACCCGGCCGTCCTCGATCCGCGCGAACGACCGCCCGGTGGAGACGAGTTCGGCGACCCGGGCCTGGTAGACGAGGCCGCCGTCGCCCGCCATCGGCGAGACGCCGACCTCCTCGGTGAACATGGCCACGCAGGCGGGCAGCACGATGTCCATCTCGTCGCGGGTGACGGGCCGCACCAACGGGTCCGGGGCGAGGTCGTCGGGCACCCGGTCGGTGAGCATCAGCGGCTGGTTGCGGCGGACCTCACGGGCCGGGCCCCAGTACGGCTCCAGATACGACCACAGGTCGGCGGTGGGGCCGGCGGGGCCGACGACGGACGAGCAGCGCCTGCCCTGCCGGCGGGCCCGCTCGGCGAAGGCGCGGACGGCTTCGGGGCCGGCGCACAGCGGCACCAGATTGGCCCCGGCGTAGCAGAGGGACTCCAGCCTGCCGTCGCGGTACCAGCCCCACATCTGGCCGCCCAGCCGCCACGGGTCGAGCCCCGCGGCCTGCACCCGGGCGGCGACGAAGGCGTTGTTGACGGGCTCCCGGCGCAGAACGGCCAGGGCGTCCGGCAACTCGGCCGGATCGACGAGCCGGGTGGAGGTGCTGGTCAACAACGCGGCGACGCCTCACCGTGCGGGGCCCTGGGGCACGAGGGATCGATCACTCGCACTGTACCTCTGCCCATGACTGCCGTGCCGGGTGTCGCCGCCCGCGGGAGGGCGGGCGGCGGGGCAGAGCCTCAGCCGGCGGTGGTGACGACGGGTTCGCCGGAGGCGATGCCGTCCTTCTCCATCTGCTCGGCGATCTTCTGGGCCTCGTCGATGAGCGTCTCGACGATCTTGGACTCGGGGACGGTCTTGATGACCTCGCCCTTGACGAAGATCTGGCCCTTGCCGTTGCCGGAGGCGACCCCCAGGTCGGCCTCGCGGGCCTCGCCGGGGCCGTTGACGACGCAGCCCATGACCGCGACGCGCAGCGGCACCTCCATGCCTTCGAGGCCGGCGGTCACCTCGTCGGCGAGCTTGTAGACGTCCACCTGGGCGCGGCCGCAGGACGGGCAGGAGACGATCTCCAGGCGGCGCTGGCGCAGGCCGAGGGACTCCAGGATCTGGATGCCGACCTTGACCTCCTCGGCCGGCGGGGCGGACAGGGAGACCCGGATGGTGTCGCCGATGCCCTCGGAGAGCAGGGCGCCGAAGGCGACCGCGGACTTGATGGTGCCCTGGAAGGCCGGGCCGGCCTCGGTGACGCCCAGGTGCAGCGGGTAGTCGCAGCGCTGGGCCAGCAGCCGGTAGGCGTTGACCATCACGACCGGGTCGTTGTGCTTGACCGAGATCTTGATGTCGCGGAAGCCGTGCTCCTCGAACAGCGAGCACTCCCACAGCGCCGACTCCACCAGCGCCTCGGGGGTGGCCTTGCCGTACTTGGCGAGCAGGCGCTTGTCGAGCGAGCCCGCGTTGACGCCGATCCGGATCGGGGTGCCGGCCTCGGAGGCCGTCTTGGCGATCTCCCGGACCTGGTCGTCGAACTTCTTGATGTTCCCCGGGTTGACGCGGACCGCCGCACAGCCGGCCTCGATGGCCTGGAAGACGTACTTCGGCTGGAAGTGGATGTCCGCGATCACCGGGATCTGCGACTTGCGGGCGATGGTCGCCAGCGCGTCGGCGTCGTCCTGCGTGGGGCAGGCCACACGGACGATCTGGCAGCCGGAAGCGGTCAGTTCGGCGATCTGCTGCAACGTCGCGCCGATGTCCGCGGTGCGGGTCGTGGTCATGGACTGCACGGAAACGGGCGCGTCTCCGCCGACGGCCACCGGTCCGACCTGGATCTTCCGGCTGACCCGGCGGTCGGCGAGCTTGGCCGGCACGTCCGGCATTCCGAGCGAAATCGCTGTCATCAGCGTGCAACCCCAACGGTGTCGATCAAGTCCCGGGTTCGCGGGCTCCAGGGCACCGAGATTACGGCACGGCCGCACCGAGGGGCACATCACTCCCCGCTGTCCGGGCGGGAGTGGCGGCGCGGAGCGCGTCGCGGCCCCCGCCCGGCGGCGTCCGGCTAGCCGGTGAGTCTGACCGGGTTCACCACGTCCGCGACGAGGACGAGCAGCGTGAAGCACAGGAAGACACCCGCCACGACGTAGGCCACGGGCATGAGCTTGGCCACGTCGAAGGGGCCCGGGTCGGGCCGCCGGAACACCTTGGCGAGATTGCGCCGCAGCGACTCCCACAGGGCTCCCGCGATGTGGCCGCCGTCCAGCGGGAGCAGCGGCAGCATGTTGAACAGGAACAGGCTGAGGTTGAAGCCGGCGACCAGCAGGAGCATCGTCGCGACCCGCTGGCTCGGCGGGATGTCCAGGGAGAAGACGTCACCGCCGACCCGGGCGGCGCCGACCACGCCCATCGGGGAGTCCTGCTTGCGTTCGGCCCCCTCGAAGGCGGCGTTCCACAGGTCGGGGACCTTGCCCGGCAGGGCGACGAGGGCCTCGACGCCGTGCACCATCATGTCGCCCATCCGGTTCACGGCCTGCGGGAAGGACTGCTGGACGATGCCGCTGGCGGGGGTGAACCCGAGGAAGCCGGCGGTGACGTACTCGTCCTCGACGTAGCCGCCGCTGCCGTCGGTCTTGGCGACCTTGTTCTCGATGAGGTCGGCGTGCAGCGTGCGGCGCACCCCGTCGCGCTCGACGGTGAGCGTGGCCTTGCCGGTGGTGTCGCGGATGTGCTGCTGGAGGCTGCCCCAGTCGTCGACCTTGCGGCCGTCGAAGGCGATGATCTTGTCGCCCGCGCGCAGCCCCGCGGCCTTGGCCGGGGAGTCCTTGGCGTTCTGCGGGCAGGTGTCCTTCTGCGCCGAGGCCGGGATCACGCACTCGGAGACGGAGGAGACGGTGGTCGTCTGGGTGTTGACGCCGAACGTCATCAGCACCGTCAGGAAGATCACCACGGCCAGGACGAGGTTCATGAACGGCCCGGCGAACATCACGATCACGCGCTTCCACGGCTTGCGCGTGTAGAGCATGCGGTGTTCGTCGCCGGGCTGGAGCTCCTCGTAGGCGGCGGCCCGGGCGTCCTCGATCATGCCGCGGAAGGGTGACGTGCTGCGCTGCCGGACGGCGCCGTCGTCGCCGGGCGGGAACATGCCGATCATGCGGATGTAGCCGCCCAGCGGCACCGCCTTGACGCCGTACTCCGTCTCGCCCTTGCGTTTGGACCACAGGGTGGGGCCGAAACCGACCATGAACTGCGGCACGCGGACGCCGAACATCTTGGCCGTGGAGAAGTGGCCCAGCTCGTGCCAGGCGATGGAGAACAGCAGACCCAGGACGAAGACGACTATGCCGAGAATGGTCATGAACGCCGTCATGCGCGGGCCTCCGCTGTTTCCTGTGACCGTGCCGCCATCTCCCGCGCGCGCTGCCGCGCCCAGGTCTCAGCGTCGAGGACATCGCCGAGCGTCAGACCGGTTCCGCGCGGGCTGCCGTGCTCCTCGACCACTGCGGCAACCGTATCCACGATGCCGGTGAACGGCAGCCGTCCCGCCAGAAACGCCTCCACGCACTCCTCGTTGGCGGCGTTGAAGACGGCCGGTGCCGTCCCGCCGAGGCTGCCGACGTGGGCGGCCAGCGGGACGGACGGGAAGGCTTCCTCGTCCAGCGGGTAGAAGTCCCAGGACATCGCCTCGGTCCAGGAGAAGACGGGGCCCGCCTGCGGCACCCGCTCCGGCCAGCCGAGCCCCAGCGCGATCGGCAGCCGCATGTCGGGCGGCCCGCACTGGGCGAGGGTCGAGCCGTCGGTGAACTCCACCATCGAGTGCACGGCCGACTGCGGATGGACGACGACCTGGATGCGCTCGAACGGGATGTCGTACAGCAGATGGGCCTCGATGACCTCCAGGCCCTTGTTGACGAGCGTGGCCGAATTGATGGTGATGACCGGGCCCATCTCCCAGGTGGGGTGCGCCAGCGCGTCCTGCGGTGTGACGTCCGCCAGCTCCGCCCTGCTGCGGCCGCGGAACGGGCCGCCGGAGGCGGTCACCAGCAGCTTGCGCACCTCGCCGCGGGTGCCGCCGAGGAGGGCCTGGAAGAGCGCGGAGTGCTCGGAGTCGACGGGCACGATCTGGCCCGGCTCGGCGACGGCCTTCACCAGCGGGCCGCCGACGATCAGCGACTCCTTGTTGGCCAGTGCCAGCGTCCGCCCGGCCTTGAGGGCGGCGAGGGTCGGGGCGAGGCCGATGGAGCCGGTGATCCCGTTGAGCACGGTGTGGCAGGGCGAGGCGGCCAGCTCGGTGGCGGCGTCGGGGCCCGCGAGGATCTCGGGCAGCTGACCGGCCGTACCACCGGTGTCTCCGGCGTACTCGGCGCGCAGTGCCTCGCGCAGCTGCCCGACGGTCTCCTCGCGGGAGACGGCGACGGTGCGCACTCCCAGTCTGCGGGCCTGTTCGGCGAGCAGCTGGGGCCGGCCGCCCGCCGCGGACAGGGCCGTGACCCGGAAGCGGTCCGGATTCTTCAGCACGACATCCACGGCCTGGGTGCCGATCGAGCCGGTCGAGCCGAGGATCACGATGTCGCGCGGTGCACCTCCCGCCCCGGTCGGACTGCCGGGGGCACGCAGATGCGGGTCAGCGAGGGAGTCGGTCATGCCCCCATTGTGTCCGCTGCCGGTGACGGCCCCTACAGCGCACCGGCCGCGCACGGGCGTGCCCGCCGGTGTCCGCTACGGGATCCGGCGGTGGACGTTCTCCTTCGTGGCCGCGCCGGGCACCGCCTCGGCGATCCACGGGCCCGGCGACGAGGGGTCGACGATGCCCTCCTCCAGCCAGCCGTAGGCCCCGTCGAGCACCCCGCCGACCACCTTGCGGTCCAGGTCGTCGGTGTTGGACCACAGGCGGCCGAAGAGCTCCTCGGTCCGCAGCCTGGCCTGCCGGCAGAAGGCGTCGGCGAGCTGGTGCGCCGCCCGTCCCTCGGTGCCGTCGCGGCGCAGCTTCTCCGCCCGGACGCAGGCGGCGCTCATCGCGAAGAGTTCGGCGCCGATGTCGACGATCCGCCCGAGGAAGCCCTGTTTGGTCTCCATCCGGCCCTGCCAGCGGGACATGCCGTAGAAGGTGGACCGGGCGAGCTTGCGCGCGGTGCGTTCGATGTAGCGCAGATGCGGTGCGAGACGCCCGAACTCGCCGAAGGCTCCCGGCAGTTGTCCCGGCCCGGCGACGAGCCGGGGCAGCCAGCCGGCGTAGAAGCCGCCGGCGGCCACCGCGGCCCTGCGCTTGTCGGCCAGGGTCGTGCCGGGGTCGATCAGATCGCCCGCCACGGCCAGGTGTGCGTCGACGGCCTCCCGGGCGATGAGCAGGTGCATGATCTCCGTCGAGCCCTCGAAGATGCGGTTGATCCGCAGATCCCGCAGCAGCTGTTCGGCGGGGACGCCGCGTTCGCCGCGGGCGGCGAGGGACTCCGCCGTCTCGTAGCCGCGTCCGCCGCGGATCTGCACGAGTTCGTCGGCCATCCGCCAGGCCATCTCGCTGCCGTACAGCTTGGCGAGGGCCGCCTCGATACGGATGTCGTGCCGGTTCTCGTCGGCCATCTGCGAGGCGAGATCGAGCACGGCCTCCAGGGCGAAGGTGGTCGCCGCGATGAAGCTGATCTTGCTGCCGACGGCCTCGTGCCGGGCGACGGGCCGACCCCACTGGACGCGTTCGGCCCCCCACTCACGGGCGATTTTCAGACACCATTTCCCGGCCCCGGCGCAGGTGGCCGGGAGGGAGAGCCGGCCGGTGTTGAGGGTGGTCAGCGCGATCTTGAGTCCTGCGCCCTCCTCGCCGATCCGGTGCGCGGCCGGGACGCGGACCCGGTGGAAGCGGGTGACGCCGTTCTCCAGTCCGCGCAGCCCCATGAACGCGTTGCGGTTCTCCACGGTGATGCCGGGCGAGCCGGCCTCGACGACGAAGGCGCTGATGCCGCCGCGGTGCCCGGCGGCGCGGCGCGGGTCGTCGGGGGCCGGCTCGGGCACACGTGCCATGACGACGAGCAGATCGGCGACGACGCCGTTGGTCGTCCACAGCTTCACCCCGTCCAGGACGTACTCGTCGCCCTCGGGCACGGCGCTGGTGGCCAGGCGGGCCGGGTCGGAGCCCACGTCGGGCTCGGTGAGCAGGAAGGCCGAGAGGTCGGTGCGGGCGCAGCGCGGCAGGAAGGTGTCCCGCTGCTCCGGGGAGCCGAACAGCGCGACCGGCTGCGGCACCCCGATCGACTGGTGCGCGGACAGCAGGGCGGCCACGGCGGGGCTGGCGGAGCTGACCAGGGCCAGGGCCTTGTTGTAGTACAGCTGGCCGAGGCCGAGGCCGCCGTACTCGGTGGAGATCTTCATGCCGAGCGCGCCGAGCTGTTTGAGCCCGGTGACGACCTCGTCGGGGACGCGGGCCTCGCGTTCGATACGGGCGCCGTCGATGTGCGCCTCGGTGAACTCCCGCAGCCGGGCGAGGAATTCCTCGCCGCGCTCGGCGTCCTCGGGGGCCGGCCCGGGGTGCGGGTGGATGAGGTCGAGACGGAAGCGGCCCAGGAACAGCTCCTTGGCGAAGCTCGGCTTGCGCCAGTCCTTCTCACGCGCGGCCTCGGCCACGGCTCGTGCTTCGCGCTCGGTGACGGTCATCTCGCTCACCTCGGTTCGGTGCGAGTCGGCGGGACCGGTGGCTACCGGCGGGTGCTCTGCGGTCGTCTGTACCCGATTCGCCCGGTGCGTACCAGGCGCCGGGCACACCGGGCGTGCTCCCCGGGCGCGCGCCGGGCGGGGCGCGTCCCCGCCGCGCGGCGTACCCCGCTGGTAGGAGGACGCGGTGCGGCCACCGCCGCCGGACGGGATGGATTCTCGGCCCGGACGGTGACGATCCGGTGGCGCCGCACGCGTAGCGTTTTTCCCGGCGAGAGCGTCACGCCCGGGAGGCCACGGGGGCCGGGCGCCGGACGGGGGAGGTGTCGCCGGGGCCGGGCTCCCGGGCGTGACGCTCTGCGCTGCGGCACGGCCGGCGCCCGGCCCGGGTCACCGGTGGTCCGGTGCGTCCGGCCCCGCGGCGAGCGTGGTCACCAGGAAGACCACCAGCAGCGCCAGCGCCACCGCGGCCACCACGAGCGTGACGTTCCGGACGAGCCGCTCCCGCCGTCCCTGCCGCGGACGGTCCCGCCGCCCCCGGTACGGCCGGTGCTCCTCGCGTCGCCACCCCGGCTGCTGCTTCCGGCGTCGCCGCTCCGGCCGAGGCCGCTGCCGTGACTGCCGTGATCGCCTCTGCATCTGCCCCCTCCCGGCACCGAGGGCCCCGGGACCGTGCCGGCCGGGCGGCCGACGGTCCGCCGGCACCCGTCGTACGGGCTTCCGTCACCCGCTCGTGTGCCCTGCCCCCGCGGGGTTGACGCCTGCCGGCGGGCGACGGTTGCGCCGCGGGGCGCCGTTCCGGGGGCCCCGGCGGCGGGCGGGACGCGAGGGCATCCGGCTCACGGCACCACGCGGAAGTGGGTCGTCAACCGGCCCTCGTCGTCGAGGACGTGGAAGGCCAGCTGCGGCGGCAACGCATGGTCCAGGGGCCCGTCGTCCTCGCCCTCCCAGGGCATCCGCAGGGTGGAGACGACACCGGGGGCGGCGACGAGCGGCCGGCCGGCGAACGTGGTCACCGCCGGGGTGTGGGCGTGGCCGCACAGCAGCGCGGCCACGTGCGGGTGCCGGGCCACGACCGCGGCGAGCCGGTCCTCGCCGAACTGCCGGATGGGGTCGACGTACTGGCCGTGCAGCGGCAACGGCGGGTGGTGGAAGCACACGAAGGCGGGCCTGTCGTGCGGCGCGGCGGCCAGTGCCGCGTCCAGCCAGGTGAGCGTGGCGTCGTCCAGCCGGCCCCACCCTTCGCCGGGCACGCTGGAATCGCACATCAGAAAGGTCCCGCCGAGGAGTTGGTGCACCTCGTTGACGGGCGAGGCGTCTAAGGCGTCCCCGCCCAGCAGGACGGACCGGTAGGCGCCGCGCACATCGTGGTTGCCCGGGCAGATCAGCGGCCGCAGCCCGTACCGGCCGAACAGCTCGGCGGCGAGGGAGTATTCGGCCTGAGCACCGTGGTCGGCGATGTCACCGGTCAGCAGGACCGCGTCGAGCCGGCCCGGCAGCCCGGCGAGATGGGCCAGCACCCGCTCGGTGCGCTCCCGCGCGCGGGCGCCGTCGTCTCCCCGGTCCTGGCCGAGGTGTATGTCGCTGAGCTGCGCGAAGGCCAACATGCCCGCTCCGTCCTCCCGTTCGTGGCGTACGCCCGGGAGACCCGAAGATACGCCGGGCCGCGTCCGCCCCGACGACCGGTGCCGGACGCCCCGCGCGGGACGCCCGGCGCCGGTGCGGACGGAAGGGTTCGGCCGCGCCGGGGCGCGGCCGGGGTCACAGGTCGATGCCCGTCAGGACCATGACCCGCTCGTAGGTGTAGTCCTCCATGGCGAACCGGACGCCCTCGCGGCCCACACCGGACGCCTTGACGCCGCCGTAGGGCATCTGGTCGGCGCGGTAGGAGGGGACGTCGCCGACGACCACGCCGCCGACCTCCAGCGCCCGGTGGGCACGGAAGGCGGCCTGGATGTCGTGGGTGAACAGGCCTGCCTGGAGGCCGAACTTGGAGTCGTTGACGGCGGCGAACGCCTCCTCCTCGCCGTTCACCTTGACGAAGGACATCACCGGGCCGAACACCTCTTCGCAGCCCAGCTGGGTGTCCTGGGGCACGTCCTGGAGGACGGTCGGCTGGAAGGCGGCGCCCTCCCGCTTGCCGCCGGTGAGCAGCGTCGCGCCGCGCGAGACGGCCTCCGACACCCAGGACTCGACGCGGCGCGCCGCGTCCTCGCTGACCAGCGGGCCCACATCGGTGGTGTCGTCCGCGGGGTCGCCGCAGTTCAGCGCCTCGACGGCAGCGACGACCTTGGGCACCAGCCGGTCGTGCACGGAGGCGTCGGCGATCACCCGCTGCACCGAGATGCAGGACTGGCCCGCCTGGTAGTTGGAGAAGGTGGCGATGCGCTGCGCCGCGTGGTCCAGGTCCGCCTCCGAGGACCAGTCGCCCAGCACGACGGCCGCGCCGTTCCCGCCCAGCTCCAGCGTGACGCGCTTGCGCGGCACCGAGTCGCGGATGGCCCAGCCGACGGTGTCCGAGCCGGTGAAGGAGATGATCGGCAGCCGCTCGTCCTGGACCAGCGCCGGCATCCGGTCGTTCGGCACCGTCAGCACCGACCAGGAGCCGGCGGGCAGCTCCGTCTCGGCGAGCAGCTCGCCCAGCAGCAGCCCGGACAGCGGCGTGGCCGGCGCCGGCTTGAGGATGATGGGCGTACCGACCGCGATGGCCGGGGCGACCTTGTGCGCACACAGGTTGAGCGGGAAGTTGAACGGCGCGATCCCCAGCACCGGGCCGTAGGGGAAGCGCCGGGTGTAGGCCAGGCGGCCCGTGCCGCCGGCGTCCGAGTCGAGGCGCTGCGCCTCGCCGCCGTTGAACCTGCGGGCCTCCTCGGCGGCCCAGCGGAAGACGGAGACGCAGCGGCCGACCTCGCCGCGGGCCCACTTCATGGGCTTGCCGTTCTCGGCCGAGATCAGCTGCGCGATCTCCTCGGTGCGCTCCACCAGGCGGGCCGTCACATGGTCCAGGGCCGCCGCGCGCACATGCGCCGGGGTCGCGGCGAACGACTCGGCGACACCGGCGGCCGCGGCGACGGCCTCCTCGACCTGGTCGTCCGTGGGCACGCTGACCGTGCCGACGTGCCTGCCGTCCCAGGGCGAGGTGACATCGAGCGTGGAGTCGCCCGTGGCCCTGCGACCGGCGAGCCAGAATGCGTGCGGAGAAGTCGCTGTCGTCACTGCGATCGCCCTTCCGTAAGCGGGATCCGGGGCGTACGGGAAGTACGCGGCACACGCGGAACTGCACGGCTGCGTGTGTGCGTCCACGGTAGGGGCTGGGACGCCGCACGCTTCTTGTCCTTCACGTAGCACTCGGACCCGGACGTACTACGCGATGGAGACCTCGCAGGCGGTCCGCCGGTGGCAGCGGCCCGGCCCCGGCGTCCCGCGCGGCCCGGGACGCTCAGCCGGTGGCCTTGAGGGCCAGCCACAGCTCCATGCGGACATCCGGGTCGTCCAGCGAACGCCCCAGGATCTCCTCGACGCGGCGCATCCGGTAGCGCAGCGTGTGCCGGTGCACACCGAGGTCGGCCGCCGCCGCGTCCCACTGGCCGTGCCGGGAGAGCCAGGCACGCAGCGAGGCGACCAGATCGCCGCGCCCGTTGGCGTCGTGCTCCCGCAGGGAACGCAGCAGCCCGTCCGCGAACGCCCGCACGGCGTCGTCGGCCAGCAGGGGCAGCACCGAACCGGCGGCCACGTCCTCGTGTTCGATCAGCGGCACACCGCGCCGCCGCGCGACCGACAGCGCCTGATCGGCCTGTTTGAAGGCGTTGGCGACGGCGGGCAGTCCCGCGGGCGCCGAGACACCGATCGCCAGCCCCTCGTCGCCGCCGCCCGGCCGCCGGGCCGGCTGCGCGGCCTCGGCCGTCGCGGCGAACCGGGCGCACGCCGCCACCGCGGCGCCGCCGTCCGTCGCCAGCACCGCGAGCCGCGCCCCGTCCGGCACGACGAGCACCGCCTCACCGTTGCGTGCCGCCGCCGTCTCGACGGCGTCCGCCAGCTCCTCCAGCGGCTGGACGAGGCGCGCGAAGCTCTCGCCCTGCGCATCGGCGCCGCCGCCCGCGCCCAGCACCACGCCCTGCGCGGGGGCGGCCGGGGAGTCCGCGGCGCCCGCACCGGCGCGCCCGGCCCGGCCGCCCGCCGGCACGGCCCCCGGCTCCCCGGTCTGCCGCGCCCTCGCCTGCGTGCCCTTCGCCGTCCGGCGCGGGCCCGACGGTGCCGGCGGTGCCGTCGCAGGCCCGGTCGCGCCGGGCAGGACCTCCGCGCCGCGGGCCGTCGCGGTCACCCCGGAGCGGGCCAGCCGCACCGCGGTGGCGGACGCCGGCTCCGCGACGACGACCCGCATCGGGGCGTCCAGCAGCCCGCCGTACAGCTGGCCCGCGACGGCCCGCGCGTGATCGCCCTCGCCGACGAGCAGCATCTTCAACACCGCGGCGCCCAGTCGCTGTTCGGCCTCCTGGAGCGCGCGGGACCGCTCCGTGGTCAGCGTCAGCAGGGCGACGGCCGAGTGCACCGCGTACCGCTCGGCCGTGCCCAGCGGCGCCGCCGTCCCCACCGCCAGCACCGCCTTGGCCCGCCGGCCGCCGCCGACGGTCTGCAACTCGACCCGGTCGTCGCCGCCGTCCGACTCGCTCACCACGGCGCTGGCCGGGGCCGGCCGGTCACGCAGCCGCTCGGCCTCGGCGACGAACCGGTTCGCCCGGCGCACCGCCCACGCCGGAGCCGTCGCGACGACGGCGCCGGAGGCGTCGTAGAGCGCGGCCCAGCCGTCGATCTGCGAGGCCAGCCGGGCCAGCAGCGCCGACGGCCCCTCGCGGGAGAGCGCGGCCCGGGTCATCTCGCGCTGCGCGTCGAACCCGGCCGTCACCGCCCGGTACTGCTCGGCGGCGATCGCCGCCGACACCGCCTTCGTGATCGCGACGAACGGGGTGCGGCGCGGCACCTCCAGCAGCGGCAGCCCTGCCCGCGCACAGGCGTCGACCAGCGCGCCGGGCACCCCCTCGTAGTTGACGCCCGCGGCGAAGCCCAGACCGACCACGTCCTTGCCGACGAGCTTGTCGACATAGGCACGCATCGCCTCGGGGTCCTCGGCGTCCAGCTTCAGGCCGGTGAACAGGATCAGCTCGCCGCCGTCCATGTAGGGGGTCGGATCGGCCAGCTCACTGGCGTGCGCCCACCGCACCTGCGCGTCCAGGCCGTCGTGCCCCGTGAGCACGGAGAGCCGGAGCGCGGAGTGCTGGACGAGAGCGGCAAGGGTCGGTGGCATAACGCCTTCACGGTACAGCCGCCGGCGCACGCCCCGCCCCGGACCGGCTGCCGCCCGGAACCGCCCGGCCCACCGGCACGGCACGGCCGAAGGCCCGGAGCACGGCCCGGCCGGTCACTCCCCCAGCCTGGTGAGGATGGGCGGGGTCCGCTCGCCCCGCACGGTGGTCACCGAGAGCACCGCGTGCCCCGGCTGCAACTCGTTCGCCAGGTCGGAGGCCGACCAGCGCTCCCGCTGCTCGCTGCGGACGGTGACCGACTCGGCCGTGACGTACTTCCCGGTGGCCAGCCGCCGCACCGCGTGCAGGACCCGGGTGACCGGCTCGTCCGACACCAGCTGCCGGTTGGTGACGGTCCGGGTCTGCACCCACTCCGTCCCCCACACCTCGGCGAACCGCTCGGCGTCCCACGGCGTCACACCGGCGCACACCATCCGGCAGCCGACGGCGCCCAGCAGCGGTGCGCGCAGCGGCTGCGGCACATCGTCCAGCGCCCGCAGGGTCAGCACGACCCCGGCGTGCACGGAACGCAGCCGCTGAAGGGCGCGCAGCGCCTGCGGGGTGACCGTCTGCGCGGCGTCGTCCAGCACGAGGCAGGCGAACAGCGACTGGTCCCGGCGGGCGACGACGCACTCCGTGAACTGGGCGAGGATCAGCCGCGCCAGGATCCGGGACGCCTCGGCGTGGCCGCGCTCGGGCAGGTCGATCCGCACCCGCAGCGGATGTTCCAGCGCGCGGGCCGAGAAGGGCCGCCGGCCGTCGCCGCGGCCGGTGCCCTCCGGCTGGAAGAAGTCGGCGAAGGCCGGCCGGTCCAGCAGCGCGATCCGCTCGGCGAGCAGCGCCACCACGTCGCCCGCACGCCCCGACTGCCGCTCGAAGGCGTCCAGTTCGCGCAGCAGCGCGTCCCGGCCCTCCGCGTGCAGCCGCGCGCGGAGCGCGTCCAGCGAGCCGGGCCCGGCGTCCAGCAGCTCACGCAGCTCCGGCACCGTGGGGAAGCGGCCGTGCACCGCGACGAAGGGGCCGAGCAGCTGCGCGAGGCAGGTCGCCGCGCGACGGCTGTCGCCGCCCGGCAGCGCGGTACCGAGGTCGCCGACGAGTGCTTCGGCGAGCATGCCGGCCGCCTCGTCCGGATCGGTGGTGCCGCCGTACAGATCGAGATCGTGCGTCGACTCGGGCCGCCCCGGCCGGATGACGACGTCGAAGGACTCGTCCGGCACGAACCGCTCCCCCGCCGGGCTCACCGCGATCACCGCCGCCTGCCCCGCCAGCGCCTGGAGGCACAGCGACTCGGCGACGGGCCGGGCCAGCCGGCTCGTCTTGCCGGTGCCGGGCGGGCCGACCGCCAGCGCCGACGTGCCCAGCAGCGAGGGATCGAGCGCGATGCCCACGCCCCGGTACCCGTACGGGTTGCGCTCCGCGTCGGCGGCCGTGCCGATCCGCACCTGCCGCACCGACAGATCGTGCCGCGCCGCCCGGACGGACAGGTTCCGCTCCCCGGAGGGGTGTCCGCAGGCCGCGGCGCCGTGCGTGCGGACGCTGTCCACGAACGCCGCGAGCCGCTCCGGCCGGGTGCGCACCGACTGCCAGGCACGCGCGATACGCGCCTGGTCGACATCGGTCATCCGGCCGGAGCGCAGCTCCTCCGCGAGCCGGTCGGCGGCCTCCGCGGCGCCGGCGGCACGCAGCTGAGGCCACTCGGCCGGGTCGAGGTGCGGGGGCGGCACCGGCGCCGGCACCGCCTCGGGCGTGTCCTGCGTCGTCCCACCGGGCCGGGCCCGGCCGCCGCGCAGCCGGGCCACCGTGCGGCGGGCCAGCTCGGGCCAGTGGCCGATGCGGCCGAAGACGACCAGGATCGCCCCGGCGACGGCGGTGTAGTAGACGTACGAGATCACCGAACGTGCCGCGGTGCCGACCGCGTCGGGCGTCATCGCGAACAGCGGCCAGAGCCAGAAGCTGCCCAGGTATCTGTTCCACAGCAGCGACCACAGCAGCCACGCGATGAGGAACGAGACGATCGCCCCGCTCACCAACTGGCGTGCCGGGATGCGTTCCGGGTCCTCCGGTGGGCGGGGCGCGTAGCCGCAGCGCCACACGCCGGGGTCCGCCTCGGGCCGGGGTATGCGCAGCCAGTCGACGAGCGGCGGCCCGGCGGCGGGTGCGCCCTGCGGCATGGGCGGCGGGACGGACTCGAACCCGTGGCCACCGCCCGTGCCGGGGGTCTGCGGGCCGGGCTGCGCACCGCTCCCGGCCGCTGCCTGCTGCCCCGGCGGCCGGGGGCCGGACGCGTGCGCCGTGTCCGCCGGACGTGGCACCTCCGCCGGGTACGCCCCGTCCGTCGCGTACGGGTCCGTCGCGTACGGCGCGTCCGCCGGATACGGCCCGCCCGTCGGGTGTGGATACGGGCCCGGCGGTGGCGCGGCCGGAGGGTGTGCGGGCGCGGCGGGCGTCCCGGGGGCGTCCGGGGTGTCGCCGTGCGCCAGGGGGGCGGCCCGGTCCGGGAGTTCCGCTCCGGGCGCCGGGGGAGCCGCTCTCCCGGGCCCCGGCGTACCGGGGTCGGCAGGGGCTCCCGGCAGGGAGCCCGGGGTGCCGTGCACGGGGTCGTGTGCGCCGCCCGTGTCCCGCTTCCGGTGGGGAAGCCCCATGTCCATGTGCGCCTCTGCTCCCTGGTCCCCGACGCACCGGTCCGCGCCGGCCGGTGTCCTCCGCCTCCAATCTAGCTGCCGGTCACCCCAGTTGGCCCGGGGACGGGGTCCGGCACCGCCCGGCGCACCGGCAGCACCGCACGCCCCGGCAGCCCCGCACACCACCCGGCGGAGCACCACCCCACGCCCCGGCACGGCGCCCCGGCGGAGCGGCGCTCCTCCCGCCTATGTCCGCCGCGGCCAACACGTCTGCGGTACTTCTCCCAAGCGGTGCATGTGTCCCCCGTCGGCCTGCCCCTAGCCTGCGGAGTGCCAGACCCCCCGTTCCTCCCGAGGAGTGCGCTATGACCGCAATGACGGAACTGTCCGGAGGCCCCGCCCTCCCCCAGGAGCGGCGCGTCGTCACCGCCGTCCCCGGGCCCAAGTCGCAGGAGCTGATGGCCCGTAAGCAGGCCACGGTCGCCGCGGGCATCGGGACCGTCATGCCCGTCTTCGCCCGGCGCGCGGGCGGCGGGGTGCTGGAGGACGTCGACGGCAACTCCTTCATCGACTTCGGGTCCGGCATCGCCGTGACGTCGGTCGGCAACAGCGCCGAGGCCGTGGTCCGGCGGGCCACCGAGCAGCTCAACGACTACACGCACACCTGTGTGATGGTCACGCCCTACGAGCCGTACGTCGAGGTGTGCGAGGAGCTGGCCGCGCTCACCCCCGGCGACCACGCCAAGAAGAGCGCCCTGTTCAACTCCGGCGCCGAGGCCGTGGAGAACGCCGTCAAGATCGCGCGGGCGTACACCAAGCGTCAGGCCGTCGTCGTCTTCGATCACGGCTACCACGGCCGTACCAATCTGACGATGGCGCTCACCTCGAAGAACATGCCCTACAAGCACAGCTTCGGCCCGTTCGCGCCCGAGGTGTACCGGGTTCCTGTGGCCTACCCGTACCGCTGGCTGACCGGCCCGGACAACTGTGCGGAGGAGGCCGCGGCCGAGGCCATCGACCGGATCACCAAGCAGATCGGTGCGGAGAACGTGGCCGCCATCGTGATCGAACCGGTCCTGGGCGAGGGCGGGTTCATCGTGCCGGCCCGCGGATTCCTGCCGCGTATCGCCGACTTCGCCCGGGAGCACGGCATCGTCTTCGTCGCCGACGAGATCCAGTCCGGCTTCTGCCGCACCGGCCAGTGGTTCGCCTGCGAGGACGAGGGCATCGTCCCGGACCTGATCACCACGGCCAAGGGCATCGCCGGCGGCCTGCCCCTCGCCGCCGTCACCGGCCGCGCCGACATCATGGACGCCGCGCACAGCGGCGGGCTCGGCGGCACCTACGGCGGCAACCCGGTGGCCTGCGCCGCGGCGCTCGGGGCGATCGAGACCATGCGTGAGCAGGACCTGCCCGCGAAGGCCCGCCGTATCGAGGAGATCATGAAGCCGCGGCTGGAGAAGATCGCCGCCGGTTCGGAGATCGTCGGGGATGTGCGCGGCCGGGGCGCGATGCTGGCGATCGAACTGGTCAAGCCGGGCGGCAAGGAGCCGAACCCGGAGGCGACCGCGGCGCTGGCGAAGGCGTGCCACCAGCAGGGCCTGCTCGTGCTGACGACCGGCACCTACGGCAACGTCGTCCGCTTCCTTCCGCCGCTGGTCATCGGCGAGGAGCTGCTCAACGAGGGCCTGGACGTCCTGGAGGACGCCATCTCGGGTCTGTGAGACCCGTCCGTACCGCGGGTCCTGTGGGACCGCCCTTCCGCTTCCCGGTCCCACGGGGACGGGCGCGGGCCGTCCGCCACCTGTCCTGGTGACGGCCCCGCTCCCCCGCACGGCCGCGCCGCGGCTCCCTTCCACGGAGGAGCCGCGGCGTCGCCGTGTCAGGAGCCGGACGGGGGCCGGATCGGGGACGAGTCGGAAACGGACCGGGAGCCGGATCGGAAACGGGGCTTCCGTGGTGGCCCGGCGGTGCCCGGTGAAGAAGCTGTGCGAGGGCCATGTCAGCAGCGTGATCCGGCTGTCGGCGCGGGGGCGGCGTGACGTACGGTTCTTCCGTCCGCCGGGAGCCGCGGAGCAGCGCCCTCGGCGACTCCCGTCCGTGCTTGTCTCTCCCCGGGACAGGCCGGGCTGTGCCAGCGCAACGCACCTGACCGATCGGACACCCGCTTGTCCCACACCCCCCGGGGCCCGCGGAGAGCCGGTCGCTCCGTCCGCCCCGGAACATCCCGCCTCGTTCCGGGGCGGTCGGCCGTTGGTACGGCCGGTGCCGCCCCGCCGCTCTCCCCGCGTGCCCGCGCCCTGCTGTGGTCGCTGTGCTGTGCGCTGCTCGCCGTCCTCACCTGGCAGGTGCTCGCCGACGGGCCGCTGCGCTCGGCGGACGAGCGGCTCGGGGACGCGCTGCGCGCCGCCGCCCCGCCGCGTGCCGACGCCGAACTCCTGGCCGACCTCGGCAATCCGCCGGTCGCGGTGCCGGTCCTGTGCGCGGCGGCGGTGTACGCGCTCGTGCGGTCCCGGGGCGGTTCATGGCGGTCCGTCGTGTGTGCCGCCGTCGCCCTGGCCGCGGTGGCGCCCGTCGTCTCCGTACTGAAGAGCTGGACGCACCGGCCCGGCCCGCTGGGCGGCACCGGGTACTTCCCCTCCGGGCACGCCGCCACCACGGCCGTCGCGTTCGGCGCCGCGTTCCTCCTGCTGCGGCCGCTGCTGCCGGGACGGCACGGTACGGACACGGGCGCGGGGAGACCGCTCGGTGCTCCGCGTCTTCTGCGTGTTCTGCGTCCCTCGCTGCTCTGGCTGGTCGTGCTGCTCGTGGTGGGCAACGGGCTCGGACTGGTGTGGCGCGGCTACCACTGGCCGGCCGACGTCCTGGCCGCCTGGTGTCTGGCCGTACCGCTGCTGTCGGCGGCCGCGCTCACCGCCCGCCGCTGGACCGCGCGGCACCGCACCGGGCCCCCGCACGGCCCCTCCGGGCCACCGGCCGACTCCGGCTCCGGCTCCGCATCACGGCCTCTGCCCGAGCACGGCTCCGCGCCCGACCCCGACCCCAGCTCCGGCTCCGACTTCGGGCGCGGTCCCGAGCCCGGCTCCGGGCCTGAGTCCGGCCCCGATCCCAGCCCCGGCCCCGGCCCCGGCCCCGGCCCCGGCGCACGCTGACACCGCCGCCAGGACCGGCGAGCCCGACAAGGCCGGAAGGCCGGGAGGCCAGGAGGCCGGGAGGCCAGGAGGCCGGGAGGCCAGGAGGCCAGGAGGCCAGGAGGCCGGGCCGACCCGACCGACCCGACCCACCCGGCGAGCCCGGCGAACGTCAGGCCCCGACCCCGGCGGCGCCGGACAGCACCGCCGGGCCGGGTCCGGCCCAGAGCCGGGGCCAGGCCCGGCGCCCGGACGAGGCAGAGGCCGGGACCTGGCAGGGCCAGAACCAGGCCGGGGCCGGGGCCGGGCCGCCGGGCGGGGCGTCACTGGTACGGGGTCTCCGTCCGGCCGGAGTCCCCGTTCTCCGTCCGGCCGGCGATCCGCCCGGCCGCGTCGTGCAGGGCGAGTTCCACGAGCGCGGGGTCGTTGAGGGTGCCCCTGCCGTCCGGCGGAACGATCCAGCGGGTGCCCCCGGTGACCCGTCCCGGGTAGGGAACGACGATCCAGGTGCCGTGCCCGGCGCAGCGGATCCCGGTGCCGAGCCAGCGGGCCGCCGTGCCCGGCGGAACGAAAAATCCCAGGCGGGCGTCGCCGAAGTCGGCGAGCACGGGTCCGGGTCGGTCGAGGCAGCGGGTGAGCACGTCGAAGGCGGCGTGGCCGAGGCCGCCGCCGACGATGAGCACGTCCCACAGCCGCCCCGCCGGCAGCAGTGCGACCCCCAGCGGGTTGCTCTCCCACTCCCGCAGGCAGGCCCCCGGATCCGGGGCCGCCGCCGCGAGCCACTCCACAGCGCTGTCGTCCCCCGCGGTGCCCTTCATCGGACCGCCCCCTCGTCGTGCGTGCGTGCATGCGTAGGTCATCACGAGGGAGAGCGGCCGGTGCCGGGGTTCTTACACGGGTCGGGGCGGATTGCCGGCGGAATTTTTCTCCGGTGGGTCGCGGGCCGTCAGCTGTCGAAGCCCATGCCGGCCGCGTCCAGGGCCCGCAGCCACAGATTGCGCCGCCCGCCGTGTGCGTCGGCGCGGGCGAGGGACCACTGGGTGAGGCCGATGCCGGCCCAGCGGAGCGGCTCGGGCGGGAACGGCAGGGGCTTGCTGCGCACCATCCGCAGGGCGGTGCGGTCGGTCCGCTCCCCGTCGAGCAGATCGAGCATGACCGCGGCCCCGAACCGGGTGGCTCCCACGCCCAGTCCGGTGTAGCCGGCGGCGTAGGCGGCCTTGCCGTCCAGCGCGGTGCCGAAGAACGGGGAGAAGCGCGAGCAGGTGTCGATGACGCCGCCCCAGCGGTGGGTGAAGCGGACCCCGTCGAGCTGCGGGAAGCAGCGGAAGAAGTGCCGGGCGAGCCGGGCGAAGGTCTCGGGGCGCTGGTGGTGGTCGCGGGAGACGCGGCTGCCGTAGTGGTAGAGCACGTCGTAACCGCCCCACAGGATGCGGTTGTCGGCGGTGAGCCGGAAGTAGTGGAAGTGGTTGGCGCCGTCGCTGAGGCCCTGGCGGCGCCGCCAGCCGATCGCGGCCAGCTGGTCGGGGGTGAGCGGTTCGGTCATCAGCGCGTAGTCGTACACGGGGACGATGTAGGGGCGGACGCGGCGCAGCAGCGGGGGGAAGGCGTTGGTGCCGAGCGCGAGGTGCCGGGCGCGGATCCGGCCGTAGGGCGTCGCCGCGGCCACCCGCGCGCCCCGGGCGCCCAGGCGGGTCGCGGGGGTGTGCTCGTAGACGCGTACGCCGGCCTGTTCGCAGGCGCGCAGCAGTCCCCAGGCGAGCCGGGCGGGGTTGACCAGGGCGACCCCGGTGCGGTCCCACAGTCCGGCCAGGAAGGTCGGGGAGTCGGCCTCGGCGCGGACCGCGTCGCGCTCCAGCCAGGTCAGTCCCTCGCCCAGGCCGAGGGCGCGGGCCCGGGCGAACTCCTCGTGCAGTTCCTCGGCCTGGTGCGGCGCGGTGGCGACGGTGATCTCCCCGGTGCGGGCGAAGTCGCAGTCGATGCCGTACCGGGCGAGGGTGTCCTCGATGGCGTCGAGGTTGCGCTGTCCCTGGTCCTGGAGCGCGGCCAGTTCGTCGGGCCAGCGGGCCAGCCCGTTGCCGAAGCCGTGGGTGAGGGACGCGGCGCAGAAGCCGCCGTTGCGTCCGGAGGCGGCCCAGCCGATCCGGTCGCCCTCGACGAGGACGACGTCGCGGCGCGGGTCGCGTTCCTTGGCGAGCAGCGCCGTCCACAGGCCGCTGTATCCGCCGCCGACGACGAGCAGATCGCAGTGTTCGTCCCCGACGAGCGCGGGCCGGGGCGCGGGCCGTCCGGGATCGTCCAGCCAGTAGGGCTGTGGTGCGGCGTCGGCGAGTGCGCGCAACGCGCGCCGGGCGCGCTCCTGTTCGGCGGCCGGTTCGGCGGCTCGGCTCACGGTCTTGGCTCCTCGTGCTCGGTGCTGCCTGCGGTCGCGTCGACGGCAGGCCGGTCGTGGTGGGTGCCGGTCCGGTGTGCCGGGGCCCGGGCCCGCCGTCGGCGCAATCCGGCGGGGGCCGGGCGGAGGCGAGGGTTCAGCCTGCCGCCGCCTTCCGTTCCTGGGTGCGGCGCCGGCTCGCGGCGAGTCGTCCGGCCAGTACGACGGCGACGGCCAGCACGAACATCGCCGAGCCGACCACATTGACCTGGACGGGCACTCCGCGCTGTGCCGCGCCCCAGACGAACATCGGGAAGGTGACGGTGGAGGGGCCCGCGTTGAACTGGGTGATGATGAAGTCGTCGAAGGAGAGCGCGAAGCTGAGCATCGCCCCGGCGGCGATTCCGGGCGCGGCCAGCGGCAGCGTGACGCGCCAGAAGGTCTGCACGGGCCCGGCGTACAGATCGCGCGCGGCCTCCTCCAGCCGCGGGTCCATGCTCATGATGCGGGCCTTGACGGCGACGACGACGAAGCTCAGGCAGAACATCACGTGTGCGATGAGGATCGTGACGAAGCCGAAGCCGATCCGGGTGTTGAGGAAGAGCGTGCCGAGGGAGGCGCCCATGACGACCTCCGGCATGGCCATCGGCAGGAAGATCAGGGCGTTGGTGGTGCTCTTGCCGCGGAAGCGGTAGCGGGCCAGCGCGAAGGCGGCGAGCGTCCCGAAGGCGGTGGCCAGCAGGGTGGCGAGGAGGGCGATGCGCAGGCTGAGCCCGAGGGAGCCGCACAGGCCGGCGACGCCGCAGGGGTCCGTCCAGGCGTCGGTGGAGAAGGCGTGCCAGGCGTAGTTGAAGCGTCCGGCGGGCTTGTTGAAGGAGAACAGCAGGACGACGGCGTTGGGCAGCAGGAGGTAGCCGAGCGCGGCGCAGCCGGCGAGGACGACGGCGTGCCGGCGCAGCCACCGCAGCGGCGCCGTCCAGGCGGCGGTACCGGCCGGTGGCCGCGGCGCGGGCGGTGCGCCGCCGGGCGGTGCCGGGGCCGTCGGTGCCGGGGTGTGTGCGGCGAGGGACATCAGACCAGCTCCTCCGTTCCGGCCTTGCGCAGATAGACGCTGACGACGATCAGGATGAGCGCCATCAGCAGGAAGGACATGGCGGCGGCCGCCGGGTAGTCGAGGACGTTGAGGAACTGCTTCTGGATGGCGTTGCCGATCATCTGTTCCGCCGGGGAGCCGAGCAGTTGCGCGTTGATGTAGTCGCCGGAGGCGGGGATGAAGGTGAGCAGGGTGCCGGCGACGACGCCGGGCAGCGACAGCGGGAAGGTCACCTTGCGGAAGGTGGCGGCGGGGGTGGCGTACAGATCGCGGGCGGCCTCGTGCAGCGTGGGGTCGATCCGCTCCAGCGAGCTGTACAGCGGCAGGATCATGAACGGCAGGAAGTTGTAGGTCAGTCCGCACACCACGGCCAGCGGGGTGGCCAGCAGACGGGTGTCGCCGGTGAGCCCGAGTGCGCCGGTGACGTCGAGCACGTGCAGGGCGTCCAGGGCTCCGACGACGGGGCCTCCGTCGGACAGGATCGTCTTCCAGGCGAGGGTGCGGATGAGGAAGCTGGTGAAGAACGGCGCGATGACCGCCACCAGCACCAGGTTGCGCCACCGTCCGGCCCGGAACGCCGTCATGTAGGCGAGCGGGTAGCCGATGAGCAGGCACAGGGCGGTGGCGATCGCGGCGTAGGCGAACGAGCGCAGGAAGTGCGGCCCGTAGGCGGCCAGTGCGTCGGTGTAGTGGGAGAACTCCCAGGTGACGCGGAAGCCTTCCTCCAGCGAGCCGCTCTGCACGGACGTCGACGCCTGGTAGACGAGCGGCGCGGCGAAGAAGACGGCCAGCCACAGTCCGGCCGGCAGCAGCAGCCAGTAGGGGGTGAGCCGCCGGGTGCGCCGGGCCGACGGCGGGTCCGGTTCGGGACCGGCGGCGGCCGGCGGTGCGGCGGGGACGACGGCGGTCACGGCGCCTCCCGGCCGGCGGTCGCGTCCTGCCCGTGCCCCTGGGCGTCCAGCCCGAAGGTGTGCGCGGGGCTCCAGTGGGCGACGACGCGGGTGCCGGGTGTGAGCCGGGTGTCGCGCTCCACGTTCTGCGCGTAGACGGTCAACTCCCGGCAGGCGTCGGTCTCGACGATGTAGGTCAGCGAGACCCCGAGGTATCCGGCGTCGGTGATGCGCCCCGGCAGGGCGTTGTGGCCCTCGGGCACGGTGTGCGCGGCGTCCGCCGGTGCGAGGGCGATCTTCTCCGGACGCACCCCGAGCAACAGCGGCCCACCGGTGGCAGCCTCGCCGACGGCCGTTCCCTCGGCGCTCGTTCCGCCGGTGCCCGCCTCGCCGACGGCCGTTTCCTCGGCGCTCGTTCCGCCGGTGCCCGCCCCGTCTGCGGCCGTCCCCGCGGCGGCGGGTGGGCGGGGCAGCCGCAGCGGCGCGGGGGCGCCCGCCACCCGGACCCGCAGCGCACCGTCCCCCGCGCTGTCGTCGCCCTCCTCGCCGCCGGGGCCCACCGGCTCGCCCCGCAGCAGATTGGAGGTGCCCAGGAAGTTGGCCACGAACGGGGTACGCGGATGCTCGTACAACTCCCAGGGCGCGCCGAGCTGTTCGACGCGCCCCTCGTTCATCACGGCGACGGTGTCGGCCATCGTCATGGCCTCCTCCTGGTCGTGTGTGACGTGCACGAAGGTGATGCCGACCTCCGTCTGGATCCGTTTCAGCTCCAGCTGCATCCGGCGGCGCAGCTTGAGGTCGAGGGCGCCGAGCGGCTCGTCCAGCAGCAGCACCCGGGGCCGGTTGACGAGCGCCCGTGCGAGCGCCACCCGCTGCTGCTGGCCGCCGGACAGCTGCCGCGGCTTGCGGTGCGCGAGGGCGCCGAGCTGGACGAGGTCGAGCATCTCGTCGACCTGCGCGCGTATCCGTCCGGTCCTGCGGCGCCGCAGCCCGAAGGCGATGTTCTCGGCGACGTCCAGATGCGGGAAGAGCGCGTAGTTCTGGAAGACGGTGTTGACGGGGCGCCGGTGCGGCGGCAGGCCGGTGATGTCGTCGTCGCCGAGCAGGACGCGCCCGCTGCTGGGCTCCTCCAGCCCGGCGAGCATCCGCAGCGTGGTGGTCTTGCCGCAGCCGGAGGCGCCGAGGAGCGCGAAGAACGAGCCCTCGGGGACGGACAGGTCGAGGGGGTGGACGGCGGTGAAGTCGCCGAAGGTCTTGCTGACGCCGCTGAGCAGGATGGTCATGGCCGGTCCTCGGGGTGGCTGGGGGCCGCCGGGTGCGGCCCGTGCTGACGCGAAGACGCCCCTCAGGCGCCGATGAGCTGGGAGAACTTCTCCTCGTAGCGGGCCTGTTCACCGGCGCTCATGGGCCGGAAGTTCTTCCCCTTGGCGATCATCGAGGCGTCCGGGAAGACGAGCGGGTCGGCGGCGAGCGCCTTGTCGGTCTTCGCCATCTCCGCCTGCGCGCCGGTGACGGGGCAGATGTAGTTGACCCAGGCGGCCAGTTCGGCCGCGACCGCCGGCCGGTAGTAGTGGTCGATGAGCGCCTCGGCGTTGCGCCGGTGCCGTGCCTTGGCGGGGACGAGCAGGTCGTCGGTGCCGAACAGATAGCCCCGGTCCGGCACGGTGAAGGCGATGTCGGGGTTGTCCAGCCGCAGCTGGACCACGTCGCCGGCCCAGGCCAGACAGGCGGCGATGTCACCGGAGTTCAGCTCGTCCATGTAGTCGTTGCCGGTGAACCGCCGCAGCTGTTTGCGGTCGACGGCGCGCTGGATGCGGGCGAGCGCGGCGTCGAAGTCGCGGTCGGTGAACCTCTCCGGGTCGACGCCCATGTCCAGCAGGGTCAGACCGACGGTGTCGGTCATCTCGGTGAGCATGGAGATGCGCCCCTTGAGGGACTCGTCCTCCAGCAGCTGCCGGACGCTGGCGACCTTCTTCCCCCCGGTGGCCTTCTTGTTGTACGCGACGATGCAGGCGGTGCCGGCCCACGGATAGCTGTACTGCCGCCCGGGGTCGTGCGCGGCCGTGCGGAAGCGGTCCTCCAGGTTGGCCACGGCGTGCGGCATCCGCGCGGGCTCCAGGCGCTGGGCCCAGCCCTGCCGGATGACGCGTCCGGCCATCCAGTCGGAGAGGCAGATCAGGTCCCTGCCGGTGTCCTGGCCGGCGGCGAGCTGGGGTTTGATCTTCCCGTAGAACTCGTTGTTGTCGTTGATGTCCTCGACGTACCGGACCCGGATGCCGCTCTCGCGTTCGAAGCTGTCGAGGGTCGGCCGCTTCTTCTTGTTCCGGTCGTCGACGTCGATGTACAGCGGCCAGTTGGCGAAGTCGAGGACCTTCTCCCTGCGGGAGTGGTCCGGGTCGCGCGCGGACCCGTCGCCCCTGCTGCCGGAGGCGGGCGGGATGCCGCAGGCGGCCAGGGTGCCTCCGGCGGCGGCGAGCGCGGCGGCACGCAGCAGCCTGCGGCGGCTCGTCGCGGCGCGCCCGCTGGTCAGGCCGCGCTCCCAGGCGCGGGCGACGGACTCCGGCATGCCTTCGTACAGGTCCATGGGGTGCCTTCCGGAGGAGGGGGACGGCGAGGAAGGACGGCGGCGGGAAGAGCGGGACCGGGCGTGCGGGCTGGGGAGGGGACCGGGCGTGCGGGCGTGCGGAACCGGGCGGCGGCCTGTTCAGCGGTCGCCGAAGACGGTGCGGTGCCAGTCCTTGCGCACCGCGCCGGTGTTCTCCGTCATGACGTGCTTGATCTGCGTGTACTCCTCGAAGGAGTAGGCGGACATGTCCTTGCCGTAGCCGGAGGCGCGGTAACCGCCGTGCGGCATCTCGCTGATGATCGGGATGTGGTCGTTGATCCACACACATCCGGCCCGGATCTCCCGCGCGGCCCGCCCGGTGCGGAAGACGTCGCGGCTCCAGGCGGACGCGGCGAGCCCGTAGGGGGTGTCGTCGGCGAGCGCGAGGCCCTCGTCGTCCGTGTCGAAGGGCAGCGCGGCCAGTACGGGCCCGAAGACCTCCTGCTGGACGATCTCGCTGTCCTGCGGTGCGTCGGTGATCAGCGTCGGGCGGTAGTAGGCGCCGTCGGCCAGTTCGCCGCCGGGTGCCTCGCCCCCGGTGACGACGCGTGCGTAGCCCCGCGCCCGCTCGACGAACCCGGCGACCCGGTCGCGGTGGGCGTGCGAGACGAGCGGCCCCAGGTCGGTGCCGTCGGCGAACGGGGCGCCCAGCCGGACGGTGCGCATCAGGTCGGCGACGGCGGTGACGAACTCCTGGTAGCGGGGGCGCTGCACATAGGCGCGGGTCGCCGCCGTGCAGTCCTGGCCGGAGTTGATCAGCGCGCCGGCGACCGCGCCGTGCGCGGCGGCCTCGATGTCGGCGTCGTCGAACACCAGGAACGGGGCCTTGCCGCCGAGTTCGAGGTGGAGCCGCTTGGCGGCGCGCGGCCCGGAGGCGGCGATCTCACCGATACGGCGGCCGACGGCCGTGGACCCGGTGAAGGACACCATGGCGACGT
Organism: Streptomyces cacaoi; assembly: GCF_006539165.1. Taxonomy (GTDB): domain Bacteria; phylum Actinomycetota; class Actinomycetes; order Streptomycetales; family Streptomycetaceae; genus Streptomyces; species Streptomyces cacaoi. The sequence continues at coordinate 75,246 of NZ_BJMM01000022.1, read as the reverse complement.
CGGGGTGGGCGACGAGCGCCTCGCCCGCCTCCCCTCCGGTGCCGGTGACGATGTTGACGACGCCGTCGGGGATGCCCGCCTCGGTGGCCGCCCGGGCGAACATCAGCGAGGTGAGCGGCGTGAGTTCGGAGGGCTTGAGCACGATCGTGTTGCCGGCGGCGACGGCCGGCAACACCTTCCAAGCGGCCATCTGGAGCGGATAGTTCCAGGGCGCGACGGACCCGATGACGCCGATCGGCTCGCGCCGCACGGCGGAGGTGTGCTCACCGCTGTACTCCGCGGCGGCGACGCCGCTCAGGTGCCGTGCGGCCCCGGCGAAGAAGGACACGTTGTCCAGGGAGCCGGGGACGTCGAACTCCTCGGAGAGCTTGCGGGGCTTGCCGCACTGCAACGACTCGGCGTACGCCAGCTCACCGGCCAGCTCCCGCAGCCGGGCCGCCCAGCGGTGCATGGCGTCCGAACGCTCGCCGGGGGTGGCCCCGGCCCAGTGCGGCAGGGCGTCGCGGGCCGCGCGCACGGCGGCGTCGACATCGGCGGCGCCGGCCGCGCGGTGGCCGAGGACGGGAGCGCCCGTCGCCGGATCGACCACGGTGAGCCGCAGGTCCGAGGTGCCGGGCACCGTCTTCCCGGCGATGTACTGGGTGCCTGCCGCGAACCGCTCGGACACGTCGAAGCGCTGGACCATCGAGGACTCCTGCCTGTGCGGCGCTGCCTGTCCCGGCCACGGCCCACGGCGGTGCGCCGCCGCCGGACCGGCTGACCGCGGCGGACGGCGGACGCCCGGCCCCGGACACTCGGCGGCGCGGAATCCACGCCGTGGCACGAGCCGTTGCTGGCAGCAGATCCTGACAGGGGCAGCGGTATCGAACAAGGGATTCCGTCGAAACCTTTTACGGAATCCACGGAATCGATACCCGGTCCCGCCGGTCCCGCCCGCCCCGCCTCAACTCGCCTCAGCCCCGCCGATCCCGCCTCAGCCCCGCCGGTCGACGAGCGGCACGGCCGCAGCCCGCGCGTCATAGGTGTCACCGGAACCGGAGGACCCGCCGCCCGGCTCACCGCCCCCGCCGCCTTCTCCCGCCTCGGACAGCCCGAGCACCAGCAGCACCGCCACGACCGCGGAGACCACCAGCCCGATCAGCCCGAGCACGAATCCGGCCGTGGCCTGCCCGGCCGCGCCCTGCCGGCCCGCGCGCACCCGGCCGCGGGCCCGCGCGCCCAGGCACAGCCCGACGAGGGAGGTGACGAACGAGACGAAGCTGCCCCAGATGGTCAGCACCAGGACGATGCTGAGGATCCCGAGCACCAGCGAGGCGACGGACAGCCCGGTGGGCAGCGGCGGCCCGGGCCAGCCGTAGCCGTAGGGCCCGGACGCCGCCGGCGGATACGGGGAGGGGAACGCGCCGGCGGGCGGGTGGGACGCACCGCCGCCGGGTGCGCGCGGAATGGGCGGCGGCCCCTCGGACGGGACGGCCGGCGGCCCGCCCGGCGTGGGCGGCGGCGCCCACGGGTCGTACTCCCTGCGACCCCCGGTGTCCATGCTGTCCCTCTCCCCTCTGCGGCCGGACCGCCGGCCGGCCGGCCGCGCGCGTTTTGTCATGCTAAGCGCAGGTGGGAGCACGCCGGACGGCGCGGCGTCCTACGATGATCCCCTCGTTCGACGTAGCCGGAGGAACCCTTGTCCGATCCGCTGCACGCCCCGCTGTCCGGGACGCCGTCCGCCGCGCCCGCGCAGGCCGCACCCGCGCCCTCGGTGCCGGACGGCCTGGCCGACTTCATCGCCGGGCTGCCCAAGGCCGAACTGCACGTCCACCATGTGGGCTCGGCCTCGCCCCGTATCGTCTCGGAGCTGGCCGCCCGGCACCCGGAGGCGGGGGTGCCCTCGGATCCGGAGGCGCTCGCCGGCTACTTCACGTTCACGGACTTCGCGCACTTCATCCAGGTCTATCTCTCCGTCGTCGGCCTGGTCAGGGACGCGGAGGACGTACGGCTGCTCACCTACGAGGTGGCGCGGGACATGGCCCGCCAGTCGGTGCGCTACGCGGAGCTGACCGTCACCCCGTACTCGTCGGTGGCGCGCGGCATCCCGGACGGCGCCTTCCTGGAGGCGATCGAGGACGCGCGGACGGCGGCCGAGCGGGAGCTGGGCGTCGTCCTGCGCTGGATCTTCGACATCCCGGGCGAGGCGGGGCTGGCCGCCGCCGAGGAGACGACGCGGCTCGCCACGACCATGGCACCGGACGGGCTGGTGGGCTTCGGCCTCGGCGGCCCCGAGATCGGGGTGCCCCGCCCGCAGTTCAAGCCGTACTTCGACCGGGCGCTGGCCACGGGCCTGCACAGCGTCCCGCACGCGGGCGAGACGACCGGCCCGGAGACGATCTGGGACGCGCTGACCTCGCTGCGCGCCGAGCGGATCGGCCACGGCACCAGCGCGGCCCGGGACCCGCGGCTGCTGGAGCACCTGGCCGAGCGCGGCATCCCGCTGGAGGTGTGCCCGACCTCGAACGTGGCGACGCGGGCGATCGACACGCTGGCGGAGCACCCGGTCGGCGAGATGGTCAAGGCGGGCGTCACGATCACCGTCAACAGCGACGATCCGCCGATGTTCGGCACGGATCTGAACACCGAGTACGGCATCGTGGCCGGGCTGCTCGGCCTCGACGCGGCCGGGGTGGCCGAGCTGGCCCGCGCCGCCGTCCGCGCCTCGTTCCTGGACACCGCGGCCAAGTCCCGGCTGACGGAGGAGATCGACGCCCATCTGACGGCCTGGCAGCGGCGCACGCCCTGAGCACGGCTTCCCGGCCGGGGCCGCCGCCCGGTGCGGGCGGTGCCCGGGCCCGGGGCCGGCGCGGCCCCGGGCCGGGCGGTCAGGCCGGCGTCACAGCGCGGTCATCACGTGCTTGATGCGGGTGTAGTCCTCCAGCCCGTACATCGACAGGTCCTTGCCGTAGCCGGACTTCTTGAAGCCGCCGTGCGGCATCTCGGCGACGAGCGGGATGTGGGTGTTGATCCACACGCAGCCGAAGTCGAGGACCCGGGACATCCGCATCGCGGTGCCGTGGTCGGTGGTCCACACCGAGGAGGCCAGCGCGTACTCGACGTCGTTGGCCCACGCGACGGCCTGTGCCTCGTCGGTGAACTTCTGCACGGTGATGACGGGGCCGAAGACCTCGTTCTGGATGATCTCGTCGTCCTGCCGGAGCCCGGAGACGACGGTCGGCGCGTAGAAGTACCCCTTGTCGCCGACCCGTTCGCCGCCCGCCTCGACCTTGGCGTGCGCGGGCAGCCGGTCGATGAACCCGGCGACCTTCTCCAGGTGGCCGGGGTTGTTCAGGGCGCCGTAGAAGCAGTCCTCGTCCGCCAGGTCACCGGTCTTGACCTCCTCGGCGGCCTTGGCGAGGGCCCGTACGAACTCCTCGTACACGCCCTCCTGCACCAGGACGCGGGTGGCGGCGGTGCAGTCCTGGCCGGCGTTGAAGAACCCGCCGTCCCGGATGCCCTCGACGGCCGCCGGGATGTCGGCGTCGTCGAAGACCACGCAGGGCGCCTTGCCGCCCAGCTCCAGGTGCACCCGCTTGAGGTCCTTGGCGCCGCTCCCGGCCACCTGCATACCGGCGCGCACGGAGCCGGTGATCGAGGCCATGGCCGGGGTCTTGTGCTCGACCATCAGCCGCCCGGTGTCCCGGTCGCCGCACACGACGTTGAAGACGCCCTTGGGCAGGATCTCGCCCATCACCTCGGCCAGGAAGACCGTCGAGGCGGGGGTGGTGTCGGAGGGCTTGAGGACGACGGTGTTGCCGGCGGCCAGCGCGGGCGCGAACTTCCACACGGCCATCATCGCCGGGTAGTTCCACGGCGCGACCTGCGCGCACACGCCCAGCGGCTCGCGGCGCACGAAGGACGTCAGGCCCTCCATGTACTCGCCGGCCGACTTGCCGTCCAGCATCCGGGCGGCACCGGCGAAGAAGCGGATCTGGTCGAGCATCATCGGCAGCTCCTCCTGCCGGGTCAGCTCCAGCGGCTTGCCGCAGTTCTCGCACTCGGCGGCCAGCAGCTCGTCGGCGCGCTCCTCCAGCGCGTCGGCGATCTTCAGCAGGGCGCGCTGCCGCGTGCCGGGCGTCGCGTCGCGCCAGGCCGGGAAGGCGGCCTCGGCGGCGGCCATGGCGGCGTCGACGTCGGCGCTCGCGGACAGCGGCGCGGTGGCGTACGCCTCGCCGGTGGCCGGGTTGACCACCTCGGTGGTCCGCCCGTCAGCGGCGTCCCGGAACTCCCCGTCGATGTAGTTGCGCAGCCGACGCAGCTCGGTGGTCACTTCGCACCCCTCCTGCTCCGTTGTCCAATGGGTGAGACCGCCACCCTAACCGCCAAGTCAACGCATTCGATACACCTGACCCGCTAAGACAACGGAATCAGTTTCCAATCGACGCGTTCTCGACTGATTACATCGTTCATGGGTTGCGGGACGGCGGAGGTCTCATGCACAGTGGCCCCGTGGCCCGCGACTCGAAGAAGCACAGCTCCCCGTCCCTGGACTCCGTGTCCCTGGCGATCATCGAACAGCTCCAGGAGGACGGGCGCCGCCCGTACGCCGCCATCGGCAAGGCCGTCGGCCTGTCCGAGGCGGCCGTGCGCCAGCGCGTCCAGAAACTCCAGGAGCAGGGCGTCATGCAGATCGTCGCCGTGACCGATCCCCTCACCGTCGGTCTCATGCGGCAGGCGATGCTCGGCGTCACGGTGGACGGGGACGTCGAACCGGTCGCGGACGCGCTCGCCGAGATCGACGAGGTCGACTACGTCGTGATCGCGGCGGGCTCCTTCGACCTCCTCGTCGAGGTCGTGTGCCACGACGACGAGCACCTCCTGGAACTCATCAACAAGCGCATCAGGGCCCTGCCCGGCGTGCGATCCACCGAGAGCTTCGTCTACCTCAAGCTGCGCAAGCAGACCTACACATGGGGAACGCGATAACAGTGAGCAAGGACAGCCCGACAACCCAGGACCTCTCCAGGACCGCTCACGACCACCTGTGGATGCACTTCACCCGCATGTCGTCGTACGAGAAGGCCCCGGTGCCCACCATCGCCCGCGGCGAGGGCACCTACATCTACGACACCGACGGCAAGCGCTACCTCGACGGGCTCGCCGGGCTGTTCGTCGTCCAGGCCGGGCACGGCCGTGCCGAACTGGCCGAGGCCGCCGCCAAGCAGGCCCAGGAGCTGGCGTTCTTCCCCGTCTGGTCCTACGCCCACCCCAAGGCCGTCGAGCTGGCCGAGCGCCTCGCCGCCCTCGCGCCCGGCGACCTCAACAAGGTCTTCTTCACCACCGGCGGCGGCGAGGCCGTCGAGACGGCCTGGAAGCTGGCCAAGCAGTACCACAAGCTGACCGGCAACCCCCTCAAGCACAAGGTGATCTCCCGGGCCGTCGCCTACCACGGCACCCCGCAGGGCGCCCTGTCCATCACCGGACTCCCCGCCCTGAAGGCCCCGTTCGAGCCGCTGGTGCCCGGCGCGCACAAGGTGCCCAACACCAACATCTACCGGGCGCCGATCCACGGCGACGACCCGGAGGCGTTCGGCCGCTGGGCCGCCGACCAGATCGAACAGCAGATCCTCTTCGAGGGCCCCGAGACGGTCGCCGCCGTCTTCCTGGAGCCCGTGCAGAACGCCGGCGGCTGCTTCCCGCCGCCCCCCGGCTACTTCCAGCGCGTCCGCGAGATCTGCGACCGGTACGACGTCCTGCTCGTCTCCGACGAGGTCATCTGCGCCTTCGGCCGGCTCGGCACGATGTTCGCCTGCGACAAGTTCGGCTTCGTGCCCGACATCATCACCTGCGCCAAGGGCATGACCTCCGGCTACTCCCCGATAGGCGCCGCGATCATCTCCGACCGCCTCGCCGAGCCGTTCTGGAAGGGCGACAACACCTTCCTGCACGGCTACACCTTCGGCGGCCACCCCGTCTCGGCGGCCGTCGCCCTGGCCAACCTCGACCTGTTCGAGCGCGAGAACCTCACCCAGCACGTGCTCGACAACGAGTCGGCGTTCTTCCGGACGCTCAGCACGCTGCACGACCTGCCGATCGTCGGCGACGTCCGCGGCAACGGCTTCTTCTACGGCATCGAACTCGTCAAGGACAAGAACACCAAGGAGACCTTCACCGAGGAGGAGTCCGAGCGCGTCCTGTACGGCTTCCTGTCCAAGGCGCTGTTCGACGCGGGCCTGTACTGCCGCGCCGACGACCGGGGCGACCCCGTCGTCCAGCTCGCGCCGCCGCTCATCTCCGACCAGAAGACCTTCGACGAGATCGAGCAGATCCTGCGCTCCGTCCTCACGGAGGCGTGGACGAAGCTGTGACGGCCCGCTGAGCCGTGCACCGGCCCGCCGCACCGCGCACGCCCGCGCGCGGCCGGACCGGACGCGAGGGGCGGGGGTGTCGGTTCCAGTGACCGATACCCCCGCCCCTCGTTTCACCCTCCAGAGGGAACGAAACGGCACAGAGTCGAGTGGAGGTCCCCGATGGCCGCTCCGCCGGACGGCGAGGTACTCAGAGCACACGGACTGCACCACGCCTACGGCCCGACCCCCGCGCTGTGGGACATCGGCCTGCACCTTCGGGAGGGCGAGGTCCTCGCCGTCACCGGCCCCCGCGGCAGCGGCAAATCCACCCTGCTGCACTGCCTGTCCGGGCGGCTGCGGCCCACCGGCGGCGAGATCTTCTTCCGCGGCAAGCCGCTGCACTCCCTCGGCCGCGGCGCCCGGGAACGGCTCCGGCTGCGCCACTTCGGCTGGATCGACAGCAGCCCCCGGCTCGTACCGGAACTCACCGTCCGGGAGAACACCGCCCTCCCCCTCCTGTTGCACGGCGCGGGCCACCGCGCGGCCCGCAAGGCCGCACACGAGTGGCTGGACAGACTGGGCGTCGCCTCCTGCGCCCGCCACCGTCCGGCCGACCTCGCGCAGGACCAGCGCCAGCGCGTCGCGGTGGCCCGCGCGCTGGTCCACTCCCCCGCCGTCCTGTTCGCCGACGAGCCGACGGCCCCGCTGCACCGCTCCGACCGGGCCCAGATCCTGCGCACGCTCGCCGCCGCGGCCCGCTCGCACCGCATCACCGTCGTCCTCACCACCCACGACCTGGCGCTCACCCACGCGGCACGCACCGCCGACGTGACCGGCGCCGCCCTCGCCGACCGCCGTATGGCGCTCGACGACGGCCGCCGCGTACGGGGCCTGAGCCCCGGCCCGGCCCCGCTGCCCGCCCCCGGGGAAGGCGAAGCGGCGTGCTCGCTCTCCGTCTGACCCTGTGCTCCGGCCCGCTCGGCCTGCTGCTGCGGTTCGTGCTGCTGGCCACCTCGGCCGGGATCGGCCTGCTGCTGCTCGCCGCGCTCGCCCACGCACAGCAGCACCCCCTCCGCGCCGGCGAGGCCGCGCTGCGCCTGCTGTGGTGCCTGCTGCCGCTGGCCGCCGCCGCCCATCTCGCCACCGCGCTGGCCCGTACCGAACCGCGCACCGACACCCGGCTCGGCCTGGAGGCCGCGGGGCTGGGCGCCGGCCGGCTGCCCCGGCTGTCCGCCGCGACGACGGCGCTGCCCTGCGCCCTGGGCAGCGCCCTCGTCTCCCCCGCCGCCGCCGGCTCCCACGGCACGCTGCACCTGCCCGGCACCGGCCACCGGCTGCCGCTGCCCACCGAGGCGTTGCCGCTGCCGGCCACGCTCACACTGCTGAGCATCGTCCCGCTGACCGCAGCGGTCTGCGCCGCGTGGGCCGTGCGCCCCGTGCGGGACCCCGAACACCGGGCGGCCCCGGCGGGCGCCACCCGCGGCGGTGCCCGGCGTCCGGCGGGGCGCACCGTGCGGCACGCGGGCCTGCTCGGCGGCGGCGCACTGATCGTCTGCGGCCTGGCGCTGACCGGGTACGCCGCCACACTGCTGCCGCGCGCCTCGGTGTCGGGCGCCGCCGGGCACGGCGGTCTGCCGCGGCCCGGTGAGCTGTCGGCCTCACCGCTGGCCGCCGGGTGGCTGCTGGCGGCGCTCGGCCTGGTGGTGGCCGGCCCGGGCCTGGTGTCGCTGACGGGCCGGCTGCTGGCGGTGCACCGGCCGGGCGCCGTACGGCTGCTGGCCGGCCGGGCGCTGCAACGCGAGGCACCGCACGTGGGCCGGGCGCTGGGGCTGGCGTGCGCGGTGGGTGCGGCGCTGGCCGCGCTGGCCCGGGTCCGGCTGGGCGCGGAAGGGGTGCGCCCGCTGGGGCCGCAGGCGGTGCTGGGCGTCACGCTGGTGGCGTGCTGTGCGGCGGGCAGCGCGCTGGCGGCGCTGGCCGGGGCCCGCCGGCTGCGGCGCGCGGCGGCGCGGGTACTGGACGGGCTCGGCGCCCCGCGGGCGCTGCGGCGGCGGGTGACGCTGGCCCGCACCGGCGTGCTGGGCGCGGTGTTCGCGCTGGTGCTGTGCGGGACGGCCGTCCTGGCGGCGCTGCCGCTGACCTGAGCGCGTTCAGCCGGCGGCGGGCACGTCCTGCGGGGGCAGCGCGACGACCTCACGCGGATCGAAGTCGACCCACGCCCCGCTGCCCTCGCCCGGCGCCTCCCGCAGCGTGCAGGCCGCCTCCAGCGCGGGGCCCTGCCGCGGCCGCAGCAGCACGGTGACGGTCGAGCCGTCCCCGCCCCGGAAGGTGCGCGCCTCGACGGTGCACTCCAGGCCCTCACCCGCCGGCCGCAGCCGCACCCCGTGCGGGCGCACCAGCAGCAGCCGTTCGCCCTGCGGCGTCCCGGCGGGCACCGGCACCGTCCCCCAGGCCGTCTCGGCACGCTCACCGCGCACGGTCGCGGGCACGAGATTGTCGAAGCCGAGGAAGCGGGCCACGAAGGCGTCCGCCGGCCGCTGCCACACCTCCAGCGGGCCGCCGGCCTGCGCGATCCGGCCCTCGCGCATGATGACGACGCGGTCGGCCAGCGCGAACGCCTCACCGTGGTCGTGGGTGACGGCCAGCGCGGTGGTGCCCAACCGGTGGAAGAGGGCCCGCAGTTCGACGACGAGCCGCTCGCGCAGGCCGCGGTCGAGCTGCCCGAGCGGCTCGTCCAGCATGAGCAGCCGCGGCCGCGGCGCCAGCGCGCGGGCCAGGGCGACGCGCTGCTGCTCCCCGCCGGACAGCGCGGCCACGGCCCGGTGTCCGGCGTCCGGGAGGCCCACCAGCCGCAGCAGTTCGGCGACCCGGCCTTCCGTCTCGGCCCGGCCGCTGCCGTGCATCCGCAGCCCGAAGGCGACATTGCCCGCCACGTCCCGCTGCGGGAACAGCTGGTGGTCCTGGAACATCAGCCCCACGCCCCGCTTGTGCGCGGGCACGCCCGCCAGGTCCCGGCCGGCGAGCAGCACCCGCCCCGCGTCGGCGTCCTGGAGACCGGCGACGACCCGCAGCAGCGTCGACTTGCCGCTGCCGCTGGGCCCCAGCACACAGACGATCTCCCCGTCGGCGACCCGGAGCGACACCCCCTCCAGGGCCGTGGTGTGCCCGCCGAACCGGACGGTGACGTCCTCCAGTTGCAGCATTCAGAACTCTCCCTGACCGGGGGTGCGGACCCGTTCGAGCGCGAGCAGGACACCCGCGCACACGAGCATGAGGATCGTGCTCAGCGCCATGGCCTGCCCGTAGTGCGCCTCGCCGGCCCGGCCCAGCATGCGGGCCACGGCGACGGGCAGCGTCGGCGCGTCGGGCCGGGCGATGAACACGGTGGCGCCGAACTCGCCCAGCGAGACCGCGAACGCGAACCCGGCGGAGACCAGCACGGCACGCCGCACCAGCGGCAGGTCGACCTCCCGCCAGGCCCGCAGCGGCGAAGCCCCCAGCACGGCGGCGGCCTCCCGCAGCCGCACATCGACCGAGCGCAGCACCGGCACCATCGTGCGGATGACGAACGGCACACCCACCAGCGCCTGGGCGAGCGGCACGAGGATCCAGGACGAGCGCAGATCCAGCGGCGGCTCGTCCAGCGCGATGAGGAAACCGAAACCGACAGTGACCGCCGACGTGCCCAGCGGCAGCATCAGCAGCGCGTCGAACCCGCGCACGAGCCGGCCGGCCCGCGCCGCCCTGCCCGTGCCCCGCCGGGAGCCGGGAAGGGTGAGCGCGGCGGCCGCCGACACCCCGATCAGCAGGGCGATACCGGTCGCCGCTGCCGCGTAGGACAGCGAGTTGCCGATCGCCTCGACGGGCGGCACGGCGAACGTCCCCGAGGCCGACTCCCGGCCCAGCGCCCGGAACCAGGCCAGGCTCCAGCCGTCCGGCCCCTGGAACGCCCGCTGGACGAGCACGGCCAGCGGCGCCACCAGCAGCAGCGCCACCACGGTGAGCACCCCGGCCAGCACCGTCCACTGCCCCGCCCCGGCGGGCCGGTGCGCGGTCTGCTCCGCGGGGACGAGACGGAGCGCGCTCTCCCGGCGGCGCACCGAACGGGCGTGCACGGCGAGCAGCACGGCGACGGCCGCGAACTGCACGAGCGTGAGCACCGCGGCCGTCGGCAGCTGCAACAGCGCCTCCGTCTGCCGGTAGATCTCCACCTCCAGCGTGGCGTACCGGGGCCCGCCCAGGACCTGGATGACGCCGAAGCTGGTGAAGGTGAACAGATACACGATGAGCGCCGCAGCCCCCAGCGACGGGGCCAGCGCCGGCAGCGTCACCCGCCGCCACGCCGCGAGCCGCCCCGCACCCAGCATCCGCGCCGCCTCCTCCTGCCGGGGATCCAGCTGCGCCCAGAACCCCCCGACGGTCCGCACGACGACGGCGTAGTTGAAGAAGACGTGCGCCAGCAGGATCGCCCACACGCTGGTGTCCAGCCGCACCCCGAACCACTCGTCGAGCACACCGCCGCGCCCCGCCAGCGCCAGGAACGCCGAGCCGGCGACGACGGTCGGCAGCACGAACGGCACGGTGACGACGGCCCGCAGCAGCCGCTTGCCGGGGAAGTCGAGCCGCGCGAACACCCAGGCGCCGGGCAGCGCCACCGCCAGCGTCAGCGCCGTCGAGGCGGCGGCCTGCCACACCGTGAACCACAGCACGCGCAGGATGTCCGGATCGCCGAGCACCTCGCCGAAGCGCCCCCACTGCCAGCGCCCGTCCTCGTGCAGACCCCGGCCGACGATCGCGGCGACGGGGTAGCCGAAGAACACCGCGAAGAACACGACGGGCCCGGCCATCAGCCCCAGCCGGGCCCAGGTGCCGCGCCGGCCGGGCACGGCCCGCCGCCTCACTTCACCGCGAGCGACGTCCACGTCTTGATCCACTGCTCACGGTTGTCGGCGATCTTCTGCGGCGGCAGCGTGGCCGGGTCGTCCGGCTCCTGCCCGTACCGGGTGAACAGCTCGGGCAGCTTCGCGTCCGCACGCACCGGCCTGACGAACATCTGCAACGGCAGGTCCTCCTGGAACCGCTTGCCGAGCAGGAAGTCCAGCAGCGCCTTGCCGCCCTTGGCGTTGCCCGCGCCCTTCAGCAGCCCCGCGTACTCGGTCTGCCGGAAGCAGGTGTCCTCCGCGATACCGGTCGGCGCCTGCTTCGGCTTCGGCTTCGCGTCCACCACCTCGACGGGCGGGCTGGACGCGTAGGAGACGACGAGCGGCTTGTCGCCCTTGCCCTTGCCGCCGCGCGAACCGCTGAAGCGGTCGTTGTACGCCTGCTCCCAGCCGTCGACCACCTCGGCACCGTTGGCGCGCAGCTTCTTCCAGTACCCCTGCCAGCCCTTCGTGCCGTACCGGTCGACGGTGGCCAGCAGGAACGCCAGCCCGGGCGAGGAGGTGGCCGCGTTCTCGGTGACGAGCAGGTTCCGGTAGCGCGGCTTCGTCAGATCGTCCAGCGTGCGCGGCGGGTCGAGGTGCTTCTTCGCGAAGTACGCCCGGTCGTAGTTGACGCAGACCTCGCCGGTGTCGACGGGCGTCACCCGGTGCCGACCCTTGTCCGCCTGGTACCGCTCGGGCACCTTCTCCAGGCCCTTGGCCCGGTACGGCGCGAACACCCCCTCGTCCAGGGGCCGGGACAGCAGGGTGTTGTCGACGCCGAAGAAGACATCGCCCTGCGGATTGTCCTTGTTGAGCACGGCCTGGTTGACCGCGGCCCCGGCGTCACCGCCGCGCAGCACCCGGACCTTGTAGCCGGTCTCCTGGGTGAACTGCCGCAGCACGCCCTTGGACGCGGCGAAGGAGTCGTGGGTGACCAGGGTGACGGTCCGGGAGTCCTCCCCGCCGGACGATCCGGAACAGGCAGTGGCCACCAGGGCCAGGGCGAGGACGGCTGTGGAGGCGGCGACGGCGCGCCGCGCGTGCGTGGTCATCGTGTGCATCGACTTCCTACCCGGCATGACCCGGGCGAGGTTCGAGGGTCTGCGGTGCGTACGGAGCGTACGGCCGCACTCTCAGCGCTGTGGGCGCTCCCCTGTCGGCTGTTCGGTTGTCACCGGCCGCGGCACGGCCGGTGTTCGAACACTATCAGTCGCGTTTCACCGTTCCGTCGCCGCGAGCTGGCCGCACGCCCCGTCGATCTCCTGACCCCGGGTGTCCCGCACCGTCACCGGCACACCGTGCAGCTGCAACGTGCGCACGAACTCGGCCTCGTCCTCGGGCCGCGACGCCGTCCACTTCGAGCCCGGCGTCGGGTTCAGCGGGATCAGGTTGACGTGCGCCCGCTTGCCCTTCAGCAGCCGGCCCAGCAGATCCGCCCGCCACGCCTGGTCGTTGATGTCCCGGATGAGGGCGTACTCGATGGACACCCGCCGCCCGGAGCGCGCCGCGTACTCCCACGCAGCGTCCAGCACCTCGCGCACCTTCCAGCGGGTGTTGACCGGCACGAGGGTGTCGCGCAGCTCGTCGTCGGGCGCGTGCAGGGAGACCGCGAGCCGGCAGGTCAGCCCCTCGTCGGCGAAGCGGTGGATGGCCGGGACGAGCCCCACGGTGGAGACGGTGATGCCCCGCTGCGACAGCCCCACCCCGTCCGGCGCCGGGTCGGTCAGCCGGCGGATGGCCCCCAGGACCCGCTTGTAGTTGGCCAGCGGCTCCCCCATCCCCATGAAGACGATGTTGGACAGCCGCGCCGGCCCGCCGGGCACCTCGCCGTCCCGCAGGGACCGCATGCCGTCGACGATCTGGTGCACGATCTCCGCCGTCGACAGGTTCCGGTCCAGACCCGCCTGCCCCGTCGCGCAGAACGGGCAGTTCATGCCGCAGCCGGCCTGCGAGCTGACGCACATCGTGGCCCGGTCCGGGTAGCGCATCAGCACGGACTCGACGAGCGTGCCGTCGTGCAGCCGCCACAGCGTCTTGCGCGTCATGTCGTCGTCGCAGCTGATGTGCCGCACCACGCTCATCAGGTCCGGCAGCAGCGCCTCGGCGAGAGGCCCGCGGGCCGCGGCGGGAATGTCGGTCCACTCGGCGGGATCGTGCGCGAACCGCGCGAAGTAGTGCTGCGAGAGCTGCTTGGCACGGAACGGCTTCTCACCGGCGGCGGCCACCGCCTCCCGCCGCTCGGCGGGAGAGAGATCGGCGAGATGCCGCGGCGGCTTCTTCGCACCACGCGGCGCGACGAACGTGAGTTCTCCGGGGGCGGGCCCAGGCATGGGCAGATACTCCTCACACTGCACGGAAAGGCGACCCCCACCGGCAGCGGGGACATCGGCCGGGCGACACCTGCGACAACCCGGCTCCCGGGCCGGGACCTTCCCCGGCGGGGCGCGGCCGCAGACCTCTCCAGCGTAACCGGAGCGTTCGGCCCGCCCCCGACGGATCGGCCCGCCCGGACGCTCAGCCCGCCCCGACGAACAGGACGAACAGCAGCCAGACCACCGGCGCGGTCGGCAGCAGCGAGTCGAGCCGGTCCATGATGCCGCCGTGCCCCGGCAGCAGCGTGCCCATGTCCTTGATGCCCAGATCCCGCTTCATCATCGACTCCCCCAGATCCCCGAGGGTGGCGGTGGCGGCCACGGCCAGCCCCAGCAGCAGCCCCTGCCACCAGGTACCGCCGTCGATGAGGAACTCGGTGCACAGCGCACCGGCCGCCATGGCGAACGTCACCGCGCCGACGAGCCCCTCCCGGGTCTTGCCGGGACTGATCCGCGGCGCGAGCTTGTGCCGCCCGAACCGCCAGCCCACCGCATAGGCACCGGTGTCGCTGACGACGGTCAGCAGCAGGAACGTCAGCACCCGCCAGGGCCCGTCGTCCGCGGCCAGCATGAGGGCCACGAACGTGGCCAGGAACGGCACATAGAACGCGGCGAACAGTCCCGCCGTCACATCGCGCAGATAGTTGTCGGGCGGCTCCGTCATCCGCCACACGAGCACGGCCAGCGCGGTGAGCCCCATCGCGACCCACGCGCCCTCGGCTCCCCGCACGTACCCGGCGACCACCATCGCGGCACCGCCCACCGCGAGCGGCACCAGCGGCGCCCGGATGCCCTTGCGCTCCGACAGCCGCGACGTCAGCTCCCACAGGCCGACCACGACCGCGACGACGATGACGCCGAGGAACACCGGCTTGTACAGCAGCAGCGCGGCCACCACGGCCGCACCCAGACCGACCCCGACCCCTATCGCGGCAGGCAGATCACGGCCGGCACGCTTCTTCTTGCGCTCCCCCTGCTCGGGCGCCGAAGCGGCATCGAAAGACGCGGACGAAGCGGAAGAGGCAGGCGAGCCGGGAGAAACAGGAGGGACGCCGGCGGGCTCCTGGCCGCGCCGGCCGTCGTCGGATCCGCCGGCAGCATCGGGACCGCGCTGGCCGAAGCGGCGGCCGGCGTCCGCGCCGCCGGCCTCCTCACCTGGGTCGGGCACCATGGGCATACGCCGAGTCTGCGACGCCTCGCCGTCCACATCGTGCACGACGGCGCTCACGTCGTATCCGGGCGCGCCCGCTCCGGCGGGCCGGGGGGCCACCGGCGGCACACCGGGCCCCTGGCCGGGAGAGCCCCAGTACTCCGCGCTCGGTTGCGCCGCTCCCCAGGTTGAGTCGTTCACAGATTGCAGCCTTCGACCTCGGACCTTCGCTGATGGACCTCAGACTTCGAGGAGTTCGGCCTCCTTGTGCTTGAGCAGCTCGTCCACCTGCGACACGTACTTCGCGGTGGTGTCGTCCAGCTCCTTCTCGGCCCGCCGGCCCTCGTCCTCGCCGACCTCGCCGTCCTTGACGTACTTGTCGAGCGTCTCCTTGGCCTTGCGGCGGACACTGCGGATCGAGATCTTGGCGTCCTCACCCTTGGTCTTGGCGACCTTGATGAACTCCCTGCGCCGCTCCTCGGTCAGCTCCGGGAAGACGACCCGGATGATCTGGCCGTCGTTGGACGGGTTGACGCCCAGATCGGAGTCCCTGATGGCCTGTTCGATGTTGCGCAGGGCGCTCTTGTCGAACGGCGTCACCACGGCCATCCGCGGCTCGGGCACCGAGAACGACGCGAGCTGGTTGATGGGCGTCGGCGCCCCGTAGTACTCCGCCACGATCTTGTTGAACATCGCCGGGTGCGCACGGCCGGTGCGGATAGCGGCGAAGTCCTCCTTGGCGACCACAACCGCCTTCTCCATCTTTTCCTCGGCTTCGAGGAGGGTCTCTTCGATCACCACGTGCTCCTGGTTCGATGAATGAGCCTGACTGGTTCATCCGGGGCTGTGAAGCAAAACCCGGCCCGCGGGCCGCCCCGGCCCCCGCAGTGCCCCGGTTCCTGCACGGTGTACGACCGGCAGGCCGTTGTCCATCCCCGTACCGGGCCCTTCGGACGCCGCGGGGTTGCCTGTGGCGTCACCGGGCGGGCCGCCGGTTTCCGGCGCGCTCAGCCGCGGGTGCCCTGGTTGCTCACCAGGGTGCCGATCTTCTCACCCTTGACCGCACGGGCGATGTTGCCTTCGGCCAGCAGCTCGAAGACCAGGATCGGCAGCTTGTTGTCCCGGCACAGCGTGATCGCCGTCGCATCGGCCACCTTGAGATCCCGCGTGATGACCTCGCCGTACTCCAGCGCGTCGAACTTCACCGCGGCGGGATTGTGCGCCGGGTCGGAGTCGTACACACCGTCCACGCCGTTCTTGCCCATCAGCATGACCTCGGCGTTGATCTCCAGCGCGCGCTGGGCGGCCGTGGTGTCGGTGGAGAAGTACGGCATCCCCATGCCCGCGCCGAAGATCACGACGCGGCCCTTCTCCAGATGCCGGATGGCCCGCAGCGGAATGTAGGGCTCCGCGACCTGGCCCATGGTGATGGCGGTCTGCACCCGCGAATCGATGCCCTCCTTCTCCAGGAAGTCCTGGAGGGCCAGGCAGTTCATGACGGTACCGAGCATGCCCATGTAGTCGGAGCGGGCCCGGTCCATGCCGCGCTGCTGGAGCTCGGCTCCGCGGAAGAAGTTGCCGCCGCCGATGACGACGGCGATCTCCGCGCCGTCCCGGCAGACCGAGGCGATCTCTCTCGCCATCTTGTGCACGACGTCGGGGTCGACACCGAGGCCGCCTCCGCCGGCGAACGCCTCGCCGGAGAGCTTCAGCAGAAAGCGCCGCCGTCGATCGCTGTCTTTGTCGGTGTCCTTGCTCATGGAGATCTCCTCGTGCACATACGAAAGAGGCCACTGCCGTCGGATCCTCGCGGTTCCCTGTCCGGCAATGGCCTCCTCGTCACAACTGCCCTGTACCCGAGCTTATCGGGCCGGGCCGGTTCCGTACGCCGCGCGGTCCCCTCGGGGACGGACGCACAACCGGCTCGTGGGTTACGTCAGGTGGCCGTCAGGCGCCGACGCGGAAGCGGGCGAAGCGCTTCAGCGAGACGCCGGCCTCGTCCAGAACCTTCTGGACGGACTTCTTGTTGTCCTTCGCGAAGGGCTGGTCCAGCAGGGCGTTCTCCTTGAAGAAGCCCGTCACCCGGCCCTCGATGATCTTCGGCAGGGCCTGCTCCGGCTTGCCCTCCTCACGCGCGGTCTCCTCGGCGATCCGGCGCTCGTTGGCGACGGTCTCCTCCGGAACGTCCTCACGCGAGAGGTAGTTCGGCGCGAACGCGGCGATGTGCTGCGCGACGTCCTTGGCGATGTCGGCGTCGGCCGAGTCCAGCTCGACCAGCACACCCACCTGCGGGGGCAGGTCCGGGCTGGTGCGGTGCAGGTACGAGCCGACGTAGGCACCCGAGAACTGCGCGAAACGGTCCAGCACGATCTTCTCGCCGAGGGTGGCGTTGGCCTCGTCGACGTACGCCTGCACCGTCTTGCCGGCCTCGATCTCGGACGCGAGCAGCGCCTCGATGTCCGCCGGGGAGACCGACTCCACGTGCGCGGCGATGGCCTCGGCGACCGCGAGGAACTTGTCACCCTTGGCGACGAAGTCCGTCTCGCACTTCAGCTCGACCAGCACACCGGCGGAGTTGTCCGCGGCGATCCGGGCGACAACCGCGCCGTTCTCGGCCGTACGGCTCTCGCGCTTGGCGACGCCCTTCTGACCCTTGACACGCAGGATCTCGACGGCCTTGTCGACGTCGCCCTCGGCCTCGTCCAGCGCCTTCTTGCAGTCCATCATGCCGGCGCCGGTGAGCTCCCGGAGCTTCTTGACGTCGGCGGCGGAGTAGTTCGCCATGGTCTGTGAATCTCTTCTCGGAAAGTCGATGAGGATGGATCGGCCGCGCGGAGCGGACCACCCCACGGCTGTACGGCGGGGGCGCCTGCCCCCGCCGTACCTCCCGTGGTCTGCGGGACCCGCGCATCGCGCGGCCGGCGGATCAGCCCTGCTGCTCGGCGGGCTTCTCGGCCTGCTCGGCCTCGGCGGCCGGAGCGGCCTCGGCAGCCGGGGCGGCAGCGGCCTCGGCCGGCTTCTCCGCCTCGGCGGCCTTCTCGGCACCGCCCTGCTGCAGGAGGTCGCGCTCCCACTCGGCCAGCGGCTCACCGGCGGCCTTCTCGCCCTTGGCCTCGCCGGAACCACCGGACGAGCGGGCGATCAGGCCCTCCGCCACGGCGTCGGCGATCACACGGGTCAGCAGCGTGACGGAGCGGATCGCGTCGTCGTTGCCCGGGATCTTGTAGTCGACCTCGTCGGGATCGCAGTTGGTGTCGAGGATCGCGACCACCGGGATGTTGAGCTTGCGCGCCTCACCGACGGCGATGTGCTCCTTCTTGGTGTCCACGATCCAGACGGCGCTGGGCACCTTCTGCATCTCGCGGATACCGCCCAGCGTCTTCTCCAGCTTGGCCTTCTCACGGGAGAGGACCAGCAGCTCCTTCTTGGTGAGGCCGGAGGCGGCCACGTCCTCGAAGTCGATCTGCTCCAGCTCCTTGAGGCGCTGCAGACGCTTGTAGACGGTGGAGAAGTTGGTCAGCATGCCGCCGAGCCAGCGCTGGTTCACGTAGGGCATGCCCACGCGGGTGGCCTGCTCGGCAATGGCCTCCTGGGCCTGCTTCTTGGTGCCGACGAACATGATGGAGCCACCGTGCGCGACGGTCTCCTTGACGAACTCGTAGGCGCGGTCGATGTACGACAGCGACTGGAGCAGGTCGATGATGTAGATGCCGTTGCGCTCCGTGAAGATGAAGCGCTTCATCTTCGGGTTCCAGCGGCGGGTCTGGTGCCCGAAGTGGACGCCGCTCTCCAGCAGCTCCCGCATCGTGACGACGGCCATGGCCGTTCTCCTTGGTTTGCTCGGTTGTCATCAGCGCGGGCCGGATGGCCCCCGCGTCCTGACGCCCCTGCGCGCCGCCCGGGAACCGACCGGAACACCGTGCGCAAGCACCGTGCTGCAGACCGTCCCTGGGACCGAGTGGCGCGGCCACCGAAGGAAGGTGGCGGGGCGTGCGAAGTCAGCCCGGTCACCCGGGCCGCACCAGCAGTGTACGGGACCCGCGCCACCCCCCGCTCCCGCCGGGTACCGCAACCCCCTCTCCCCCTCCCCACCCGACACCCACGTCTCCCCCACCCCCGGCCACCCGCCCGAGCGACCGACTTTTCCACAACTCCCCGGTACTCCCCAGATTTCCACCAAGATCCCCACCCACCCCGCCGCCCCGGCACCCTCATCCCATGCCCCACCACTCCCCACCCCCGAACCCCCTCCCCAGCACACCCACCAGCCCTCCCGGCACCCCCACCACCCCCGCCCCCACTACAGCCCCGAGCACCGGCACACCCCCTGACACCGGTGCGACCCCCGACACCGGCGCAACCTCCACCGCCACCACAGCCCCTGGCGACGTCACCCCCACCCCCGCGCCGCTCCCGGACCCTTCGCCCCCACCGACCCAACCGCCGCTTCCTGGCCTCTCGCACCCGACGACTCCCGTGCCGCCGGTGCGGCCCGGCACCTCACGCCCCCGGCACCGCCCGGACCCCCGACGCCGATCCCGCCGCGCACCCGTCCCGCAGCCACGGCGCCCCGCCCTCCTCGGCAGGCCCTCACAGCTCCGCCCGCGCGCAGGGCCCGGACACCGACCCGGCCCACGCAGCACGTGGGCCCCGGCCACCGCGACCCTCACCGCGGCGACCGCCCTCGCACTCGCCCTCGCCCCCTCGGCACCGGCCGCCCCACCCCGGACCGCTCCCGCGCCCGCTCCTGCCCGTCCCCCGTCGGCGGGTGCGGGAGCCCGCCCGCTCCCGGAACACACTTCCGGGAGCGGGCACCCCCGTCACCGACCAGCAGAAAAACCCCACGACACCGACACCGACACCGACCCCCGTGACCGGGCCTGGCCCATCGAGGCGCCCGACGGCCGACCACGCCCCGCCGTGCGCCGCGGCTGGGAGCCACCTCCCGCCCCCTGGGCCGCAGGGCACCGAGGAGTGGACCTCGCAGCCGCACCCGGCGAACCCGTCCGCGCAGTCGCCGCAGGCACCGTCTCCTTCGCCGGAAAAGTCGCCGGCACAGAAGTCGTCTCCATCGAACTGAACGCCACCGGCAAACCGCCCCTGCGCACCGCCTACCAGCCAGTGCACCCCACCGTGCACAAAGGCGACCACGTCACCGCCGGACAACAAGTGGGCACCCTCGCCCCCGACAGCGAGAGCAAACCCGACACCCCTGACCAGCGGAAGGACAGACCCCACCAGCGCAAGGCCGTCCGAAGACACTGCCCTGCCGCCTGCCTGCACTGGGGGCTCCTCCGCGGCAGGCGCTACCTGGACCCACTGACCCTGCTGCCGCCCGGGCTGCTCGGCTACGGCCCCAGCCGACTGTTGCCCGTCCACGGCATCCCGCTCCCACGGGAAGGCGGACCCGCACACCACACGCTCATCGGCGCACCCCGGACCGCCGGTGACAGGCAGACCTCACACACCGTGATGACGACCGCACTACTCATCTGCGCAGCCGGCTGGGCACACCGCCGACTGCGCCGGAGCACACGCTCACGCGACAACACAGGGCGACACCGCACCGGTGTCGCACGGCTCCGAGCTGCCATCACGCTCATCCGAAAGGCGTGACAGAGCAGGAGGTGGGGGGAGGAGGGGAGGGGGAGGGGAGGGGGAGGGGGGGAGGGGCCCCAAGGCGAGCGTTTCGCTCAGGCGCCCTTCACCCCGTCCAGCGCCATCGACACGGTGGCCTGGATGATCTCTTCCGGTACTTCGGCGGCTCCCATTTCGATGCGCCGTACGCCGGCGTCCACGACGCCTTGCAGCAGCATCGCCGTGAGTCGGGGCTGCTGGTGTCCGAGGTCTTCCAGCGCCTGGACGACCATGGAGATCAGTCCTCCGTGCGCGGCCCGGATGCGTTCGCGGGCGCCGGCGTCGAGTTCACCGGCGGAGATGGCGACGACGGCGCGGTGCCGGCGGTCTCCGACGAGGGTGAGCTGCTGGCGCACATAGGCTTCGACTTTGTCGCGGGGGCTGTCGGCCTCGGCCATCGCCGATTCGACCTCGGCTGCCCAGACGGGGAAGTCGACGGCGCAGAGTTCTTCGACGACGGCTGCGCGGGAGCGGAAGTATTCGTAGACGGAGGAGCGTGCGAGTCCCGTTCGCTGGGCGAGCGCGGGGAAGGTCAGCGCTTCCGTTCCGCCCTCGGACAGCAGTGACCGGGCGGCGTCCAGCAGGGCCGCGCGCTGCATTGTCCGGTGCTCGGCCACGGAGGCCGCTCGAATCCTGGGCACATATCCAGCTTACGGACGACGGCCCGTCGTCCCTACAGGCAGGCCCCCGCTTTCCTGGGGAGGGCGGCCCGTTCCGTTTCTCCTGTGGGGCGGCTTCGCCCTCTGTGTCCCGGCCCGTCCGGTGGCCGGTCAGCCGCTGACGTCGGCGAGCTTGGCTCTCAGCTGGAGGACGGACTTGGTGTGGATCTGGCTGACCCTGCTCTCGGTGACGCCGAGGACCTGGCCGATCTCGGCGAGCGTGAGTCCCTCGTAGTAGTAGAGCGTGACCACGGTCTTTTCGCGGTCGGGGAGCGTGTTGATGGCGCGGGCGAGCAGCCGGCGCAGTTCACGGTCCTCCGCGATCTCGACGGGGTTGTCGGCTGCGGTGTCCTCAAGGGTGTCCATGAGGCTGAGCCGGTCCGAGCCGTCGGAGCCGACGTGCAGCAGCTCTTCGAGGGCGACGACGTTGGCGAGGGACAACTGGCTGAAAACGCCGTGGAGTTCTTCCGTGGCGATGCCCATCTCGTCGGCGACCTCTGCCTCGGAGGGGCTGCGGCGGAGTCTGGCTTCCAGCGTGGCGTAGGCCCGTTCGACGGCGCGGGCCTTCTGCCGGACGGAGCGGGGGATCCAGTCGAGCGCCCGCAGTTCGTCGATCATGGCGCCGCGGATGCGGGTGATGGCGTAGGTCTCGAATTTGATGGAGCGTTCGGGGTCGAACTTCTCGATGGCGTCGATGAGTCCGAAGATCCCGGAGGAGACGAAGTCGGCCTGTTCCACGTTGGGTGGCAGGCCGACGCTGACTCTTCCTGCCACGTATTTGACCAGCGGCGAGTAGTGCAGGATCAGTTGCTCGCGGAGTCTGCTGTCGCCGTTCGCCTTGTAGGACCGCCACAGTTCCTCCAGCGAGCTGGGCGCAGTCCTGGCCGTGTCGTCGTCCACCGCGGCCTGTACGGCGGCGGTGGCCGCTGTGGCCGTGTGGTCGGGCCGGGAGAAATGCTGAGGCATGCGTCCCTTGAGCCGTTCTGCTGGTGGTGGTCTGTTGGTGTGCGGAACCGTGTGTCTCATTGAGAGATGGTGTGAGCGTAGCGTGACCGTAGCGTCGCTTTGGGCGATCAGACGTCTCTGTGCCCGGTTCCGTGCCCACCAGCCCGGTCCCGTCGCTTCCGGAAGAGCCTCATCGCCCGACGCGGTGCACGTGAGACGGGTGCGCCAGCGCCCGTCGTCCACCCGGTGGGCGCCGGGCGGCACGTGCACATGGCTCAGCCTTTCACTCGATAGCCCCAGGTCAAGGACCGGCTCTTCACTCGATCGAGTGCGCCTTCCCCGGTCTCGCCAACCGCCAGTGCGCACCGTCGCGTTCGACGAATCCCAGGGCCTGGAGCTCGTGCAGATGCGCGAGAACGAGCCGGGTCGGTACCCCGGCGGCGCGGGCGAGCCCGGCAGGTTCGGCTGATGCCCGGCCGGGCATGGCTTCCAGAACGCGTGAGCATTCGGCGTTCAACGCGTCGCGTGGGACGGAGGGGCCGCGGCGCTGTGGAGCGAGTTCGCCCATCATGCCGACCATTTCGATCACTTCGTCGGCGTCCGTGATCACTACGGCTTCGCCGCGCAGGAGTTGGTGCACACCTTGGGAGAGTCCCGAGGTGATGGGACCGGGGACGCCCATCAGATGTCGTCCGAGTGCGAGGGCGCGCCGTGCGGTCACGAGCGCCCCGCTGCGCAGCGCTGCTTCGACGACGACGGTTCCCGGGGTGAGGGCGGCGATGACACGGTTGCGCAGGATGAACCGGGGCCGGGTGGGGTGTGCGCCCGGTGGGAGTTCGGCGAGGAGCAGCCCGCGTTCGGCCATGGTCCGGATGAGTTCCTGATGGCCGGAGGGGTAGCCGACGTCGACTCCGCAGGCCAGTACGCCGAGGGTGGGCCCGCCGGCGGCGAGGGCTCCCCGGTGCGCGGCGGCGTCGATGCCGTAAGCGGCGCCGGAGACGACGCTCCAGCCGCGTTCGGCGAGACCTGCCGCGAGGTGGGTGGCGCAGTGTGCGCCGTAGTCGGTGCAGGCGCGGGAGCCGACGAGGGCGACGGAGCGCAGGGCGAGGGTACGGAGCGAGGGGGTGCCGCGTACCCAGAGGCCGATGGGCCGGGCCGGTCCCAAGTCGTCCAGTTGTCGGGGCCATTCGGGGTCTCCGGGGCACAGGAACCGTCCTCCTGCGCGGGTGATCGATTCGAGGTCGTCCTCCGGGCGGATGTTCTGGGCGCGCGCTCTGAGGCCGGCCCAGCGCCGTGGGGAGGCGTCCGGCAGGGCGGGAGCGCCGGGGGTGGTGAGGGCGTCGAGGATGGCGCGTGGCGGGAGGGTGGCGAGCCAGCCGCCGACGAGGGTGTCGCCGGGTTCGGCGATGCGGGTCAGGGCGACGCGGGCGAGGCGTTCGGCGTCGGAGGGCGGTGCCGGGCTGTCGGGCGGGGCTTCCGGTGGCGAAGTTCCGTTGTGCGGGCGGGTGGTGGAGGGGGCTTTCGGGCCGGTCTCTGGCTCGGGTGGCTCTTGTCGGGGCTCGTGCCGAAGGGACGGGTGGGTCCCGGAGTCGTGGGGTGGGGTGTCGTGGGTGGTCATGCGGGGCGTTCCGGTACGAGTCGGCCGCGCCGGACGCCGGTGCGCATCTCCAGCGCGCTGTTCACGTCGTCGCGGGTGGGGCAGGGGTGGCCTGCGAGGTCGGCGATGGTCCAGGCGACGCGGAGTACCCGGTCGAGGCCGCGTGCGGTGAGAACGCCGTGTTCGAGGTCGGCTTCCGCTTCGTGGAGGGCGCCGGATTCGGCGGGGTAACGGGTGCGCAGTTCGTGGCCGGGGACTTCGCTGTTGGTCTTCCAGGGGGTTTCCCGGTAGCGGGCTTCGGCACGGTGCCGGGCTTCTGCCACGCGGTCGGCGACCGCCGCGGTGGGTTCGCCGCGTGTTCCGGCGGCGGCCAGTTCGGCGCGGCCGAGGGGCTGGACGGGGACGCGCAGGTCGACGCGGTCGAGGAGGGGGCCGGAGAGCCGGGCGCGGTAGCGGCGGACGGAGGCGGGAGGGCATTCGCAACCCAGGGCGGCGGTGCCGGGGCTGCCGTGCCGGCCGCAGGGGCAGGGGTTGGCGGCGAGGACGAGGAGGAAGGCGGCGGGCATGCGCATCATGCCGGCGGCGCGGGCGACGGTGACGTGGCCTGATTCGAGGGGTTGCCGCATGGCGTCGAGGACGCGGGGGCCGCATTCGGCTGCTTCGTCGAGGAAGAGGACGCCTCGGTGGGCGAGGGAGACGGCTCCGGGCCGGGGTACGCCGGTGCCGCCGCCGATGAGTGCGGCCATGGTGGTGGAGTGGTGTGGTGCGCAGTAGGGCGGCCGGACGACGAGGGGCTGGCCGGGCGGGAGCACTCCGGCGACGGAGTGCACGGCGGTGACTTCGAGGGCTTCGGTGCGGCTGAGCGGTGGCAGCAGCCCGGGGAGGCGTTCGGCGAGCATCGTTTTCCCGGCTCCGGGTGGCCCGGTGAAGAAGAGGTGGTGTCGTCCGGCGGCGGCGATTTCGAGGGCTCGGCGGGCGTGTTGCTGGCCGGTGACGTCGGCGAGGTCCAGGAGGCGGTCGCGGCCGGGGTCGGCGGTGATGCGGGGGTCGGTGAACTGTTGCAGGGTGTTTCCGCCGGGGACGGGTGGGTCGGGGCGGTCGTCGCTCTCCTCGGGTGGGGGTTCGCCGGTCAGGTGGGCGATGAGCTGGCTGAGGCTGCGTACTGCGGTGACCGAGACCTCGGGGACGAGGGAGGCTTCGGCCGCGGTCTGGTCGGGGACGACGACGTGCCGGTATCCGGCGTCGACGGCGGCGAGGACGGCCGGGAGGACGCCGCGGACGGGCAGGATGCGGCCGTCCAGGCCGAGTTCGCCGATCATCATGAGCCCGGCGATGGTGCGGGGGTCGATGCGTTCGGCGGCGGCGAGGACGGCGCAGGCCACGGCGATGTCGAAGCCGCTGCCGCTCTTGGGCACGGAGGCCGGGCTGAGTCCCACGGTGAGCTTTTTCTGGGGCCAGGGCACGCCGGAGTTGACGACGGCGGCGCGTACCCGGTCGCGGCTTTCGGTGAGGCTCTTGTCCGGGAGGCCGACGAGGGTGAAGGCGGCGACGCCGGGTTCGAGGTCGGCCTGTACCTCGACGGGTACGCCTTCGACGCCGACGAGGGCGACGGAGCTGGTCCGGGCGAATGCCATCAGCCGACTCCCCGGATGTGTTCGACGGTGGGTGCGCCGCGCTGGGGCAGGAGGACGCCGATGAGGTCGATGCGGACGCCGCCGGGCGGCGGCTGGCCGTGGCGTGCGAGCCAGCGTTCGCTGAGCCAGCGTGCGGCGAGGCGCCTGAGGCGCGCGGTCCTGCGTGGCGGCAGCGCCTCCATGGGGTGCTGGAAGGCGGTGGTGCGGCGGGTCTTGACCTCGCAGATGACGAGGGCGTCGCGATCGCGGGCGATGAGGTCGATCTCGCCTTCGGTGCAGCGCCAGTTGCGTTCGAGGACGACCATGCCCCTTTCGCGCAGCCGTCGGGCGGCGAGGTCCTCGCCGTAGCGGCCGAGGGCGTTGCGTGCCTTTCCTGGGTTCCGTGTGCCGGGCGCGGGCTCGGGGGTGCCGGGGCGGGCGGGCCTGGCCGCTGCGGGGGCTGCCGGCCTGGCCGCTGTTCGGGGGCCGGTGGGCCCGGGGGAACTCGCGGACCGCGTGCGTGCGGTGTCCGGGGCCGTCCGTGGGGCGGGAGGGCGGGTCCGGGTGCGGGCGGGTGGGCGTTGTGGGCTTCGGCGTGCGGTGCGTGCGGTGGGTTCTCCGCTTCCGTCGGCCGGGGCGGTGGCCGGTGCGGGCCGGGTGGGGCGGGTCTTGTCGGTGGTCATTCCCCATCACCTCCGAGGCCGACTGTGGCCCGGCGGGAAGCGGCGTGGGGATCTTGGTCGTTTTCTGGGGACAACCTCGCGGGTGTGGACAACTTCGTCACCCGTGTGTGTGAGGTCGCGTGACGACGCCCGGACCGCGGTGGTCCGGGCGTCGGTGTGGTGGTGGAGGGGCCGGGTCGATGGTGCCCGGGCCGGTGGACCGGTGGGGCCGACCCGTCAGTTCTTGAAGCCGGTGTCCTCCGGCAGATCGAGTTCGCTCTTGTTGAGTTCCTCGATGTTCACGTCCTTGAAGGTGAGGACTCTGACCTGTTTGACGAAACGTGCCGGCCGGTACATGTCCCAGACCCAGGCGTCCGCCATCGAGACCTCGAAGAAGACCTCGCCCTGCACGGAGTGGACCTGCATCTCGTAGTCGTTGGTGAGATAGAAGCGCCGATCGGTCTCGATCACATACTTGAACAAACCGACGACGTCTCTGTACTCCCTGTAGAGCTTCAGCTCCATCTCGGTCTCGTACTTTTCGAGGTCCTCGGCGCTCATGGCATGTTCCCCTTCAGCCGTGCGTCCCCCCATTGTGCGTCACCCGGAGCGGCGGCGTGCCGATGTTGTGAAGCGCCGCGCGAGCGGCCCGTAGGCGGCGCCGCCCAGTACCAGGACCGCGCCGACGACGACGCTGAGCAGGACGAGCGGCAGCGGCCCCGGCTCGGAGGTGCCGGCGGGCAGGTCGGCGAAGCCGGTGGCCTCCGGGAGCATGCCCGCCTCGCCCATCGGCCAGGCCACGGCGTCGACCCGGGCGGAGACGGCCGAGCGCGGCACCGCGCCGCGTCCGGCGTCCTCCAGGTGGGTCCGGGAGTCGAGCGAGTCCTGCCGGTTGTCGCCGAGGAGGAAGAGCTTGCCGTCCGGCACGGTGGTGGAGAAGGGCTCCCGGCCGCCACGCCCCTGGGAGCGGAGATAGGGCTCGTCGACGGGGATGCCGTCGACGGTGAGCCGTCCGTCCCGGTCGCAGCAGGCGACCTTGTCGCCGCCGACACCGACCACCCGCTTGATCATGGGCATGTCGCCCCACACGGCGTCCTGGAAGACGACGACATCGCCGCGGTGCACATCGGCGCCGTCGGTGCGTTCGGCGAGCACACGGTCGCCGGACTTCACCGTCGGGTCCATGGAGTCGGTGGGGACGGTGAACGGCTTGTACAGCACGGCGCCCCAGAGGAAACCGCCGAGGAAGAGGACACAGCCGAGGGCCACCGCCAGCCCGGAGAGTGTGTTCCCCAGGCGGCTGTGGCCCTCTTCGGCGTCGGGACGCTGAGTCTTGCCCACTTCCGCTCCCCCGCTCTCGCGCGCCTTCGAAGATCTGCGCGAACACTACCCGGGGGTACGGGAGGACGTCAGCCCTCGGCAGGATCCCTTCGGCCGGCCGCTGCGCCCTGCGGTGCGAGCCCCGGTGCCCTGGTGAGAAGCCGCTTGCGCCGCCACAGCACCAGCGGCAGGGCCCCGGCGACACCGAGGGCGGCGGGCGCGGCGCCCAGGGCTCCGGATGCCTGTACGCCCTTCTGGTCGAAGGTGTCGGGGACCGGGAGCGTGCCCCAGCGGTTGATGGGCCACGCCTTGACGATCGCGCGGCCGACGACCTGCTCCTCGGGGACGAATCCGCCGCCGGGCTGGTTCTGGTGGTACCGCGAGTCCAGGGAGTCCTGGCGGTGGTCGCCCATCACCCACAGCTTGCCCTCGGGAACCTTCACCGGGCCGAACGGCTTGTCGTCGCACGGGGTGTTGCCGGGGTAGATGTAGTCCTTCTCGTCCAGCGGTGTGCCGTTGACGCGGACCTTGCCGCCCTCCTCGCACTGCACGGTGTCGCCGCCGACCGCGATGACCCGCTTGATGAGGTCCTTCTCGTTGGCCGAGGGGCGCAGACCGATGAAGCTGAGCGCCTGCTGGACCGGGTTCTCGTCGACCGTGGCCTCGGGCAGCCAGCCGCCCGGGTCGTGGAAGACGACCACTTCGCCCCGGTCGGGCGTCGAGCCGAACCACGGGGTGAGCTTGTCGACGAGGACGCGGTCCCCTCGCTGGAGGGTGTCCTGCATCGAGTCGGAGGGGATGGAGAACGCCTGCACGAAGAAGGTCTTGATGACCAGGGCCAGGACCAGCGCGATCCCGATGAGCAGCGGCAGTTCCTTCCAGAAGGCGCGCTGCTGCTTCTTCGGGTTCTTCGCGTTCTTCGCTCCCTGGCCGGACTGTGCGGCGTCCGTGCCGCCGGGTACGTCCGACGCCCGGTCGTTGCTGCCGTCGTCCCCCGGGGACGTGCCTTCCGCGCCGGCGGTCACCCCGTCACTCCCTCTGTCCACGGCCGGCGGCCCCGCGTCGCCCGCCTTGCCGTCCCGTCCGGGACGCTCGTCCTCCGGGTCGCCGGAGCCGGACCGTGCGCCGACCGCCAAGTCCCCCACATTCACTCCTCACACTGCCTTGCCGCCTGTCCGAGAGCCGGTACAGGCCCACCACTCCCATAACGAGCGGGAGTTCCGCAGAGAACGGGAGTTGCGCCACTGGATTCTCTCGTCTTGCGGGCGCCGCGGCCGCACCGGCCGCATCGGGGACCGACGCGAAGGTTTTCGGCTCTTCCAAGCGTCTCCAATGATCGAAGGGCCAGGCGATGACGACTGCCCGGCCAACGACCAGGTCCTCCGAGATGGTTCCCTGGTGCGGTTCCCGCATGTGGTAGCGGGAATCCCCGGAGTTGGCACGGTGGTCCCCCAGCACGAAGACCCGCCCCTGGGGCACCTTCACCTTGAACTTGATCCGCGAGGGTTCGTTGCCCGGGTGGACGTACGGCTCGTTCAACGGGTGCCCGTTGACGGTGATACGGCCCTGGTCGTTGCAGCAGGCGACGGTGTCACCGCCGACGCCGACCACTCTCTTGATCAGGTCCTGCTGATCGTCGGACGGCAGCAGACCGATGAAGGTCAAGAATTCTTTGCCTTGTTTGATGCCGAACGGAGGGTCCTTCTTCGGCTTGTGCTCCTCGTCCAGCCAGCCCCCGGGGTCCTCGAAGACGATCACGTCCCCGCGCTCGGGCCTGGAGCCGAACCAGGGGGTGAGCTTGTCCACCAGCACCCGGTCCCCGACCCGGATCGTCTGCTCCATGGAGCCGGAGGGGATCACGAACGCCTGCACGAGGAAGGTCTTGAGCACCAGCGCGATGAGGATGGCGACCCCGATGAGGATCGGGATCTCCTTCGTCGCCGACAGCCGCCGGCGCCGCTTGATGCGCTTCGCCGCCCGCCTGCGGTCGGCCCGGCCCTGGCCCGCACGCCGGGTCGGCGCCGCCTGGCCCTCGTCCCGGCTCTCGCCGGGGCCCTCGTACGCGGGCCCGTGCCCGTCGGCGCCGGCCGGTGCGCCGGGCTGTCGCGGCGGGACGGAGCGGGGACCGCGCAGCGCCAGCGTCTCCCCCGCGTCGGGCGCGGGCGGCTCCTGCGCCGGGCCGGGCGGGGGCGGCGCGGGGTGTCCGCCGTGCGCGGGCGGGCCGCCGGTGGCGCTGCCGGAGGTGTAGTCGTAGGGCTCGGTGTAGGTGTAGCGGCCCTGGTACGGGTTGTAGACGCCGGGCGCGGGCGGTTCGCCCTGCGGCCACGGCTGCTGTGCCCCGCCGGAGCCGGGCGGTCCGAAGCCGGGCCGGCCGTGGCCGGACGCTCCGTAGCCGGGGCCCTGGCCGTTCGGCGGTGCGGCCGGGCCGGGGCCGTTCGGCGGCGGCGCTGCCGGGCCGTGACCGTTCGCCGGGGCGGCGGGCTGCTGCCGGGGGTATCCGGGTCCGGGGCCCGGGATGCCGGGCGGTGCGGGCGGTCCGGGCGGGGTTTCCGGGCTCGCGTGGCCGTTGCCGTGGGCGGCGCTGCCGGCTGCGCCCGGCCCGTCGTACTGCCCGTACTCGTCGTCGTACTCGCTCGGGACGCCGTAGGCGTAGCGCCGCCGGGGGCGGGGGGTTCCACCGGGGCCGTGCCCGGTGCGGTCAGTCATGGCCGCCCGGCGCGGCGCCGGCTGCCACCGATCCGAGGCGGCTGGGCGGCCAGCCGATCCACTCGGCGCGGCCGATCACGCGCTCCACGGGGACGGTGCCGCCGCCGGGCTCTCCGAGATGGTCGCGGGAGTCGCTGGAGCGGGCGCGGTGGTCGCCCATGACCCACAGCCGTCCTTCGGGAACGCGGGTCTCGAAGGGGACGGCGGAGGGTGCGTCGCCGGGATGCAGATAGGGCTCGTTCACCGGGCGGCCGTTCACCTCGATCCTCCCCCGCTTGTCGCAGCAGCTCACCAGGTCCCCGCCGACACCGACGACGCGCTTGACGTAGTCGGACTCGGCGGACGGGACGAGGCCCGCCGCCGCGCCGGCCTCACGCAGCGCCGAGGCCACCGAGCCGGAGCCGGTCTCCTCGTCGCCGGCGAACGACCCGGTGCCGTCGAAGACGATCACGTCGCCGCGCTCCGGCAGGCCCCCGAACCGGTACGCGAGCTTGTTGACGAGGATGCGGTCACCGACGCGCAACGTGGGGTCCATCGAGGAGCTCGGAATCAGAAAAGGCTGCATCACGAAGACATTGGTCAGCAAGAGGGCACCCAGTACGCCACCGCCCCACAGGCACAGACGAACGGAGCGCGACCAGCGCTTCTGTCCCTCGGGGGGTACGGAAGAGCGGTCGCGCTCCGATGCGTTCTGCTGTTCCTGGGTGTCCATCGGACGGAAGCCTAACCCCCGTTAGGGACACCGCAGTACGCGAGATCAGTTCTCGCGCTTCTCCTTGATCTTGGCGGCCTTGCCGCGCAGCTCGCGCAGGTAGTACAGCTTGGCGCGGCGGACGTCACCGCGGGTCACGACCTCGATCTTCTCGACGATCGGGGTGTGCACCGGGAAGGTGCGCTCGACACCGACGCTGAAGCTGACCTTGCGGACGGTGAAGGTCTCGCGCACACCGTCGCCCTGGCGGCGGATGCAGACGCCCTTGAACTGCTGCACACGCGAGCGGTTGCCCTCGATGACGCGCACGTGCACGTTGACCGTGTCGCCGGGGCGGAACGCCGGGATGTCGCTGCGCAGGGACGCGGCGTCGACGCTGTCGAGAAGGTGGGACATGTCCGTCTGCTTCCTCGCTGATGCCACAGGTCATCAACGGAATGATCGTTGAGTGATGGGAGCGTCACTCCGGCCGGGCGTCGGTCCCCCTGTGGCAGGGTCGCGGGCCGGATGTGAGGCAGCGGCCTATTCTTCCACGTGCTCGCCTTCCGGCCAAAATCGGCCGTCCGTTCCCTGCCGCCAGCCCAGCGCTTCGAGCGCCGCGCGGTCGTGCTTGTCGAGGGCCGACGGGTCGCATCCCGCGATCAGATCGGGCCGGTGGTCCGCGGTGCGGGCGAGCGCCTGGTCCCTGCGCCACCGCGCGATCCTGCCGTGGTGCCCGCTGAGCAGGACCTCGGGGATGCCGCGGCCGCGCCACTCGGGCGGCTTGGTGTAGACGGGACCCTCCAGCAGCCCGGCCATGGCGCCGGGTGCGAAGGAGTCGTCACGGTGCGACTCGGCGTTGCCCAGCACCCCGGGCAGCAGCCGCGCGATGGCCTCCACCATGACCAGGACGGGTGCCTCCCCGCCGGCCAGGACGTAGTCGCCGATGGAGACCTCGCGCACATCGAGCCGCTCGCCGTACTCGTCGATGACGCGGCGGTCGATGCCCTCGTAGCGGGCCGGGGTGAACACCAGCCACGGCTTGCCGGACAGCTCGACGGCCATCTCCTGGGTGAAGGGACGCCCGCTGGGCGTGGGGACGACGAGGACGGGCTGCTCGTCGTCCCCGGCGTCGGCGAGGACCTCATCGAGCGCCTCCCCCCAGGGCTCCGGCTTCATCACCATGCCGGGGCCGCCGCCGTAGGGGGTGTCGTCGACCGTGTGGTGCCGGTCGTGGGTCCAGGCACGCAGATCGTGGACGCGGACGTCGAGGTCGCCGCGGGCGCGGGCCTTCCCGACCAGGGAGACGTTCAGCGGCTCCAGGTACTCCGGGAAGATCGTGACGACGTCGAGCCTCACCGGGACCGTCCCTCGTCTTCGCTTCCGCCCTCGCCCGCTGCGGCGTCCGTCTCGCTCCCGCCGTCGAGCAGGCCCGGCGGGGGGTCGACGACGGCGCGCTGGGCGTCCAGGTCGATCTCCGGGACGATCTCGGCGACGAACGGAATGAGGATCTCGCGCTCGTCCTCGGCGCGGACGACGAGCAGATCCTGGGCGGGCAGATGGGCCACCGACTCGATCCTGCCGACGGCGGTGCCGTCGCGGGTGACGACGTCGAGGTCGACGAGCTGGTGATCGTAGAACTCCTCCGGGTCCTCGGGCGTCTCGTCCGGGTCGACCTCGGCGATGAGCAGGGTGTTGCGCAGGGCCTCGGCGGCGTTGCGGTCGCCGACGCCCTCGAAGCGCAGGAGCAGCCGGCCGCTGTGCACGCGGCCGGCCTCGATGGTGAGCGGCCCGGCGGTGGGCGGGTCCGTGGCGAGGGTGGCGCCGGGTGCCAGCCGCAGTTCGGGCTCGTCCGTCCTGACCTCGACCGTGACGTCGCCCTTGATGCCGTGGGCGCGCCCGATGCGCGCGACGACTAGCTGCACTGTGTCTCTCCGTGCTCGGTGTGTGCGCCCCGCGGCCACCGGCCGAGGCGGTGCGCCCGCGACAACGGGCCGGGGGCGGCGGTGTGCCGTCCCCGGCCCGTGCCGGTGCTGCATGCGGTTACATGTCCAGCGTTCAGCGGACCTGGTCCACATCGACGAGGTCGACGCGGACGCCACGGCCGCCGAGGGCACCCACGACGGTGCGCAGCGCGCGTGCGGTGCGGCCGCTGCGGCCGATCACCTTGCCGAGGTCGTCGGGGTGGACCCGGACCTCCAGCACGCGCCCGCGGCGCAGATTGCGGGACGCGATCTGCACCTCGTCGGGGTGGTCGACAATGCCCTTCACCAGGTGCTCGAGGGCTTCCTCGAGCATGGTCACGCCTCGGTCGACTCGGACGCCGAGTCGGCCTTGGACTCGTCCGCCTTCTTGTCGCCCTTCTTCGCCTTCTGGGTGATGGCCTCACCCTGGGGCTCGTCCGCCGACTCCTTGGCCGCGGCCTCGAAGAGCGCACGCTTGTCGGCCTTGGGCTCGGCGACCTTCATCGGCGCCGGGGCCGGCAGACCCTTGTACTTCTGCCAGTCACCGGTGACCTTGAGGATGGCCTCGACCGGCTCGGTCGGCTGCGCGCCGACACCCAGCCAGTACTGCACACGCTCGGAGTTGACCTCGATACGCGAGGGGTTCTCCACCGGGTGGTAGAGACCGAGCTCCTCGATGGCCCGGCCGTCACGGCGGGTGCGGGCGTCGGCGACGATGATGCGGTAGTGAGGCGAACGGATCTTGCCCAGACGCTTCAGCTTGATCTTGACTGCCACGGGTGTGGTGTCTCCTGGTCTTGACGTGGGTGGACACGACGGGCGATCCCCGTGGGGTTGAGGTGCCGGGTGTCCGATGGACGCGTCAGCCGGAGGAGAGAGGGATCCTGTGCGGCTGCCGAGTTCAGCCGACCATGATGCCACACCGCTCGGACCCCCAGGAAACCCTCCCCCCCCGCCGGCTGTGCGTCTCAGCGGCCCGCGCCGACCGGCTCGGGCTGTACGGCGGCCGCGTCCGCCGGGATGCGGAACTGCTTGCCGCAGGCCCCGCACATGATCGGCGCCTGGGCCAGCACGGAGGGGACGACCCGGACGTTGCGCCCGCACTCGCAGACGGCCTTGACCCGCACCCCGCCACCGGAGGAGCCGTGCCGGGCGGCCGGGCCGCGGAAGCTGCGCCCGGTGTCGTTCTCGGTGGCGGCGCTGTACGCCTTCAGGGCCCGCTGGAGGCGTTCCGTCGTCGTGCGGTAGCGCCGTCTCGTCTCGGGCGTGAGGGCCACGAGCGAGAAGCCGCTGCTGGGGTGCGGCTCCTCGGGGTGGTCCAGCCCCAGCTCCTCGGCGATCGCGAGGAACCGGCGGTTGTGGTAGCGGCCGGCCCGCGAGGTGTCCCGCACACCGCGGGCCGCCGCGATGCCGTGGACTGCCTCGTGCAGCAGCCGTTCGAAGGAGAGCCCGGCGCCGCAGGCGGACGACGACTCCCCGATCAGCGATTCAGGTGCGGCCAGATCCGGCAGCTCGGGGTGGTGCCGTTGAATATCGGCCCAGGCGGCTGCCAGCTCGGCGGCGAGAACTGGTGGTGTCGTGCTCACGTCGTTCCCAACGAGCGGGACAGCGGCGGTGTTCCGATTCCGGGGCATCCCAAATAATTTGCACGTACCAGTCAGTTCTCGGCTTTGGCGCCCGAGCCGGGGCGGGCGCGCCGAACCGGCCGCAAGCCCCGGGAAGCCCCCGGAAGCCGCCGGAAATCCCGGAAGCGCGGCACCGGGCGCATCCCGGGACGTTTCGCGGTCCGGCCGCGCCGGTGCCGTGCCCGCTCGTGCTCCGCTCGTCGGGGCGGGCCCCCGCGTCAGTAGGCGCGGGCCACCAGGGCCAGGTTCCCCGGGGCGTCGTCCTCGGCCGGGACGGTGCCGTCCTCCGCGGTGAGACAGCGCACCGTCACCGACCGCGCCGCCAGCTGCCGCTCGCCTTCCGGGCCGAGCAGGGCCCAGGGGATGCGGGCCCAGCCGCCGGCCGCCGCTGCCTGTGCGGCCTCGTCGATGGTACGCACGTCGCTGGTGCGCTCCGTACGCCGCTCGCGTGTGCGGCGCAGCAGCAGCGCCTGGTCCTCCTGTACGAGGCCGGGCAGCAGCGCGGGCAGTTCCGCGAGCGGGCGCTGCTCCTTGGTACCGGGAACGCGCCGCACCAGGGTCGCGGTTCCCCCGGCTCCCGACGGATCGTCGAGGTCGCGCGGCCCGATCTCCACGCGGAAGGGCACGCCCTTGAGCTCCCAGTCGACCGCGCGGCGGCCGAAGGGGACGTCCGTGCGGTCGTCGACGTGTACGCGCAGGCCCTCGACGCGCAGCCGCGCGGCCAGTTCGCGCACCCGCGCGAGCACGGGCTCGTCGCCCTTGACGGCGAGGACGACGACCTGCTGCGGGGCGAGCAGCGGCGGCAGCCGCAGGCCGTCGTCGTCGCCGTGCGCCATGACCAGGGCGCCGAGCATGCGTGTCGTGCTGCCCCAGGAGGTCTGCCAGACGTGTTCCCGGCGGCCGTCGCGGGTGGTGTGGACGGTGTTGAAGGCGCGGGCGAAGTTCTGGCCGAGTTCGTGGCTGGTGCCCATCTGGAGGGCCTTGCCGTCGTCCATCATCGCCTCCAGGGTGAGCGTGTTGAGGGCTCCGGCGAAGCGTTCGCGTGCGGTCTTGCGGCCGGGCACGACGTCGACGGCCAGGACGTCGGTCATGAAGGCGGCGTACACGTCGCGGTGGATGCGGGCCGCGAAGTCGCGCGCCTCCTCGTAGGTGGCGTGCGCCGTGTGACCTTCCTGCCAGAGGAATTCGGAGGTGCGCAGGAACAGCCGGGGCCGCATCTCCCAACGGACCACGTTGGCCCACTGGTTGATCAGCAGCGGCAGATCGCGGTAGCTGTGCACCCACTTGGCGAAGTACTCGTTGACGATCGTCTCGGAGGTGGGCCGGACGACGGCGGGCTCCTCCAGCTCCTTGCCGCCGCCGTGGGTGACGACGGCCAGCTCCGGCGAGAAGCCTTCGACGTGCTCGGCCTCCTTCGTCATGTAGGACTGCGGGATCAGCAGCGGGAAGTAGGCGTTCTGTACGCCCGTCTCCTTGATGCGTGCGTCCAGGCCGGCCTGCATGCGTTCCCAGATGCCGTAGCCGTACGGTCGGATCACCATCGTCCCGCGCACCGGCCCGTTCTCGGCCAGCTCCGCCTTGTTCACCAACTCCTGGTACCAGCGCGGGAAGTCCTGCGCCCTGGGCGTGAGGACGGGTGTCTTTGCCATGCCGGGCATCGTAGGGCCGGGCACGTCGCGCGTCCGGCCGGTTTTCCCCTGGGCGGGGCGCGCGGGGGCGTGCGCCGGGGTGTCAGACGGCGTCGGAGGTGACGGATGTGCCGGAGGGAGCCGGCGGCCATTCCTCGGCGGTGAGGGCGAAGCGTTCGTGGTCGCGCCAGGCGTCGTTGAGGTAGAGCATGCGCGGCGAGAACCCCTCGTGGCGGAAGCCGAGGCGCTTGGCGAGGGCGAGGGAGCGGGAGTTCTCCGGCTGGACGTTGATCTCCAGGCGGTGCAGTCCGAGCCCTTCGGGTACGGGCGCGAAGCAGCGGGTGACGACGAGCCGGAGCCCTTCGGTCATACGTCCGGTGCCGGCGTAGGGAAGGTAGCTGTCGTAGCCGAGCGCACCGTTGCGGAAGCGGGCGCGGACGATGTTGGCGACGTTGACCCTGCCGACGAGGCCGTCGTCCTCCCGGTCGAAGATCATGAACGTCCGCAGGGTGGGGCCCTGGCGGCGCAGCAGGTCGGGAAGGCCGTCGGGCTCGACGGGGTTCCAG
Organism: Streptomyces cacaoi; assembly: GCF_006539165.1. Classification (GTDB taxonomy): domain Bacteria; phylum Actinomycetota; class Actinomycetes; order Streptomycetales; family Streptomycetaceae; genus Streptomyces; species Streptomyces cacaoi. The sequence continues at coordinate 38,860 of NZ_BJMM01000022.1, read as the reverse complement.
GGCCTGAGGTGGTCGGCGGACCGGACGACGGCCTCGCTGTAGAGCCGGGCGTCGGTGGCCTGCGGGGGACGGATGTAGACACGTGGCGGCATGGACGACATGCCTGTCATCATCCGCCCCCGTCACGGCGGGTTCACTTCGGGGGCAGCATGTCCTTGAACTCCTGCGGCAGTTCGAAGCTGCCCGCGTCCTGGCCGGGGCCGGGGATACCGAAGGCGTTGCCGTCGGAGTCGGCCTTGCGTGCGGCGGCGGCCTCCTCCTGCTGCTTGCGCTTCATCGGGTTGCCGGACTGGCGCTTGCCCTTGGCCTTCTTCTGCTGCTTGCCCTTCTTCTTGGAGCCGCCGCCCTGGCCCGGCATGCCGGGCATTCCGGGCATGCCGCCACCCTGGGCCATCTTCGACATCATCTTGCGGGCCTCGAAGAAGCGCTCGACGAGGTTCTTGACGGCGCTGACGTCCACGCCGGAACCGCGGGCGATACGGGCCCTGCGCGAGCCGTTGATGAGCGTCGGTTCGGCGCGCTCGGCGGGCGTCATGGACTTGATGATGGCCGCGGTGCGGTCGACCTCGCGCTCGTCGAGGTTGTTGATCTGGTCCTTCATCTGGCCCATGCCGGGCATCATGCCGAGCAGCTTGGAGAGCGAGCCCATCTTGCGGACCTGCTCCATCTGCGCCAGGAAGTCGTCGAGCGTGAACTCCTTGGGGCCCTTCGCCAGCTTGGCGGCCATCTTCTCGGCCTCTTGCTGGCTGAAGGTCTGCTCGGCCTTCTCGATCAGGGTGAGCATGTCGCCCATGCCGAGGATGCGCGAGGCCATCCGGTCGGGGTGGAAGGCGTCGAAGTCGTCGAGCTTCTCGCCGTTCGAGGCGAACATGATCTGCTTGCCGGTGACCTGGGCGACCGAGAGGGCCGCACCACCGCGGGCGTCACCGTCGAGCTTGGAGAGCACGACACCGTCGAAGCCCACGCCGTCGCGGAACGCCTCGGCGGTGGAGACGGCGTCCTGGCCGATCATGGCGTCGACGACGAAGAGGATCTCGTCGGGCGAGACGGCGTCGCGGATGTCCGCCGCCTGCTGCATCAGTTCCTGGTCGATACCGAGCCGGCCGGCGGTGTCGACGATGACCACGTCGTGCTGCTTGTCCCGCGCGTAGGTGATCGAGTCCTGCGCGACCCGGACGGGATCGCCGACGCCGTTGCCCGGCTCCGGCGCGAAGACGGCGACACCCGCGCGCTCGGCCACCACCGACAGCTGGTTGACGGCGTTGGGCCGCTGCAAGTCGGCCGCGACCAGCATCGGGGTGTGGCCCTGCTGCTTGAGCCACAGGCCGAGCTTCCCGGCCAGGGTGGTCTTGCCGGCGCCCTGGAGGCCGGCGAGCATGATCACGGTCGGCGGGGTCTTCGCGAACCGCAGCCGACGGGTCTCGCCGCCGAGGACGCCGATCAGTTCCTCGTTGACGATCTTGATGAACTGCTGGGCGGGGTTGAGAGCCTTGGAGACCTCCGCACCGAGCGCCCTCTCCTTCACCTGCTTGATGAAGGCGCGGACGACAGGAAGGGCCACGTCCGCTTCCAGCAGAGCGATACGGATCTCGCGGGCGGTGGCGTCGATGTCCGCCTCGCTGAGGCGCCCTTTGCCCCGGAGGTTCTTGAACGTCGCACTCAGGCGGTCGGAAAGGGTATCGAACACAGCGCTCGTCGGTCCTCGGGTCGATGGCGGGGGTCAGTCCTGCCAAGGGTATCCGCCCGCGCCGCACGGGCATCCCCGCCTGCCGGATTCCCCGCCGCACCCGGGCCCCGCCCGCCCGGGCCCGCGCCCTCCCCCGTGGCGGCGGCCCGGCCGGGCTCTCCTCGGGTGCCGGGCGCGGCACACCGGGTGGCCGGGCAGGACCCGAGCGCGGCGAGGCGGCGCAGCTGCCCGCCCGCTCCGGTGATGTGCCTCATATGTGCCCGCTCGGAAATTCCGCGCCCCCATGGAGGCAGTCGGACAGCTGAGGGCGGTCAGGCGTCCGCGCTCAGCTGTGGGCGCTCACACCTCCGCGCTCACGTCCACCTTGGCGCCGTCCGTGCCGGGCGGCACCGCCGCGATCCGGGAGACGGGCCGCGCCACGGATGTGCGGGGGCGGGCCGAGGAGCCGACGGCGCCGAAGTCGTAGGCGGTCTCCGCGTGATAGGCCCGGTCGACGCCCGCGCGCTCGTCCTCCGCCTCGGCGCGGAACCCGATCGTCCTGTGCACGAGCTGGGCCAGCAGCCAGGAGACGACGAAGGAGAAGGCCAGGACGGAGAAGGCGCCGAGGGCCTGCTTGCCGAACTGTTCGAGGCCGCCCACGCCGTCGACGGCGAGGAAGCCGACCAGCAGGGTCCCGACGAGGCCGCCGACGAGATGGACACCGACGACGTCGAGGGAGTCGTCGAAGCCGAGCGCGACCTTCCGGCCCACGGCCCAGGCACAGACCAGCCCGGCGACGAGGCCGGTCAGCAGCGCGCCCAGCGGGCTGACGTCGGCGCCCGCCGGTGTGATGGCAACGAGCCCGGCGACGGCTCCGGAGGCCGCGCCGAGCGTGGTGCACGCGCCGTGCCGCAGCCGCTCGTGGACGAGCCAGCCGCAGACGGCGGCGCCGGTGGCGATCTGGGTGTTGAGCGCCATGGTGGCGGCGCTGCCGTCGGCGGCGAGCGCGGAGCCGGCGTTGAACCCGAACCAGCCGAACCACAGCAGCGCCGCCCCCAGGACGACCAGCGGAAGGCTGTGCGGCCGCATGGGTTCGGCGGGGAAGCCGAGGCGGCGGCCGACCACGAGGACGGCGGCGAGCGCCCCGGCCCCGGCGTTGATGTGCACGGCCGTCCCGCCGGCGAAGTCGACGACCTCCAGCTCGTGCAGCCAGCCGCCGTCTGCCCACACCCAGTGCGCGACGGGGAAGTAGACGGCGGTGACCCACAGTGCGAGGAACACCGCCCAGGCGCCGAACTTCACCCGGTCCGCGAGCGCCCCGCTCATCAGTGCCGGGGTGAGGACGGCGAACATCATCTGGAAGAGGACGAAGGCGAGCACGGGGATGCCGTCCTCGCCGGTGAGGGTCCCGGCGGAGATCCCCCGCAGGCCGGCGAGATCGAGGGAGCCGACGACGCCCCCGACGTCCGGCCCGAAGGCCAGGGAATAGCCGTAGAGCACCCACAGGACGCTGACGATGCCCAGCGAGACGAAGGACATCATCAGCATGTTGAGTGCGCTCTTGACCCGGACCATGCCTCCGTAGAAGAAGGCGAGGCCGGGTGTCATCAGCATCACCAGTGCTGCGCTGATCAGGACGAAGGCGGTGTCCGCGCCGTTCACTTCGGCTCCTCGGCGTCGAGCGGGTCACGCCCCGCGCACAGGGCCCGGGGCGGGTCGTGTGCGCCAGATTCGCCGAGCGCGGTTTCCAGCGGTGCCGTCCGGTGTTTCCCCGCGGTGACATCGCGGCCCGGTGCGTTACGGGGAGGTGTCGTGCGCCGCTCGCGGGCCGCGCGCGCCCGGGCCCGGACGGAACGGCACCGCCGCGGCAGAGCGACGGCACGGCCGGGGCGCGCCGGAGCACCGGCGGCGGAGCGCGCCGGGGGGGGGCGTCGACCCGGCGGCCGTTCCGGCCCGCGGCCGGTTCAGCCCGCGGCCGCCCGCGCGTACTCGTTCTCGGGCAGCTCGGTACGCAGCCGCTCGCTCAGGTGCACGACCTCACCGCTGCGCCCGAATTCCCGCACGGCGCCGGCCGCGGTGCGCCGCAGCCGGTTGTTGACCCGCTCGGAGCGCAACTGCCCGGCGACATCGATGGCTTGGGCGGCACGGGCCGCGCACTCCTCCGGTTCGCGCTGGAGCAGATGCACGCTGGCCATGCCGATGAGGTTGAGCGCGTAGGAGCGCTGGTGGCCGCCGCCCTCGGTCTCCGCGGCCTCACGCCCGAACAGTTCGACGGCGCGCTCCATCACGGGCCGTGCGAGCGAGGCGTAGCTGGGGCTGCGCCCGGCCGAGTAGGCGAGATCCCGGTAGGAGTGGGCGTTCTCCGCGTACAGCTCGGCCTCGGAGAAGAAGCGGATCCAGTCCGGGTCGCCGTCGTGCGCACCGGTGTCGGCGAAGGTGTCCTCGGCCATCCGCACGGCCCGCTTGCACTTGCCCGGCTGGCCCATGTTGGCGTAGGCGCGGGCCTCCAGCGCGTGCAGCATCGCCTGCGTCCGGGGCGTCGAGCCCTCCCGGCTGCCGTACTGGGCGAGGTGGATCAGCTCCAGGGCGTCCTCGGCGCGGCCCAGGTGGATCATCTGGCGGGCCATCTTGCTGAGCACATAGGAGCCCAGCGGCCGGTCCCCGGCCTCCTTGGCGGCGTGCAGCGCGAGCACGAAGTACTTCTGCGCGATGGGCTGCATCCCGATGTCGTAGCTCATCCACCCGGCGAGCTCGGCGAGTTCGGCGGTGACCCGGAACAGCCGCCGCCGTACCGGCTCGGGGTGGCGCTCCTGGAGCAGCTCGGTGACCTCGTGCAGCTGCCCGACGACGGCCTTGCGGCGCAGCCCTCCGCCGCACTGCGCGTCCCAGCTGCGGAACATGCCGGTCGTCTGCTCCAGCAGTTCCAGCTCCGGGCCGGACAGCCGGGGGGCGCGCCGGGCGGCGCCGGACGGTGCGCCGGCGGGGGCCTCACCGGCGGGTGCCGGCACCAGCCACCGTTGCAGCGGCTCGATGAGCGCGGGCCCGGCGGACATCGTCAGGGAGGCGCCGAGGAATCCGCCGCGCCCCAGCATCAGATCGCTGCGGGTGAAGTCGCTGATGAGTGCCACGGTCTGCGGCCCGGCCCAGGGCAGGTCGACCCCGGAGGCCGCGGGGGACTGCCGGGCGGGCCGCAGACCGAGGTCCTCGACCGCGACGACGCAGCCGAAGCGCTCGGAGAACAGCTCGGACAGGATGCGCGGGATGGGCTCGCGCGGCTGTTCGCCGTCCAGCCAGCGGCGTACCCGCGAGGTGTCGGTACTGATGTGGTGCGCACCGCACTGCCGCGCACGGCGGTTGACCTGACGGGCCAGCTCGCCCTTGGACCACCCACTGCGCAGGAACCACGAGCCCAGCCGTTCGTTCGGGCACTTGCCGGCCTGGCCACCGTCGTTCACGGGACACGCCCCCACTCCGCCTCGCGGCCGTGTGCGGGACCGCCGTCCGGCGCTCCCGGGACGCGTCGGCGGTGCCGCCCGGCTGCCGGTCACATCCGGCAGCGGAGCCCCAACCGACGGGTCCGGCCGCAGAGTTGCTCTCCACTGTGTGCACCGAAAGTAATCCTACGATCACGAGTCGCGCGAGTGCGGTCGGGAAATCGCCACCATTCGCCACCCCTTCGAATGAACCCGGGAGCCTCTCCAGCCGCTTGACTTGACGCCCTGGAACGCCTGCGCGGAGTCACGGCCGCTCCGCTCGCCGTCCGGTCGTCACTGTGCGCAGCGTCGCTCGTAACTACAGGCTGAGGGGACCCGTTGGAGGGAGCATGGGCTTCACGATCGGCGCCATCGGTGGTCTCGGCGGTCTGCGTGAGATCAGGGAATTGACGCGGCCCGGTGCGCGGAAGCGTGCCCGCACCTCGGTGTGCACCGCGGTCGCCGAGTACACCGGCCTGTGGGGCTGGGACGTGGTGCCGGGGGCGCGGGCGGCCCGCTCCGGCGGACGGCTGCGGTGCTCGTGCGGTGCGGGCGTCTGCCCCTCGCCCGGCGCGCATCCGCTGGACGCCGGTCTGGAAGTGCCGGCCGGCTCGACGCTCGCCGAGGCCACGGACGCCTGGGCGCAGGTGCCCGGCGCGGCCGTCCTGCTGCCGACCGGGCGCGCGTTCGACGTGATCGATGTGGCGGACGCGCCGGCGCGCGGCGCGCTCGCCCGGCTGGAGCGGATGGGCCTGCCGCTGGGCCCGGTCGCGGCCACCCCGCACGGCCGGGCCTGGTTCCTCGTCGCGCCGGGCGCCGCCGCCGAACTGCCCGAGCTGCTCTACCGGATGGGCTGGGACGACGCGGGACTGGATCTGCGGGCGCGGGGCGCCGGCGAGTACATCACCGCTCCCCCCTCGGACCTGGCCGGCGACGGCCCGGTGCGCTGGCTGCGGGCGCCGGCACCGGAGCGGCGCCGCCCGCCGCAGGCCCGGCTGCTGCTGGGCACGCTGGCCTACGTGTGCCACCGCTCGGCCACCCGCTGAACGGGCCGGCACCGGGCCGCACAGGACGGAGCCGCCGCGGCGGTACGGGGGTACGCCGCGACGGCTCCGGTCGGTGCGGAAGGGGCTGCGGTGCGGGCAGCGCGAACGCGGGGGTGCGGTCGGCCGGAGGCCGGGGCACCGGTGCGCTCACGCCTCCTCGACGAGCGCGTCCACGAAGGCCTCCGGCTCGAACGGCGCGAGGTCGTCGGCGCCTTCGCCCAGGCCCACGAGCTTGACGGGCACGCCCAGCTCGCGCTGCACGGAGACGACGATGCCGCCCTTGGCCGTGCCGTCCAGCTTGGTGAGCACGATGCCGGTGATGTCCACGACCTCGGCGAACACCCGGGCCTGCACGAGCCCGTTCTGGCCGGTGGTCGCGTCCAGGACCAGCAGCACCTCGTCCACCGGGCCCTGCTTCTCGACGACGCGCTTGACCTTGCCCAGCTCGTCCATCAGGCCGGTCTTGGTGTGCAGCCGCCCCGCGGTGTCGATCAGGACGACGTCGGCGCTCGCCTCGGTGCCCTGCTTGACCGCGTCGAAGGCGACGGACGCCGGGTCGCCGGCCTCCGGGCCGCGCACCGTGCGGGCGCCCACACGGGTACCCCAGGTCTCCAGCTGGTCGGCGGCGGCGGCGCGGAAGGTGTCGGCGGCGCCGAGCACGACGGACTTGCCGTCCGCCACCAGGACCCGGGCGAGCTTGCCCGTCGTGGTGGTCTTGCCGGTGCCGTTGACGCCGACGACGAGGACGACGCCCGGCCGGTCGTCGGCGCCCTGCGCCTCGGTGTGGACGGTGCGGTCCATGTCCGGGCCGACGAGGGTGAGGAGTTCCTCGCGCAGCAGACCGCGCAGTTCCTCCGGGCTGCGGGTGCCGAGGACCTTGACGCGCTCGCGCAGCCGCTCGACGAGTTCCTGGGTGGGGCCGACGCCGACGTCGGCGGTCAGCAGGGTGTCCTCGACCTCTTCCCAGGTCTCCTCGTCCAGGTGTTCCCGCGAGAGCAGGGTCAGCAGGCCCTTGCCGAGGGAGTTCTGGGAGCGGGAGAGCCGGGCGCGCAGCCGGACCAGCCGGCCGGCGGCGGGGGCCGGGATCTCGACCTCGGGCTCGGCGGGGGCGGCGGGGGCCGGCGCGGCCTCGGCCTCGGGCTCCCTCTCGGCCTCGGGAAGGCCGACCTCCTCGATGGTTCTGCGGGCACCTTCCGTGGTGCCCTCGGCCTCCTCACCGACGTGGGGTTCGGCGGTGCGGGTCTCGGTCGTGGTGGCCGTGGGGGGCGCCGGCTGCTCGGTGCCGGCCGCCTTCTTCCGGCGGCCCGCGCTGACGACGAGCCCGGCGGCGGCGCCCACCAGGACCACGGCGATGACTACAACAAGGATGACGATTTCCATAGCGGAACCAGTATCCGCCACCGTCCGTGCTTCGGGGCCATTCCCTCTTCGTGCGCGCTTCGCTACGGTCCGCGCCGTACCGACGGCTGAACAGGGGTGTCCACGTGACCGTGCCGACAGTGATGAGCAACATCCGCTTCAACCTCGTACACCCGCCCGCTTCTTCGCCGGCGGCCCCTCCCGAGCCACCGGGCGAGCGCTACCGGGCGGCACTGGAGATGGCCGGATACGCCGACGAGCAGGGTGTGACCTCTCTCATGGTCGAGGAGCACCACGGTTCCGAGGACGGCTGGCTGCCCTCCCCGCTGACCCTGGCCGGTGCCCTGCTCGGCCGCACCCGGCGCGTCGCCGTGGCGGCCTGCGCGATCCTGGGCCCGCTGTACGACCCGCTGCGGCTGGCGGAGGAGCTGGCGGTGCTGGACCTGGTCGGCGGCGGGCGGCTGATGACGGTGGCCGGCATCGGCTACCGGCCCGAGGAGTACGAGGCGTTCGGCCTGGACTTCGCGCGCCGCGGTGCGCTCCAGGACGAGATGCTGGAGACCGTGCTGGCGGCCTGGACGGGCGAGCCGTTCACCTACCGGGGCCGGCGGGTGCGGGTGACGCCGCGGCCGCACAGCAGTCCGCATCCGATGCTGTGCGTCGGCGGCGGCTCCCGTCCCACGGCGCGGCGTGCCGCCCGGCTGGGGCTGCCGCTGTTCCTGCCGGCGCACCTGCCCGAGCTGGCCCGCTACTACGAGGAGCGGTGCGCCGAGCACGGCAGTACGCCGCTGTGCCTGATGCCGCCCGAGGAGCTGCCGACGCTGCATCTGACCGAGGATCCGGAGCGGGCCTGGGCCGAGCTGGGGCAGCACTTCCTGTACGAGGCACAGCGGTACGCCTCGTGGCAGGAGGCGGACGCACGTTCGCTGATGCGTACGCGGTCCGGCACGGTGGAGGAGCTGCGCGAGGAGGGCGTGTACCGGTTCGTGACGCCGGACGAGTGTCTTGAGCTGCTGTCCCGGCAACCGGACGCGGGCGAGCGGCAGTTGCTGCTGCATCCGCTGTGCGGCGGCATGCCCGTCGAGGAGGGCTGGAGTTCGCTGCGGCTGCTGGTGGAGAAGGTCGTGCCGCGGCTGGGCGAGCTGTCCGCGTAGCGGTCGCGGGCGCCGCCCCGGCTGTCCGGGCCGGCGCCCGCGGCGAGGAGTGGGCAGGGCGGGGTTGATCAGCCCATCTCCTCCAACGCCTTGCCCTTGGTCTCCGGCACCCACTTGAGGATGAACGGGATCGAGAGCAGGGCGAAGACGGTGTAGACGACGTACGTGGACGACAGGTTCCACTCCGACAGGCTCGGGAAGCTGGCGGTGATGGCCCAGTTGGCGATCCACTGGGCGCCGGCGGCGACGCCGAGCGCGGCGGCCCGGATCCGGCTCGGGAAGATCTCGCCGAGCAGCACCCACACGACGACGCCCCAGGAGAGGGCGAAGAACAGGGTGAAGACGTGCGCGCCGACGAGCGCGACGGCGCCCTGCACATCGGGCAGGGTGACGTCGTCGCCGGAGCCGGTCCGGGCGGCGAACGCCCAGGCGACGGCGGCCAGGGAGACGGTCATACCGGCGGAGCCGATCAGCGCGAGCGGCTTGCGGCCGATCCTGTCGACGCACAGCATCGCGACGACGGTGCCGGCGATGTTCACGATCGAGGTCGTGAACGAGTAGAAGAACGAGCTCTCGGGGTTGATGCCCACCGACTGCCACAGCGTCGAGGAGTAGTAGAAGACGACGTTGATGCCGACGAGCTGCTGGAAGACGGAGAGCCCGATGCCGATCCAGACGATGGGCAGCAGTCCGGCGCGGCCGCCCAGCAGGTCCCGGAAGGTGGACCGGTGCTCGGTGCGCATCGCCGTCTCGATCTCGCGGACGCGTGCGCCGAGTCCGCCGTGCTCCCCCTCGACACCGGCGAGGACCCGCCGGGCGTCGGCCTCGCGTCCGGCGGAGATCAGAAAGCGGGGCGATTCGGGGATGGTGAAGGACAGCAGGAAGTAGCCGACGGCCGGGACGACCATGATCCCGAGCATCCACTGCCAGGCTTCCAGGCCGGCCAGGGTGCCGCGCTGGTCTCCGCCGGCGAGGTTGAGGATGCCCCAGTTCACCAGCTGGGAGACGGCGATGCCGAGGACGATGGCGCCCTGCTGGAAGGAGGCGAGCCGGCCGCGGTAGGCGGGCGGGGAGACCTCCGCGATGTAGGCGGGGCCGATGACGGAGGCCATGCCGATGGCGATGCCGCCCAGCACACGCCACAGGGCGAGGTCCCACAGGGCGAAGGGCAGCGCGGAGCCGACGGCGCTGACGGTGAACAGGACGGCGGCGATCCGCATGACCGGGATGCGGCCGATGCGGTCGGCGACCCGTCCGGCTATCGCGGCGCCTATCGCGCTGCCGATCAGCGCGGCGGCGATGACCTGCGCGAGGAGGGCGGAGCCGACGTCGAAGCGGCCCCGGACGGCCTCCACGGCGCCGTTGATCACTGAGCTGTCGTAGCCGAAGAGGAAGCCGCCCATGGCGGCCGCGGCGGTGATGAAGACGACTCGGCCGAGGTGCGGCGCGGACGGCACGCTCACCTCGGACCGCGCTGTCGGCGCTGGTTGCGCGGTGCTGGTCACGTTCTTCTCCTGAGGTCCGGCGACGGTGCCGGTGGGAAGCCGGTGGGGGGACGCCACCTTCGGGGACGACGCCCGCAAGAGGCGACACAGCTTGAATGCTCGGGTGGCGCCATCGACTGTATGCCTTCACGTATCGAAGTCAATAGGGGGCTCCGTGCGAACCCGGACACACGCCGTGGAGGGCTGCGTTAGAAGCATGAAGAAAACCCCTCCGGGAACCGCTCCCAGAAGGGAGACCGGTGGCCCCGGAGGGGTCAACGCCCGTGCGGGCGGGGCCGGTTGGGCCCGCCTCAGCCGAGCCGCTGGCTGATCACCTTGGAGACGCCGTCGCCCTGCATCGAGACGCCGTAGAGCGCGTCGGCGACCTCCATCGTGCGCTTCTGGTGCGTGATCACGATGAGCTGCGAGCTGTCCTTCAGCTCCTCCATGATCCGGATCAGCCGCTGGAGATTGGTGTCGTCCAGCGCCGCCTCGACCTCGTCCATCACATAGAAGGGGCTCGGCCGCGCCTTGAAGATGGACACCAGCAGCGCCACCGCCGTCAGCGACCGCTCGCCACCCGACAGCAGCGAGAGCCGCTTGACCTTCTTGCCCGGAGGACGGGCCTCCACATCGACCCCGGTGGTCAGCATGTCGTCCGGGTCCGTGAGCACCAGCCGGCCCTCACCGCCCGGGAACAGCCGGGAGAAGACGCCCTCGAACTCGCGCGCCGTGTCGTGGTACGCCTCGGTGAAGACCTGCTCGACCCGCTCGTCGACCTCCTTGACGACCTGGAGCAGATCGGCGCGCGTCTTCTTCAGGTCCTCCAGCTGCTCGCTGAGGAACTGGTGCCGCTCCTCCAGCGCCGCGAACTCCTCCAGCGCCAGCGGGTTGATCTTGCCGAGCTTCTGGTAGGCGCGCTCGGCCGCCTTCAGCCGCTTCTCCTGCTCGGCCCGGACGAACGGGACGGGCTGCGCCTGCGGATCGGCCTCCTCGCCCTCGGCCGGCGGCGGCACCGGCTGGTCCGGGCCGTAGTCCCGCACCAGCCCGGCGGGCTCGACCCCCAGCTCCTCCAGCGCCTTGGCCTCCAGCTGCTCGATCCGCATCCGCTTCTCGGCACCGAGCACCTCGCCCTTGTGCACCGAGTCCGTGAGCTTGTCCAGCTCGTCCTTCAGCTCGCGGCCCCGCTCGCGCTCGGCGGCCAGCGCCTGCTCGCGCTCCGCCTTCGCCCGCTCGGCGTCCTCCCGCTCCTGCCCGGCGCGCTCCACGGACGCCTCGATGTGCGCGAGCAGCTGCCGCGCGCCGGAGGCCACGGCCCCGGCGATCTCCGCCTCGTGCCGCAGCCGGGCCCGCCGTGCCTCGGCGCGCGCCCGCGCCTCCCGCTCCGCCCGCGCGCCGCGGTCCAGCGAATCCGCGCGCCCCGCCAGCGACTTGACCCGCTCCTCGTGCGTACGGACCTGGAGCCGCGCCTCCATCTCCGTCTGCCGCGCGTTGGCCGCATCCGCCGACAGCCGGTCCCGCACCGAGGTGTCCGGCTCGGCGGCGCCCTCCGCCTCCTGCTCCTCCTCGGCCACCGCCAGCTGCTCCGCCAGCTCCTCGGCCTGCCGTGTCTCCCGCTCCAGCGCCTCCTGTGCCTTGCCGACCGCGGCCGCCGCCCGGTCCGCCTCCCCCCGTGCCGCACGGGCCTGGCCGCCGAGCGTGCCGAGCCGCCCGGCCATCCGGGACTTCTCCCGCTCCGCCGCGCTGAGCCGCGTGCCCAACTCCTCCACGCGCGCCGCGCACGCACGCCGGCGCTCCTTCGCGCGCTCCTGCTCCTCGGCGAGCGCGGCGCAGCGCGTATCCAGCCGCGTCAGCTCCGCCGCCGCCTCGTCCACCGCGGCCTGCGCCTCCAGCAGACTGGGCGCGCCCTCGGAACCGCCCTTGGCGAAGTGCGCCCCCACGATGTCGCCCTCGGCCGTCACCGCCGTCAGCTCCGGCCGCGCGCCCACCAGCGCCTCGGCGTCCTCGATCGTGTCGACGACGACCGTCCCGCGCAGCAGCGCCGCCACCGCGGGGCGGATCGCCTCCGGCGCGGCGACCAGCGAGACGGCGTCCCGGCCGACCCCGGCGCCGGTACCGGGCCCGGCGGCAGCGCCCGGATCCCCCGGCTCCCCGACCAGCAGCGCGGCCCGGCCGCCCTCCTCCTTGCGCAGCAGCCGCAGCGCCTCCGTCGCGGCCGAAACCGTCTCGACGACGACGGCGTCGGCGGCCTCGCCCAGCGCCGCCGCTATCGGCAGCTCGTACCCCGGGGTGACGGTCAGCAGTTCGGCCGCCGGGCCCAGCAGCCCGGTCAGCCGGTCCCGCGCCGCGAGCAGCGCCCCGGTGCCGTCCTTGCGGCGCAGCCCCAGCGCCAGCGCGTCGTGCCGCGCCGAGACCGCCGCCCGCTCCCGCTCGGCAGCGGTGAGCGCGTCCCGCGCCGACCCGAACGCCGTCTCCGCCTCGGCCAGTTCCCGCTTGGCGGCCTCGTGGACGCCCTCCAGACCGCCGTCGTCACCATCCTCGGCGCCGTCCCCCTCCACCTCGGCGCGCAGCGCCTCGTACTCCTCCTGCGCCTCGGCGGCCCGCTGGAGCGCCTCGTCCCGGGCAGCCGCCAGCCGGTCGATCTCGGCCTGCGCCGAACCGGCCCGGCTGCGCGCGGCGCCCGCTCGGCCGCGCAGCCGCTCCAGCCCCTCGCGCCGCTCGGCGAGCGCCCGGCTCTCGTCCCGCAGCCGGCGCTCCTCCTGCTCCAACTGCCGCTCCAGCTCGGCGCGGTGGGCGACGGTCTGCTCCAGCGCGGTGGACGCGGCCTCCAGCGCGGCCTCCAGCTCCGCCTCCTGTTCGCGGATCCGCGCGGCCTCGCGCTCCATGTCCTCCGGATCCCGGCCCCGCCGCTCCTCGGCGGGCGGCGCGGCGGCGTGCTGCTCCCGCTGGTCGGCCAGGCCCACGGTGCCGCGCACCCGCTCGGCCAGCCGGGAGAGCTCGTACCAGGTGTGCTGCGCCCGCTCCAGCCGCGGCGCCAGCGTACGGACCTGCTGTTCGAGGTCGGCCTCCCGCCGCAGCGCCTCCTTCAGCCGGGCCTCGGCGTCCTCCTTGCGGCGCTTCAGCTCCGCCTCGTCGGCGATCTCGGTCCGCAGGGCCTCCCGCAGCTGGACGAGGTCGTCCGCCAGCAGCCGCAGCCGTGCGTCCCGGAGTTCGGCCTGGATCACCTGGGCCTTGCGTGCCGCGGCGGCCTGCCGGCCCAGCGGCTTGAGCTGCCGCCGCAGTTCGTCGGTGAGGTCCTGCACCCGCGCCAGGTTCGCCTGCATCGCGTCCAGCTTCCGCAGCGCCTTCTCCTTGCGCTTGCGGTGCTTGAGGACGCCGGCGGCCTCCTCGATGAACGCCCGCCGCCCGGTGGGATCGGCGTGCAGCACACCGTCGAGCTGGCCCTGCCCGACGATGACGTGCATCTCCCGCCCGATGCCGGAGTCGGACAGCAGTTCCTGGATGTCCAGCAGCCGGCAGGTCTCTCCGTTGATCTGGTACTCGCTGCCGCCGTTGCGGAACATGATCCGCGTGATGGTGACCTCGGCGTACTCGATCGGGAGCGCCCCGTCGGCGTTGTCGATGGTCAAGGAGACCTCGGCACGGCCCAGCGGGGGCCGCCCCGTGGTACCGGCGAAGATGACGTCCTCCATCTTGCCGCCGCGCAGCGACTTGGCGCCCTGCTCCCCCATGACCCAGGACAGCGCGTCGACGACGTTGGACTTCCCGGAGCCGTTGGGGCCGACGACGCAGGTGATGCCGGGCTCGAAGCGCAGCGTCGTGGCGGAGGCGAAGGACTTGAACCCCCGCAGTGTCAGGCTCTTGAGGTGCACGCGTGTGGACCCTACCGATGTCGGCCCGCGGATGTCGCGTGGACGGCGCCACCGCGCGGAGCGGTTGTCACGCGTCCCCGCGGTGTTTCACCCGAAGGTGGCGGGGGCACATCAGTCGGTAACGAAAAGCGGCGCCGGCGAGACGGTGGGCGGAGGGAACCGAGGTCCCGGCGCGGCGCGCGGGGAGCGTCGAGGGGGAAACACGATGAAGGGACGCCGAAGCGTCCCTTACAGATTCCGTATACGGCTGTCCTGCTTCAGCCCGTCGCGCCCGGCGGGCCGTCAGGTCAGAGCAGGCTCACCCTTGGGTACGTCGATGCCGTCGAGTACCGAGTCGGAGTGCCGGGCGGCGGCCGCCAGGGCGTCGTTCTCGGCCTGGATCCGGACGAGCTCGGATTCCAGGTCCTGAACACGCTGCTGAAGCCGTCGCATCTCGGCGAGAACTCGGGGGTCGGAGCCGCCGACGTAACCGAGAAGCGCCTTTGCCATGATGGATGGTCCTCCACACTGAGTGACCGATCGTCGGTCAGGTGGGTCGTGAGGGAAAACGCACCCGCAAGAGTCTGCTCTGGACTTTTCTGCTGCAATCTCTCGATCAAACAGCTCAGGTGCGCGGGGCTTCCAGAGTCTCACCAAATGGTTTGACGGTCAACACGATCACACACAGCAGCCCCGGGCGTGCCACAGGCTCGACGGCGCGGAAGCGCCGGAGGGTGGCCGCCCGACGGGGCTGGGAAGATCCACTCGGCTCGGTCGTTGCGGCAGCTTTGCACGGCGCGCCTGTCTTGGCAACCGTTGTGGATCACCGAATCGCGAAGCCGAGATAGCCACCGCGCGGTGCGTCCCAGATCTCGGTGACGCCGTCGACCCTGCCGGGCGTGTCCTCGCCGCGCAGCCAGTCCAGCAGCAGTCCGCACTCCTCCCGCGCGCCCTCGGCCACCACCTGGACCCGGCCGTCCGCCAGATTGAGCGCGAAGCCGACCAGACCGCCGATGCGCAGCGCGGCGGCGCGGGTGAACCAGCGGAACCCGACTCCCTGTACCTCGCCGCGCACCCAGGCCGTCAGCCGGGCCGGCTCTCCCGCGGCCGGCTCCGCCGGCGCCCCGGCCGGGGCCGGACCGACGGGCTCCCCTTCTCCCCCGGGCGCCGCGAGCGGGCCCGCGCTCTCGTGCGATGCGCTTGCAGACATGGGGTGCACGCTATCCGGACAATTCCTCGGCGGGCACATCCGGGTGGCGTGCGATGCCGTACATTGCGCGTCGACCCGCTTCACACGCAGGGGTGAAGCCGACGGACCAAGCCGTCGTGATCGCCGAGCACTTGTGAGGACAGCGCAGATGGGCCGCCACCGACGGGACACCCCGACTCCGCCTCCCACAACCGCCCCCGGGCCGCACGACACCGGCGCCGCCGGGGCCCGCCACCGGGCCGCGCGCGCCCACAACCGCGGCGCCGCACCGGTACGGACCGGGCTGCTGGGGGCCTCCGCCGCGATGGCGATGGGAGCCGTCGCGGTCGCCTCCGGGCTGGTGCCCGGGCCCGGCGACCTGGGCTCCGGGCCGGAGGACGGCAGGGTGCAGGCCGACGGGCCGTCCGGACTGGTGCCCGGGACCACACCGTCCGTGGCCGTCCCGGACCGGACGGGCGACCCCGCCACCGGACACGACCAGGAGCGGTCCGGCCCCTCCGCCGCCCCGCCGTCGCCGTCCCGGCCCGGCACCGGCCCCTCGCAGCGGCCGGAAGCGCCCGCGGCCACACCCTCGTCCCGGCACACGGACGACGAGGACGCCTCGCGGGGGCCGGCGGAGCCCGCGCGGGAGAGCCCGGCGCAGGACCGCGCGGACCGCGGCGGGCACGGCGGCGCGCCGCGCGGGAGCGACGGCACGGCCGATCCGGAGAGCGCGGCGGAGGAGCAGGTGCTCACGCTGGTCAACCAGGAGCGGGCGAAGGCCGGCTGCCGGCCCGTCCGGGCGGACGACGAGCTCGGCGACCTGGCCTCGGACTTCAGCGAGGACATGGCCCGGCGCGGGTTCTTCTCGCACACCGCGCCGGACGGCCGCAGCCCCTGGGACCGGGCCGAGGACGCGGGCGTCACCGATCTGGGCGGCGAGAACATAGCCCGGGGCCAGGCCAACGCGCAGTCGGTGATGGACTCGTGGATGAAGAGCCCGGGCCACCGGGCCAACATCCTCAACTGCGACTACCGCACGCTCGGCGTCGGCGCGCACTTCGCCGAGGGCGGCCCCTGGTGGACACAGGACTTCGGCTTCTGAAACGGCGGCCGGTCCGCGCGGCCGGCGGTCAGGTGCGGCCGGGCGTCAGGGGCGGGGTCGTGGCGGTACGCGGCGGGCGCTGGCAGCGGGGGCAGAAGTAGCTGGAGCGGTTCATCCAGGGCCGGCGGCGCATGGCGGTGCCGCAGCGGCGGCAGGGCTCGTCCTCGCGGCCGTAGGCGTCCAGGGAGCGCTCGAAGTAGCCGGACTCGCCGTTGACGTTGACGTAGAGGCTGTCGAAGCTGGTGCCGCCCGCGTGCAGGGCGGCCGTCATCACGTCCCGTATGTGGCCGAGGAGTTCGGCGGTGCGGGGCCGGGTGAGGGTGCCGGTCGGGCGGTCGTAGTGCAGCCGGGAGCGCCACAGCGCCTCGTCCGCGTAGATGTTGCCGACGCCGCTGATCAGCGACTGGTCGAGCAGCGCGCGCTTGATCGTGGTGCGGCGGCGGCGCAGCGCGGTGTGGAAGGCCGCCTGGTCGAACTCCGGGTCGAGCGGGTCGCGGGCGATATGGGCGATCACCTCGGGCAGTCCGTCCGCGGTGCACGGGTGGAGCGAGAGCCCGCCGAAGGTGCGCTGGTCGACGAAGCGCAGCTCGCCCGCCTCGGCGTCGTCGAAGGTGATCCGCACCCGCAGATGCCGCTCGTCGGGGGTGGCCGCGGGCTGGATGAGGAGCTGGCCGCTCATGCCCAGATGGACGAGGACGGCGTGCGCCTCGTCGGCGAGCGGCAGCCACAGATATTTGCCGCGGCGCAGGGCCGGGCCCAGGCGCTGCCCCCGCAGACGGGCGGCGAAGTCCTGCGCGCCGGCGGTGTGGCGGCGTACCGCCCGGGGGTGGAGGACGTCGACGGAGGCGATCGTGCGGCCGGCCGCCCAGCGTTCGACACCGCGGCGGACGACTTCGACTTCGGGCAGCTCGGGCACGGGTCTCCTTCGGGGAGGGCGGCCGGCGCGGGTGCCCTGCCCCGGTGCGCCACGCCGTGGCGGTACGCTGCCGCGGCCCGGGCGTGCGCCGGGCCGCGGCAGCGGAGGTTCAGCTTCCGGTGGAGGCGCCCTGCGAGCCCTGCCCGGCCGCGTGCTTGCCGGAGCCGTCGGCCGTCGCCTCACCGGCGGCGGAGCCGCTCCGTTCGGAGATGGCCCGCCAGGCGGCCTCGGCCGCCTGCTGCTCGGCTTCCTTCTTGCTGCGTCCCGTGCCGGTGCCGTACGCGACACCACCGACGCGGGCAGCAGCCGTGAAGGTCTTCTCGTGATCGGGACCGGTCTCCGAGACCAGGTACTCCGGGACGCCGAGTCCTTCGGCGGCCGTCAGCTCCTGAAGGCTCGTCTTCCAGTCGAGGCCCGCTCCGAGGTTGGACGAGCGCTCGATCAGCGGGTCGAACAGGCGGTGCACCAGTTCGGAGGCCGCGTCCAGCCCCTGGTCGAGATAGACCGCGCCGATGACGGCCTCCAGGGTGTCCGCCAGGATCGACGCCTTGTCCCGGCCGCCGGTGCCTTCCTCGCCGCGGCCGAGCCGGACGAAGGCGCCCAGGTCGAGCCCGCGTGCGACGCCGGCGAGGGCGCGGGAGTTGACCACCGCGGCACGCAGCTTCGCGAGCTGCCCCTCCGGGAGGTCGGGGTGCATGCGGTAGAGGGTGTCGGTGACGACCAGCCCGAGGACGGAGTCACCGAGGAATTCGAGACGTTCGTTGGTGGGCAGCCCACCGTTCTCGTACGCGTACGAGCGGTGCGTCAGTGCACGCACCAGAAGGGCGGACTCCAGGTGATACCCGAGCCGCCCTTCCAGAAGCGTGTAGGACGAGGCCGCATCCACCAGCTCCGCCGGTCCGCCCGCTGCGCGGTCGGAGGTGTCGGGAGTACTGGCGTCCGACATGAAGCCCGTCACCCGCCGATCAGACCTCGAGGACCTGACGCTTGTTGTAGGTGCCGCAGCTCGGGCACGCGATGTGCTGCTGCTTCGGCTCGCGGCAGCGCTCGCACTTCACCAGGGTGGGGACCGCAGCCTTCCACTGCGACCGGCGGTGGCGCGTGTTGCTGCGCGACATCTTCCGCTTCGGAACAGCCACGGCTACTTCTCCTGTGGGTCATCCCCGCCGGAGCGGGGCGCGTTGTCCTTCTCGCCGTCCTTCATGGTCTCGGCGAGTTCCTGCAATGCCGCCCAACGGATGTCGACGGCGTCGTCGTGCTTGTGACCGGGATCGTCCGCGAGCCTGGCCCCGCACTCGGGGCACAGGCCGGGGCAGTCCTCCCGGCACACCGGCTGCAACGGCAGTGCGAGCACCACCGCGTCACGCAGCACGGGTTCGAGGTCGAACAGATCGCCCTCGAGGAAGAGCCTGTCCTCGTCCTCGGCGTCGTCGCCGGCGTCCGCCTGGGGGCGGCCCCGGTCATCGGCGTCGGGGTAGGAGAACATCTCCTGGAAGTCCGTTTCGAGCTCCTGCTCGATCGGCTCCAGACACCTTACGCACTCACCCGTCAGCGGTGCACGGGCGGTGCCCGTGACGAGCACCCCCTCCATGACCGACTCCAGACGGAGATCCAGCTGGATCGTCGCGCCGTCGGGCACCCGGATGAACTCGACTCCGAGATCGCCGGGGGACTCCACCTCGCGGGAGAGCCGCTTCATCGCACCAGGACGCCGTCCCAGCTCGCGTGTGTCGAACACGAGAGGGGCGCGGTGGTCGAGGGGGGCGTTCAGGGCTTCCTGCTTTCTCCGGGTGAAACTCAGCTCGCACAGCCGCTTCCCTGCCGCAGCCGGGGGCTGATCGATCGCTGTCCGACCGCGTACGCGCAGCCGAAGAGACAGAATACTGGACGCCCCCGCGATGACCCAATCCGGGCGGAGGCCGCCCGGCGCCCGGCTGCCGCCCGGCGGCGGTACCGGCGAGGAGGGCAGCCGGGCGGCGGGGCGCGGTGGTCAGCCCTGGCGGTTGCGGCGCTCGAACTCCCTGACCTGCTCCAGATCGAGCATGCTCGTCTCGAAGAGGCTGGTCTCCTCCAGCTGGCCCCCGGACTGCTGCGGTGCGTGCTGGGGCGCCCCCTCCGGGTAGTGGGTGTAGGGCACCTGCTGGGGGTAGTGCGCCGGCTGCGGCTGCTGGTTCCAGGCGTAGGGGTCGGCCGGGGTGCCGTAGGCGTCGGCAGGGGCGTAGGCGCCGCCGTAGCCGTCGGTGCCGCCGTTGTCGTAGCCGCCGTAGCCGCTGCCGTAGCCGCCGTAGCCCTCGAAGCTCCCGGGCTGGGCGGTGTGGGCGTAGGACGGGTCCTGCTGTCCGTCGTAGCCGTACTGCTGCTGGGCCTGGGCCTGCTGCGGGATCTGGTACGGGTCGGCCGCGGGCGCGGTCTGCGGCATCGGCGGGGCCGCGGGCGGGGCGGGCGGCTGGGCCGGTGCGGTCCGGGTGCCGTAGCCGCCGTGGGTGCCCTCGGCGCCGTCGGTGCCGTCGGCGGGGCGGTACGGGTCGTCGGTGGAGGCGAGCCCGGCGAGGTAGTCGGCGTCGGTGGTGTGGCCGGCGAAGCCGTCCGTGCCGTCCTGGGCGGCCATGTGGGCGGCCAGCTCGTCCACCGGCTGGTGGCCGCGCAGCTTGTCCCGGCCGCGGCCGACGGCCTCCAGGGTCTTGGCGAGCACGGCGGAGACGGAGGCGAGGCGGGCGTCGACGTAGGAGTCGGCACGGCGGCGCAGCTCCTCCGGGTCGCCGGTGCGCTCGGGGGCGTCCTCGGCGTAGTCCTCGCTCCACTCCTCGGCGCCGGGGCCGTGTCCGAGGAGCTTCTCGCGGCCGCGGTCGACGGAGCCGATGGTCTTGCTGAGGACGACTTCGAAGTTGGCGAGCTTGCTGTCGACGTAGTCGTCGGCCTCGGTGCGGATCTCCTCGGCCTCGCGGCGGGCCTCGGCGAGGATCCGGTCGGCCTCCTCCTGGGCGCGGCGGGCGACCTCGGTGCCGGAGACGAGGGAGCCGCGTTCGGCGCGGGCCGAGTCGAGGATCCGTTCGGCCTCCTCGCGGGCCTCGGCGACCACCTGGTCGCGGCCGCCGAGGACTTCGCGCGCCTGGGCCAGCGAGCCGGGCAGCGCCTCGCGCACCTCGCCGAGCATGGCGAGCAGTTCGGCCCGGTTGACCACGCAGGAGGCGGACATGGGCATCGAGCGGGCCCCGTCGACGGCCGCCACGATCTCGTCGAGTTTCTGCTGTACGTCCACGGGGTGACTGTACGGCCCGTGGCCGCGCGGTCGTCACCCGTTCCCCGAAGGAGGGCCTGCGCTGTGTGTCAGGACCTGTCGAGCTTGCGCGACAGCGCCTCGTGGACGGCGTCGGGGACGAGGTGGGAGATGTCGCCGCCCCAGGTGGCGACCTCCTTGACCAGGCTGGAGGAGAGGAAGCTGTAGGTGGGGTTGGTCGGGACGAAGAGCGTCTCGACGCCGGAGAGGCCGTTGTTCATCTGCGCCATCTGGAGTTCGTAGTCGAAGTCGCTGACGGCGCGCAGGCCCTTGACGATCGCCGGGATGTCGCGTTCCTTGCAGAAGTCGACGAGGAGACCGTGGAACGCCTCCACCCGGACGTTGCCGAAGCTCTCGGTGACCTCGCGGATCAGGTCCATGCGCTCGTCGACCGTGAACAGGCCCTGCTTCGACTTGTTGATCATCACCGCGACGTACACGGTGTCGTACAGCTTGGATGCGCGGGCGATGATGTCGAGGTGTCCATTGGTGATGGGGTCGAAGGACCCCGGACAGACTGCGCGACGCACTGGCGTCTCCTCGCTCTCCGGACGGCGGGCCCGGGGCCCGGCCCCGGATGAACTCAGCATGACGCGGCGGCGGCCTGGGCTGCCTCCCGCGCGGCGGCGCGACCGTACCAAAGGGTTCCCTCGCCGTAACGACGGGACCGGAGCGGCTCGTACCCCTCCGGCCAGCGGAAATCGCCGCCCCTGGTGCTGCGCTCCACGGTGGCGAGCGCGTGGGCGGTCAGCCACCCCCGCGCACGGAGTGTGAGCAGAATCTCGCGGAGATCGTCGTCGGTGACCGCGTACGGAGGGTCGAGGAAGACGAGGTCGTAGGGGTGCGCCGGCGGGTCGCCGGCCAGGACCCGCCCGGCCTTCGAGGCGCGCACCTCGGCGCCGGGCAGCCCGACGCCGCGCACGTTCTCCCTGATGACCTGCACGGCGCGCGGCTCCGCCTCGACGAGCAGGGCGTGCGCCGCGCCCCGGGAGAGCGCCTCCAGGCCGACCGCGCCGGAGCCCGCGAACAGGTCCAGCACGCGGACGCCCTGCCAGGCGGCGGCCCCGCCGAGCTGTGCCTCCCAGCTGGAGAAGAGGCCCTCGCGGGCGCGGTCGGAGGTGGGGCGGGTGCCGGTGCCCGGCGGTACGGCCAGGCGCCGGCCGCCGGCGGCTCCGGCGATGACGCGGGTCATGGAAGGTCCTTCGGTGGTCCGGGGAGGGGCTTCGAGGATCCCACGGCGGCACCGGGCGGCCCTCCGGCGGGCGGACTCCCGGGGACGTGCTCCCCGCGGACGGCCGGGGGCCGGGCGGTCAGCCCTTGTCGAGGTAGCCCTCGCGTTCCTCGTCGAGCAACGCGTCCAGCGCGGTGCGCAGTTCGGGGTGCGCCTCCAGGCCCGGGTCCTCGGTGACCAGCCGGGTGGCCTCCTGGCGGGCCTCGGCGATGACGTCCTCGTCCTCGATGACCGCGAGCATCCGCAGGGAGGTGCGGGCGCCGGACTGGGCCTGGCCCAGGACGTCGCCCTCGCGGCGCTGTTCGAGGTCGATGCGGGACAGCTCGAAGCCGTCCAGCGTGCCGGCGACCGCCTCCAGCCGGGAGCGGGCGGCGCTCGCCTCCGGCATGTCCGTCACGAGCAGGCACAGGCCGGGCGCCGAGCCCCGGCCGACGCGGCCGCGCAGCTGGTGCAGCTGGGAGACGCCGAAACGGTCCGCGTCCATGATCACCATGCCGGTGGCGTTGGGGACGTTGACGCCGACCTCGATGACCGTCGTCGCCACCAGCACATCCACCTCGCCGGCGGCGAAGCGCCGCATCACCTCGTCCTTCGCCTCCGGCGCGAGCCGGCCGTGCAGCACCTCGACCCGCAGGCCGGACAGCGGCCCGGCCGTGAGCTGCGCGGCGACGTCGACCACGGCCAGCGGGGGGCGCTTGTCCGCGCCGTCCTCGGCCGGGGGCTCCTCGGCGTCCGCTGCGTCCTCGGCGGCCCCGGCGTTCTCGGCGGCTCCGGCGGCTTCGGCGGCCCCGGCGGCCTGGCGCGTGCCGCGTGCCGCGCCCGTCTCGTCCTCGTCCCCGATGCGCGGGCAGACGACGTACGCCTGGTGCCCCGCCTCGGCCTCCTCGCGCACCCGTTCCCAGGCGCGGGCGAGGAAGTGCGGCTTGTCCTTCGCGGGGACGACGTGGGTGGCGATCGGGGAGCGGCCGGCCGGGAGCTGGTCGAGGACGGACGTCTCCAGGTCGCCGAAGACGGTCATGGCGACCGTCCGCGGAATGGGCGTCGCCGTCATGACCAGCAGATGCGGGGGCTGCTTGCCCTTGGCGCGGAGGGCGTCGCGCTGCTCGACACCGAAGCGGTGCTGTTCGTCGACGACGACGAGACCCAGATCGTGGAAGGTGACCTTGTCCTCGATGAGGGCGTGTGTGCCCACGACGATGCCCGCCTCGCCCGTGACCAGGTCGAGCAGGGCCTGGCGCCGGGCCGCCGCGCCCATCGAGCCCGTCAGCAGCACGACGCGGGTGCCCTGCGCGGCGCCGCCCGGCAGGCCCGCCCGTCGCCCACCACCGCCCGTCGCCGGAAGCGCTCCGCGCTGCTCTGCCTCCCCCGCCAGCTCCCCCAGCATCTCGGTGATGGACCTGTGGTGCTGCTGGGCCAGGACCTCGGTGGGGGCCAGCAGCGCCGCCTGGCCGCCCGCGTCGACGGTGGCGAGCATCGCCCGCAGCGCGACGAGCGTCTTGCCGGAGCCCACCTCGCCCTGGAGGAGGCGGTGCATGGGGTGTTCCGTCGCCAGGTCGGCGAAGATCTCCCGGCCGACGGCCTGCTGGCCCTCGGTGAGCGTGAACGGCAGCCGCTCGTCGAAGGCGTCCAGCAGCCCGCCCGGCACCGGCTCCCGTGCGGCCGCCGGCAGTTCCGTCTCACTGGCCCTGCGCCGGGCCAGCGCGACCTGGAGCACGAACGCCTCGTCCCACTTGAGGCGGGAGCGGGCGTGTGCGATGTCGGCCTTGGTGCGCGGGCGGTGGATCTTCTCCAGCGCCTCGGGCAGGGGCAGCAGGCCGCGCTGTTCGCGCAGGGCGGCGGGCAGGGGATCGGCGAGCCCGCGCCAGCCGGTGGCCTGAAGGGTGTTCAGCACGGTGCCGACCGACTGCTCGATGCTCCAGGACGACAGCTGTTTGCACGCCGGGTAGAGCGGCAGGAGTTCGTTCGCGAAGCGCTCCACGTCCGCGCGGCCGCTCTCCTCGTCCAGCAGTTTGTAGTCCGGGTGGGAGAGCTGGAGTCTGCGGTTGAAGACGCCGACCTTGCCCGCGAACATACCGCGGCGGCCGGGCAGCAGCTCCCGCTTGTGGAAGTGGACGGAGCGGCCGAAGAAGACCAGTTGGAGCCGGCCGCTGCCGTCGGTGAGCGTCACCTCCAGGCGCTGCCCCTTGCCCCGGTTGAAGGTGTGCACCCGTGCGTCGGCGATCTGCGCGACGACCGTGACGTGTTCGTCCAGCGGGAGGTCGGACAGCCGCGTCAGCTCGCCGCGCTCGGCGTACCGGCGCGGGTAGTGGTGGAGCAGATCGCCGACGGTGCGCAGCCCGAGATGTTCGGACATCACCTTGGCGGTGCTGCCGCCGAGCAGGTTCTTCAGCGGCTCCTGGAGCGGTTCGTCTCGCGTGGGTTCTGACGCAGGCACGCGTCCATCCTGCCGGACGGCTCCGACAGCGGCGGCGGGGCGCGTCAGCCGGTCACCGGGTGCCGGTCACTCGACGCCGAGCAGCAGCAGCGCGTCCTGGCGCTGCCCCTCGTAGACGACGGTGTCCACCGCCAGGTGCCGGGCGCGCACATGGGAGCGCAGGGCGCCCGCGAGCCCCGCCGGCGCCCCCTCGCCGAGCACGAGCGTGACCAGTTCGCCGCCGCCGGCCAGCATCCGGTCGAGCACCTCGGCCGCCACGTCGCCGACGCCGCGGCCGATGACGGCGATGTCGCCGTCGACGAGGCCGAGCACGTCACCGGCCTGGCAGACGCCCGCCGTCGTCCACGACTCCCGTGCGGCGACGGTCACTTCGCCGTACCGGGTGGCTCCGGCGGCGGACGTCATCGCCACGACGTCCTCGTCGAACCGGCGTTCCGGCGCGTGCACCGCGAGCGCGGCGAGCCCCTGCACGGCGGCGCGGGTGGGGATGACGGCGGCGCGCACGCCCCGGGAGCGCGCGGCCTCGGCCGCGCGGGCGGCCGCGGCCTGGAACTCCGTGCCGTTGGGCAGCAGTACGACCTCGGCGGCGCCGGACGCGTCCGCGGCCTCCAGCAGCGCACCGGCCCGCCCGGCCTCGTGCGCGGGCACGACGTGGGCGCCCGCCTCGCGGCACAGCCCGGCGAGCCCGTCCCCGGGGACGACGGCGACGACGGCGCGCGTGCCCTGCCCGGCCGTCTGGGCCGCTCCGGTCTCCCCGGGCCCGCCCGTGCCGTCGGGGGCGCAGTCGGCGGCGGGCCGGACGGGCAGATACGCGATCCGGATCCGGCGGGGGCGCCCGGCCGCCAGACCGGCCTCGACGGCGGCGCCCGCGTCGTGCACATGGACGTGCACGCTCCACAGGGCAGCACCGTCACCGCCGTCACCACTGTCGACGCCGTCACCGCCGACGCTCCCGCCGCCGTCGCCGCCGCCGATGACGAGCGAGTCACCGAGTGCGTCCAGGGCGTCACGCAGGTCGTCGACAGCGGCCGCGTCGGCGCCCTCCAGCAGGTACATCACCTCGAAGCAGGGTTCGGGCCCGGGCGGCGGAGCGGCCGGCCGGGGCACTGCCGCGCAGGCTGCCGGCTCCGGCGCCGCGCGGCCGCCGGGAGCGGTGGGCCCCGCCTCGCCGGCGAGGGCGGCGTCGAGAGCGGACAGCAGCGCGACCAGGCCGAGGGCCCCCGCGTCGACGACACCGGCGCGGGAGAGCGCCGACAGCCGGCCGGTGGTGGCGTCGAGGGCGGCGCGGGCCGCGGCGAGCGGATCCCGGCCGGCCTCCGCCGCGTCGGCCGCGGCCGTGGCGACGGTGAGCACGGTGCCCTCGACGGGGCGTGCGACGGCGGCGTACGCGGCCTGCGCGGCGCGCCGCAGTACGGGCGCGAGCCGGTCGCCCGGTCCGGCCGCGACGGCCTCCGCGAGGCCCTCGGCCATCCCGCGCAGGTACTCAGCGAGGATCGTCCCGGAGTTGCCCCGCGCCTCCAGCAGCGCCGCCCGCGCCATGGCCCGCAGCACCCGCACCCCGGCGGCCTCGTCCCCGGCGCCTCCCGGACCTCCGGAGCCCTCGCCGGTCCCGGCCTCTCCGGGTTCTCCGGGCTCTCCGGCCTCCCCGGTGACCCCGGGCTTCCCGGCCCTTCCGGTGCCCGCCGCCTCCCCGGCCTCCGCCGCGGCCTCGAAGGTCAGGCAGAGGTTGGTCCCGGTGTCGCCGTCGGCGACCGGGAAGACGTTGATCGCGTCCATCCGCGCGCACTCCGCGCGCAGGGCCGCCCGGCCCAGGGAGCACCACCGCCGTACCGTGACGGGGTCGAGCGGATACGGCACGTGCGGGACCTCCTGTGGGCGCGGGGTTGCCCGAAGGCTAGTGCGAGCGGCGACGGAAGCCCAGGTCGGGGGCGGGGTGGAAGGCCCTGGTTTCCGTGTTCGAGAGGGGCCGTTGTATGCTGCTCCGGTTGCCTGATCCGGACGGTTCGCTCGATTCGCTCCGATCGGCAGCGTTCCCCCCTGGCTCTGCCGGTCATCCGTGATCCTGCACCGCCGGGATTCACCGTACGTGTATCTGAAGTCTTTGGAGTGACCCGTGGCTGCGAACTGCGACGTCTGCGGCAAGGGGCCGGAGTTCGGCAACAACATCTCCCACTCGCACCGCCGCACCCGCCGTCGCTGGAACCCGAACATCCAGCGTGTGCGTGCCGTGGTCGGCGGGACGCCGAAGCGCCTCAACGCCTGCACCTCGTGCATCAAGGCCGGCAAGGTCTCGCGCTGACGTCCTCGACGTCTCGCAGCGCCAGCTCCCTGCCGTAAGCCGGACACACAGCCGGCCCGCCTCGCAGCGGGCCGGTTTTGGTGTGCCCGCACGCTGCTCGGCCCCGGGCCCCCTGCGCCCGGGGCCTTCCGTGTGCCCGGGGCCTTCCGCGTGCCCGGGGCCTTCCGCGTGCCCGGGGCTTTCCGCGTGCCCGGGGCTTTCCGCGTGCCCGGGCACCCGCGGGTGCCCGGGCCGCCGCGTCCGCGCTACCGCAGCCGCCAGCCGTGGTCGACGGGCCCGAGCCCGTCCCCGAGGGGGAAGCCGGCGGCGATCGCCCCGGTGGTGAACTCCTTGGCCGCCTTCGCCGCCGCGGGCACCTCCAGCCCCAGGGCGAGATGGGCGGCGAGCGCGCTGGCGAGCGTGCAACCGGTGCCGTGGGTGTGCCGGTTGTCGTGCCGCGGCGAGCGCAGCCAGTGCTCCTCGTCACCGTCGGTGAGCAGATCGACGGGCTCGCCGGGCAGATGCCCGCCCTTGATCAGCGCCCACTTCGGCCCGTGCCCGAGCACCGCCTCGGCGGCCTGCCGCATCCCCGTCTCGTCCTCGACGTGCACGCCCGTCAGCTGGGCGACCTCGTCGAGGTTGGGCGTCACCACGGTGGCCACGGGCAGCAGTTCGGTGCGGACGGAGTCCACCGCGTCGGGGGCCAGCAGGGAGTCCCCGTGCTTGGAGACGCCCACCGGGTCGACGACGACCGGGGCCGGGGTCGCGCCGAGCAGCCCCGCGACGGTCGTCACGAGCTCGGCCGAGGCGAGCATGCCGGTCTTGACGGCCTGTACCCCGATGTCGTCCACGACGCTGCGGTACTGCGCGCGCACCGCCTCGACGGGAAGCTCCCAGTAGCCCTGCACACCGCGGGAGTTCTGTGCGGTGACGGCCGCGATCACGCTCATCCCGTGGGTGCCCAGCGCCAGCATCGTCTTCAGATCGGCCTGGATACCCGCCCCGCCGCCGGAGTCGGACCCGGCGACGGTCAGCACCCGCGGCGGCACGTACGGCGGGATCCCCGCCCGGTCGTCCGCGGCCTGCTGCGGCGGCGCGGATATCGGCCCGGGGGAAGCGGACGACGCCGCGGAGGAAGGCCCGGACGGGGAAGCGGACGGAGAGGAAGGGGCCTCGGAGGGCCCGGAGGGCTCGGGTCGCATGCGCCCGACGGTACCCCGCGGCCGTCAGCGCTCGACGGGGTCCGAGAAGTGGTCCCAGCCTCCGGCTCTGTCCCAGGGTGCGCCGTCGACCGTGACGTGCGGCAGCGCGGAGGGCGCGAGCACCTCACCGATGATCCGCCAGCGTGCCGGCAGCTTCTGGTCGGCGGGGAAGGTGGCCACGATCGCGTGGTCCTCGCCCCCGGTGAGCACCCACTGCAACGGGTCGACGCCGACGGCCTGGCCGATGTCGGCCATCTGCGCGGGCACGTCGAGATCGCGGGAGCGGACGTCGATACGGACGCGGCTGGCCTCGGCGATGTGGCCGAGGTCGGCGATCAGCCCGTCGCTCACGTCCGTCATGGCGGTGGCGCCGAGCCCCGCGGCGGCGGGACCGGCGTGGTAGGGCGGCTCGGGCCGGCGGTGGGCCTCGACGAAGGCGCGCGGCGAGCGGAACCCGCGGGAGAGCACCGCGTGTCCGGCGGCCGACCAGCCCAGCCAGCCGGTGACGGCGACACGGTCGCCCGGTGCGGCCCCGGAACGGGTGACGGGCTCCTTGTTGCGCAGATCGCCGAGCGCGGTGATGGAGACGGCGATGCTGTCGCCGCGCACCACGTCGCCGCCGACCACGGCGGCCGCGGCGACCTGCGCCTCGTCCCGGATGCCGTCCATCAGCTCCGTGGGCCAGTTCGAGGGGAGTTCGGCGGGCACGATGAGGCCGAGCAGCAGCGCGGTGGGGACGGCGCCCATGGCCGCGATGTCGGCGAGGTTCTGCGCTGCGGCCTTCCGGCCCACGTCGTAGGCGGTGGACCAGTCACGGCGGAAGTGGCGTCCTTCGAGCAGGATGTCGGTGGAGGCGACGACCCGGCGGTCGGGGGCCGCGACCACGGCGGCGTCGTCACCCGGTCCGAGACGCACGGCGGGCGTGGACGTCAGCCGGGAGGTCAGCTCCCGGATGAGGCCGAACTCCCCCAACTCCCCCACGGTGCCCGGCACCCGGCCCGGTGCGGGGCCGCTGGCGGCCTCCACGCCGGAGGGTGAGGGTCCGGTCGCGGTGCCGCCGTTCAGATCCCGCATTGCATGGCCCCTTCGCTCACGTCAGTCGCTCTCTCGCTGTGTCCACAGTGTGCGCGGCCCGCGCGCTGCCCGGGGTACACCGGCCCGGCCGGCGCCGCGCGTTGCCGTCCACACGCCTGTCCGGGCCGCCGCCGGCGGGCGTCAACCGCCGTACCGGGCGGCTGCGCGGGCCTCCCGGCGGGTAGGAGGACGCGGTACGGTGGCGACTCTTCTCGCCCCGCATGATCCTCGCGGCCCCCTGGGAGGTTCCGTGGTACAGGCGTACGTCTTGATTCAGACCGAGGTCGGAAGGGCCTCGGCCGTCGCCGAGATCGTCTCCAAGATCCCCGGCGTGATCCAGGCCGAGGATGTCACGGGTCCGTACGACGTGATCGTGCGTGCCCAGTCGGACACCGTCGACGAACTCGGCCGCATGGTGGTGGCGAAGGTGCAGCAGGTGGAGGGCATCACGCGCACCCTGACCTGCCCCATCGTCCATCTCTAGACCCCCCGTATGCTCGCCCGGTGAGCACTCGTCGCCGGTCCGTCCCGCGAGCCGCCCCCGGTGCGCTCCTCACCGCGTGCGGCTCCCTCGCCCTGTTGGTCTCCGCCTGTTCGTTCAGCGACGACGGTGCGCACCCCGCGGTTCCCAGCCCGTCGGGCCGGGCCGCGGCCGCGTGCCGCGCCCTCCACGACGCACTGCCGCAGAAGGTGGACGGGCAGCGCCGCGGCACAGCCGAACCGGAGTCGGACTACACGGCGGTGTGGGGCGATCCGGCCATCGCACTGCGCTGCGGTGTGCCCGCGCCGGAGAAGCTCAGGCCCGGCAGCGAGGAGTACGACCCCGTCGCGGAGGCGGCCGAGGTCAACGGGGTGTCCTGGCTGCTGGAGAAGCACGACGGCGGCTACCGCTTCACGACCACCGGGCGCGTCGCCTACGTCGAGGTGGAGGTCCCGGACCACTACGCGCCGGAGGTCAACGCGCTGACCGATCTGGCGAAGGCCGTCGACGGCGCGGTGCCGGAGAAGAACCCGGAGTGAGCGCGGGGAGCGGCTCCCCGGCAGCGCCGCCGCGCCCCGCGCCATGTGTCCCTCCGATGTGCCCTCGGACGTACCGCCGCGTCAGCGCAGCCCCGTCGGCCTGTTCAGCGCGGCCTGGAGGAGCCGGTCGACCAGTTCGGGGTAGCTGACCCCGCTCTCCTGCCACATGCGCGGGTACATCGAGATGGGCGTGAACCCGGGCATCGTGTTGATCTCGTTGATGACGAACTCGCCGTCGTCGCCCAGGAAGAAGTCGGCCCGCACCAGGCCCTCGCAGGACGCCGCCTCGAAGGCGCGGACGGCCAGTTCCTGCACCCGCGCCGTCTGCTCCTCGGTCAGCGGGGCGGGGACGACGCCGGAGGTCGAGTCGATGTACTTGGCCTCGAAGTCGTAGAAGTCGTGCGAGCTGACCGGCGGGATCTCGGCCGGGACGCTCGCCCGCGGCCCGTCCTCGAACTCCAGGACGCCGCACTCGATCTCGCGGCCGGACAGCAGCGACTCGACGATGATCTTCGGGTCGTGGCGCCGGGCCTCCTCGACGGCCTCGTCGATGCCCGCCAGCTGATCGACCTTGCTGATCCCCATGGAGGAGCCCGCCCGGGCGGGCTTCACGAACACCGGCCAGCCGTGGTCGGCGGCGAAGTCCACGATCTTCTTGCGGGCACCGGCCGGGTCCCGCTCCCACTCCCGCGGCCGGATCGTCACATACGGCCCCACCGGCAGGCCGAAGGAGGTGAAGATCCGCTTCATGTACTCCTTGTCCATGCCGACCGCCGAGGACAGCACCCCGGCGCCCACGTACGGCACCCCCGACAGCTCCAGCAGCCCCTGGAGGGTGCCGTCCTCGCCGTACGGGCCGTGCAGGACGGGGAAGACGACATCGACCTCGCCGAGCGTCTTGGGCACCTGACCGGGCTCGGTGTGCACCACCTCGCGCGCGCCGGGGGTCACCGGCAGCAGCACCCCGCCGGTGTCGGAGTCGGCCAGCTCGGCGACGTCGGGCAGCTTGCGGTCCTCGATCGCCATCCGTTCGGGATCGTCCGCGGTGAGCGCCCAGCGGCCGTCCGCCGTGATGCCGATGGGCAGCACCTCGTACTTGTCACGGTCGATGGCGGAGAGCACGGCTCCCGCTGTGACGACGGAGATCGCGTGCTCGGAGCTGCGCCCGCCGAAGACGACGGCGACTCGGGGCTTGGGTGAGGGGCTGTGGCTGCTCATAACGCTGGGACTTTACCGCGTCACCCGTGCGGGCCGACGATCCGGACGCCGCCGCGCGTCAGGCCCGTTCGGGTTTGGCGCTGCGCGACATCAGCTCCTTGAGCGCGACGTGCGGAGCCGTGCCCTCGTGCACGATGCCGACGACGGTCTCGGTGATCGGCATCTCCACCCCGTACCGCCGGGCCAGGTCCAGCACGGACTGGCAGGACTTGACGCCCTCCGCGGTCTGCCGGGTGACGGCGATCGTCTCCTGGAGCGTCATGCCGCGGCCCAGGTTGGTACCGAAGGTGTGGTTGCGCGACAGCGGCGAGGAGCAGGTGGCCACCAGGTCGCCCATGCCCGCCAGCCCCGCGAACGTCTGCTCCTGGGCGCCCATCGCGAGCCCGAGCCGGGTGGTCTCGGCCAGCCCGCGGGTGATCAGCGACGCCTTGGAGTTGTCGCCCAGGCCCATGCCGTCGGCGATGCCCACGGCCAGCGCGATGACGTTCTTGACCGCGCCGCCCAGTTCGCAGCCGACGACGTCGGTGCTCGTGTACGGCCGGAAGTACGCGGTGTGGCAGGCCGCCTGGAGCGCGCGTGCCGCGGCCTCGTCGGCGCAGGCGGCCACGGCGGCTGCGGGCTGCCGGGCGGCGATCTCCCGGGCGAGGTTGGGCCCGGTGAGCACCGCGACCCGCTCGGCGGGCACCTTCCCGACCTCCTCGACGACCTCGCTCATGCGCTTGGCCGTGCCCAGCTCGACGCCCTTCATCAGCGAGACGAGCAGGGTGTCCGGGTGCAACAGCCCCGCCCAGGACTCCAGGTTGCCGCGCAGCGTCTGCGAGGGCACGGACAGCACCGTGAACTCGGCGTCACGCGCGGCCTCGGCGGGATCGGTCGTGGCCGTCACGCCGGCGGGCAGTTCGGTGCCGGGGTGGTACACGGGGTTGCGGTGCGTGGCGTTGACCGCTTCGACGACCTCGGCCCGGCGGCCCCACAGGCTCACCTCGCACCCGGCGTCCGCGAGCACCATCGCGAAGGCGGTGCCCCACGAACCGGTGCCGAACACAGCGGCTTTCGTCACGCGTTCTTCTCTCCTTCCGCCGCCTCGGCGGGGGCGGCTGCCCGGCCCTGCTGCTGCGGCAGTCGCTGCTGACGGCTCTCCCGGCGGCGCGTGGCCACCTTGCGGTGGTCGTAGCGCTCGGCGGGCGGGGCCTCACCGCGGATGACCGCGAGCTGCTCGGTGATCGCGTCCATCATGACGTCGGTCACCTCGCGCAGCACCTCGGCGGTGGGCTCCTTGCCGTGGTAGCGCGACAGGTCGATCGGCGGACCGGCCTGCACCGTGAGGGTCTTGCGCGGGAAGAGCCGCAGCTTCTTCTGCTTGGCGTAGGGCGGCACGGCGAGGTTGGCGCCCCACTGGGCCACGGGGATGACCGGCGCCTTGGTCAGCAGCGCCACCCGGGCCGCACCGGTCTTGCCCACCATGGGCCAGTGCTCGGGGTCGCGGGTGAGCGTGCCCTCCGGGTAGAAGGCGACGCATTCGCCCCGCTCGATGGCGGCGACGGCGGCCCGGAACGCGTCGACGGCGTCGGTGGAGTCGCGGTAGACGGGGATCTGCCCGGTCCCGCGCATCACCGTGCCGACGAAACCGCTCTTGAACAGGCTGTCCTTGGCCAGGAAGCGGGGCACCCGCCCGGTGTTGTACTGGTAGTGCGCGTAGGAGAGCGGATCCAGCGCCGAGTTGTGGTTGACGACGGTGATGAACCCGCCGTCGGCCGGCATGTGTTCCATGCCGCGCCAGTCGCGCCGGAAGAAGAGGACGAGCGGCGGTTTCGCCAAAACCGCAGCCAGTCGGTACCAGAAGCCCTTCCCGGTTTTCCCGTCACTCCGCGACATTGCTGGCCCCCTTGTGCTCTGCTTTTCCGGCCGGTGGGCCGGGCGTTGTTCCCGGGGCGGACGCAGTATGGCGGGACACCCGGACACCATCTCCTCTGGGGGGAATCGACAACCGCACAAGTGTCGCCGCGCACGGCCCCCCTGTCGAGCACACTGTCCGTCCTCAGGTGTCGTGCACACCGTAACCCCACGGCTCTCGCGTCTCCCGGCGGGAGGCCAGAATGGTGCCGATGCAACCGACACAGCCACCTGTGACGCCAGTGGCGTGGACCCTGCTGATCCCGCTCAAGCCGCTCTCCCGGGCCAAGAGCCGGCTTTCCGGAGCCGCGGACGGCACTCCCCTGCCGCGGCTCGCGCTGGCCTTCGCACAGGACACCGTGCAGGCCGCACTCGCCTGCGAACCGGTGCGGAATGTGGTGGTTGTCACGGACGATCCGCAGGCCGGCCGGGCACTCGCCGCACTGGGCGCCCGCATCGTGCCCGACGAACCGGCGGACGGCCTGAACGCGGCGCTCTCCCACGGCGCCGACGCCGTGCGCTCGGCGGATTCCGGAGCGGCTCTGGCGGCATTGAACGCGGATCTCCCGGCGCTGCGCCCCGAGGAATTGCACCGGGTCCTGAATGCGGCATCCCGCTATTCCCGCGCTTTTCTCCCCGACGCCGCTGAAATCGGCACCACATTTCTGTCCGCCGTGCCGGGGGCCGCGCTGGAGCCGGCTTTCGGCGGCCGCTCGCGGGCCCGTCACCGCGCCTCCGGCGCCCGGGAGATCGCCGCGAGGGGCGTGGAGAGCGTGCGGCAGGACGTGGACACCCCGGCAGATCTCCGCGCCGCTCTCAAGCTGGGTGTGGGGGAGTTCACCTCGGCGCTGCTCGCGGGCCGGGCCGTCTGCTGAGCCGGCGTGAGCCGCTGCCCCGAGCCCGCGCGGGCCGCCGTGCGCCCCGGTAGGGTGCGCTGCATGCAGGCCACGGCGTACACCTACGACCCCGCTTCCCGCACCGGCAGCGTCCTGCTGGACGACGGGAGCCCCCTCTCCTTCGACGCCGCGGCCTTCGAGGCGGGCGGGCTGCGCCTGCTGCGCCCCGGTCAGCGCGTGCGGATCGAGACGGACGGTGACGGCGCCGAGCGGCGCATCACCCTCGTCACGCTACAGACCCTGTGACGCACGCTCCGTAGCGCGCCGGTGCCCGGAACGGCCGCGGGCCGGGCTCCCGAAGGAGCCCGGCCCGGCGATGCCGCGTGCGGCGAACGCTGCCGCGGGGGATTACCGCCTGCGCGAGGTGGTCTTCTTGGCGGTGGTCTTGCGTGCCGCCGTCTTGCGCGCCGGCGCCTTCTTCGCGGTGCTCTTGCGTGCGGGCGCCTTCTTGGCGGTGGTCTTCTTCGCCGCCGACGTCTTCTTGGCCGGGGTGGCCTTCTTCGCCGTCGTCGACTTCTTCGCCGCCGACGTCTTCTTCGCCGGGGTCGTCTTCTTGGCCGTGGTGGTCTTCTTCGCCGGCGTGGTCTTCTTCGCCGTGGTGGTCTTCTTCGCCGGGGTCGCCTTCTTGGCGGCCGAGGTCTTCTTCGCGGTGGCCTTCTTGGCGGCGGCCTTCTTGGTGGCGGTGCCGCCGGAGAGGCTGCCCTTCGGGGCCTTCTTCACCGCGACATCGTTCTTCGGGAGCTTCTTCGCCCCGCTCACCAGGTCCTTGAAGCCGGCGCCCGCGCGGAAGCGGGGCACGGAGGTCTTCTTCACCCGCACCCGCTCGCCGGTCTGCGGGTTGCGCGCGTAACGGGCCGGGCGGTCGACCTTCTCGAAAGAACCGAAGCCGGTGACCGAAACACGCTCACCGGAGACGACCGCACGGACGATGGCGTCGAGAACGACATCGACCGCGTCCGCGGCCTGCTGACGTCCACCGAGCTGGTCTTGGATTGCTTCAACGAGCTGCGCCTTGTTCACGTCTTCCCCTTCGGAGACATTGCTGGAACCAATGTGTTCAAGCTTTTTCGCACGTTAGGCAGATATATACCGCAAATCAAACACGAAACGGGCGAATCACCCTTGTGCCGCAACGGACTCGACCTTCACTGAAGTCCGTCGACGTGCACGTCCCTGTGCCCGTCGGGGAATCGTCCCTCGTCGATGTCGGTCATCAGGCGCTCCAGGCGCCGTTGCGCATCGGCGAGATCGTGCTTCGAAGCCGCGGTGATGATGAGCAGCTTCCGGGTCAGCGCGACCCGTGCGCTGTCGGGGACTTGCGGGGAGCGCACCCGGGAATGCGCTTCCTTCAGTCGGGTAGCGAGCCGGTCGTAGAGCTCCAGTTGACCGTCGCGTTCCATGCGGTGATTGTGCCATCTGGGATGAGTTGTCGCTTCCAGCGGGGCCCCGTAGCGGGGCGGCGAGGGCGGCCCCGACACCCCCGGTGGCGCCAACAGCCCTGGTCACAGCGGTAGTTGGGCCCCGACGTCGCGGCCCGCCTGGGCGGGTTACGAGCGGCACCGTCCCTTAGTACGAAAGGAACCGGTGCTCAAGATTAATTCACGTCATTCATTCACGCACACACGTGCGCACACAGCACTGCGCCCCCGCCTCGGTGGCGGGGGCGCAGCACATCGGTGAAGGGGACTCAGGCCGCCTGTGTGCGGGGCTTGAAGGAAGCGCGGGAGGCTTCGTACGCGACGATGGCGTCCTCGTTCTTCAGGGTCAGACTGATGTCGTCCAGCCCCTCCAGCAGACGCCAGCGGGCGTTCTCGTCCAGCTCGAACTCCGCCTCGATGCCTGCCGCGACGACCTTCCGCTCGACGAGGTCGACGGTGACGGGGGTGGTCGGATCGGCCTCGGTCAGCTTCCACAGCGCGTCCACCGTCTCCTGCGGCAGAAGGACCGTGAGCAGCCCGTTCTTCAGGGAGTTGCCGCGGAAGATGTCGGCGAAGCGCGAGGAGATGACGGCCTTGAAGCCGTAGTTTTGCAGTGCCCAGACGGCGTGCTCACGGGAGGAGCCGGTGCCGAAGTCGGGGCCGGCCACCAGCACGGTCGCGCCCTTGTACGCGCTCTGGTTGAGCACGAAGTCCGGGTCCTTGCGCCATGCCTCGAACAGACCGTCCTCGAAACCGTCGCGGGTGACCTTCTTCAGCCAGTGCGCGGGAATGATCTGGTCGGTGTCGACGTTGCTGCGACGCAGCGGGACGGCACGGCCGGTGTGGGTGGTGAAGGCTTCCATGAACAGGGCTCCTTATCCTCAGACCGCTGCGGGCTCGGTCACGTCGGACAGATCGGCGGGAGAGGCCAGCCGGCCCACGACGGCGGTGGCCGCGGCGACCTGCGGGGAGACCAGGTGGGTGCGGCCGCCCTTGCCCTGCCTGCCCTCGAAGTTGCGGTTGGAGGTGGACGCGGCGCGCTCCCCGGGGCTGAGCTGGTCGGGGTTCATGCCCAGGCACATCGAGCACCCGGCGTGCCGCCATTCGGCGCCGGCGGCGGTGAACACCTTGTCCAGCCCCTCCTCG
The DNA here is from genome assembly GCF_006539165.1 of Streptomyces cacaoi. GTDB lineage: Bacteria > Actinomycetota > Actinomycetes > Streptomycetales > Streptomycetaceae > Streptomyces > Streptomyces cacaoi. Next base: position 2,530 of record NZ_BJMM01000022.1, on the reverse strand, counting down.
ACGGCCTGGAGCGCCACCCGCACGGAACCGGGCACGACCAGCATCCGCACGCCCTCGGCCACGGTCCGGCCGTCCAGCACGGCGGCGGCCGAACGCAGGTCCTCGATACGGCCGTTGGTGCACGAGCCGACGAACACGGTGTCGACACCGACCTCGCGCAGCGGCTGGCCGGGCCGCAGGCCCATGTACTCCAGCGCCTGCTCGGCGGCGAGGCGCCGGCTCTCGTCGGCGAAGGACGCCGGCTCGGGCACCGTGGCGGACAGCGGCGCGCCCTGGCCGGGGTTGGTGCCCCAGGTGACGAAGGGCGCCAGCTCCGTGGCGTCGATGACGACCTCGTGGTCGAAGACGGCGTCCTCGTCGGTGCGCAGGGTCTTCCAGTAGGCCACGGCCTCGTCCCACTCCGCGCCCCGGGGCGCGTGTTCGCGGCCCTGGACGTAGGCGAAGGTGGTCTCGTCGGGGGCGATCATCCCGGCGCGCGCGCCTGCCTCGATGGACATGTTGCAGATCGTCATCCGGGCCTCCATCGAGAGCTTCTCGATGGCCTCGCCGCGGTATTCGATGACGTAGCCCTGGCCGCCGCCGGTGCCGATCCGGGCGATGACGGCGAGGATGAGGTCCTTGGCGGTGACGTCCTCGGGCAGTTCACCGTTCACGGTGACCGCCATCGTCTTGAACGGCGCCATCGGCAGCGTCTGGGTGGCCAGCACGTGTTCGACCTGCGAGGTGCCGATACCGAAGGCCAGCGCGCCGAACGCGCCGTGCGTGGAGGTGTGGCTGTCGCCGCAGACGACGGTCGTCCCCGGCTGGGTGAGCCCCAGCTGCGGGCCGACGACGTGCACGACACCCTGCTCGACGTCGCCCAGCGGGTGCAGACGCACCCCGAAGTCCGCGCAGTTCTTGCGCAGCGTCTCCAGCTGTGTACGGGAGACAGGGTCGGCGATCGGCTTGTCGATGTCGAGGGTGGGGGTGTTGTGATCCTCCGTCGCGATGGTGAGATCCGTGCGGCGCACCGTCCGCCCGGCCTTGCGGAGTCCGTCGAAGGCCTGCGGGCTGGTCACCTCGTGCAGCAGATGCAGATCGATGAAGAGGAGGTCCGGCTCGCCTTCGGCGCGCCTGACGACATGGTCGTCCCAGACCTTCTCCGCGAGTGTCCGTCCCATCGCTTTCCCTCCGGTCGGCAGCGCTGCCGACCACATGTCGAGACCAGTTCACCGCTCCAGTGCTGCGGTGTGGTCTCCAGGTTGGCGCGTCCCCGGGGAAATTGAACTTGCGTTTCATACTGTGAGACGGGAGTATCGACGCATGGACAACTCTAGCGGCGTCGGCGTTCTCGACAAGGCGGCTCTCGTACTGAGCGCTCTGGAGTCCGGTCCGGCCACCCTCGCCGGGCTGGTCGCTGCGACCGGTCTCGCGCGCCCCACAGCGCACCGCCTGGCGGTGGCCCTCGAACATCACCGCATGGTGGCCCGCGACATGCAGGGCCGCTTCATACTCGGCCCGCGGCTCGGCGAGCTGGCCGCTGCCGCGGGTGAGGACCGGCTGCTGGCCTCGGCCGGGCCCGTGCTCACCCACCTACGGGACGTGACGGGCGAGAGCGCACAGCTCTACCGGCGGCAGGGCGACATGCGCATCTGCGTGGCCGCGGCGGAGCGGCTGTCCGGACTGCGGGACACCGTGCCGGTCGGCTCCACGCTGCCGATGAAGGCCGGCTCCGCCGCGCAGATCCTCATGGCCTGGGAGGAGCCCGAGCGGCTGCACCGCGGCCTACAGGGCGCCCGGTTCACCGCGACCGCGCTCTCCGGGGTCCGCCGCCGCGGCTGGGCCCAGTCCATCGGCGAGCGGGAGCCGGGTGTGGCCTCCGTCTCGGCGCCCGTGCGCGGCCCCTCCAACCGCGTCGTCGCCGCCGTCTCCGTCTCCGGCCCCATCGAGCGGCTCACCCGCCACCCGGGCCGGATGCACGCCCAGGCCATCGTGGACGCGGCGGCCCGGCTCAGCGAGGCGCTGCGGCGTCCCAGCTGAGCCCGCCGGGCCCGGCCGGGGCGCTCTCGTTCCGCCACCACTCCCCCGCCGGGGCACGCCGGTCGAACGCGGCCCGGGCGGGCGGGTGTTGGCGGCCGGGCGCGGCAACGTACCCGTCGCCACGGTCAAGTGCCGCCCGGGCAGGGGATTTCCGCGGACTCGTGCCGCGTGGACGCAGAGGGGAAGCAGCGGGAACGCCACGCGGTACCGGCGTACGAGGAGTGAACTCGGGGCCGGCGCACGCGGGTGCCCGGCCGGTGAGGGTGCGGCGTCCGGCACGGTCTCGTGAACGCCGAAGGCCCCGCACCGGGAAGTGCGGGGCCTTCATGATCGAGTACCCCCGACCGGATTCGAACCGGCGCTACCGCCTTGAGAGGGCGGCGTGCTAGGCCGCTACACAACGGGGGCTCTCCTGGAACCGCGCCCTGGGATCCTGTGGATCCTGGGCCGGAACCGTACCCCCGACCGGATTCGAACCGGCGCTACCGCCTTGAGAGGGCGGCGTGCTAGG